>CAZZCR010000013.1:0-129373 GCA_964652995.1 uncultured Flavipsychrobacter sp. | reverse complement strand
CCTTTTCTTTTTACAGCAGTTCAATTCGGAATCCCGAAAGCATTCGGGACTCTTTTATTTTATCGAGGCGCTACGCTGAGTTTTAGTAGGCACATCTGCATCTTGCCATCTTTAAATCCTAAAGATCTTATCTTGCCTGCCGATAGATCGGTTCAGACAACTACAGCAAGCAGGTAAACAAATTCATCACGCGTCCGCATATGCAATCCGGATGGTCTCGAATCGTCAGGTAAATTCTAAACAACGCCCAATGATGAAGGTTAGCCGACTCCTGATGGCGCCTTCATATTTCCGTAGATGTGGTTACCGTGCCTTCAATAGAAATTCAAAAAGTTGAAAACGTGTCTTGCTAAATCATCTGGTAGACGGTAGGAAAGATGTCAGCGCCATGAAGCCACATAGCGAACTGCGAAACAGCGCAGAGCTGACCTTTTGCCTCGCGGAGTCCCGAAAGCATTCGGGAGCAAAAGGCGGCGCTTTCCCTGCCTGCCGGCAAGCAGGTTTTGGTTCTTTTCTTTTCGCTGTAGAAAAGAAAAGAACAAGAGCGGATGGGAAATCCGCAAACAACTTTCTACCACACTACAGAAAACACCATGTCATAAAACTTTCTTTTGCCAGTTTTCATGCACTATTGTAACTTGAATAGAAGTTGAAGAAAATGAGGCAAAGTGGCATATATAATGAAAATACACCACTTCTCAGGTGCGCAGAAGTGCGCAGTTTTTGCGCAGTTTTGGGAAGATGTGGGAAGCTGAACTTCCCAACTTTTTATTGACAATCAATGAATTAGACAAAAATGCGCGCAAAAAGAAAAAACTGCGCAGCCGGGAAGCAACCTGCGCAGCCACTTCCCACCCGTATACGTGATAGAACAATATCGCCTTACATTTACACCCTCCGATGAACCAACTCAAAAAGTTCCTGCTGCACGAATACACCCTCGTGTTCCTGTTTTGCCTCGCGGTGATACACGGAGCCGCATTCTCGCTCATGGACAATTACGACCAGCTCTCCAATCCCGACTGCCAGACCTACACAGGCCTGGCCCGGTTCGATCTGCACCAGAGCCCCGTACGCCGCTACCGCCCCATCGTTCCCCTATTGGCTGCCGGCGTAAATGCGGTAGCCGGCTCCGCCTTCAACGTCATGCGACCCATGAACTTCAATGGCGATTTTCCGCTTGCGGTTAGTTTCTACCTCGTCAACTGTTTGCTCATGAGCCTTTGGGGGCTCGTCATTTACAGGTTCTGTCGTTCGTTCGGCTTGCAGGTAGTGTACGCACTCGGCGGTTTACTGGTCATGCTCACCTGCCGCTGGACACCCTACATTGCAGGCACCCCCATTGCCGATTCTATATATTGCCTCGTCGTAGGCATCACCCTGCTCGGCATCAAAGAGCGCAACAACACCCTGCTCACCCTGGCTATTTTTATAGGTCCCTTCGCCAAAGAAGCCTTTGTGTTCATAGCGCCCCTCATCTTCTTTTTCGGCAGCATCGGCAAGGCGCGGCAGCTTATTTACTTTACGGCTTCAGCCATCTTGGTCTTTTCGTTCCGCTATGCTTTCGATGTAGTGGCTGGTCTTTCCCCCACCGACGGGCTTTCTTCCGATGTGGGGCACATATACCACCTCGCCGATCATACACGTCGTTTGTTTTCCTTTCATGGCGTCTACGATGTGCTGTCCAACCCCGGCGTTTGGATCCTGTTTCCGGCTATCGCCCTCCTTACCGGAAGGCAGTACAAAGAAGAGGTACGTGCCAACTGGCTCCCCTGGATGACCTTCTTCATGATTGCAATATTTGTGCATATGGTACTATCCAGCTCTTTCGAACGTATGTTCTATCTCTCCATGCCCCTTATTTGCTTGTTTTGCGGCCTTTCCATGAGGGTAATTCATAAACATTTAACCGAAACCAAAAAATAATTTTATTAGGAGAAGATATTTACCTTATATTTGCACACTTTTTAAGATAAAGCACAATCTAATAATTCAAAACAATAAAAAATGGCAAAAGAAACCTTTAAGCGGGAGAAACCCCACGTAAACATTGGTACCATCGGCCACGTTGACCATGGTAAAACCACACTGACAGCTGCAATCACTACTATTCTGGCAAACAAGGGTCTGGCAGAAAAGAAAGGATACGATGAGATCGATGCGGCTCCGGAAGAAAAAGAGCGTGGTATCACTATCAATACAGCGCACGTTGAATACCAGACAGCTAACCGTCACTACGCACACGTTGACTGTCCTGGTCACGCCGACTACGTAAAGAACATGATCACTGGTGCTGCCCAGATGGACGGCGCTATCCTCGTGGTTGCTTCTACTGATGGTCCGATGCCACAGACGAAAGAGCACATCCTTCTGGCTCGCCAGGTAGGTGTACCTCGTATCGTTGTATTCATGAACAAAGTTGACCTCGTTGAAGACGCTGAGATTCTCGAACTCGTTGAGATGGAGATCCGTGATCTGCTGAGCAAATACGATTATGATGGCGACAACACACCGATCATTCAGGGTTCTGCTACAGGCGCACTCGCTGGCGACGCTAAGTGGGTTAAAGCTGTAGAAGATCTGATGGATGCTGTTGATAGCTACATCCCACTGCCTCCACGTCCTATCGATCAGGCGTTCCTGATGTCTGTAGAAGACGTGTTCACGATCACAGGTCGCGGTACCGTGGCTACAGGTCGTATCGAGCGCGGTGTTATCAAAGTTGGTGACAACGTTGAGATCGTTGGTTTCAACGAAGCTCCGCTCACTTCAACTTGTACAGGTGTTGAGATGTTCAAAAAGCTCCTCGACCGTGGTGAAGCTGGCGACAACGCTGGTCTCCTCCTCCGTGGTATTGAGAAGAAAGATATCCGTCGTGGTATGGTTATCTGTGCTCCAAAGACTATCACTCCTCACACTGAGTTCAAAGGCGAAGTTTACGTATTGAGCAAAGAAGAAGGTGGTCGTCACACGCCATTCTTCAACAAATACCGCCCTCAGTTCTATTTCCGTACAACTGACGTAACTGGTGAGTGCGAACTGCCAGCAGGTGTGGAAATGGTAATGCCTGGTGATAACGTGAACCTTCTGGTTAAACTCATCGCTCCGATCGCGATGGAAAAAGGTCTGAAATTCGCGATCCGCGAAGGTGGCCGTACAGTAGGTGCAGGTCAGGTTACTGAGATCATCAAGTAATCAATGACGCAGCCTCGCTGCTCATAGACAATACACAAAAAGCCGTCCCATATATATGGGGCGGCTTTTTTGTTGTTCTTAACTTTCAAACCCTGAACTTTACACCCCGAAAACCTCCATATTCCAATGGCACAAAACACCTACCTCAACACCGCCGGCTGCGGCCTCATCAACCCCGAAGCACTTGCAGCGGGCAACAAGCTCTACGAGGCATTCACTACCAACAGCAGTACTGCCTCAGAAGAGTGGCGCTTCAATGATGAGTTTCGTATTCGTCAGCTCATTGCCGGCTTCATTGGTGCCAATGCAAACAATGTGGCCATGGTACCCAATTTCTCATGGGCCATCAATGCTGTTGTGCAGTCCTTGAAGGGTACCGAACGCGTACTACTATATAAGGGCGATTACCCCTCACTCATCGAGCCGTTCCGTATCAACAACTTCTCAGTCACCTGGGTGGATGCACCCGATGGTTTCCATATTGATATGGATGCGGTGCGCACAGCTATAACAAACCACGCTGTCGATGTGGTGGCCATTAGCCATGTACAGTGGAACTCCGCCTACCGCATAGACCTCAAAGAGATAGGCGACTTGTGTCGGGAGCATGGTGTTATCTTCATAGTAGATGCTACACAGTCTTTAGGCGCACATGTCATAGACCTTGGCAAGCTCAATGTCGATGTGTTCATTTCCAGCCACTACAAATGGATGAATGCCGGATTTGGCAACGGCACACTCTACATTGCCGATGCCTTCCTGCAGCGATATCCACCGGTTGTTGGCGGCCATAACAGCTATCACATGGTGGGCGATAAATGGATGTATGTTCCTTCAATGAAGAGCTATGAACCCGGAAGTCCCAGTATGCACGGGTTCAACATTCTTGCAGCCGAGATAGAACGCAAGAACAAGATTGGGCTTGCTGCAATAGAAGCCCATAACAGGCACCTAACCGATCTATTCCTCAAAGGCATAACCGGAATGAATCTCTCCGTCATCGGCGATATGGATACAATATACCGTGCGTCTTTCGTTCTCTTGCGCGACGAAAATGGCCTTGGAACCTACCTTAAAGACAATGGGTTTGTCGTTACAATTCGTAACGGTCTGGTTCGCATCAGCTTCCATTACTACAACACTGCCGAAGAGGTGCAAAGTCTCGTGACACGCTTGTCTTCCTTTTCCGGTTAGTTTGTAGGAACTGCCTCTGTTTTCCTCCGAACACAGTCTGTTATCCATTCTCTTCTTATTCAGTGTTTTGTGCAAATAATGCACAGATGAACCTTTGCATTAACAAAAGAAAAACATTAATTTGTTTCCCATATTGCGGTTTTAACATTACTTTTACTGAAATACCCCTTTGGGTTATTATTCCTTTCTAACCAACACCTCCTTATCAAACTGCTCAGGTTAATGATTGATCGGTGCCTCAGGCATCGAAACGACTGGAGTTGTCTTTTGGATTGATTTAGTCTGTTCTGATCAAATTGAATTTGCTTGCATCTGTTGGGTGTGGGTGGGGTATGTCTTTGTATTATGTATTAATTTATAATTTATAATTTTTAATCACAAAAAACCAGAACAATGAAGAAAACACTATTGCTTTTCATGCTGTTCCTTACAATTGGGATAGCCGGTTTCGCACAAAGTATGACAGAGCACCGGGCTGCTCTCAATGCACTTGCGCCGCACAAACCAACCGTTCATCGATGGACTACCGGAGACGGTAAAAAATGGCACGATGGTGTCGTGGTCCAGTACACACAAACAACTCAAGACACTGCCAAACTCTGGATAATAAGTTATCCGGCTGAAGCACACGATTACAAACACTACTTTGAAGAGCATTTTGACGAATTGGTACCACCGGTTGGTCTTTCTATCGAGGATGCAGATATCTATTGGGACCTGCATGCGATCTGGATGATGATTCACGCAAACCATCAGCACGTAGAAGAGGAGCATGATGATCACGACTAAGAAGAGTTAATCTGATTGAAACCCAATTTTAAAACACTCGTCAAACATAAATTTATGAAGCGAATAAATTATTTTTTAATGTCTTTGCTGTTGGTGGCATTTGGCATAACAGTAACGAAAAAAGCCACGGCACAGTGTACGTCGCCTGTGATCACATCGGTTGCAAATACCGGGCCGGCATGTGTTGGTAACAGTATCTCGCTTACAGCGGTAGGTTCAGTAGGCGGCACTTCCACAAACTTTGTGCGCATGGTTGGTATCGGTGGCAATGCCGGTAATCAGGAATTTAACGAGTTATTTTCCTCAGGTGATCGTCCGGGAAGCATAACTCGTATCAGCAATGCCACATTCGATGCGATATTTGCGAGTGGGGCTACCAATGCTGCAAAAGCTGCCCTTCTTAAGGCTCAGTATGATGTGCTGATGTTCACTTGGGCATCTCCATATGATCCCAATATAACATGGGGCTTACTTGAGGCCTATCTTGCCACAGGTGGCAGCATTTTCTGGGATGGAGATTATGCCAACATCGGGAATCTGTATCCCAACATCGTAGGTTCACAGAATGACGGTTCATCAAGCTGTAGCTACATTCTCGTTAATCCTGCGCCGTTCCCAACGCTTGTTGCTAATGGCATTAATGGCTGCTTCACCAATCACCACTTATCAGTTACGAGCTGGCCAAGTTGGATGCATGCCTACATCATGGCGAATTCGACCACAACAGTAGCTATAGCAGGTGTATATCCGGGCGGAAACCATGGTCGTCTCATTATTCAGGGGCCTGACCAGGACTTCCATGCCTGCCGCTGTGCATCTACTGCTCCATGGGGCGGTGGTACTGCAGGCAACCAATACCAGATCATGCTGAACCAGATGGACTTCCTTGCTGCAAACGGCGGTAGTTTCACCTGGACTGGTCCTAACGGTTTTACTGCAACAGGTGGTAACCCGATCCTTACAAACGTGACTACTGATATGTCGGGTACCTACACGGCAACACTTACCAATGTAACTGGTGGCGGATGTTCAACATCAGCATCTACAACAGTTGTTGTAAACGCTGCACCATCTATCAGCGGTCCTAATACTCTTTGTGGTGGCGGAACAATATCTCTTAGTGCTTCTGTAGCAGGTGGTACATGGAGCAGCAGCAACACTGCTGTCGCTACTGTTGATCCTTCAACCGGAGTGGTTACTGGTGTAGCCGGAGGAAATGCAACGATTAGCTATTCATTAGGTTGTACAGCAACTTACGCTATTACTGTAACCGGTCCGGTGGCGATATCGGGCGCCGGTACCGTGGTTCCGGGATACACTACCAGTTTGAGCAATGCTACTTCAGGAGGTGTGTGGACAAGCAGCAATACATCTGTCGCAACGGTTTCTTCAACCGGTGTTGTAACAGGTGTTGCTATCGGAAATGCTACCATCACTTATTCAATCGGTAGCTGTTACGTTACAAAGCCTATGGCTGTTGCTATCACTTACTGCACACCAGCATACTCAAGCGCGTCTGCTGCATGTTCTTCTTACGCCATGTACATCAACAATTTCTCAGTTTCCGGTGCCAGCGGTTCTAATCTGGTTGACAATGGATCGGGCTGTAATGGATCGGGCTATCAAGATAGAAGGAGTGTTGTCGGTTCGGTGAATTTTGTACAGGGAAATAGCTACACAGCGTCAATTACGGTTGGCTCTTACTATCAACAGAATGTACAGGCATGGATAGACTTCAATAATAATGGTACGTTCGAAAGTTCAGAGGCAGTTGGTGGTGTTGGCTACATATTGAACACCAATTCGTTCTCATTAAATATTCCTTCAGGTGCTGCACTCGGAAGCCACACTATGAGGGTGCGTTGCGGTTATTACTACTACGCAACAGCATATCCTTATATGGATCCATGTGCTGATTATTACTACGGAGAGGCTCATGATTATACAGTGAATATTCTTTCCGCTTGTACGGCACCATCAATAAGTTGTGCAGGTGCGGTTTCTGCTGATGCGGCTACCGGCGCATGTAGCGCAAACGTTTCTTACACTGCAGCAACAGCAACCGGTACGACACCTACCATCACTTATTCTCATGAGTCAGGTTCTTCATTCAGCGTAGGTGTAACTACAGTAACAGCAACTGCAACTAATGGTTGTGGTACAGCAAACTGCAGCTTCACTGTAACTGTAAATGACACTCAGAACCCAACGATCACAGCTCCTGTAAACGTTACAGTTAACGCTAACAGCGGCGCATGTAACGCAACAGGTTATGACCTGGGTTCAGCAACAACTGCTGATAATTGTGGCGTGGCAAGCGTTACCAGCGACGACGCAGGTACTTACAACGTAGGTACACACACAATCACATGGACTGTTACTGACGTAAACGGAAACACAGCAACTGCAACACAGACAATCACTGTAGTTGACAACCAGAACCCAACGATCACTGCCCCTGCAAACGTTACGGTTAACGCAAACAGCGGCGCATGTAACGCAACAGGTTACGATCTGGGTTCAGCAACAACTGCTGATAACTGTGGTGTAGCAAGCGTTACGAGCGACGACGCAGGCACGTACAACGTAGGTACACATACCATCACTTGGACTGTTACTGACGTAAATGGTAATTCTGCAACTGCAACCCAGACAATTACTGTAGTTGACAACCAGAACCCAACGATCACAGCTCCAGCAAACGTAACTGTTAACGCTAACAGCGGTGCATGCAATGCAACAGGTTACGATCTGGGATCAGCAACAACTGCTGATAACTGTGGTGTAGCAAGCGTAACCAGCGACGACGCAGGTACATACAACGTAGGTACACACAACATCACATGGACTGTTACAGACGTGAACGGCAATACTGCAACTGCAACACAAACGATCACTGTAGTTGACAACCAGAACCCTGTAGCAAGCTGCCAGAACTATACACTGAATCTGTCAGGTGGTAGCGGTTCAATCACAGCATCAAATGTGAACAACGGTAGTTCTGACAACTGCGGTATCGCTTCAATGACAGTTAGTCCATCAACCTTCACTTGCGCAAATGCGGGAGCAAACACAGTAACACTTACAGTAACTGACGTTAACGGTAATGTATCTACTTGCGACGCTACTGTAACAGTACAGTATCAGCCATCTGCAACAATATCGGTAACTCCGTCTAATACTACATATACGGGAGGAGTAGCAACTACTATCTACCTGGGATATGGTCCTCAGAGTGCAACACTTACAGCGAACGGTACAGGTGGTTCAGGCTTTACTTATTCATGGACACCGGGCACACGCCTGAGCTGCACTACATGCCAGAGCCCTGTGTTCACGCCAACTGCTGCGGGTACTTATGTGTACACAGTAACTGTGACGAACAGCAATGGCTGCAGCACTACTGCGACAAAGACTATGTGTGTGATTGACGCCCGCGATGCATCGAACAGCAACAAAGTGATCCTTTGTCACGTTCCTCCGGGCAATCCGTCAAATCCGCAGACATTATCTATAGCAATAAGCGCAGTACCATCTCACCTGACGAACCATGCGGGCGACAGGCTGGGTTCATGCGCTTCAAGCTGCGGAACATCTGCTAAAGAAGGCATGCCGATCGCTGCAGAGGTTGTGAACGAGAACAACTTCAGCATGCTGGTATATCCTAACCCTACAACAAGCGACATTAAAATTGACATAGAGAGCGAGCTCAGCAATGTTGCGGACATCGTGATCTATGACATCACAGGTCGTGTAGTTGAGATGCAGAAATCACAATCAACAAGTACATCTATCACAGCCGGCAGCAATCTTCCTGCAGGGGTGTACATCCTTGAAGTAAGGCAGAATGAGATCTCACGCAAAGTGAAGATCACCAAGCTCTAATTCGGGACGATCGATACAATGAAAAGGGACGCTCATTTCTGAGCGCCCCTTTTTTGTTTTTCATTACATTCTTATTACGGCTTCCATTTTATGGCACACCCCACCGACTTTGTACTGGTGACAGGTACCGGCTCGTTTCGCAGCAACGCGTCAACTGCATTTTTCACAAAGGCATTCTTCACTTTTTCAGGCTCGGCACCATTGTCGTCTACAGATCCGCTATACTTCACGATCCACTTGCCATTTTCTTTAAAGATAACGAAGGCATGAGGCGTTTTTACAGCACCAAATGCGCGAGCCACTTCCTGAGTCTCGTCAAAAAGATAAGGGAAGTTATAATGCTGCTCCCGGGCGCGTTTTGTCATCTCTTCAAAGTTGTCTTCAGGCACAGCAATGGCGTCATTTGAACTGATTGCCAGCAGGTAGATCCCTTTAGCACTGTATTCTTTATTCATTGCATTCATCCGCTCCTGATACAGCTTGGCAAACGGGCAATGGTTGCATGTAAAAACAACGATGAAGCCGCGTGCATTCTTATACCCGTTCAGCGAAATCGTTTTGTTGTCGGTGCTCTTCAGGTTGAAGTCTTTTACTTCATCACCCGGCTTGTAGCCTGCCATGGCGGTCATATTCACCGCTATAGCCACAGCTGCGGTTAATATTGGTTTTATCAGGTTCATCGTACAGGTCAGTTTTGGTTTGCAATATTTTTATTCCATCAGGTAAGACTTAATGTAGCTGCCTCCCTCAGTATCGGTCAGGCGCAAGAAGTACATGCCTTTCGCCAATTCGGATACATTCAGTTCAGCTTTCTCTGTATTCAGCACTGCCTCAAACACTTGTTGTCCGTGCAGGTTGATAACAGATGCGTGTTTGATCACGATGCCGTTCTCCATCTCAAAGTTGATAACACCCTTCGTTGGGTTAGGGTAGAGTTTCATTTTGGCATTCCTCACCTTATTCATTATACCTGCCGGGCTGTTGCCCACAACGAATTGTCCCATCATGCCAAGATCCTCATGCAATGCGATGTGGCAGTGAAACATGTAGGGTTTCAAAGAGTCCGAGTAGTCATTGAATTTGGCGATGAATCTTACAGTCTGGTTCGCCGGTACGAAGATCACGTCCTTCCATCCATCCTGATACGCCGGTGGTGCAGCCCCGTTTATTGTTAGCACATGGAACTCAACATCGTGTATATGGAACGGGTGCCCGAACCCGGAGGTGCTCTTTATCTCCCATATTTCGGTGTTATCCAGCGGCACATGGTAGTCTATCTCATCCATCTCGAATAGCTTATGGTTGATAAGGAAAGTAGGTCCTCCTCCGCCTATTGCACTGTCAGAGATCGTAACAGTTCTGGTGATCACGGCAGACGACTCCGCATGAAAGGTGTTTGTTGTAAGTGTGGTGGGGATAGTGGTTATGGGGCTGGCGGTTGGGGCTCCTATATTCAGATGCAGTATGTTGAAGTCGGTATGGCCGAGGGCGTTGGCAAATGGTCCGCCGGGAAACGACTCTCCGCCAGGCACTTGTGGGGTCAGCGATGCATTGAAGGCCTTAAGGTCTACACTGGTGCCGTTTTGTCCTGTACAGTTCACAAGTATCTCAACCCGTTCGCCTGCCGAAAGCAGGAAGCGCGTTACGGGTACAGGCACATTCACCAAGCCGCCATCGGTAGTGATGACATAGAACGTGCGGTTGTCGCTGAAGCCAATATTATACGAGCGTTCTGTTGCTGCATCGAGCAGGCGCAACCGAACCACCTGTGCGGGTATTGTATGCTGTGCACGCACCACTCCGTTGGCCATCATGCTGTCGCCATAGTGTGCCACCACAAATTGGTTCAGCGCGTCAAACTTTCTGTCTGTGAGCATCACCGGAATATCATCTACACCATAGGTGCGTGGCAGGTTCAGCGCGCTTTCTGTGGCATCACGCACTATGATCATACCACCAATGCCCATGGTCAGCTGTTCCTCGGCCATCATATGCAAGTGCGGGTGATACCAGTAGGTAGCAGCGTTGTTATCCACTTTCCAGTAGGGGCTCCACGTGGTGAATGGCGGTATCGGCTGGTGTGGCCCACCGTCCATGATAGCGGGTAGGTGCATGCCGTGCCAGTGGATGGTGGTGGTATCTGCCAGGCGGTTCTCTACGTTGATGTGCACAACATCGCCCTTATTCCAGATAAGCGTTGGTCCCCAGAAGCTGCCGTTTATGCCGCCAGTGATGGTCTGATTCCCCGTAAGGATCTGAGTGAATGTATCCCTTATGGTAAGGTTGAACGTGGTTCCGCTCAATGTGTCAGGAATCCTTAGTGCGTTGTATTGGGCGGTGGTAGTTCCGGCAGTGGCGAGTCCCAGTGCCACAAATAGTGCGGTTTTTAGCTTCATTGGTTGCATTTTTTGGAATGTGTCTGAGTGTTTGACGATCAAACTCCGGTTTTCCTTCGTTCTTACATTTGTTATGTAAGGAATCCGGTAAAAAAAGTAAGGCCGCTCCTTTCGAGAGCGGCCTTACTTTATAATCGGGTATGCTGCATTACAGCGTACGTTTTACTTCTACTTCTTCGAATCCTTCTATGATATCGCCGATGCGTAGGTCGTTGTAGTTTTTCACCATCAGACCGCACTCGTAGCCATAGTTTACTTCTTTTACGTCGTCTTTGAATCGTTTCAGAGAGCTCAGTTCGCCTGTGTACACCACTATTCCCTCGCGAACGATGTTCAGCTTGGTCTGCCGGGTCATCTTGCCATCCAGTACATAACATCCGGCAATCGTTCCCACACCATTGATCTTGTAGATCTCGCGTACCTCGATGTTGGCCACTGTCTTCTTTTCCACCTTTGGTTCCAGCAGACCTTCCATCGCGCTCTTGATCTCTTCGATCGCGTCGTAGATGATCGAGTAAGTACGTATTTCGATGTTCTCCTGTTCCGCCAGTCGTGCAGCCTGCATAGACGGACGAACCTGGAAGCCGAGGATGATAGCGTCTGATGCGGTAGCGAGCAATACGTCGCTTTCCGTGATCTGACCCACACCCTTGTGCACCACATTCACCGCTACTTCTTCTGTAGACAGTTTCTGCAGCGAGTCGCTCAGCGCCTCTACAGAACCATCGAAGTCGCCCTTGATGATAACGCCCAGTTCCTTGAAGTTTCCGAGTGCCAGACGACGACCGATCTCGTCGAGTGTGATGTGTTTGCGTGCACGTATGCCCTGTTCGCGCATGATCTGTGCACGGTGGTTGGCCACTTCTTTTGCTTCGTTCTCGTCTACGAATACTTTGAACTTCTCACCCGCCTGTGGTGCGCCGTTCAGACCCAACACCTGTACCGGGGTAGAAGGTCCGGCCGTCTTAACGCGTTGTCCGCGTTCGTTGAACATGGCCTTGATCTTACCGTAATACTGACCACAAACGGCCATTTCGCCCTGATTGATCGTACCATTCTGAATGAGGATGGTGCTTTGGTAACCACGACCCTTGTCGAGCGAGGCTTCTATCACACTTCCCGATGCCAGCCTGTTAGGATTGGCCTTCAGTTCCAGCATTTCAGCCTCAAGGCCGATTTTCTCCAGCAAAAGTTCTATGTTCAGACCTTTTTTAGCCGATATCTCCTGACTCTGGAATTTGCCACCCCAGTCTTCAACAAGTATATTCATCTGGGCCAGCTGTTCCTTGATCTTCTCAGGATTAGCGCCCTCTTTATCTATTTTGTTGATCGCGAAGATCATCGGCAGATTAGCCGCCTGAGCATGCGAGATGGCCTCCTTGGTCTGAGGCATTATCGCGTCATCAGCAGCAACAACTATCACGGCTACGTCGGCCACCTTGGCACCACGGGCACGCATTGCGGTAAACGCTTCGTGACCCGGCGTATCGAGGAAGGTGATCTTCTTGCCGGTTGCTGTTACTACCCTGTAGGCACCAATGTGCTGGGTGATACCACCCGCCTCACCGGCCACTACGTTTGCACTCCTTATATAGTCGAGCAATGAGGTCTTACCATGGTCAACGTGACCCATGATGGTAACGATAGGCGCACGCGGCTCCATATCTGCTTCATTGTCTTCTTCTTCTTCTATGTCTTCAGCTTCCTGCTCCAGGTTGATGAATTCTACGTCATAACCGAATTCGCTGGCCACGAGTTCTATCACCTCAGCATCAAGACGCTGGTTAATAGATACCATGATACCCAGACTCATACACTTGCTGATCACTTCTGCAAAGCTCACATCAAGCAGACTGGCCAGTTCGCTCACCGAAATGAACTCGGTCACCTGTATAAGGTTGCCTTGTTCTGAGTTTTCGGCTGCTGCGCGTTTCTCAGCCATCTCGTCGCGTTTGTTACGACGGTATTTCGACTTCATGTTTTTGCCACGGGTAGAACCTGTGAGCTTTGCCTGCGTTTCGCGTATCTTATCCTGAATTGCTTTAGTGTCGATCTCCTGCTGCTGTGCCGAAACCGGTGCGTTGCGCATGTCCCTGCGGCCATCTCTGCCAACCGGTCCGCGACGATCGCCACCCGGACGGTTGTCCGGACGTTGACCCGGTGCGCCACCCGGACCTCTGCGGTCTCTGTTCGGGAAGCTGCCCGGTGCACCTCCTCGGTTGGGCTGACCACCCGGGCCACCCTGACCGGGTGCCCTGTTTTCGCCCGGTTTGCCCGGTTCAGGTTTCTTGTCAACAGGTATGCGCTTGCGCTTGCGTTTTTCGCGAGGATCGATCCGGCCTGATGCCTGTGATACCGGCAATTCTATCCTGCCAATTATCTTCGGACCTTCCAATCTCGGTGCACGCATTTCTATGTGCTCCGGTTTGTTAGCTTCCTCGACCTCTGGTGCTACAGTTTCAGGTTCTGCCGCTACTGGTTGTGGTGGCGGTGGTGCCGACACTGGAGCCGGAGCCGGAACTTCCACCGGTGCCGGAACTTCTTCCACAACGGCCGGTGCTGCGGCTACGATCTCTTCTGTCTTTTCAGTGGGTTCAGCCACTTCTTTTTTGGCAACCTCCTTTTTCTTCGCGGCACCTTTCTTAGGCCTCGATTCAAGGTTCAGTTGATCCAGATCTATTTTTCCTACTATGTTCGGTCCACCTATTTTTGGCGCCTTTACATCTACATGCTCGGGCTCGGCGGCTACAGGTGGTGGTGCAGGTGTTTCAGCCGCCTTCTTGGGCGCTTTCACAGGTGCCGGTGCCTCTTCTGTTTTTTCAACAACAGGAGGAGCCGGCACTTCGGCAACCGGCTTGGCCGGAGCCTCTGCTACCACCGGTTGTGGCTCTGCAGGTTTCTCTTTCGGTTTTTCCTCAACTGTAGGTTTCGCCTTTACCTCAGGCGCTTTTACCGAAGGTTCTTCTTTCTTGTCTTTTGCAGTGATATCGAGGTCTTCTTTCGACTTCTTTATGCTGTCAAGCAATGAACCCTTTGGCAACGCTATATTCTCACTGCGTTGCTTGTCTTTTTTGTCCTGGGCAAACTCCACTTGCAGGGCACTATACATCTGCTCTGTAAGTTTCGTACTCGGGTTGCTGCTTATTTCAAAGCCTTTATCGGTAAGAAACTCTACAAGAGTCTCCTTGCCGATGTTGAACTCCTTCGCTGCCGCTAGCAACCTGGGTGTATTTGTTGTTGTACTCATTCTTGTTTTTCCTTATCAGATATTTTGTCAAAAAGCCCTGCGAGACCCTTGCCCAGTCTACAAACCTACGCCATTTTTCACTGAAAATGGCATAATGGGGCATTACTTATTCGTTATTACATAAGAACAATAATGGTTTAAAGGTTATTGTTCTTCGTTAAATTCTGCTTCCAAAATCCTGCGCACATCTCTCACTGTCTCTTCCTCAAGGTCGGTACGGCGCACCAGCTCATCGGCCGACAATTCCAATACGCTCAGCGCCGTGTCACAGCCTATACGTTTGAACTCGTCTATCACCCATGGTTCTATCTCATCGCTGAATTCGTCCAGATCGATATCGTATTCAACATCTTCTTTTACATCACGGTACACGTCTATGCTGTATCCGGTCAGTTCCTGAGCCAGTTTGATGTTCACACCCTTCTTGCCTATCGCCAGCGATACCTGATCAGGATCAAGGTATACATCAGCCTTCATGGTCTCGTTATTGAGTTCCATTTTGTTGATGCGGGCAGGCGTAAGCGCACGCTGCAACAGCAGTTGTATGTTATTAGTGAAGTTGATGATATCTATATTCTCATTGCGCAGTTCGCGAACGATACCATGAATACGGCTACCCTTCATACCCACACATGCACCCACAGGATCTATACGGTCGTCATAACTTTCTACGGCAACTTTAGCACGCTCGCCCGGCTCACGAACGATCTTTTTGATCACTATCAGGCCGTCCATGATTTCAGGTACCTCAATTTCCAGCAATTTCTCCAGGAAGGATGGATGGGTGCGGCTCAGGATGATGATCGGAGAGTTGTTGCGCATCTCCACTTTCTTCACTACGGCACGCACGGTTTCTCCTTTTTTGAAGAAATCGGTAGGTATCTGCTCCGACTTAGGCATGATCAGTTCATTACCCTCGTCATCAAGCAGCAATATTTCTTTTTTCCATATTTGGTATACTTCCCCGTTGATTATGTCACCAACACGGTCAGCATATTTCTTCAGTAGATTGTTCTTTTTCAGGTCACCTATACGGGCAGCCAGCGTTTGCTTGGCGGCCAGAATAGCCCTGCGGCCGAAGTTGCGCACGTCCACCTCTTCATATACTTCCTCGCCAACGCTATAGTCAGGCTCTATTTTGATAGCCTCGGAGTAAGGTATCTGCAGGTTCTCATCTTCTACCATTCCATCTTCTACTATCTCACGACGCCTGAAGATCTCGAGGTCACCTGTCTGGTCGTTAACGATAACGTCAAAGTTCTCGTCCGTCACGTACTTTTTACGCAGCAACGTCTTGAAAACGTCTTCCAACACCTTCATAAGGGTAGGCCTGTCAATGTTCTCGGCTTCTTTGAACTCCTGGAAGGAGTCGATGAGGTTAATACTTGCCATAATGCTCGCTTTTTGCATCATACCACCCGTCTCGGATAGTATGGGTTAATTAAAAAATAATTTGAACGATTGTTTGTTTTATGTTTGAAAATGGAACTTCTACGTTGCTCTTTTCATGGGGTTTCTTGCCTTTCACTTCCAGCACCACGTGTTCGTCTGTAACTTCAAGCAGCATACCTGTCTTCTCGCTGTCGTCGTTCATGGTGATGGTCACCTTGCGGCCCACGTTCTTTTTGTACTGACGCATCTGCCCCAAAGGCTCATCAACACCCGGGCTCGAAACCTCAAGCGAAAAATCACCATCCGGATAGAGCGCAGCCTCTTCCATGGCCGCATACAGCTTTCTATTGATAGACGATGCCTTGTCAATAGAAAACCCGCTGTCTGCATCCAGAAAAACCTTCACATTATTCGTAGGTTTCACCTTGATGTTGACAATAAAAATATCCGTACCGTCAAGCAGTGGTTCCAGTAGGGAATACACTTTTTCAATGTTATCTGCCATATAGATAATAAACGAGGGGACAACCAGTGTCCCCTCTCTTTTGAATACAATCCGGTGCAAATGTACACATTATTGGGCAAATCCCAAAAGAATTTCCATATGTCACGCCCATTAATCCATTATATGATTATTGAGTTAATGCGAAGAACATTGATTATTGTTATCATCGCATAGGGTATCGGGTTTACTGGTCACAATATTATAGGTTCAAAACCTCCTACCTTTGTAATATGTCTTTTTTCAAAACGGCCCGACCATATATAATAGCAGGCCCATGCAGTGCCGAGACACGAGAGCAGGTGATGGCAGTGGCAGCCGAGCTGGCGGGTATGAATGTGCAGCTGATGCGCGCCGGTGTGTGGAAGCCCCGCACACGCCCGGGTGCGTTTGAAGGCAACGGACAACTCGCACTGGAATGGTTGCAGGAAGTGAAACAGACATACAACCTGCCGGTGACCACCGAAGTGGCAGACACCAACCATCTGGAACTTGCATTGAAATACGGAAT
Source organism: uncultured Flavipsychrobacter sp. (assembly GCA_964652995.1). GTDB lineage: Bacteria > Bacteroidota > Bacteroidia > Chitinophagales > Chitinophagaceae > Nemorincola. Next base: position 112,262 of record CAZZCR010000013.1, on the reverse strand, counting down.
AGATGTCATCTGGATCGGCGCCCGCACTGTAGTTAATCCTTTCCAGGTGCAGCGACTGGCGGATGCCTTGCGTGGCACGAATATTCCGGTAATGGTAAAGAACCCCGTGAGCCCCGATGTGGACCTGTGGCAGGGAGCCATAGAGCGGTTTGAAAAAGCAGGAATAACATCAGTGGCCGCCATACATCGTGGTTTTTCAGGCTACACGGCGGCAGTCGGTTATCGCAATCAGCCCAACTGGCCCATACCTATTGAATTGAAGCGTCGGAAGCCGGAACTGACCATGATCGGCGATCCCAGTCACATCTCAGGCAAGCGCACCCGTGTGGCCGAGGTGGCGCAGAAGGCGCTGGATATGCATTTTGACGGATTGATGATAGAGACCCATCCCGATCCCGATGCGGCTTGGAGCGATGCGGCTCAGCAGGTAACACCCGCGCAGTTGCGCTCCATCTTGTCACATCTGATAGTGCGCGAAGAGACCACCCGCGACATGAGCGGTCAGGAGCAACTGGAGTACCTCAGGCAGTCAATGGATTCGCTCGATGCGGAGATACTGGACCTCGTGGCCCGGCGCATGGAGCTGAGCGGACAGATAGGAAATGTAAAAAAGAGCTGCAATATGACGGTCTTTCAGCCATCGCGCTGGAGCGAAATTGTAGACGGTCTTTGCGCGCGCAGCAATATGCACGGCCTCAGCAAAGATTTTGTCACCGAACTCTACGAAAAGATACACAACGAAAGTATCCGTATTCAACTCTCGGTAATGGAAGATGCGCCCAAAGAAATAAAAAAGTAAATTTACCCGCAAAACCATCCCCGATTGGCGCTCAAGCAACACCTCGACGATAAAGTACGTTTCGACCAGCAGGTCGATAACTCGAAATCTTATGTCCTACCGTTCATAGAAAAAACGCACGACATCGGTCCGGGCACCGCTGTCTTTGAAGTGGGCACAGCCGAAGGTGGTGTATTATTGCCGTTCATGGAGCGGGGCTGTACCTGCCTGGGGGTCGATCTGGCGCCCGAGCGCATTGAGCTGGCAAAGGGTTTTCTGGCAAATGAGTTGGCAGCCGGTAAGGTAGAATTGCGTTGTCAGAATATATATGATGCCGACTTCCTCACAACATTCAGCGGCAAATTCGATATCATTATCCTGAAAGATGTTATTGAGCACGTGCCGGAACAAGAGAAGTTCGTTCCCTATCTAAAGAACTTCCTGAAACCCGGCGGACAGATATTCTTCGGCTTCCCCCCATGGTACATGCCGTTTGGTGGTCACCAGCAGGTATGCCGCAAAAAATGGGTGAGTGTGCTACCCTGGTATCACATTCTGCCACGTCCTCTGTACAAGGGTATTCTCAAAATGGCGGGCGAACACGAAAATATCATCAATGAGCTGATGGAGATCGTAGACACGCAGATCACCATAGAACGTTTTGAGAAGATCGTGAAACAGAGCGGACTGAAGGTGATGCGCAAACAACATTACCTCATTAACCCAATATACAAATACAAGTTCGGCTTGCAGCCACGCAAGCAGTTCGGGTTACTTTCTGCAATTCCGTTCGTCCGGAACTTTGTTACAACTTGCGTTTATTACACTATAGGGTAGTTTCCCTGTAATTTTTCTTCCAGATCTCCCAACTGCCTTCGGCCTGAAGCAGCAGCATCTCGAATCCGTTCTTGATAGTAGCGCCGCGCTCCTTGCCGTTCAGCAAAAAGGTAGTCTCTTCCGGATTGTAGATCAGGTCATACAACAGGTGGTGTTCTCCAACTCCTTCATAGGGGAGGGGAGGACACTTTTCTATTTCAGGATACATGCCTATCGGGGTGGCGTTGATTATCAGCTTATGTTCTTCCACCATTTTTGGTGTCAGGGTGCTGTAGTGTATTGTGCCGGGCCCATAGCCGGTTGAAACTGTTATAAAGGGAATGCCGAGTTGCGACAGAACGTAGGCAACCGTTTTAGAGGATCCGCCTGATCCCAGTACCATGGCCCGTTTATGGCGGGAGGTGAGCAGTGGCACCAGGCTGCGCTCAAATCCGTCCGCGTCAGTATTGTAGCCTTTTATGTATCCCTTGCCTATCACCAGGCAATTGGCCGCATGGGTGTTGGCAACGATCTCGTCCATTTCGTTGAGAAAGGGAAGTACTGCTTCTTTGTAGGGAGAAGTAACATTGAGACCGGCAAGGGTGTTGTTGCCTGCCAGCAGGTTGGGTAGTTCAGATATATCTTTAAGCGGGTAGGCGTCGTAGGTGGCGTCTATATGTAAGCCGGCAAATTTTTTCCTGAAGTAAGCCGGTGAAAAAGAATGGGCAAGCGGGTAACCGATAATTCCGTAGTTCAAGGCTATTGGTAGTTAATATGTCGTGCTAAAATGCGCTGTACGTTCTGTTAACGACAAATATGCATATTGTAGTTGAATACAGTTTAAGTATTTATGCAGAGTTTGTGGATAATGTGCTTAACGCAACAGGATAGCTTCTTTACTAATTTTGACGAATGGAGCTGTTGCAGAAGTTACGCTTGGACCTATCTTCCCCGTTGTGGGTGGTGGCCCCACCTGCAAATGTGGCAGATGTGCTGCCCGGTGCAGACCTTTCGCTCCGCAAGCCGCGCACCCTGCCCGCAGGTCAGTTGATGCTGTTTGCCAGCGACAGCGGTGAATTGCTACGCGGTTTCGAGAAAGTTCGATCCTGTATCGGCGCCGACACTATTTTCTGGATCGCTTATCCGAAGAAGTCCGGTAGTATCCCTTCCGACCTTTGGCGAATGGATCCATGGCACTTCGTTTTTGATGCGGGTTTTCGCGGGCAGACATCCGTTTCCATAGATGACGACTGGACGGGTATGAGGTTCACCAATGCCCCGCGCAAAAAGGCATCCCGTTGCGATGTGCCCATGGAGCAGCGCACCACTGAAGGGGTAGACTACGTGAACCGTATAGTGAAACCTCCTGCCGATGTATTGGCGGGCTTTGCGGCAAGTCCCGGCGCTGAGGCAGCGTTTCATAAAATGTCTTTCTCGCACAAGCGGGAGTATATGGAAGCCATTGCCGACACTCGCAAACCCGAGACACGTACCCGCCGCATCGAAAAGATGTTGGCAGCGTTAACCAGTCGTTTGGCTCAATAATATCAGTTGGAAATAACGAAAGCGCCCTGTGTGCCGGTATTATGTACTGCAACACCGGCCTCTCTACAAGCTTGTTCTATTGCCATAACTTGTTTTTCACTGTACTTGCCGCTCACAACCAATGTGTGTGGTTTTACCACTTTAAGCAGTTGCTGCACATTCGGTTTCCCGGCCACGTTCAGCACCAGGTAGTCCACTTCAAATTTTCCTTTCCCGGCCAGACGGTCGTTCAGTACCAATACACTTTTGCCGTTCACATTAAATATCTCTTGTCTGGGCATACCCATTTCTTCCCAGGCACGCCACCCGATATGGGCCGGCCGCACAGCGTAATTGATCTTTTTAGGCAGCAGTGTATCTGTATAGATGGTTGAGAACCTGTCGCCGCGCATAATGTCGGCATGGCCCGAATGAGCAATATTGTACACGATCAGGCGTTCCTGATGCAGGCGCTGCCACTGGTCCACACACAGCAATGCGAACAGGACACAGGCGGCCCCGAGGCCCACAAGCAATGCCTTGTTGATGCGCAGCAGTATATAGGTAGTTATGCCGGCGATCATGGTGTAGAATATCAGGGTCTCGTAGCCGTTGATCATGAGATGTTTCAACGCGCGCGGCCCCACTCCCTGTAGGTGGCCCACTACCATACCAAAGACACGCACCATCCACGACACAAATGCTGCTACCGAATGCGCCAATGCAGGCACAGGGCTCACCGCCACCAACACCACGCCCGACAGTAGCGTCAGCCCCATGAAGATGAATGCTGCGATATTGGCAAAGGCGAACATGAGCGGATACGTATGGAAATAGTACATCACCACAGGCGCCACCAGCAGTTCTGCTGCTATACTCATACTCACCACGCTACCGAAATTGTCACCGATAGTGAAGGCGATGTGTTTCAGTTTATTGCCGCCCGGTTCCACCTTGCGCCCGGTTATAGGCAGCAGATCGTATACCGGTTTGTAAAAAAGTAAAATCGATAGAACGGCGATGAATGATAGCTGAAAGCCGATAGAGAATAGCCATGCAGGCTCCGAGCAGAGGAGTGCGAAAGCGGCTGCCATCAACTGATTCAGTCCGTTCTTGTTTTTCTGCAGCATAGTGCCGAACGCAAGTATAGAGAACATCACCGCTGCCCGCATGGCCGATGGTTGCGCACCCGCCATCAGTACATAGAACCAGATGATGGGCAACGCCACAGCATACTTTATCCACGTGTATTTTCGGTGCCGTATCCAGCCAAGCAAAAACGCCACCACCATAAAGAACACCGTAATGTTGCCGCCCGAGATAGCAATAATGTGCACGATACCGGTATCGGCATAGGCCTGGCGCAGGTCTTCATCCAGATTGATCTCGTCGCCTAGCATCATCGCTTGCAGCAGTCCCTTCGCCCTGTCACGGCCCAGGTACTTGCCCAGTTGCGCCATACTCCAGTCGTGCGCCCGTTCAGTAAAGGGAGCATAGCGGCTGTCGCCCTTGCCTGCAGGTACTATTTCAGTGCTCTTGCAGTAGAGTCGGTATAATATATTGTTGCGCGCACAGTGGCCGGCATAACTGAATTCAAATGGGTTGCCTGCGTCAGTGATTGCCTGCCAGTTGCCGGGAAGAATGATAGTGTCGCCCTTTGCAACCTGTAATGGTCTGTCATCGTTGTTGACATAAACAAATGCCTTTCCTGTGACCCTGTAGGTGCTCTCGCCCGACACAACCCTGAACACATTCACCTGCAGCTTCGTGCTCTGATCTCGTTCTCTTGGTTCAGCAACTACGCGTGCCACATACCCCGCCGCCGGATTCAGGTAATTCCCAAACCACGAAGCATTGTTTCGAATGTCGTTGTAGGCCGATAGCGTCCATCCTGTAGCGATCAAAGCCAAGTTGGCAGATACGAACGTCAATTGCCGCCCGCCGGTTCCGGTATACAGAAGCGTTGCTGTAACAATAAACAATGCCGTGGTAACCCACGGCATCCACAACAACGGCAGACTCAGTAATAGCCCTGTATAATAAAACATAATACCCGCTGCAAAGGGCAGAAGCAACCTGAAAAAAGGCGCTTTTTCCCAGAAATAGGCTTTGTTATGAGGCCAGCGGTTCATAGAGTACAGCCCGAAAGATACAAAACATATTCACAAATGAAATATGGACGATAACTTTGCCGTCGATACTGTTGGTTTGAAACCTTTATACTTATCCTGTGTTTTTCCAACCAAATACAATCTAATACCGTCTTCTATAATTGTACCTAAAATATACCTTATGAAAAAGCTCTTTACCCTGTTCGTTATTTTACTTTCAATAGCGGCAACCTCCCGAACCTACGCCACTATATTCGGAACGCCCGGCACGTGCGTCGGTAGCACCGCAACGCTTACTGATTCTGCCGGTGCAACCGGCACCTGGACCAGCAGCACTCCTTCGGTCGCCACCGTTGGTTTCACCAGCGGCATTGTCTCCGGTGTGGCTGCAGGCACAACTGTCATCACGTTCACCGGTCCGGCAGGCGTAGCAACCATGTTGTTTACAGTGGGTGCGGTGCCCGGCCCTATCATGGGGTCGGTTCCTTTCTGTGTAGGTTCTTCCATCACGCTCACCAACTCCGTTTCCGGCGGCACATGGGCTTTGTTCAGTTCAGGTCTTTCCTATTATGCCTCTGTCGGGGCAACGACAGGTGTGGTCACAGGCGTACATGGTGGATACCCGAACATAGTTTATCGTACAGCGCCGGGTTGTTCAACCAGTGTCACAGTAACCGTAAATGAAACTCCGGTCGACTCAATTGGTGGTGCGTCAACCGTTTGTGTAGGGGCCACCACTACCATCACCAGCTACTTCATGCCCGGCACATGGAGCAGCAGCAACCCGCTCGTGGCATCCATAAGCGCCACCGGTGTGGTAACCGGGGTATCTGCCGGTACGGCCATCATCACCCGCACCACCACAGGCACCTGCGGCCCCGCTTATGCAACTATACTCATGACGGTCACCACTACAACTTATGCAGGCACTATCACCGGAGCCTCATCGCTGCCCGTTGGCGCATCAACCCTGCTGTCTGCATCAGTGGCAGGTGGCACATGGAGTAGCGCATCGCCTTCGATTGCAACTATTTCTGCTGGTGGCACTGTAACCGGTGTTTCGCCCGGTACTGCTGTGATCAGCTACGCAGTTTCAGGTTGCACCGGACTTGCTTATGCTACTACAACGGTAACGGTCACCACAACCGATTGCATCACCGGCCGTGTTTATTTTATGACACCATATGCCGGACCGGTAAAGGTGTGGCTCATCAAGTATAACCCGTCCACTCTTATGCTCACTGCAACAGATTCACTCGTTGTCACTTCATTGGGTACAGCTGGTGCCTTTTACTCTTTCTGCGGCATGGGGACGGATTCTTTCCGTATCAAGGCGCGCGACACATCCACAACAGGTTTTGGGCACATACCTACTTACCACAACTGGACCGCATTTTGGAATTCCGCCAACGTCGTTTACCACACCAGTGGTGTCCTCGATTCAGGTAAGAACATCAATATGTTGTATGGTGCTGCCACATCAGGCCCAGGCTTTATTGCAGGTAACGTAACCATGGGTGCCAACAAAGGAACTGCCGATGCTGTCCCTGCCGTAAACATGCAGATGTATTGCATCAAAAATGCTACCGGCGAGATCATGCAGAAAACACTCACCGATGCCGCCGGTCACTATTCTTTCAGCAACCTCCCGGTCGGTCAGTCATACAAGATCTATCCCGAGCTGATCAACTATGCCACTACACCATATCCTCCCATCACACTCACAACAGCAGCCTCATCTATGACGGCGGCTCACTTCGAACAGCACACGCTGTCTCACACCATCACGCCAATCGTATCTGCCGTAAACGACAATACACTCACTGCGGAGTTTGTTACAGTGTATCCAAACCCTGCAACGGGTGTGCTCAACGTTCAGTGGAGCATCAATAAAGCCGCAATAGGCAATATCAGCATCACCGATATGGCCGGCCGCAGCCTGATTGCCGTTGATGTGGATATGAACGCAGGTGCAGGCACAAAAGCCCTGTCGCTTGCAGGCATTGCCCCGGGCATTTACGCAGTGCGCATATCCGCCGATGGTTTTACCAAAAATATCATGATACAGGTACAGTAGAATGTACGGGAATAAGTAAAAAAGGGTCCGGCAATACCGGGCCCTTTTTTATGGCATAGCCGCCCAGTTCCGCAGCAGCTGCAACCCATGTTCCGTCCCCACCGATTCCGGATGAAACTGCACACCCGTGCATCGGTATTGTTTATGGGCAATTGCCATAACGGTGCCATTTGCTGTATGGGCTATTTCTTGCAGACCGCTGTTTTCCGTATTAGTTATCGCAAGCGAGTGGTAGCGCATCACATCATACTGCTTGGGAAGTCCCGCAAACAATGCATGTCCGTTGTGCGTGATTGTGCTCGTTTTGCCATGCACCGGTTCGGGCGCATGCACCAGCCTCGCGCCAAAGTACATGCCAAGGGCCTGATGCCCCAGACATACACCCAATATCGGTATGCGGTCATGAAACCTTTCTATTGCCGCCATAGTGATGCCTGCCTGCAGCGGCGTCTCCGGCCCCGGCGATAGTATCAGCCGATCAGGTTGCATTGCCTCCAGCTGCGCTACATCTATTTCGTCATTCCGGAACACAAAACAATTGCCACCCGCCTGTTGCAGGTAGTGGTGCAGTATCCACGTGAAGGAATCATAGTTGTCAATGAGTACCCACATTGGTTGGCTGCGCGTTTACGGTATCAAAGAAGTGTTCCAGTTTTGAAAAAGTATCCTGTACAAATGGCAGCAACTTACCGGCCTGTTCAAAGAACCACGGTGCCAGTGCCGACAATGGCTTGTAGGACTTTGATGCTGCTATCGTCTCTTCCGATATGATGTGTCCCCGCGCCCCTATCCACAGCAGCGAGCTCCACAGTACTGCACCCATAAAGGCGTAGAGTATACCTCCCAGTAGCTTGTTTACTATGCCCAGCATCAGTCCCTCCGCTGCCTTCTCCAGCAGTTTGCCCGCCATGCGCACCAGGATCACCACACCTATGAACAGCACCAGATAGCTCACCACCTGTGCCCACGGGCTGCTCACATAGCCCTTTTCCAGCAACCAGGTGGCAAATGTCTGCGACAGCTTCAGCGCACACAATACCCCCAGCAGAATGGCCAGCACCGAGAATGCGGCCACTATCAGCCCCTTGAAGTAGCCCCTCAGGAAGAACAGCAAAATGATCACCAATCCGGCAACATCTAACGGCATATCGTTCCAAAAGTAAGCAATCCGCACGGCGTGGCAACTGCCCACTCCATGCGGATCGCAATGAAAATGTTATTAAAGATTACTGCGCCAGCAATTGCTTCACCATTTCGCTTATCGCTTTGCCGTCGGCTTTGCCTGCCAGTTGTTTGCTGGCCACGCCCATCACCTTGCCCATATCGGCAGGTGTCTTCGCGCCCACCTGGGCTACGATGGCGCTTACTTCAGCCTTCAGTTCATCAGCACTCATTTGCTGTGGCAGGAATTTCTCTATGATCGCAAGTTCCTCACGCTCCTTTGATGCAAGGTCTTCGCGGTTCTGCTTCACATATATGTCCAGCGAGTCGCGGCGTTGTTTCGCCAGCTTTTGCAGCATTTTTGTTTCAGTAGCTTCGTTTATTTCGCCACTGGCGCCCTCAGCCGTTTTTTCTATAATGATGGCCGCTTTTATCGCGCGAAGTGTACGCAGTGCAGCCTCGTCTTTGGCACGCATAGCGTTTTTCAGTTCATCCATTACCCTTGCTTCAAGAGACATAGTGCTTTGTATTAAAAGGTCAATAAATAAAATTGCTCCGGCAAACGCTTATTTGCCGTCTTTTTCCAGCGCATCGCTCGCTTTCTTCAAAAAGCTCTTGGCATACTGCTTCATTTCGTTAGCCAGTTCTTCGTTGCGTGTTGCGCGCAGGTAAGTATCCGCCATGCCGTAGATAGTCTGGTAGAAGAAATCATTCATTTCGTCCACCATCATCTTGCCTGTCCACAGGTCTATCCTCATCGCCGATTTTTCCTCGCCGTCCCACAATCCCAGCAGCATCGCTTTTGATTTCTGCCAGTCCGGCACACCGCCATCCGGCGCAGTCCATTCTATATTCACCGGCATCTTATCTTCTGCCAGTTCCACCTGTATATTAATCTGTGATTTCATTTGTCGTTTTTCTGAGCCGCAAAAGTACACCGAAAAATGCTATTGGGCATTACCGTTTGGCACGCTACCTTTTCCATTCGTCGGGCAAACGATACAGTTCGTCAGAAACAGCCACGTTGACCAACAAATCTGTCCTAATTTCAGATTCCTCAGCCTATACATGGTTGGAGGAGTTACTAAAGGGATGACGGGTGTGAAGGATAGGGGTATTTACTTCGTTCCGCACCCGTTGATTTTGATTTTGGAAGACACTAAGGCACACACAGGCCTTATGGGATATTTTTGTTTGGTCGCAATAAAATTTTTGTTAAATCAATCGTTTTTCCTAGATTGCAGTAACGAAAAATATTATTAATACTAAAACCAAACAAAAATGAAACTGAAATCTATCCTTTTAGGCATGTCTGCGGTTCTTGGAGCTGCAGGTGCTTATGCGCAGAGCGAAGTAGCTACTGGCGGTCAGAAGTATGTATTGCTCGAAGAGGGAACAGGTACCTGGTGCGGATATTGCCCTGACGGGTCGCAGCGCATTCAGGAAACTATCGAACCCACTTATCCAAGGTGCATCGCTGTAGCGTTTCACAACGGCGACGGTATGGCACTTACAGGCGATCCGTTTAATGCTGCGTACATAACAGGCTTCCCTGGTGGAACTGTTGACCGTGTTCCTTATCCGTCTTCTGCAACGTCTTGCCAGATGGGTCGTGGCTCATGGGCTGCAGCTACGGTGTACAGTATGGCGTTACTCCTACATTCGATGTTCGTATGATCTCTACTTACGACACTGCTACTCGCCTCGTTACAGTAAAAGTTACAGGTAAGGCACTCGTAGCTTCAACCGGTAGTTTCAGGATCAATGCCTATATTATTGAAGACAGTATCTCAAGTGCTACTTACCCTCAAGGTAGTTACATGAACACAACAACAGGTTCATGGTACATGGGCAAAGGTAGCCCTATCACGCCATCTTCATGGTATGCGCACATGGGTGTTGTGACAAAAGTATTGGCTACAGGTGGTAGCATCTGGGGTGATGCAGCTTTCACCAACCCCGCTGCAGGCGATTCTGTAACTAAAACTTACACCTACACTATTCCTGCAGGCGTTCCTTACAAGCAGGTAAAAGTTGTTGGCCTCGTTCAGAAATATGGTGCAACAAACACAGACCGTGCTATCCAGAACTCGATCAGGGCTAAAGTATCGCTCATGCAGAAAGTTTACCCTGCACCAACAGATGTTAAAGCTTCTCTGGTTATGAGCGATGTTGAGCTGTTCCCTAATCCGGCAGCAAACGTAGTGCGTGTTGAAGGTTATCTGCCTTCCTCTACTGCTACAACGATATCTATCGTGAACGCGCTGGGTCAGACAGTATCTGTAAACAAATTCGCTGCAGGTGGTACTCTGTTCTCTGAAGTGATATCTGTTGCAGACCTCGCAAACGGCACTTACTTCATGAACATCGCTACAGAAGGTGGCAATGTTACAAAGCAGTTCGTTATTGCTAAATAACATATAGCAACTACATAATAGTACACCGGGGCTGCCATGGCAGCCCCGGTTTTTTTGTGCACAAATGTCATCAATTGAATAACGTTTATATTTGCTGCCTATGGAAAATATTGCCGGAAACCAACAATTGAAAACTCGCGATGTCTTGCTTACTATCCTGCTCATTACGGCCGGATTGTTTTATCGCAGATACGATGCCTTCCTCAATCCGCAGATATATGCCGAGGATGGTCCCGTTTTTTTGCAGCAGTATCTCGAAAATGGTTGGCACTCATTGATTATGCCATATGCGGGCTATTTGCATACAATTCCAAGACTCACCGCCTTTACTTGGGGATCGCTTGGAGTCGACCTTACCTATATTCCTTTATGTTACAACCTTACATACTTCGTCTTAGCATTGTGGATAGGAATAGAGCTACTGCAAAGTGCCTATCGCCTTGGCTTGCGGTTTGCAGTTGTTTTTGCGTCCGTTTTTGTACTGGTACCCATCGGTGGCGATGTATACATGAATATCACAAACAGTATCTGGGTTACGTCACTTTACCTCGTGAGTTTCCTTTTCATTGGTTCCAGGTATCACGAATCAACTAAAGGTAAGGCGCGCCGTTTGGTCGCTTTGACATTGGTGTCGCTTACCGGTCCATTTTCATTGCTGTTATCACCCGCAGCTTTTCTGATAGTTCTCCTTGAACGCAAGCACATGACATTTCGGAAATTAGTTCCCTACGGAGTCATTATGTTGGGTGGCTGTGTTCAATTTTTGCTCATAATCACGTCAAACAATACACGTGGCATCCCCGGTTCTCCCGAGGAATACCACCTGTATAAATTGGCAATGTACCTGATGAATGATCTCTATTTCCAACGAAACAACCTTTTGCCTGCCATGCCTTCTCATGTTGGCATGGCCATTTCTTCGGCTTTGTTCCTGGTTATTATCTACTTCCTTGTGGTCAACTACAAACGGATCAATGCTCCCCGTAAATATATGTTGCTCATCACCCCTGCCGTATATCTGGGTAGCTTCATTGCCGCATTTTGGCCTATGGAGGCAGTGGTCTTTGCTGTCGATTGCCCGCGGTATTACTTTGTCCCTTATACAGTTTTCGCCTGGATCCTCATCATAGGCTCCGACAATATCCTTCGGGTACGCGACTACATCGTTTTTGGTCTGTACTTCCTCCTTCAGGGCCGCAACGAGCAAAAGATCCTCGAAGACAAACACTGGGCCGAAAAAGTTCAGGAGTATAAAGAAGGAAAGCGTCAGAATATCGAGATCAATCCCGATAATTGGCAGCTGGCAATCCCGGAGAAGAAGAAATAGAGATCTGGTGGTTAAACAATTGGGTCTACAAAACGTCGTACCGATATACCACTTTCGTAGTATTTGATTCTATTTTAACAACTTTTATTCTTATATATTAGGTTGACGTGGCTTTATTCACCTAATTTTGCAACCCAAATTAATATTGTGAATAATATATCTATACTCATTACCGGTGGTTGTGGTTTTGTAGGCAGCAATACGGCGCTGATGCTCAAAGCAAAATACCCCGCCTACACCATCGTCACGCTCGATAACCTCAAGCGTCGTGGCTCCGAACTCAATCTGCCCAAGCTCAAAGCAGCAGGCATAGAGTTCATTCACGGAGACATCCGCAACCGCGAAGACCTGGAGATGAACCGCAAGTTCGACTACATCATCGACGCGGCTGCCGAACCATCGGTAATGGCTGGTATGGGTGCCGAACTCAGCTATGTTATCAATACCAACCTTTCCGGCACTATCAATACGCTGGAGCTTGCTGCACGCACAGGCGCCAAGTTCGTTTTCCTATCCACCAGCCGCGTATATCCTATTCCTCACCTCGAGAACATAAAAATTACCGAAGGTGCCACACGCTTCGAAATAGCCACGCAGCAAGACCTGCCGGGCATCAGCAGCAAGGGCATCAGCGAAGATTTTCCGCTCGATAAGGCTCGTTCGGTGTACGGAACCACAAAGTTGGCATCAGAATTGCTGATAGAAGAGTTCCGCGAATTCTTCGGTGTGAATTACGTTATCAATCGCTGCGGCGTCATAGCAGGCCCTCATCAGATGGGCAAGGTCGACCAGGGTGTCATCACCCTCTGGGTTGCCCGTCATTACTGGGGCCGCGATGTGGCCTACTTCGGTTATGGTGGCACCGGCAAGCAGGTGCGCGATGCTCTCCATATCTTCGATCTGTTCGATCTCGTTGACTACGAGATACACAACTTCGATGTGGTGAACGGCAAAACACTGAACGCGGGCGGCGGTCTGGAGTCAAGTGTGTCGCTGCAGGAACTCACGGCGATCTGTGCCGAGGTTACCGGCAACAAAGTGGGCGCGTCTTCAGTAATGGAGAACCGCAAAGGAGACATTCCGTTATACATCACCGACAATACGCGCATCACTGCCCTCACAGGTTGGGCGCCTAAGCGCAATGTAAAAGACATCATCACTGATACCTACAACTGGATACACGCCAACGAACAACAATTGAAACCCATATTAAACGCATAATAAATGAACATAGCAGTAGTAAGTGGCTCTAATGGCCTCATAGGCAGCGAAAGCGTAAGCTTCCTTGCCGACAAAATGGACCTCGTCATCGGTATAGATAACGACCAGCGTGCCTATTTCTTCGGTCCTTCAGCTTCCACCAAATGGAACAAAGAAGTGCTGGAAAGTAAGTACAGCAATTACAAGGCATACAACCACGACATCCGCGACTATGCTTCGCTCGAGACCATCTTCAAGGAATATGGCACCGACATCAAAATAGTAGTGCATACAGCAGCCCAGCCCAGCCACGACTGGGCCGCAAAAGAGCCGATTACCGACTTTACCATCAACGCCAACGGTACGCTCAATTTCCTGGAGCTTACCCGTCTCTACTGTCCTAAGGCGGTTTTCATCTTCACTTCTACCAACAAGGTTTATGGCGATACGCCAAACTTCCTGCCGCTGGTAGAGCTGGAAAAACGCTGGGAGATAGACGAGTCTCACCCGTTCTTCAAAGAGGGTATCGACGAGAGCATGAGCATCGACAACTCTAAACACTCTGTATTCGGCGCGTCAAAAGTGGCTGCCGACATCATGGTGCAGGAATACGGCAAGTACTTCGACATGAACACCGCAGTGTTCCGTGGTGGTTGCCTCACTGGTCCGCAGCACTCAGGCGCTCAGTTGCACGGCTTCCTTTCTTACCTCATGAAGTGCGCCATCACCGGCGATCACTACACTATCTTCGGCTACAAAGGAAAGCAGGTCCGTGACAATATCCACGCATGGGATCTCGTCAACATGTTCTGGCATTTCTACCAGAACCCACAGCCGGGTGGTCAGGTGTACAATGCCGGCGGAAGCCGTTTCTCCAACTGCTCAATGCTGGAAGCAATTGACATGTGCGAGAAGATCACAGGCAACAAAATGAACTACAGCTACACCGATGGCAACCGCTCCGGAGATCATATCTGGTACATATCAGACGTAAGCAAGTTCAAAAAGCACTACCCCACATGGGAATACAAGTACGATCTGGAAATTACCATGCAGCAGATCTTCGAGAACATGAAAGCAAGGGTTAAGTAATACCGACCACAACATATCGAATAAAATTCCCGGGTCATTGGCACAACCAATGACCCGGTTCATAAACTCAAAACCCTCACTCAGAAATACTAAGTTCCCAAAATATACAGCAATGAAACTAAGCGTAGTAATACCGGCATACAACGAGGCGCTCAACCTGCCCGATACACTGAATGCGTTCTATTCTGAACTGCAGGCTCAGGGTATCGATCACGAACTGCTCGTCATCAACGACAACTCTAAAGACAACACCATAGAGGTGATCACAGAGTTGCAGAAGACAATGCCATCACTACGCACCATCTTCAACCCGCCGCCACACAACGGTTTTGGCTATGCCATTCGCAAGGGCCTCGAGAACTTCTCCGGCGACTGTGTAGCCATCGTCATGGCCGACCTTTCTGACGACCCCAAAGACCTTGTTAAGTTCTACAACACCATGATAGAGCAAAAGGTAGATTGTGTATTCGGCGATCGTTGGGGCAAAGGAGGAGAAGTGATAGATTATCCTAAGAAGAAACTCTACCTGAACCGTTTTGTCAATCGCATGATCAGCATCGTATTCAAGATGCGCTACCGCGATACCACCAATGCGTTCAAACTCTACAGCCGCCGCGCCATGGAGGGGCTCAAGCCATTCATGTCACCACACTTCAACCTTACGGTCGAGCTACCACTCAAAGCTGTCGTTCGCGGCTACACATTTGCAGTCGTGCCCAACTCGTGGCGCAACCGTAAGCACGGCACATCCAACCTCAAGATCCGCGAGATGGGCAGCCGCTACTTCTTCATTGTGCTCTACTGCCTCATAGAAAAATACTTTTCCCGTGGCGACTTCAAAAAGAAGTGGGATTAATTCACCCTTCCTTCGGGTCCGATATTTTTCTATCATACCCTCAAAAGTGCTTTATCATAGATTTTTCTTCGTGGTAAATCCCCGTCTTTGTATGATATTCGAGTAGAAATCGAACGCATTAAGGTTTCGTATAAGTGACCGTGACTTTTTCGCGATCATTGAACCTTCCCCACAAGCCAGGCATTTGTTGAATTTTCTTCCATGCCGACCAGTCAGGCCTGCCTACCGACTAGGTAGGCCTGCCTGCCGACTAGGCAGGTGAGAAGCAGATGGTAAGCAAGTGGGAAGAGAATGAGAAGCAGGTGCGCAGTTTTTGCCTGTCCCGAAAGCATTCGGGAGGAAGCAAGTGCGCAGTTTTTGCGCAGTTTTGCAAGGAAACACTGCCGTAAAATAAGCCAATTTCTACGCTTATTAATTGAATATCAGTCATTTACAAAAAACCGAACCCAAAAGAAAAAATTTAAAACTGCGCACCTAAAAAACTCACCCTGCCACCTGTTTCACCCGCCGAAGCTTTTTCAGCGAAGGCGGGCGCTCCTGCCAACTGCTCCTGCCTTCTGCTACTGAAGTCTGCAATCTCTTAATTCCCTACATTTACATCCCGAAAAGATCTTCAGATGAGCGAGTTGAAAAGTTTGTACGAGCGCGCCATGCGCTTCGAGTTTTTGAGTGTGGAAGAAGGTATGTTCCTCTTTGAGCACGCCCCCCTCACAGAACTCATGTACGTGGCCAATGAACTGAGAAAGATACAGGTGCCCCACGGCAAAGTAACATGGCAGATAGACCGCAACGTGAACACAACCAATGTATGCGTGGCCAATTGTAAGTTCTGCAATTTCTACCGCATACCCGGCCACCCCGAGGCATACATTACAGATATAGAGACCTACAAACAGAAGATAGAGGAGACGCTTAAGTATGGCGGCGACCAGCTGCTGTTGCAGGGTGGCCATCACCCCGAATTGGGCCTGGCATTCTATGTCGATCTATTCAAGACACTCAAGAACTTATATCCTACTATTAAGTTGCATGCACTCGGCCCGCCCGAGGTAGCACACATCACCAAGCTCGAAAAGAGCACGCACCACGAGGTGTTGAAAGCACTCATGGAAGCCGGCATGGACAGCCTGCCCGGAGCCGGTGCCGAGATCCTCGACGACCGTGTTCGTCGACTGGTATCAAACGGCAAGTGTGGTGCACAAGAGTGGCTTGATATCATGCACGAAGCCCACAAACTGGGGCTCACCACCAGTGCCACTATGATGTTCGGTCACGTGGAGACATTGCAGGAGCGTTTCGAGCACCTTGTGAAACTGCGCGAAGTGCAGTCGCGCAAACCGGAGGGGGCGAAAGGCTTTCTGGCCTTCATTCCATGGACCTTCCAGGATGTGGACACGCTGTTGCAACGCATCCGTGGCACTCGCAACCTCACCACTTCCGAGGAATATATACGCACCATCGCCATCAGCCGCATCATGCTGCCCAATGTCAAGAACATACAGGCGTCATGGCTCACTGTGGGCAGGCAGGTAGCGCAGATATGCTTACATGCCGGCGCCAACGACTTTGGTTCCATCATGTTGGAAGAGAATGTGGTAAGTGCAGCCGGTGCACCGCATAGGTTCACCTCACGCAGCATACAGGAGAGCATTCGTGAGGCCGGTTTCGAGCCGCAGCTCCGCAATCAGCAATACGAGTTCCGCGAGATGCCCGCAAATCTGGTAGAGCAGGTCATTACTTATTAGTAGTTGATCTCTACGCCTTCGGTTTGAACACATCTTCCTCAATGGTCATGCCCTTGGTAAGGAAGATGGTCTGTATGCCCAGTTTATTGGCGGCTTCTATGTGTTGGGGGCTGTCTTCAATGAACAGGGTCTCTTCAGGTTTCAGGTTGTTCTCTTCCAGCACCCGCAGAAAGATCTCCGGCATGGGTTTGCGCAACCCCACCCTGTGCGACATATACACCCGGTCGAAGAACACACCTATGTTGGGGATGCCGTGGTCTTGCATAAGCGTATTATTGAAAACCTCTTCGTGTATCTCGTTGGTATTGCTCAGCAAAAACAGATCGAAGTGGTTGCGTAATTGCTGCAGTATCTGCAACCTGCGTATCGGGAAATCAAGCAGCATGGCATTCCAGCAGTGCAGTACCTGGGCTTCGGTGAGTGGCGTTTCAGATGCGTCCTGCATCGCCTTGATGAACTCGGCACGGCTCATGCGGCCGGTTTCCCACCGGTCAAACAGGTCGCTCTGTTGCAACTGCGAGTATAGCTGCCCGAAGTTCTTCACCCCGGCATCAATAAAAGCCTGCTCGGTGAGGTTGTAATCGAGGTTCAGCAGCACGCCGCCCAGGTCGAAGATGATGTGTTTGATGCCCTTTATCATATGCCGGTATCGTTGTTTGAGGGGGCAAAGGTACAGTAACGCCTCACTTTTAGTGCCATCTGCCACGCCTGACCACTATCATCTTTTGTTTT
The DNA here is from genome assembly GCA_964652995.1 of uncultured Flavipsychrobacter sp. Taxonomy (GTDB): domain Bacteria; phylum Bacteroidota; class Bacteroidia; order Chitinophagales; family Chitinophagaceae; genus Nemorincola. The sequence continues at coordinate 94,426 of CAZZCR010000013.1, read as the reverse complement.
GAGCAGCGTCAGTTCGCCCGCCAATGTTCGTAGGTACATTTGCATTGTAAATTATCAATAACAATTAAATTCCAGATACAATGAAAATAACAACAATGTTAATGGCTGCGGCCTTTGTGCCCTTTATGGCAATGGCGCAGACCAACGAGACCGTGAAGGCTACTAAGAAGCAGACCGTAAAGCGCGAAGGTCAGGTATTCGTCTTCCCCGACAATGTGCGCTTCAGCAAGAACGAGTTGAATGCCCGGGTAGCAAAGAAGACACAGGAACTGACCCGCCACATGAAGATACTGGCCGAGAAGAAGGACCGCGCCTACCGCTCTCATGTAGAGGAGGCCATGAAGCTCTTCAACAACAACGACAAAGTACTGGTGACTTACACCAGCAAAAGCAAACCCGAGCCCACTACAGTGCCTGTGCGCCAATACCTGAGCCGTCTGGCGCAGTTGCAGTACGACAAGGTGACTGTAAATTGGACCAATGCGCAGTATCTTAGCAACTTCACCCGCCAACCCGATGGCACCTACAAGGCAATTGTAGCGTATGAACAGGAGTTTACCGGGCAAAAAGGCGGCGAGGCCAACTATGTGTACCACGACGTGACCCAGAAGCGTATTGAAGTAGGAGTGAAGGTATGGGACGCGCCCAAAGACAGCACAGGCCGCAAAGCATATATGGACGTTTTCCTGGGTAACATTGGTGTTACTGAGGAGTAATGAAAACAACACAACGGGATGGGTACTATCAGGGTTATACTTTTGATGATGGTTATTGGTAGTGCCCGTCCCGCATTATCACAGGTTATCAGCACACTCTCTCCTGCGCCGGCGCAGGAGAGTTTCTTTCTGTATGAGGTGAAGCTGATAGAAGAGTTCATAGAGCGTTTCAATGACGACACCGACTCGTATGTGCGCACACAAAGCCGGGCATTGCTGGGTACAGATTCTATGATCAACCGCAGGCGCATGGTGCGTTCACTCTTCGACCGCCGCCGCCCCTGGACCGCCGACACTGCCACCTTCATAACGCAGGTAGTAACAGCGCCCGAGCCCCATTTCCTCGACTTTACCGACACCAATTGGTATGCCGAGGTAGCCACCACATTCACCTGCGGAGGCAAGCAACTCCCGCTTACCCTGTTGCTGCACATGGCCCACGAGAATGGCGGCGTGAAGTGGATGATAGCAGGCATGAGTTCCTTTACCTGTGGCACAGCTGTCCCCATAGCCCCCACCGGCACCCCCGACTACATACCCACGTCGGCATATGGTACCAATTTTGTGGTGTTCCATCAGGTGTTTGCCAGGGACATGCATGCTGCAAGCTATTTTGAGTCCGGGGTGATAGCCTCGCCCCGCGGGCAGGCATTCATAAGTGCGGTGCAGCAGGGCCGTGCCACCTTGCAGCGCATTGGTACCATCAGGTATCATTTTTATAGCATACCGGGCTGGCAATTCACAGTAGAGCAGGTAAAGCGCAAGGAGACCAACACCGGCTGGCTCATCACTGCCCTGCAGCCCCTTGCCCCCGCCGAGCGCCCCAAAGCCCTGCAACAGCTACTTTTCAGGTGATTTTCAGCGAAAACCTCTTCTCCCTTTGCTGATTTCGAAAAACCATGTACATTTGCACTCCTTCCGAAGCAATTCGGAGTGCCGAAAGGCAACGGGCCTATAGCTCAGTTGGTTAGAGCACCTGACTCATAATCAGGTGGTCCTAGGTTCAAGTCCTAGTGGGCCCACAAACGGAAAGAGGAAAGCGTCAGCTTTCCTCTTTCCGTTTCTTCAGTTCTCGATCTCTTTCTCACCCATCCACACGTATTTATACCTGCTTGCAAAAACAGGTATTTCTACGCATGATATCCAACAGTGTTATAAACACCTTTGTTGCGTTAGGTGCGCTGAGATGGCGCTTGGCGGAAAATGCCTGTCTTGCACAGGTGCGTCATGAACGTTGCCTCATCTCACAGGCACTAAAGATCCATAACCATTAATCAACCGTAAAATGAACCAGAAAACAAACGCAAAAAGCTCGTCGGGCAACGTATTGAACATTGCAAACGCAGGGGCGCTATTGCCCATACAGGGGGTATGCTACACACCAACTCCGTCGGACGATACGCCGTCGCCACCACAAAAGTACTTTGATAGTGATTTTACCAATTCAGACTTCCCGTTGTTGTGGGGTACAGCAAACGGCGGAAGAGGAGACATCAATTCGCTGTCTTCGGGGGTGGGTGTCAATTTTGTACACTTATACAATTGGAGTGTACCTCCCGCACCCGGGCAGCAGCCGGGTCAGTATCAACGATCCCACCTGTCGTTTCTGGCAGAATGTGCAGCAAACAATGTGAAGGTGTTTGTGCCTATCTCGAACTACTTTTTGGAACAACTGAATCAGGGGAACACCGCTACAGTAACTGCGCAGGTAACAGCTATGGTGACCGAGATATATAACGGAGGCACCACACCCAACCCCGGTGCAGGCATATGGGGCATAGGCAATGAGTATGATCTTGCCGGAGGTCTGTTTACGGTAACAGACGTCGTGAATATGATCGCTATTTTGCTGGCAGCAGAAACCAGCCTGAACATTCCTGCCCAGGCGTTGCTGCCTATAACGGTGCCTGTTTCGTTTGCAGATCCTACCGGAGCCAACACGCCGGCTATTGTGGCGCTGCAAAATCTGCAGACGGCGCTCGCTGCCAATCCGGCCACGGCCAATGTATGGACCACTAGGTTTATCGCATCGATGAACCCCTTTAATGATGGCACTTACCTGGCCAACTATATCAGCACTACATTTCCGAACGCGTTTCCGAATACTCCGTTTTTCTTTACTGAGATGGGTACGGCAATACAGGCGGGAACACCGGTTACCACAGAGGCGCAGCAAGCGGCCTATGTACAGGCCCAGTTACTGAGCGCCAGGGCACAGGGCAACTTTATGGGAGCCTGTGTGTTTCAGAATCTGGATCAGTCGGCCGTGAAATCGGGTAGTGAGGCAACTTTCGGGATGACGAAATATGCTACGCCTCCATCATGCACTACGGGCACCATACCTGCAGGATACGTGCCTGGTGGTGGTGATACCTACAATGTGGATGTGCTGACACAGAAGCCGCTCTACCAGAGTGTGCAAGGAGTGTACATGGGTACGATATTGGCAAACAGGACGTGGCATAATACTAATGTGAACGTCGATCCGTCTACACCAGTGACGATATCGTGCACTGGCGGCGCATGGACTGCCGACCCGCACGATAACGGCGGGCAGTTGTACAGTGCAGCGGGAGATCCTACAATTGTAGTGACGCAACCCGGCTATCCGTTGATGGGTGCGCGTATGGGGGCATTGGTGGGCCGGGTAGGAACTCAGGTATTCCTTGTGGGTATGGGCGCTACTGTGCCGGCTACGGCAAGCGGTGTGCTGGAGCTGTGCATCAACGATGATCTGAACCATATATACGGATCCGGCCTGGCCGACAATATTGGCGGTGTGTTTGTGACCATTAGCTAGGAATATCACTAATTCAGCTTGGCAGATATTAGCTCGAAGAACGATTTTACCTATTTCAAGAACCAAAGCAGGCGGAGTGCGATGAGCACTCCGCTTTTTTGTTTCCGCTCCGCATTGAAATATACGGAACGCCACGTGCAAGTTGCCTGGTTTCAATTCAGATTTGAAGACAATGCCTAACCGGGTTGAGTGATATAACACCTGCGTCAAATGTAGTTTTGTAGCGCAGGCGGCATAAGTTGTCAACTTATAGGAAACCTCAGATTCAGCCATATCACAGGCAGCATGCTGCTTATCATAGATCTTTCATTTGCCCTGCTGCGTATACGTTTGTAACTTGTATAGATGTTGCAGGAAATGAGGCTAATAGGCTTGTACGGTGATTTTATTTTATTGTCAAGAAGAGCATTCCGGAATGAGCAAAATGATTATCGGGGGCAAGTCCGCCGACGAGGTGGGTGGGAGTTTTTTGGGAGTTTTTCGGGAGGCAAACCGCCCCCTTCGTTCCCCAAACGCATTGATGATCAATGAGAAATCCCCAAATCGCCCCCAAAATGAAAAATGTTTATTTGGGAGAATTTGCACAGTGCATTAACCGGTGACGAACGGTGCGAACAACTGAGCCAAAAGGGGCGGTAAATAAGCTTACATTACACCCGGATGGAAGCAAAGTTTGAGGAGTTGATAGAAGGGTACATAACCGGGAACATAGGCATATCGGAGGCGTTTCTTACAAAAGAACTATCGGAAGCACTTACTGTAAATCTGTTGGAGTTGAGCAAAGGCGGCGGACTGAAGACCGCGGGTATTGGCAATGACCCATTGAAAGCCACGGTGGCAACCATACGCAGCGACAAGACATCGTGGCGTGATACGGCCTCGCGAAACAGCGCTGAAATGGAGTTTCTGGATATTGTGACGCGTTTTATTGCGTACATGAATGAAACCTGCTATACCGGGCTCAACGCTTTCGAATTTCACTATGCCCTATATGAAAAAGGTGCTTTTTACGGCAGGCACAAAGACCAGTTTCGGAACAATGCTAACCGTAAGTTCTCTATAATCAGTTACCTGAACGAAGACTGGCAAACAACTGATGGCGGGCAACTGGTGATCCACCACGACGGACGTGCAGCACAAAACGTATCTCCCAACAGCGGCAAGACCGTTTTCTTTAAAAGTGATAAGCTGGAGCATGAAGTGACAGCTGCTACACGCCCTAGAATGAGTGTGACAGGTTGGCTGAAGCGAGTATGAGGCCGGGCTGCACCCGGCAACGAGTGACGCCATCTTGTTTCATGAAAACATTGCGGAGCCTGACGGGCAATGTGCTTGGCGCTTTTTGTGCCGGCTATGGTGTGCGGCCACCCGAAATCAGACACATTCTTCCCTATTTTTGCTGAAAGATGATTCTTATGCAGTATCTGAAGTACAAGATGGCGGTTTTGTGTTTTTGGTTTTTCACGGGTGCAACCGTACAGGCGCAGAATGCGGTGCATGACGCAGCACAGCGGAAGATAGACGAGAAGAAGCTGCAGGAGTACTTTCTGAAGAACGATCTGCATCCCAAAAAAGGGCCGGGTGGCATGTACTACAGTATCACAAAAGAAGGAACAGGCAGGCTGGTGCTGATAGGCGAAAGAGTGAAGATAAACTACACAGGCAGGTTGTTGGATGGCACAGTATTTGACTCTAATACCGACCCTAAGTTCAGGCATCAGGAGCCTTTTGAAGTGGAGGTAGGGGCCGGCAGGGTGATAAGGGGCTGGGAAAAGGGTATGCAACAGTTAAAGAAGGGGTCTATAGCCACTTTGTACATTCCTTCCATTATGGGGTATGGTGAGGAAGGAGCCGCGCGTATACCCGCCAACAGTATCCTGATATTTGATGTGGAGGTGCTGGATGTGATGAAGGGGGAGTAGGTGTAAGCAGATCCAATAACTTGGAAACCGGACTTATACGTTGTTGACAGATATACCGGTGCGTACCCGGAAAACGGCAGGAACTAAGAGGTACACCTTTACGGTATTGAATAAAGACGGACTGAAGAATTCTGCTTTTTTAGCTATTACAGTGAATTGATGTACTATGCTGATATGTGCCGGCACATAACTTTTTCTGCCCGGGATAGGCTTTTTTTGTTGCCGATCATCACTTTTCCCAACGGCAGCGGGCAATTTGCTGTCTTATTATTCATCGGCAATTAATACCCATTTTTCAAGTGCTGCCGGCTATTTTGTTATTTAAAACACACCTATGAGAAAGTACCTTCCCGCAGCCACGGCGTTATCAGTGGCTATCATTACATTATTTGCTGCCTGTAAGAAGGAGCCAACAGCGTCGAAGACAACGTGCGTCGCTACATTATACGGGTATAATTATCTTGATACGCCTTTTGTGCCTACTACTTCTGTGGTTGGGTGGGGGAACATTAATGAGACAACACTGGCAACCACGTCCGTGGCTACCTTGCCGGTGACAGCATATAGCAACCAGGGTGTCTACAATACGAGTGATAATTGTTATTATGTTTTTCGGTATGGCACCTCAGGTATGACCAATACACTGCTAAAAGTGGCCCCGGGTGGTGCTGTATCCACCTATGCCGGTCCGGGTGCGCAAAATCTGGAAGGTTTGGTACACAACAGAGTGACGAACAAGATGTACTGCCTCAGGTATGCTACCGGTAGTCTCGCCGCTACCACGGCAGATGTGGTTGAAATAGCCACCAGCGGTACATCGTTTACTGTGACACCAGTAGCCACCACAATAAACAATATCAGATGGGTCTCTCCGGCAACAAGTACAGTAAATAATATGAGTGGTGAGATGTACTTTACATTGGTAGATGCTCAGACAGGAGCATTCAGTATAGAGAAGTATATGCCTGTTGCGAGTACGACAAGTGTTATTGCTTCCGGAGCGGGCAAAGTCATTATGGGGTTGCGGTTCAATAGTAATGACAATATGCTTTACGCAGTTACCGATGAATACTCTTCGGGTGGTCCTTCCCTGTATAAGTTCGTAAGGATAGACCCATTAACAGGTACGTTTACCACACTTGCCACGCTTTCGTTTCAAGTGAACAACGAATTGTATTCGGCGGCATTGGATCCCTGCAGTAACAGATATTTATTGTCGACGGCAACAGGTGCCGGCTGGACGACCAAGACGGTAAGACAATTCAATATGAGTGGGGCCATTGTTCAGTCTGATGTTACGGCAGGGCTGTTTCAGGGTCTTGCGGTAAAGGATTGACAGTTGGAGATGCTGGCAAACTCTTCCCGCATATCTCCTTATCTTGCAGTTTGTGAAAGAAAAGCTTGTTCCTTTGCTGGTAGTGCTGGGTGTGGCGTGGGCTGCACTTAGCTTCGACAGGACTGTATCTACGGCATATGATGCTATAGACGGACTGCGCGAGGGCCTGAACGAGGTGGCGGCAGCGACGCCTGCCGGCAGCAATATGTCGTTTCAGTTTATCGGCGATCCCGCACGCAAGGATTATGCACTGGCCTATGCCCGTTATATTCTGGCGCCGAGGTATCTCTCGCCCGATGAGCGTGAGTGTGATACGGTGCTTACGATGTGCAATGAGAATGTATATGGAAAAGTGCAGGCTGCTATAGAGGGTAACCGCCGTGTGCTGGCGAAGACCAGGAGTAAGAACTTTTATTTTGTGGCCACATGCAGCAGATGAGCGAGCGTAACCGATATATGATCTTTGCCGGCATGGGCATTGGCTGCATCAGCAGCATCTATTTCCTGTCGTTATTGATGGGGCTGCCTTTATGGTTGGCTGCACCTATTACACTGTCCGCGCTCTTTGCACTGGGCAAATGGCTGATCCCGGTTGTAACTATTACAGAGGTGCAAGCGGGCGGCACTGCAAAGCAGCAATGGATATCATTGGTGGTGCCGGCAGCAGGTGTGGCCGGACTGGCGATAACCGGCCCGTCTATGGCCCCCAAGTATGGTGGGTGGGATGCATGGACCATATGGAACCTGCATGCACGAACACTGACGGATGCTGAGCACTGGCGCAAAATGTTTCAGAATGTAACCAATGGCCATCCCGATTATCCGCTGGCATTACCGGCTACGTTGGCATTCTTTATGAGGTTATTCTCATCGCCGGACGGATACGTGATACCGTTTGTATTCAGCACGTTTGTGGCTATCAGTATACCTGTTGTTGTGTATAACGAGATAGAACGAAAGAGCCTCCCTGTGGCAATGGTGATACTTGCGCTGTTTGTGGTGGAGGCTTATTACATCATCAACAGTACCACGCAGTATGCTGATGCGTTATTGTCTTTCTTTCTGCTGTGTGCGCTGGTGTGTGTGCAGTATGCCAGAGACAATACGAAGTATCTGATGGCCGCGGCAGTGTTCGCGGGTCTGTGCGTGTGGACGAAAAATGAAGGCGCCATATTAGCGGGCATTTTTATGGCTCTGTATGCCCCGGTATTTTTCTCTCGTGCAGCTCTGCGCTACACATTGCCGGCAATGGCAGTGCCACTGCTTGTGGTGGTCATTTTCAAGCTGGTGTGCCCGGTGCAGAACGACCTGGTACGCGAGGCGGGCGGGGATAGTTTTTCTTTACTGCTGCAACGCGAGCGCTGGGGAGTTGTTTTTGATTTCTTTGCGGATGTGTTCAATCAGCGGTTTGCATATAGCCGGTGGATAGTGGCGGTCTATCTTGTGCTCTGTGCGGTAACTAAACGACTACCATCAAAGAGATTTTTGCTTGTGTTGGTGTGCGCCTTTGCGTACTTCCTTGTGTATGTGGTTACACCCAAGGATCTATCTTGGCATTTATCTACATCGGCTGAGCGATTGTTATTCCAGTTATTCCCGGTATTGCTTTATGCCATGGGGATGGATGTTGCCGAAATGGGTCTGCCGTATTTGAGTAGGTCTAAAGCGGCTGCATCGCTTGCAGGGAAGTTGTAATTGTTTTACCGAAGCAATAATGTTGTTTTGAGTTCGTTTATCAGTTAGATGAGTGCATGCATGAAGGTGATGTGTTTCCTTCTTTTGTTTATTGTGGTTTTGCGGAGCGATACAGCGTTTGCAGGATTTATGCTATCGCCACGCGCGCAAATGGTGACGGTCGATACTCCCGTTGCTGCTAATGCCCGCCACGCATACGGGCATCGGGCTCGTTTCGTTCCCACCAGGCAAGTAAGAGGAATTGCACTTCTAGCATTTGCGGGTGGCATATTGAGTGCTGCCGGTCTTATTGCCATCATTGGGTTGTGGCCGCTTGCTTTTTGGCCCGCTTTGTTATTGGTGATCGGAACAGTAGTCGTGGGAGGAGCTGCGATTCTGCTTGCCGATGCCGATGGCAGAAACATCAAGCCACACATGGGCCTTAGTCTTACCGGTGGTTTGCTGGCATTTGTGGTATTGTTGCCTGTGCTACTGCCGCTAAGTGTGTTAGTGTTATTCTATACTTTCTTTGATCAGTTGTTGGGTAATCTCCGTTCCCGCAGAGGGCGATATTTTTAGAGCCTGTATTGGTATGGATCGAAGAGAAATATAAGGTCTGAACCAAGTATTTTCTCTGCGTAATTTTATTTTGTTTAATATTGTGTTTAAATTATTAAACAAAATGCTGTCTACGTATATATTTAATCGTCTTATAGTTTTCAGCATTGCCGTGCTTGCGTTTGGTGTGGCATATGGTCAGCCATACCAGGTGGGGCACATAACCAAGACGTTTACCGATGCCGCAAGAAGTAGTCGCTCGGTGCCGGTAGAGATCTATTATCCTGCAGATGTGGCCGGAGACAATAAGCCGTTTGCGGCAGCGTATCCCGGAAAGACACCTGTTATCAGTTTCGGGCATGGATTTGTGATGACCTATGATGCCTATGCAAACATACGGGATGCGGTAGTGGCCAATGGTTATATCATTGCATTTCCCACTACCGAGGGCTCGTTTTCTCCGTCGCATAGCGAATTTGGCAAAGACCTCGCGTTTGTGTTGCGCGAGGTGACAGCGTTAGGTTCGGAAACGACATCTGTACTGTATGGAAAGACCGATACCAACAATTGTGTAATGGGGCATAGTATGGGCGGTGGAGCTGCGTTTCTGGCGCGTTCTTATGATCCATCCATAAAAGCGATGGTGACATTTGCTGCTGCTGAGACAACGCCGTCGGCCATCGGTGCGGCCTCATCTGTAAATGCACCATCGCTTGTATTTGCAGGCGAGAACGATTGCGTGACTGCACCGTCGACTAACCAGCGCCCTATGTATGACGCGCTTATCGCAGCGTGCAAACACTACCTTACAATTAAGGGGGGCAGTCATTGCCAGATGGCAGGAGCAAGTACTACCTGCAGTTTTGGCGAGGCTACGTGTACGCCTGCACCCGGCATCACGCGTGCAGCGCAGCATGCGACCATCAATAAATATCTTATCCCATGGCTTGACTACACACTCAAGGGCAACTGTGTGGCCGGAACAACATTTGAGACGGATCTTGCGGCAGATGCTGCTGTTACCTACGCTAAGAACTGTACTTTGTGCAGTACTACAGGTATAGGAGTTGGTTACCCGGCGAATGGTTTTTCAGTATATCCCAATCCGGCATCAGACAAGATCGTGGTACAGACAGATGGCGAGGCTGTTGCCCGCATCATTATTTCGCAGGTGACGGGTCGTGTGGTTTATGAAGGGCATTTCACAGGAACCGTGGCCATACCATCATCGTCGTTTCCTGACGGTGTTTATCTGTATCAGATATCAGATGGGGAAGCGAACACGGTGGTTGGCAGATTGGTAGTGTCGCATTGATCTGATGGTATGAATAAGTATTCAAAAGGCCTTACATAAAAGACCGTCCTACGTGGGCGGTCTTTGTTTTTTAGCACCAACCCCGCACGGCTATATTGGCGGTCGGGGAATAGTCGCATAAAATTATCAATTCAAATTTCTATGATTTTAAAACGGAAATTGTAATCTTTACGTTGTCGCTTAACGAAATGATTACGTTATTAAGTTAAGTATTTAAATCACGTCGCTCCCCCAAAACAGAAACTATGAAAAAAACACTTCTCCGTGTTGTATTGGTAATTGTTATCCTGTTCGGGTCACTGATAGCGTACATCAGTGTGGCCGGCAACAAGGACTTTGATGTTCCTATACCGGACAATTTACATGCAAGCAAAGACCCTGCGGTAATAGCGCGCGGAAAATATCTTGCATTCGGGCCGGCGCATTGTGCATCTTGTCACACGCCGTTGGCAAATAAAGCCGATATAGACCAAGGCAAGGAAATGCCTCTGATAGGTGGCTGGGCTGTAGATATTCCACCGGGGAAATTCAGAGCGGGCAACCTTACTCCCGACGAGGAAACCGGTATTGGCAAACTTACCGATGGCCAGCTGGTGCGTGCGCTTCGCTATTCCGTGAATCACAACAACAAGGCCATGTTCCCGTTCATGCCATTTCAGGAGATGAGCGATGAAGATGTGGTAGCCCTTATTTCGTTCCTACGCTCGCAAGAGCCTGTGAAGAACAAGATCGAGCCAACAGAGTATTCATTGCTGGGCAAGGCGCTGATAATGTTTGGCGCTTTCAAGCCTATGCCACCTGTGAACACGCCGCCTGTTTCCGTACCCGTGGACAGCAGCATTGCTTACGGTGAATATGTTGCGCATAGGGTAGCGAATTGTGTAGGTTGCCATACCGAAAGAGATCTGCACACAGGAAAGGCACTGGGCCCGTTGTTTGCAGGTGGTTTCCGATTGCCTGCCGACGCGATGTCAGAGGGGTACACATTCATCACACCCAACCTAACGCCCGATCCTGAGACAGGCATCATGGGTCGTTGGAGTGAGGATGCATTTATTGCCAGGTTCCGCAAAGGGCGTGTGTTCAGTGGTTCGCAGATGCCATGGGGATCTTTCTCGCGTATGAGCGACATGGAGTTGAAAGCCGTTTATCGTTATTTGCGCACGCTGCAACCTGTGAAAAACAAAATCGAAAAGGTAGCGTATGCACCCGGCGAAAAGGTACCTGCATAGAGTAAAATGAAGTTTTCCCGGGCAGCAAGCGAAATACAATTTGGCTACTTTTACGTCTGATGAATTCTAAAGTCGATTTTTACTTTGATAAGCCCGGACGTTGGCAGCAGGAGATAGCATTAATGCGATCAATAGCTCTGGATTGTGGCCTTACGGAAGAATTGAAGTGGGGCTGCCCGTGCTATACTCTTGACGGGCGCAACGTGGTGCTCATTCATGTGTTTAAAGACTACTGCGCGTTTCTTTTCTTTAATGGCGCGTTGCTGAAAGATGCAAAGAAGATCTTGGTACAGCAGTCTGCCAATGTGCAGGCAGCGCGGCAGGCCCGTTTTACAGATACAGCAACGGTGGAGCGGCAGTCGGCAATAATGAAGACATACATCAGGGAAGCAGCGGCAATGGAGAAAGCTGGTAAACGTGTAGCATTGAAGGCAGTAGAGGAGTTCGAAGTAGTGCCTGAGTTTCAGGAGTATCTGGACGGAGCATCTGATGTGAAGATAGCTTTTAAGAATCTGACACCCGGCCGGCAGCGGGCATATCTGCTGCACTTTTCATCGGCAAAGCAGTCAATGACGCGTGTTGCCAGGATTGAAAAATGTCTTCCGGCCATACTCGCCGGCAAGGGTCTTAGCGACGAGTGATCCGGGTAGTTTCAGCTTTTCATGTACTTGTCTTTGAATGCGGCTTCATCGCCATATTCGGCAAATTTCATTTGTTCCTGATGCTCTGCCGCTGCGAATTGTTGGTTCATGGCGTGCTTTATGGGGCACCAGTGTTTTTCTGTAAGATTCACGATCTCTTTCCAGTAGCGCATCAGTCCGTTTACATAGCCGCAATAGGCGCAGCCAATTTTCTGCACCGGGTTCAGATAGGGTAGCTTCAGTCTGTCGGCCACCATTACATACTTGCTGCGGGGTACATAGGGGATCTTGTAGATGGGGAAGCAGATGCGGTGGTAGATTTCGGCCCATATATCGAGTATGATGACAGGAATGATAAGTGATGCGATCAGAGGTGTGACGAGCAACACCAGCACTCTATTGCCCGGGCCCCTTTTTTTAGCGGTTGTATCCATTGGTAGTGGTTGTAGATCTAAAAGTAGTTGCAAAAATGCCTTTGCGCAAATTGCTGTAGCTGCTTACACTGCATAGCTGTGAAGAGCATAGTGTCAAAGTAGGAAATATTGCTATTTTTGTTTGCTAAATCAAAAACGCTGTCGTTATGAAAACACCTAGCAGACTACTCTTTATCATTATCGTATGCCTTATCGCGTCTTGTGGCAAGAAGAACAACGACCAATCGTCTGTAACATCTTTTGAGGTGGTGCTTGACACACCAACAGTATCGGGTAATAAGGTTTTGCTTAAGTGGTCGGGGGGTGAGTCTCGGTACATTGCAAGCATTTATCTGGAGCGTAAAATAGATACCGCATTAAACAAGCAGTCACAGTTAATATCATTGAATGTCACAGATACCCAGTATACCGACACACTCAGCCTCAATAGTTATGTTACATATAGGGTTAGGGCGCAAGTACTTTTGGGTGGTGTGAGTAAGACGGTATACAGCAACACGCGCGTGTTTTCCCGCTCTGATATAGACTTTCTTTCTTTTCAAGTGAAGGACGCACTGTGCGACAAGGAAACAGGACGCATCTACATAACGGGAATGGCGGGTGAGTTGGCCGTGTATGACATAGGCACAAGAAAAATTCTGCGTAAAATAGAAACGGGTGCAACAATAACTGCCTTCATTATGGCCACGCACAATGGGCATAAGGAGTTGTACCTTTCAAGGAATGACGGCTGGATATTTATCTACGACCCGGAGACACTGGACAAAACCGATCAGCTCAATGTGGCGGTGGTTCCTACCAGTCTTGTTTATAACAACGGAAAGATGTTTGTCAGTTCCGTGTCTTCGACGCCTTCGCTTGTGACCTATGACCGCACCTCAAAGGCGTTGCTTTTTGATACCTCCTATAATTTTTCCGGTCTTAATTTGCTCTTAGTGCCGGGTAGCAACACCGATCTGCTCGGTCTTTCATCCGGACGTTATCGTATAGTGTTCAATGGAGACGGGGTAATGACATCGGCAAGAGTGAGTTACAATGCGACATATTCCGCGTATGCACCGTATGCACTATTGCCGGGAAATACATCGGTGGTGTGCGCTAATTTGGGCGTTATTTTCGATACCGGGTTCAACTATCTAAGTACATTGCCGAGAGGGAACGTTTTTTTGCGTTCATTTGATATTGATGCGGCAAATTCAAAACTGTATTGTGCAACAAGCGGCAAAGAGGTGCACGTGTATAACACAGGTACCTATATGCAGGAAAAAAGGATCACTACTGCGGGCTTCCCAATTAAAGCGTTCTTTTATAATGGTAGTATTTATTGCATCAGCTCGGAGAATGGCTCTTATAGCTCATCAGAGAGTATGTTTATCGAAAAACTGTAGGTATTGGTGGTACTGGCGTGGTGGCCGTGAATCAGACCGGATGATCATAGAAGGCAGCATTCGGTAAATCTCTTGCAGTAACGAATTGAGCTTTTTTATTAATTTCATTGAACACGTTTTATTAAGCGCATGGCTGAGAAGAAATCAAAACCCGCAGAGATCAAGACAAAAGCAACCGCGCAGAGAGTGGACGATTTTGTGAATAGCATTTCTGATGAGCAGAAGCGTGCTGATACATTTGCTATCATCGAGATGATGCGTAAGGCATCGGGTGAGCCGGCAGTGATGTGGGGCAGTTCAATAATCGGATTTGGGTACCGCAAGTACAAAAGCCCCAATACAGGCAGGGAGGTAGATTGGATGAAGATCGGGTTTTCGCCGCGCAAGGCAAATTTTTCATTGTATCTCCTGGCAAATATTCACGAAGATACCGACACCTTGAAAAAGCTCGGCAAACACAAGACCGGAAAGGGGTGTCTTTACATCAACAAGTTGGCAGACGTGGATCTGGAGGTTTTGAAGTCCATGATCGCTGCTGCATTGAAGGGAAAGTAATTTGCCGTTCTCTCATCAAATGATCTTGTTATCGTAGGCATATTTTACGAGCCCTATAGCGGTCTGGTTGCCCGTTTTGCGAAGGATGTTCTTTCTGTGTGTCTCCACTGTTCGTTCGCTAATGAATAGCTCGCCCGCGATCTGTTTGTTGCTGAGGTCGCGCGCTATGAGCCGAATGATCTCTATCTCGCGGTTGGTGAGGTGTGCCGCACTGTGTTGTGTTCTGCTTTTTACCGCCGTAGCCAGCTCGCGGGTTATCTCGGGCGAGAAGTAGTTCTCTCCCTTTGCCAGTGTGTGCAGTGCTCGTATCAGTTCCTCCCTGCCGGTATTTTTAAGTATGTAGCCTGAAATTCCTGAATCCAGCATCTGGCGAATGCTGCTGATGTCGCCGAACATGGACAATGCGAGTATTCGTGTGTCAGGATACTTTTTGGCAATGTTGCGCGCCAGCTCTACGCCCGAAAGGCCCGGCATCTGAATATCGGTCACAACAATGTCGGGGATATGCTGCTGCAATTCTGTCATCACTTTTGTGGGATCGCTACAAGTACCGCATATCTGAAATTCCTGCTCGTTTACCAGAAGTGAGCAAATGCCATCAATCACTATCTGGTGATCATCAACGATAAAGATCTTTATTTTGTTACTGTTGTTCATATGTTGTAAGGGGTATGTGAATTGCTACAACTGTACCTTTACCAGGGGCGGAATCGTATTCCATTTTGCCGCCCAGAAACTCCACGCGGGCCATCATGCCTTTTACGCCGATGCCGCCGGATGTTTGCAGGAGCGACGTGTCGAAACCTGTTCCATTATCTTCAATTGTGGCTGAAATATGGCCGCCTTCATTATGTATCTGAATATCAAGATGCGAGGCTTGCGCGTGTTTGATAACATTATTGACACATTCCTGAACAATTCGGTAAACCACGGCTTCTACGTTTCCGGGTATTTTTCTTTCAAAGCCGGTAATATCGAGGGTAACATCAAGGCGGTTGCTGTCGATCTTATCTACAAACTGATTGATAGCTGCTGTGAATCCGGTCTCATTAAGTACGTTGGGCATCATCTGGTGTGAGATGGAGCGAACTTCGCGGCAGCTTTCGTCGACGAGTTTGATAGTCTTATCCAGTAGGTTTTTGTCTTCGCCTGATATGCCTGTTCTGTCGGCAATGCCGGAGAGGTTCATTTTTACAACCGAGAACATCTGGCCAATGCCGTCGTGTAGTTCTCCTGCAATACGTTTGCGTTCATACTCTTCAGCGGCAATTACGGCCTCAGAGGCCATTTGTTTCTGTTTCAGTATCTCGGCCTGCAACCTTGCATGTTGTTTCAGTTTATAGCGTTTGTAGAAGAGTATACCCAGTATTAATGCGAGAATAAACGCCGCCGAAATGGACCATATAGCAACGTTTTTCCTGAAGATGGATAGCTGCATAATGGTGTTTTTATCGTTCAGGTGTTGCAGCTGTAGTTCTTTCTGTTCAGTTTCGTAGCGGGCATGCAGTTCGTTTATCTGTCGCAGCGACTCCTCTGAATAAATGGAGTCAGAAACAGCCGTGTAGTGGTTGTAATAGGTGATGGCGGAGTCTGCATTCCCTTTAAGGATAAAGTAATTGCCC
The DNA here is from genome assembly GCA_964652995.1 of uncultured Flavipsychrobacter sp. Taxonomy (GTDB): domain Bacteria; phylum Bacteroidota; class Bacteroidia; order Chitinophagales; family Chitinophagaceae; genus Nemorincola. Next base: position 78,233 of record CAZZCR010000013.1, on the reverse strand, counting down.
ATTGAGGCAAATGCGGTTTTTAAAGTGCGCAGGCTGAAGCCCGGTTGGTGTCGGGACAGTGCAAAGCGGAGGTAGTATCGCGCCGAGTCGAGCGATCGCAGGTCAACGAGAATGGATCCCACATTGGCAGCATAGAAACAGATGTTGTCGCCGTTTTGCTGCTCCAGAGCAAGTTGCAGTGCTTTTTTTTAGTAGGGAAGCGCTTCTGCATCGCGCATCATAGCACGTAGCAAAAATGCCATATTGTTGTATGCGCGGGACAGTGAGTTGTAGTCGGGCGCGACTGACTCAAGAACGGTGACGGCCGTTTTCTGATAGTGATAGGCACTGTCGAATTTCTTTAGCCCTTCGAAGGCTGAGGCCATTTCGTGGCAGGCAATTCCCAGGCGCACGCTATCCTCGTTGGCAATTGCAATATTTATGGATCTATGCAGGTACTTTGATGCTTCCTCGTAACGCTTCGTGTTGAGCATTACATCGGCAATATTGGCCAGAGTCAACCCTATATACTGTTGATTGTCTATTTGTTCCGATAGTTTCAGTACCTCGAGGTTATACTGAAGCGCTTTACCCTGATCCCCCAGTTCGCTGTGGCAGCTGGCTATTTTATTGAGAGAGCTGATAAGCAAGGCAGGGTCGCCAAGGGTACGTCGTATCTCCAATGCCTTCAGGTTGAAGGAAAGCGACCTTTTTATGTCGCCACGATGGTAACAAAGCAGTGCCTGATCATTGAGCGCGTTCGCAATAAGCCTGGGGCTGTTCAGTTTCTTCGCCAGTTCCAGTTCCTCGTCGATATAGGGTTGTGCTGAATCGGGCGAAACCATAGAAAGGTTGTATGCCAGCTCAGAGAGTAGAACTACGCGGGCGCTGTCATTTTTTTCATTGCCTAACCGGCGCCGGAGGCTGTCCAGATCGTCAGACTGTGCTGCGGTGCGGACGGCACAGAGTAGCATTATTGCCAGTAGCGTGTTCAGGAATGTTCTCATTATAACTGTTTCTAATCCCGGTTACAACTAATATGAATAGGAGAATCAACATTAATATACGTCATTTTAGCGGCAATCACAAAAGTGGGTAGCTCTCTTGAAATTATGATACCCTTTCGAGGGTATTTTCATTTACAAGCTAAACGTACACATTCGGTTATCAGAGATGTAGTATCCGGAAAAGCTGATGAAGATCATAGATGTAAATATGCGTCTGGTCATAAACGTCCTTGGGCTCATAGGGGTATCTTTGTAAAAGTATAATAGACAAGTCTGAAGAAGATATTTGCCATATGGATGCTTATAGCAGTTTTGCTACAGACCTTTAGTGCGGCTATTGCGGTGTCGGAGTATTTTGCCAATAAAAAGTTCATTACCGAGCAACTATGTGAAAACAGGAGTCGCCCCCAACTGCACTGTAACGGAAAATGCTACTTAAAGAAGAAACTTGCAATCGAAAGTGAGGGGCAGAAGAGTGAAAAAAGGAGCCGGACGACCGAGGAAGTGGTAGTTCTGTTTTTTGAACATACCGAATTTGGTGTCTTGCGAGGCGCTGATGAGGTGGCTGAGTTGCCATCGTATAGAAGTCGGATCTATCGGCTCACCACAGGTATTGAGCGATCTGTATTCCATCCGCCGTCTTTGCTTGTTTAGGAGTTTATGTAACTGATCGAAGGGTTGTGTTCTTCACACTCGCATTTTTCAAATATACATTACTTTTTGGCTGTTGGTCGGCATGTGATCTATTCACATCAGTCCACTGTGCCCGCTGCTGTCTTTGATGGCGGGCACCGCCGGATTACATTCTAAACAAACAAACAATGAATAGTTTCAATAAAATATCTAACGCACTCACACTTATACTTCTTGCAACCTCTCTGTTCAGCTGCAAGAAGAACGACAATAATTTAACCACAAAGCCCGATCCAACGGTCGGATATATTAAGCTCGCCTCGGGCTATGCCAATGGTGTCGCCACGAAGGTGGACGTTTATGCGAAAGATTCCGCTTTCACCGGCTACAACAAGCTGTATGTAGCGCTTACGGACTCTGTGACCAACGAATATATTGAGAATGCCGAGATCAGCCTGATGCCGGAAATGAACATGACCACTATGTCGCATGCAGCACCCTTCGAGAACCCTGCTTCAACGAAGGCGCAGAATATGTTGTTTCCATGCAGTGCCAGTTTCATTATGTCTTCTATGGGTGGTACATGGGCTTTGGGAGTTTCTGTAAAAAACCTAAATAATTCTAAGAGCGGTAAAGCAAAGCTGTCAATACATGTTAAGGACCCCGCCGAGGCAAGGATGTTCTCTTTTGTTTCTCCTGTTGACTCTGCAAAGTACTTTGTAGGGCTGGTGCCGGGGGCAAAAACAATTGTTGGCGCTAATGACCTGGAGCTGGTTGTGTATCGGAAGATGTCTATGATGTCGTTTCCGGCAGATAGCAGCCTCACTATTTTATTTGTGCCCACGATGCCATCAATGGGGCATGGTTCACCCAACAATGTGGACCCGGTTCATACCTCGAACGGCCATTATAAAGGCAAGGTGAACTATACCATGACCGGTACTTGGAAGCTCGCGATCAAACTCGCGAAAGGGGCTACTGTAATTGATTCTGCTCACTATTTTGATTTCACATTCTAACCCACTCTGCCGGGATAAGTCTTATCCCGGCAGTTTCATGTAGTATGAAAGCACAAATTATTTTTACGTTAGCGATGCTTCCTGTAGTCGGCAACGCTCAGGACGCTGTGCGCAAGGATACGGTGGTGGAAATGGACGAAGTAGTGGTGAGGGGAGTGCTATCTGATCAGACACGACAGATAAAGGACTTTTACGTTGCCAACAAGGCCGCCACAACTGAAGATATATTGGCACGCATGCCGGAAGTGACCATGGTGCGCAGGGGAAGTTATGGCTCGGAGCCATTGCTTAGGACCTACAATTCCGGTCAGGTGAGTGTGTTGATAGATGGAATGCGCATACATGGCGCATGCACCGACAAAATGGACCCGGTAACGGTTTACGTAGAGCCGCAGAACCTCAAAGGCGTTAATATTCAGACGTCGGGTGTGGCGCAGGCCGGGTCTAATGTGGGCGGTACCGTTGATCTGAGGTTGCGGGAGCCTGTATGTGGTTGCGATCGCCCTGTATCTGGCGCACTCAGTAGCGGCTATCAGAGCGCAGCAGGATATTTTTACGAGAGCGGCCAATTGAGTTTTTCCAAAGAGCGGTGGGCAATACGCACGAATGCCACTTACAGAAAGGCCGGCGACTACCGTGCCGGTGGTGGAGGTATGGTGGCGAATTCGCGCTACGAAAAGATGAATGCCGGACTTTCAGCAGTGTATAAATTGAATGGTAGTTGGAATATGAAGGCTGATTTCTTGTATGATGATGGTTATTTCATTGGTTATCCTGCCTTACCTATGGATGTGGGGTATGCGGCTGCGCGCATCGCGTCGCTGAGTGTGTTGAAGTGGAAGCCAGAATCGCGCTGGGAGCGTATGCAGTACAAGGTATACGGGAATACCGTCTATCATTTGATGGACGACACACACCGGCCCAATGTAGCGATGCATATGGACATGCCTGGCCGAAGCACTACTGTGGGTGCCTTTGGCGAAGCTGCGCTTCGTCTCGGTTCGCGAAGGCAATTGATGTTGCGTGGCGACGTATCGGCGACAGACCTGTACGCGTCCATGACCATGTACCAACCCGGTCAGCCTGATATGTATATGCTGACGTGGCCCGATAACAGAACAATTCAGTCGGGTGTTGCTGCAACCTATACCGTTCGCCCCGATACGCTGTCGTCAATCATTGTATCAACCAGGATCGATCAGTTCTCGTCTTTTCTCACTACACAAGATGCGAGAGATCAGTTGACAGTACTGCAGGAACATCCTGAGCGATCAGTGAACCGTTTGTTGAAAAACCTTTCATTCGCTTATTCGCGAGATCTGTCAGAACATTTCAAGACCGTGGCGACCGTAGCCTATGCCGAGCGAATGCCTACACAGAGTGAAATGTATGGATTTTATCTGTTCAATGCTTTTGATAACTACGACTACATTGGTCGAACGGACCTGAAGACGGAGAATGCCTTTAAGGGAGATGTGTCGCTGTCTTACAGCACGTCTGGCGTATTGGTTAGTCTTACAGCATTCGCATCCCGAGTAAATAACTACATTATGGGCGTATACGAACCTACATGGGGCACCATGACGATAGGTGCCCTGGGCGTGAAGCGGTATGCAAATATGGGCTATGGTAATATGGCAGGAGCAGAGGCCGCATTTGTATGGAAGGCGCCTCGTGCCACACAGGTAGTTTCTACATTCCGGTATAACTACGGAGTTGACGACAAGGGAACGCCATTGCCACTTATCAATCCGTTCCGAAACATATCTTCGGTGAGTAAAAAGACGGGTAGGTGGACTGCCCAACTGGATGCAGAAATGGCCGTTGCGCAGGATAGGGTGAACGTAGCGGCACGAGAGGTCAGAACACCGGGTTTCTTTAAGGGGAACATACGGCTGGCCTATGCTACAATGTATCGGCTGACGGCGTTTACGATAGAGGGTGGATGCGAGAATCTATTTGACGCTACTTACCGTGAGCATACTGACTGGGGGCGTGTTTACAGGCCGGGTCGCAATATTTATGTGCAGGTCAATTGTAGCTTTTAGGAGCTGTATTTTGTGAACACTATTTCTTTGGAGTTGCATTATTCAGGCGCATAAAGTTCTGCGTTGAATTCAGCGATAAGTTGATCGAATCTGTTTCCGAGAATCTGTTTTAAGGTTTCAGGTCGCTGATCTTTTATGAACGATCTGAATTGCTTTTTGTCGAGAATCTTATGGATCTTTTCTACGAAAGCACCGGCAACCGGATAGAGTATATTTGTTGGGTAAGCATTGGGTGAGTTCCAGTATTGGGTCACACTTATTGGTGAGGTTGACCGGTCTATGACCGCCCTTGCTTCCTGCATTTTATTCCGCGATGTGTGGTCAAAGTAAACTGCAATTCCCTCGTTTATAAATTTGTTACTGTATTTGCATGGGGTTCCTTCCGACCAGTATGACAGCACATGTGCCATCTCGTGTCCGGGTGTTTGGTCGCGTATACTGAAACACATTGCATTTTCGGGCAAAGAAAAACCGAGTTTTCTCTTCAGATTTTTTTCAGCATTCTCTCTGTCAGAGAAAACATAAAACGATAGTTTTCGAGGTAGGACCGGTTCAAACTCGCTTGATAGGCTTTGGTACACCCCGTTGTGCAGTGTTACAAATTCGGAAGTTTTCTTCAGCAATTTCTTGTCTTTCTCAAAAAAGTAGATGATAGAATCTGACTCTATTTTTGTTAACCTGAATTTGGCTACCAGTACATATGGGTCAGTAACAGAGAGTAGCAAGGAACTCGCATATTTTACGGAGTTTTCAGTTTTGTTCAGTTCAATACACCTACGAAATTCGGAGTTTGCAGCGTCATGTTCGCTATGTTTCGCAAAACACGTGCCTAATTCTGCGTGTGCCCATGCGGACCTCCATGTGTGATCTTTGTCGATAGAAAGGGTGTTTCTAAAATAGTAAATGGCGGAATCAGTCTGGCCTTTGAGAATATGAAGGCGACCAATAAAGAGCGATGCAGTCCCCGCGTCAATTTTATTGAAAAGATCAATATGCGCCAGCGTGTACGCTTCTTCAATTCTGCCCTTGGAGAACGCTGTCGCGTATTTCGTAGAATTATCCTGAGCGGTGGCTTTCCCTGAGAGTAGCAGCCAGCAAAATTGCATTACAATTGTTTTTGCAATGGCAAGATAGGTTTTGCTGCTTTCCTCGGTTTTCATCGATTAGAGATGTTTATAAGTGCTTTCAAGTGACAGGGCACTTGGGTTACGAAATATCGCTATCCCTCATAAAAACAATGACGACAGCGCGGTTCATAATCGTCTTTTTCGCCCAGCAGCAAAAGGTCGTCTGTCTTTGTTTTTCGGTAAGAGTAGTTGGCAAGGTCGCCGCACTGCACACATATCGCGTGCAGCTTGGTAATATACTCGGCCTTGGCCAGTAGTGCAGGCATGGGCCCGAATGGCTTCCCTGTATAGTCCATATCCAGGCCCGCAACTATGACGCGGATCCCCAGCATCATCAGTTTTTCTACTACTTCGGTCAGCCCTTCGTCAAAGAACTGTGCCTCATCAATGCCCACAACGTCAACGCCCCAGGCCAGTAGCAGTATGTTGCCTGCACTGTTCACCGGTGTGCATCGTATGGCGGTCTGGTCGTGAGATACGATCTTTTCAGCGTCATAGCGTGTGTCCATAGATGGTTTGAAGATCTCTACCTTCTTTCCGGCTATCTGCACACGCTTCAGTCTGCGTATCAGTTCTTCGCTCTTGCCGGAGAACATTCCACCGCAGATCACTTCCATCCATCCTTTCTGTCTTCCGGGCTGATGTGGTTCTAAAAACATACAGGTAATTGAGTCGATAAAAATAGATGCTTTTTACGAAATAAAGCAGGTAACACGACAAGTGATGTATGTATTTTGAATGGAACACATACCTAAACATGCAGTTCATGAATCGGTTAGTTCCGTTCGTGAAGTCATGTAGTTATGTGAAGTCATGCAGTTGGAATATTGCATTGTCAAAAAAAACACGATATCATGAAGAAACTAATTCTATTTCTCGCCACTGTAGGCTCTTTAAGCGCTGCCGGGCAAACCTATCACATCAAAACCTCTGCCGGAACCGGTGCGTCAGGGGCCTCCGGTGACGGTGGTCCTGCAACGGCAGCCAACATTTACGCGTCTCGTGGGGTGGTGGCAGATAAGTACGGTAATATTTACATGACACAGGAAACAAATCATACAGTCAGGAAAATTGACACCAGCGGAATTATCACAACGTTTGCCGGCGTTGGTGTTTCAGGATATTCTGGTGATGGTGGCGCTGCGACCGCTGCCAAATTAAACTCGCCAATTGATATTGCGACTGACGGAGCCGGAAACGTGTACGTTGCCGATTACGTGAATAAGATAATCAGGAAGATCACTCCGGGAGGGACGATAAGCACATTTGCAGGTACCCCCGGCGTCTCAGGTTCGTCCGGTGATGGCGGACCAGCGACGGCAGCAAAGTTATCTTCTGCTATCGGCGTGACGTGTGATGCAATAGGGAATGTATACATCGGCGATGGAACGTCATTGAGAAAGGTAGATACCGGCGGCATCATCAGTTTTTTTGCAAGTATCCCATTCTGTCTCGACCTTACTGCAGACAATGCCGGGAATATTTATTCAATGGATGCCAGTTCGGGTACGATCTCGCGTATCACACCGTCGGGCGTTGTATCGACCTATGCCGGTACCGGAGGATATGGTTCTAATGGAAATGAAGGGCCAGCCACTGCTGCCGAGTTTGCGTATATAGGAGGTATTGGTGCAGACGGAGCAGGCAACCTGTTCGTTTCAGAGATGGGGTCAAGTACAGTCAGGGTAATAGATACTTCGGGGATAGTGCATGCATTTGTCGGGCGCGCATATTTCGACGGAGTGTACCACTATTTCCCCGGATTCAGTGGAGATAACGGCTCAGCACTTGCAGCGCAGATCAACTCGCCCGGTGCCGTTGCTGTTGATGCGAAGGGGAATGTCTATATTTCGGATTGGAATAATGCGCGTCTCAGAAAGGCATACTTTTTCAATTGGGCTCCTTATTTTGTTAATTCTGACACTGCTCTGTTTTCGGTGTGCAGAAATTCCGGTAGCAATGACCTCAACGCTTTATTGTCTGTGTTTGACAGAGATACGGCAGATGCTTTGATCTGGAGCGTGGTAACTGGTCCGTCTCACGGAACGCTCGTGCTGCCGGTTTCCGACTCGTCAAACGGAGATACTTTGGTGCCTTCCGGTGCGTCTTACTCGCCGGCTACAAATTATGTAGGTGCAGATACTATTACGGTTGCTGTGTTTGATGGCGCGGAGTATGACACGATCTTCATTCCGATTGTAGTGAATAACTGGCCCTCTTCGATAGGTGGAACGCTAAGTGTGTGTCAGGGAAGTACGACTACCCTATACAATATTTTGCCAGGTGGCATCTGGTCATCTTCAACGCCTGCTGTGGGAACTGTGGGTGTCACTGGTGTTGTATCAGGTATCGCAGCCGGCACTTCCACCATTTCGTATACCAATGCCGCCGGATGCAGTCGCACAGCTGTCGTTACGGTCAATCCACTTCCCGCATCTATATCCGGTACGCAGCTGGTATGTGTAGGGAATACTGTGCCGTTGTTGTACGCTCCGACAGGAACATGGTCGTCAGCGAACAGCTCTATTGCCTCTGTTTCGCCAGCAGGCGTGGTTACCGGTGTTGCTACGGGTGTCACCACAGTCAGCTTCACGAACTCGTTTGGTTGTTCGCGAGTACTTTCCATTACCGTCAACGCATCTGTTGCGTCAAATACAGGCGGCGCATCTTTTTTGTGTGTCGGTGCCTCTACCGATTTCAATAACGCCTCAACTGGAGGCACCTGGTACAGTAGCAACACTGCGCGCGCAACAGTTAATGCATCTACCGGGCTAGTAACAGGGATCAGCTCTGGCTCTGTAAATATCAGTTATCGCACGAGTCCCGGGTGTTATCGTGTTTCAGCAATGACTATTAATCCTTTGCCCAACGCTGGTACAATATCAGGTGTGGGTAGTGCATACATCGGCACGAAGGACACGCTGACAGCAAGTGTGAGCGGAGGTGCATGGACCAGCAGTAATACATCGGTTGCTACGGTGTCGGCGTTTGGCAGCAACAAGGGTGTAGTGACCGGAGTATCAGCAGGTACGGCCTCCATCACTTATACAGTTGTGAATAGCTGCGGCACTGCGTTTGCTAACAGAGTAGTTACTATATCTGCTTTGAAACCCGGGTATTATACAGATGCATTCACGAACGTATTAGCCGTATACCCCAACCCTACAAAAGGTCTATTTCAGGTAACGGCTCCCGTTGTAGGTAAATTAGGAGTCTATACCATGGACGGCCGGGAATTGTATGCATTAGATGTTGAGTCGGGGACAACGTCTCTTTCTATACCTGCTTCGACAGGCAGCGGCATTTATCTATGCCGGTTCACAGGAGTTGACGGAAGCGTGTCGGTCATAAGGTTGGTGTACAGCCAATAGTAACTTTTCTCATGGTTGCTAGATGCCGGCATTCTAAACAGTGCCGGCATTTTTATTGCTGGTTCGTCAATCGACTTTCAACAGCCGGATCATTTCTGCGGTACGTGTTGATAGTATCCTGGCCAGATACATACCAGCTGGCAAATGGGTGATGTCGATAGTTGCCTTGCCGTTACCTGCTGTTGTAGTGAACACAGTAGATCCTGCAATATCAGTGATCACAATCGACATTGGCGAAACATCATTTGTATTTTGTATCACAAAGTGTCCGTTTGTTGGGTTGGGGAAACCCGTCATTGTGTTTTCAACGGCTGCGCCTGTTGGGACATTCATCGGATTCGTAACCTTCCTTATAACGGAGTTGCCTGCGTCTGCAATGTATAGGTTGCCAACAACGTCAACGTACACACCGTAGGGGTTGTAGATGGTAGCCGCAGTTGCAGGGCCTCCATCACCGGTATAGGCATATGCACCTGTTCCCACAATAGTCTTGATGATGCCGGCGGTGTTCACTGCCCGTATCACATTGTTGCCATCTTCTGATATGTACACAACTGCTGTGGCGTCAACGAACACGCCATTGGGCTGGCCCAGTTTTGCTGATGTCGCAGGGCCATTGTCTCCACTATATCCATTCACGCCCGTTCCTGCAATTGTTGAGATGACACCCGTTGTTATATCCAACTTGCGAATCACATTGTTTCCGTATTCTGCCCAAAGTAAGTTGCCCCAAATATCTCTGCAGATACTTACAGGGTAAGAAAGGGTAGCCGCAGTTGCGGGCCCACCATCCCCGCTATATCCGTTGGTGCCGTTTCCGGCAATGGTTGTAATGATGCCGGTTGCTGCGTCTACTTTTCGAATGCGGTGATTGGCATAGTCGGGAATATATATGTTGTTGTCTCTGTCAAGGCAGGCGCCGCCGGGTGTTCCCAATTTTGCATTCGTTGCGGGACCGCCGTCGCCACTATAGCCGCTGGTACCCGCGCCTGCAACAGTGGAGATGATACCCGTTGATGCATCAACCTGTCGCACAACACTATTGTACCATTCGGTTATAAACATGTTTCCTGCCGTATCCAGAACAATTCCGTTGGGTTTGTTCATGGTCGCTGCTGCTGCCGGCCCGCCGTCTCCGGTGTAGCCCGTGGTGCCATTTCCCAGTAGCGTAGAAATGGTGCCGCCCGGAGTTATTTTCCTTATCCGTTGATTGTAGTTGTCGGCTACATACACGTTCAGGGAATTGTCAACAAATATCCCTTCCGGGTGGGCCAGTGAAAAGATCGTGGCCGGTGTGCCATCGCCTATGTATTGTGTGATGCCGTCTCCCGCGATAGTGGTGATGATGCTCTGAGCAGGTGCTTGCAAAGCAGATAACACCAGAAGCGCCGGTAAACACAAGATGATGCGAAGTGATGCCATGATCTTTGTTTCGTTGTTACCAAATATACGAAATGCACCCGGGTGGGGGTGCATTTCTGTTATGTTGTGCCATAGGTTGTTATTACTTCACCAGTGTTACTTTGTGTGACACAGTGCCGTTGGCCGTGTTCACTTTCACAGTGTACGTGCCTGCTGGTTGTTTCAATTCAAATACTGTCTTACTGTCTGCCGAAGATTGTGTGTGCACCAGTTGACCTGTAACATTGAATACCTCAATTGTCGCTGCTCCTGATGTCTCAACAGTAAACACTCCGGTAGACGGATTCGGGAATACGCTGCCCGACGTTCCAGTTGTCGTGTTGCCCATTGTTGCATTTCTGTAGGCACTGCCTGTTATCACACGCACACGCTGGTTGCCTGCATCGGCAATATAAATCTTGCCTGTTCCTGCGTCCTGCCAAACACCGGTTGGCCTGTTCAGGCGTGCGGCTGTAGGGGCGCCGCCATCACCACTGTATCCCATGGCTCCGGTGCCCGCAAGTGTATTGATAATGCCGTTTGTCGTGTTGAGTACACGCACTGCATTTGCATTAGGGTCGCAGATGAAAAGATATCCCTCATCGTTAAGGTACAGCGCTTTCGGACTGTTCAATAATGCGTTGGTTGCATTGCCACCGTCGCCGTAGTAACCGGCCATACCTGCTGTTCCCGCAACTGTACGGACCATGCCTGTTGCCATATCTATCTTCCGAACGATGTGGTTGCCCGCGTCAGATACGTAGAGGTTCCCCATGTTGTCGCTACAGATGCCATTCATTGTACCCCAGCTGGTGCTGGCAAGCGGCGCCGGGTTGGCATACGGGCCCGTGTAGGTGCCGGTAAAAGTTGATACAATGTTGTCAGAATTTACCTTCCTGATCTTGTGGTTGCCTATATCCATCACATAAATGTTGCCCGCATTGTCACCGCCAACACCATCAGGTACGCAGGTGCGTGCATGATGACCATGGCCACCATCGCCCGAGCTGCCCTGATGACCGTCTCCGCAGTGATTATGGATCGCATGGCTACCGGCATCGATCTTGAATACAATATCATTGAAATTATCATTTACGAAAAGATTGCCGCCATTGTCGAAATACAGAGCTGACGGATACTTGATACTTGCCAGAGCCGCGTCGCCGCCCATGCCTGAGAATCCGTAGGTGCCATTCCCTGCAAATGTTGAGATCTCACCTGTTGTTGCGTCTATTTTACGCACACGGTGGTTGTTCTTATCAGCGATGTAGATATTACCTGCGGCATCCGTTGCCACGCCCGATGGCGACGACAGTTGTGCCACATTAGCCGGACCACCGTCACCGCCGTAGCCGGAAATTCCTGTGCCCGCGATGGTGTTGATCACTCCCTGTGCACCTGCTGTGGTGCCTAATGCCATCAGAACTGATGCGCATATGAAACGTAAAGAATTTTTCTTCATAACAGGAGATTTTATTAATATGAATGTACGCTTTTTCATACATAGTGTAATAGTTTTAATCCATTTAATTTTAACTAATAGATAAAGTGCTCAGTTATATATGTAGACCGGCTGAATGCTTGGTGGATAGACGTTTCAAGGTCGTTTGAAGTGGTTTGTACTCGCCGTTTGTTTGTAATTCAATTTATTATAATTTTGGTTGATAAACATATAATCACTTCTGTATCTGATTTTATGATAATTTGCGTCTGCTTATCGCAACAATTAAACCATACTACTCCTTGAATACGAAGAAGACAATTGCTACCAGTGTTGATACGTCAGATGTTCTGCAGGCTGTACTCGACAGTATAACAGACAATGTTGTTGTGATGGGGCAAGATTACAGGGTGATTTGTTTTAACCATCTTGCAAGAACAACCCAGCATCTTATCCACGACAAAGTTCTGAGACCCGGTCTCAATTATCTTGAATTTGTAGCGGATGAAAACAAGGCTGATTTTATCGCTGCGTTTGATAAGGCGATAATAGGTGAAGTAACCGTTCAGGATCGACTAATAAAAATTAAGGAAGAGCACGTTTGGTTTCAGGTGAAGTTAAATCCTGTTTACACCGCTGACGAAAAGCTGCTCGGTATTGCATTCACGGCCACAAATATTCATACACGTAAGTGTAAGGAAATTGAAATGGAGAGTACCGGTGGAAGATTAATAAAGGTTAACAGAGAACTGACTTTGCTCACAAAGGTCAACGATCTGATGCTGACCATAGATGACGAAAAGGTGCTTTTAGATTCAGTTTGCAGATGTATTGTTGAATCCGGCAGCTATCGTCTTGCATGGGTCAGCTACTCGGCAGAAGGAGAAATGCAAGAAGTTAAGCCGGTCGCATCCTTTGGGGAAATCGGATATCTTAACAAAATTCGTATCTCGTTACTTGACCCTGAAATGGCGAAGGGGCCGACCGCACGCACATTAGCCACCGGAATTCGGACAGTGACAAACAATGTTGAGAATGCGTCATCGTTTAGGCCATGGCTTACTTCTGCCATGGAATATGGGATAGCCGCGTCATTGGTACTGCCACTTAATTTGAGCGACGGGCGCAGGGGTACCTTGAATATCTACGCTCAGAATCCTGATGCATTTGATGACGGCGAGGTGACTATTCTGGGTCGACTGGCAAGCAACCTCTCTGTTGCGGTGGTGGCAATAAGAACCCGATTTGAAATGCAGCGGGCGAAACATGATCTAAACGAACGTGTAAAGGAACTATCTGCAATTTATAATGTCTATCGTATTCTTCATGGTGAGATTCATGACAAAGGGGAAGTATTGTCCAATATTGTTGCAGTGCTTCCTGCCGGATGGCAGTATAGTGATATATGCCAAGCACGCATAACGTTTGACGGTATCAGTCATGCTACTGAAGGTTTTTTCCCAACGTCCTGGTGTCAGAGAGCTCCGATACTATTGACTGATGGTCGCTCGGGGCTGATCGAGATAGTGTACACAGAACCAAGACCGGAAAAGGATGAAGGCCCTTTTCTCATTGAGGAAAGAAATATGATTAATACCATAGCCTCAACAATTGAGGTGTTTTTCAACAGGGCGGCGCAAAAGCGATATCTGTTAGAGTCCGAAGCCAGGTTCAGGGCGGCTTTCGAACAATCGGCGATCGGTATGGCATTAGTGTCACTTGATGGGAAATGGCTAATGGTAAATAATGAACTTTGCAACATCACAGGATACACAAAGGCAGAAATGCTGGAGAGTTATTTTCAGGAAATTACTCACCCAGACGACTTGCAAACCGATCACGATGCTTTGAGAAAACTTGCCAATGGCGAGATTGAGTTATATCGATCCGAAAAGCGGTTTATTCACAAGAATGGAGCAATTGTCTGGATCAACTTGAATGTGGCGTTGTTGCGGGAAGCATCCGGCAAACCAATGTCACATGTTGCGCAGATTGAAAATATCACAGAGAAAAAGGAATCTCAAATGAAGTTCCGGGATTTGGTTGAGCAGTCTCTGGTCGGTGTCTACATTTTACAGGACGATAAGTTTGTCTACGTCAATCCTTGGGTTTTGCGGGAGTTCGGATATGATGAAGGTGACGTGATTGGCAGTTCGGTGTTTGACTTTATTCTGGAAGAGGATGTGCAGCGAGCCCGACATAACATCGAAGCTCGCTTGAATATGCAAGTAGACAACGTTCAGTATGAATTGAGGGCGAGAAGGAAAGACGGAAGTATAGTTTGGCTAGAGTTGTTTGGCTCGAAGACCTTGTACAGCGGTAAGCCATCTATTATTGGGACCATGGTCGATATAACAGCCCGCAAGCACCTTGAGGCCGAGCGACGCAGGATTATTGCCGACCTTGTGCAACGAAACCGTGAGATTACCGATTTCGCAGAAATTGTGTCGCACAATTTGCGCGGACCGCTGTCAACTGTGCTTGGAGCTTGCAGAATGATAGAGGAGATCGAAGATTTGGCAGACTTGAAAATTATCTCGACCGGACTACTTGTGAACGCGGAAAAACTCGATAGTGTTGTCAGGAATCTGAATAACGCTTTGTCATTTAAAAGCTCTTTTACTGCGCAGGTGAGAAGTGTTGCCCTGGCAGATGTGCTGGAAGAAGTGAAAAGAAAGCACGAAGAGGGCGTAAAGGCTGTGTCTCCTGATATCATTACCGATTTTGAATCCGGATTTGTGATAAACACCGTCACCTCCCTTTTTACTGATCTTATCTCAAACATTTTCTCAAACTGTCTTCTTTACCGAAGCCCCGACAGGAAGTGCCGTATTGTGATCAGTGCCCGCAAGACACCGGCTGAAGTGGTCATATCTATTACAGACAATGGCATCGGCATAAATATGAAGCTATTCGGCGACAAGCTTTTTGGTCTCAATAAGCGATTCCATAATATCGGCAATGGTACTGGTCTGGGTCTGTTTATGTCTAAGGCCATGGTTGAGGTGTTGAACGGTTCCATAGGTCTCGAAAGTGAGGTGGGTGTAGGAACAACCGTAACCATTAAATTGCCCGCATAGTCTGTTTATATGCTGCTTCGGAGATATTTTCCGACCTTTGTGGTTGATGTTGCGTCACACCGGTCAGAATAGAAGTATCAAACACAATCTGCGTCTGGCGGTGCTTCTTTGTCTTAATGCAGGCTTCATAAATGCCGCCGGATATTTTGCTTTCAGGATACTTACTACCAATGTTACCGGGCATGCAGCTATCATGGCCGTAAGTGTCGCTACTTCCGATCTTCATATGGCGACCACTGCTGCAGCCTGGCTTTCCCTGTTTCTTCTGGGTGCATTTTGTTCGGCATTTGTCATCAATGCTGTGGGCCGCGAAAAAGCCAACGCATACACTATACCTATCGTTGTCATATTGTCGGTAGTGCTGGTAGTGGCGCTAATGGGCGGTCATTACATCACGTCCTGGGTGCACGAGCGGTATTTCGCAGGGGCGCTTTTGTTTGCCATGGGTATGCAGAACGCTATGGTGTCCGTCATTTCCGGGTCGGTAGTACGCACCACCCACCTCACCGGTATGTTCACCGATCTGGGCATAGACCTTGCTTCCGTTTTTTCATCGGTCGGTACTGCTACGGTGGCGCGCAACCGCATTGTGCTGAGGCTTACCATCATTTCATTTTTTCTATTGGGAGGTATAGCCGGTGGCATTGCTTTTCTGCATTTCTCTTTCCATGCATTTCTACTGCCGGCAGTATTGTTGGTCATTGCGCTGTTCTACGACTATTTCCGTGTTCGCATCATGAGGATGTTGCGCAAAAAACAAAGGTAGTTGGTTGTTTGTCAGCTATTTATATCTAACTTTAAGTTTTGGTTAAAATACAATTACAACTCATGACGTCTTTTATCGCTCGTCGTGCGAAGATCCTTGCCGGGGTTTTCGCCATATCTATGCTGCCTGCATCTACCTGCCTCGCGCAGGAAACCGACCCTTTCGGTCTGCCCGGTGAAATTTCGGTTCCGGCCTGGGTGCGCCAGACCAACTGGAAGAACGTGAACGTTTTTAAAGTCGATTCGCTGATCGAGGTGTATAAGGCCACTGAAAAGCGCAGGGAGGTTATTGATGGTGGTGAAGATGAATTTCATGAGGATCCTTACTTGAACGCTTACGTGCGGTGGCGCACGGGCATGTCTCCGTTCATTCAGCCGGATGGAACAATAAAATACGATCCGGAGCACGCGCGCAAAGAATTGATAAAGTCGCTGGAGGCGCAACATACAAAGACTGAACCAGGCGCGGCAGCGAAGACCACTGCTTTGGCCAGTTGGACACTGCTCGGTCCGTCACAGACATACAATGTGGGTACAGGTGCATTAAAGAACTATCAGACGAATATTTATTGTATCGCTATAGCGCCCTCCAATCCGTCGGTGCTATACGCGGCCAGCGAGCCGGGAAACTTTTACCGATCAGCCGATAAGGGCCTCAATTGGACATCTGTAAGTAACTCACTCACAACCTGCGGCAACCGGTCTATTGGGGTTGACCCTTGGAATGAGAACATTGTTTATGCGTACGACGGTAGCGCGTCGACCCTATTGAAGACTACTTCCGGTGGTGCAACATGGTCTGCACTCACCGGCTACACAGGTGGCGGCGGCAATGCCATTGCTGTGAACCCCAATACCGGTCGTGTTTTCATAACCGGCTCCACTACTGTCTATTATAGCGACAATGGTGGCACTACCTGGACCGCAGCAGCGGGTAGTACCGTTACCGGGTCTCTTTACGATATAGTACTCAACCCGGCAGGCACCGACACCGTATATGTGGCCGGTTCTTCTGGCGGCATGCTGGTGTTACTGCGTTCAACTAACGGAGGAACAACGTTCACAGATGTGACGGGTGCAGCTATTTCCGGTACAAGCACTTCCGGTGCACGGCTGGCCGTAACACCTGCTGCAACCGGTCACGTGTATTGTGTGAACCTGGGTGGCTCGTCCACACCGCCGCGCATCATTCGTAGTACCGACAGGGGCTCCAGCTGGTCTGTTACTGCCACATCAACGTCAACATCCCTGACTGGTACATCGGCAACAACCGGTTTGGGTATGTCTAATGGTCAGGGTTTTTACGATCTCGGTATCATGGCGTCACCGTTCAATGCTAACCATGTGATAGTAGGTACCACTACCACGTATAAGTCTACAGACGGTGGTGTGAACTTCGCTCCGCTCGGTGGTTACTCAGGTCCTTTCGGTCTGCACCCCGATATTCAGCAGGCAGTTGTTCTCGGCAGCGATGCTTATATCGCTACAGATGGGGGCGTCAATTACTCAAGCGACTTCTTTACCAATACTTCAAATTGGTCTGTTCGCAATAATGGACTCCGAAGTGCCGATTACTGGGGCTTTGGTCAGGGGTGGGACGAGGATATAGTTGTAGGTGGCCGCTACCACAACGGAAATGCGGCATTGTTTGATGTATATGGTGGCGGCAAGGCGTTGTCGCTTGGTGGTGGCGAAGATGCCACCGGACATGTGTACCATGGTTTCTCGCGTACAACCGGCTTCCGCGACATCGGAAACGTGATCATCCCGGCAACGCTCACAGGTGCGGCACAATACTCAGCGGCAAATGTCCCCAACTCCATGTGGCCACAGGACAATTATTACGGTCAGTTTTCAAGCAAGCTTATGACAGACCCGCGTTATGCCAATGTGTTCTACCTTGGTAAGGACACAGTACTGTGGAAGTCTTCTAACAGGGGGTCATCCTATCAGGCTCTGCACGATTTTGGTCCGGGCAATAAGGTGTGGCGATTCGACATAGCACGCAGCAATCCGCAGGTGATCTATGTATGTGTAACCAACGGAGTATACAAAACAAACGACGGGGGAACGACCTGGTCTTCTATTACACTACCGGTAACATGGCAATATTATAACTCCGATATTGTCGTGAACCCGCTCAATGAGAATGATGTATACCTGTGTATGGCAAATGGTGCTGCCGCCAACAAGGTCTTCAGGTCGGTTAATGGCGGCAGTAGCTGGACTAATATCACCGGCACGGCCCTCAACGGAAAGAAGGTGGCATTTCTGCAGTATCAGGGAGGGGCCGGTGGTGTCTATGCAGTGACCAACAATCGTCCGTCGAAGGTTTACTACCGCGATACTACTATGTCTGATTGGTTCGCTTTCAGCGATGGTTTGCCGCAGGGACTTGAGGCGCGTGTAGGTGCATTAATATTTTACCGCGATAGCAAGCTGCGCCTTGCAGGTAACAGCAGTATTTGGGAAACGCCTCTTTACTCCACAGGCGCGCCCGTAGCCCAGCCTATGGCCGACAGAAAGAACGTCGGTTGCCCGCGCGATACCGTCAATTTCTTCGATTATTCTATGTACGATCATGCGGGCGCTTCACGCACCTGGTCATTCCCCGGCGCCTTGTGGGTCAGCAGCACCACGGCATTGCGTCCGCAGGTCGTTTATCCTTCCGCAGGTTCTTATACTGTGGCGTTAACGGTTACCAATGCATTGGGCCAGACGCACACAAAGACCATTCCTGATATGGTAGTTGTTGCCAATGATAACTGCAGTCCTGATACCGTTGCGGGTAAATGCCTCCAGATGAACGGTACTTCACAGACGGTGAGTCTTGGTGTTGCCAATATCAACAGCAACAACTTCTCCATTTCCTGCTGGATAAAACCAGAGGGAAAGCAAAAGAGTTTCTCACAGATCGTTGGTCACCCGGCTTATCCTGGTTCTGCCAATTATGGTTTCGGGCTTGGCTTTAAGTTTAATGGTTATACACCCAATCTCATTTTGTGCTATACCGATAGCGCCGTGAATTATTCCGGCACCAGCACACTTGTCTGCGACAGCACTCGCTGGAACCATGTAGTACTTACGTATAGTCCATCCAGGGTCGTTATTTACCTCAACGGAGTAGGAGATACGGTTAATAACGGACCAATGCCGGTGATAGACCTTTCCCAAACACCTTTCCAGATCAATTATGACGTGCACAACGGACAAGGATCTAAATACAAGGGGCTGATTGAGGAAGTGAAATTCTACAATTATGCACTCACACAAGAAGAGGTGAGAGAAAAGATGCACCTCATCACAGATCCCGCTACTGAGGCAGGCTTACTCAAATACTTCCAGTTCAATCAGTACGATCCGGTTAGCGGCAGTGTATATGATGTTAAAGGGAACTTCAATGTACTGGTTCCGTCGGCCAATATCGTGACCTCGTCCGCACCGGTGGCAACCGGTCGCGTACTCCGTTTGCCATTGGTAGCTACGGGCGGTCTCACGTCATTTGGCCCGGCCGATGTTGACGAGTATTTGCCGGCCTCAGGCACTTACCCCGATGGGGAGGTGGTTGCATTCCATTTGTTGAGCGGCCCCGATACCCGTCCCGATTTCCGTCCTGCAGTTCCCGGCTATTTCATCATCAACAATTACGGTACCAACAAGAGTTTCTCATCGCCCGACAGCGTTGTGTTCAGCAGGCTGAATATTACCTATCCGGGTTATGAGGCCGGCAATTTCCGTTTGTTCAAGCGTGCCACCGGCGACTTCGGCAATACGTGGAGCGCTGAGCTGGATAGTGCTGACCGTTTACAGTATGTTTCAGGCAACAGTAAACTTACGTGGAGGAACAATGTATTTGACACTTCATTCAATGCGCAGTATATCATTGTGAACAATGACACAACCAACTATACTGTTGCGATAGGTGGTCATACAATGGGGGCGTGGGTAATTTCAGATCCTTATCCTAACCCGTGCAGGGAATGGGTGCGCATGGATATTTCCGCGCCTCTTTCCCCTGAGCGCCCGGTTAATTTCACGTTGTGCGATATCACGGGTAGGCAGGTGATGAGTTTTAGTGAGCGGCTGTCTGTCGGACGTAATTCACTACTCATTCACTTACCAATGGTAGCGCAGGGCACCTACCTTTTGTCGGCAGAAATACCGGGAGAAGGTCGTGTCACGAGAAAAGTCTCTGTTGAATAGAAGTTAGCCTTACGGTTGACCCATAACAGTCATCTGGCTGACCGCAGTCAGCAAGTAGCGGAGAATTGTTGATGAACTTTGCATTATTAATAAAGCAAAATCATCAGTTATGAAGCGTTATGTACTGTTATCTGCTCTCGCCACGGTGGGCATATTCACTGCCACATTGTACACAGCATGTACAAAGGATAAGTGCAAAGATGTAACCTGCAAAAACGGTGGCACCTGTGATGCGGGTGTATGTATCTGTCCAACGGGCTACACAGGTACGCGCTGCGAGACAAAAGTGCAGAGTTGCGTGGTGAACAATACTGCCGAGGTGCAATTCAGTAACCGTTCCACAGCCAGTACTTACACAGTTGTTTGGGATGGTTCCGTTTGGACCACGCTGGCGCCGGGGGTTACAAGTGCCACATACACAGTTGCTGCCGGATCTCATACACTCGAGTTCCGGTATTCAAACAGCACTACTGCCGCCTGTACGCAAAGCACGCCAGTACTGGCGCAGTGTTCTTCAATGGTATATTGGTGCACCTACTAATAATTTGGTGGTTTCGTAGGGTGGTTTGATGCGAATAGCGCTTAACTTTGTATAACAAATTTAATATTTTTAAGCGCAAATATTAAACAGCCCATGAACCTTGAAACTCACCTTGCAGCAACTGTACGACGAATGAACCAAGCGCAACGTCTGGCTCGTTTCGGCAGTTGGGAATTAGACCTTTCAACCGGTATCTCTGTTTGGTCAGAAGAAGCTTGTCGGATACATGGCCTCGAGGTCACCAACAATGTTCATAGCTATGACGATTGGGAGGCAATGGTGCATCCTGACGATCTGGCGTCGGTACGTACATGCCTTGGTATCGTCAGGCAAAATCAGTCCAGTGCCACATTCGACTGCAGGATCGTTAGGCCTGACGGAGATATAAGACACATTCATTGCATAGTGGAATGCGAATATGCGCAGGATAATACTTTGACGGGAATCTATGGTGTCACTCAGGACGTGACAGAAACGTTGAAGGCTAAAACCGATCTCACGACAACCGAGCATAACCTGCAGCTGATACTCGACCTTATTCCCTTGTCCATATATGCACGACAGGCAAATGGTGACTACATTTTCGGTAATCATGTATTTCTGAGTCATTATGGTATAACGGCCGAAGAACTTGTGGGAAAGAATCTGAGAGATTTCGTACGGTCTGAGGCTGAGTTGCAGGAACTCTCTGCGCAAGACAATCTGGTATTGTCATCTGGCAAGAAATTGGTTGTCTCTGAGTTTCGCCAGAAGGATCATTCCGGTGCAGACACTGTTTGGCGTATTATTAAGATACCTTTCATTCCCAGGGGTCAGGATAATGTGGCGGTGCTCGGCATCGCAGAAGACATAACAACGCAGAAACAGAGAGAACATAGTATCGTACAGATGTCAGAAGTTATCCTTGCAAGAAACCAGGAGTTGGAGCAACTCTCCATGATGGTATCTCATGACCTTCGTGGACCTCTATCTACCATAATGGGCGTGTCTGAAGTAATTGACAGCATTCACCTTTCTCAGAATGATCTTTCAGTCTTTTTATCAGGTATCCGGTCTGCTGTTTCACGTTTGGATGAAATAGTTACCCGCCTGAATGAGATTACTGCCCGCAAAGATGAGTAGGGTCTTATAACTACCTGTCCATGCCGGAAATTACTAACTTGCGCTCGCAGTTTTTTTCGCAGCTAGCAATCACAGTGAAATTTCTATTTACCTCCACCGCAAGAGTTGATTTTAATTTGAATTATACAGAACGGGCAGAAGTATCTTTTGAAATTGCTGGACTCTATGTCCGATTTCTATTTGATAGTGATAGACATGCAGGGCAACTACTCGTATGTAAATCAAGCATTCCTGGACCGATTTGGTTTCATCACTAACAACTTCATTGGTAAGACCTGTATGGAGGATGTGCACCCCGAGGATGCCCCGGAAGTTGTGCGGGTGGTGGAGGATTGCATGAGAGCGCCCGGTCAGTTCCGGTCCATTATCATCAGAAAGCCCGTAAAGGGTGGTGGCTATGCCACTACCGATTGGGATTTTGTGGCGCTCAGGAATGACACAGGCGTTATTGAGGGCGTTATGTGTATCGGGTATGAGGTTTCAGAATTGCTCGATCAGATAGAGCTGAAGAACCGTACTATCGAAAGATTGCAATTCATTCAGTCTCACGAAGTCCGGAAGCCTGTGGCAAACATCCTGGGTCTGATTGATATAATCGACACTTCAAAGTTGGATGACGAAACAAAGGTCGCCATCCGGCGCATTGGCGAAAGTGCAGAAGAGTTGGATCAGATCTTGCACGATCTTGCCGGCCGCATACGATCCAAAGGTGAGTTCCGGCCATTATGACGCATGCCAGAGACGGTTCTTACATCGTCGCACGATAATGCATCACTTTTATTACATTTGCATTAAATGCATGCAAATTGATGCTCGCTGATCGCTTCTTTTTCCTTCAGGGCTATAGCCGCTCACATTCGCTCCACAATGGTTGTTGTGCCCGATGTTGACCCTGGCTGCATGCAATTTCCCGCACTCGCTTATTTTTACATCCTGTTCCGTAGCTGAACAAACGTTCTTGCGGAAAGAAAATCGAATATTATGTCTGAATTCCACATATACAACTCATATACCCGCCAAAAGGAACGATTCGAGTCGCTTACACCCGGTCATGCCGGTCTGTATGTCTGCGGACCTACCGTTTCGGGCGAGTCTCATCTGGGGCATGCCCGCCCCTACGTCACTTTCGATGTGGTGCAGCGCTATCTTAAATACCTGGGCTACCGGGTGCGCTATGTCCGCAACATTACCGATGCCGGCCACTTTGAAGAGGAGGGCCGCGATGCTGTGGACAAGGTGAACGAAAAAGCAAAGCTGGAAAAGCTGGAACCAATGGAGATGGTGCATAAGTACACCTCTATGTTCCACAAAGGCATGGCGATGTTCAACTGTGACGAGCCGTCTATCGAACCCACTGCCACAGGCCATATCGTAGAACAGATATCTATGATCGAGACCATCATCGAAAAAGGTTTTGCCTACGAAGTGAATGGCTCTGTTTATTTTGATGTGCCTAAATATGCTGCTGCCTATCCGTATGGCAAGCTCTCGGGTAGGGTGTTGGAGGACCAATTAGAAACCACCCGCGAGTTGGATGGCCAGGACGAAAAGCGCAACAAAGCCGATTTCGCGCTTTGGAAGAAAGCACCGCCCGAACACATCATGAGGTGGAAGAGCCCGTGGGGCGAGGGGTTTCCGGGTTGGCATATCGAGTGCTCGGCCATGGCCAGCAAGTATCTTGGCGAGACATTTGATATTCACGGCGGAGGTATGGACCTTCAGTTTCCGCACCACGAGAGCGAGATTGCGCAGAGCACTATCGCTCACGGTCACCCGCCCGTGCGCTACTGGATGCACAATAATATGATCACCATCAACGGTAAGAAGATGGGCAAGAGCTATAACAATGTGATCAAGCTATCAGAGCTTTTTTCCGGAGATCATCCGCTGTTGGCACAGCCCTATCACCCTATGGTGGTTCGTTTTTATATCCTGCAAACGCATTACCGCAGCACGCTCGACTTCAGCAACGAGGCCCTTCAGGGCTCTGAAAAGGCCTTCCGTCGCCTGTGGGATGCGTTCGAAGTGCTGCAGAACCTGACGCATGCGGGAAATGGCGATGCGGCTGACAAAGACCTTGATGCAAAGGTTGCCGCGTGGTGCCACGAATGCGCCGATTTTATGAACGACGACCTGAATACTGCTAAAGTTATCGCCAATCTGTTTGAGATGGCTCCCGTGATCAATGGTATGAAAGGCGGTCAGGTGCCGGGTAATGCGCTTTCGGCCACAACTTTCGTCTTGGTGAAGGATACTTTCCGTACCTATCTGGTGGATATTCTGGGTATGCAACCGCTGCAGGTGCAGCAGACCGACAAGCTCGACAAGGTGCTCTCACTGCTCATTGATATCCGCAAGGATGCCAAAAAGCGGAAAGATTTTGCCACCAGCGACCTGATTCGTAACCAACTGGCTGCATCAGGTGTTTTGCTGAAAGATGAAAAAGACGGGAGCGTGAGTTATACTATAGAGTAGGCCGGGAATTACAGAAACAGAGCATTAGCCTTATGGGAAAATGAATACATATTGTTTTTATTGTTTTTGTGTTTGCGTCTGATATTATAATAGTTGTGTTAAAACATTTTTTTTTAAACCGATTACATTTCCTTAGTTTTACTGCATAAAATCCCTTTAGTAACCTTTAAGTAACCAAAAAATGAAGAAATTTTTATTAACCTTCGCTACAGCGATCGTTGCACTTGCATTCAATGCGGATGCATAAGTAATTATGACTGAGAATTTTGATGGCCCGTCAGGTGGTGCGCTACCGGCAAGTTGGTCGCAAACCTCTACCGGTACGCCGGGTTGGAAAACACAAATGTTTGTGGCCCCTACAACAACTGGTTGGGCAAGTGCTACAGGAACTACATCTCCTGCTCACTCTACACAGATCTGTCTCGTAGATGACTGGAATGATTCCACTACTTCAAATCTCAATAATAAACTTGTATCGCCTACATTTAGCCTTACAGGTTCCACTTCGGCTTGGTTGAACTACAGCTATTACTTCTTTAATGCCACAAGGACTTCTTCAGGAAATACTGAAACTTGTATAGTTGAAGGATATAATGGTTCCAGCTGGGTTCCTCTTGATACACTCGAAGGTTGGGCATTTAATGAAGTTTGGCACAGGGGACACACGAGCCTTGCTCCGTTGGGTACTACGTCTACTGCTCAAATTCGTTTTGTATACTCTGACGATGCCGACCACCTGTTGGGTTGTGCTCTCGATAGCGTTGAAGTGATCAACCTCACTGCAACGGCTGCTGCTGCAACGGCTATCGGATACAACGATATCAACATCGGTATCTCTGCAAACGGTCAGTCAGTAGCATTCCTCGCTCAGAACACCGGTGTTCCTATAACTTCCCTCAAAGCACAGTACACTATCAATGGTGGTGCACCTGTGGTTGAGACTTTCTCAAGCCTTAGCCTTGCGTCTTACGCTTCTCAGGCGTTCACATTCACTACCCCAATGGCAGGTGCTATTGCTGGTCTGAACACACTTAAAGTATCTATCGTTGAGGTGAACGGTGCTCCGAACACTGAGGCTGACTCTACTGAAAATTCTTCATTCAATCTGGCTTCTGCAGTTACAAACCGTCAGGGCTTCATCGAAGAGTTCTCTTCTTCAACTTGTCCTCCTTGTAAGTCTTTCAACGACATGTACGATCCACTTTGCATCTCATTGAATGTTAACACAACAGGTACTGACATCAACGTTATCAAGTACCAGATGAACTGGCCTTCACCAGGTACAGATCGCAGCTACAACACCGATGGTGCAACTCGCCGTACTTACTACGGTGTATCAGGTATCCCTGATCATTTTGTAAATGGTCGTCCAAGCACAGCTACTGATTACTCAGCAGAAGCTACAGGTTCTAAGTCTCTCAAAGCGTTCATCGACATGTCTATCACTTACACTGTTGATACAGTTCGTAAGAAGCTGGGTACTATCGTTAACGTGACTCCAAGGTTCACTAAGACAGGTTCTTACCACGTGTACACTGCCGTAATGGACAAGTACTACGAAAACACTACTAACACTACAGGTCAGTTGAAATACTACCACGTAATGCGTCAGATGCTCCCTTCAGGTTCAGGTCGTGTAGTAACTTCTTGGACTGATGGTGTTGCTCAGTCATTTGTTGACACAGGCGTATCGTACACTAACACTTCTTACACACTCGGAAGTACTTCTTACCCAACTCAGAACAGCTTCAAATTCTGGAACAATCCGTTCACAGGTAGCGAGGTTATTGCATGGGTTCAGGACGACGCAACTAAGTCTGTACTCCAGTCAGTATGGTCAGTACCTGCAGGTTCTCTGAATGTATCTACTATGGCTAAGATCGAAGGTATCAGCATCTTCCCTAACCCAACTAAAGGTGAATCAAACCTGAAGTTCGACCTCCAGGAAGAAGGAAACGTTCGTATCACTGTTATGGATTACACAGGTAAAGTGGTTACAGAAGTTGCTAACGGCCACATGACAACCGGTGTTAAGAACGTGAAGATCTCTACTAACGGCATAGCAGCCGGCAACTACATCGTTGTTCTTTCTACTGAAAGCGGTAACAGGGCTGAACGCCTCACTGTTGAATAATGAAGTAGTTTAAAATAATAAGTGTGTAAAGCGGCTGCCTTTGTGCAGCCGCTTTCATTTTTCGGTGCTGATTAATAAATCATAAGATATTCTAAAAAAACTCATTCTACCCAAATTTTTTTTGGCTGTTACAAATAGAATAAGTAAGTTGCAGGTAGAAAACTATAACAAGATGAAAAAAGTATTTACTTTCTTGTCCCTATTGGCAGCAATGAGCGCAGGTACTTCCTATGCGCAGACGTGTACTATTGAACGTGATACAACATACATTAACAGCAATACGACAGTAAATGCGCCGAACAATGTGATTGTTCCTGCCGGGTCACCGCTCAGCCTTCAGTGGGCAGTAATATCTTCTACGTTGCCTACGGATTTAATGAACACCATAGGTGTTTGCGATAACGCTACTTGTTTTGGTGCTGCCGATGTTTGGCCAACTAATTTCCGTACATCTACTTATCCTGCAGCAGCAACCGGTGATTTCCATGTCACGTTGGATATGTCTGTAATTCCGGTTGGAGGTCCATACGTACTGCGTATACGTCTTCGCAACTCGGGCGGTACAGGTACCGACACTATTCAAACGTATGTTATCAATCGTACGGCTACAACTTCTGTAAACAATGTACGTAGCAATGGCGATGTAACACTTTATCCAAACCCGGCAACTTCATCGCTCAATGTGTTGTTCGATGCGGCTTCAGACATCAAAACAATTGCGGTGTACAACATCATAGGTAAGCAGGTGAGCCTGTTCCGCCCTACTGATAACGCTGGTGCCAGTCTCAACATTGAGAATATCCCCTCAGGTATTTACTTTGTAAGGTTGATGAACTCACATGGCGATGTGGTTACTACGCGCAAGTTCACAAAACAATAGTCAACACAATTCATTTATAGAGAACGGGAGCAATTGCTCCCGTTTTTTTGTGCATTAGCTTTCGGGTAATGTTGATAAATATTACCAACGCCATAGCGGGTACACATCGCCTTTTAACCTGCGCTGATGTAAATTTGCCAAATGCACAAATATTTAGAGGGATTGAACGAACAGCAGCTCGCTGCTGTTTTGCATGTTGACGGACCATTGATGATAGTGGCGGGTGCCGGTAGCGGAAAAACAAAAGTACTCACCACGCGCATCGCCCACCTGATGAACAATGGCGTTGACGCGTTCAATATCCTTGCACTCACCTTCACCAACAAGGCCGCCGCCGAAATGAAAGAGCGTGTGGAAAAGGCGCTCGGCAATACCGAAGCACGCAATCTTTACATAGGTACCTTTCACTCGGTATTTGCACGCATTCTCCGAGCCGATGCCAACAAACTCGGTTATCCCAACAACTTCACTATTTATGATACCGATGATGCCAAAAACATCATCAAGAATATCGTAAAAGAAATGAACCTGGATGATAAGCATTACAAACCTGCTTTCATCTACAACCGCATCTCTGCCGCAAAGAACAGCCTCATTGATGCCGATACCTACCGCAAAGACACCTACATACAACAAGAAGACGCGCGCGGCAACCGCCCACTCATTGCCGACATATATGACGCATACGCTAAACGCTGTTTCAGAAATGGTGCAATGGATTTTGATGATCTGTTGTTCAAGATGTACTTGTTGCTGAATAATTTCCCCGATGCGCTGGCCAAGTATCAGGGCCGGTTCAAATACATTCTCATAGACGAGTATCAGGATACCAACCTCGCACAGTACGCCATCATTAAGTTGTTGGGTGCGCGCAATGAGAATATATGCGTGGTGGGCGACGACGCCCAGAGTATCTATTCTTTCCGCGGCGCTACTGTACAGAATATACTTCAGTTTCAGGACGACTATGAAGACGCGCGTGTCATAAAACTGGAACAGAACTACCGAAGCACGCAAACTATTCTGAACGTTGCCAACAATGTGATAGGTAACAACAAAAACCAGATCCCCAAGCAGTTGTGGACTGATAATGCGGAGGGCGAGAAGATAACCCTTGTCCGCACCATGACCGATAATGACGAAGGCAAGTTTGTAGCCGATGCCATTAAGGAACAGCAGATGCGCAACCACTATGCCAACAAAGACTTTGTAGTGCTGTATCGCACTAACGCCCAGAGCCGTTCGTTCGAGGAAAGCCTCCGCCGTCTCAATATTCCTTACAAACTGGTTGGAGGTACTTCCTTCTATCAGCGTAAAGAGATCAAAGATTATCTGGCATACCTGCGTATCATTGTCAACCCTCAGGACGAAGAAAACCTGAAACGTATAATCAATTATCCGGCCAGGGGAATTGGTAAGACAAGCATCGACCGCATCACCATCCGGGCAAATGAGTTGAACACAACTTTCTGGGAGACCATCTCCAACCCCGACATAGATGGGCTTCGCTCGTCTAACACTGATGACTTCGTCAACATGATCAACAGTTTCCGCACAGCCCTCGAAAAGGAAAATGCCTACGATGTGGCATTTGCAGTGGGCAAGCGTACCGGCCTGGTAAAGGAATTGTATGACGATAAGAGTGTGGAAGGTGTGGCTCGTTATGAGAACGTTCAGGAATTGCTCAACTCTATCAAAGAATTCACGGAAACGCCTGATGAAGAAGGCGAATTGCTGGATAAGAGCCTTGGAAGCTACCTGCAGCAGATCACCTTGCTCACCGATGCCGATCAGGATAAAGGCGATGATGCCGATGCGGTGAAACTAATGACCATACACGCTGCAAAAGGCCTTGAATTTCCGTGCGTATTCCTCGTGGGCATGGAAGAGAATCTCTTCCCCAGTGCCATGAGCATGTACGACAGGAACGATCTGGAGGAAGAGCGCCGCCTGTTCTATGTGGCCATTACCCGAGCCAAGCAGAAGTTGTGGATCACCTATGCTAATAGCCGCTATCGTTTTGGCAGTCTGGTGCAGAACGATCCAAGCCGTTTCATTAAGGAAGTGCCCCCGATGCACATAGATGCCACCTATACCGGTATGAGCAACCGACCCTCGCCGTCTTCGTCGGCGCAGAGCGGCCTTCCGCAGGGTTTTGATAAAATGCCATCACTCAAAAAACTTGCCGACAAATTGAATGCACCCAAGCCGGCAGAGCACACACCGTCTCCCGATTTTGCACCCGATGATGTGTCAGGTGTAGAGGTGGGAATGAAGGTGGAGCATCAGAAATTCGGTTTTGGAACCATAATGTCGCTTGAGGGAGGGACGCAGAACCGTATTGCATCCATTGATTTCGGTTCGGCGCACGGCACCAAAAAGATCATGTTGAACTTTGCAAAGCTGCGGATAGTGAAGTAGAGCTGTTACTTCCCGCGGTAGGCCTCATCAACCAGATCATCCAATTCCGGATGTTCTTTTATGTACTGTGCTACAAACGAGCAGTATGGAATTACTTTCAGGCCTTTTTCGTCGGCTTGTTTCAGCACTTCTGCTACAAATGCCTTACCCATGCCTGTGCCGCGTGCCGATGCCGGTACCAGCGTGTGCATCAGAGCCATACTGCCTTTCAGCCACCTGTAGGTAAGCGTGATGTATTCGCCGTCCGGCAATTTGGTCTCAAACCTGAATTCTTTTTTGTTGTTGAGCACTTCCATGATAATACCAAAATTAGCAACTTACCTTAAACAACAACAGCACGGAGAACCGTGCCGTTGTTTTATTCATTCTACTTAAACTAACCGAATCGTATTATTTCGCCTTTGCGAATTCCATTTTCAGGATCAAAGTCACTTCGTCACCTACAACTGCACCACCCGCTTCAGTCATTGTGTTCCATTTCAGGTTGAACGCTTTACGGCTGATCTTTCCTGTTGTTTTGAAACCTGCTTTAGTGTTGCCCCATGGGTCTACCATTGTACCGCCATACACTACGTCAAATTTCATTTTCTTCGTCACGTCACGGATAGTCAGGTCACCTTCCAGAACGTAGTTGTTGCCTTTTCCTTTCTTGAAAGAAGTACTCTTGAAAGTCATTTTAGGGAATTTCTCTGCATTGAAGAAATCGTCACCTTTCAGGTGGTTATCCCTCATTTCGTTGTCTGTATTGATGCTGGCTATTTCTACATTGAAGTTGATACTTGCATTGTTGAAATCGGCACCCGGTGCGTCGATCGTTCCATCAAATTTCTTGAAGTAACCTTCTACTTCAGAT
This sequence comes from uncultured Flavipsychrobacter sp., assembly GCA_964652995.1. Classification (GTDB taxonomy): domain Bacteria; phylum Bacteroidota; class Bacteroidia; order Chitinophagales; family Chitinophagaceae; genus Nemorincola. Next base: position 47,733 of record CAZZCR010000013.1, on the reverse strand, counting down.
ACTACCAGGTGATCGACAGAGAATTTCACGTTTGAGTGGCTCGCGTCAATGCCCCATTTAGATTGTGCGAATACGCCAGATGTGGCAAATAGGAGTGCCGCTGCCAGAATTGATTTCGTCATGTTCATTGTTTTTGTGGTTTTTTATTGTTTTACGATGCAAATATATGTACATACATGCAAAGTTGGCTATTAAAATTGTTTATAACGGTATAAAATGCCCGCACCGACCATATCTGAAGCAGGTAATTCCGCTAATCAGCCTACTTTTGCCGCAAAACAGATAATTAATGAAAGTAGCAGTAGTAGGTGCCACCGGCTTGGTGGGCAGTACCATGTTAAGTATTCTCGAAGAACGCAATTTCCCTGTGACAGAACTGATACCCGTTGCTTCGGCAAAGTCAGTTGGGCAAAAGGTGACGTATAAGGGGAAGGAATACAGTGTTGTATCTGCAGAGACCGCTATTGCTATGAAGCCGGCACTTGCGCTGTTTTCAGCAGGTGGTAGCACTTCCCTCGAACTGGCACCGCAGTTTGCAGCTGTTGGTTGCAGGGTCGTAGATAATTCTTCGGCATGGCGCATGAAGGAAGATATCAAGTTGGTCGTGCCCGAGGTTAACGGCGATGTACTTACTGCAAATGATTATATAATTGCAAACCCGAATTGTTCCACCATTCAGATGGTAATGGTGCTTCAGCCACTCCATAAGAAGTATGGCATCAAGCGGGTGGTAGTGAGCACATACCAGTCCGTAAGCGGCACCGGACAGAAAGCTGTGAAAGAAATGATGGATCAGCGTGCCGGCAGCACCGAACACCACGTGTACCCCCACCGCATAGACATGAACGTTTTGCCACATATTGATGTATTCATGGAAAATGGTTACACCAAAGAGGAAATGAAAATGTCGCAGGAGACCAATAAGATCATGGGCGACAATTCAATCCGTGTCACTGCCACCACCGTTCGAGTGCCTGTATCGGGTGGCCATAGCGAGAGTGTCAATATCGAATTCGAACGCGATTTTAATGAGAACGACGTCCGCGAACTACTGTCCAACCAGTCGGGTGTGGTCGTGATTGATAACCCGGCTATGAATGGTTACCCTATGCCGCTCCATGCTGAGGGTAAGGACGAGGTATTCGTTGGCCGCATCCGTCGCGACTACTCGCAACCCAATACGCTCAACTGTTGGATCGTTGCAGACAATCTGCGCAAAGGCGCCGCCACCAATGCTGTTCAGATAGCAAAACTGTTGCATAGCAAGGGGCTTATCGCTTAGATAGCGTCCTGGTTGTGAGATAAATGTTATTTATCGGCCGGTAGGTAGACTGTTGCTACCGGTAATTTGCCTATGTATTACCTTCGCACCTATGTTGGAGCAATACTGCGCATCTCTTGCCGGCTACAAACGCCTTCCTACCCGCGAGGTAAAGATCGGTAATCTGTCTATCGGAAACGGAAACCCCATTCGCATCCAGACAATGACCACCACCGATACCATGGATGTGGCGGCTACCGTGGCACAGACCATCAGGTGCATAGAGGCCGGTGCCGAATTGGTGCGTATAACTGCACCCAGCAAAAAGGAAGCAGAACAGTTGCAACTCATCAAGGATGAATTGCGCACCCGTGGGTACGATACTCCCCTTGTTGCCGACATTCACTTTACGCCCAATGCTGCCGAGATAGCCGCTCGCATTGTAGAAAAGGTGCGCGTGAATCCCGGTAACTATATCGATAAGAAGAAGTTCGATTTCATAGAATATACCGATGCTGAATATGCAGCGGAGGTAGACCGCATACGCGAACGTTTCACGCCATTGGTGCGTATCTGTCGCGAGCATGGTACCGCTATGCGCATTGGCACCAACCACGGTTCACTCAGTGATCGCATCATGAGTCGCTATGGCGATACGCCTATAGGTATGGTGGAGAGTGCAATGGAGTTTCTGCGCATTGCCCGCAGCGAAGACTACCATCAGATAGTGCTCAGCATGAAGAGCAGCAATCCACAAGTAATGGTGCAGGCATACCGCCTGTTGGTTCGTCAGATGATGGAGGAATTTGGAGAGTGTTATCCCCTGCACCTCGGTGTCACCGAGGCCGGCGATGGCGAGGACGGGCGTATCAAGAGTGCCATTGGAATAGGCACGCTACTCGAAGACGGTATAGGCGATACCATACGGGTGTCACTGACAGAAGATCCCGAGTTCGAGATCCCTGTTTGTAAAGATATTGTTGCACGTTATCCAATGGCGGAAGTAGGTTATGCGCCGCAATTACCCGCCTCGCTGCCATACAGTCCGTTTGAGTACAAGCGCCGCGAGACACTGACGGTAGGGAATATCGGCGGACATCAGGTGCCGGTGGTTGTGGCCGACCTTAGCAAGGAAAAGTCTTTGACTCCTGAATCCCTGAATCCTGTTGGCTACGACTATCATGTCGCGTCAGACAAATGGAAGATATCCGATGGTGCCGCAGACTATATATATACCGGAAGTTTCGTTCCCGCATTTGGTTTGCCGGGTACGTTGCAGATTATAACCGACGAGGGTACGCCCGGCAGCACACTGCATCTTATGTCTGTCGATAGTTTCATGTCTGCACCGGTCAACGTTCAGCCGGTTTTTGTAGGCATACATCTCTCAGTCGGTTTTGAGGCACACGCTTTGCTGCTTGCACGCATTAAGGATTGTCCGTCAGCGGTCCTTGTTGTCTCGGCCGATGGTATGAAGCCTGTACGATCGTTCATCACACTGCTCATGCTGGCAGGCATCACCAATCCTGTCATATTGCGCGCCAATCCCGAAGGAGACACACCCGATAAGCACCTCATAAAATTGGCCACCGATTGTGGAGGTCTCTTGCTCGATGGCATGGGCGATGGCGTAATGTTGTCTAACACAGGTGCGTTGCATAACGTTAAGGTCAGCGGCCGAACCTACCTCGAGGTAAAGAACAACGAACAGTTTCTAAACAATACTGCATTCTCTATCCTTCAGGCAACGCGTACCCGCATCAGCAAAACGGAATACATCAGTTGCCCCAGTTGTGGCCGCACACTTTTCGATCTTCAGGAGACTACAGCCAAGATCAGGGCCGCAACACATCACCTCAAGGGTGTCAAGATCGCAATTATGGGTTGTATCGTGAATGGCCCGGGCGAGATGGCAGATGCCGATTTTGGATATGTAGGCAGCGGTCCCGGCAAGATCACTTTATATAAAGGAAAGGAAGTGGTGAAACGGAATGTTCCAAGCGAAATTGCTGTGCAGGAACTGATCGGCTTGCTTAAGGAGAATGATGCATGGGTGGATATGCCCGCGGTCTGACCCGCATTCCTCATACATTGATCATCTGTTTTCAATAACATCACTCACTGCCAGCAGTAGCGTATAGGGTATTGGTGGTGGTTCTGCACCAGCAATATCATAGCGGTCCAGTGCGCTCCATTTCATATAAAACCGGGGAAACCCATGGATATTTATTTCATAATACATCCCGTCCTTCCGGGCTTGTGGTATGATAACGGCAAGCAATGTCTTCTTTTCAAATGTCAGATGGCGGGAAAAGCTCTCGGGCATGCGGTAAAATTAGTGGTTTATCGTCCCTTCTGTCACGCAAATGTTTAATTAGAATGAAAATCTGTGGTTTTACCAACGCTTTCCGATAAATGCACGTCTATTATAGCGTTCGAACAGTTGTTATTAAAAGTATTAGTTGAAAAGACCTATAAAACTATTAATTCTTACAATATAAAATTTGATACAATGAATATCGGATCAGCTATTAAATCCATCAGAAAGAAACTGTCCATCACTCAGTACGAACTGGCTGAGAAATGCGACCTTTCACAAACCTCCTTATCACAGATCGAGACCGGTATCAAGCGACCAAGCCAGCGTACTATTTCTAAAGTATGTGCTGTGCTCGATATACCCGAGTCTATCATATATATCGTTGCTATGCAGGAGACAGATGTCCCTCCAAGCAAGAAGGGTGTGTATGAGCTCGTGTACCCATCCATCAAGAGCCTCGCGCTGCAAATGGTTAGTTCCGAACACATGGACCTTGTTACCACTAAGACCGATTAATTACTCGTTATCCATACGGATGTTGGCTCTTTATAAGATCGGGGGCAGCATTTCCGATTGCCTTTTTCAAAAAGCCGCGGCACATGCCGTGGCTTTTTTCGTAACTTGACATACAATCACGATCATGTCTCGCATTGTTTTCTCATTCATAATGCTGATGCTGCTTGCCGGTACGTCGTCGGCAAAAGAGAATTTTGTCATAAGCCCACCTACGTTACTGTCTGAGAACGGGATCAACAAGGTCCTATGCATGAAAAACGGATACACACTCCTTTTTCATTTTGAGATCAGTAAGCCACTTACCGTCATTGTATATGATTCATCGCATAGTCGCGTCGCCAACCACACAGTCGCCAGCGATCTGCTCGACGCTATTCTCCTGCCCACATCATCTTTCAAGGGATTGTATGAGGTGAACGGAGAGGCCGTTCTTTTTATGGAGCAGCAAAGAATGGGCAGGCATACGCTCATACGCCTGCAGTTCAATGGGCGTACCGGTCGCTTGGTCGCCGAAGATAGGGCCGGGCGCTCTCACGGCATCGCTAAGCCCATGCGCTTCTTCGTAATGAAGAACAAAAAAGAAGACGGATATGCGATATTGTTTGCCGAAGATGTACCACAGTTCCGCAAGTGCAATATCCAATTGGTTTACTACAACATGTCCCACGAAGAGTACAAGCGAATGGAGCTCGATCCCGGTCGAAAGAACTACGACTTCCTCACCGTTACAGGTGCCGAGGCGCTTCCTCAGGGTATATGCGTATCATTGGGGCTATCGGTAATGTTGGTCAATGGCACAGGCAGTTTAACAGAGTCGTCTGCCAGATACAATAATTACCTGCAGGTGTTTTATGTTCCAAACGGTGGCACAAAACCCATCGTTCGCAAAGCCGATCTCTCTACCGAGATATATCCCTATTACACTACATGTTCTTACAACCCGTTTGCAGGTTCTATCAATATTCTGTTACTCAGCTATCGCGAGGCATTCTTCAGATATGGAGTGGAGATGCGTCCCACAGCATTTGTCTCAAATCTGTTGTTCAGGCTCGATGAGCACGACCTCACCGGCAATTATAGTTGGTTCAGAAATGAGTTGGCCAATAGTCTGCTCATCGAGAAAACCGACACAGCCTCCGCATTTTCAGGTTTGCCACTTTGTATGTTCACCAACAGCAATGGTCTGTCCACCGTTGTGTCTGAATCATACGAGCGGTACATGAACGCTGAGAACTATACCCGTAGCCGTGCGTTCGAGACATACCTCGGCAGTATCTGTATCACTCAGGTCGATGATACAGGTAAAGAAATTTGGGGTACAGTATTACCCCGGTCACAATACTATCGTAGCTATCGCCACTACTATCGACCCACCTACCTGGCCAAACGTTGGCAGGACCACGCCATGTTCAACGACCTGCCTCCACAGATAACCGAACGACAATTCCTGTCTGCTGCAGTATACAGCCGCGGAGACAATCACTACATCATCTACAACGACTGCGGAAAGAACATCAGAAACACCATCACTTCTCCCGGAGATACCCTCTACGCATCCGAATTGGCCAATGCCTGTTACTACCGCATGGACCGCAAACGGCAGATCAAAAAGGAGTATCTGTTAGGCGAGCCGCTCGACAAAGAGTATAAGAGTTGTTATGTTGAAGGGGGCGACTTCGATGAAGACCGCGGCGTATATGCATCACTCATTCGGTATAAAAGAGGTAGCTACATCTCGCTCCGTATGGCGTGGGTCTCACTTGACTGATCATTCCGATCACAACCATCTGGTATTACCAACTGTTAAACTCAAATGCGTTAGCTTTGCCACTCAAATAATTACAGGATGAATAAAAAGATAATATTTTCGTTAGGGCTGTTGTTGTCGTTTGTTGCCGGCGCCAACGCTCAGCGCCATGCACACGACTGGCAGTGTAGTGCAGCGAAGGCACGTCTGTCGCAAAACCGCACTGCAGCAAAGCCAACTGTCGCACATCCCGATGAAGATAAATATGACGTCAAGTATGTGAAGTTCGATCTCGAGATGAACAATAAGAGTACCACCATCTCGGGCAATGTAACCACAACTGCGCAGGTAGTGGAGCCGGTACTGACCAGCTACGTATTTGAGATGCTCCCGCCTCTCGTGGCAGATTCGGTGTTTATCGATGGCGTTCCGCATGGTGTGGTCGTTTCAGGAGATACTTGTACAGTCACATTTGCAACTCCGCGTTTCGCCGGTAGTATGTTCACAGCGCAGGTGTTTTATCATGGCACACCTGTGTCAGGCACCCCGTCCGACATACATGGTATCAGCAATCTTCAGTCGCCTTCGTGGGGAAACTGGGTGACGTTTACACTTTCCGAGCCCTATAGTGCCAAAGACTGGTGGCCTTGCAAGCAGTCGCTAACTGACAAGATCGACTCTGTTGACATGTGGGTCACTGTTCCCGATTCGCTAAAGGTAGGCAGCAATGGTCTTTTGCAGGCGATTACGCCCATGGGCGCTGGCCGCAACCGTTTCGAATGGAAAGAAAGATACCCGATAGACTACTACCTCATTTCGGTGGCCATTGCCAAATATCGCGACTATTCTTTTTACATGCGCTTCAATGGTAGCACCGACTCCATGTTGGTACAGAACTACGTATATGATCGCCCCACTATTCTCACTTTCAACAAGAGCATCATTGATAGTACAGCACAGCAACTCAATCTCTTTAGCGACCTCTTCGGCCGCTATCCTTTCTGGAAAGAAAAGTACGGGCACGCAATGGCCCCACTGAGTGGTGGCATGGAACACCAGACAATGACAACACTAGGCTTCTTCCAGAGTTGGCTGGTTGCGCACGAGTTGGGTCACCAGTGGTTTGGTGACAATGTCACTTGTGCATCGTGGAAAGACATTGTGATCAACGAGGGTTTCGCCAGTTATAGCGAATATCTCTACCTCGATAAGTTCCGCGGCCGTGCAGCCGCCACTGCCGACATGGTGGACAGGCAGGCGAACGTAATGTCTCAACCGGGTGGTGTCATTTATGTAGATGATACCACCAGCGAAGGACGCATTTTTGATCACCGTATTTCTTATGACAAAGGGGCCTGTGTCGTACACATGCTGCGTCACGTGGTCAATAACGATTCTTTCTATTTTAACCTGCTCAAAGGGTGGCAGTATGCCAAACGCGACGGCACCGGCACCATCGCCGACCTCCGTGACATGGCTATCAGTATGATGACACCGGAGGTGAATGGTGTCAAGTTTGATACCTTCTTCCATCAGTGGTTCTACGCCGAAGGTTTCCCGATCTATTCAGTGAAATGGAATCAGGTAGGTACCGAGGTATATCTTAAGATCGATCAGACCACATCGGTACCGGGCTCGGTTCGCTATTTCTCACTCCCGCTCGAAATGCAGGTTACCTCCGCTTCAGGCGACTCAACCGTTCGTTTTGTGGTCGATAAGCCATCTCAGTCATTCCATTTCACGTGGAAGAAGCCTATGCTCGGCCTTTCGCTCGACCCGAACAATTGGCTGGTCGACAGTGTTCAGAATATTATGCGTGACATGACCATGGGTATCAACGAATTGGAGATGGAGATGATAGGCGTAGTGCCAAACCCTTCATCCGCATCCTGGGAGGTGGCCGGTATTCCTGCGGGTTCTGCGCTCATCCTCACCGATATTTCCGGTCGTGTCATCTGGCAGCAACAGGCTGCTGCAGGCTCTGTTTCAGTACCTGCTCAAAACCTGGCTTCCGGTTTGTACCTGCTTAGGGTCAACACGCTTCAGGGTGCCGGAAGGTCATTTAAGCTGGTAAGGGAGTAGGTCGGATTTTATGCACACAACATTGGCAGACAAATACCTGTGATTTTTCAAAAAATTGTCTACATTTGCCGTCCCAAATATCACGGAGGCTGTAGCTCAGTAGGTTAGAGCATCAGATTGTGGTTCTGAGGGTCGAGGGTTCGAAACCCTTCAGCCTCCCCAAATGAGGTCATCTCGTTTTAAAACGCCCGAGAACATCGGGCGTTTTTTTATTGTTTTCATCCGTTGATATTTGTATTTTTGTTTCAATTGTCTTTAATTATTAAATATTTTCAAAATGAGTTTAGAAGTAACAGGTAAATTGCTGGTTAAGTATGACACGACGCAGGTGAGTGAAAAATTCAAGAAGCGTGAATTTGTGATGGAGCTTGCTGAGGAGATCAATGGTAACATCTACACCAACTTCGCGAAGCTGCAGTTGGTTCAGAATAAGTGCGAGATCATCGACCGTTTTAATACCGGCGACTTGATCAAAGTTAGTTTTAACATCAAGGGCAACTCTTACGTAGACAAACGGGATGGCCAGACAAAATACATTACCAACCTGGACGCTTGGCGTGTAGAGGCTGCAACTGCAGGCGCACCTGCTGCTTCGGCTCCGCAGGCACCGGCATACAACGCACCGGCACCGGCCCAGGGTGGCTATAACAGCGCACCTGCATACAACAGCTCATCTGCCGGTACGGTCGATGATCTGCCGTTCTAATTAAACAACTTGCCTATGCCGCGATATGGCCGCGTAATTCTTTTACTCACTTTCGTTGCGGTGCTATGGAGCGCCTGCAGCAAGCTCCCCGACAATGCACGGTACATACCGCAGGATGCCGTAGGGGTAGTAGGGGTCAACCTGAGGTCCCTGAGCAAAAAGATAGCGTGGAACCTTATCACAGGCAGCAAGCTGTTTAAAGAGATCCAGAAAAGAATGCCCGCGAAAAACGCGGACGACATGGTAGGAGGTATTGAAGACGCCGGGCTCGACGTCTCCAATACCTTCTACGTTTATACCCGTAACGACAACCGCTTCACCGATGGCAAGGTCATTGTGGGGCTCATTCCCCTCACCGATGCCGCCAAGTGGGAGCAATACATCAAGACCGCGTTCCCCTCAGTTGCGGTGCAGCAGCAGAATGGCCGCAGGCAGGCCGCACTCGGCAAGGGTATGTATGCCGGCTGGTCGGCAAACCTGCTAATACTTATGAACGCCCCCTTTGTGTCCCTTGCAGATGAGGATGCCGAAGACGCCCCCGATGATTCTGTTGTTACCGCAGCCCTGGTCACCGCTATGGACGAGGCCTTCAAGGTGCCTGTGGCCAATTCCATTGTCAGCAACAAGCGCTTCTCTGCGTTCCAGGCTCACAGGTACGATGTGTCTGCATGGCTCAACTACGGCTCCGCTTTCAATACCGATGGCACGCCGCTCAGCTTTAACGGACTCTCACTTTCTTCCGCCATGTGGAAGGATGCCATCGTCACAGCGGGTTTCGAGTTTGGCAAGGGCAAAATTGGTGCCGAGGTCAACTACTTCCTGCCCGCCCATGTGGAAGAAGCCACCCGGGATTTCGGCGAGGTGGAGGCCGACCGCGAAATGCTGGACCGCCTGCCCAAGAAGAATATGGACATGCTGCTCTCCATGCACATATCGCCAGCCGGCGTGCGCACCCTGCTCGAGAAGCTGGGCCTGTTTGGTATCACCAATGTGGGCCTCGCTACCAAGGGGCTCGATGTAGACTACCTGCTCGAGGCATTTACCGGCGACATGGCCATCCTTATGAGCGACTTCGTGCTGGATGCCGAGATGAAGTCGGACATGTTCATGGGCCAGATGGTGCAACACAAGGAGCAGAAAGCGTCTATGACCATGACTTACGTCATCCGCATCAACAAGAAGGAGAACTTCATGCATCTGATCGACATGGCCAAAGAGGGTGGTATGCAGCCGCTCAAAGATGGCTCCGGATTTGTGCTGCCGCTCACTTCCAGCGATTCTGTATTCCTGATGATGAACGACCGTTATGCCGTTATCACCAGCAAGCGCAACTACGCTACGGGCTTCCTCTCAGGCGATTTCAAGGGACAGAAGATGAAGGACATCTACACCGATGCCGCTTACGGACAACCTTTCGCGCTCACGCTTGATATCAACGAACTTTTCCGCAACGTGGACCCCGCCATTTCCAATTCCCGCCGCGATTCCGCCATCATATCCGAGAGCAAAAAGCTGCTCAGCAACATCACCCTGAAGGGCGGCAAGTATGTGGACAATGCCTATAAATTCTCGCTCGACATCAACTTCCTCAATACCGACGAGAACAGCATCCTGGAGCTGATAGACTTTGGCATGCGCATCAACGATCTAGGCAATAAACCGTCGCTCTGACGCGTTTTCGGGTGGTTACTTCCTACTTTTTGCTACGTTACGTAATCTCACTATATTACTTATCTTTGTTAACTTGTTTTTTTAACTCAAGCAAACCAGCATAAAATGCGTAAATCGTCCCTGTTATATATAAGCTGCCTGTCAGTGTTGCTCGGTGCCGGTATCTCCGGTTGTAAGCGCACAACCGCTATCGACAACAACAATGGCATACAGACCCCTTTCAGTCTGTACTTTTCCGACTCGGCGGGCGCCCTCTACAACACCAACGATGGTCGTAACTTCAACGGTGTCCTCTTCCCGCCCGATGGTAAGAGCTGCCGCGCTGTAACAACTTCCGGCAACAACATATTGTGGATAAAGACCCACCTGTATTACAGCAACAACAACGGTAAGAACTTCAACAATACTTACGATTCGCTTTCAACTTTCCCGGCATTTACCTGCAGCGGCAACTTGCTCAATACCAATCAGAGCATGATCGTCAATTTGCCAAAGTGGGGCAATCGTGTTTATTCGATCTCAAGTGCCCCGAACCCCGACCGCAACTGGCTGGGTGTCATTTACTCCGACAACTTCGGAAACCCCAACACATGGGCGCTCGATGGTTCTTACGACACAACCGGAGTAGGTAAGCTGCCGGTGCGTATGAAGTCGTTCACGCAACTAGCCGACGGTACGCTGTGTGGTCTGGCTTACTCAGGTCCTGCCGATAACGATGTCATCCACCACCGCAACTTTGTGCGAAAGGGCAAGGATGATGCTGTTTATACCAACAGGTGGATAGAGGTGACCGCTAACCCCGGTCTCATTCCATACATCTACGGTGGTAACACATCAGGTACGCCACTGCCGCCATATGGTACTACCTATACCGACACCGGTTACTTCTACCTGGGCCATATGAACAATCGCCTCATTGCTGTTGACGGTTCGTGCAACTACGGCGCATGGTTCTCTGACGACCTCGGCAAGAACTGGGCACCTTACAACACCGGTCTTCCAACAAATACTGCTTTGTTGTGCATCGAGACGCCGTTTGAAGAAGTTTGCCTCGTAGGTACCGAAGGCAAAGGTCTGTATGTGCTGAACACACACACAAACGCCTGGGAGCCTGCCAACAAAGGCCTTGGTAACAATGTGACTGTGCGTAGCATAGCCGCCAAGAAGAACACTTACAAGAACGGCACTGTGCGCAAATTCATCTATCTGGCAACCAATGCCGGTATCTACGAAAGCGCCGATGGCGGCCAGAACTGGACCCGCACCATCCCTGGCAACTTTGTAGCGGTGAACTAATCAACCGACACATTACGATCCTCCACTCACGAAGCCTCCACATGTTGGGGGCTTCTTCTTTTACTCGCCCGCCTCGCTGAGGAAGTCTTCCAGATCGCGGCGCTGCTTCTTGGTAGGGTGACCGGTCTTGCTGAGGCGCTTGCCTGTGTAGAAGCTGGGTGCCATGGCCTGCGGGGCTATTTTGTCTTCCTCGGGGGTAATGTCAACATAGTGTTTTATAGCCTCTTCATAGCCCACGCGGTTGTGCAGCAGGCCTGTCACTTCTATGGTCTTGCGGCCTGCCGGTGTCTTAATCTGGTATTGCTCACCCAAAGACACACTGCGCGATGGCTTCACTGCAGCGCCATTCATCTTCACCTTGCCGCTGTCTATGGCATCGGTGGCCTGTGTGCGCGTCTTGAACAGTCTTATGGACCAGAGATATTTGTCCAGCCTTGGCTTTTCCATACCTGCAAAATAATGCATTTGTGGCGGCCTGCATTGCCGTGTTGTGTTAAAAATGCTGTCATTTTTGGTCTGTTTTGCCGTTTACTGCAGCTATATAGGGGTATCTGTAAGACATATTTCCCTATATTTGTATCATCGGCGGTGCTTCCTGCGCACTCACAGTTGCAGATCACGGCCAGCTTACCCTTCGGCAGCATTGCACTTCTTGCTGTTTCTTACGGAGGTTGTTTCTATAGCATTGATCTTTAAATTTTTAAACTAGTAATGGAATATAATACTACGCGCAGCAGAATGCTGATGCCCGAATATGGCCGTAATGTGCAGAAGATGGTAGAATATCTTGTGACCATTGACAGCCGCGAAAAACGACTGCAGCAGGCCGAAATAATCATAGAGCTGATGGGTACGCTGAACCCGCACCTCAAGACCATAGAGGACTACAAGCACAAGCTGTGGGACCACCTCTTCCAGATGACGGAGTTCAAGCTGGATGTGGACTCGCCCTACCCATGCCCTACGCCCGAGATGGTGTTTGCCAAACCCGAGGTGCTGCCTTACCCGCAGAAGCGCATCCGTCACCGCCACCTGGGCCACAACCTGCAAGAGGTGCTGGACAGGGCAATGGCCGAGACCGACGAGGCCAAGCGTCACGGCTTCACCCAGGCTATTGGCTACTACATGAAGCTGGCCTATGGCAACTGGCACAAAGAGCCCGTGCACGACGACATGATCAAGAACGAGCTGGCCGAGATAACCGGCGGACTGCTGAAGTATGAGACCGGCGGCTATAAAGTGACCTTCGATACCAACCCGCAGGGCGGCAACAACAACCGCAACTTCAAGCAGCGCAACAATAACAACAACCGCAACTTCAAGAACAACAACCAGGGCGGCAACCGCAACAACCAGCAGAGCGGCAACAACTTCCGCAACGAGCAGGGTGGTGGCAATTACGGCAACAACTACAACAAGAACCGTAAGTTCAAGAACAAGAACAAGTAACCCAAAACGGTAACTCACTTATATCAGGGGCGCTATTTCAGCGCCCCTTTTTTGTGCCCTTCAGCAGGGGTGTAGTTATTCGTTCATTGAGACAACCGATCGTCAGATTATCGAATTAACCTGCCTCGACAACATGGAGTATCGTCAGAAGTTCCGTCTATTGCTTAGAATATTTCAATATCAATTTGGTCGCCTTTCCCTCCGGAATATCCCGTTACTTTTGTCCAGGTTACGTAATTCCCACATGACCCGAATCCGGCACAGCTGCCGCCAAAAGTGCCGTAGATTGGGTCTTCAATACAAGTTGTGGAAGGACTGCATCCTGAGAGAGGGTTGATGCTTATTCTTGCGTTACGCCATATAGTTGTCCACGTGCCGGATGATGGAACTGATCCCGAACCGGCACATGCGCCATATTCCGTGAATGTGCAATTCGCCCAGCCATATGAACATTCAATTAATGCAGGGTCTGCATAGGTTGCCCAACCCGATGATGCCGGTATTGTGAAAGCATTGCTTTCGATCCAACTACATGGGGATGGAAAGCAGCCGGCATAGTCATCGTCTGTTCCTTCCAGAATTACTGTTACTGAGTAAAGTGAATTGTTACGAATGCGAATTGTTGCGTCCTGTGAATATGCACTTGCGTTTAACGCAAAACATATTAATGCAATTAAAAGTGATTTAATGTTCATGATGTTTAGTTTAGTTATTTAAAATGTATAAAACATTACGAATTAAAAAAAAACATCTTCGTTTGTTTATTTTCAAAATTATCACCGTAACTTCGGATAACTAAAATCCATGTATATGCGCCTCCTCACCATTATCTTTTTTTTCCTTTCGCTGCATTTGCAATTACTTGGACAGGTAATAACTACGGTGGCCGGTACCGGCACATCGGGCTTTGGCGGAGATGGCGGTGCGGCCACTGCGGCGCAAATAAACGTAGTAACAGATGTTCACCCCACTTCGGACGGTGGCTTTGTGATTGCTGATTTTCAGAACATGCGAATCAGAAAAGTGAGCGCAGGCGGTGTTATTTCTACTATTGCAGGAAACGGAACAGCAAGTATCTCGGGTGATGGCGGGCCGGCAACTGCCGCCGGCATAGGCAATTATGGTCTTTGCATTCATGTGGACCCCGCGGGTAATATTTACATTCCACAGCCGGGCGCCATTCGCAAGATCGATCTGGCGGGCATAATTACCACAATAGCCGGAACAGGAGTGCATGGTTATAGTACTGATGGCTCGCCGGCAACAGCGTCCCAAATAGGGTTGGTGGAAGGAATTGCCACCGATGCTGCTGGTGACGTATATTTTTCAGAAAGCGAATTTTTTCGCATTCGGAAAATATCAGGGGGCATACTTACTACGGTTGCAGGTGTGGCATACTCTGCGGCAGATACCGGCGACGGAGGTCCCGCAACGCTTGCAGCAATACGACCCATCGGGCTTGCACTCGACGGCGCAGGGAATTTGTATATAAATGTTTATCGCTCGGGAGCCTCTCCATACAGCTATATACGCAAAATAAATACTGCAGGCATCATTTCCACAATTGCGGGTGCAGGTGCCCCCGGGTATTCAGGCGATGGCGGACTTGCAACAGCGGCGGCAATTTCTTTTACAGGAGGTATTCGTACCGACGCTGCGGGCAATATCTATTTCCCTGATAAGTCGCACCATATCCGAAAGATCAATACGTCGGGCATCATCACTACTATTGCTGGTACTGGTGTGGCGGGTTATTCGGGCGAAGGTTGTAGCCCGGTTGACGCACAGCTCAATTATCCGAGGAATGTCGCTGTTGATGGCAGTGGTAACGTTATTTTTCCCGATTTTTCCAACTACCGTGTCCGTCGGATATGGGCGGGCAACACGCCTGCGTTCACGGGTGGGGCAGCACAGTATCTTGCCGCATGTCAGGGGGTGGCAACACCTGTAAATACACTACTATCGGTTGCCGATGCCGATGCTGCGCAACCATTGAACTGGGCCGTTCTGCATGCACCGGCACATGGAGTGCTTAGTGCGGCATATAGTGGTGTCAGCGGCGGCACAGTTACACCTTCAGGACTTTCCTACACAGCCACTGCCGGCTACACCGGTCCCGATACCTTTAGTGTAGTAGTGACCGATTGTGCCGATGCAGCCGATACAACTATGGTGTATGTCACAGTTTCAGATGCGCCAGTTGCTGCAACCCTCACCGGTGCCGACACAGTATGCGAAGGCAGCACCACTACAATTCTTGCGGGCACCACAGGCGGTACATGGAGTAGCAGCAACACAGCTCGTGCCACCGTGGGTGCAGGCGGGCTGGTCACAGGTGTGACCACCGGCACAGTAGTGGTTACGTACACATTAACCAATGCTTGCGGTAATGCAGTGACCACGCATGCCATGGTGGTGAAACCCGCAGGTAGTTGTGTTGCCGGTATTTCCGGCCTCAACGCTGCCGAACGTCCCCGCGTTTGGCCCAATCCCGCAGTCAACGGCTCCGTTTACATCAGTATACCGCTATCGGCAAAAGGTGCAACCATCAGCATAACCGGCACCGACGGCCGGCTGATGCACCGCACAAAATATGCAGCGGGCACCACAGCCAACGTTCACTTACCGGCGGGTATGTATGTAGTGCAGGTAGCAACCGACACAGCCGTAACCAACGAAGTTGTGGTCGTGCAATAGGTCGCATACGACGCGTTGTTCATCGCGACTACGATTGCACCTCTATCCGTTATCTAGGAACAAAGCGTGGCCTTCGGGTACATGCTACAGTGTGCCACCTTGCGCTCGTCTCAACGGGCCAAAAAGTTCGTAAATGTGTTTCTTCCCTCCCCAACAATTTTCTATCATACCCCCAAAAACGCACTATCATAAAACTTTCTTTTGCCTGTTTTCATGCACCGTAGTAACTTGAATTGAAGTTGCAAAAAATGAGGTAAGACAGCAAATATGAAAATTAATCTCATTTCTCACCCTGCGCAGAAGTGCGCAGTTTTTGCGCAGTTTTGAGAAGCAATGCGAAGCGAAACTTCCCACATGTGCATTGATTATCAATGAAAATGCTGGAAACTGCGCAGCATAAAAAAATCTGTGCAGTTGGCGGTCCGACAACCGGTCGACGGGGGCGGCGGTGACATTGTTTGCAGTGATACTAAGTTGTCTGGCGGGCCAGTCTCGGGATCACTTCGCCAATGGGTAGTCCCATTACGTTGTAGTAGTCGCCGTTTATTTTTTCAATACCGGTCACACCTATCCATTCCTGTATGGCGTAGGCACCGGCCTTGTCGTAGGGGCGGTAGCGTTCTATGTAGTGGTGTATCTGCGCGGCAGAGAGATGACGGAAGTGGACCTCGGTGGTCACAGAGAACACATCTTCAGTAGAGCCCCTGCGGATGCATACCCCCGTTACCACAGTGTGCATGCGGCCCGAGAGCATACCCAGTATGCGGGCGGCATCGGCCGCATCAACGGGCTTGCCCAGAATATGGTCGTCCAGCAGCACCACGGTATCGGCGGCAATGATGGTGGCGTGCGGGTGCAGGTGGGCAATGGCATCGGCCTTTTTGCGGGCCAGGAATGCGGGTACCTCGTGGCCGGGCACGCCGGGCGGATTGGTCTCGTCGGTGTCGGTAACGATGACCTCAAATTCCAGCTCGGCCATTTCCATGAGTTGTTTGCGCCTGGGCGACTGCGATGCGAGTATGAGTTGGTGCATGTGTTATTGTAGTTTGTAGATGAGCAGCGAGCAAACGCCACACACCATAATGATCTTGAGCAGGCGGCTACAGGCATGGTAGTGCTGCGGTGTGGCGGGCCCGCGGCGAAGATACCACACCCAGGCGGCCAATGGTAGTGCCAGCAGTGCCAGCGCATAGCCGGCCACCAGCAGGTAGCCATAGCGCAGCAGCACCACGGCACCGGCCATCAGCGGCAACATGGCGGCCACGGCCAGCACGGTGGCAAAACCGGTGGCATAGCCCAGTCCGCGGCTGATGGGCATGGTGAGGCAGCCCTCGGCGGCATCGCCCTCCATGTCTTCCATGTCCTTTACTATCTCGCGTATCCACGTGAGGAGGAAGGCGAAGCCGGCATAGACCAGCAGTATCCACACGGGCAGCGAAGAGCGGATGGCGTGGCGGCTCATTTGCGCCAGCGGCAATTTTGCGAGTCGATGCAGGGCGGGTTCGTAAACAAATAGTGCCACGATGGTAAGCCCGGTGAGCAGGCTCACAATGATGTTGCCGGTCATGTACTGCCGCTTGTAGCTGGTGGAGTAGAACCACAGCATGGCAATGCAGAACAGTTGCAGGGCCACCCATTCGGGGTGGCCGGCAGTTTGTGCCAGCCATGCCGCGGGTAGCAGTGCCGCAATGTTCATGGCTATGTGCGCCTTGATGGCGGTCTTGCGGGCAATGGTCTTGCCCAGCACCACGGTGTCGGGGTGATTCAACTGGTCTATGCGCACATCAAAGTAGTCGTTGATGATGTAGCCTGCCGCGGCAATGACCACTGTAGAGGTTATGAGCAGCAAGGCATGCGGAAGGGTGAGTAGTTGAGGCCCCTGCGGCAGCACCACACACCACCACGCCAGCAATTGTGTGAGGGCGATGATGATAAGGTTTTGCCAGCGCATGAGGTGAAGCCAGGCCATAACGGGAAACGGGGTTGAGTTTGAAAAGCAAATTAAGGACAATAAACACGCTTATGTATGTATTTAACAGTTGTTTTTTCGTCAAAAAGGGGCAAACGCCTACCTTTACCGCATGATACGTCTGATCGTCTGGGTCATCATCATAATGATCGTACTGCGAGTGGTACTGGAGTTTTTATTGCCCATATTGCGCATAACCATGGCCACCGGCAGCCAGATGCGCCGCATGCGTGCCCAAATGGAAGAAATGGAGCAGCAGATGAACCGTCAGCAGTCGCAGCCGGTGCAGCAGAAAGTGCAGAAGGACGGCGACTACATAGAGTACGAGGAGCTGAAATAACCCCCGTTGTAGCCATGCGGCATTTGTTGTGGATCTGCTTATTGTGGTCATTTGCCGCCGGTGCTCAAACGGCCCCCTGCCATTGCAATGTGCCTGTTGTCACCGACATCCGATCGGTGGAAGTCTCGGTGAAGGGCAGGGAAGGTGCAGCGTTTGTGCGGCTGCAACAATACATACCCGGAATAGTGGCCGATATACGCTACGCCACCACCAACAATTTCACACATACGGTTCTGTATAAAGACCACGTGTTGCTGCTGCGTGCCGCACCTGCCGCCGCGCTGAAGGAGGTGCAGACTGAGCTGGCTGCGAAAGGATTGGGGCTGAAGGTATATGATGCCTATCGTCCCTTCAGTGTCACCTGCTCGCTATGGCGGCATACTACCGACCGGCGCTACACGGCCAATCCGCGAAAGGGCAGCCACCACAACAGGGGGATAGCGGTAGACATCACCTTGGTGGAGCTGAAGACGGGTAAAGAGTTGGATATGGGTACGGGGTACGATAGTTTTACAGATACCGCACACCACAATTTTCAGTACCTGCCGCAGCGGGTATTGGACAACAGGCGATTACTGAAGGGGGTGATGTGGAAACACGGCTTCAACTATGTGCCCACTGAATGGTGGCATTACCACTGGCGCGACAAGAGTTATGAAGTGGTAGATATGCCGTTCACCGCGTTCCGTTAGTATATTCACCTGTCAAAATGCCGTTAATGAAAAGACTGCTGATATTGCTGTTGTGCGCTGCAACAACTGCACATGCCCAAACCGATAGCAATGAGATTAAGGCCATCTTGCGCGGGCACATCAACGCGCTGGCGGCACCTGCTATGGCCGGTAGGGGATATGTGGACGGAGGCATAGAAAAAGCCGCCGACTATGTGGCTGCGCAATTCCGTGCGGCGGGGCTGAAGAACCCAAGGCCGCTGCGCGACTACCGACAGCGTTATTCTGTGCCGGTCAATGCGTTTCCGGGTGAGGTGGCGCTTGCTTACAATGGCAGGCAATTGAAGACGGGCGCGGAGTATCTGGCAGATGCCGCAAGCGCCCCGATAACTGTAAAGGACTTGCCGCTGAAGGTGGCCGACTTTGCAGGCATCACCAGCATTGCCGATATGAAGGCCGCGCTGGCACAACTGGACCGATCGGCGGCATGGCTTGTAAAGAATACCGACAGTTTCTGCCACAATGCGGGCATACCGGTGCCATTGTTCCCTCAGTTGCTGCCTGCAGGTTGCTACCTGCAGGCACAGCATGGTAAACTGATGTGGACCGTAGCACCCGGACAGATGAAGGCCACGGTGTTCAACATACCGGACACGGCGGTGCCGCCGGTGAGTGCGCTGATAACTGCTACGGTGACAGCCAGGGAACAACAACACAACTGCGACAACATAATAGGTATGGTGCCGGGTACCGGGACAGACAGTGTGATCATCTTTTCGGCACATTACGACCACCTGGGCAAGATGGGGGAGGCACTTTTTCCCGGTGCCAGCGATAACGCCAGCGGCACGGCCATGTTGCTGTGGCTGGCAAAGTGGTTTGCGGCGCATCCGCAGCGCTACACGCTGCTGTTCATTGCCTTCAGCGGAGAGGAGGCGGGTTTGCTGGGATCGGAATATTATGTGAAGTACCCAGTGGTGCCGTTGAGCAAAGTGCGTTTTGTGGTGAACGTGGACATAATGGGCGATGCCACCGACGGGGTGACGGTAGTGAATGCGACCGAATATCCGCAGGTATTTACCCTTCTGAAGGAGCTGAATGAAGGCAACAGGTATCTTCCGGTCATCAAAAGCAGGGGTAAGGCCGCTAACAGCGACCACTATCATTTTACTGAGGCTGGTGTGCCGGCATTCTTCATCTACTCGAACGGAGGTATGGGGTATTATCATGATGTGTTTGACGGGCCCGACGCGGTGACGCTGAACCATGTGGCGGGTGTTGCGGCATTGCTAAGGGAAATGGCCGGCAAGTTGTGAGGGGAACAGGCTGAAACTGAGTAGAATGAAGCGGTCGGAGGGGCTGTCTGATTTTTTGAAGTATTGATTGACTATTGATGTGTATTTACTATTTTTACGTTTCTAATGTTAAAAATCTCCGTATGAGAAATAGTTTTTTACTATACGTTGTTGCTCTGGTTATGGGAATGTCCGTTGTAGGCACATCGTGTAAAAAGCCCGTTCATTCCAATGCACCTACCCCCAACAATGAGCGGATGTTGTCTTATAACAAGATCACTACCATACAGTGGGCTAATCCGGCGGTGAATGGTGAGCTGAGTAAGATCACGGAGAACTTCAGGTTTAACTATGACAACCTGAACCGCCTGGTGAAGATCACCTATACCGGCAACGACTCTTTTGAGATCAATAAGTTCATCACGTTTGATTACTCAAAGCCGGATACGGTGATAAAGAAAACGGTGAACCTGCTTACGAACGTAATTGTTGAGATGGATACCTTCAAACTCAATAATGAAGGCATGGTGATCAAGTCGTACACTCCTAACATGATCACTTCATACGAGTATCTGGGCCGCCTGATGACACGTGCTACACGCGTGGGTACCAGCTACAGGAACATTACTGTTACCGATTTCTCTAAGTATACTTCAGTTAACGGCGACTTCCTGAAACACAGTCATGACGGCAACCTGAACATCACGCTGGACGGTATGACACTGCCGCTGAAGATGATGAAGATACTGACGTATCCCAAGAAGACCGATACGGCTTTCCTTTATCAGTATAACAACCTTGTACACAATCGTACCAATACCTACCTGCAGACCTACATCTACGCAAAAGATACTGTGAACAAGGCCGACAGCCTTATGTATCCGGGTCTTACATGGGTAAATGAGGGCTACCACTTCTACACAGAAAAAGCAAACCGTATTGGCGACTGGCTGCAACTGGAGTCGTTCACAATGTTCGGGCGCAACATATTCCAGAACGCGCACCTGGTTGAGTCTGTAACGTCACGCAACCGCAGCGCGTCTATATACTACAATATTGACGCCTTCAGCAAGATCACCCAGACACGTGTTGAGGAGGTGGACAGTGTGCTGAATAAGTTTATTACGGTATATGATATTCAATATGAGACCTTCTAGGGCAGTATAGCGCTGAGCGGTCTTCATGAAATTGCATTACCCCAATCCCCTGTAAGGGGTTTGGGGTTTGTGGTCAAATAACATTTGGTAATTATTTAATTGAATATATGGCAAATCAATTGCTTAAAGGAAAGAAAGGGATCATTTTCGGAGCGCTGGACGAACGCTCAATTGCATGGAAAACCGCACTGGAGGCTGTTGCCGAGGGCGCACAGATAGTGCTGACCAACGCGCCTATTGCGCTGCGCATGGGTAAGATCAATGAACTGGCAGCACAGTGCAATGCACAGGTGATACCGGCTGATGCAACGTCTGACGCAGATCTGGACGCGCTGATGGTAAAAAGCATGGAGATACTGGGCGGCAAGGTAGATTTCATTCTGCACTCGATAGGTATGTCGCCAAATGTGCGCAAGACAATTCCTTATACAGAAAGCAATCACGAGAACTTCCTCAAGACCCTGGATATATCCGCATTGTCGCTGCATAGGGTACTGCAGGCGGCCATGAAGGCAGACGCGATCAACGAATGGGGATCGGTAGTGGCGCTTAGCTATATCGCTGCGCAGCGTACCTTCCCCGGCTATAACGATATGGCCGATGCGAAAGCAGTGCTGGAGAGCATTGCCCGTAGCTTCGGTTACCATTATGGCTTTAAGAAGAAAGTGCGTGTGAACACCATATCTCAGTCGCCAACGGTAACCACAGCAGGTTCGGGTGTATCGGGCTTTGATGTGTTCTATAGCTATGCTGATAAGATGTCGCCGCTGGGTAATGCCAGTGCGGAAGACTGCGCTAAGTACTGCATCATGTTCTTCAGCGACTATACGCGCATGGTGACCATGCAGAACCTTTTCCATGATGGCGGCTTCTCTAATACAGGAGTGAGTGCTATGATTGTGGAAGATCTCCAGAAAGCAAACGCATAATTATCATCTCAGATATTGAACTTATAAGGGCAGGGATGATCCCTGCCCTTGTATTGAGAAGAAACAATAAAAGAAGGCGCGATACGTTTATCAGGAGCAAGGAAGTAATATGAGGACGTTTTCAAAAGCAGCAGAACTCAGACAAAGGTGTAGGGGCATAGTAGCAGCGGCAACTCTGTTTGCGGCTGCAATGGTGCCGGTGGCGAGCCGTGCACAGGTGAATGGCGGTCAGTTTGCGTTTGAATTTCTGAGGTTATCGAATTCGCCACATGTTTCCGCGATGGGAGGCATCAATGTGGCACATCCGGGAAACGATATTTCGCTGGCGTTCCAGAATCCTTCGCTGATGCGCGCCGGCCTGCACAACCAATTGCAGGTCAATTATAATGGACTGTACGCCGGTATGAGTGCGTCAAACCTGTTGTACGGGTTTCATTCGGCCAAGATCAATACTTCTTTCTTTGGCGGCGTGCAGTACATGAACTACGGCACCTTTAAATATACCACGGCAACGGGTGTGGAAGAGGGCGATTTCAAGGCTTCGGATTATGCGATAACGATGGGAGCTGCCCGCAGCTACGGGCAACACTGGCGTTATGGTGCTGCGCTAAAGATGGCACACTCTTCTTTATATACTACGAGAGCCACTGCCGCTATGATGGATGTGGGCGTGAATTATTACGATACTTCCTCGATGTGGGATATTGGTATTGTGGCCAAGAATATGGGCGTGATGCTGGACCGATATACAGCAGAGAATCCGGCCGAGCCGATACCGTTCGATCTTCAGTTGGGCGTATCAAAGCGTTTCAAGCACCTGCCGCTGCGCCTGTTCTCTACAGTGCATCATCTGTATGAATGGAATATCCGCTACGATAATCCGGC
The DNA here is from genome assembly GCA_964652995.1 of uncultured Flavipsychrobacter sp. Classification (GTDB taxonomy): domain Bacteria; phylum Bacteroidota; class Bacteroidia; order Chitinophagales; family Chitinophagaceae; genus Nemorincola. Next base: position 24,742 of record CAZZCR010000013.1, on the reverse strand, counting down.
AGACATACAGACCAATACACTGGTGAGCACCACCGACAGCAATACGAAGCAGAAAAGCTACTTTACAGATAAGTTGTTCCGTCACTTCATTTTCGGAGCTGAGGTAACACTGGGTAAAAAGATATCGGTGACGGGTGCCTATAATGTGCTGCGCAGGCAGGAAATGGCACTGCAGACCATAAAAGGTGTAGCAGGTTTTTCATTCGGCGCAACGGTGGATCTGAAGAAATTCGTCATTCAGTATGGCCGTTCTTATTATCATATATCGGGCCCATATAACGAGATCGGCATCACGATGCGGTTGAATAAGTTGATGGGGCTGGGTACAACCGGCGAAAAGATCAACTGGAATGCCGACTACCCTGACTGGGATGTTCCTGCCAATTAGGCGATTTCCGTGGTGGTGCAAACCTGTAATAACGCACACACACTACGCTTACCCCTACTCAAAAAACACCTTTTTTTGCCCCTTAACGAAAGTCTAACTGCTATGCGTCAGTTACTCTAAACTCTTGTTAACTGATCTTCTGAAACCCTTTACTGGCACGGGATTTGAACAAAGGAATCTGAATCAAAAAACAATTCAATTCCATGAAAAAGCAAATTTTACTCGGCCTTGTAATGGCAGCAACAACAACCGTATTCGGACAGGTGACCCTCACCAAAGCAACTAACAACCCCGTAGCCGGCGACACCTTCTATGGTTACTTATGCGACACTGCTCATGCAGGCAAGGGTGCATCGGGCGCATCAGTAATGTGGGACATGTCGGCATTGGTGAAGAACGACAGCGACACCACTTCCTATCTTGCCTGTGCAGCAACACCTTATTGCGACTCCTTCCCCGGAGCCAACATCGTAATGCTTCATGATAGCGAATATTCTTATGGCGTCTCAGGTGCTGACGGTATAGAACTGATGGGTGTATTCTCTGACGGAAGCCCTGTCCTTTTCAGTGACCGCAGTACGCTTACCAAGTTCCCGCTGACCTATAACACAGTTGTAAAGGACACTTTCAGGGCGAAGATCAATATGATGGGCGCTGATCTGTTCCTGAGCGGATACACGAACAGCATCTGTGACGCGTACGGTACGCTGAAGTTGCCGAACGGCACGTTCAATAATGTCCTGAGGATGAAGTCTGTTCGCATCATCAAGGACAGTGTATACTTCATGGGTATGTCAAACGTGAATGTGCGCCAGACAGAAGAGTACTCTTGGTACATGTCAGGTTTCCACTCGCCGTTGCTGACAGTAAGCTACGATACCACCGGAAGTACCACGCCTTATGTAAGCGATGTGAAGTACTATAAAGCCACGCCACCGCCAAGTGTAGGTATAGGTGAAGTGGTGTCTGCAGGTTCGGTACAGTCTGTATTCCCTAACCCTGCTACCAACGAGATAACGGTGAGGGTAGAGGTGCCTGTGCAGACCAATGTGAGTGTGTCCATACTCAATATGGCAGGACAGGTAGTGTATAGGGCAAACAACGAACAGCTGAAGACGGGAGTGAATGAGCTGGCGTTGCCAGTGCATATGCTGGGCGATGGCATGTATATGGTGCGACTGCAAGGCGAGGGAGTGCAGCTGACATCGAGGTTCTCTGTCGTTAAGTAATATCTGAAGTAACACGGGAGTGGAAGTGCATGAATATGTACTTCCACTCCTGTGTTTGACTAATACCACAAAAGTGGTATTCGAGATTGTGTGACAGTGCCATATGTTTGCAACGGAAATAAGTTATGCCCGGAAGCGGGGGCGTCAGCATATTTGCCTTTCACTATGATCTCAGAATTGCCTGCCTTTGCAGGCAATCGCTGTTTTATGGGATTGTAGGAGGGGTATTTATGGGGGCAAAAGACCGGGTGCAGGCGGCATGTGATGTATATGAAGTAATTTCACAGGGCTATGAAACGGGTGCTTTCTTTTTTCGGGTCAAGAGAACGGTTGCTGCAGTTGTTTGTTTTGATGCTGTATTGCACTGGTTCATTCGCGCAGCGCTATCATTTTCACAATCTGAGCGTTGAAGACGGCCTTTTACAGTCTCAGGCAACGTGCCTTGCGCAAGACAAGACCGGGAACTTATGGATAGGCACGCTGGGAGGGCTGTCGAGATTTGACGGACGGAATTTCACCAATTACAGTGTGCGCAACGGCTTGCTGCACAATATGGTGCGCGGGCTGGCAACAGACAGTCACAACAACGTATGGATTGGTAGTTCGGAGGGGCTATCCTGTTTTAACGGACGGACTTTTAAGCACTACAGATTGCAGGGGGGTGTATCGAGTGGCCGCAATTATCAGCAGCAGATAGTGGTGGTGAATGATTCGGTGTGGTGGTGTGTGAATGGGGCGCTCTATGTTGTGGCAGATGGCGGAATTAGATTTGCCGAAACGCCGGGTCAGCCGGGTTCGGTGTCGGCGATAGTGAATAGCAGTAACGGATTGCTGGCTGCTAAGAACGGTGAGCTGTTGCGCTATGCCGATGGCAAATGGCGGGTTGTGTGGACTGTGCCTGAAGAATTGACAGGTGGTACTGTTCATTTATTCCGAGGTGCGGGCGGCGCGGTTTTGATGGTCGTGAGTGGCGCAGTGTTTACGGTGGGCGCGGGTGGTCCGAAGCTATTTGAGGTGGCGGGGACTCCGCTAACGATACCTGGTTTGATCACATCGGCCGCGGTGGATAACAATGGCGCGTGGTGGATAGGGACATCGAGTGGCGTGGTAAAAGCAGACAAGGATGTGTCCACCATTTACAACAGGGCCAGCGGATTGACAGACAATACTGTAAACTATGTGCTGCGCGATAATGAAGGGAGTATGTGGTTGGCATCGGACGGGCAGGGGTTGTTCCGGTTCTCAGGTACACAGTTCACGGGGCTGGATGGCAGCACCGGTTTGCCGAGCGCACAGGTGATGGCGCTTGCCGGGAACGGGCGAGATTCGCTGTTCTTAGGTACCTATGACGCCGGGTTATATGTTTTCAGGAATAAGAAGATAAGTCCGCTTTCATTTCCATCGAGTCCGGTGCCGCCGGTAATGTCGTTGTGTTACACGCCTTACTCAGGGTTGTGGATAGGTACAAGGGGGCGTGGTCTCTGGAATTATGACGGTGGTATATTCAGGCAGTATGTGCAGCCGGAGCACGCACTTCTGTCGAACTACGTGAGCAGTCTTTATGTAGATACCTTCAGTCGATTGTGGATAGGTTTTACTAATGGTGTAATGGTGTTGGAACAGGGCGAATTTAAACTTGCCGACACGTGTAACAGTCCGGTATATTCCTTTCTCACTATAGGCTATGACAGTACGCTGATAGCAACAGAAGCCGGGTTGCGCTTGTTTCATGAAGGTGAGGCGCGTCCGTTCGTTACCCGCACCATCGTGGACAGTTCTGCAGTGCAGTGTTTTCTAAAACGAGGACGGGAGCTTTGGTTTGGCAGTGGAGATAATGGTGTGCTGGTTTTTGATCTTGATACACGAAGGGTGCGCGTCATTGATAAAAGCTCGGGTTTGAGGTCGGATTTTATCTACAATATGGTAGCCGATAATGACGGTAATATCTGGGTGGGTACAGGTTTTGGGATACATAAGATCAGTTATAAGAAGGGGAGCGAGCCGGTGGTGAACTTTTACGGAAAGGCGCAGGGCATAATGGGCATGGAGAGCAACATCAATGCTGTGTTGAAACAGCCCGACGGCAGCTTATGGTTCGGGACTACGAATGGCGCGTTGCACTATGACCCGAACACCAAGGCAGTAACATCGTTGCCTACCCATATTGTGCTGCAGTCGGTGAAGATAGCAGGAGAGAGTGTGATAGACCCTCAGTGGTATGATGGTCTCGATAGCTGGTACGGAGTTCCGTATAGCCTGAAGTTGCCCTACAAGAAGAATAATATTGCCTTCACGTTTCAGGCGGTGACCCTGAGTGGTGCACAGCAGGTATTGTACCGATATCGTATTGAGGGCACGGATGCACCATGGTCAGACTGGTCGACCGCGAATACGGTGACCTATTCGGCATTACCGCCGGGCAAGTACCTCTTCAGGGTGCAGTGTCGCAGCGATGCCGGTATTACAACACAAGAGCTGAGGTATTCGTTTGAGATAGTTGCGCCATTCCATAAAACGGCTTGGTTCCGTTTTGTGGCATTGGGTGCCATGTTGTTGCTGGGTGTCTTCATTCAGTATAGTATAAGTAGCAGAAAGCAACGTAGAGAACGATTGCTGGCAAAACTGCGCGCTGAGGAGCAGGGCAAGATAAGAACGAGGACGGCAGAAGATTTTCATGATGAGATCGGTAATAAGCTAACTCGCATTAATGTCCTGACAAGCGTGCTGAAAACGAAACTGCCACTGACGCCAGAGACCACTCGTATATTGGGGCAGATAGAAGACAATACCGGTCAGCTATACAGCGGAACAAGAGATATTCTATGGTCGTTGAAGCCGTCGAATGATGTGCTTTATGAGATACTATACCGGATACGTGATTTCGGGAACGAGTTGTTTCAGGATACAGACGTCCGGTTTGTATTTACCGGCGACGACAGTAAGTGGCGTCAATACAGGCTGGACATGGAGATGAGCCGGAATCTGATCATGATCTTTAAAGAGGCGCTTAATAACGCCTTGAAGTATGCACAGGCACAGCAGGTTTTGATGGATGTGACCTGGAAGTCGAAAAATACGCTACAGATAGTGCTGAAAGATGACGGCGCCGGGTTTGATGTACATGTGGCCCGAAAGGGAAATGGTCTTGCCAATATGCAAACACGGGCAGGCAGGCTGAACGGCAAACTATACATTGACTCGCGGCCGGGTAAGGGGACCATTATCACCCTGACCTTTAAAATACCTCAAAACAGGTGAGTGACAGGATTTTAAATTGTTGGAAATTTGCATAAATAATCAGCTATGAAAAGAGATCTGGACATAAAGGTGGCGATCATAGAAGATGACGAAACAATAAGGGAGGGATATGCGTTCCTGATAGGGAATACTACCGGTTACAAGATCTGCGGTACGTATCCGTCCTATGAAGAAGCTGCGAAACATATTGCGCAGGACGACCCTGATGTGATATTGCTGGATGTGGAGTTGCCCGGTATATCGGGTATAGACGCTTTGCCAAAACTAAAGAAGGTGCTGCCTGATACGCACATTCTGATATTAACAGTGTATGAACAGGAGTTACTGATTTTCCGAGCACTGGGTAACGGTGCAGCAGGTTACCTCACCAAAAATACACCACCGGAAAAGATCGTATCAGCGATACATGAGGTGATGGAGGGTGGAGGCCCGATGAGTGCGAACATAGCACGGATGGTGATCTCTTCGTTCAAAAGAAATGACGCGTCGCCATTGACGCGCAGAGAGACTGAGATATTGGAACAGATAGCGACCGGCAAAAGCCGTAAACGAATTGCCGATGAGTTGTTTATCGATCTGGAGACAGTGAAATCGCATATAAAAAACATCTACCACAAGCTGGATGTACATTCGAAAGCGGACGCTATCAAGGCAGCGCGGGATAACAAATTCATTTGAAAGATCGATCTGATAAAAAGAGAGGGCTGCCAACCGGCAGCCCTCTCTTTTTATTCATTCAGCTATTCTGTTATTCAGAACGCTTGATGAGCTTTTCTGTTTTCAGCAGGTTGTTTGACGCGTCGAACACTGAGATCATGTACAATCCATCGGCAAGATGAGCTACGTTGATCTCTTTGGTATCAGGCATATTGATGAGGACTTTGCCATCCACACCTGTAACCACCACCCTTGCTGCAACAGGGCACACGATGTGTACTTTCTGGTTGGCAGGGTTAGGGAATATGCTGACATCGATGTTGTTTACATTTTCAACTGCTGTAGGGCCGCCACCCAAAACGTAGGCTGCGCTTACTGCCTGGCATCCGTTGGTATCGGTAACGGCAACTTTGTAGCTGCCAGCGCCGGTTGATGGTGTCATGTATGAAGTGGCACCCGGGATAGCAACGAGGTTTTTGTACCATTGGTAAGTAACATAATAGTTGCCTGTTTTCAGAGCACTACCTGTGAACGAAATTGGCGGATCAGGCAATGGTACCTGAGACACGGCAATCGGACCGGTAGATGCAGTGCAGCTTGACGGAACAGAGATTGTACATGAGTAGTTGCCCGGAGTTGTCGCATTGTAAGTAGGATTGGTAGCACCTACGATAGCACTTGTGTTGAAGTACCACTGATAGCTGATAGCATATCCCAGAGATGATGCTGATGTGGTTAACATAGAGCTGCCGCCCCAGCAGAACTTAGCAGGAGTAAGAGCGACAACAGTTGGTGACGTAACCACGTTCACGGTTGTGTCGGCTGCTGTCATTGATGTGCAGCCGGTAGTGGTATTAGTCACACGAACCCTGTAGCCACCGGTAGTGTTGGCGAGGTATGCTGCGTTGGTAGCACCTGCGATGGCGGTACCATTGCGGTACCACTGGTAAGCGAAGCCCGGAGCAGCTGCAAGCGCAACAACACCGCCTGAGCAGAACAAAGTAGGTCCGCCCGGAGTGATGGCCGCGTTCGGCAATGCATTAACAGCCACGTTGACGATAGCAGTGGTAGTGGTACAACCTGTTGGTTCGGAAATAACGACATGGTAGCTTTCAGCGGTCGATGTAGTATAAGATGACGTTGTGGCGCCGGCGATAGGGCCTGCGCTGTTGTGCCATTGGTAGGTATAGCCAGTTCCGGTTGCTGCAGATAATGTCACGCTGGCGCCTGTACAGAAGGTAAGCGGACCAGAAGCCGTAACAACATTGGACGGAGCAGGGACAATCGTGATAGTCGTAGGTGCTGAAGTAGCAAAACAACCTGCGCCGTTTGTGATACGTACTGTATAGTTACCGCTAGTGAGTGCAGTATAAGTACTTGCGGTTGCACCAGCGATGGCACTTCCGGCCAATTCCCACTGATAAGAAAGTCCGACCCCGGTATTGGCGTTGAGCGCAATACCCGTTCCTGCGCAACCCGTTGTGGAACCACCCGGAACTGTAATTGTTGCGGTTGCAGGAACAACAGACACATTCTGAATCGGAGAAAGCGTAGAGCAACCCGCAGCGACACTTACACGTACCTGATAGGTACCGCCCGTGCCTGTGGTGTAAGTAGGTGTAGTGACGCCCGGAATGAGCACGCCGCCATTGTACCACTGGTAAGTAGCACCTGCTGCCGCGCTGGAAGTGAGGGTGACAAAATCACCGGGACACAGAATTGTATCGCCTATTGGCGATATGAGTGCCACCGGAGCTGCTATGACCGTAACATCTGTAGTGCGGATACAGCCTGTGCTGAGCGTGTACGTAATAGTTGTCACGCCACCAGAGATACCTGTAAGTGCGCCTGTGCCGGTAACGATGGTGCCGACAGCAAGATTGCTACTGCTCCATGTTCCACCGGCATCTGAGTTGGTCATTGTAACTGTCGATGCAGGACAGATCGTAGTTGAACCACCGATAGTCGCAGGTAGCGGGTTCACGGTGAGTACCCTTGTACGCACACAGCCATTTGTGGGATGTGTGTAGGAGATGGTAGTGATGCCTACTGCAACGGATGAGATGAGTCCGGTGCCTGCACCTGCGGTCGCTACTGAAGTGTTGCTACTGGCCCAGGTACCGGCGCCCGGTGTAGACGCGAATGTTACTGTATTACCGATACAAAGTGCGTTGGTAGTAGGTGTGAATGCAGTTGGTGTAGCATTTACCGTCATCTGGTAAGTGCGGAAGCAACCGGTAGAAAGAGCGTATGTGATAGTAACTGTATTTGCAGATACACCACCCACAACGCCTCCACCTGCACTTACTGTACCAACGGCTGCATTGCTGCTGGTCCATGTGCCGCCCGGTGTCGCAGAGTTGAGTGTTGTTGTAACGCCTGTACAAACAGTATTACTGCCAGTAATGGCGGCAGGCAGTGGATTAACTGTTACTACTGCTGTGCGCGTACAGCCATTGGTGCCGAAGCATGTGATGGTAGCAGTGCCTGCTGCTACACCGCTAATGATGCCTGATGATGAACCTATGGTTGCTACCGCGGTGTTGCTGCTGCTCCATGTGGCACCGAGGCTTGTTGTGCTTAATGTAGTGTTAGCGCCTGCACAAACGGAAAGCGTACCTGTGATGGCGTTAGGAGCAGGTTGTACAGTTACCACAACCGTTGTGAAACATGCGGAAGAAGGGAGCGTATATGTTATTGTAGTTGTTCCGCCTGCGAGGCCCACACCTGTTACTATACCCGAAGATGAGCCCACGGTAGCGACAGCAGGTGTGCTGCTGGTCCATGTGCCGCCGGGCGTTGTGTGGCTGAGTGCAGAAGTAATGCCCGGGCAAAGTACAGTGACACCACTGATCGCACCCGGTGTTGGGTTGACAGTAAGTACAGCTTCGCGGAAGCACAAAGCCGGTGGAATGGAGTAAGTGATATTCGTAGTTCCTACTGCAATACCTGTGAAAGTTCCTGGAGGCGCCATAGTTGCAAATCCGCCCGGTGTCATAGTCCATGTACCGCCGGCAGGTGATGAGGAAATGGTTGTGGTGTTTCCGACACATGTCACCAGCTCGCCGGTGAGTGGCGCCGGGAGCGGGTTGATCGTTACAGTATTGGTGACTGAACAACCCGTAACAGGCATTGTGTAGGTTACGGAAGCTACGCCGGGAGCCACAGGTGTGATAACCCCTGTTGAAGCACCGATCGTATAAACGGAAACGTCACCACTTGTCCAGGTACCGGTACCCACAGGAGGGGTAGGGTTGGTAAGCGTGCTGGTGGATCCCATACAAACAGAGGTGACACCGAATATGTTATCCATCGGGTTGACAGTTACAACAACGGTAGAGAAGCAGCCTGAGCCCAGGACATAGGATATCGTTACCGTTCCTGATGGAGCAGTAGACCAAGCGTATATACCGGTCAGAGAGCCGATGGTAGCAACGGTTACATCACTACTACTCCATGTGCCGCCCGGTGTGGCACAAGAAAGCATGATACCGGGTGCGAAATAGCAGATATCGAGGTCGCCCGTTATAGGGGCTACGCCGGCGGTAACGTTGATAGTTGTGGTGCGGAAACAACCTGTAGGTAGTATGTAACTCACTACTGTCGTTCCGGCGGAGACGCCTGTGAATACACCGGTAACACTATCGATGGTTCCGACAGCCGGAGTGGTGCTGCTCCATGAACCACCTGCTGTAGTGTTGGTAAGTGAAAGTGTTCCGGAAACACAGATAGATGTGCCGCCGGCAATTGGTGCTGGTAGTGGATTGACTGTGAACGCGATCACGCGGAAGCAGCCTGATGGCAAAGTGTACGTAATGGTTGTTGTTCCACCTGTCAGTCCAGATACGAGGCCGGTTGTTGCACCGATAGAAGCAATGCCGGGGAAGCCACTGTTCCACAGTCCGCCTGCGGGTGAAGAAGTAAGCGTAAGGGTTCCTCCCTGACAGATATTGTCGGGGCCGGTGATACTACCTGGTATGGGCGTAACAGTAACAACCGCTGTTGCCACACAGCCGGACGGCAACGTGTAACTGATTGTTGCGGTACCTACGATAAATCCGTTGATATAGCCCGGGGTGGCGGCAGCATCAGCTACTACAGGGTCGCTGCTGCTCCACGTTCCGCCGGGTACGGGGTGACTGAGTAATGTCGAAAGACTTTCGCAGATAGTGAGCGTACCGGTGATAGGTGCTACAGCCGTTACGGTAACGACGGCAGTGGCGATGCAACCGGACACTGCTGTATAAGTAATACCTGCCGTGCCGGCGGAAATGCCGGTGACAATGCCGGTGGTACTGCCGATAGTTGCAACTGCAGGAGAAGAGCTACTCCATGTACCTCCGAGGGTGTCGTGGGTCAATGTGGTAGTGGTGCCGGTGCAGACCGTGAGCGATCCAGCTATTGGTGCCGGTAAGAGGCAAGCCGGAGTCCAACGGTAGACCTGGTCAGCTGCGGGAGTGCCAAAGATGAAATCTTCGAACGCCGGGAAGGGAAGCGGAGTGGGGCTTGGTCCTTCGTCGGAAAGGGTTTGCCAGTCGGAGATATTGTCGTTAGAGATACCAATGGTAGCGTCGGTGAAAATTGCTGACGAGGTGCCGTAATGGAAATCGATCCTGTTTGACGTTTCGTAGAGTTTTACCTGAAAATTGAGTGTGCCGAAACCAACGAGCGATTCGAACGCGTTCCATTCAACCGTGAAGACCCTGTTTGGCGCAACACCTGTTGTCTGGTGATATACGCTACCGGCTGTGAAGCCCTCAATATCGTCCCAGAACGGCATAATCCAGCCGGGGCCGTCAATGAGGAAGGACAGGTTGGTCCAGTCGATAGCCGGAGAGTTAGACAGAGAGAGCCATCCATTTGTACAGATCGACGTTGTTGTATACGGAGTTCCGCAGTAGTTGAACGTGAAGCCAATGGGAACGGATAGTTCCGTGACATCGTCATCGCTGAGGAGTGGTAGCATGGTGCCTGTGCCGGCGATGCTGGAATAGGGTGCCGTGAAGGCTGAGAATCCATAGGATGCGGCGGTCTGTGTACGGCCGTAGAAACCGGCGCACAGCAACGTAACTAGCAAAAAGATCTTTTTCATAAACATTTTTTTGTCCGTGATTCGGAACGATCGGGTTTAATAAAATATACGATGCCCAACCCGGTTTGTGCGGAATTGGGGAAAATGACATACAAATATATTGTATCGGATACTAAAATTAAGTATTTATTACGTTTTTATCAAAAATGGATATGATGCATTTCCCGGTCGGGATGCTGTTATTAACGGAGGGCTAAAAACGACTATTCTTATTTCAATATAGCTTGTTTCAGTTTCCAGATAAGCGATTTATTTTTCATGAGTACGATATAGAGTGCCCTGTCTCCACCGAAATTCCTGAAGAACCGCTCAACGCCTTCATCCATACTTCCTTCGAGGTCATATGTTGAGTTGCCACGTTCTTTTGCGAGGCGCATAGTGTGCCATAGCAGAAGCGACATGGCGCGGTAGCTATTTGTCTCAGGATTTTGGGCTCCCATGAAATAATAGCTGGTGCGCTCGTCCCACATTGCCCAGACGATGGCCTGGATCTTTTTGTCGGGTGTCTTTGCCACCCAAAGTGCAGTTGATTTATTCTTGATCGCCGCGTCCATTATTTTTTGCAGGTCGCGGAGCGAGTAGGGGAAAGACTTGCCTTTTTTGGCGAGGGTACTTTTTTGAAAGCGGTAAAGGTCTTTCAGGTGTTCGGGAGAATTGGTGACCTTCACTTCACTCTCGGCAATACGGATATTGCGACGCACCGCGTCTTTCATGTTAGTGAGCAGTGTTTCTTCGTCCTCATTGAGTTCGAGCAGGAAGGTCTGCTGTACCTGTGAGTGAAGTTTGTGCTGTTTGAAGATGCCTGCCTGTTTTAGGCCGGGCTGCACTGACATGTTCCAAACCGGTGCATCGGGTAGCTGTTTAATGAGATCTGAAATGGTCTCATGCTCGTAACTATCGTTGTTACTTTCCTTCAAGTCGTGGGGGAAGAAGACCAGCGGACCCAGGTAGGGTGTAAGCATAGGAGTACGCAACAGCGTTACACCCAGTTTTTTTTCAACAGGGTAGGGCCATGCGCCGGCAATGTGTTCGCCTTTTTTAGAGATCGCAACATCCCAGTTTTTACATACTGCATCGAGCCACCAGGGCTGGGAGAATACGGGAATGTCTTTACGCTGACTGCAGAGTTTCGAGTAAACTTCTTTATTGCTCATAGATGTGGATGTTTATAATTGATGCAAGTACTTGTGGCGACGAAATTGTCGACCGGCACTTGCCAGGGGTAATATTATTTGAACTGGAGGACCCGTGAGGGTTGCACGCGGCGAATATACAAAGTTGGCAGCCACATACAAAACAAACACAATACCAAGGTGCCGCCATCTACTGCAATGATCTCCCACCAGGATAGCTTAACGGGTGCATAGCGCATGTAGTAGGAGTTCTCGGGCAATTTCACTACTCCGTAGCGGGTCTGTATCCAATACATACCTAACGCCATGATATTGCCGAGAAATATGCCCGTCCCACCTACGATCGCTGCGATGCAGAGAAAAATGTTCCTGAGACTGTCATATGGCATCCCCATGGCCTTTAACAGCCCGATCATAACCGACCGGTCTACGATGAGAATAATGAGAGCTGCAGCGAGATTGATTATGGCCACAATGGTCATAATGACAATGAGCACGGTGCTGTTGACACCTTGAATCTGCAGCCAGTCGAAAATAAAGGTGTAGGTCTCGGTAGTCGTGTAGACGGCAACCGGAGCCTCAATTACAGAGTAATAGATGTAAGACGCCACAGTGTCGGCATTTTGCGGTGCATCCAGCACCAGCTGGTAGCCGTTAATACTGTCGGCCGGCCAGTTATTGATACGTTGCAGCAGGCGGATGTCGCAGACAGCATAATATTTGTCCATATCCTCCATGCCGCTATGGTAAAGGCCGGAGATGTGCATTTTGCGGATTCGGGGTCCGGATTGGTCGATGAAGTTGACAAGAACTGAATCGCCGATGTTGATGTTCAGCTTTTCGGCGGTAGTGCGCGACAGCAACATGTCGCGGGAATAGACGGAATCTTGGAAGGAAATAGGCGTCCCTGTAGATGTAATAGCGTGGTCGAACCGGTAGGTTCGATCTATTCCTTTCATCTGCAGCCCTTCCAGTAATCCGTTTGCCTGAATGATAACCGGGCGGATGACGTAGGGGTAGACAGCTTTTACGTGCTGTGCTTTTTTGAGGCTGTTGAAGAGTTTTGGTGTGGCGCGGATGGGTTCGTTTGAGCCGAAAGATGTAGAGCCTGTCTCATTGAACTGGCGGACCTGGACATGGCCCATGAAGCTGAAGAGCTTTTCAGAGATAGCCTCTCGGAAGCCTGAGACCACAGCTAGTGCCATGATCATCACAGCCACGCTGAGTGCGGTGGCTAAAATGGCCAACCTGATGATGAAAGTGGAAAAAGCCCCTTTCTGTTTAACCAGGTACCTGCGCGCTATGAAAAAAGGCAAATTCACCGGGACAAAAGTAGGTGATTTAGTTTTTAACGTTCGGTGGACATGACAGCTGACTAATATTTGTTGGTTGCTGCAATTCAGTTTATTTTCGCACCCTGACCGGAGATATAATTACTTTCCCCTATATGCGCTATTGCCGGTCGTATAATTAATAAAACTTTCAGAGATGCAACATGCTTATGTATTCCCCGGACAGGGTGCACAGTTCCCCGGAATGGGCAAGAACTTATATGAAAACAATGCGGCTGCCAAAGACCTCTTTGAGCGAGCTAATGATATACTCGGATTCCGTATCACTGATGTGATGTTTAGCGGAACAGAAGATGAGCTGAAACAAACCAAGGTGACACAGCCCGCCATCTTCCTGCACTCAACCATATTGTTCCTTACTACACCAGAGCTGCAGCCGGCAATGGTGGCCGGACATTCGTTGGGTGAGTTCTCGGCATTGATAGCTAATAAGGCGCTTTCGTTTGAAGACGGTTTGCGTCTGGTGGCCAAGCGTGCGGAGGCTATGCAACGCGCCTGCGAGATAAACCCCTCGACTATGGCGGCAGTGCTGGGTATGGAAGACAGTCAGGTGGAAGAAATATGCGCGTCCATTACCAACGAGGTGGTGGTGGCTGCTAACTACAACTGCCCCGGTCAGTTGGTAATCAGCGGTTCTATAGAGGGTGTGAATATTGCCTGCGAAAAGCTGAAGGCTGCAGGAGCTAAGAGGGCGCTGGTACTGCCGGTGGGTGGTGCATTCCACTCTCCGCTCATGGAGCCCGCCCGCCAGGAACTGGAAGCAGCGATAGCGGCAACTAATTTCAGCGCGCCGACTTGCCCTGTGTATCAGAACGTTGACGCGATGCCGTATAGTGATCCTGCGACGATCAAACAGAATCTCATCAACCAGCTTACAGCACCTGTGCGCTGGACACAGACCGTGAGGAAAATGATAGAAGATGGAGCCGGAAGGTTCACAGAGGTGGGTCCGGGCAGTGTATTGCAGGGTTTGGTGAAGAAGATAAACAGGGAAGTGACCACTGAAGGCATCAATTAACAGTGCCTAAAAGAAAGCGGGGGGCATTAGTGATCATGGTCACAAATATGATCCCCGTACTTAGAGAACTTTGCCTGGCAAATTTCCGGAGATACGGATCAATTAATTCAGATAACAGAACAGATATATGCTCCCCGAATTCAATAATACCGAAGTAGCGTTCAAGTATAGAAGTAATAGTGAGTTGAAGAAGGCGAAGATGATGTTTTCACTAATGTCGTCGCCATCGTTGACATCGATGGGAATAAAGATGACGCAGCTGGCGCTTTCGTGGCGTCTGCCGGTGAACGGGCTTATCAAGGCTACTTTGTTCAGCCAATTCTGTGGTGGCGAAACCATGGAAGAGGCCGGCAAGACCGCAGATATGCTGGGTAAGTATGGAGTGGGGACAATTCTGGACTATGGCGTTGAGGGAAAAGAGTCGGAGTCGGATTTTGACAAGGCGGTTCCGGAATTTATTAAGGCCATCAAGTACGCATCGTCTAACAAGAGTATACCCTTTGTGAGTGTAAAGGTGACCGGTTTTGCGAGGTTTGCTTTGCTGGAAAAGCTGCACTCGGGCGCGACACTTACTGAATCAGACAAGCAGGAAAAGGATCGGGTGCTGGGTAGGTTGGATAAAATATGCGGCGCTGCGGCCGAGCACAACATCATGATGCTGGTGGATGCAGAAGAAAGTTGGATACAGGGGCCGGTGGACGAAATGACCGATATGATGATGGAGAAATATAACAAGACCCGTGTGGTTGTGTACAATACTTTCCAGATGTACCGACATGACCGGTTGGTGTTCCTGCATCAGTCATACGAACGTGCACAGAGGAAGGGGTATCTTCTTGGCGCCAAGCTGGTGCGTGGTGCCTACATGGAAAAGGAGCGCAACCGTGCGGCAGAGATGGGCTATCAGTCGCCGATACAACCTGATAAGCAATCGTGCGATAAGGACTATGACGCTGCAGTGTTGTTTTGTCTGGAGCGTTTATCGGGGTTGGCAGTGTTCATTGGTACTCATAACGAGAATAGCTGCCTGAAGGCGGCAACATACATGGAAACACACGCTATTTCCCCTGATACTGACAAGGTGTATTTCTCTCAGTTGTTTGGAATGAGCGACAACATTTCTTTCAATCTGGCCAATTCGGGATACCATGTAGCGAAATATCTTCCGTATGGGCCAGTTGGTGATGTAGTTCCCTACCTGATGCGCCGCGCACAAGAGAATACTTCCGTTGCCGGACAAACCGGCCGAGAACTTTCGCTGATCAATCAGGAAGTTGCACGCAGGAAACTGTAAGAGATTTTACTGCAATACCACTAATAACGCATATAGTAGCATCATGCCATCGGTCATTGCCACAAAGGCCTTGTGGCCGGGATGGCGACGTGTGTAATCGGTTACCAGCAATGTTGCCGCTGAGGTGGTAAATGCTGCTATAAGTCGACCGGTGTCATGAACCCGAAAATATTGAAGTGTGCTGAGGATCGCGAATGCGAGTACTGAGTAATACACCAGGCGGTATGCGTTCTGCACACCCATACGCATAGGCAGTGTCCGTATGTTCCGCCTGCTATCAGTTTCTATGTCACGGATGTCGAAAAGGATACACAGTGCGAATACAAAAACAAATCGCAGAAGGACCTCGAACGGGTAGTGTGCAATGGGCTCGTTGAAGTAGAGCATTGGCAAGACCGCGGTAGCAATTGTCCATACTGAGGTAAGCACGAAGATTTTGACCAGGCCGAAGTCCCGTAGCCTTTTCTTTTGTGGTAATGGCAATGAAGGTAGGTAATACGCAAGCGCAAATGCGGCGAGAACAGCACCTGTAAGCATGATGCCTGTGTTAAAGTTGATGGCAGCAGGTATAAGCAAGGCAAGCCCCACAAAAAACAAAACGAAATAAAGTGGTCGCAAGGGTTGTGTTAAACGTGTCTGACCGTAGGGGCGAGGGAGCAAACGCGGCAGATTGTAGACTGTAAGTGTGGCACCGAAAATAGCCAGGTGCAGGTTGCTGAAAAGCGGCAGGCTTTGCTGCGTAAGCAGGCGCTCTGTAGCAATGCAAAGCCCCAATGCGCAGAATGCGGTAAAAATACTTGTTGATACAATCAACTCGGCGGGTCTGAGCAAAGCCTTCACAGATGCAAAATTAGGGATGTATGGACGCATTTGTGTCCGGAGTGTACGGTTGAGATGCTGAAATGTGAACTTTTAATTAAAAATGGCACAATAATTGTATTGGACAGGGGTGTGAATTGAACCCTAAATTCGAGTGTATGAAGCGGACATTTGTGATATTACTGATCATCTACGCCATTGTGATCTCTCTTGCTTTTACTACCGCATAAGAGAAAGGACCGCCCATTTTTGGGAGCGGTCCTTTCTGATACTTGCAATAATATTTTACTACAGTGGAATATTGCCGTGTTTGCGTTTAGGCATTTTGGCTACTTTATTTTCCAGCATTTTAAAACCACGGATGAGTTTTGCGCGGGTATCGGCAGGCATTATTACCTCGTCTATAAAACCACGGGCAGCCGCGCCGTAGGGGTTCGCGAATTTTTCGATGTATTCGAGTTCTTTTTCCTTGAGTTTTGCGGCAGGGTCTGCAGCTTCTGAGATCTCTTTCTTGAAAATGATCTCGGCAGCACCTTTGGCACCCATAACAGCTATCTCGGCAGTTGGCCAAGCGTAGTTGAGGTCGGCGCCGATATGTTTTGAGTTCATCACATCGTAAGCACCACCGTATGCTTTTCTTGTAATAACTGTGACCTTCGGCACCGTGGCCTCGCTGAGGGCATATAGCAACTTGGCGCCATGAATGATGACACCGTGCCATTCCTGATCGGTTCCGGGCAGGAAGCCGGGAACATCCACGAGCACCAGCAGCGGAATGTTGAACGCGTCGCAGAAGCGAACAAATCGTGCACCTTTCCGGCTGGCGTTTATATCGAGCACCCCGGCGAGATATGCCGGCTGATTGGCTACAATGCCAATGCTGCGGCCGGCGATGCGGGCGAAGCCCACTACTATATTCTCAGCCCAGTCTTTATGCACCTCCATGAAACTACCGGAGTCAACCACTTCGCCGATCACTTCTTTGATGTCGTATGGTTGGTTGGGGTTTTCGGGTATGATGTTGTTCAGTGCTTCACGAACCTCGTTGCCGGCTTCATAGTCGTAAACCGGAGCGTCTTCCTCGCAGTTCTGAGGCATGTAGCTGAGCAGCTGCTTGATGTTCTCGATCGCTTCTACCTCGTTGGCACAAGCGAAATGCGTGACACCTGACTTTGATGCGTGTGTCTGAGCGCCTCCCAGTTCTTCGCTGGTAACGTTTTCGTGCGTAACGGTTTTTACCACATTCGGGCCGGTCACGAACATGTAAGACGTATTCTCGGCCATAAGAATGAAGTCGGTGATGGCAGGGGAATAAACCGCACCTCCGGCACATGGCCCGAGGATGGCAGATATTTGAGGGATAACTCCTGATGATTGGACGTTACGGTAGAAGATGTCGGCATAACCACCAAGGGACACTACACCTTCCTGTATGCGGGCACCACCACTATCGTTGAGACCAACTAGAGGCGCGCCATTCTGCAGAGCGAGATCCATGATCTTGATGATCTTTTCGGCATGCGTTTCGCTGAGGCTGCCACCAAAAACAGTGAAGTCTTGCGAGTACACATAAACCAGACGCCCGTTCACGGTGCCGTAGCCGGTAACCACACCGTCACCCAGATAACTTTCGTTTTCCATGCCAAAGTCGCGGCACCGATGCGTGACAAACATGCCTATTTCCTCGAAAGACCCTTCATCCAGCAACAACTGAAGTCGTTCGCGTGCAGAAAGTTTGCCTTTTTTGTGCTGTGCAGCGATTCTTTTCTCACCTCCGCCGAGTTTGGCCAGTGCCGATTTTTCTCTCAGATCGTTTATCTTGTTCATGACACGGCAAACCTAATGAATTTTTGTGCACTGCAGAAGTTTCCCTCCCGGGGGCATGGTGTTTCAGTAATTTCAACCTGTATTAAAGAAAATACCCCTATTTTTATCCAAATTAATATGTTGATAATGAGAAAGTACAGCCTGATTATGGGCTTTCTGGCAATAATGGTATGCGGTGTTGCAAACGCGCAGACAATTCTTACTGTGGCGGGCGACGGCACTGCAGCTTATGGAGGTGATGGAGGGATGTCGACCCTCTCTAAAGTGAACTCGCCACATGGTGTGGCTACAGATGCTGCGGGTAATGTATATATCGCAGATTATAACAATCACCGCATCAGGAAGATCAGCACTACCGGCGTGATAGCAACTATTGCTGGTACGGGTTTTGGTGGATATCTAGCGTCACAGGACGGAGGTCCGGCCACAGCAGCGTGGATCAGATGGCCGATAGGCATTGCTGTGAATGCTTCCGGGGATGTTTATTTCTCTGATTTTGGCAATAACATCATAAGAAAAGTGAGTGCTTCCGGCATCATCACTACCATTGCAGGCATACCCGGAAGTATTCCCGGATATGGAGGCGATGGCGGCCCCGCTACTGCGGCCACACTGGGCAATGCCTGGGGCGTGGCAGTAGATGCATCGGGCAATGTGCTGATTGCAGACGCCTTGAATCACCGGGTGCGAAAAGTGACGGTGAGTTCAGGTATCATTACTACAATTGCGGGTATGGGTTTTGTGGGATTTGCCGGAGACGGCGGCCCGGCTACTTCTACGGCTTGCAGGCTGAATGAGCCTACGGGCGTGGCTGTGGACGGTGCAGGCAATATTTATATTGCTGACAATTCCAACAACAGGGTGCGCAAGATCAACACATCGGGAATAATCAGCACCATTGCCGGCGTTGGTCTTCCCTACGGCTATACCGGAGACGGTGGCCCGGCGACATCGGCAAGACTGTATTATCCAAAGGGAATAGCTGCTGATAATGCCGGTAATGTGTATATAAGCGACTGGAATAACAGCGCCGTGCGTAAAATAAACACGTCCGGAATGATCACCACCATTGCAGGTACGGGCGTGGCCGGGTATAGTGGTGATGGTATATCTGCCGTCTCTTCCCAGCTCGATCACCCGATAGGATTGGCAGTGCGGAGCAGTGATGGCGATATTTTTATTGCTGACGATGCAAACAACCGCGTACGGAGGATAAAAGTGGGTAATGATCCTTATTTTACTTTGGGTACGCATGTGCAGCTTACTACTTGTCCATCAGAGTTCTCGTTGTTTGATTCATTGATGAAGGTAGATGATATTGATGTGGGGCAGACGCTTACCTGGAGTCCAGTGATGTTGCCATCTCACGCAGTATTGGTAGTAACTGCGACCGCGACATCTACAGGTAGCACAGTGACGCCGTCAGGTACTACATATATGCCGACTGTGGGATATTCGGGCCCTGATACGTTTTCTGTGAGAGTGACCGACGGGGTGTATTCTGACACAATCACTGTGTATGTTACTAATGTATTGTATCCGAACGCGGGAGTAATAACGGGTGTTGACTCAGTTTGTCCGGGTCTGACAGCCAACTGGGCCGATACTGCATCGGGTGGTGTGTGGACGAGCAGTAACACTTCGGTGGCAACCGTAAGTTCATCGGGCGTTGTTACTGGTGTTAGCCCCGGAACTGTCGTGATCTCTTACACTGTCTCGAATTTTTGTGGATCTGCGTCTGCCGTCAAGACGATGCGGGTGTTGGCCAGTGTGCCGTGTTTTGCGGGAGTGGGCGGCGGCAATATCAACATTGAGCGAGATGCTATTGTTTACCCTAATCCTAATTCGGGGTCGTTTTCAGTGCAACTGACGGGCTATGCTGTAAAAAAGACGGTAGGTCTAAACATTTACGATGTGACCGGTCGTTTACTGGTGCGTGAACAAATGGAAACAACAGGTGTGACGGAACTGAACCCTGGGTTGAAGGCAGGTACTTACCTGCTTGAAGTTGTTACGGAAGAGGGGAGATTATTTAAGACATTGAATGTCAATTAGTTGTGATATATTTGTCCTGGTAGATTCGCCTCGTGTTAATATAGTAAATATGCTCAATTTGAATGTTGGCTATGTGCTGACCGATGTTTGTTTGTTTATGTATAGGTTTTAATTATGAAGTTAAAGCATCCAAAAGAAAAGAAATGTGTATCTTGGTCAATTAAAATGCCAACCATAACGCAAAAAAAAGCGTCTTATACTATTGGTTAAAGTTTTGTGTGGGTGTTCCGATGAATATTTCCACGCCATTTTTAAAAACAAAGTGAAAAATAAAGTAGTGCATATGAAAAGTATGTTTATAAAAGGATTTACCGGGTTGCTGTTGTTTTTTTCCATATTTATCAATCGATCGTATGGTCAATTGACGATCACGGATACCGGCAACTGTATCAATCACGTGTTGCATGCAACGGTCACAGGCACTATGCCGTTGGCCACCGGTATCACTGCTGATGATGCATATTCAGGCGTCTTCCCGATAGGATTTACGTTTAACTTCTATGGCGCTCCGCAAACGCAATGTGTCATCGGTTCGAATGGCATGATCTGTTTTAGTTTGGGTTTGGCAGGTGCATATTGTCCCTGGCCAATATCTGCAGCTTTGTTGGGGAATGCAAGTGCGTATAACTCGATATGTGGTCCCTGGTGCGATATCCTGATAAGTGCAGGTGGTAGCATTACCTACTCGACAGCAGGTGTTGCACCCAACAGGAAGTTTGCTGTGACCTGGTGTGGTTCACGCATGTTCTCTTGTACCACTCAATGGACAACCAGCCAAATCATATTGTACGAAGGAAGCAACAACATCGAGGTACATACTGCTCACAAAGACATTTGCGCCTGGAACAGCGGACGCGCTATCACAGGCGTTCAGAACGCTGCCGGAACTTTGGCAACTGTGGCTCCGGGCCGCGACTGGACTCCTTCATGGAGTGTGATGGGGCCACCTGAAGCGTGGCGCTTCACGCCTGGTGCCGGTACTTATACCGTTTCTTCTATTCCTTATGCACCAATGCCATACGCAACTTCAGGTATTTACTGGTATGACAGCACTACGGGCGCGTACCTCGGTTCAGGACCATTCCTGACGGTGTCACCTACTGTGCCTACAACCTATATGGCCGCAGCACTTGGCTGTAACGACACCACTAAGGCATACATCCACATTCTTCCGCCAAGTGTGGGAATAGGTGGTATTCCTCACATTGATACATTTGATGTGATCCATCCGTCAGAGTGCGGTAAATGTGATGGTAAGATCATTTTGCGTGGTGTGAATCCTCACCAGATCGATACGGTGAAATGGTCTTTCAACGGTGTGGTTCAACCTTCATACGTTGATTCAGCTGCACTTGACAGCACCATAACGCTTAAGAACTTATGTGGTGGGGTGTATGACTACATTTATGTGACGGTACTCAATTGTCCGTCGAATCAGATAACCACTACGCTTGTAACGCCTGTTCTTGCGATATCCAATACGACTTTCGGAAATCCGACGGTGTGCGGAAAATATGATGGTTGGATAAAGCTGTACGGACTAACGCCGCTTAAGCCTGTCTCGGTAGCATACAACAAAGGTGGTGTTCCACAACCTCCGTATGTTGGAATGGTAGCCGGTGACAGCACGGTAGTTATTCCTAACCTTGGTGCAGGCAACTATACGGGTATTGCAGCAACTGTTGGTTTGTGTACAGCTCCGGGAACACCCGTGACACTGACCAATCCGCCACCTTACACACCATCGTTCACATTTGATCTGGGGCTTGGATGTAATGGTGATACCGTTTTTGTAACGAACACTACTACGCCAACAGGTTACTATTCTTACTGGAATTATGATGTTACCGGAGGCGGAACTACAGACAGCCTGAGAGTGTGGCATATTTATAACACACACCTGCTTTCGCCGAAGTACGCTACCCAGAAGGTGATATCACTTACATACAACACAACGCCATGGCATGATCCTGCTTGTCAGCGCACGGTTTATGATACTGTTGACATTGACCACCAGATACACGCGATCTTCGCGCCAAACTACGATTCAGTATGTCGCGCGGTTCCTGTAGTGTTTGCTAACTCATCGACAAGCAATTACGATCCTAAATACTACTGGTTGTTTGGTGATGGTTTCTATGATGATGGCGGAGTTTCTCCGGAACATGCGTATGAAGAGGCCGGTCTTTACAAGGCAACACTGAAAGTAACGGATAATATAGGTTGTATCGATACTATGTCTCGTTTGATAGAAGTGATCTCTTTGGATGTTTTCAATTCGTTCCATGATACGGACGTGTGCCTGCGCACCCCAATGGCGATAAATCTGCAGACAGAAGCAAAACGTTGGGAAAAGATGCCTGTAACCTATGTATGGACGCAAACACCTGCAGGTTCAAACCTCTCAAGGTATGACGTCAGCAATCCACTATTCTCGGGTGTTGGTGACTATACATTGCATGTGACCGCATCTACGCCGGTATTCATGGGTAATCCGGACCATTGCGAAGCGAGTGAAGATCTTATCGTTCGTTCACATCCTCCATTGGTATTCACAGATCTGACTGCAAGTCCGCAAACGATAGAATTCGGAAAGAGCATTCAGCTGAACGCTCAGGGCGCGGTTTATTACAAGTGGAGTCCTGATAACGGATCACTCAACAATCCGAATATCAACAATCCGATAGCAACACCTACAGACTCTGTAACACACTATGTGCTGCAAGGTATGAACCTGTGGGGCTGTGCCGACACTGCTTACATCACCATCTTCACTGATCAGGATATGAGCCAGTTCGTTCCGTCGGCCTTTACGCCGGATGGAGATGGCAAGAACGATGTGTTCCGTATCATGAAGCTGAAGTTCCAGAAGCTGGTAGACTTCAGGGTGTACAACAGGTGGGGTGAAACAGTGTTCCAGACCGGAACTCCGGATGTGGGATGGGATGGTACTTACAAAGGCCAGCCACAGGATATGGGTACTTATGTGTATGAGATCATCGTAGCGCTGCCATCGGGTGAGAATAAAATATACAAGGGCAACGTAACACTTATCAGATAAGGTTATGTTACCGAAAAAGAGAAAGGCTCCGTTCAACGGAGCCTTTCTCTTTTTTTATGTGGTTGATATTGTGTACTACTTCTTCTGTCCGCGCGACTTTGGCTTGCCATACTTGAGGCGCATCTTTTCTTTGTGGCTAACCTTGACATTCACTTTCATATTTTTGGCTAACTTCTGATGGAATGCACCACCCGACTCTTCAGGTTTCGGCAGTGCGATAAGTGTCTCGCGCATGCGGACCTTTGGTTTTTCGTCGTCGGTAAGTACATCAGATATTTCGAGGTGGGCAGGCAGTTCCGTTACCGGCACTTTATACTTCATCAAGTCTTCAATGTCTTCCATTAGTGGGCGTTCTGTTTCTGTCATAAACGTAACAGAGATACCCTTTCGGTCGGCACGGCCTGTGCGACCAATGCGGTGAATGTAAGATTCGCGCTCTTCGGGCACGTCAAAATTTATGACGTGAGAAACCTCGGAGATATCAATCCCTCGTGCCACCACGTCGGTGGCGATGATGAAGCGATATACACCATCGCGAAAATTATTGATTGTATTGAATCGGTTGTTCTGTGCTTTGTTTGAGTGAATGACACCTGCCTGATCGGGGAACTTTTGGGATATTTCCTCATAGAGATCGTCGGCCAGCTTTTTGGTAGCCACGAAGATCATGACTTTTGACATCGACTCATCTTCCTTCAGCAATAAGTCGAGCAGATTGACCTTTGTGTAGAAGTTAGGTACTTCATATAGGGTCTGATCAATGTTGCTGAGGGGCGAGCCGGCCGGCGCAGCTTCTACTTTCTCCGGATTGTTGAAGTAGTCCTGCATCAGTTTCTCTACCTCACCGGTGATCGTGGCGGAGAATAGCAGGTTCTGGCGGCGCTCCGGCATGCGGTCAAGGATGTTATTGACCTGACTGCGGAAGCCGAGGTTGAAGAGTTCATCAACTTCATCAATTACCAGCCTCTTTATAGATTTTGTTTTCAGAGAACCTTCCAGGATCAGGTCGAGGAGCCTACCCGGTGTGGCCACTACTATGTCACATCCATTTTCCACTTCCATCATCTGCGGGCGCATATTCACTCCACCGAATACGCCAACGGTTACCACGTTCATGTATCTGGTGAGCTTGGTTATCTCATCGGTCACCTGCTTTACGAGCTCGCGGGTAGGCACCATGATGAGTATCTGGGGATTTTTATCCTTGCTGAATTTCCACAACCTGAGACAGGGCAGCAGATAGGCCATGGTCTTTCCGGTACCTGTCTGCGCAATACCGCAAACATCTCGTCCGGACATGATCACGGAGAAGATCTTGCCCTGAATGGTAGTAGGAGTCTGATACCCCAGATCGTCGAGCGCATTGAGGAGAGGTGTGCTGAGATTGAGATCTTTAAACGTCATATTGAATAAAATATGCACGAAGGTAACTCAATATAAGGGAGTTGCCCTATTTATTCACCAAAGTAGCAACGAGTTCGATGAATGTATGTCGAGGTATCATGCCACTAGTGTTCGAAACCTAATCAGGTGGAATTGAAGAGGTGAGGTGCCTTGTC
>CAZZCR010000012.1:0-131746 GCA_964652995.1 uncultured Flavipsychrobacter sp. | reverse complement strand
CATCCCCATCCTTAACAGGAGGGGAGCTTTCACTGAATTTCAAATTCCTCTTTATCCTATTGCGAGATTGCTTCGTCGCCGGCGGGCGCACATTGCCACAAGGCTTCTCGCAATGACGAGTGTTATGATAGTACGTTTTTGGGGGTATGATAGAAAAAAGTTGAGCGAGTTTCACCACCCCAGCCGTGCGAAAGACTTTGCTTTCTCCGACATCCCCATCCTTAACAGGAGGGGAGCTTTCACTGAATTTCAAATTCCTCTTTATCCTATTGCGAGATTGCTTCGTCGCCGGCGGGCGCACATTGCCACAAGGCTTCTCGCAATGACGAGTATTATGATAGTGCGTTTTGGGGGGTATGATAGAAAAAAGTTGATGAACAGCGATTGGAAGGTAGATGGAATGAATAATGGCCGATCAGGTAAAAACACCTGTTCTAAAGACGAAAATATGTTGGAACTTTGAATGAGTTGGCAGCGTAGTGCAAACGACAAAACAATTTATGAGAAATGTCCTTTTGTTGAGTTTATTGCTTTTTTTCCAGTGTGTGGGAATGTCGCAGATTATTGTACCTATTGCCGGATCCGGTGGAACGGTAGACGCTGATGGACCTGCAACGGCAGTAGCACTGGATAACCCGATGCGCATTGCATTCGACGATACGGGAAGTTTATACATCTGTGACTGGTATCACCATAAGTTACGTAAAGTTAAGCCATCGTTTCAGGGTTTTATGACCACCATAGCGGGTAACGGTGTGAGTGGAGATTGGGGGGATGGTGGGCCGGCAAGCGCCGCAGGGCTTGGGGCGATACTTGATGTCGCAATTGACAGGAGGGGAAATATCTATCTTGCAGATGCTTTTTATCATAGGGTTAGGAAGATAGATGTATACGGGAATATTACAACGTTTGCAGGTACAGGTATTGCTGGTTATAATGGAGATGGTATTGCAGCAATAGGTGCTAACCTTAATAGTCCATATGCAGTGAAAGTAGACGATACTGGAAACGTATATATAGGCGATAGGAGGAACTTCCGACTTAGAAAAGTTGACACCTTTGGTATTATCACGACAATAGCAGGTACAGGTGTTGCAGGGTTCTCGGGGGATGGGGGGGCGGCCACAGCCGCGAAAACAAATGGATTGATTTCGATTTCGCTTGATACTTCCGGAAATATCTTTTTTTCAGACAGTACGCGGGTTAGAAAAATCGCAGCTGATGGTACCGTCATAACGGTTGCGGGGAACGGAGTGCTTGCATTTTTTGGAGACGGTGGACTTGCCACTGCTGCATCTATACGACCGGCCGCAATTTTTGTGGATAAAACCGGTGTACTATACATCGCTGATGGGACTAATCACCGAATTCGGAAAGTTGGGGTGGATGGTGTCATAAATACAATTGCCGGAACGGGAATGGCGGGTGGTGAAGGAGATTGGGGGCCGGCATTAATAGCTAAACTTTGCACGCCAATTGGAATAGCTGTTAATGTGGATGGTGATATTTATTTCAGTAATCAATGCGGAGCGAGTGTGAAGATGATCACCAACAAGGACCTTGCATTGATACGTACTGAAGGTACGGAGCTACCGATAATGGTAGTTGCACCTAATCCGGCGCAAGGCACAATACGAGTGAAGATTACAGGTCAGTGGAGTGGTGTATTGAAGATGACAGTTACTAACGAGGCCGGCAAGGTGGTCTCTCAATTCGATGGGCGAGCGGGTACCGTAACGGAATGTCCTAAAGGTTTGCGGCCTGGTATTTATATGATAACTGCTGAAGACGATAACGGACACCGTGTTGCTGAAAAGGTGATCGTGCAATAGCGCTGTTCGTTCAGGCAGGGGCGCGCTTCCGCTGATATTTTCAGAAAATTTTAAGTATTTGGCACTCCCTTGGTTGGGTTGTTACGGTTATTTTTGCCATATAACACGTTGAAAACGTCTGGTGCTGACAATTGGCTGCCGGGCGGGCTATATTTAGCTTTCGAATGTGTATGTTTGACGCAACGCTATGACAACGGCTGAGATACTAAAGAAGGTAAGGCGGATAGAGATCAAAACGAAGGGGTTGAGCAATCACATCTTCGCGGGCGAATATCACTCTACGTTCAAGGGTAGGGGGATGTCGTTCAGCGAGGTGCGCGAATACACCCCCGGCGACGATGTGAAGTTCATAGACTGGAACGTGACCGCGCGTTTCTCTACGCCCTTTGTAAAGGTGTTTGAAGAGGAGCGCGAACTGATAATGATGTTGCTGGTGGATATCAGCAACAGTTCGCTGTTCGGCACGCAGAAGCAACTGAAGCGCGACCTGATCACTGAGCTAGGTGCGGTGCTGTCGTTCTCGGCCACGACCAACAATGACAAGGTAGGGGTCATTTTCTTCAGCGACAAGGTAGACAAGTATATACCACCCAAGAAGGGTAAGGGGCACATATTACGCATCATCCGCGAGCTGATAGCGCTGGAACCGGCGCAAAGCAATAGCGAGACGAATGTGGGCGCGGCGCTGGAGTTTCTGAACAATGTGATGAAGAAACGCTCCATCACTTTTCTGATGAGCGATTTTGTGAGCAAGCCCTACGACCATGCGCTGCAGCTGGCCGCGCGCCGTCATGACCTTGTGGGCATGCACGTATATGATAAGTATGACCGCGAGCTGCCGAAGGCAGGTCTGGTGCAGGTGATGGATGCAGAAACGAAACAACACTTCTGGATAGATACTGAAGACAAGCAGGTGAAGTATCAGTACGAGTCGGCCTTCGACCAGCGTTACAAGTATTGTATGCAGGCATTCAGAAAGAGTGGCGCCTCACTGATGCATGTGCGCACCGATGAGGACTATGTGAAGATATTGCAGGGTTTTTTTAAAGGGCGTTGACCGCTCCCCGGCTCTCTCCGAGGGAGAGGGAGGTGTTTTGTGGGAGTGAAAGACTAAACAAACAATGGAAACTGAAAAGACATTCAATATTATGAACGGATGCGGCAGGGCTGCAAAGGCGGTACTGTTGCTGGTTTTGCTGTTGTGGGGACGTAGCGCAATGGCGCAACTCGATGCCACTGCTACCGCCCGCATGGACGCACGCCAGATAGTAGTGGGCGACCAGGTGCGGCTGTTTCTGGAAGTGAAGAACAAACCCGCCGCCGGCAGGGTAGAGTGGACCACCATACCCGATACATTCAACCATCTGGAAGTGGTGGAGCGCGGAAAGATAGATACCATAACCGCGGGCGAATACGTTACCTACAAACAACGCCTCATCCTCACCGGTTTCGACTCGGGCGCATTCAAGGTGCCTTCATTTGTGTTCCCTGCTATTGCTACCAACGGAGATCCTTACACTATTCAGACCGATTCTTTTTTGCTGAATGTGCAAACAGTTGCGGTAGATACCACACAGGCCTTTAAACCGATTAAGGGTGTGATGGAAGTGCCTTGGGACTGGCGCGACTACATCTGGTATTTTGTGGGTGGGGCGGCACTGCTCATAGCTATCATTGCGCTGGTAGTGTACCTGGTGCGTAGGCCGAAGCCCGTGCCTGTGGTGCCCGAAGGACCCAGGGAGACGCTGCAGGAAAAAACACTGCGCCTGCTGGCTGAACTGGAAACGAAACAACTGTGGCAGAACCAGAAGGTGAAGGAGTATTATGTGGAGCTGACCGACATTGTGCGTACCTATATAGAGGAGCGTTTCAACACACCTGCCATGGAGCTAACCACCGACGAGCTTTTGTATAAAGCACAGGTGCACCGCGAACTGCAACCGCACCACGCGCACCTGAGTACCATACTCACCACTGCCGATCTGGCCAAGTTTGCCAAGGCACAGCCGCTGCCTCAGGAGCATACTATGGTGATGAGTAAGGCCATAGAGCTGGTAATGAATTCGAAACCTGTTGTACTTGCTACACCCAACCCAACCGAGCCGACTGTATGATGAATCTGATGGACTGGAAGCATATGACGTTTGCCCATCCGTGGTTTTTCGGGTTGCTGCTGCTGATTCCTGCCATGATATGGTGGCAAATGCGCAGCAAGAAGAACGATAATCCGGCAATGCGCCTCACCACGCTGGGCGGTATCAATCCGGCTATGGCAGGTGGTAAGGCACGCCTGCGCCCTGTGCTGTTTGTGCTGCGCATACTGGCACTGATTAGTCTGATCGTTGCGCTGGCGCGGCCGCAAAGCAGCAATACCACCGAGAATGTGGACAGCGAGGGTATAGACATGGTGCTGAGCATGGATGTATCGGGCAGTATGCTGGCCGAGGATTTTAAGCCCAACCGTATAGAAGCAGCCAAGGCACAGGCGTTGAAGTTCATCGATCAGCGCCCTACCGATAGGATGGGTCTGGTGATATTTGGCGGCGAGAGTTTTACCATGTGCCCCATCACCATAGACCACAGCGTGCTGAAGAATCAGGTGAACCAGATACGCAACGGCATGGTGGCCGATGGTACGTCGATAGGTATGGGGCTTGCTACGGCCGTTGACAGGTTGCGCAACACCAAGGGGAAAAGCAGGGTAGTGATACTGATGACCGATGGTGTGAACAACACAGGTATCATAGACCCCAGCACGGCACTGGAGATAGCCAAGGCATTTAAAGTGCGCATCTACACCATAGGTGTGGGCAGTATGGGGCAGGCACCCATGCCGGTGCAAACGCCCTTCGGTATACAGAAGCAGATGGTGCCGGTGGAGATAGATGAGCCGCTGATGAAGCGCATGGCTGCCGAGACAGGTGGGAAATACTTCCGTGCAACGGGCAACCGGTCGCTTTCCAGCATCTATGATGACATAGACAAGATGGAAAAGACCAAGGTGGACATTACCTCGTTCAAGCACTATTCCGAGTTATTTTTCCCGTTCGCCTTGCTAGCAATTGTCTTTCTCCTGGCTGAGATGACCCTGCGTTATACCTGGTTCAGGAGCATCACCGGTTAGCAGTCTGTTCTCCCAACGTTTTTAGCTAACATTTTGTCTTTTGAATACGCCATACCAGAGAGAGTGTTGTATTTACATATGTTAATTATGGCAACTATTAACTAAATGCAATATTTTTCTGTCCGGAAAGGGTGGTAATTACCATAAAAGAGCGTTTTTTCGGAAAAGGATTGTATGGTATAAAAAAAATGTTATTTTTGGAGTTACTAATTATCCTGTATAACTATATATAGATTTTTTTAATTATTTGATATGAAAAGAAGTTTTATCGGATCGATGAGCGTTGTTGCAAAGATGCTGTTGTGCAGTGTGCTTGTTATGCTTAGCGTTGTCAGCGCCCATGGACAGGCCACAGTAACCGCTACCGGCCTGGGCCCCGGCCCTACGGCTTACACCTCGCTGCGACTTGCATTCAACGCGATCAATGCAGGTACGCATACAGGTGCTATTACCATCACTATTGGTGCCGCAGGTACCAATGAAGGTGCTACACCGGCAGTGTTGAATGCGCCGACCGCACCGGCGAGCTACACATCGGTGCTGATCAAACCGGCCGCGTCAACGACGCCCACTATTCAGGGCAACATCGCGAACAATGCGGTGATCCACCTGTTTGGTGCCAGCAACGTTACCATAGACGGTTCTAACACCGTTGGTGGTACAACAAAGGACCTTACCATCCGTAACACAACTTTCACCGCTAACTCTTCAGTACTGCGTTTCGGCAACAACCCTACGTTGGGTGCTACCGGCAACACACTTAAGAACATCAATTTCCTTCAGTCGGGTACCACTATCGGTATTGCAGTTACTTCAGGAAACGGCTCTGCAGCCCTGTTTGCGGTCGCTTCGGTTGCCAACAGTAACAACACCATTCAGAACTGTTCTTTCTCTCAGGCACAAACCGCAGTTTACGTATTTGGTAATGCTGCGCCGGCTGTTGACGACAACTGGGTAGTAACAGGTAATACAATGACCAACCTTGGCTTTACAGGCGCTCATCTGAACAATACATCAAATGCGCAGATCACCAACAACGTGATCGATAACGTCACCATCAACGGTACTACACAGGCAGCGGGTATCACGCTTTCGTTTGTAGGAACCAACGCTACCATTTCAGGAAACAAGATCAGCAACATCTCTAACACATTTGCAGGAGCCTCACCTGCCGCAGAGGGTATCTTCCTGAGTGTGAACGCGGGTGGTAGCGTGAATGTTTTCAACAACTTCATATCAAACGTTACCGGCGTGGGTAATGCTGTGCTCAACAACAATGGTCATGGTATCCTCGACAACTCGGGCGGTACTATCAATTGCTACCACAACTCGGTGAATATGTCTGTAAGCCAGACGAATGCAACCGGTACCAGTGCTGCTTTCTGTGCCAGCGGTACAGCTACCGGACCGATCAACCTGAAGGACAATATTTTTGTGAACACGCAAACGGTGGGTGGTTGTTATTCAGTATACTCGGTTATCGCTGCGGCAAGCTTCCCCGGCATGGACTATAACGACTATTTTGCAACGTCGGGTAATCTTGGCTTTGTAGGTGGCGTGGCGCGTACCACAATTGCTGCAATGCAAACGGGCTTTGGCAGCAACCTGAACTCTGTTAACATCAATCCGGTATTTGTTTCGAGCAGCGACCTGCACCTCCAGATAGTAGCCCCCAACTTTCCATTGGCAGCTGGTACGCCGATAGCTACACCTGCAATCACTACAGACATTGATAATGTGAATCGGAGTGCCACTGCGCCAACAATAGGTGCACATGAGCTTGCCAACAAGGTAACGTACACAGTAAAAGGAAACAGTTGTAACAACTTGTTAGATACCCTGTCACCTGTTGCTGTTCAGTCTCCGGGTGGTGTGGCGCTGGCCGGTCCGTTAATGACTCGTCTGTATTACCGCAAAGGCACAGGCCCATGGGTGAGTGTAGCAGGTACTCCGCTGACAGGCAGCACTGCTACCATCAGCAACTGGCGTTGTGTATTCGACTACTCTTTGTTGGGTGGCGTCACCGCCGGTGATGTGATCCAGTACTTTGTGATCTCTCAGACAACTACAGGCACTACTTTCGGTTCTCCTGATGCGGGTCTCACGGCAGTGGATGTGAATACGATCACCACTCCGCCAACTACGCCAAATTCATTTACTATTAACGCGGTAACACTCAACGGCCTCACATTGAGCAATCAGGTTTGTTTCAATCCGTCTGTTTCTACTCCCGTGCCATACACATATTCGGGAACAACAGGTGCTCCTAACCAGTACATGCTTACATGGTCGCCTGCCGGCCCTGTGCCGCAGCCAACCTTTACCGGTCTGCCTGCAAGCCCGATCATTGCAAACGTGCCGGCAGCATTGCCTGCGGCAAGTTTCTTCGGAACATTGGTTATCCGGAATTCAACTTCAGGTTGTGCTACAACCTACAACCTTACACTTACAGTAAATCCTACGCCGGCATCCATCGGCGGATTGTTTACCGTTTGTGCGGGTACATCTACTACACTCAGCAGTACATCAACAGGTGGTACCTGGACCAGCGGCACTCCATCTGTAGCAACAATCGGTATCGGAACCGGCGTGCTGAACGGGGTGAGCGGTGGTACATCAAACATCACTTACCAGTTGCCTACCGGTTGTCGCACATTTGCAAACGTTACTGTGGTTACGCCTCCGGGTGCTATTACCGGTCCTGCATCGGCATGTCCAAACCTTACAATGTCACTTAGTAACGCCACTCCGGGTGGTACCTGGTCAAGTTCTAACCCTACAGTTGGTACAGTTGATCCATCTACGGGTGTCGTTTCAGGTATTTCTCCCGGTACATCCGTCATTTCTTATTCTATATCGGGTTGTGCGCCTGTGCTCAGGGTGATAACTGTGAATCCTACGCCTAACGCGATCACAGGTCCGTTGTTCCTTTGCGAAGGAAAGACCGATACATTAAAGACAACTTCAACAGGTGGTACCTGGATCAGCGGAACATCTACTGTAGCATCTATCGGTTCTTCAACGGGTATTTACACAGGTCTTTCAGGTGGTACATCTGTTATTACTTACAGGTTCACCACAACAGGTTGCATCCGTACCAATACACTGACTATCTTCCCTGCTGCAGGACCAATACTTGGTGGTCCGGTAGTTTGTCAGGGGCAATCGGTTACACTGACCAACTCTATTACGGGTGGTACATGGCAGAGCAGTTTGCCGGGTATCATTCTGGTGGGTTCTACATCAGGTGTTGCAACAGGTCTGGCAGCGGCGGGTGCTGTGACCATTACGTACACTACACCTAATGGATGTACTACCACCGCGCCGATGTACATCAGCACCGCACCAACAACGATCACGGGTACAAATTCAGTTTGTTCGGGTCACACCATCACGCTAAGTAATGGTACTCCGGGCGGAACATGGACCTCAAGTAACCCGTTGATTGCCACTGTTGGTGCATCAACCGGCATCGTTACCGGTGTGGCGGGTGGTACTGCAACTATCTCTTACGCAACATTGGCATGTAACGCAGCGGTATATACTATTACGGTAAGGCAGTCGCCACCACCGATAACAGGTGGTATCACAATATGCGACGGCAGCTCTACGACCACAGTGTTCAACGCGTCTCCGGGTGGTGTATGGACAATAGTTGGTCCGGCTTCTATATCTTCTACAGGTTTTATCACCGGCCTCACGGTAGGTGCGGTGAACGTAGTTACGTACACAATGCCTAATGGTTGTGACGCACGTGCACCGATCATCGTAGATACACTGCCAGGTCCTATCTCAGGTCTCAGCAGCATTTGCCCGGGTCGTACCACCACCATGAGCACTTCATCAGTAGGTGGTGTGTGGAGCAGTGCTAATTCGCTGATCGCTTCTGCTGTTGCTGCAACAGGTGATGTAACTGGAGTAAGTACAGGTACTACAACGATCACTTACACTGCGATCTCGGGTTGTTACCGCACAAAGCCATTCACAGTAACTAATCCGGTGCCACTTTCAGTTACGCTCACACGCAATCCGGCTATGGATACATTGTGTAAGGGTGTTCCTGTTACCTTCACAGCACATGGTGTGAATGGTGGTGCTGCTCCAAAATACGAATGGCAGAACCACGGGTTGAGCTTTGATACTGCAACGGTTTATGATAGTGTATTCACTTACACACCAACACATGGCGACGTGATCAGGGTATTCCTGTTCAACAGTTTGGATATCTGTTCTGCGCCTACGCCTGCTTATGTAGATATGGCGATCAACGTTTATCCTAACGTTAGTCCGGCTGTGAATATCACTACTTCTGCACCTACAGCTACAATAGGTGGTGAGACATATACTACAGGAAACTACCTCGGTCACATTATCACTTTCAACTCACTGGTTACATCGGGTGGCATTGCTCCTGCTTATCAGTGGTATGTTGATGGTCAGGCGATAGCGGGTGCAACCAACAACTCTTTCACTCGTGCTGTTTATGACAACGATACTGTTTACTGCAGTGTGAATGGCAACCCTCCATGTGAGACCGGTTCTATAGGCACCAGCAACAGGATCATCATCATTGGTGACTATCTGGAGGTGAATACTCCTGTAGACAAGATCAACTCGTTGAGCCTGTTCCCTAACCCTAACAGCGGTAACTTTACCCTGAGTGGTACTGTGAACAACGCGAACGGTACTATCTCTTACGAAGTAGTGAATGTGCTGGGTCAGGTGATACACAAAGGAACAGCAGTAGCGAAGGGTGGTGTGATAGAACACCAGGTGAAACTGGATAAAGGAATTGCTAACGGTACGTACATGCTGCGCGTGAGCGGTGGCAACGACCAGAAAGTGTTCCACTTTGTGATAGGCGAATAGTCCCCGATAAGAATATGGTTCAAACGGGCGGAGCGATTGCTTCGCCCGTTTTTGTTTTGGGAGGTGTCGGGCAAAAAGAATCCCCGGAGCGTGGTGCTCCGGGGATGTATGTAGAGTAGGTAACTGATAATTTAGAAACGCTCCAGACCGCTGAAGAAGAAGTTGCCTTCTATTGCAGCGTTCTCGTCACTGTCAGAACCGTGAACTGCGTTCTCGCCCACTGAAGCTGCATACTTCTTGCGGATAGTACCTTCTTCTGCTTGTGCAGGGTTGGTAGCACCGATCAGCTTGCGGAAATCAGCAACAGCGTTGTCTTTCTCCAGGATAGCTGCCACGATAGGGCCGCTGCTCATGAACTCAGTCAGTTCGCCATAGAAAGGACGAGCTGCATGCACTTCATAAAATTTCTCAGCCTGCTGCTTGGAGATATGGAGGTATTTCATGGCTACGATGCGGAACCCTGCACCGTTGATCATCTGAAGGATGTTGCCTATGTTGCCGGCCCTTACTGCATCCGGCTTGATCATTGTAAATGTACGATTGGACATGGATTGTTATTTGAGGGTGCAAAAGTAGGGCAAAAAACGGTGTCATACGCATGATAAATGTTAAAATGATTGCCGGAATAGCCTGATAATGTGTCTTATTGGGGAGCTGCGCCTGAAAATAGCGGTTTTTCGGTAGTTCCATATATTTTCTGTTTTTTACATTTTACCTTTGTCATAACACGGGGAAACCATATTTTTGCAGCCCCAAAGAACGGCCGCAATACCCCCGGCTGACAGGGGAAATACACAATGCTGCCGATACAAGACGCCTTTACGTTACTGAGTGGTCCGAAGAATATTTTCATCACTACACATCACAAGCCAGATGGTGATGCCATAGGCAGCATGCTGGGGTTGTATCACTACCTTGTGGCAAAGGGGCATACCGTAACTGCAGTATCGCCAAGCGAAGTGCCCGATTTTTTGAGGTGGATCCCCGGCAATGACAAGCTCATCAATTTTGAAAGTACACCCGATAGTGCGATCGCTGCTGTCAAAGGGTGTGACCTTATATTCTGTGTCGATTTCAACGACTTCAACCGCACCAAGCATATGGAGCAGTTGTTGCAGGAAGCGCCGCAACCCAAGATCCTTATTGACCACCATCTGTTTCCCAAAGACGTTTGGGACTACGGTGTAAGCATACCATCCAAGAGTAGCACCTGCGAAATGGTCTACGACTTCATCAATCTGTGCGGCGACAACCCGTTCATAGATCAGAAGATAGCAAAGAGCCTTTATACGGGTGTGCTGACTGATACGGGTTCTTTTAAGTTCCCGGTTACAACTCCTTCGGTGCACCGCATGATAGCTGACCTGCTGGAGCGGGGAATTAACCACACCGAGATCCACGAGCATATTTACGACGCATGGAGCGAGAGCAGGATGCGTTTTTTAGGCTATGTCCTTATTGAGCGCATGGAGGTGTTCCGCAAGTACAATGCGGCACTTATCACATTGTCGCGCAAGGACATGAATCTTTTCAATGTGCAGAATGGCGACACTGAGGGTTTGGTGAATTATCCGCTCAGTATAGCGGGAATAAAGTTCTCAACGCTTATTACCGAAAGAGGTGATGAGATAAAAATGTCGTTCCGCAGCAAGGGACTATTTGACGTGAGCAAGTTTGCCGGAATGTATTTCGACGGCGGAGGTCACTTCAACGCGTCCGGAGGCAGGTCTAAAGCCTCGTTGACGGAAACAGTTGATTATTTTAAGAGAATTTTGTCGGATATTCACCCAAAATAATACGAACACAAAAAAGCAAATAATAAAAATTCAAACAAACATGACAACCAGGATCATTACAGCAGCGTTATTGGGCGCAGCAGCCATAGGTTTCAATTCCTGCAAGAGCGGTGGAGACCTTAAGACCGTAAAGGGAATTGAATACTCAATTTTAAAAGACAAAGAGGGTAAGAACGCTGTTATTGGCGATATCGTAGAGTTCAACCTGGTTGCAAAATGCGATACTACTGTCATCAACGACACATGGAAGCAAGGTCGCCCTGCTGTGAATCGTGTTGATTCAGCACGCAACAGTTCAGACCTCATGGCTATCCTACCATTCCTTTCAGCAGGCGATAGCGCCGTTGCGTACATCTCTTGCGATTCTATCCTGAAATCTATCCCTGCCGAGCAGCTGAGCCAGGTGCCGTCATGGATGAAGAAAGGAAAGAAGATCGAGATCCGTATGTCAGTGATTTCAATAAAGAGCGAGAAAGACTACCGCGCTGAAATGGAAGCAAAACAGGCTGAGGAAATGAAGAAAATGGAAGAAGCGAAAGCTGCGCAGATGCCGGTTGACGACAAGATACTTCAGGAGTATTTCGCTAAGAACAACATTAAGGCTGAGAAAACAGCTTCAGGTCTTTACTACACTATCCAGAAGCCGGGTTCAGGTGCTCAGATCCAGAAAGGACAGAAGGTGGATATGATGTACACAGGCAAAACACTGGATGGCAACATTTTCGATTCTAACCAGGATGCGGAGGTTGCGAAGAAAAACGGTCACGATGCAAAGCCACTTACATTCATCGTGGGTATGGGACAAATGATACCGGGTGTCGACGAAGGTGTTGCTTTGTTGAAGAAAGGTGCTAAGGCAACATTGTACCTGCCTTCTCCTATAGCTTATGGCCCGCAAAGCCCTAATCCTTCTATTCCGGCGAATGCTGTGATGATCTTCGAAGTTGAGATCAGCGGTGTTTCTGCAGGTGAAGAGACCAAGTAACTTTTAACAGTTTGGCATTTATACCTTAACTATATTTACAAGAAACGCATTTTATAAAATGAGAGCAACATTCAGAAAAACCCTTGTGCCGCTGGCTATAGCGCTGGGACTGGCCAATAGTTCTGAAGCGCAGGACAAAGGAACGAAGCTGAAAGACGGCTATACCCAATTGCCCAGCGGTCTGGAGTATAAGGTAGTAAAGCAGGGAAAAGGCAAGCGTAAGGCTGCTGCAGGAGACCATGCCGAAATGTTCATTCACGTATTCCTTGATGACAGTACCATTTTCGATTCAAGAAAGATGTATAACGCCACCAAGCCGGTACCTGTAACTATACAGAGCCCGAAAATGAATGGCGACCTGATGGAAGGTTTCATGTTGCTTGTAGAAGGCGACAGCGCTATCTTCCGTGTACCTATCGATTCTATGGTGAAAGGTGGTGCGCCTTCAATGCCCGGCATGAAGCAGGGCGTTGGCCAGAAAATGAGATATGAAGTACAGGTAGCTTCTGTGCGTTCTGAAGAAGAAGACAGGAAACTGAATGAAGCGAATGCAGCCAAACAAAAGGGTATTGATGATAAGGCTATTCAGGACTATCTGAAGAAGAACGGCATCAAGGCTACGAAGACTGCTTCGGGTCTGTATTATTCAGTAGAAAAGCAAGGCAGCGGTGCCAACGCGGTTGCGGGTCAGACACTTTCTGTGAACTACACCGGCAAATTGCTGAATGGCAAAGCATTCGACTCAAACACTGATCCTGAGTTCAAACACACGGAGCCTTTTAAAGTGGAGATAGGCAAGGGTGCTGTTATCAAAGGTTGGGACGAAGGCATGCTGAATTTCAACAAGGGCACTAAAGCAACCTTGTACATACCTTCAGGTCTTGCATACGGCGCTCAGGACAGAAGTCCTCAGATCCCTGCCAACTCTGTGCTTGTATTTCAGGTAGAGATCCTCGACATTGCTGATGCGCCAAAGCAGGTGAGCCCTGCCGACCAGGCAAAGGCTGATGACGATATGCTGAAAGAATACTTCGCTAAGAACAATATCAAGGCTGAAAAAACGGCATCAGGTCTTTATTATGCCATCACGCAGAAAGGCCTCGGCCCCAATGCAGCTCCGGGTAAGAAAGTAACGATGAACTATACCGGAAAAACAATGGACGGCAAGGCGTTCGACTCCAATCTCGATCCTAAGTTCGGTCACGTTTCTCCGTTCCCATTCACGCTCGGCGTTGGTCAGGTGATCAAAGGCTGGGACGAGGGTATTCAGATGATGAATCTGGGTACTAAGGGTACATTGTACATTCCTTCAGGATTGGCGTATGGTCCTCAGAGTCCTACCCCGGCAATCCCACCAAACTCTATTCTCATCTTTGATGTAGAGGTAGTTGGTATAGACAATTAGTAGTAACAAGAAGTTTGATAAATAGTAACGGCACCGAAAGCGGTGCCGTTTTCTATTATATCCGATGCCATCTCCCTACATTTTTACCCCTGCCTCGTCGGGTTTTTCTGAGAATAGCTGTTTACTTTGCGGTATGAAAAGACTGATCCCTGTTTTGATAATGTCATTGTATGCACTCGCGGTACATGCCGGCCAATATACGCATGCCGATACGTTGCGGGGCAGTAATGGCACTGGCCGCAGCTGGTGGGATGTGAGCCGCTATCAGCTGGACGTGAAGTTTGACACCACAACACAAAGTATCACGGGGAGCAACCAGATCTTCTTCAGGGTAACTGCTCAGCCCGGCGACAGTATGCAGATAGATCTGCAGCAACCAATGGTGCTGGATAGCGTGTACGTAATGTCCTCATCCCACACGTCGGGTGGAGTACGCAAGGCTGCGATTGTTCAGGAGGGCAATGTATGGTGGGTGAAGTATCCGTTCAATACGCTGAAGCAGGACAGTTTCTATTCGTTGCTGGCATTTTACCATGGCAGTCCACGCAAAGCGGTTAATCCGCCGTGGGACGGTGGCTTTAGCTGGAAGACGGACAGTTTGGGCAGGCCTTGGATCGCTGTGTCCTGTCAGGGCTTGGGGGCAAGTGTGTGGTGGCCTTGTAAAGACGCGCAATGGGATGAGCCGGAAGACGGAATGATCAATTCGTTTACAGTCCCTTCTCCGCTCACCTGCATAAGCAATGGCCGCAGGGTGGGTAACACACAGACTGATGGCAACACAACAACCACATGGGTGGTACGCAACCCAATCAACAATTATGACGTTACCTTTTACGTAGGGCATTATGCCACCTGGTACGATACCCTGAACGGGGAGAAAGGTGTATTGGACCTTGATTATGCTGTGCTCGATTACAATCAGGAGCGGGCCAGGACGCATTTTGGCGTGGTGAAGACCATGCTGCGCGCGTTTGAATACTGGTTTGGTCCTTATCCATTTTATGAAGATGGATACAAGCTGGTTGAATCGCCTTATCTGGGCATGGAACACCAAAGTGCTATTGCTTATGGCAATAAGTACAAGATGGGCTACAAAGGCTCAGACCGCTCCATGACCGGCCATGGACTCAAATGGGACTATATCATTATTCACGAAAGTGGTCACGAATGGTTTGGCAATAATGTCACTGCAAAAGATATGGCCGATAACTGGATACACGAGGGGATTACCTGCTACTCCGAGGCTTTGTTTACCGAGTATACTGCGGGCAAAGACAATGCGGCAGCGTACAGCAGGGGATTGTGGGCCCACATAAGGAACGATCAGCCTGTTGTAGCGCCCTATGGCGTAAATGACGAAGGGACAGGAGATATCTATGAAAAAGGCGAGGCTGTTATGCACATGATACGTGTACTGACCAATAATGACGATAAGTTCCGCAAGATGTTGCGTGGCCTTGGTAAGGAGTTCTATCATAAGACCGTGACTACAGCCGAGGTAGAGCAGTACATTGAAAAGACCACCGGGTTGGAGTTAGGCGCGTTTCTCAATCAATATCTGCGCGAAAAAGATGTTCCCGAACTGGAGTATTACATAAAGAACAAAGAACTCAATTTCAGGTTCACCAATGTGGTCCCCGGTTTTTCGTTGCCGCTAACGGCAACAAGCGGAGATAAAAAAGCGTCGGTAAAAGTGACCGGCGATTGGGCAAAGGTTGCCTGGGATGGTGGTTATGACGTCAATTTTTCTAAGGACTTCCTCATAAAATTGAAAAAATAGGAAGTACATTAGTCTGAATTAATTCAGGATATGGCGGCAAAAAAGCTGAAGACAGCGACTCCATTGGCAACCTCAGGCAAGGCCGAACCCGCTGCCGCAGCCGGGCGGTGGTACATTTGGTTGCTACTGGTGGTCACTGCCATAATTTTCTATGGTGTGTCCGGCCATCAACTTACATTCATTGATGATGATAAGTATATTATCACCAACCCCTACCTGCGTGATCTCAGCCTGAAAGGTATCGGTGCCATATTCACGTCGTTCTACGAATTCAACTATCACCCGCTAACTACACTCACCTGGCTTATAGAATATTCCTTGTTCGGGCTCGATCCGGGTGTATATCACGTGGTAAATCTGTGCCTGCATTTATGTAGTACATGGCTGGTATACAGGCTGACACAGCGCCTCAGCGGCAAAGAAAACGTTGCCCTCATTGTTGCAGCATTGTTTGCCCTGCATCCCTTGCATGTCGAATCTGTTGCCTGGGTCTCAGAACGTAAGGGACTACTCACCGGACTTTTTTCCTTTATGGCCCTGATAGCCTATGTGCGGTATGTGGACAGTAGCCGACGTAAAGATCTGTTGCTGACATTTCTATGGTTCCTCTTTGCGTGCGCTTCCAAATCCGCTGCTGTGACGTTACCGCTGGCAATGTTGGCAATAGACTGGTACCGTGGCCGGAAGATCACAAGTACATTAGCAGAAAAGATCCCTTTCTTTCTTGTGTCAGTTCTTTTTGGTGTCCTTGCTATCCTGTCTCAAAAGGCAGGCGGCTCCATGACCGATCTCCTTC
Source organism: uncultured Flavipsychrobacter sp. (assembly GCA_964652995.1). Taxonomy (GTDB): domain Bacteria; phylum Bacteroidota; class Bacteroidia; order Chitinophagales; family Chitinophagaceae; genus Nemorincola. Next base: position 115,159 of record CAZZCR010000012.1, on the reverse strand, counting down.
CTCAATATGGCATCGTTAACCGCATATTCTTGTTCACGGGTGGTTTGGCCTTCTACTTCGTTAAGCTGGTCGTTCCTTATCCGTTATCGGCCATTCATTTCTTCCCCGATGTATCCGGCGGTACGTTGCCCTGGTATTTTTATGCATCGCTACCGTTGCTTGCTGCAATCGGTTGGGGTGTATGGAAAATGCGCTCGGGCGCCCGCGAGGTTCGTTTTGGCATACTGTTCTTTCTGGCTGCAATGGTAGTGATGCTGCAACTGCTTCCGGTGGGTGGTGCCTATGCTGCCGAACGTTATACCTACGTTTCTTACTTCGGTCTCTTTTATGCTATTGTACAATTGGTGGATATGGCCGGGTTCCGCGAGACCGGTCATCGGGTGCTTGCTGCGATCTTGCTTCTATTTGCATTTGTCTCATGGAGCCGTGTCAAAGACTGGCGCGACACCGATTCCATCCTCGGTGACATTGTTCTGAAAAACGAGGGTAATTCACACAATGGACTGGTACACTTCCACTGGGGCCAGTATTATACCTACAGGCAGCAATGGCCGGCGGCAGCTGATCAGTATTCTCGCAGTCTGGCTATTGATCCGCGCAACTTCCCGGCTCTGCTGAAACGAGGAGAAGCCCTCGACGCAATGGGGCGTTACAAAGAGGCAATGGCCGACTACTCCGTTGCCCGCATCATTGATCCAAAGTCTGCGGCATTATACAACAACATGGGTTGGACCAGTTTCGGACTCGGTAATCCTGCTATAGCGGTTGCGCTTATCGATACAGCCATCATGCTCGATGATAGCCTGGCTGCGGCCTACAACAACCGTGGCTGGATAAAACTGCAGCAGAAAGACAGCTCGGCGGCTGTTCGAGATTTTGATGCCGCTATTCGTCTGCAACCAGCCTTTGCGAAACCCTATTACAACCGCGCCCTGGTGAAACTATATCACGGAGACGCGCGTGCCGCTATTGCCGACTATTCCGCCATCATCCGCATGTATCCCAACGAAAGCCTGGCATGGTTCAATAGGGGCCTCGTATACCTTCAGTTGCTCGACAAGCAGGCTGCTGCCCGTGACATGCACCGCGCTGCCGACCTCGGCAACAGAAATGCTGCCAGTATACTCACCGCCGAACTGCGTGGCATGTGATTTTGTGCTATATTTGTGCCTGAATCGTGAATTTTGCTGCGTTTTTGGACTATTCGCACCATTTTTTACGTTGTAATACAATTTTATTTTTGCGTTTTAAATATTATCCATTACCTTTGCAGTCCTTAAAAAAGTAGAATAAATGGCAAACCATAAAGCAACCAAGAAGGACGTTCGTCAGAGTGAAAAGCGCCGTGAACGCAACCGCTACTACGGCAAAACGACACGTAATGCCATCCGTACATTGTTAGCATCTTCAGAAAAAGCAGTATCTCAGGAAGAGCTGAGCAAAGTTGTATCTATGATCGATAAACTTGCTAAGCGCAACGTTATACACAAAAATAAAGCCGGTAACCTGAAATCAGGTATCGTAAAAAGGCTTGCTGCGGTAGCTTAAGTTACCCTAAGGACTTTATGCCGTCCCGTATACGTATACGGGACGGTTTCTTTTTGTTTGCCGCATAACAGCACAGTGTCCGTGGTGCAGGACCTGCCCGTTGCTATTGGCTTTTTCCTTTTCTTATTTCATACCTTTGCACCTCAAAACAGGTTCTTTTTTAGTTATGATCAGCCGCAGGAATATCCGTGTAAAAGTGATGCAGACGTTATACACGCTTTCGTCGCTCGAAACCGGTACTCAGGTGAATAAAGTTGCAGCAGCCAAAATTCTCGACGACAAACTGAAACAGGTAATGGACCTGTTCACTGCTTCAGTTCTTTACACAATACATATTGCTCAGTACGCCGACACAGACGCGCGTATGCGTGCATCAAAATACCTTACCACCGCCGACGACCTCAATGCCGACAGCCGCATAGCCCACAATAGTTTTGTGAACATGCTGCTGACCAATGCATCTTTTTCCGCTCGCGTCAAGAACGAGAATATCACCCGCCTTAAAGACGAGGCATATGTGAAGAAAGTCTTCCAGCAATTGCAGAAGACCACCGAATACGAACAATATGTGGCTACGAAACAACACACACCTGTTGCCGACAAAGCCATCATGCAGTTTATATGGGAAAAGCTGGTTGTGGAGAACGAAGACATGCAGTCGCACTTCACCGACGATCTTCCGGGATGGGAAGATGACAGCGAACTGATAGTGATGCTCATGCAGAACTTCTTCAGAGGCAACAGCAAGGTCGACTTCCAGAAACTCCTATCGGGCGAGAAACGCGAGTACGCCCACGATCTGTTGCGTGCCGTTATAGACCGCGATGAGGTATGCCTCGAGCTCATTTCGCCAAAGCTGGTGAACTGGGACAAGGAGCGCGTGGCCATGATAGACATGCTGCTGCTGCGCATGGGCGTATGCGAATTCCTCTACTTCCCCACCATACCTACCAAGGTCACCATCAACGAGTATATCGACATTGCCAAACAATACAGCACCCCGCAGAGCGGACAGTTTGTGAACGGCGTGCTCGACAACATTCTCAAAGACCTGCTCAAAGAAGACAAGATCGTAAAGACAGACAGACCAAAGAACTAACAGAACATAAAACAGGAACGTAAAATGAAACGCTATCTTATTATCCCGGCACTACTACTCGCTGCTTGCGGCGGACAGGATCAGGGCAGTAACGATAAGAACATCTCTGCAAGCCTGGTCAACAATCCTCACAGTGCGTCAGGCCTCGATACCGTGGCCGCCGCATCAAAACCCGTTCTTTCCTTTACCGATACGCTCCACAACTTCGGGACTATCAAAGAGAACGAATCGGTGTCTTACGACTTCGCATTCACCAATACCGGCAAAACGCCACTTGTCATCACCTCGGCATCAGGCTCGTGCGGTTGCACCGTGCCCGACTTTCCCCACGAACCCATTCTGCCCGGCCAGTCAGGCACCCTGAAGGTCACCTTCAATTCGGCAGGCAAGCAGGGCCACCAGGAAAAGTCAGTAAATATAGTGGCCAATACCCTGCGCAACATACACATGCTCTACATTCAGGCCGAAGTGCAGGCAAAACAGTAACAAACCTTTTTTCAGTATATAACAACCACAATAAAATGCAATTCACTACAAACACATTGTTCTTACAGGGCGCACCCGCACCGGGTGGCGGATTGATGCCGTTCTTCTTCATCGGTATGATCGTCGTGATGTACTTCTTCATGATACGCCCGCAGGCTAAAAAGCAGAAAGAAGCCAAGAAATTTGCCGACGAGATGACACCCGGCGAAAAGATCGTGACCATTGCCGGCATTCACGGCACCATCACCCGTGCCAACGAAGACGGTACCCTGCAGATCGAAGTGAGCCGCAGCACCTTCATGACCATCGAGCGCTCTGCTGTTTCTATGGACATGACCAAGGAGGCCCGCAAGAGGGCTGGTGCAGCTTCTACAGAAGCAGCTAAGTAATTCATCCCCACAACCTACACGCCGATGCTCAAAGTTGGTATCACAGGTGGAATAGGGTCTGGTAAGTCAGTCGTATGCCGGGTGTTCGAAACACTCGGCATACCTGTGTTTAGTGCCGACGATGCCGCCAAGCATGTCATGCAGCACGATGCCACCCTCGTTGCCGCCATCAAGGCCCTCCTCGGCGATGTGTACACCAACGGCCGCCCCGTCCGCGACCGCATCTCAGCCCTCGTTTACAACAATACCGCCTTGCTGCAGCAGCTCAACGCCCTGGTGCACCCCGCCACCATTGCCTATGCCAACGAATGGATGGCCCGCCAGCACGCGCCCTACGTCATCAAAGAAGCGGCTATCTTCTTCGAGAGTGGCAGCAACAAGGGCATGGACTTGATGGTGGGTGTCTCGGCTCCGCGCGCCCTGCGTACCACCCGTGCCATGCAACGCAGCCACCTCTCCGCCGATAAGGTTCAGGCCATTATGGACCGCCAGATGGACGACGACCAAAAGATGCAGCTCTGCGACCACGTCATCATCAACGACGACCACACCGCCGTCCTGCCCCAGGTCCTGCGCCTGCATCAGCTCTTTTTGCAGCAGGCTGCCCGCACCGCATAGTCCGCTTCTCGTCTCATAAGGCTATCAGTAAAAACAATGCCTGCCCGCGGGTACCCGCATTATATTTGCCTCAAACAAATTACACGCACATGAAACGTAATGCAACTGCCGTATGGAACGGCTCAGGCAAAGAAGGCAACGGAACCGTATCTACACAGAGCACAGTGCTCACAGGCGCTCAGTATTCCTACAAAAGCCGTTTTGAAGAAGGCGTAGGTACCAATCCCGAAGAGCTGATCGCTGCGGCGCATGCCGGCTGTTTCTCTATGAAACTGTCGTTTGTGCTGGGTGCTGCCGGCTTCACGCCCGACAAGATCGAAACCTCTTGCGACATCACCCTCGAGGCAGGTGCCGTAACCACCAGCGACATCAAGGTAACGGCTTCTGTGCCGGGTATCACTGCCGATAAGTTCCTGGAGTGTGCCAACGATGCCAAGGCAAACTGTCCTATATCCAAGCTGCTCAACTGCAACATCACGCTGCAGGCCACTCTGGCATAAGCCGGGTGTAGCAACTCATTCATCAGCGCCTTCCCTTGCGGAGGGCGTTGTTGTTTGCGGGGGTTAAGACATCATCTTCTCCAGCCTGCGGAAGCTTTCGGCCGGTTGCGCGCCCTCCCATAGTATCTCGTAGATCACCGATGCCATGGGTATGTCTATGCCATACAGGCCCGATATCACCTGCATCCCCTTCGATGCGTAGTAGCCCTCGGCCACCATGTTCATCTCCAGCGTGGCGGCCTTCACGCTGTAGCCCTTGCCTATCATGGCGCCAAAGGTGCGGTTGCGGCTGTGCAGCGAGTAGCACGTCACCAGCAGATCGCCCAGGTAGGCGCTCGTGTGGAAGTCGGGCTTTTCGTTGCTGGGGTGCACCTGCTCAAAGTGGCGTTGCAGAAACCCATACATCTCGCGGTAGCAGTTGGTGGCATACACGCTCAGGAAGTTGTCGCCATAGTCAAGCGAGTGGGCTATGCCTGCGCCAATTGCGTAGATGTTCTTCAGCACGGCGGCAAACTGTGCCCCCCATATATCATGATTGCTGGTGGTGTTGATGTAGCTATTGGCAAACATCGCCGCCACGTCTTGCGTCAGTGCGTCGTTCAGGCCCGAGAAAGTAAGGTACGACAGGCGTTCAAAGGCCACTTCCTCGGCATGGCACGGGCCCGTTATGGCCACATACTGCTCCTTCGGAAAGCCGAACTGCGCCTCCATATAGTCGTTCAGCAGTTGGTTGGCACCCGGCAATATGCCCTTCAGTGCCGATATCACTTTCTTCGTGCGCCACACCTCGGCCGGCACCTGGTTGATCACGTCCAGTGTATAGGCCGATGGCACTGCTATGATCAGCGTATCGCATTGCTGCATCATGGCGTGCAGGTCCTTGGTAGGCCATATGGTATCGGGCATAAAGCGCACCGATGTCAGGTAGTGCGGGTTGTGGTGCCGCGTGCTCAGGCTGGCTATCGCCTCGTCGTTGCGCACCCACCAGTGTATCTTACGGCCGTTGTCCGTCAGTATCTTGGCCAGTGCCGTGCCCCAGCTTCCGTTTCCTATTATGCCTGTTTGTCCCGTCATGTCCTTCGCGGTAGTTGGGTGTAAAAATAGCAGTTAATCTATAAAGTAGGGTAGCGTCAGCCCTCGGTGCCTGTGGGGGCAGCGGGTGCGTCGGGCTTGCGTTTGTAGAAGAAGAACAGCAGCGTGCCCGTCACTATCAGGCATACCGACAGTATCTCGGCCTGTGTGGGGTGTATAAAGCCCCAGTCATACTTGTAGTTCACGCGCACCTTCTCTACCAGAAAACGCTCTATGCCCGCCAGTATCAGGTACAGGCTGAAGAGTTGCAGCGTGCCTGTCAGGCGCTTGCGCACCGCCCACATAAAGGCAAACAGCAGCACACACGTCACCGCCTCCCATACCGATGTGGGGAATACGCTCACCGGCAGCACATTGCAGTACTCGCCCACGCAGCCGTGTATCGGCATGCCCTCGTGGCCCACATTGTGCGGATAGTTCATGCCCACCAGCCAGCGCGGCAGCCAGTCGGGGGCTACTACATGCGCCCATGGAGTGGTGCCTATCATATGTTGCGCAAAGTCTTTGTCGGCGGCAGTGGTGGCGGCGCGCAGGGTGCCGTCGGCATTGCTGATGTAGGCAGTGTTGAAGATACCCCAGTCGCCATCGCCCGAGAAGTGGCAGCCCAGCCTGCCCAGTCCGTAGGCCAGCATAATGGCGGGTGCCGTGGCATCGCACAGATGATCGAACGGGATCTTGTGCTTGCGGGCAAAGTAGTAGAATGCCGCCGTGGCCATGATGAGCCCGCCCAGGAAGGTGAGCCCGCTCGATGAGGTGAGGCTTTCTATGGGGTGTTGAATAAAATCGTCCCAGGTCTCCAGCGCGTTAAACACCTTGGCGCCTATCAGGCCCGCCACCGCGGCCACTACCACAATCTCGGTGATGCGCTCGTGCGGGTACACCATGAATTTTTTGATCACCGGCTCCGGCAGTTCTTCTTTCTTCTTCTCGGCATAGCGGGCATAACCCAATAGGGCGGCACCCAGCAGACCGGTAAGGAAGTTGCCCCCGGCCGAGAAGAGGTAGCCCATGGGGTCGGGCGATATCTCGGCAAAGTGGCCGAAGAGGCCGCCTATCTTAAAACCTATCAGAAAACCCGTGATGGCCGATACCAGCAGATCGGTCATGGTCACGGGGCGGCCCACCTCCATAGTTTCCAGCTGGGGGTGCAGCAGTCCCATTTTCTCCTTGCGCTTCAGCTCAGACGATGTGGCCCATGCCGCCCCCAGGAACGACAGTGCCACTAAAAAGCCGAAGGTCTTGAACAGGCTCAGCCACTCCGGCATCTCTATTCCGGTTATGGCATGCAGCAGGTATTTAAAGTCGGGATACATGGGTGTAAAAGTAGGGTATTTTGGGGGATAGGGTAAAGGGTTAAAGTGTAAATAGGTTCGGGGTGTCGTAGTTAACGGATTGGTGAAAGGGATTCTTGCGCAAGCCGTACGATAGCCCGATAGTACCCGTCATTTCGACGTCAGGAGAAATCTCCTGCTCTCTGCTCCTGCCTACTGCCGTCTGCTCTCTGCCCCTGCTCTCCCAAAACATATCCACATTTTCCCTCCTCCTGCTCCTTCCTCCGTTTTCCCGTCCTAATTTGCACCTCTATTTCTTCAACCCGTCCCTCACCCGGACACAAACTTTTTTACCATGAACGCAGAACTACAGGCCAAGGCCCGGAAACTCTATTTGCAGACCGACCTCTCCAAGACCGAGATCGCCACCGTCCTCGGCATCCCCATCCGCACACTACACTACTGGGTAGGTGTTCAGCGGTGGGACATTCAGAAACAGTGCGCCTTGCAGGCACCGTCGGTTATTGTTACCAACTGCTACCAGATCCTTGCCAACTTCACCGGCCAACTCCTCGCACCCGAGCGCCGCGACACCCTCATGACCCACAAAGAGGCCGAGACCATCCACAAGCTCACCGTCACCATCAGCAAACTCAAGGCGCGCACCACCCTCGGCGAGAACATGGATATCTTCAATAACTTCCTGCAGAACATCCGTTCCTACTCACCCCAGCTCGCCGATCTTATCACGCCCCACGTCACCGCCTTCATAGCTGCCGGAGCCACTGCACCCACCGCCGCCCCTGCTCATGCTGCCGGCGTGCCCACCCAGGCCGAGATGGACGAAGAGGCGCGCCTCGACCTCGAGGAGGAACTCGAAGAACAACGGGAGAAGGAGCAGGCTCAAACTCCTCACACTCAAACCCACACTCACACTCCTCACACTCACTCCCACACTCAAACTTCCGCTCCTGCCTCTCACGGCGCTCATTCGACCTCACCCTCTCCTTCGGAGAGGGCCGGGGAGAGGTCTGCTCCTTCTGCGAGGGCCGGGGAGAGGTTTGCACGCGCCGCGTAAAAAACCGTGCAACATGCCACCCTCATTTTCACCCTAACCACCTCATTACCAATGCCAAACCACGCAAAAATGCCGTGCAATATATGTCACCGTGAGCCTGTCCAATTGTCATCGTGAGCTACGCCGAACGGCTGTCGAACATCCACATGTCACCGTGAGCTACGTCGAACGGCTACGTGTCACCATGAGCCTGGCCGCTTGTCATCGTGAGCTTGTCGAACGGGAACGGGGCTACTAAATTTATTTTCCATTTGTTATTTGTATTTTCAAAAGTTTTCTATTTTTATACCACTATCACCCGCGAAGCCGAAAACGGGCACCAGAGTAGGCACCATTGTATAACACCAACACCGAAAACATTCTTTTCGTCCTACACAATAATGTTCACAATCGAGCAGAATCTCAGTTTGCATCAACTAGTCCCCAAGATTGTTACGATTTGATGGCAACTGGAGCATTAACGGAACCCGGGCCCTAGATCAGTTTTTCTGTGTTAGAAAATTGTAATCATGAAACTAAAAACGTTTGAATCCTTAGCCGCTAAAAAGAAATTATTTCGAGAAACTGAATTCTTTGTCATTGACGATAAAAAATCATTTGATAGATGGTTCGATCAGATTGTTAGCCTGAAACATGAAACAAGAACTGATTTCATATTTCGGGGTATGAAAGACGCTAATCACAAGCTTTATACTTCCGCCCAAAGAAAGTGGTTGGAGACAGACATGAGTGAATGGGCTCGAGGCAATTTCCTTGATTTTGTTAGTGAGCTCGTAGACAATGCAAAACAATACCCACTAATTAGGAAAGTGTTTGATATATACGACTACTCAAATACGAAAAGGGAGTTTCCCATTCTAAGCATTTTACAGCATTACGGCGCCCCAACTCCTTTAATGGACTGGACTCATAATATCAACGTGGCGCTCTTTTTTGCCACTGAAAAAATCGGTAGCGGCTATGGAAATGATCAGCATATAGAAAACTATTTTTCAATTTATTCAATTGAGAAGAAACAATATAGACAAGAATTTCTGCACCTTTTGGATTTTGACAAAACACTTGTTACTGGTATTAGCTCATATAATGATTGGGAAAATCAGCGAGATAAAAATCCAAATGGGAACATGATATTCTATATTTCTGACTTTGATTTGAGCAATCGCTATGGTGCTCCTGGATATCCTTCAATAAAAATTCAAACATCCACACCAATAACATCAGTCTATAATCAAAATATCATCCCTCAGGAAGGAATATTTATATTTAATCCATACAGTGAAAAGACTATAGATGAAATATTTAATGTCATACCACATAGCGACGGGTCGAATTTGGTTTTAGGCCCATTCAGTTGTTTCAACATCAAAAAGGATCTCGCAGAATATGTTAGGCGAAGGATAAACCAAGTACAAAATATTGATTCGGGGTTCATTTATCCTGACCTCAGGAACGATGTCCGGAAAATTACTGAGAGTACATTGAATTCATATGTTATATAATAATTCCATGTCATTCAGCGTAGCCGAAGAAATTTGAAAATGTCTCAACCTGAAAAACTCAAAATACACAATCCCAAATGGCACATATAAATTACTATTTCTCAAGGTATCATTTTGAGGCAATAGAAGGCGAAAAAATTAATTACCTAAAGAAGGGATTAAGTACAACGGCAGTTGTAGATCTGAATAACTTTAAATACAGGTTCTTTGACGTCGAAGATGCTGTTTATGTTGACCAACTTGAGGATTTTAAGGTTTTGGTTGGGTTCTTAGAAAAATATGACCCTTTTGCAAAGGATGAAGCGGTAGATGAAGAAAATGAAAAAAAGAAAATTGTACCTGTAAAAAATCGCATCGTCGGGAAAGTTAGATTTATAATTTACCCTGAATATTCTTTAATAATTTTTCATGAGGATAGAAACGTGATTAATCGGAAAACATTTAAGGCAGTATTTGAAGATTTGTTTTCAAGAAACCATAAATCAAAGGATAGCACGATATCGATGTCAAATATTAATCAAAGTTATTCTTTTATCGAAAAGGTTAATGAGTTTACCCAGATAAGGAGGATTGTAATTGAACTTGTGCCATCTAATCCTAATTTTGCTGAAAATTGGAAGGATATTGATAACGGTCTACGAAGAGACAATATTACCAAATATCGAGAGATTCAAGAGAACAATAAAAAGAACCAAAGTATAAGGGTCAATGAACTGACTAAGCAAAAGTTTGAGATGTCTGTAGACGGATATGGGGAAAGTACGGTTATCGGGAATATTAATGGTAAACCAGAAATAATAAGTACGAGCGATAAAGAACGTCAGGTGAGAAGAAAGATTCCCTCAGATGTGCAGGAAAACAGTTCAATTCTGAAATATTTAATTGATACAATAAGAAGTGTGCGAGAGCGAACCAAAAAATGAAATTGAGACAGTTAATTTGCAGTATAGATACTGGAGCCGCTGTGTTGACAACGGTTGCTGTTTCGTATTTTATTCCAAAAGAAATCAGGTACGACTTTACGACATCTTTTTACAACATCGGAATTAGTGTTTTGTCTATTGTTTTTTCTTTGTTTTTTGCGGCTTTGGCCATTCTTATGGCCGCCCCGCAAGATGAATTCATTGACTATCTAGAAAAAAAGAAGCATTATACAACACTTTTGTTTACATACAAATATACTCTTGTTTGTTTATTTATAAGTCTCGGGTATTCGATAATTATGTATGCATTTTCTGATTATTGGGTAAAGCATCATGTCAAAGACAGTTTACATAGTAGATGGTATTTTCTTGTTTTCGTTTTTATTTTCACTTACAGCCTAACCGCTACAGCTTTGTGTATCAAAGACGCGATAAAATTCTCACAATATCGACTTGAATTCCTAAAGTTTAAAAAGACTAGCAAGTAGTTACTCCACTCGTCCTCGTTTGTAACAGCCTGTCCCGATTATTTCGGGAAGGATGCTGCGGTACACCCACTCGTCCTGGTTTGCAACCAGGATGCTGCGGTTCAGCGTTTGTAACGCATGAAAGAAGCGGGTCTTTGCGCGAATGAGTAATAACAGTAATTTTATATAAAAATTGTCAGCTTATGCGTTGCCTTATCACCACCATTCTGATATTTATAGTCAATACGCTGTGTGCCCAATATAACGCACCCGAGAATAGGGTATGGGCATTCGGCATGCGGGCCGGAATCAATTTCAATTCCGGTACTCCGGTGCCATTCGCCGCAAAGATCTACTCCCCACCTCGTCCTCGTTTGTAACGAGGATGCTACGGTGCAGCGTTTGTAACGCATGAGAGAGTAGTCTCTTTGCCTACGTCTTCACGGTCGACGCTCTCATGAGACGTTTTCGACGCCTGGTATTTGGGATCGGTTGAAAATTATTTTATTTTTATAGGATAAATCAATTAGTTATGCGCATCCTTATCACCACCATGATGCTTCTATTGGTTCACGTGTTGCATGCCCAATACAACGCACCCGAGAATCGGGTATGGGCATTCGGCATGCGGGCCGGAATCAATTTTAATTCCGGTACTCCGGTACCATTCAGCACAAAGATCAACTCCAGTAATGCGTGTGCCAGTACATGCGATTCTGCGGGGCAGTTGCTTTTTTACACTGACGGTAACACAATTTGGAACCGGTATCACGACACAATGCCTTCGGCGGTTTCAATTGTGTCTTACAATGCCAACCAATGTCCGCAGGGCACCCTGATATTGCCGCACCTCACCCAGCCCGGCAAATATTATGTATTCTCATTGGAGCGAAGGTCGAGCGGGGCACCAACAGTCGGCCGCCTTTCGTATTGTATTGTGGACATGGCGCTGGATGGTGGCCGCGGCGATGTGGTTGCGGGGTCGAGCTATACCTTTGCCGACACCGGAATGTGGGGGGCAATGACCGCAGTGCCGGGGAACGCGCACAATTTCTGGCTCATCAATCACCTGCGCGACACGAATGTGTTTGTGGTCAGAAACATTACGGCCGCAGGCTTTTCGGCACCTGCGTATCATAAGATCGGGGTGTATGATAATTCGCACTGCGTTCACAGCGCAGGCATCAAGTGTAGCCCCGACAGGACACTGCTGGCTTACACACATCCATGTGGCAATATCATAGCAGCGAAAACAGGTTTTGAACTTTTTCGTTTCAACCCCGGAGACGGCTCCATATCTGACGCCCTTGCATTCGATACAGTATCTTGTTTTGGTATCGAGTTCTCTCCGGATGGCAGTAAGTTGTATGTTGGCGACTTTTACTTGTATGAGCACATAGTTCAGCAATTCGATGTATCGGTGCCAACCTATGCAGCGATCACAGCGTCGCGGCACATTTTTCCTTCTGTTTCTGGTTATACCGTTATCAGAGATATGAAGGTGGGGCCCGATGGGAAAATGTATCTGGCCGGTAAAGGTGCGGGTACAGGAAGTGGTACCGGGTTCTCAGGGTATATCGATTGTATTGAGCATCCGAATGCCTCGGGCGCGGCTGCCGGTTATACCGTGAATAAAGTAGTGTTTACTATGGGCGGTGTGCTACGGGAGTCGTTTCCAAACGTGACTTACAACCTCAGCGCGACAAATGGTGTCTCACAGGCCGAATACCCCAAAGCATTTCGCGTATCGCCCAATCCGGCAGGCAACACTTTGTTTATTGATGGCGGCAGACCGGTGCGTTCTTTAGAAGTTACAAATGTGGCGGGCAGCAAGGTTATTGGTTTGGCCGCCGACAACATTCGGTCGGTAGACATATCGTCATTGGCGACAGGTGTTTATTTCGCCACCATAAATTCTGAAGTGGTAGAAAAGTTTGTAAAGGAGTAGTGTGGGTGGTGGCCCAGCTAGGCGTAGGCTCTTTACCTACGTCTTCCCGGCCACCGTTCTCCTGATGGCTATGCGCACGTGCCACCCGGCATTAGCAAACATTTTTAACGGCCATCACCGGCTTTTTCTGTATTATTTTTTACTTTCGCCCATCTTCCAAGTAACATGAAAAAAGAAAAGGTTCTCATTATAGGTTCGGGCGGCCAGATAGGCGTGGAACTGGCACTGGCGCTGCGCAAGGTGCATGGCACAGACAATGTAATAGCATCAGACATCAGGGATCCGCACCCCATACTGAAGGAGAGCGGCCCGTTTGCCATTCTGAACGCTATGGATGCGCCGGCCATACTGGAGCTGATACGCAAGGAGGGCATCACGCAGGTATATCTGCTGGCAGCAATGCTGTCGGCCACCGGCGAGAAGGACCCCAAGCGTGCGTGGGAGGTGAATATGCAAAGCCTGCTGCAGTTGCTGGACCTGGGGGTGCAGGAGAAACTGAGCAAGATATACTGGCCGAGCAGCATAGCCGTTTTTGGCCCCACCACACCGCACCACGGCACACCGCAGCAAACGGTGGTGGAGCCGCGCACGGTATATGGCATCAGCAAGTATGCGGGTGAGCTGTGGTGCCAGTATTACCACCAGCGCTGGGGGCTTGATGTGCGCAGTCTGCGCTATCCGGGCCTCATCAGTTGGAAGTCGGCCCCCGGTGGCGGCACTACCGACTATGCGGTGGAGATCTACCACGAGGCGCTGAAACACAAGAAGTACACGAGTTTTCTGAGCGAGGACACGTACCTGCCTATGATGTATATGGACGATGCGATACGCGGCACCATAGAGCTGATGGAGGCACCTGCCGAGCAGATAAAGACGAGGATGAGTTATAACCTGTCGGCAATGAGTTTCTCGCCGAAGGAGATAGCGGCATCTATCCGCAAGCACATACCGGAGTTCACGATTGATTATGCTCCGGATTTCCGTCAGCAGATAGCAGACGGCTGGCCCAAGAGCATTGACGACAGCACTGCGCGCGAGCACTGGCACTGGAAGCATGAGTATGACCTGGACAGGATGACGGAGGAGATGCTGAGGAATTTGAGCAAGTAAAGAACCAAAGAGCATAAAAAAAAGACACCGTTTAGGGTGTCTTTTTTATCTGTAGTATGGTTGTTGCTTAGAAGTAGAAATGCAGGTTGATGGCTGCATTGGTATTGTCGAAGCCGAGGCCCATAGAGCGCAGACCTACACGGTTGCTGTGGGTTGGGGTAGTGACAGTTGATACTGACGCTGTGCCGCCGTTCCACTGCTCGGTGGTCTCGTAGCCCTTGCCTGTGGTAGAGAAGCCCAGCGTATAGCCGATCTCGCCACCCAGCGATATTTTGGGAGCTATGAAGTACTCAACTCCTGCAAAGGCGCGCGCACCAAAGAGGAACGATGTACCTGTAGAAGAGAACCTATTGCGAACTGCATTGGCACCCGATGTACCCATGCCGAAGTCGGAAGTGGACACAGGAGCCAGGAAGGTGGCGCTGAAGCCGTTTCCGTAGGTGAAGTCGCGGGTGGTGCCATTGACACCGGCCAGCAGTTCGGCACCATAGATGCCCTGCACACGGCCACTGCCACGGCGCTTCTCGAAGCCGGCACCTACCATCACCATAGAGGTGTTGATAGTGAGTTTGTCTTCAACGAATTGTGGGTTGAGCGGATCGGGCGTGAGGGTGTTCTTGGCCACGAAGTTGCTGTAAGAGTAGTTGCCCACGTTGGCGAGGACACGTACACGGTAGGCCATGGTAGCGGTCTTCATGTACTTGCCGGAGATGCCCCAGCCGCCGAGGTTGCCCACAGCGAATGCGTTGGCAGAGTTGGCGGTGTTGAACGCAGGCGGGATGTTGCCGGCGGTATTGTTCATGAGGTTGCCCATGTAGCCGAGGAAGCCTGTGGCGGAAACGCCCAGTGCCCACTCGCCCTTCTGAGGGAGTACCTCGTGGCCGCGAACTGACTTGAATGAATGGTCTTCAGCCTTGGCAGTTTCGGTCTGCGCGAAGGCGGCACTGCCTGCCATGAGCATGGAAGTGCATAATGCAACTATATGTTTCATTGTACTGATCTGTTAGTGGTTATGAAATAGATGAGGGCTTAGTTGAAGTTGATGTCGTTGATCAGCTTCTGACCTGCATGCAGGGTGTGCGCTGCACCATCGGCATGGAACACCTTTCTGTCGGTATAGAGTGTAGCCGGTGTAACCATGTTGTTCTTCTTCAGTACGTTGTATTCGAAGTCGGAAGGAACGATGTGCACCTGTGCCGGGTTGTATGAAGACACCATGATGTCGAGTGTGTAGTAGCCATTAGCGTCGGAAGTGGCAGTGAAGTACTTCTTGGCGTAGACTGTGTTGGTGTCGGTGTGGCCGAGGACATAGTCTTTGGTATCTACCCAAGCCTGGATAACTGTACCTGCCGGTGCGTACTGCATAGCTGCTGCGCCCAGTGTGTCTACTGTCTTTGCAGTGATGCGACCGGTGATGGTAGCCTTGGTGAGCGACGCGGTCTGGTCGGTGTTGGCGTCTTTGCTCTTGGAGCAGGAAACGATGAGTGCCATTGATGACAGAACGGCAGCTGTTGTGAGGATGTTGGTCTTTTTCATAAGGTTAACTATTTTTTAATGTTGGGCAAAGGTAGGTTGTGTGTGCGTTGAATAGATGATGGAGGTCAGCGGGGAGTGTGTAGGAATTGTTAAACCATTGTGACACAGGACAATATGTAGCATATGACGGTGTTTATATTAACTGCGGGTGTATAAATGTGTGTGAAAGGAGGATATGGGATGTGAAAAAATTTTGTTAATTGGTGGTTAAGATTCGGGAATTGTGTTTATATTTGTGTCACAAACAATGTAAAGAAGCCGAACAAAGGCACTAATGATATCTGAAGAGTTTCGTTTCAACAAGGGGTAAATGGTTCTTCTTTTTCTAATTAAGAACTGAAATGAAAAAAAAGGGGCGTGTATTAACACGCTCTTTTTCATTTGGGCCGGCCGGCAGCTATCATTTAACGGTGTTTTACCAACAAGCATAGTTTTACGGGTAGTATATTTGAGTAATGGGAGCAGAACAGAAGGTGCTGGCAGCCATGCTGGACAAGGACCACTACAGCCGTTGGCTTGGCATCATTATTGATGAATACAGGGTAGGGTATTGCAAGCTGCACTTTACTATACGGGAAGAGATGCTGAACGGGTTCGGGATAGTGCATGGCGGTGTGTTGTTCTCGGCGGCAGATAGTGCGTTCGCGTTTGCGTGTAATGGTCAGGGGAAGCTGACGGTGGCGCTGGATGCATCGATCAGTTTTATAAAGGCGGCGAAGGCGGGCGAGGTGATAACGGTGGAGTCGAAGGAGCTGCACTCGGGCAACAGGACGGGTTTTTACGACATCCTGCTGACGAATGAGCAGAACGAATTGGTGGCGTCGTTCAAGGGGACGGGCTACCGCACAGCGAAGCCGGTATGTGCCGACGACAACGAAACGGCAGAATGAGATGGTAATTCCCTACATTTGTATAACTGATAAATCCGCACGGTAATGAAAAAGCTTATAATGATCGTCTTGTCGCTTGGCCTTATAGGTGTAGGTACAGGCATCTATCTGTTCAACAAGAAGCCGGAAACGGTGGATAACAAGAAGGGTATCAACATTGCCGCTGCCGATCTGGCAAAGGCGTATAGTACCAACGAACGGGCTGCGGATTCGCTTTATCTGAATCAGGTGATAGAGGTGAGCGGCACGGTGGGCAGCACTGAGACCAATCAGGACGGTGGACTGATGGTGATACTGACTACCGGCGACCCTGATGCTGACATACAGTGCACGCTGCGCGACAAGGGTGTGCAGGTGGCCAAGGGCGCACAGGTGACGCTGAAGGGGTTCTGCTCGGGTAGCGGCATCACAGGGGTATCTCTCACAGATTGTATTGTAACCAAATAAACCCTATCGGAATACAACAACACACAACAATATGAAGAAACTGATAGTAATGGCCGGCGCACTGGTTGTGATGGCGGGCTGCTATAACGACAAATACGACAAGCTTTATCCCACAGGCGCGGTAGTATGCGATACTACCACGGTGACCTATGCGGCAACGGTGAAACCGATAATAGATGCCAAGTGCGCCACGGCGGGTTGCCATGATGCGGGTACAATGGCTGCAGGCTATAACCTGAGCACGCATACGGGCACAGTGACATCGGTGACGGCGGGTAAGCTGTTGGGTACCATCAACTGGACGCCGGGCTTCAGCGCTATGCCGAAGAACCAGCCGAAGCTATCGAGTTGCGAGATCAACAAGATCACTCGGTGGGTAAACCAGGGGGCTCTGAACAATTAAGAATCACGATCTGAAACCTATAATCGAAACAACAAACAACACAACAATGAAGAAGTTCATAATGACCGCTGCAATACTGGCTGCGGGATCGACAGCGCTGTTTGCGCAGAAATACATGACGCGTACGGCGCGTATCACATTTGATGCAACGTCTAAAGGATCGCCGGAGGATATAACGGCGGTGAACAATGAGGTGGCCTCGATCCTTGATTCGAAGACGGGAGACGTGGTGTTCCAGGTGCCTGTAAAAAGCTTTAAGTTTGAGAAGGCGCTGATGCAGGACCACTTTAACGAGAACTACATGGAGAGCGATAAGTTCCCTAAGTCGGACTTTAAAGGCAAGGTAGGCAACCTTGACGCGCTGAACTTCGCTAAGGACGGGAGCTACCCGACGACTGTTGCAGGTAAACTTACGATCCATGGTGTGAGCAATGACGTGAATGTGCCGGGCACAATAGTGGTAAAGGGTGCTGCCGTGACGCTGAAGGCTAAGTTCACTGTTAAGCTGGCCGATTACAAGATCAGTGTTCCGAATATGGTTTCGGACAAGGTGGGTAAGGAAGCAGTGATCTCGATGGAGGGTGTACTGAACCAGAAATAGAATTCTACCAAAACTTAACTATCAATACAATGCTAAGAACACTCCTGTTGAGTGCCTTGTTTGCCTCTGTGGCTACGGTATCATCGGCGCAGGCCGACAAGTTGCTGGAGGAACTGGACGATAAGTCGGACAAGAAAGAAGCGGTGACCAATACGTTCAAGGCCACGCGCATCATTAACAGCAGCACGGTTGAGAACCTGGCTGCAGGTGTGCTGGACTTCCGTATCCTGCACCGTTTTGGTCGTGTGAGCGATGGGGTGGACAACTTCTTCGGGTTTGATAATGCTACCACGAGGATAGGTCTGGACTATGGCGTGACGAAGTGGCTGATGGTGGGACTGGGGCATAGCACGCTGTATAAATCGAACGACGCGTTTCTGAAGGCGAAGCTGCTGGCACAAAAGACCAACGGCACGCCTGTGACGGTGTCGTACTTTGCCGGGATGAGTGCTGTGGGCGATAAGGCGCCGGTGCTGCCGCCGGGTATGGAGTATTACTTCACACACAGGCTGGCGTATGCGCATCAGTTGCTAATTGCGCGTAAGTTCAACAGTAATCTGTCGCTGCAGCTGATGCCTACTTTGGTGCATCAGAATCTGGTGGACAGTTCGGCATGGTCGAACAATACGTTTGCGCTGGGTGTGGGTGGCCGCATGAAGGTGAGCAAGCGTATGGCCATAACGGCTGAATATTACTACCGCGTGAACAATGCCGACATGCTGAACTTTGGTGCAAAGACCTATAATTCACTTTCGTTGGGTTGTGATATAGAGACAGGCGGGCATGTATTCCAACTGTTCTTCACCAACTCGGTGGGTATGAATGAGCGTATTATTGTGAACCAAACCACGGACACGTGGGAGAAGGGGCATCTGCACTTCGGGTTCAACATTTCGAGGGTGTTCACGGTGGTGAAACCAAAAGAATTCCAGAAAGGTAATAGTAACTGGTAGGGGAGGACCGGATGGTTTTCCCTTATCCGGCTACACTGAACTCATTCATCCAGATGTTCACGGACATGGCGCGCCATATCTGAAGCGCATCGGGAGTGGTGAGTGTCTTTGAGTTCATTTTGCCTATCAGCATATCGCGCTGGCCATGTGCCAACAGTGTGCGTGCAGTGAGGTTGTTCTCTACCCATTTTGCATCGCGGTAGATTGCGTCGATCAATGGCGTGTAGAAGCCGATCTTATCGGTGCGGTTGTAGATGATGTCCGGCAGGTATTCGCGGCATGATTCACGCAGCATGTACTTGCGCAGTCCATGCATGAGGAAGTCTTCGGGGCGAATGGTGGCCACAAATTCAGCTATGCGGTGGTCGAGGAATGGCATACGTCCTTCGAGGCTATTGGCCATGCCGTTGCGGTCATCGTAGTGAACGAGGTGTGGTATGTGCAATCCATAAATGCTTTCGAGCAATACGTCGTATGGTTTGTTGTAATCGTACAGAGATACCAGACTATTGTCGACGCCTGTGAGCAACGAGCTGTCGATGATGTCGCGGCGTTTGATGCGTGAGTTGGTGCGCATGCTGGTCTCTACAGATGGCAGCAGCGATTTGAGCATGGTGCGCATCATGTAGGTCTTGCCCAATTTCATCTTGTTGAGGTTCTCGTAGAAACGGCCGAAGCGAAGTGTTTTTAGCTGCTGCAGCAATATGGCCTGTGCCATGTTGTTGTATCCGAAGAAGATCTCGTCGGCACCCTGGCCATTCAGGACGACTTTGATGCCGGCCTCTGCTGCCATATTCATGAGGAAGCCGTGGGCTATGATGGACGGGTCGCCGAATGGTTCTTCCTGGATCTTAATGTAACGGGTGAGATCGTCTTTTATGGAAAGCTCGTGCAGGTCCTTACGGTGGACGATAAAGTTGCCATTTTTATTGGCAGCTATCACCGCGTCAACGTATTTCGATTCATCGAACCGGCTGCCTGGAGCCTGGGCAGTGAAAATGTGAATTTCCTTGTTGTAGTGTTTGCCAAGGATACCCGCGACGATAGATGAGTCGATACCACCGGAAAGGGTAATGCCTACAGGTACATCGGCCAGCGTTTGAGATAGGACGCCCTCTACAATTGAGTCGTGGAGTTGTTTGCGTGCGGTTTCGTCAAATTGGCGTTTGGCAGAGGCCGGAACATTCGGCAGCTCCCAGTATTTGGCGGGGGAGAGTTCTGTTTGGCCAGGGGTTATCCATGCGTAGCAGCCTTGCGGGAAGTGTTTCACATCGCGGAAGAATGTATGCGCGCCCAAGTGACCATAGTTGCCCAATGCGAGGTATTCTACAATAGCGGTTGGGTCTGCAGCAGGTTTTTCACCGGCATCCAGTAGTGGTTTTACTTCGCTTGCCAGCAGCCAGGCGTCATTACGGCGGCGGATGTAAAGAGGTTTTTGTCCGTAGCGGTCGCGGCTTACGAATGCCTTCTTCGACTGGTGATCCCAGAGGATGATGGCCCACATGCCCACCATTTCGGCGAGCATTTTCTCCTGCATAATGCGGAACAGCTCTATGATCGTTTCGGTGTCGGAGTGACCACGAAAGGGGTGGTTTGGGAGGAACTTTGCCCTGAGTTCCAGATGGTTATATATCTCACCGTTGAATACAATAGTGTATCGTCCGCAAGAGGACGCCATGGGTTGGTGGCCCAATTCGGATAATTCGAGAATGGAGAGGCGGCGGTGCAGCAGTGTCACCTCATCGAGGTTGAGTATGCCACTGTCGTCGGGGCCCCGGTGCATAATGAGCACCCCGGCATTCCTGCAATAATCAAGGCCGTGCTCTTTACTACGGCCTATAAACCCTGCTATTCCGCACATTCGTTGTAAATGTTCCTCTAAAAGTAAAAGTTAGTAAATGAATCGCCAAATAAGGGGTGGGCACTGAGTGAACAGGTAACTTAATAGTAACGATTATTACCAGTGGTGCCTGAACAGGCTGCAAGATACAAACTGTAACGATAATCGTATGTACATTTGATGCCTCTTAAATACCCTGTATTCATATGGTTCGAAGGTTGTTTTTGTTGTGTGTGTTTTTTGCAGTTGCTGTCGCTGCCGGTGCTCAGCAGGTGAGGCCGGCATCATCGGGCACTATTTATCACGAAATAGCCCGGCTGCGGAATCTGGTTAATGTGCTGTATGTGGCCGCCCACCCCGATGATGAGAATACCCGTTTACTGGCATATCTGGTGAACGACCAGCACATCAGGACCGGGTATCTGTCGCTGACGAGGGGTGATGGGGGGCAGAATCTGTTGGGTACGGAGCAGGGTGAGGCACTGGGACTGATAAGGACCCATGAACTGATAGAAGCCCGCAAACTGGATGGCGCGGAGCAGTATTTTACCCGTGCCGTAGATTTTGGCTTTTCGAAGACCTATGAAGAGACGTTCAAGCACTGGCCGAAGGAAGTGCTGGCGGATGATGCGATATGGGTGATGCGTCGTTTCAGGCCTGATGTAGTTATATGCCGTTTCCCACCGGATACCAATGCCGGACACGGGCAGCATGCGGCGTCTGCTATAATTGCAGAGATGGCGTTTAAGATGAGTGGTGATGCGCGGCAGTATACTGAACAGCTGCGCTATTATGAAGCATGGCAACCAAAGCGTCTATTGTTCAATACGTTCAGGTTCGGAAACAGGAACACGACATCGGAGGACCAGTTCAAAATGCAGGTGGGGCAGTATGTGCCATCGCTGGGCATGGGTGTAGGTGAGTTGGCGGGACAGAGCAGGAGTGTACACAAGAGTCAGGGTGCCGGTACGCCAAGTGTACCGGGATTGCAGACCGAGTATTTCAAATTGGTGGCAGGCGAGCCATTCAGCAAGTCGATCTTTGATGGGATAGACATTACATGGAACAGGGTAGGCCGACCGGATATTGGTAAGGAGCTGGACGGTATCCTGAGCAAATTTGATTTCAGGAAACCAGAGGCAAGTATTCCGGCGCTGATAGCGGTGCGGAAAAAAATGGCCGAAGTGAAAGATGTATACTGGCGCGGACAGAAACTGAAAGAAATAGATGAAGTGATATTGCACTGCGCGGGCGTGATGGCAGAATTGTATAGCAAGCAGCCTGAAGCAGCGAGGGGAGAAGTGTTGCCGTTTACCTTTCGTGTTATTGCGAGGGCACCTGGTGTGAAGATAGAAGGCATAAGCTGGGCAGGGAGCGGAGACACGGTGCTGAATGTAGTGATGAGCAGGGATACGTTGCTAATGTTTGAGCAAAAGATAACAATACTTGCAGGCATACCTCTGACGCAGCCTTACTGGCTGCAGTTTGCGAGTGGCAATGCTACCTATTACATGCCGGCTGACACAACAGCGGGACTTCCTGAGTCGGTGAACCGACTTCAGGCCACGGTGAAGATGAATATAGGCGGGCAACCATTTCAGGTGTCCGTGCCATTGTCTTATAAGAAGCTGGACCCGGTGAAAGGCGATGTTGTGGAACAGTTGCGGGTAGTGCCCGATATGGTGGCTTCGTTCACCAATAAACTGTTATTCGCTGACGCAGACGGAACGGTGCATGCAGATCTGAGATTACGGGGTAATAAGGACCTGCCTAATATGAGTGTGCGTGTGGTATCGAGCCTGACGAGGGAGCCGGTGAAGGACATTTATGTACCTATGTTCCGGAAGGGAGTTGATACTGTTATCCCGATCGTTTTCAAACCGACCACCACCGAACTGAAGGATTTTATGATAGTGCCGCAGACTGCTGTGCCCGAGGTGCAGGAGCAACACGTGATACAATATGACCACTTGCCGGCACTGCAATATTTTACACGAAGCATTGCAAGAATACTGGTACCCAACTGGAAGTGTACAGCGAAGCGTATAGGCTATGTGCAGGGAGCCGGGGACCTGATTCCGGACGTGCTGCGTGAGGCAGGTCTGGAGGTAGATGTGTTGAAAGAAAGTGACCTTGTGTCAGCAGCGGGGCTTAAGAAGTACGATGCTATTATTACGGGCATAAGGGCGGTGAATGCCGAGAAGAAAATGGAGCAGTGGATGCCGGTGTTGCTGCAATATGCGACCGAGGGCGGGACGCTGGTGATGCAGTATAACACACTACAGGATATGGCGACCACCAAGCTGGGCCCTTATCCGTTCAGTTTGTCGGCCAAACGGGTTACCGAGGAGGATGCCGCGGTGACATTTACAGCACCTGACCACCGGTTACTGCATTACCCAAATGAGCTGACTCAGGCTGATATGACGGAATGGGTGCAGGAGCGTGGGCTGTACTTTCCTACAAATTGTGACAAGAATTACACCACGATATTCTCTATGAACGATGCCGGCGAACAGCCTTTGGAGAGCAGTGTGCTATATGCAAAGACGGGGGCGGGGCATTACATATATACCAGCCTTTCGTTCTCGCGACAATTGCCTGCGGGAAACAAGGGTGCCATCAGGTTGCTGATGAACATGCTGAGCGTGGGTAAGTAGTTTTATTTCGCGCTCTCATGAAGCACTAGTAGTGGTATCTGCATGGTCTTTGCCATGTGTTTGGTGTGGCTGCGGTGTATCAGGCTTTCGAAGAAGGAATGACGGCCGTGAATGACAGCAAGAAGCTTAACATGGTTCTGTTCGCAGAAGGTGTGGATGTTTTCTTCCACGTCTTCGCCGGGGATGAAGTGATATGCAGGCCTTGCGGGTAATAATGCAAGTTCAATTTTGTCTGATAACAGTCGGTTGCCCTCTGCGTCGTTATTGCCCACGTTTACAACATGTAGCTGCGCGCGGATGGCAGTTGCAATGTCTGTAACCTGCTTTAACGGAGCGGCAATATCTTCCATAGTCAGATCAATTGCCAGACACATGACGGGCGCTGTTTTGAACTCTGCGCCCGGGGGAACAGCCAGTACAGGCAGTGTGAGGTTGACTGAGGCATCGCTGAGTGTGCTGAGTATCCAGACTGAGTTATCACGTGTATTGGTATTGCCCATAATAGTGATGAAGGGTGGGCGGTTCTCTTCGGCATATCTTTCTACCACATCGATCACGGTGCCATACCGCACCTCGCCGGAAACATTAAGCCCACTGTGTACAGCCGCCAGCTTTTGAACGAGGTTAGTCATCTGTTTTTCCATATCCTGTCGGGTGTCATCGATGAGTGTGGCGGGCAAGGGTACATCTCCCACCATTACCGGTAGTGAAAAGGCATGGATCACAACAAGCGGGTGACTTGTGGCTACGGCCATGTTGGCCGCATATGTCACAGCGTTAAGTGAAGTATCGGTGAAGTCGGTGGCGGCTATGATATATGACATAAGAGACTATTTTTGTATAATAAAGTTACGGATTGTGAGGGGTAGAAATATGACCAATATCAAAGAGCACACCAATTCCCGTCAACCAGTAACGTGTACCTTTGTAGTCTTAACGTTTATATAGCATTCGCATTATTATTTTTACTACCGCATGAAGAAGATCTACCCATGGATTGTAATATTGATCACGCTTTCGGTAGTGGGTATCCTGTTCATTCAGATGTCGTGGATACAGAATGCTATCAAGTTGAAGCATGAGGAGTTTCAGCGAGCTGTAGATCTGGCGCTGAATGACACAAAGGAGGGCATCCATAGCCGGTTTCTCTATAAGCATGCCGATTTTATCCCTAACGAGGAATCGAAGCGTTATTTTCTCGGCAGGCATTTCACCGTTGAGGGGAATTTCAATGCTGAGGAGATATCAGAGATCATAGACAAACAGATGAAGCAAAATAACGTGAAGCAGAAATATGAATACTGCATCACGAATATTTACAAGAACATCATTTTGCAGTCGCCGGGTTTTCATCTTTCAGAGCAAGAGACCGCATACCGGGTGGAGTTGGCTCCTGAAGACTCGTACAGAGCAAGGGAGACGCTTTATATTTCTATAAGGGAGGACAAGAACCTTATCATCAGAGAGATGGGTTGGATGGTTGTTGCGTCTATAATATTCACCACCATCATTGTGCTCGCTTTTGCGCTTACTGTCAGGACACTTATCAATCAGAAGAAGGTGTCAGAGATAAAGTCGGACTTTATTAACAACATGACACATGAGCTGAAGACACCCCTTGCAACCATTTCGCTTGCTATCGACGCCCTTACCAACGAGAAAGTGATACATGACACCGACAAGATCAAGATATACAGTAGCATGATCAAGGAGGAGAATAAGCGCATGAATAAGCAGGTTGAAAAAATACTACAGGCTGCAAGACTGGAGAAAGAGGAGATAAAGCTGACACTTCAGAAGCTTGATGCTCACCAGATCATCAGTAAGGTGGCGCATAACCTCGCTTTACAGGTGCAGGAGAAACATGGTGCGATAGAGTTGCACCTGGCGGCAACAGACTCAGTTATTGAAGCGGACGAGGTGCATTTTTCGAACATCATCTTCAACCTGCTTGATAACGCGATGAAATATTCGACCGAGGCTCCGATGATAGTGGTGGAAACGCTGAAGCATGGCAATGGCATGTTCACCATCAAGATACGCGACAACGGTATAGGGATGGACAAAGAAACGCAGCAAAGAATATTTGAGAAGTTTTACCGTGCACATACCGGCAACATTCACAACGTGAAGGGTTTCGGATTGGGACTGAGCTACGTAAAGGCAATAGTGGATGCACATGACGGTAAGATAAAGGTAGAGAGTGCGCCCGGAAAGGGAAGCCTGTTCACTATCACTCTGCCAGCGGTGAGATAGGAGAAGATATTAAATAGGAAACGGCCCTGAATATTTTGATATTCAGGGCCGTTTCTTTTGCACGGAGTATGTTATCAGATAACCGCGCAAAGGCTTTTTATGACAGCAGCTAGACGTATAGCATCATAGATGCGCGCTTCGGATGCGCCTTGTTCTTTCACTGAATGCTCGTGTGAATTGACACACTGTTCGCAGCCGTTCACGGCAGACACTACCAAGCTTATTAGTTCGAACAACTGTTTGCCCATGGCCGGAGTCATCATGATACTCATGCGCACGCCCGCGGGGGTCTTTGCATAATATTCGTTTCCGTGCATGTAATGACGGAAGCGATACAGCACATTGTTGAGGTTCATTACAGAGGTGCAGCCATGTGTCTCAGCGATCTCATCGGGTGTGGCCCCTTCTTTGGTTGCCTGTCCTTCAAAGGCTGAGATGAGCGCATCATTTTTTTCGTTCACTGCAACTGAGAGTGCGATAAGATATGCTTCTTTACGAGTGAGGTTGGCACTACCCAGCATGGCCGCCACATTCAGTTTGAGATCACGGAGGTACTTGTGATTAACTGCAGCTAGGCTTGTGAGGCTTTTGCTTACGTGTTGCGGATCTATACCGAAGTCGGCGAACATACTTTGCACGGTTTCATTTTCTATAGCCATAATAGTAGATTGAATAGTTGGTAATAAAAACGTCCCGCATCAAAGTTTGCTGCGGGACGTTTTTGATTGCATATTATATTATCCTACAGCAGGAGTAAGTGTTTCTGCACCTTTGGTCCAGTTGCAAGGGCAAAGTTCATCTGTCTGCAATGCGTCAAGAACACGGAGCACTTCTGCTACGTTGCGGCCAACGCTGAGGTCGTTCACATTCACCCAACGAACGATTCCTTCCGGATCGATTATGTATGTAGCGCGGTAAGCAACTTTCTCGTCGGCAGAGAGGATACCCAACTCTTCAGCCAGGCTTTTTGACGTGTCTGCAATCATCGGGAAACGGAGGTCGCGCAGGTCGTTGTGCGCAACGCGCCATGCATGGTGCACGTATTCGTTGTCGGTAGAAGCGCCGAGGAGTACTGTATCACGGTCGGTGAAGTTTGTGTAGTTTTTGTTGAATTCAGCGATCTCGGTAGGGCATACGAAAGTGAAGTCTTTAGGCCACCAGAACATAACCGCCCATTTGCCTTCGATGTCCTTGTTGCTGATCTCTTTGAATTCTTTTCCTTTCTCCAGGGATACTACAGATTTCTTTTCGAACTGAGGAAAAGCCATTCCTACTGTAACAAAATTGTTTGCCATGATCTTCTTTGTTTTATTGTTGGTTTTGAGGTGCAAATATCGGTCAATAAATACAGATATAAATGACGCTGGTCATTGTGTTTGGCTATGACAAAATAGGATAATTCAATTTGCTATATGAAAGCTAATTGAGGGATATGCCCGGTGCAGGTGCGGGGAGTGTGTTGTGAAAAAGCAGGGGTCTGCAAACTACGTCGGTGCAGAGATGGTATAGCGGGAAGGCAGTAACCAATTCGTTTGCTTCCTGTTCGTCTTCGGCATTAATGACACACCAAATAGTGGAGCGACTCATAGCTACACTATAAGAAAGGATGCGACCTTGCGTAAACAGGGAATTGATGTGTAAACGATGAGCCGGAATGGCAGCAACGATGCTGTCGTTCATCTCGGGTAGTTCCAGCTGAAACATGAATGCAGCCACAACAGAAGAATTTGGTTACACAAAAATCAGTACTATCGGAACAATGTTACGTTGCCCTGTTTTTTGATGGGCTTGCCATCGGAGCAGAATCCATCTGCAACCCAAACATAGACACCTTCCTGAGCCAGGTCACCGTTAAAAGTACCGTCCCAAGCTTGAGTCGGATCGGTAGTCTGGAACACCAGTTGGCCGTAACGATTGAATATCCGGAAGTAGTTGAGCTTCGCAATAGCATTGTTAAGAATGCCGAATTTGTTGGTGCCGGATTTGCCGCTGGTCGGTACAAACGCATTAGGCAGGTTGAAACCGGCCCCGCAATCTACGCGAACCGTCACCGTATCCCGAGCCAGACATGTAAATCCTTCACCCTGATAGATGACCGTAAGGTTGTAGGAGAAGTCGTAAGGCGGATTGACATTCGGGAACATTAACGTTGTGTCGTTGATGAACTGGAATGGTTCCCAGCGGTATGTGTATGACCCGATAGAAGTGTTTGGTCCGCCAATGGTTGATATTGCGCCATCGCGGATGTAGCGGTCCGGACCGGCATCAGCGTTTACTTTTACTACCTTAACGGTAATAGCGGTATCTACAATACAGCCGAAAGGATAGTAGAGTGTGTAGTTGTAGGTAACTGAATGGTCGGGATAAACACGAACTGAGTCGAAATAGACGTTTGTGGTGTCAATGTTGTGACCGGCAGCCCACCTGATAGAATCGGCAAGGGTAGACACAGCATAGAGCCTGAGTGTATCGCCTTCGCAGATGGTAGTATCATTCGGACGGTACAGTGTGGGCGGAGCCAACACTGTGATGTCTTTACAATCGGTGCGTTGTGTAGGCAGCCCTTCATCTACTGTGAAGAACACGTTGTAGACACCCGGAGCGTTGTAGCTGTACGCTGGCGGATCGAGTTCTGTAAAAGAAGGGATTGAAGCGTTAGTACAATTGTTGAAAGAGATCTTTGTGATGGTTGTATCGAGCGCGTTGGTGATGAAACCATAAACTGTGTCGCGGTCGCGCAGGATGCCCGAAATAGCTGAAGGGAAGTTCATGCCACCCACAACGCTATAGCTGATACCTGTGTAAGGGCCCAATGCTTTTGGTGCACGTACTTCAACCAGTTGGCCTGTTGTGCTGTCGGTGATGTAGATATGAAGGTAGTTACAATCGCGAATGGTTGTAAGTGAGGATGGACGCAGGATACGGAAAAGGAAGTCACCGAGACTGGTGCCTGCTGCGAAAGCAGGGGCGACGGGGTCAAGGGTAGCTCCCATGTCTATACGTGCCAGTGTATTATTGCCATAGTTGGTAACAAAGAAGTACCATTTGTTATCGTCGTAGATTGCAGAAAGGTCTGAAGGGAAATTGAGTACTCCGTCAACGTTTCCGAGTGTTTTTGCAAGCGGTGTTGTAGACGGGTTGAAAGCGAAATCGAGCTGGATGAGTTCGCTGGAATTGTAGTTTACGGCGTAACCGATCCAACGGCGGTCGGCGTCCTGAGTTACGAAAAGACCACGAGGCTGATCGAGCAGATTGCCCGGGTTGCCGAAATTGGCTACGTTAGGTTTAGGGTTGCCAAGACGTGGGCCGAAATCGACACGACCGAGTTCCGAAGTTGCTTTTTCGAAGCCACCTGCTACATAAAGGAACCATTTGCGAGAGAAGGTATCGTGAAGCAGGTAAAGTGTAGTCGGGTTTTCGGGTAGACCATCGGTGAGGTTGCCGAAATTGGTAACAGTAGGAACGTTATTGAGGCTGGCACCGTAGTTGAGGCGGAGCAGTTCATTTGTTTGAGTATTGATAACAAAGCCGTAGAAAAGGCCACTATCATTGGCAATTTCGATGCCGGTCGGGCCGTTCAATTTGAACCCGCTGCCCATATTGGTGCCGGTAGGGGCATTGAACAGGAAGCCTGAGCAGAACCCCCAGTAATAGGATTTTGCATCGAATACGTTGCTGGATAGCTTCACTGGTTGATTGACACAAACAGTATCAGGCCCATCAAATAACGATTGTGCAAATGATTTCAGTTGCGATACTATCAATATCGCTATGACGAACAAGCATTTTTTCATAATCCCGGTCAAGATATAATCCTATTATTCCGCTAATATATGGAATTAACAGGGAACTTTTGTAGCAAAGGTGTATATTTATTTCCGCAAATCAAAATGTATATATGATTAAAGTTAATGTTGTTGTTTCGCCTGTGTTTATGCGGAAATTTTTGTTGTCTGCATTAATAACAGCGAGTTGTAATTCGATATTTGCCAAGGAGGGCATGTGGATGCCTCCTAAGGTGAAAGATCATGAGAGGGAGATGAAGGAAATGGGGCTGCAGATAGCAATTGATAAAGTTTATAATGACAATGGAACGGGGCTGAACAATGCGATTGTTCTTTTCGGGAAAGGATGTACGGGTGAGATCATATCATCGAAAGGTTTGATATTGACCAATCATCACTGCGGCTACGGAAGTGCCCAGGCGTTGAGCAGTCCGGAGAAGGATTATTTTGCGAACGGTTATTGGGCGAAAAACACCGGTGAGGAGCTTCCATGTAAGGGATTGACTGTGACGTTCATCCGCAAGATAGAGGAGGTGACATCGAAGATCACCTATGGGTTGGATGATACCCTGAGGGATGCGGTGCGGGACAGCATAGTGAATCAGAGGATAACACAGACTGAGAAGGAAATAGCGAAGGCGACAGGGATGGATGCCAATATCAAGGCATTTTTTAAGGGGAATCAGTATTGGGTGGCGATATCGGAGACTTACAGGGATATTCGTTTTGTGGGTTTCCCGCCAAACGGGATAGGCGCCTTTGGCGGTGATGAGGAAAACTGGATGTGGCCGAGGCACACCGGCGACTTTTCGATCTTCAGGGTATATGCAGGGGCAGACAATAAGCCGGCTGACTATTCGCCGGAGAACAAGCCCTATAAATCGGAGCAATTCTTCAATATCAATATATCAGGGATAAAGGAGGGCGATTTTACCATGGTATATGGGTTCCCCGGAACGACGAACGAGTATATTTCATCGTTTTCTCTGAAACATGTGTATAACATTTCGGACCCTATAGCTATTGACGCGAGGACAAAAAGGCTGGACGTGTGGACGAAACACATGAGTGCATCGCGAGATATATTTATAAAGTACACATCTAAAAGGGCGAGTGTTGCCAATGGTTGGAAAAAATGGCAGGGTGAGGTGAAAGGTCTGAAATTGAATAACGTGACCGGAAAGAAAGAGGCGTACGAAGCGAGCTTTGCCAAGTGGGCGGCGAACGATAACACCATGCCGTTTGCTGATAGTTTGCTGCCTAAAATGAAGGTAGCTGCCGGAGCAGCAGATAAGCTGGTAACTGACGAGCAATATATTAAGGAAGCGGTACTGGGTATAGAGCTCATACAGCAAGCGGCGGTAGGTGAAAAGTGGATGGGGGTATTCAGGGCCTCGATGGATGGAAAGGCGTTTTCTGATTCGCTGGTAAAACTTGCAGAAGCGCAGGATGGATTCTATAAGAACTATGATGCGGGAACGGATAGAGATGTGTTTAAAGCACTGATGAAGCTGTACCTGACAAAAAATGCCGCAAGCGCACCTGCATACTATGCCACTCAGTATAAGGCGCACAAGCAGAACATGGACGAGTGGGCTGCAGATGTTTACAAGAACTCGGTGTTTGTGTCGAAGGATGCGCTGAAAAAGTGGGCGGCTGCCGCTAAGCCAGGAGATAGTGTGCAGCTACTGAATGACCCTGCGTACATGCTATATGATGCAGTGGCCAAGATGCGGAAGGAAAAGATAACGCCTGCACTGAGCAAGTACTCGACCAATATGCGCTACCTGGAAAGGCTGTACATGAAAGCACAAATGGAACATAGAAAGGACAAGGCGCTTTACCCGGACGCCAACCTGACATTGCGCCTGACGTATGGTAAGGTTCAGGGGCTGGACCCGGATGGACCGGCTAAATACTCGTTCCAAACAACGCTTGCAGATGCGGTGGCGTTGCACAATCCGAAATCGGACATTTTTAAGGTGCCGGCGCAGTTGCTGGAGCTACACCAGAAGAAAGACTACGGACGGTGGGGAGTGAACGGTGTGATGCCGTTGGCATTTGTAGCGTCCAACCACACATCCGGCGGCAACTCGGGCAGCCCTGTGCTGAATGCGAAGGGTGAGCTAATAGGTACGAACTTCGACCGTGCTTATGAAGGGACGATGAGTGATTACTATTTTGATCCGAACCGATGCAGGAATATATCGGTGGACATAAGGTATACACTGTTCATCATTGAGAAATTTGGTGGAGCGGGCTGGCTGATAGACGAGATGAATATCATCAAGAATTAGCCACTGAGAGTTACTTCTCGCCAGGTTCGGGGTTACCCGGAGACAGATCGCTATCGTCTCCGGGTTTTTCTTTTTTCTCCATCATGGAGATGACAATTGACATTGAAAACGCGAATAACAACAATACACCAGCCATACCATTCCGATTTCAGTTACGCACCAATATCCGGTCCTTAGTAAGTATATAGAAATTATCGTGCCAGATTTTGACCAGAGGAGCAGTTATGAAATGAGAAAATGTTAATACGGCACTAAAAATGTGCGCATTATGTGGATAGGTTATACGTATATTCCGTCATTCTATTCATGCAACACCGTTTATTGGTTTACCTTTGTCCCTCACAACAGTAAAAACAAATAAAACATCTGAAGCAATGGCAGCAGTATACACTGATTCAAATTTTGAGGCCGAAGTATTGAAGGCCGATAAACTTTCCGTAATTGATTTCTGGGCTCCATGGTGCGGACCATGCCTGGCACTGGGACCAACGATTGATGCACTTTCAACTGAATATGCAGGCAAGGTGAACGTGGGTAAAGTGAACGTGGACGAGAACCCTAACCTGAGCATCAACTATGGTGTTACCAGCATTCCATGTGTACTGTTCATTAAAGACGGGCAGGTTGTGGACAAGCAACTGGGAATGGCACCAAAGAATGTATTTGACAAAAAGATCCAGAAGATCCTCGGTTAATTCTGAAGGGCCAATAATATTGATCCCGCGCGGCAATGCTGTGCGGGATCTTTTGTTTAGTGGATACAGCCCATGTACATGCGGGCGGGTTTCAGAAACGCAGCTGGTACCACTTTGCGGACTATTGCGAGCAAAGAGTCTGCACCCGGTTGCTCGTAAAACAGACCGGCTACCAATGCAATGTTGCCTTCGGTAGATGCGGTGTCATAGAGTGAATAATATTCGAGGCTCACTGTTGCTGATTCGGTGCGGCGTGGGAAATAGTCACCACGGTACATTTCGTCTTCGTCATTTTCGTTGAGGATGATGCGGTCTTTGTCGAGGTCGTAATAGCGGTTCATGGTGTCTATAACGAGGCCGAGGGTGACTGCAAGGGGATACATTTTTTCCTGCAGTATGTAGTAGTTCTGATTGGTATCGAGCACCACTACGTAGACCGTGTCATATTCGCTATCGCTGTAGTCGGCGGAATTTGCGGAACTGTCAGTGATGACGCTGTCGGTGGTTGGTGCCTGTGTGTGGGCAGTGTCGTTACTGCCACATGACGTAAACAGTGATAATGATGTGAGAAGACCGATCAGAGCGAATCTCATAGCTGTTGTTCAGGGGTTTCTCCGTTGTCTGTTTCGGCAATCAGCCCCCATTTTTCTGCCAGTTTGTTCCAGCGTGCCTCGGGGAGAGTGGGCTTCCCGTTGTAGAACCCGGCCTGATTACGTTGGCGGAAGGCTTCGTATAAGGAAATAGCGCAGGCCACAGAGATATTGAGCGACTGTACCATGCCAACCTGAGGGATGATGAAGTTCCCGTCGCAAAGGTCCAGGCACTCTTGCGTGACCCCTTCCTTTTCGTTGCCGAAGACGAGTGCGACACGTTGTGTAAGGTCGAGCTCGTAGAGGGAGTGGGACTGTACGCCCAAGTGGGTAGCATAGATCTTGTCGCACAGTTCGCGCACAGCCTTCATACACTCAGCAGTGTCGGAGAACTGTCGTACTGTGAGCCAGCCCAGCGCACTTGCAGAACTTGTTTTTCCGAATTTTTTGTGACGGGGTATTGAGTTGTTCAGTACGAAAATGTCTTGAACACCTACGGCGTCGCAGGTGCGCATGGCGGCTGAGATATTGTGCGGGTCGTGTACGTTTTCCAAAACTATCACCAGTCCGCCCTGGCGGTGATTGAGTACCTTTTTGATCTTTGCTTCGCGTTCGGGAGTCATGGGTGCAAAAGTAACTCATCGATTTTTAAGGGGCAACTATGCGCGACCTGTGGTTTGGCTGGGCGGGTGACCGAAATGATCGGTGTAACATTTGGTGAAATAGGATTGGGAGGTGAAGCCTGTGGCATATGCGACCTCTGTTATGTTGCCTTCCTTGTGGATCAGCATTTCGCGCGCCTTTTCGAGTCTGATTGTCTTTATTAACTCTGAAGGGGAATATCCGGTCAGGGTTTTGATCTTGCGTTGGAAGTGGCTTCTGTTGATGTTCATGAGGCCGGCGAGCATTTCTACCGAAAGTTGGGCATCGTCAAGGTGTTCATTAATGAACTCGCAGCATTTGCGGGTAAAAGGATCTTCGGCTGAGAAGCGTTTCTCAACCGGTGTATCCGTATCGACAGCGTGTTCTCTGAATTCGATCTTGCGGCGGTTGAGGATGTCGAGCTGATTGCGAACGAGTGCTTTGAGTTCGGCAGGGCTGAAGGGTTTAGAAAGGTATGCCTGTGCGCCATCTGCCAGTGTTTGGGTCTTAGTGTCCATGGAGCCGCGGGCACTCAGGATTATGACGGGGATGTGTGCCGTAAGTTCGTTCTGTCGGATCTCGTGCAGCAATTCGGTACCGCTTTTGTGCGGCATCATCAGGTCGGTGATGACGAGGTCGGGCAGGGCGGTTGTAAGCAATTGTGATGCTTCAAGGCCATCTGTTGCTGCAATAACATTATATCCTTCGGCGGTGAGTAGTCCTTTGTTGAAGGAAAGAATATCGGGGTCGTCTTCAACCAGAAGGATGACGCCTGCTGAGTTGGCACCAGGGGCGGGCGTTGAATAAGAAGCAACAGGAAGCGGGCACTGCACAGAGAATACCGCTCCTGTGCCTTCATCGCCGGACACGGAGATGGTACCATTCATGAGTGTAACCAGTTCGCGTGTGAGGGCGAGCCCGATGCCTATTCCTTTTATGCCTGCTTTTTTGTGTTCATCAGACCGGTAAAACCGATCGAATATCTTATCCCTGTCTGCTACAGGTATGCCGGGACCAGAGTCCCAGACGACAATTGAAAGTACAGCGCTATCGCCGGATGTTCGGGATGTTGTTATTTCGACCCCTGCCGAACCGCCCAAAGGTGTGTATTTGAGTGCGTTGCCTACCAGATTGTTGATGATCTTTTCAACCGCGTCGCGGTCGAAGCTCAGCAGACCGGCGGTGCAGTCGGCTGTACAGGTAAGGCTTATTTTACGTTCGATGGACTGGCGTTTGAATTGTTCGAACAATTGGTTGACAAGGTCTTCTATGTTGCCTGTGCTTGGGTGTAGGGTATATTTCGCAGCGTCTATCTTGGAGATGTCAAGCATCTGGTCTATGAGGTCATTAAGTCGCTGTGTGTTTCGGGTTGCGACCTCAATCTGCTGTTGCATTTCATGGTTTCCTATATTTTGTTGCAGCACCTCCAGTGGCCCGCGAATCATGGACAATGGCGTACGAATCTCGTGTGCCACGTTTGCAAAGAATCGTTCTTTTGCTTCCTCGACCTGTTTTGCGACCCTGTTTTTGAAAGTAATATATCCGAAGGCAATAGTGCCTGCAGACAGTAGCACGACGAAAATGATGATTACGATCAGGGTAGTGTTCCGTTGTTTCTGAATGGCGAGGTTGGCAGCATTGATCTGTAGTTGTTGCGTTTGTATGGTCTGCCGGTTCTGTTCCGCATGAAATTGTTTGTCGAGCTTTAACACATAACTCTTCACATCTTCCTGGTTGAAGGAGTCGCTGAGGGTTGCATATCGATACAGGTATTCGTATGCTTTGTTGTATTGGTTGAGTGCAGCATAGGACTCGGCCATAGTACCATATACATGCGCGATGTCTCGTTTGTTGCCAAATTTCTCGGCAGCGGCAACCGACTGATGGTAATATTTCAGAGCTTCGGTGTAGTTCTTCTTCTGGAAGTAGTAGAATCCAAGGTTAAAGGTGATCTTAAACAGCTGTGCCTGATTGTTGAGTGCTTTCCAAATGTCGTATGCCAACAGGTAGCACTCTTTTGCTTTGTCTGGCTGATTGACAGCGGTCCAGTATGCCCCGAGGTTAAAGAGGTAATAACCTTTGAGGGAGCTATCGGGCCATCGGGTAAGGATGTCTTTGACCTGATCGAGCGCTATGAGCGCACTGTCGAACTCGCCCAGTTGCTGGTGCATGACCGACATATTGATATATTGGTTGCCGACACTATCGCGGCCAAGCAGCTCGGTGAGGATGGCTATCTCCTTGCGGTAGTAGGTCTTTGACTCCTGGTGATGGCCCTGTATAAAGTAGGAAAAGCCGATCTCTCCGTATATCCACGCACGTTCTTTATCGTCATCGGGTATTTTACATTTTGCAAGTGAACCGAAGTAAAGATCGATAGCGTCTTTTTCTTTTTTGAGTCCGAATAGCGCCTTGCCCTTCAGTCGCATTGCGTTGATGGTAGCTTTTCGGTCCCGGAGGCTTGTTGCTTTATTAAGTGCGAGGTCGGCCAGAATGAGGGCTGAGTCGTAGTTACGGGCATTGGTTGATGCCCGAGCCTTGGCAAGCAAAGATTGCAAATCGTCATCAGCTGCCCGGCTACCGATGGTTGTAGCAAGCAGAAGAAATGCTAAAAGAAATAGCCTTGTCATAAGTGGGGTTTATGCCCTGTTTTGGCAATCGCACTGCCAAATTATGCTAAAATCCAGTTAACTGACTCGTGCGATCCGTTTTTGACACAGGTATGGTATTCGCTTATGCAATTACAAATCGTACTTTTACGGCCCCGATGGCGCATCAGTACAAGATATCTGCAGTTATTTGTTCCTACAACCGTGCCCGTTTTATAATAGACGCGGTGGAAAGTCTGTTCAATCAGGAAATGGATAAGGAACTGTATGAAGTGATCGTGGTGGATAACAACAGTACCGATAATACTGTTGCTTTGCTGGAGCAGTATAAGAATGCCCATCCAGATTACCATTTCAGTTATTACGTGGAGCGGCAGCAGGGCGTGGCTCACACTCGTACCCGTTGTGCCAAGGAGGCCCGCGGTGCGATAGTTGCTTATCTGGACGATGATTCGACAGCGCAGCCCGGTTGGCTTTCTTCTATCGTCAGCTTTTTTGATGAACATCCTGCGTGCTACTCGCTGGGAGGGAAAATTGTGCCGAAGTTCCTGACAGGGATTCCCGACTGGTACTCGAAGTATTTCTTTGGCCTGGTGGGTAATTTTGATCAGGGGCCGAAAGTGAAGCGGCTGACCGGCGCAAGGTATCCGTGTGGGGCCAATATGGCCTTCAGGAGTGAGGTGTTTAGGGAGATCGGTTATTTCAACACTGATCTGGGTAGGAAAGGAATGGGGCTGATGGCCAATGAAGAGAAGGATATTTATCTGCGCATTCTGGCCGCGGGTCATGAGGTATATTATCTGCCACATGTATGGGTGCTGCACAGCGTAGAGTCGAACAAGTTTGATAAGGCATATGTGCGCAGGCACAGTATGGGGATAGGTGGGGGTGAGCGACTGCGCCTGAAGGGGCAGACCATGGCATTGGTGATGAAATTCGTGGAGTATTTTCTGAAATGGGGATATGCCGTGGTGTATGGTGTCGGGTTCCTGCTGAAAGGGCAATGGAGCAAATTTGTAATGCTGGAACGTTTCAGGTGGTGGGTGATAATGGGGTTTATAGACCCAACAGGTGCGGAATAGATGTGAGGCGCCCATTAACTTATCTTTCCCTTATCTTTACCAAGACCTAAAATAAATTAGAATTGATCCTGCAACAACCGTTGAACGAAAACCTTGAGCTCATTGCCCGTCAGGTGGTGGAAGGGTTCATTCTGGGATTGCACAAGAGTCCGTTTCACGGGTTTTCGGTAGAGTTTGCTGAACATAGATTATATAACCAGGGCGATCCGTTGCGCCATATAGACTGGCGTGTGTACGGGCGGACCGATAAGTTGTTTGTTAAGCGGTTTGAGGAAGAAACGAATCTGCGGTGCTGCATGGTGCTGGATACTTCTTCATCGATGCAGTTTCCGAGGGATAGCGGAAGGATCAACAAGCTTCAGTTCTCGTGTGTGGCTGCTGCCAGTCTGCTGCAACTGATGAAGCGGCAACTTGATGCGTCGGCCCTTGCGATGTTTGACGAGTCGGTGTACTATATGTCGGACTGCCGGTCGTCGCACAGTCATTACCGGATGCTGATTAACGAATTGCAGCGTACGCTGGACGTGCAGACCGATAATAAAGTGACTAATGCAGCAGCAGCACTGCATCTTGTGGCCGAACAAATGCATAAGCGGTCGCTGGTCGTGGTTTTCAGTGACATGATGGATGATGCAGAGCATATGGAAGACCTTTTTTCTGCTTTACAGCACCTGCGGTATAACAAACATGAGGTTATTTTGTTTCATGTAGTTGACGGTGCGGCTGAACTGGCATTCGAATTTGAAAACAGGCCATATGAGTTTGTTGATATGGAGAGTGGTGAGCGGGTGAAGCTGCAGCCACATCAGATAAAGGAGCAGTATATAGAAAAAATGAATGAGTTTAGGCTTGAGGTTGAGCGACGTTGTCATCAGTATCATATAGATAGGATTGCGGTGGATCTTGCGCGGCCGGTTGATGAAGTGTTGCATGCTTTTTTGATAAAGCGAAATAAATTGATGTAAATCAGTATTTTTTTTCTACATTTGCAGCCCGTTTTACCTGTGTACCTTTCAGGTGCATTAAAAGTGACGATCTGAGAGGGTTGTTGTAGGACGGATAGGGTATGAAGCATAACCGGGAATTTGAGATAGCCTGGATGGGGTTAAAACCCGGACCGCAGACGTTTGTATACGATATTGACGATCGTTTCATGCAGGAGCGGGAGGTAGATAGCGAGTTCAGTAACTGGAATGCACGCATCGCCCTGAAATTTGACAAGCATGAGAATTTTTTCATGCTGCACTTTGACATAGATGGGGTAGTTTCGGTTCCCTGCGACCGTTGTGGAGATAATTTTGAGCTCCGGTTGTGGGATGAATTCGATCTGGTGATCAAGTTGCTGAGTGTTGACGATGCCGAGATGCCTGAGGATGAAGATGATGTAGTTTTCATTCCGAGAAGCGAAACGGTGATAGACATGAGCAACTGGTTGTATGAGTTTCTGATGTTGAGTGTGCCTTTACAGCACATACATCCCGACAAAGCCGATGGCAGCGCGGGGTGCAACGAGGAAGCCCTGAAGTTGCTGAGCAGCCTCCGAGATCACGAGGAAGAGCCGGCAAACCCATTGTGGAAAGGTCTTGAAGCGTTTAAGAATATTGAGACGCCAAAAGCTAATAAGAAAGGAAAGAAGTAGTATATTTAACAATTATAAATAAAGTAAAATGCCTAATCCTAAAAGACGACACTCCCAGCAGCGAGGCGCAAAACGCAGGACTCACTACAAGGCGACTGCAGAAACCTGGAGCATTGATAAGACTACAGGTGAAAGTCACCTGCGTCATCGTGCGCATTGGGTTGAAGGTAAGCTCTACTACCGCGGTAATGTGGTGATAGACAAGACTCCTGCAACACCAGAAGTTGAGAGTGAACCAAATCAATAATTATTCTTTCTATCGATGAAGATAGGGCTCGACATCATGGGGGGAGATTATGCTCCCGCCGAGGCCGTCAAAGGCGTTCAGCAATACTTTGAACTGAAGCCTGATTCCCCGGTGCATCTTATGCTCATTGGCAATGCCGATGCTGCCGCGCCATATCTTCCTCTGATAGAAAAGTATCAAAACAGGTACACCTTCGTTCCTGCAGCCGAAGTAATAGGCATGCATGAGCACCCTACACGGGCACTGAAGGAAAAACCGGGTTCCAGTATTTCAATGGGTTTCGGCATGCTCCAAAAGGGCATGCTGGACGCATTTATAAGCGCCGGTAACACCGGTGCCATGCTGGTAGGTGCTATGTACTCTGTGAAGGCGATAGAAGGGGTTTTAAGGCCCACTATCGCAACTCCTATTCCCCGGATCACCGGAGGTTTCAACTGCATACTTGACGCAGGTATCAACGCTGATTGCAAACCGGAGCATCTGGTGCAGTTTGCACAGCTGGGTTCTTTGTATTCCAAATACATCCTGGGGGTGGACAACCCACGCGTTGGTCTGCTTAACGTTGGAGAGGAAGAAGGCAAGGGCAACATACTTGCACAGGCAACCTATCCGTTGCTGAAAGAGAATCCGGCTATCAACTTTGTGGGTAATGTGGAAGGCAGGGATGTATTCTACGACAAGGCTGACGTGATCGTGTGCGAAGGCTTTGTGGGGAATGTGGTGATCAAAGTGGCTGAATCTTTCTACGACATCTTCAAGACCGAAAAGAAGATAAGCGACCCTCTTCTGGATACCTTCAACTTCGAGTTGTACGGAGGTACGCCTATTTTGGGTATCAACAGCCCGGTGATGATCGGCCATGGCATCTCTCACGCACTTGCATTCTGTAACATCATTGATGTGGCCGCAAAGTTTGTGAGTACCGATATGACGGGTACCATCAAAAGCAGCTTTAAGCCGGTTGCCTGATTTCCCTGAACAGCATTTTGTTTCTGTAGGCCGGCTGCACTATCTTGCGCAGCATTAATTTGAATTCCCGTTTCCGATGATCGCATTAAAACGAATTGATACCCCTTTGGGCCGTATGCGTGTTGGTGCTACAGACAAGGGTATATGTCTTTTCGATTTCCAGTTTCGGCGCGCGGTAGAGGGTATGATGGAGCGTGTGGAGCGTCTTCTTGACGATAAGTTTGCTGAAGCGGATAGTGAGTATTTCCCAATTCTTGAGGCACAGATCGCTGAGTATTTCGACGGGACCAGAAAGGAATTTGATGTACCGCTGCATCTGGCAGGTACCCCGTTTCAGAAAGGTGTGTGGGAGACATTGAAGAACATTCCGTTCGGAGAAACAAGGTCTTACAAGCAACAATCGGTTGTAATGGGACAGGAGAAGGCAATAAGGGCCATTGCCAGCGCCAATGGTGATAACCCTGTCGCTATCATCATTCCCTGCCATAGGATAATAGGCGAGGACGGCAGCCTGACCGGATATAGCGGCGGTTTGCAACGCAAAAGACAACTTTTGGACCTGGAGCAGAAATTTTCGGGCAAATTCATGCAGGCCCAACTTTTTTGACGGTAAAGATTCAGGTGCTATATTTGTATCAAGATCGCTGGTGAAACAGCATGCCTCGTCGAACGTATTCCCCTCTTTTTTCAGACAGGCAAATGGAGTGAAAGGCGTGTTGGTGCACGCTTTAGAGATGTTAATGAGTATGGTATCGGCAAGTTAACATCATGTAAATGCGTCAGGAAATACAATAATATGGCGGATATTTGCACCGAATTTAAGTTGACAGGTCTCATGTTTCAGGGATCTGAAAAGAAATAAATCGTATGTCGAATATTTTAGTAATTGAAGATGATGACATCATGCTGAAGGCCATCAGGAATATCCTGAGGAAGGACGGACATGAGGTTTTGACTGCAAAGGATGGGAAAGAGGCATTTGAAAGATTGGACAATGACGAGTACGATGTTGTTATTACCGACCTTATGATGCCGTATGCAAACGGACTGGAGGTAGTGAGCCGATTGAGGTCGAATCCTTCTAAACGCCATGTGGGTGTCATTGTATGCTCATCAGTAGGTAATGAGGAGACAATAACCGAGGCATTTCGATTGGGAGCAGATGATTACCTGAAGAAGCCAATAATGGCCGGTGAATTGATGATACGTATCAGGAAATTGCTTGCCAACAGGAGCAGCGGGGCCAAACTGGTAACTAAGAAAAAATAGTATCCCAACAACACATCACCTATGTGGAGAGACCTGGTCGACCTATTATTTCAGGCATATGAGCAGTTTAGTCTGTTACCGCTATTCATCGAAATAGCTCTTGCGTTTATCGTGATCGCCATTCTGGCCACTATAATCGCATATGGTGCTATCATGTATAAGCGGTACAAAAGTTATGTACATGAGAAGCGAGTGGCATTTATAGGTCCTATCATAGAGGAAATGATCACAGAACAGGTTTTGTTGAATGAGAACCTGGGAAGAGACATCCCTACTGAAGAAATTGAATTTGACCAGGCG
Organism: uncultured Flavipsychrobacter sp.; assembly: GCA_964652995.1. Lineage (GTDB taxonomy): Bacteria > Bacteroidota > Bacteroidia > Chitinophagales > Chitinophagaceae > Nemorincola. The sequence continues at coordinate 73,418 of CAZZCR010000012.1, read as the reverse complement.
GCACTGAACGACAAGGTATACAAGAAGCCATTTGTACGTCAGATACTTATAGAAACCCTTGTTCAGTATCGTAAGAACTTCAGGGGTGAAGTGGGTGACCTTTTGAGGAAGTTGTATATAGACATGGATCTTCAGAAAGATTCATTCAATAAGTTGAAATCACTGAGGTGGGAGAAGAAGATAAAGGCGGTTGTGGAGCTGACTCAAATGGATATCACCATATCGGACGTAACTATCCTGCCACTTACCAACAGTACAAATCCGTCTTTGCGTGCGGCGGCCCGTAATGCTTACGTACAATTGAGTAAGAATGAACCGTTCAAGTTCTTCGATATTGCCACAGAGCCATTACTGCCTTGGGATCAGCTGGAACTATTTAAGATCATCACAACTACCAAAGATATCGCGATACCGAACTTTTCACGTTGGGTAAGCTATTCTTCAAACAAGAGTATCGTGTCGTTCTGTTTGAAATTGATAGCACACTATGATCAGCAGAGCGCTATTCCGGCGGTAATGGAACTATTGAACAATAAAGACCATTACTTCAGGGCAGATGCTATTGCGTGTCTCGGAAAACTCTCAGCAGATGCTGCAGAGGAAAAAATGGTAAGGATATATAATCACCAGCCGCTGAACTGCCAGATCGAGATATTGAAAGCGATGGGAAGTATCGCATCGGGCCGTCACCTTGAATTCTTGAAATCGGAGTTTTTGTACTCGTCAAACTTTGACATCAGGATGAATTCGGCGCGTGCTATAATAAGACACAATACACAAAACTCGAGATTGCTGGTTGAGGAATTGATGGAGATGACCTATGAGGAAAACCAACTGATCATCAAACATTGTCTAAACCCGCTCATAAAGTACTAATGGGAGAGAATTTCGTTGAGTATGCATCGGCCTTTTTTGAGACCACCGTATTTGTTTACGGTTCAGGTCTCCTGATGCTGTATGCAATGCTCGCGATATTGTCGTTCATCAATATCCGCTTGTTCCTGAGGAAGGAGAGCTATACCGATTATTCAGTTATTGTGGCTTCACCTCTGGCGCCAGGTATCTCGGTGATCGCTCCTGCGTTCAATGAGGGTCTTACCATCATCAGTAACGTGCGTTCGTTGCTCACGTTTGACTATCCGAACTATGAGGTGATCATTATCAATGATGGAAGTACCGATGACACGCTGGAGAAGTTGATGACGGAATTTTCGATGGTGAAGGTGGATTTCGCGTATGACGTGAAGATCTCGTCAAAGCCAGTGAGAGGTGTATACAAATCGACCGATGAAGCCTACGCCAAGCTTGTGGTGGTGGACAAAGAGAATGGTAAGTCTAAGGCTGACGCGACAAATGCAGGAATAAACATTGCCGCTTATCCTTACTTCCTTTGTACGGATGTGGATTGCATATTACATAATCAGACATTGCAGATGCTCATCAGGCCGATGATGGAAGAGGAGCACAAACGAGTGATAGCGACAGGAGCAACACTGCGTATGGCTAATTCGTGCGAGGTGGATGAGGGCGTATTGATCAAGATACGTGCGCCTCGTCCATTGCTGGCGCGTTTTCAGGAGTTGGAATATATCAGGTCATTTGTGCTGGGTAAGATGGGGTGGAGTTACATCAATGCTGTTCCGAATGTATCTGGTGGTTTGGGGATGTTTGATAAGGAGATAGCAGTGAAGGCCGGAGGATATGATTCGGTGTCCTTTGGTGAGGATATGGAATTGCGATTGCGTATGTCGCGGTATGTGTATGACAACAAGATAGACGCGGCGGTGAGGTATATACCTACAACGCTGTGCTGGACCGAAGGGCCGTCGTCAATGAAGGTGTTTATGAGGCAACGCACGCGCTGGGGCAGGGGATTGCTTCAGCTGTTGCTCACACACCGTGCTATGTTCCTCAATCCAGCTTACGGGCGAGTGGGCATGATAGTTGTGCCCTACAACGTATTCTTTGAATTGTTGGCTCCGGTTATAGAGTTTTTGGGTATCATTTATTATATCCTGCTTATTTATTTCGGGTTGGTGAACTGGCCCTACGCGATCATCCTGCTGATATTTGTGTACACCTATTCGGTTATGATATCGACGCTGGCGGTGTTGTGGGACCAGCTGACCTTCCAGTACTACCGTAACTGGAAGGATGTGGCAATGATCGCATTGATGGCATTTGTAGAGATGCTTATTTACCACCCGCTTATTGTGGTCTTCGCATTGAGAGGGTACTATTTCCATTTGTCGAACAGGAAGCACAGCTGGGGTAATATGCAACGTAAAGGATTTCAGAAAAAAGAAGATAAACCAAAAGTCACACCTGCAGCCGGATAAAGGCGGAAGGCGAGTGACTAAAGAATTATATGGGCGTTCTCTACCATTTTTTTACGGGCGGTGCATTCTGGGACACGATTGGCGCGTTTTACCAATCGGCTGTCTTCATTTATGGTACTTCCCTGCTGATGGCATACGCCTTGTTGGCAATAATGTCGCTGACGTCCATACAGCGATATATGAAAAAGAACTCAACGACAGATATCAATATCATCGTTGAGTCTCCTTTGGCGCCGGGCATCTCGGTAGTGGCACCTGCATATAACGAAGGTGTGACGATCATATCTAACGTACGATCCTTGCTGACGTTCAACTACCCGAAGTTTGAGGTAATTATTGTGAATGATGGTAGTACGGATGATACGCTGGAGAAGCTTATAGACGAATTTGAACTGGTGCATGTGGAATATGCGTTCAGGGAGCGCCTGAATTGCGAGCCGATAAAACGAATTTTTAAGTCGACCAACCGAGCGTATGACAAGCTTGTGGTGGTGGATAAGGTGAATGGAAAGAGTAAGGCTGACGCATCGAATGCGGGTATCAATATCTCGGCTTATGAGTACTTTTTGTGTACTGACGTGGATTGTATTCTGGATAAGGATACGCTGATAAGGCTCATTAAGCCGTTTATGGACGAAGAGACCACTAAGGTGAAGGAGGTGGGTAAAGCTTGCGAAGAGTGTGGCTATGTACATATTGAGGAAGACTACCGGAGGGTGATCGCGTCGGGAGCAACGCTGCGGATGGTGAACTCTTGTGACGTAGATGAAGGATTGATGATCCGTGTTCGCCCGCCACGACGTTTGCTGCCAAGGTTTCAGGAGATGGAATACATCCGCGCATATATGCTGGGTAAGATGGGTTGGGACCTGATAAACGCGGTGCCAAACGTATCGGGTGGATTGGGAATGTTTGATAAGGAGATAGCAGTAAAGGCAGGTGGATATGACTCTAAGTCGTTTGGAGAGGACATGGATATGATCACACGTATGTGTGCGTTCATGAAGGACAACAAGAGAAAATACTCAGTGAAATATGTGCCGCTTACCTTGTGTTGGACCGAAGGACCAACTACACTCAAGGTGTTCGGGCGCCAACGTTCGCGGTGGGGCAGGGGGCTTGCTCAGATCATGAGTATACATAGAAAAATTATTTTGAACCCACGATATGGAAGATTGGGTCTTGTTGTGTTCCCATACGCATTTCTGTATGAGTTGCTGGCACCGGTTGTGGAGTTCACAGGAGTTCTGTTCTATATCTATCTGATAGTAACTGGGCAGATCAACTGGCCGTTCGCGATAATTCTTATCGTGTTTGTTTACACCTATTCGGTGATGATCACTACACTGGCGTTGTTGTGGGATCAGCTTACGTTCAAGTATTATAAAACCTGGGGTGAGACTATAGGGTTGTGTCTGATGGCTTTTCTGGAGCCGTTTATTTATCACCCGCTCATCATGTTCTTTGCTATTAAAGGGTATTTCAACTTTATTACAGGGCGCAAGCACGTGTGGGGAAACATGCAGCGGCAGGGATTTGGTATGCAGCCATCAAAGAAGAAGGCGGCAGCTGCAACAAGTTAGTATTATATAGTTGCCTGAAGGTGACTTATTTGAATTGAAAAAGGGAAACTAATGAGGTCTTTTGTACGAATATTGATCACGACGCTGACACTTTTGGTGGCTGTGCATGCAGATGCGCAGTGGCTGAAGATGATCGAGTCTTCTGATAACCTATACAACGAAGCGAAGCGTGAGATAGAATTGAAGCATTATCAAAAGGCCATTAATATGTGCAACAAGGCGATAGATATATCGCCGAAGAACATGGATATCCACTTGTTGCTGGGGCATGCATTTGCATTGGCCGGAAAGGTGGATAGTGCGCGTACGGAACTGAATTATGTATTGCAGAAGAACCCGAGGTACAGGGATGCGTATATTTACCTTGTAAATATGGAATCTCAGGCGTGTAACTATCTGCAGGCGCTCGAGTATGCCGACATGGGGCTGAAGTATTTTCCCAATGACAGGGACCTTTTGCTGAAGAAGTTGGATATATACATTAAGATGGGTGACTGGATAGAGAGTAACAAACTTGCAGACTATCTGTTCGACCGATTCTCGACCGACCCTTACATACGAAGTGTCTACCTGGAGTATAAACTGGCTGTGGCGAGACAGTACTCCCACCGAGGGTATATAGAGATATCGAAAAGGGCCTACGAGGCAGTGCTGGAGCAGGACCCGTTGAATAAAGAAGCACTGACTGCCATCTATTCGCTCGACATTCGTTCGGGTGACTACGAGAGTTCTCTCGCATACACCAACAGGGCGCTGCAGTCTACACCCAACTCGTATGAGTTCCTGATGAAGAAGGTGAGCATATTAGACGCAATGTCGAGGTATGTGGAGGCGATAGAGGTGTGCAATAAGCTGATGAAGCTTTATCCTACAAACAGCGAGGTGCTGAAGCTGAATTCCTACATCAGGATGACTGCCGGGCGTTTCTATATGAATACTGATCCATACCTGCTGTTCAGTGGGGTGCTGGAGCGCGACCCGGGCAATGCCGAGGCGCTGTACTACACAATCAATCTTGCATTCAGCAGGGGGATGTTGCCCGAGGCATTGCAGTGGATCAATTACGGACTGAAACGGTCTCCCAATGATTACGAGCTCCTTAAGAAGAAGTTGGGTATACTGGAAAGTATGAAGCGCTATGGTGCTGCATCGGGCATAGCAGAGTTGATGTACAAGGATAATCCGACTGACTTTAATAAAGCTAACTTCCTTGAGTTGCGCACGCTTGCAGCGAAGCAGTTTATGAACGATATGGAGTACGACAGTGCCGTAGTGGCACTGAAATCGGTACTTTTCTATGACCACACCAATATGTCTGCAGTGGGGTACCTGATCAATGTGTATTCGACACAGAAGAGGTACGATGATGCGTTACGTGCGCTTGATGAGGCGTTGTCTTACTATCCTAATGATGAGTTTCTCTTATTCAAGAAGGCGGCAGTGCTGGAAGGGTATCAACGATATGCCGATGCAGCGCAGATATCGAAACAATTGCTGGAGGCGCATCCTGAGAACAGGCAATACCTTACCAGTCTCATAGAGCAGTCGTTGGCAGCGGGACGTCAGTCTATGCAGTACGACGACTACTACAATACGCTGAGGGTACTACGTGAAGTGCTGGACAAACAGCCCGATAATGTGGATGCGTTGAACTATGTGATCAATATAGAGAGTGCAATAAAGGACTATGATTCGGCTCTGTTTTACGTGGATCAGGGTTTGCGCTACTATCCTGATTCAAAAGATTTCCTTTTCAGGAAGTCGCTGGTATATGCTGATGCGCAGAAGTACAAGACGGCCTATGAAATATCGGGCGACCTGTTGAAGGATTTCCCATACAATGCGCGCTACAGGAATGCCAACATGGAGCAGCACCTTGGAGCAGGCAGGCAGATCCTGGAGACCAGCGGAAATCGCGATAGCGCGTTGGTGGAGTTCTATAAAGCACTGGAGGTTGCACCTAAGGACACAGTTCCGATGTACAATACAATAAATCTGCTGTACGATCTGAAGCAATATGATACAGCGCTTACCATCTTGGACAGGGGCAGAAAGCTTTATCCGGGAAATCCGTTCTTTTTGATGCGCAAAGCTGAGGTATTGCAGCAGCAACGAAAGTATGAACAAGCATGGAGAGTTGCTGATACCCTTTCGAAAATGTACCCGTTAACGAAGTATCTCGACTACACCGCATTATTGTATGCTTACAGATTGAAGAACGAAATAGGTCTTTTCTATTTGCATTCGCGTATTGTGGATATATCCAATCTTCCAAAGATCAACAGCATCGCGACGGTGCAGTATGCGCGATACCACCGCCGCGGAACGCTTAATCTTCGTGTGAACTATGCGGGCAGGACAACCGGTACTGGTTTCCAGGGTGAGGCGGAGACATATTACAACCATAATAAGAAGTGGTATTCCTATGCTATTGCATCCTATTCGCCGGACATTCTGATATTCCCGGAGATAAAGGCCGGTTATTCAATCAACCGCGGGTTTAAGAAAGGATTTTCCGGAGAGTTGGGGGTACGTTATCTGAAACTGGACGGGGGAGACATGATCTCGCCTATGGCTGGTATTTCGAAGGAAGTGAAAGATTTCTTTTTGAACTTTAAGTTCTATTATCAGGATCTCAAGTATAGCGATTCTATAAAGCGCACGTTCTACTCGGGAATCTTTACTGCGCGTTATTACCTGAAAGAAAACAGGAGTGAGTGGTTCTCTGCGATGGCCGGCTATGGTACGGTTCCTGATGATTTCAGTACTAACTATTTTCTAAGTACCTTGGCTACGTTTAAAACGGTTAGCTGCGGGGTGGGCTATAGGCGTCAGGTATATTATCTTACAACGTTCGGCATCAATGCAACGTGGTATAATATTAAATCGGATGCGGCCATATTCAGGAATCAGTACGACATTTACGTTTCTTTGCAGCGACGTTTCTGATAAAACTGAACATATTTAATGAATCTTTTAATTCGTTTACTCTTCATACTGCTGGGAGTAAGTGCCTGCAGTGGCAGTGCACAGGAAGTGTTACTTGCTGATGCGGGTAGTTCCGCTTATTCTATTGTTGTGCCTGCCGAGTCTACACCGCTTGAGGCAAGATCTGCCAAAGTATTACAGGACTATATCAAACGCATTACAGGCAGGCAGTTGCCTATTGTGAAAGAGGGGGCATTGACGACCACCAACGGTATTTATGTGGGCCACACAACGAAAGAAGGAGTGGTAGTGCCGGGTAAACTACCGGCTGAAGCTTACCGTTTGAAGATGGTAGGTAAAGACCTGGTTATATGCGGCGGCAGTGGCAAAGGATTGATCTATGGCGTGTATACACTTGTAGAAAAGTACTTTGGTTGCAGGAAGCTGGCTGATATACCTGCTCTATTGCCGGAAACCAAGGATGTACATGTGCCTGCAACGCTGAATGAAGACGGTCGTCCGTTGTTTCAATACAGAGAGGCATACTACCCGGCTTTCAAAGATGCAGAGTATTTGGAATGGCACAAAATGCAGCGTTTCGAAGATCTGTGGGGATTGTGGGGACATAGTTACAATAAGCTGGTGCCTGCCGCGGCCTGGTTCAAGACCCATCCGGAGTATTATGCATTGGTGAAAGGCGTTCGTCAGCCTACTCAGTTGTGCCTGTCAAACGAAGCAGTGCTGGGTATAGTGATAGACGAGTTGAAGAAACGCATGGCAGCCAATCCGGATGCTATGTACTGGTCAGTTGCTCCGAACGACGAAAACGGCTGGTGCGAGTGCGACCGATGCAAGGCTATTGATAATGCCGGCGGCTCTCCTGCGGCATCGCTGATAACTTTTGTAAACAAGGTTGCCGCTGCTTTCCCCGATAAGCAGATCACTACACTTGCTTATGGCTACACACATACCGCGCCCAAGGGGGTGAAGCCGGCGAAGAATGTATATGTTTTCCTGAGCAACATTGATGTTTATAGGCAGCAGGAGATAACTAAAGAGCCTACTGCAGCACCATTCCGCAGAGATGTGCAGGAGTGGAAGGTGCTTACGGGTAATCTCTTTTTGTGGGACTACCTAACCCAGTTCACCAACTATCTTGCACCCTTCCCCAACCTGCTGACGTTGCAGCCTAATATGCAGTACTATAAGGACAACGGTATCAAGGGAATTTTTGCACAAGGATGTGGCGACACCTATGGCGAGTTTGCAGAGTTGCGTAGCTACCTGTTGGTGAAACTGCTGCAAGATGAAAAAGCGGATGTGAAGAAACTGACCGAAAAGTTCCTTACCGATTATTACGGGCCTGCTGCTAAGTTTCTGCTGCAATACATTGGTCAGCTACACAGCAACCAGGAAGATGCCAAGACCAAGTTGGATATTTATGGCAATCCGGTGAATGACTGGAATAGCTGGTTGTCGCCCGAGAAGCTGGATGCATACAGTAAGATATTGGATGTGGCAGAAGGATCGGTGGAAACGAAGCCTGTGTATAAAGAACGGGTTGCCCGAGTGCGTTTGTCGCTTGATTACGTAGTGCTGCAACAGGCGCGTTTCTTCGGAATAGAGAAGTATGGAATATTTGAGCAGAAGGGTAGTGCCTGGGTAGCGAAACCACAGATCAAACAAATGGTGGAACGGTTTGTGGCTACGTGTAAGAAATCGGGAGTGACCGAGCTATCGGAAGGAGGCCCTTCGCCGGATGCCTACAAGGCTGAGTGGAATGCTATATTTGCGGCAGGTGTAACACCTACAATTGCAACCGGAGCTACTGTGAAGCTTCAATATCCTAATGTGCCCGACTATCCGGCCAAGGGCCCAAAAACACTGGTGGACGGCACTTCGGGTTACAGCGACTTTAGTTATAACTGGCTTTGCTTTTATGGCACAGACATGGTTGCTACAATTGACATGGGAGCGCCGAAGAACATCAGCGGCCTGAAAATGCACTTCCTTGACGACCCGAGGCATTGGATCTTCATTCCTTCGTCGGTTGTAGTAGAAGTGTCTGATGACGGTGTTTCTTATCGTCCTTTTGCTTCCTTCAGCGAACCAATGCCGGAAGAACATTACGAGGTAACGTTGAAGCCATTGGCAGCGGAAGCAAGGGCGAAAGCACGTTTTGTGCGTGTGACTGCAAAAAACATACCAGCGCTACCATCATGGAGGCAACACGACAGCAAAAAGCCTATGCTGGCGTGCGACGAGATATTCGTTCAATAGATGTCTAACGATGTTTTGGTGTTTTGTATATAATTATCGAATTTTATATACAACTATCAGTTGCGTGAGTCATTGCGCAACACCAAAATATATCCAATGAATCATTTTTACCTCCCTTTCCGGCTACTGCTGTTACTCGTTCTGGCGAACGCTCATTTTTCGATCACACATGCACAGTTCATTACTACAGTAGCAGGTGGCATTGGTAATGACACGGCTGCGATTCCGTATTGCCGGACGACCAATCCCTCGACTGTGGTGTGCGATGCAGCCGGCAATATTTACTTCAGTGATGTTACATTGGGCACCGGGGCATGGCGGGTGCTGAACCCTGCGACCGGGAAGGTAACAACTTTTCCGACGGGCGGTCAGGGTGTATTTGATGCAACAGGCAACTGGTATTTCGTGTCGGGGCCGCTTGTAATGAAGCGGAGCGTTTCAGGTGCACTCACGACTGTCGCGGGAAATGGATCAACCACTTACTCGGGCGATGGTGGTTCGGCTTTGCTGGCCGGTATGAATCCGTCGGATGTGGGCGTTGATGCGGCCGGGAATATCTACATCTGCGATAAGAACAATCGACGTATAAGAAAGGTTACGACTTCGGGTGTTATTTCTACCATAGCCGGGACTGGTTTGTCGGGCTCTACGGGTGATGGCGGGCCTGCATTGACAGCTACTTTCACCAATCCTGTTTCTATCTATGTAGAGCCGGGTGGTGGTATATATGTTTCAGATCAATCGGCTGGCCGGGTCAGATATGTTTCGCCGGGTGGTATCATTACCACTATTGCAGGAGGAGGTAGCTCCTATGGTGACGGTGGGCCAGCCACAGCGTCCTCCCTCTCGTCACCGGGTTTGGTAAGGGTCAGTGCCTCGGGAGATGTTTATGTGCTTGTCAGTTCAAAGGTGCGTAAGATAAGTGGCGGCATCATCACAACAGCTGCCGGTAACGGGAGTTTTGGTTTCAGTGGAGATGGTGGTCCTGCCTCTGCGGCCCAGCTATACAGTCCGCGGGGTATTGCTTTGAACGCGGCGGGAGAGTTAATAATAGCGGACTATAGTAACTCACGGATAAGAAAGGTGAATGCCGCAGGTATTATCAGCACTATTGCCGGTAATGGTCGCTCACTAATAGTAGAAAACGGAGACGGAGGCAATGCACTTGAAGCGTCATTTGCAGCTATCAGTGCGGTGACTTCAGACACATCCGGAAATATTTATGTTGCTGATGCCCTAACGAACGTAATTCGTCGCATTGATGGCACAACGGGAGTTATCACGCGTTTTGCAGGCATCGGTTCGGCGGGTTATTTTGGCGATGGTGGTCCGGCCACATCGGCAGCACTCAGTGGGCCGTCGTCTATCTCGTTCGACGGTGCCGGTAATCTCTACATTGGTGAAAGCGGTAGCGACCATGTGCGTAAGGTGTCTCCATCAGGAATCATTACTACGGTTGCGGGCGGCGGTATGGGTGGTCCCGGTGATGGCGGTCCGGCAACAGCGGCTGTGTTCAGTGCTGATGGTGTAGCTGCCGATGCAGCCGGAAATATTTACATAGCAGATAATGTTGCAAAACGCTTGCGAAGAGTAGATGCAGTGACGGGAATCATTACCACCGTGGCAGGTAACGACACGGCTACCACCCCGGGCGACGGCGGCCCCGCAACTGCTGCCGCTCTTGCTCATGCCTACGGGGTTTCCTTCGACCGGGTGGGCAATATTTATGTGGGCGGAAATCCACTGCGTAAAATAACTCCTGCAGGCATCATTTCCACCATACCCCTTTGGGGTCAAACGGTAGCAGTTGACACAATGGGCAACGTTTATACTAACTATGGTACAAGTATTTTGCGTTACGACATCTACAAGTATATCTCTCGTATTGCAGGCAATGGCACATCGGGCTACTCAGGCGATAACGGACCGGCTTCAGCGGCTTCACTTGCAGGCAGTGGTGGCCAGATATGTATCGATAAGCAGGGCAGGTTATATGCACCAGGCTTATTTGGTATAAGGCGGATATCGCCGCTCAGCACCACCATCGATATTCCGCCGGTGTTTGTCCTGGGCGCATCCGGTACTTTCAACGTCTGTAAGTCATCCGCTGGCAATAGCCTGGATACGCTTTTGCGTGTAAACGATGGTGATGTGGGCCAGCCCCTTACCTGGACGGTTATCAGTGCTCCATATCATGGGACATTGGGCGGATTCCCTCATAGCACCACATCGTCAGGCGCAGTTGTGAATCCTTCAGGTCTCACGTACACACCCACGGCTGGGTATTCCGGGACCGATAATTTTGTGATCCGCATAAGTGACGGTGAGGATACAGCGCGTTTTCAGGTTTGGGTTAATGTTATCAATGAAAGTTATTCTATCAGCCTGTCTGGCGGAACAAGCGTATGCGTGGGTGACACTGTTTATGCGGCTGCAAGTGTGTCAGGAGGGACATGGTCAGCTTCCAACGCCAATGTGACAATGGTGCAGAACGGTCCTGCCAACGCGTGGGTTATTGGTGCGTCTGCGGGTAATAGCATTATCAGCTATACGCTGACAGGTTTGTGCGGTGTGTATTACGCATCTCGCAGTATCACAGTGTCATCTGTGCCGTCCTCTCCTGTTGTAACAACAACGGTGAATACCCTTTGTGAGGGAACTACTGTTGCATTTGCCGGTACACCGGCAGGTGGCACATGGAGTACCGGCGATGCTGCAACATTGCTTGTGTATGGAGATGGGCGTGTGACTGGGCGCAGAGCCGGCACGGCGCTGGTTACCTATAAATTGACGTCTATGTGTGGTAGCGCATCTGCTACTCATTCGCTTACTGTTTTGCCCAAACCTTTGGCCGGTTATTTTTCCGGCACTGCGGTGGGTTGTGTTGGAGGTGAAGTCTCCTTAGCCCATGTGTCATATACCGCAGGCGGAGCCTATTCTTTGAGTGATCCGGGAGTTGCGACCCGCGATTCCATGGGCAAACTGATCGGGTTAAAGGCAGGCTCAACGTTGTATAATTATGAGGTAAGCAATAGCTGCGGCACATCGTCGGCATCAGTAAACATAACTGTTCATCCGCTTCCTGAGATGTATCCACTAGTGGGCAAGACGGTGTTGCTCACGGGTAGTATTGTAAACCTGAGAGGGTCGTCGCCGGATGGTACATGGACTTCATCGGACGCGAACATTGTAACTGTAAACGGTTGGGGAGACGTGATGGCCCACCAGCCGGGGCTGGCAAATGTTACTTATTCGCGCGCCAGTGATAAAGGATGTGTTGCGGGCATCACCACGCAGGTGTCGGTAGTAGACGTTGCAACGCCGGTTTTTCAGATGCAGCCAAATCCGGCGAAAGGTACCGTTACCATAAAATTCAAGAATACAGCGGCCACAAATGCCGAAGTGTTTGTGACCGATATAGCCGGAAGGGTGTGGTACATGGCCACGTTCTCAATGGTAAATTCTGACGGAACCGCAACCATGGATGTTACACACATTCCGGATGGTGTTTACACAATTACGGTACACACTGCCGATGGCGATCAGTCAGACCGCATCGTAATACTTCGTTAAGTCCTTAGAACTTGAAGTTGTAAGTGATACTAGGAACAATCGGAAGGATGTAGACCTGGAAGATCTTTACGTCTATGCCTTGTGATACGTTGCCTGAGTTGTCCACATACAGGAAGTACGGATTCTTACGGTTATATGCATTGTATACAGAGAATGCCCAGCTTCCTTCCCAGCGATGTTTCTTTTTAGGTTGTGGTGTGTAGGTTGCAGATAGGTCCAGCCTGTGGTAGGCGGGAACCCTGTATGCATTTATCTTGCTGTATAGCTGCACCAGTTCTCCGTCGATAAAGTAGTAGGCTGTGGGAAGTGTGATGGCATTGCCGGAGCCGAAAACGAACACACTTGATACCGTCCATTTTTTGTTGAAGCTGTAGGTGCCCACGGCAGATACGTTGTGCCTGCGGTCGTACTTAAGCGGGAAGCGTTCGCCCCCGTTCAACTGACCGAATACCTGATTGGTCCATGCGAGCGTATATCCAATCCACCCGGTGAAGTTGCCCTTCGTCTTGTTCACAAAGAACTCAGCACCATATGCATATCCACGACCTCTTACATACTCCAGTTCCGGATCGCGCAGTGTGTTGGGTGTATATCCCTCGCGGTATTGCAATTGGTTCTGCATGTCTTTATAGTAAACCTCTACACTTGTCTCCAGTTTGTCGTCGAGGAAGTTGCGGAAGTAGCCTGCTGAGTACTGCACTGCTTTCTGCGGGCGGATGAGGTAGGTACTTGGCGCCCAAATATCGGTGGGCAGTGTAGATCCGTTGTTGGAAACGAGATGGATGTATTGGTACGTCTGTGACACACTGGTCTTGAAAGAAGAGCCATTGTTTAGCGCGAAGCGAAGGTTGAGGCGTGGTTCCCAGCCACCATATGTTTTAGCTATTTCGCCTTTGTTGTATTTCACGCTGTCGGTGGCATTGCCTGCCGCATCAAATTGATAGCCGGTATAAGGGCCTGTCTGGGCGAAAAGAGAATAGCGCAGGCCGGCGTTGATCTTAAGCCAGTCGGTTGGTTCAAAATCATCCAGCACATAAATGCCTGCCTCGTGTGCATACTTGGTAAACGCATTGTTGGGTTCCAGCTTAATAGTGTCGAGCTGACCTGATACCTGGTTGGGGATGAAGGTGTGGTAGGTGTAAATGCCACCTGTTTTTATGTGGTGGTTGCCGGGTGTGTAGTAGTCGAAGTCGGTTTTGATATTGTAATCTCTGATGCCTGAAGACAGCTTTACAGCAAAAGATGCCTGGTTGAAGCTGGATGCGAAGTCGTAATCGTTATATACTGCTGTAGTGTTGGCAAACAGTTTGTCGCTGAACTGGTGGTTCCAGCGCAGGGTAGCGGTATTGTTGCCCCATGGGATATCGGCACTGAATGAGCCACGCGAATTGGAGAATTTGAACTTATCTACGCCCGTGTATCCGCTCAGGTAAATGCGGTCTTTTTCGCCCAGGCGATAGTTGGCTTTCACGTTGGCATCGTAGAAGTAGTAACCGGTGTTTTGCAGGTTCTTGGAGAACGGTCGTGCCAGTACGTCGATGTAGGTGCGCCTGCCTGATATCATGAACGAGCCTTTTTCTTTTTTGATAGGGCCTTCCAGAGTGAGCCTTGAAGCTATGAGGCCAATGCCGCCCTCGGCATGGTATTCCTTCATGTTGCCTTCCTTCATAGATACGTCTACCACGCTCGACAGCCTGCCACCGTAGTTGGCGGGTGCACCGCCCTTAATAAGGGTAACGTCTTTGATGGCGTCTCCGTTGAAGACCGAAAAGAAACCGAACAGGTGGCCGGTGTTATAGACCACCGCATCGTCAAGCAAAACCAGGTTTTGGTCGGGGCCGCCACCACGCACGTAGAAGCCCGAGTTGCCCTCGCCGGCGCTCTGCACGCCCGGTAGCAGCTGAAGTGTCTTAAGGATGTCGACCTCGCCAAATAGGACAGGGAGCGTTTTAATGCGGCCAATTGACAGACTCACGGTGCCCATTTCGGCACTTTTCACGTTCTCGTCTTTGCGGCCCGATGTGATCTTTACCTCCTTCATGGTGGTGCCGTTCTTCAGCTCGGCATTGTAGGTGAGGTTGCTGCTCAGGTCCATTTCCAAGGCCAGAGGCGAATAACCTACGTATGAGTAGATGACTGTGTATTTCTTGCCTGCAGGCACAGAAATAGAATAGAAGCCATAATTGTTGGTGGTAGCACCCTGTTCTGCTTCTTTGATGTAAACGGTGCCGGCAATGAGCGACTCACCGGTAGCGGCGTCGCGCATGTAACCGCTCAGCGATACACGCTGTGCAAGGGCAGTGATGGTGAAGGACAAAAAGAGCAGGGTAGTGACCAGGAAACGCATGAGTCTTGTTTTGTGGGTGCAAAAGTACACTTACCTACATACTGGCAAGGGAAAGCGGCGGATATAGGGAAAATTAACAAAATGTTTGGGGTGAGGGGGCGGTGTGATCATCAGGATTGAGACGCAAAATAAATATGCCGCAGACGACGGAGGCTGCGGCATACGGTTTATATTCTCACGGTGATCGGAAATCTACGTTGGGGCTGATTGCTGATGCAAACCTACTACTATTAGTATTCCGACAACACCGTATTTTTCCCGTATTTTTTGTGAACATTTTTCAGTATCGAGCATTTTTTGCATATCATAGAAGGGTTGAGTTTAATGTGTTGGTGTGCCTGCAATCATCTTTTCGATGGTGGGGAATACCTACCTTTGTGCCCTTTATCAGAACTTTCGTAAACAATCTTTCATTATAATGAATAACGCTTATTTCGATTACGCAGAACCAAAGAACGAGGTGGTGCTAAGCTATGCACCCGGAAGTGCGGAACGCAAAGCCCTTCAGGCGGCCCTTGCCGAGCTGAAAGGCCAGGTGCGTGATGTGCCGATGTATATAGACGGCAAAGAAGTGCGCAACGGCAAAAAGAAGGAAATGCGCCCGCCACATGAAACGGCTCACCTGCTTGGGTACTACCACGAAAGTGAGGAGCAGCATGTACACGATGCCATAGATGCAGCCCTGCGCGCCCGCGACAAATGGGCGGCAATGAGCTGGGAGCATCGTGCTTCTATATTTATGAAGGCAGCCGAGTTGCTGGCCACCAAGTATCGTTTCCGCATGAACGCGGCTACTATGCTTGGCCAGAGCAAGAATGCATTTCAGGCCGAGATAGACAGCGCCTGCGAGCTGATAGACTTTTTGCGTTTTAATGTGCATTATCTGAGCCAGATATATAAGCAGCAGCCGTTGTCGCCGGTGGGTATGAACAACCGCCTGGAGTACCGTGCGCTGGAGGGATTTGTACTGGCTGTTACTCCGTTCAACTTTACTGCTATTGGGGGCAATCTGCCTACCAGCGCGGCTATGTGTGGCAATGTAGTAGTGTGGAAGCCTGCCAATACGCAGATCTACAGTGCAAGTGTGTTTATGGAGATACTGATAGAGGCCGGCCTGCCTGATGGTGTTATCAACCTCATTTATCCTTCGGGTCCCGTGGTGGGTGATATCTGTTTCGCACATCCACAGTTTGCAGGTGTGCATTTCACGGGTTCTACAGGTGTGTTCCAGCACATGTGGAAGACGATCGGCAACAACATTGCCCGTTACAAGTCTTATCCACGTATAGTGGGCGAGACCGGCGGTAAGGACTTTGTATTCGTCCATCCGTCTGCCAACGTAGATGCTGTGGTGGCGGGACTGGCTCGCGGTGCTTTCGAGTTCCAGGGACAAAAATGTTCGGCTGCATCAAGGGCATATCTGCCTGCCAATCTTGCAGCCGAGATAAAATCGAAACTGGTTGCTGAGCTGGCAACCATGAAGATGGGGCCGGTAGATGATTTCACCAATTTCATCAATGCGGTGATAGACGAAAAAGCGTTCAACAGTATTACCCGTTATATAGATGGTGTAAAGAATAGCAATGGTGCTGCCTCTATCTTGTGTGGAGGTAAGTATGACAAGAGCAAGGGTTGGTTCATTGAGCCTACTGTTATTGAAGCCAATGACCCGGCATATGTGACCATGTGTGAAGAGATATTTGGCCCTGTGCTCACCATCTATACTTACGAAGCTGACCAGTGGATACAGACGCTGGAGGTGTTGGATAATACATCTCCATATGCGCTTACCGGTGCCATCTTCGCACAGGACAGGCATGCTATTGAGTATATGACTAAGGCGCTCGTAAACAGTGCAGGAAACTTCTACATCAACGACAAGCCAACAGGCGCGGTAGTTGGTCAGCAGCCATTCGGAGGTGCACGTGCTTCCGGCACCAACGATAAGGCGGGTTCTGCCCTGAACCTGTATCGCTGGTTGAGCGCACGTACTATCAAGGAGACCTATGTATCTCCGACCGATTACAGGTATCCTTTTCATCAGCCCGATGTGAAGTAATTCACATGTGAGATATACATAAAGAGGAAGGCTGCATCACAAGATGCAGCCTTCCTCTCTTTGTAATGAAACATTTGTTAGTCGTCGCGCCTGTTCAGGAATATCATGACGAAGTAGACCAGTTGTGCCACAGAAGCCAGTGCAGCCACAAGGTAGGTACGTGCCGCCCACTGCAGCGCATCAGCAGCTTTGTCGTGCTCAAAGCGCGTGGTCAGGTTGGTGTTCTCCATCCAGCGCAGTGCACGGGCACTTGCGTCATACTCCACCGGTAATGTGATAAGCGAGAAAACGGTAGATGCGGCAAACAGCACAATACCTATGAGCAGGATAGTCTGGTTACCACCGCCGAAGCCCATAACGCCCAGGCCGGCCAATATGACCCATTGTGCCATAGTAGTGCTGATCTGCACTATGGGTACCAGTGCGCTACGTAGTTGCAGCATGCTGTATGCTGTTGCATGCTGCACCGCATGGCCGCATTCATGCGCCGCTACTGCTGCCGCCGATATGCTGCGACCCGAATACACATCAGGACTCAGGTTCACAGTTTTGTCGGTGGGGTTGTAGTGGTCGGAGAGGAAGCCATCGGCCGAAATGACACGAACGTCATGAATGTTGTTGTCGCGCAGCATCTTTTCTGCTACCTCTTTGCCACTCAGTCCTTCAGACAGTGGCATCTCGCCATATTCCTGGAATTTGCGTTTAAGTGTTGAACTCACAGCCATACCAATCAGAAAGAGAATGCCTGAGAGTAGATAATAACCTATCATTTTGATTTGTTTGATTGAACCACTGCAAATTACTTACCAAAGTAAAAATGGCAGAGATAGTACTTTGTTAAATTCGTGGTGAAAATAATTTTGGTCGGTAAGAATAAGCATCGTAATATTGCGATGAATTAGAGGGATGGGAGCTACAAAGACAGATCTGTTCACGGCAAAACAAAATGAGTTGGCAAATATGGCAAAAGCCATAGCGCACCCTGCTCGTATTGCCATACTGCAGAAGGTTCTGCGGACGCAAGGATGTGTGTGCGGTAGTTTGGTAGAGGAGCTCGGGTTGGCGCAGCCAACTATCTCTCAGCACCTGAAAGAGTTGAAGAATGCAGGTCTGTTGAGAGGAAATGTTGACGGAACGAGCGTTTGTTATTGTATTGAACCCGAAATATGGAATAAGTATCGAGATATTCTGGCAGGTTTTTTTGTGCCGGTTAATGAGCAGGGAACCTGCTGTTGATTTTTTTTGAACATAAATATCGCAATATTGCGATTAATAAAAAACAGAAACGATATGCACAAGGTATTATTTGTATGCATCCACAACTCGGCACGCAGCCAGATGGCTGAGGCGTTCGCCAATTTTTATGGCAAGGGAGAAATATCCGCAGAGAGTGCAGGTATAGACAGTGGAAAATTGAATCCGTTAGTAGTTAAGTCTATGGAGAGTGTGGGCATAAACATGAGCGCCCATTACGCAAAAACAGTAGCAAGTGTACTGGAGCAGGGCAAGACGTATGACGTGGTTATAACGGTGTGCGATGAGGCCAACGCTGCCCGCTGTCCGGTATTCCCCGGAAAGGTGAAGCGGTTCGCTTGGTTCTTTGACGATCCGTCGGCACTGGGTGGGACTGAGGATGAAAAGCTCGAGCGTATTGCGTTGATCAGGGAGCAAATAAGAACCCGAGTGCAGGAGTTTGTCGCCGATGCGAAAGCTAACAATTACTGGAAATAAAATTTATAACAATTAAATGCAAACAAGATGAAAACAGATCAGGAGTTGAAAGAACTGGTGCGCCAGAAGTACAGTGAAATTGCTTTGCAGGATAAAGAGTCCAATGCCGCGTCATGTTGTGGCTCGGGATGTTGCAGCACCGAGGTGTACAATATAATGAGCGACGACTATACACAGATGGAAGGATATAATGCGGATGCTGACCTTGGGTTGGGCTGCGGACTTCCAACCGAGTTTGCACAGATAAGGCCGGGTGACACGGTGATAGATCTGGGCAGTGGGGCCGGTAACGACTGTTTCATTGCAAGGTCGCAAACGGGACCAACAGGAAAGGTGATAGGTATAGACTTCACTGAGGCGATGATACAGAAGGCACGCGCCAATGCCGATAAGATGGGGTATAACAACGTTGAGTTCCGTCAGGGCGACATTGAAAAGATGCCTGTTGTGGCCAGTGTGGCAGATGTGGTGGTGAGTAACTGTGTGCTGAACCTGGTGCCCAACAAGAAGAACGTTATTAAAGAGATAGCCCGTGTGTTGAAGCCCGGTGGGCACTTCAGTATCTCTGATGTGGTGCTGGTGGGCGAACTGCATGAAAGCCTGCGCAATGTTGCCGAGATGTATGCAGGTTGTATCAGTGGGGCTATTCAGAAGGATGAATACTTGGACCTTATAAAAGAGGCAGGATTCGAATCAATAACTGTGCAGAAGGAGAAAGTGATCACAATACCCAACGACATTCTCAGCAATTATTTGAGTGCTGAAGAAATCAAAGAGTTTAAGGAGAGCGGAGTGGGCATATACAGCATTACTGTATTTGGTCGCAAGCCGTCGTGCTGCGATCCCGGTTCCGGATGTTGCTGATCAAACGACAGATCACGGACGCAAAATGTACGTGTAAACGGTAGCAGAAATGCTGCCGTTTTTTTTACCCGTCAAATAGGGTAATTTTACGACCTATGCAGCTAACGCCCCGCAATACTTTACTGTTCATGGTGATAATTGCTGTGGCTGTTTTCGC
Source organism: uncultured Flavipsychrobacter sp. (assembly GCA_964652995.1). GTDB lineage: Bacteria > Bacteroidota > Bacteroidia > Chitinophagales > Chitinophagaceae > Nemorincola. Next base: position 53,557 of record CAZZCR010000012.1, on the reverse strand, counting down.
TGAGACCAGTCTGCCGTATTGGCTGGCCGAACAAAACGCCCCTGCCGGGTATGTGTTCTCGGGTCAGGTAGCCTACGCGCCCGATCAGAACATGTACTTTTCCTTCATCAGTCAGGCGCGTGACGGGGCGTTCTTGTTCATGAATAAGGTGACTGCCATACCCAACGCCCCAGCTTTTTTGAATATTGAATACTGGTTTGTAGGCGCATTACAGCGGTTCTTTGGCATGTCGGAGAATGCTGTGTATCAGGTGTGGAGACTACTCGGAATGCTGTTTCTGGCGTTTGGTTTTGCACGGCTCGCTGGTGCAACACTTACAAGCGAAAAGCGACGGCTTACTGCATTTGCATTGTTCTTTTTTACGGGTGGTTTCGGTTTTCTGTTCGCCTTCCTCGATAGGCTGCACCTGCTGAGCGCAGATTCGCTGCAGGCCGGTATCATAGACGCGCGCTATGGTATGGTGCCACTGCAACAATTGGTCACCAATCCTCACTTTGCATTGCCGCATGGTTTGTTGCTTGTCGCCTACGCTTTGTTTCTGGAGGGTGAGCGTAGCAGGTCGACCGGGAAGTACGTTTATTCCGGTATGATGTTCGTGCTTATCGGGCTCATCCGTCCTTACGATCTTATTCCGCCCTTCATCATCTTTCCGGCATATACACTGGCCGTAGACGGATTGAAGTTCTCTATACGCACAGTATGGCACCGTGCATTGCCGCTAATATTTATCTTGCCCGTGCTGGCGTACAATCTGTGGTTGTTCCGCTATCACGAGATCTTTAAGTACTGGTCGTTGCAGGGGCACAATGCAGGCAGTTTGCCCGGGCCACTATGGCATTATATGGCATATGGTGTGGTGGGTATGCTTGCTGCGATCCGTCTTTTTCAGGCAAGAAAGCAGGGAGTAGGTAGAACCGGTATTTTCCTGCTTCTGTGGTTCGGACTTACCTTCCTTGTGATACAGATAGGACGTTTCCTCCCGGTAATTGGGTGGAGCCCACAGATAGGCGTGTACCTTGCAGCGCCACTTGCAATTGCAGCAGCATCGGTACGGTCCGAAGCTTTGAGGATGCCCCTGATGATGCGCAGAGTGCTGGTGCCGATATTGGTGGTGGCGCTTTTGGTGAGTAACGTGTTCGTTGTCTCTTATCATGCCCGTCGTTTCACACGCAACATAAAGACAGATATTTTCTATACCTCGGTCAATGAAATGGATGCGTTCAGATGGCTGAAGGCCAATACCCGGCCGGGAACCGTAGTGCTGGCCGATGATGGTGCCTCGCAGCGCATTGCCAAATACACGTCCAATTCGGTGGTGGCATCACATTATAGTGTCACACCACAATACGGTTACTTTGCGCAAATGGTGGAAAGGTTGCTGGCCGACGATCGATTTCTGAGCGGCACAGAGCCTGTACCTGCCGGCAGCAACATTGAATATGTTCTTTTGAAGAAAAGAAGAAACAAATTATTGCCACTTACCGGAGCCCACCTTCAGCCTGCATTCAGCAACGAAGGTGTGGTAATATATAAAACCCTACCGTGAGGCACGATAGGGTTTTGAGTTAAGAAGAATAGTGTCAGTCGATTAGAGCGGTGCGTATCCACCGGCAATAGACAATACAATGACTGCCAGACCAAGGATAAAGCCTGCGATAGCCAGTCCGCGGCTACGGCAGAAGCGCTTCATTCCAATGAAGCCAAACATGATGGCACCTACAGAAAACACCGGAAGCAAAAAGCCGAGTGCGCCAAACAGCAGCGCAATGAGTCCCAGCGTTCCTGAAGCCATCAGACCCACAAAGAACCTTGACGGTGAAGACAGTTGTTCCAGGTTAGTGTTGATCTTTTCCATTTCCGCCGACTGCTTCAGTGTTTCTATCGCGGCAACGGCATTGCCGGCAGTGGCTGTTGTCTGAACGGTAGCCTGCTTCTTCATGATGAAGCCCGCGTGCGCAGGTGCAAAGAACAGAACCATTATAGAAAGTAAGCAGAGTATATTGTTTTTCATGCGTATATATTTTATGGCATCAAATATAGTGTTTTAGCCAAAAGGTAGTTAATGCAATTTTAAAAATAATTAGGTGGTGGCAGAAGCCCGACACCATATTTCGTAGGGCAGTCAAATAGCTGTAATTTTGCGACTTTAAAACAGATGACAATATGAAAATGGATAAAGTGCTGAGCAAGCTCGGCATAGAAAAGAATAACGATGGTGCTTCAACCGGCACAAAATGGATAAAATCTGAGGGTGAAAAGATTGTTTCTTATTCGCCGGTAGATGGCAAACGTATTGCGTCTGTTTCAGGTGTCACCAGGGCGGAGTATGATGCCGTGATAGAAAAGGCACAGTCGGCATTTGCCGAGTGGCGCATGTGGCCGGCACCAAAGCGTGGCGAGATCGTTCGTCAGTTGGGCGATGCTTTGCGCAAGCAAAAGGAGCCACTGGGTCGCCTGGTTTCTTATGAAATGGGCAAGAGTCTGCAGGAAGGTCTGGGCGAAGTGCAGGAGATGATAGATATATGCGACTTCGCGGTTGGTCTGTCGCGTCAATTGTATGGTCTTACCATGCACAGTGAGCGTCCGCTGCACCGCATGTACGAGCAGTGGCATCCGCTGGGCGTTGTTGGTGTGATCAGTGCCTTCAACTTCCCGGTGGCTGTTTGGAGCTGGAACAGTATGATCGCGTTCATCTGCGGTAATACTTGTGTATGGAAGCCATCGGAGAAGACACCATTGTCGGGTATTGCCTGTCAGAATATTATTTCAGAGGTGTTTAAGGCCAATAACGTGCCTGAGGGCGTGTGCGGACTGGTGATAGGCGGTCGCGAAACAGGAGAGTGGATGAGCCACGATACCCGAGTGCCGCTTGTGTCAGCAACCGGCTCTACCCGCATGGGTAAGGCGGTAGGTGCGGCCGTGGCTGGTCGTCTGGGTCGTTCGTTGCTGGAGCTGGGTGGCAACAATGCCATCATCGTTTCAGAGCATGCAGATCTCAACATCGCACTGCGCGCAGCTATATTCGGTGCTGTTGGTACAGCCGGTCAGCGTTGCACTACTACGCGAAGGCTCATCATTCACGAAAATGTGTATGACGCGTTCAAGAAAAAATTGGTTGCTGCGTACAAGCAACTGGTAATAGGTGATCCGTTGGACGAGAAAAGTCACGTTGGCCCACTTATCGACAAAGATGCTGTTGCAGCTTACCTGAAGGCGATTGCTGAAGTGAAGAAAGCAGGTGGTAAGGCTGTTGTGGCCGGCGGTGTGCTTGAAGGTGAAGGTTATGAAAGCGGCTGCTACGTGAAACCATGCATATTCGAAGTTAAGAACGAATGGCCAATCGTTCAGCACGAGACGTTTGCGCCTATCCTCTACATAATGAAGTACACTACCCTTGAAGAGGCTATTGCCATGCAGAACAATGTTCCGCAGGGTCTTTCTTCTTCTATCATGACGCTGAACATGCGTGAGGCTGAGTGGTTCCTGTCTCACAAGGGCAGCGACTGTGGCATTGCCAACGTGAACATTGGTACCAGCGGTGCTGAGATAGGCGGTGCGTTTGGTGGCGAGAAAGAAACAGGGGGCGGTCGTGAGAGCGGTTCCGACTCATGGAAAGCATATATGCGCCGCCAGACAAATACCATCAACTACAGCGATCAGCTGCCGTTGGCACAGGGTATCAAGTTTAGTGTATAATTGACAGTACAGTTACTAACATTGATAATGAGAGAGCGCGAACCATGGTTCGCGCTCTTTGTATGTAAATCCGTCAGATAAATATCTGGTACTGTACCCACACGCTGCTTGCATTGGAAGTATGTGTGATGTCGCCATTTGTCTGCGTTGTGAAAACGGGGCGCAATTGGTAGTTCAGAGATATCTTGGCCATGTGTTTGTTGATGAGCCAGTTGATACCCGCGTCATATACATTTACAGGGTCTTTCAGTTTTTCTAAAGATCCCTGCCTCCACGATACGTAGGGGAGCAGTGTTCCGTTATCGCCCAGCAGGTCTTTAGGCAAGCGCAGGCCCAGTTGTGTATACATGCTGCTGCCCGTCCCAAACATGGGGTAGGCGTTACCGGCACCGTTGAATACACTTGGGGTTGCGTTGCCATTTGCCGGGTTCATAATGCCGTTATTGCGAATGTAGTTGTGCCCGTAATCGGTGCTGAAGTAGCCGGCATAGGCGTTCAGCGCATACTTATTGTTTTGCAGTGGCATGTCAGCAAACACACCAACACCCCACAGTAGCATGTTGTTGAAAACTGTATCCGCGCCGGAAAGATTCCAGGTGGCGTTCTTCTGCCATATCGTTCCTGCTTCTATGTTGAGTATCTTTTTGTCGCCCAGGTAGGTGCCTGCCATATATGGGGTGGTGTGTGGTTCTTTGTCCATAATATTCCAGATGACCATACCCTGTACCTGCTGATTATGCCCGTATGGTGTGAAGGTGGCATCCTTGCCAAAAGCGGGTACCGCGTTGCCGTTGGTCTGTATCGGGAACGGGTCAGAGAGTGCCATGCGGTAGTCTATTTTGCCTACCTGTCCCCGTGCATACACACTCAGCTTCCGTGCAAACTCATCTGTCTGGTCAACGGTTGCCTGAAGGAATACCGGAACATCTGTAGTTACAATAGAGCCTATCGAGGGCTGCGTGAACCGGCTGAGTCCGTTCACAATAGTAAGTCCTCCGCCAAGTGTAAGATAGTTGTTGTGCTTCCACACTTTGTATTCGCAAAGGGCATCGTGAAAGAATGCCTGTATCTTTCTGTTGCCCGCGTTTTGTGCCAGAAAGTTGAAATTGTTCATACCGAACTGCATGTAGAATCCTACATGGTCCGTGAGTTGACCATAGAGCTGCATGCGTGTGCGGCGCAGGCCAATGTCCAGTGTGTTGTCGGTGGGAGCACCATTTACTGTAGTGCCCGGATTGCTTTGATTGTACCGAACCCACAACTGATTGAGAAACGTCAGTTTCACATACTTCGATCCGTCTTTTGTTAGCTCATACTTCAGTTCGTTTATGGGCTTTTCTTTTATGGCAGAGTCATTCTGTGCGTGTACTGAGAAGGTGCAGCCAATAAAAAGCAGCCCTGCAGTTGTGATTTTTCTGAGCATATTGTTTTGTGCCGTACCTGCTGTGTTGCGTGAAAAGCACGGTGCAAAACTAACTACAAAACCACGGTAAACTCAATCACTTTTCCTGCAAATGCGACATGACAAAACGACCTGAGCACCACGATCGTAAACATTGGTTTAAGGTGCACATTCATAGTGCGATTAGATGAAATGGTATACTAAATACGTTAAAAACAACATAGTACACCTTAACAAAATATTGTACTTTACTTTAACTTATCTGGTACTATATTTGATAAACAATTAGCATTATGGAAAAAGAAAAAAATAAAATACTGTTGGTTGAAGACGACACCAACTTCGGCCAGGTTCTGAAAAGCTACCTCGAGTTGAATGACTTCGTGGTCGAACTCGCTCGCGATGGTATTCTGGGGCTTGCAGCATTCCGCAGGGAGCGTTTCGACGTTTGTCTGCTTGATGTGATGATGCCTAATATGGACGGTTTTACATTGGCCGAAGAGATCAGGAATGTTGATCCTGACGTGCCTTTGTTCTTCCTTTCAGCAAAAAGCATGAAGGACGATGTGCTCACCGGTTACAAACTGGGTGCCGATGACTATATAACCAAGCCGTTCGACAGCGAGGTGTTGCTGCACAAGATCAAGGCGATCCTGAAACGCAACCAGGACCTCCACGACAAGAACCATGCTCAGATCGAGTTTCAGATAGGTAATTACCATTTCAACAGCAAGCTGCGCACACTGAAGCTTGGCGACTCATCGCATACGCTTTCTCCTAAAGAGAATGAGCTGCTGCTGATGCTGTGCGAATATAAGAACGACCTGCTGCCACGCGAAACAGCGTTGAAGCGCATCTGGGGTAGCGATACCTACTTCAACGGCCGTAGTATGGACGTTTACATTGCCAAGCTGCGCAAATACCTTAAAGAGGATAGTACAGTAGAGATCGTGAACATTCACGGCAACGGTTTCAGGCTGGTAGTTCCTGAATAAAATGTTTATCCGGCCGACAGGCTGTATATAGAAAGAGCGGAGGCGATCATATCGCCTCCGCTCTTTTGTATTATTATCAGATACTTATTACAGTGCTGCTTCGTAGCGTTTTTCTACTTCGCGCCAGTTGATCACGTTCCAGATAGCGCTCAGGTAGTCCGGGCGCTTGTTCTGATATTTCAGGTAGTAGGCGTGTTCCCATACGTCTATACCCAGTATCGGAGTTCCTTTCACTTCAGCAACGTCCATCAGTGGGTTGTCCTGGTTTGGTGTAGAGCTAACCACCAGATTACCACCACTTACAGAAAGCCATGCCCAGCCGCTACCAAAACGTGTAGCGCCTGCAGTGTTCATTTTTTCTTTCAGCGCGTCGAATGATCCGAAGGTTGCATTGATGGCGTCAGCCAGTTTGCCCGATGGTGTGCTGTTACCGGTGCCCAGTACCGACCAGAACAATGAGTGGTTGTAATGGCCGCCGCCATTGTTGCGCACAGCTACCGGGTAAGAAGAGATGTTTGCCATCAGTTCTTCCAGCGATTTGTTCTCACCATCAGTGCCGGCAAGTGCCTTATTCAGGTTGTCAACATATGCCTGATGGTGTTTGCCATGGTGTATCTGCATGGTCATTGTGTCGATGTGTGGCTCCAGGGCATCGTAGCCATAAGGGAGCGCGGGAAGTGTATGTGCCATTTTGGTTTGGTTTTACTGATTTGAATAATGAATGGCAAAGTTACGCCAAAGGTGCCTCATTAGGGAGGGGCATCCATAATAAATACCCATACTTCTATAAGCGCATATTTCCCGATTTCAGCGGTTGCTGGGTCGCAAATACCGAGCGGCAAAAGGCTGTAACCGACAAAAAGCCGTAATTTACCGAAGGTGATTTTTGCAGCAAGTGGCGGCATCTTACTTTTACATCATCAAACATAAAAACACATAACTATGCTGAATCATGAAATTGACTACCAGATCCACGGCGAAGAAATGCAATACGTGGAGGTAGAACTGGACCCCCTGGAAACCGCCATTGCTGAAGCCGGAAGCTTCATGATGATGGAGGAAGGAATAAGTATGGAAACAATATTCGGCGATGGCAGCCGCCAGCAGCAAGGCCTTATGGGCAAGTTGTTCTCGGCAGGCAAGCGCCTGCTGGTGGGCGAGAGCCTCTTCATGACCGCCTACACCAACGAGGGTACCGGCAAAAAGAAAGTATCATTCGCTTCGCCCTATCCGGGCAAGATCATTCCGCTGGACCTCATGCGCCTCGGTGGCAGGGTCATTTGTCAGAAAGACGCCTTCCTGTGTGCCGCCAAGGGAGTGGCAGTGGGTATAGAATTCCAGAAGAAACTGGGTACCGGCCTGTTTGGCGGCGAGGGTTTCATTATGGAAAAGCTGGAAGGTGACGGCATGGCGTTTGTGCATGCCGGCGGCCATGTGGTGGAGCGCCACCTGCAGCCCGGCGAATTGCTGAAGATAGATACAGGTTGCATAGTGGCATTTACCAGTAATGTAACTTACGACATACAGTTTGTGGGTGGTATCAAGAATACACTGTTCGGTGGCGAGGGTGTGTTCTTCGCAACCCTGCGTGGCCCCGGCACTGTGTGGATACAGACATTGCCTATCAGCCGTCTTGCGGGTCGTATTCTGGCATATGGTGGCTCGCGCCGCAAAGAAGAGGGTAGTATCCTCGGTGGTCTCGGCAACCTGTTGGATGGTGATGGAATATAACTCTCAGGCCATATATAAAAGTAGAAGGACCGCATTGCGGTCCTTCTACTTTTATGTCAAAATTCGTTTTTATTATACATAAAGCACCCATCCGTGTGTGTCGGTTTTGCGACCATAGCGGATATCTGCGAGTTCTTTTTTCAACCAGTTGGCCACGTCCCATGTTTCCATCGCCGGCAGTTCCATGGTCTCGTCGTGGTAGGTAAGTGCCCTTATAGGTGCTATAGAAGCCGCAGTACCTGTACCAAATGCTTCTTTTAATTGGCCGTTGCGGTAGGCTTCAGCCAGTTCGTCTATAGCTATAGGGCGCTCTTCAACAGTAATGCCTTTCTCGCGCAGCAGTGTTATCACGCTGTCGCGGGTCACACCGGCCAGTATCGTTCCTTCTTTCAGGTCGGGTGTCACCACCTTGTCGCCCAGAACAAAGAAAACGTTCATGGTTCCTATCTCCTGTACATATTTGTGCTCAAAACCATCCGTCCACAGGATCTGGTCGTAGCCCATTTCCTTGATCTTCATGGTCGGGTACATGCTCATACCGTAGTTACCGGCTGCTTTTGTAAAGCCTATGCCACCCGGGAAAGCGCGTACATACTCATCCTGCACATAGATAGATACCGGCTTGCTGTAGTATGGGCCTGCAGGGCTGGTGATGATCATAAACATGAATTTCTCGGCAGGGCGCACACCTATGAACTCGTCAATGGCAAACATGAACGGCCTGATATACAGCGAAGTGTCTTCTGAAGTAGGAATCCAAGCGCGGTCAATATCCACCAGCTTGCGGATACCTTCTACGAACAACTCCTCAGGTACCGCAGGCAATGCCATACGCTCGGCCGAACGGTTCATACGCTTCCAGTTGTCGCGCGGACGAAACACCAGCGGGTTGCCGTTGCCGTCTTTATATGCCTTGATACCTTCAAAGATAGCCTGGCCGTAGTGGATGAATGTGGTGGCCGGGCTTAGCGACAGGTTCGCATAAGGCACGATCTCAGGTTGTTTCCACTCACCGTCTTCGTAGTAAGCCACAAGCATGTGGTCAGAATAGACCTTGCCAAACTGTATGTTGGCAGGATCCATTTGAGCAATGCGGCTCTCGGTTGTTTTTTTTACGGCGATGTCAATTGTGGAAACACTCATGATTGTTAATTTTATTTAATTTGACAATGTGCTTACTTGCGTAAATTTGCGCAAAGAAACGACTTTTTTCGCGGAATCGGCTCAACCCTCAAGGGGCTTCTTATTAACCCGAAACTCACGGATTTCGTATGTTCTTTTGCAATATTTTTATATTTCTGTTTTTTAACAGGATATATTGACGCCTTTCTCGGGCAATAGGCAGAACTTTACCCTTTTACTACTTTATGTCGATCATCAATACTGATATTGTCTCTGCGGCCAACGATGTATTCTGGCAGGATTCGAGTACTGTTACCAACGGACTGGAGAAAAGGCCTGTTCTGGTGTTGCTGGGCGAAGCCGACCGCAAACCCGAACTGGAAACACAACTGGTGCGAATGCTGGATGCCTGCAAACTGCAACCCACCGACTATAATATTATATACTTGGCCGAGGGGCAGCTGGTTTCATGGAATCAGTTGCGCACCGCGCTCGATCCGTATGTGATCCTGCTTTTCGGTTTGGTGCCGGCGCAGTTGGGCGTAGGGGTGATGCTGCAATTTTTGTTGCCCAACAGGTTCAACGACACGTTGTGGGTACCATTACCCACCGTTGAATCTTTTGCGCCACAGCCCGATCTGAAGCGTCGTATGTGGACTGAAGCGCTGAAGCCGGTGTTTGAAATGGGGAAGTTTGGTGCAATAAAGTGTCCCGGAAACTTATAGACGGGAAACTTTCTTTCTATAGATTTTGACTATATCATTTATTATTTGTATGTTTGTATTCAATCGCCATTAATTATGACCATTACACAACTTGAATACGTCGTTGCGGTAGCCACTTACAAGAGTTTTGTTGCTGCTGCTGAAAAGTGCTTTGTGACGCAACCCACACTCAGCATGCAGATACAGAAACTCGAAGACGAGCTGGGTGTCAAGATATTCGACCGCAATAAACATCCTATTGCCGTTACCGACATGGGCAATGTCATTGTCGATCAGGCACAGATAGCATTGGCTGAATGTGAGCGGATACACGAGCTCATTCAGCGCCAGCAGAAGACACTCTCGGGTACATTCCGGTTTGCAGCCATACCCACGGTTGCACCCAACATCCTGCCTTCTTTACTCGACAATTACGCGAAAGCATTCCCGTCCATGAAGTTGCAGGTGACGGAGTTGGAGACACACCAGATCATCACCGCACTTCGCAACAACGAGATTGACGCAGCGCTGCTGAGTACGCCGCTTGAACAGCAGGGAATAAAAGAGTATCCGCTGTTTTACGAGCCGTTTGTAGGCTATTTCAGCGATGGTGAAGCTGCCCTGAAAAAGCGAATGATAATACCCGACGATATTGCTTTGGAGCGTATCTGGCTGCTGAACGAAGGTCACTGTATGCGGAATCAGATCATTAACCTGTGCAGCGATCAGATACAGAAATTACAGGCAGAACGGCCATATCGTTATGACTCCAGCAATGTGGAAACTCTGCGTCGCATGGTAGAGAAGAACGGAGGAATGGCTGTGCTGCCGGAGTTGGCCACGCTTGAATTCGGTGAAGACCAGATGGAGCGCATCCGTTACTTCGAATCACCTGAGCCGGTTCGTGAGATCAGTCTGGTGACCAGCATCCACTTTGTGAAAGACAGTGTATTACAGAGCCTTATGGACGAGATACTAAAACTGGTTCCGGAGAAAATGCGTGTGCAGAAGAAGAACCGAAAAGTACTGCGTATTCAAAGCGCTAAGTTGTAAGCGAACGACAAAGAAAGATACATTATGCCGCCGCCGTTGTGAGACGAGCGGCGGTTTCTATTTATCATAATGTATAGTTAAGATTGCTTTTAGTTAATGTGGGAGTAGGGTAATTTCGGTACATTTGCGGTAACTTAAATCTGAACACGTGATCGCGATGGTGAGGCCCCTAAGTAAGTTCCTTGTTTCTTTATTTGTGTATGCACTACTCACGTTGTCATACAAAATTGCGATGGCTAATGAGACCATTTCGCACAATGAGGCTGTAAGGGTCGAGAATTACATCAGTACCCTATACAAGCAGCTCGATTTTCAGAATTTCACCCGATTATCTTACACTGTTTTTGAAAAGGCAATGCGGGGCTATATCAACCTGCGCAATGCCGGCAAAATCAATACCTCCAAAGAGATACTTACAATTTGCGACTTCAATCAGCCTTCTGTCCTCGATAGGCTTTGGGTCATAGACCTTGCTACCAAGCGTGTATTGTACAATACTTATGTAGCGCACGGACAGTCAACCGGCGAGGGTTGTGCGGTCGACTTCTCCAATAAGGTGAATTCGCACAAAAGTAGTCTTGGTTTTTATGTTACAGCCCAGACCTACACCGGCGACAACGGACTTTCGTTGCGTATGGAGGGAATGGATCAGGGTTTCAACGATGCTGCCTACAAGCGTGATATTGTGGTGCACGGCGCACCCTACGTAAGCGATAAATACATTAACGAGAATCAGCGCCTGGGGCGTAGCTGGGGCTGTCCTGCAGTTCCGGCCGAGCTGGCCGCACCCATCATAGAAACAATTAAGGACGGCACTTGTCTGTTTATTTATTACCCCGAGCCTAAATACCTTGCTTCGGCATATTGGCTCAACAAAAAGGTGTCCGCATTGCCCGATTACAATGTCATCGGCAACATGATCCCTTCAGACTTCAATCGCCCACCCGTAAGGACGTATCAGTACATCCACAACGGTAAAGTGGATAGTGTGCGTAAGGTTCCCTTACTTTAATTCGGTTTTCCTCATCTGAGGAACGGGTTATCACTTTTTTCATCGCCTATCGTGGTGCTGTCTCCGTGGCCCGATAGAACCGTTGTATTGTCCGGTAGCGTGAACAGGTGGGTTCTGATAGAACGGATCAGCGTATCAAAGTCGCCACCCGGCAGGTCGGTTCTGCCGATACTTCCCTGAAACAGAACGTCACCTGCGATCACCCAGTTGCCGGGTTCGTAGTAGAATGACACACTGCCCGGCGAGTGGCCGGGTGTCAGGAATACCTGTACGGTATCTTCGCCCAGCTGCAGCGGCGTTGCGTGGTCTATGTAGCTCGTAACTACCGGCAAGTTGTTGAAAGAGAACCCGAACATAGCAGCCGTTTCGCGGCCGCGGTCCAGTACCGGTTGTTCCTGCCGGTGTATGCTGAACGGGATATTGTACTTATCTACCATGGCCTGCACCCCGAATATGTGATCCAGGTGCGCATGGGTATTGATGATCGCCTGTGGGGTAAAGCCTTGTTTTTCTATAAATGAAATAAAACCGTCTGTTTCACGTTGTTCATACATGCCCGGATCCACTATCCAGCACTCCTTTTTATGGTTGCTGATGATGTAGGTGTTTTCCTGAAACGCATTGAACGTGAAAAAGTGGACATTTAACATATCTGAGTGGTATTATTTCTTTAATTTGTATGGCAAATGTAACACATCCGCTTCACTGCCGGTAGCCTCTGAGACAGAGCTTCAGGAAGGCACGGGCGCTTGAGAAAAGTACGTAGAGATGATAAATAGCATATCGCGGCTGGGAAAGATGAACCTTATCATGCTTGCTGCCCTTTGGGGTAGCATCACTATGCCGCAGATAGTGCATGCGCAATCCAACCTGGAAGTATTCGGACAGAACCGCAAACAGGAAAAGAAGAAATTCGACTGGAAGTACTTTGATACCAAACATTTCAGGGTATATCACTACGACAAGGCAGGTCGCCAGTTGGGTCGCTATGTTGCCGAAGAAGCCGAGATGGATGTGGCCGTGATTGAGAAAAAGTTAGGTGGCGCATTCCCTCCTCGTTTCAACATCATGTTGTACAACTCGTATGACGAGTACAGACAATCTAACATCGGACTTAAAGACGAGGTGCCAACTATCGGTAACTCCCGCGCAGGCTCGCTCAAGGTTGTCGACGATAAGTTGGTGGTATATTTCACCGGTGCTCACACCGACCTGCGCAGGCAGATCAAGTCGGGTATGGCCCTGGTGGTGATGCAACACATGATCTTCGGCGACGACCTCAAGAAGCGTGTGAAGAATGCACTCCTGCTTAATCTGCCTCCTTGGGTCACTGAGGGTTATATCTCTTATCTGGTAGATGGTTGGGATCAGGAAAGCAACAGTCAATGGATGGCATTGTTGCAGGCGCGTCCCAATACAGGGTTCTTTGAGTTGTCAAACGAATACCCCGAATTGGCAGGCAAGGCTTTCTGGAAGTTCGTGTCCAATCAGTATGGCGACAGCAAGGTAAAAGGACTGTTGTACAGTATGCAGCAGAAGACCAGTCTCAACAAGGCCATGCTCGACCCTGATAACCTCGGCATGAAGGTGACAAAGGCGTATGATTCCTGCATCAACTTCTACAAACACATTTATACGCTCGACGCGAAGAACCAACGCAAGCCCGACAGCACAGGCGGTGTCACCACATTGAAGGTGCCAAAGGATAATAGCATCGTCCGTAACATTACCATTTCACCATCGGGCACCGATGTCTCTTACGTGGTATGGAAAGAAGGTCGCTTCACGGTGTATACTCAGCGCACCGGGAACCCCAACGTCAATCCGTTGTTGGAGGGTGGTAAGAAAGATCTCACAGAGCAGATCGATCCCAACTATCCTATGCTGGCATGGTCGCCTACAGGCAGTAAGTTGGCTATGCTTTACCGCAAGGGCAAACAGACGCGCTTACGTATTTACAACAACGCACGGGGTAGGGTAGAGAATTACGTTATTCCGGCTAACCGTTTCGATAGGGTATTGTCAATGGCTTTCCTGCAGGATGACGATAAATTAGTATTCTCTGCTATCAAGAAGAGTCAGTCCGATCTGTACCTTTTCACCATCAAGGGATCGAAGATGACCAACATCACCGATGACACTTGGGACGATGTGTCGCCAAAGTTTGTTACCGACGGTGGCAGAACGGGGATCCTGTTCCTTTCCAACCGACCTAAGCCAAACCTCAATGTGCCGGTTGCGGTAAACGAATTGCCTGCAGGACCATTCAATGTGTTCTTCTACAACACCGTAAGTATGCGCCCCGAGTTGTTACAGTGCTCTGATGTGGGCAAGGGACACATAACACAGCCCATACAATACGGCCCCGAACACTTTGCGTACCTGTACGACAGCAGTGGCATCACCAACAGGTACGTAGTTTATTTCGCACGCAATAAAAAGAACGAGGACTCTGCTTATGCCTTGCCTGTTACCAACTATAACACCAATATTCTGAGTCATCAATACAATGCGTCTTCAGGCGATGTGTCTGATGTGATCCAGATTCGCGACAAGTACGTCCTTTACATTCACGATCTGCATATGCCCGGCGACAGTGGGGTAGTGGAGCACCCGGTACCTACCATTCTTTCGAAGGAATGGCCGGAAGCTCCAACGGCCACTCCCGGTGCCAAGCGTAGCGCAAAAGATCCGGTAACACCGATGCCCGAACCGAAGTCGGAACTATATCCGGGGCGTTATGCCGATGAGCAAAAGCCCAAGCCGCAAATTAAGAGCGGCAACATTTTCCAGAGCGAATTTGACGATAATGAAGAACAGCCGGTAAAGAAGTCGCGGCCCGTGGCAAATAAAACCGATGATGCCGTGACGAAGGGCGCAGATGAGGTGGCGTCTGCTGATGCTGACAGTTCTGTACTGTCAGAGATAAGCGACAGTGCTTATCTGAAGATGAAACCAACTGCCTACAAAAAGAGTTTCATCCCCGATTTCATTTCTGTAAAACTGGACAATAGCATTCTCTTCAATCAGTATCAGTCCATAGATGCGAACGGCGGCGAGTTCGTCAATCCGGCTATCGGCCTGATGCCAACCATCAGCCTCAATGAATTGCTGGAGGATCAACGAGTGAATATTGGATTCCAGTTGCCCTTAGATCTGAACTATTCTGCCTATTTCCTGCAATATCAGAACTATAAACGCCGATTGGATTGGGGCCTTATGGCGCTGCGCAGACAGAACCGCGACTACAAAGGTGTTGCCTACATCGATAGCGCATCCGGTATCGCATACGGACCATACCAGCAGTTGTTCCAAAGCGTATCCAATATGGTGCAGGCCGATTTTTGTTACCCGCTCGATCGCATGCGTAGCTTGAGGTTCCATACCGGGGTGCGTGAAGATGGGTTCATACAAAAGGTTACTGATACCCTGAGTCACGCAATAGATTTTCCAAGGAACAGGACCTATACAGAGGTGAGCCGGTTCGAGTATGTTTTTGACAACACCATTAGCCCGATGATGAATATCCTTCGTGGTACTCGTTATAAAGTGTATACCGAATACATGTACGGTCTGAACAAAGGCAACAAAAGCTGTTACAATATTGGTGTAGATTTCCGCAACTATCAGCCGTTATACAAGAACATTATTCTTGCCAACAGGATCGCCTACGCACATTCCGATGGCAACAAAATGGTTCAATACCTGCTAGGCGGGGTCGACAATTGGATGTTCCCGCAGACCAGCACAGCATCCACCGAATTTAGTGAGAATTATGGCTTCCAGATGCTTGCAACATCGCTGCGTGGCTACAAGCAGAAAGCCAGGGCTGGTAATAACTTCGCGGTAGTTTCCACCGAGATCAGGGTACCTGTGGCGGCAACATTTGTGAAGCGCCCGGTTCAATCCGCTGCGCTGAAGAACCTTCAATTGGTAGCATTTACCGATGTGGGTACAACCTGGAAAGGTTTCCTGCCCACCAAAGACAACTTGTCCAATACGTTCACATACCCTCAGTATGGCGATCCGAGGTCATTGAACAATGTCGTTCTTACGCTGACAGTTCCCTACGGGTCTGCACTCACGGCCGGTTTCGGTGGAGGTATCCGCACCTCGCTGTTTGGATACTTCATCAGAACCGATGTTGCCTGGAATGCCGAGGGCGATAAAAAGCCGATCATTTACTTTGCACTCGGCACAGATTTCTGATCGCGTTCCGATAATAAACACATAGTCGGATTTTTCTGTTAATTTTCGCCTTCAATAGCTCAGGTCCAGCAGTGGAGCAAAACGTCGTTCCGTTATACAAAGCCGATGTGGTAGCAGCCAGAATTCTGGCTATGTGCCTCTTCATGCCACCTCAGTTGCAGGTGCTGGCTGCAATCGGCACATGTGTATACTTCGTGTTCCGTTCGTTGCGTTCGGGTCTCCGGCCCTCCGCTGCCGATCTCAAGTGGGCGGCTGTTCTCGGCGGCAGTTATCTCCTCTATGTTATTGCCCTTTTCTTCACGCCTGAGCGAAACAGTGCCTATGCACACATGCTTTGCGAGCAGAAGTCGGCATACCCATTGTTGCCCTTTGTTTTTGCCATCATGGGGCAGCAGTTTCGCCTCGTCATCGTCAATGAACTTCGTTTCTTTGTATATGGTTGCATCATCACCTGCTTTTTGGCAAATGTCGATTATCTGTACAACCATTTCATGATAGGTGGTCCGGGGCGTGAGTTGTCGCACGTTGCCTACCGCAACATCTTCGAGAACTTTACCGGCATCCATCCCACCTACATGGCTATGTATCTGTGCTTTGCATTGTACATCACCATTTTCCGTTTCATCACTCGCTCCAGTCGCGATGTTTTTGCGAAGTATGCAATGGTCTACACACTGCTGGTGTTCATGCTGGCATTGTTTGCCAAGTCTCCTATTATCGCGTTGGTGATTGCCGCTGTGCATTTTCTCACTAGCGACCTGCGCATGATCGCCCGCCTCAAATGGGTATTCCTTTCATTGGTAGGCGTTGTGGCAGGAGCCTATGCATTTATTCCGTTCTTCCGCCAGCGTGTGCTGGAACTCTCCGGTCTCTTCAGCAAAAAGGATGCAGACGACCTTATCCAGAACTCAGTGAACATGCGCAAGCTGTTGTTTCATACCGATAAGACCATGCTGCAACACTACTGGCTCACGGGCACTGGTCCCGGCAGCATGCTCGATAAGCTCCATTACCGCTATTTCTTTCACTCTGTTTACCGAGGGTATTGGGTAGGCTACTTCGATCCGCACAATCAGTATATCTACGATTGGTTGTCGTTTGGTCTTGCCGGTATCGTGGCAATGGTTATTGTGTTGTTCGTGCAGTTCCGTCGCGCAGTCCTTTCCCGAAACGTTATCTACCTCTACTTGCTCATCACCATCAGCGTCACGTTCTTTACCGAGTCGTTGTTGGCGCGTCAGCAGGGCGTTTTGTTCTACTCCATTTTTACGTCTCTGATGTTTTTTGCAGCGCCACCAAGGGCGGCACGCACAGATTCTTAGTTGGTTCGGTAAAATTTCCCCGGCAGTGCTTTTATAAGTCCCTGCATTTCTAGTTGCAGCAGGGTTGCGGCGAGCATGGTACTTGCAAGGCCGGAATGATGGAACAATTCGTCCGCATGCACGTTGTCTCTTGTCTGCAGCAGATCCATTATTTTCTGTTCGTCGGCAGTAAGGTTTAGGAACAGTTGTTTCTGCACGGCTCTCGGCTTTCGGTCCTTGTCCCAGTTCATCAGTTCCACCAGGTCATCGGCTTTTGTTATCATGGCTGCCATGTTGGTGCGTATCAGTTCGTTGCAGCCGGCACTCCGGGTGTCGTTCACTCTGCCGGGAAATGCTGCTACCTCTCTGTGGTAGCCCGCTGCAAGTGTTGCAGTTATCAGGGCGCCTCCGGTGGCATTACTTTCCACTACTACCGTCACATCACTCATGCCTGCCACTATCCTGTTGCGCATCGGGAAGTTAGTCCTGTCTGGTATCGTTCCTGACGGAAACTCTGAGAGCAGCCCTCCGTTTTCTATCATTTGTGCTGCAAGTGCCTTATTCGAATAGGGATATATCGTGTCCAGTCCATGACCCAGCACACCAACGGTTGGTATGCCCAGTTGCACGCACTTTTTATGGGCAATGCTGTCTATGCCCAATGCCAGCCCGCTCACCACAAGCAAACCTTCCAGCGACTGCAGCCCCTCTATCAGATCTTCACATAGCTTGTGGCCGTAGTCAGTATTTTTCCTCGTTCCCACTACTGCTACGATCTTTTTCGCTTCCAGGTCAGATGTGCCCTTGTAGAACATCAGCAGCGGAGCATCAGAGCAGCCGGTAAGTCTTTGGGGGTAGGTGCCCGCTAGACAAAATACCGTTATGTCATGCTTCACCAGAAACTCCATTTCCCGTTCAGCATAGGCAAATACCTCACTTTCTTTAAATGCTTTTGCTTTTATTTCGCCTATTCCATCGGTGTTCTTCAGTTCTTTCAGCGGCACTTTAAAAACATTGGTGGCGCTGCCGAATTTTTCTATCAGCATACGGCCCATCTTGCCGCCAATGCCGTTTACGTAGCTGAGTGCTAATTGGTGATACAGTTCTTCATGGTCTTTTTCGGGGTGTGTGTTCATGGTGTTGCCGGTTCGCAGGTGGTGCATCGTCTTTTGTGATATGCTAATGTAGGTGCGGTGCTTCTATTATGCTATCTTTGAACCGGTAAATTTAAGAAAATGAAGAAATTCTCTTTGCTTATTTTGTTCCTGGCCGGCATCATTCCCGCAATGGCTCAGTCAAAATTTATAGGCAGCGATAAGAAGAAAAAGAAGAAAGTTGTCTCTAAAGAGATCGTCTCGGTCGGCATCCATCGCACACTGTGTTTCGGTCAGTGCCCCGACTATAAGATCGAGATCAATAAGAAAGGTATTGCCACATTTACCGGTATGCGCTTCACACCTGATACCGGCATTTTTACCAAGAATATCGGAAAAGCGCAAGCCAAAGAGATCATCGATATGTGCCGCAAGTACAGGATAGACACATGCAGTGAAATGTACGAGAATCGCATACCAGATCTTCCGGGCCTTAATTTTGTCATCAAGTATGCTAAAGGAAAGAAGTCTATTTATAGTGCCGGCTTTGGTCCCGAATTCCTCACCGAGATCGCTACACGAATGGATGAGATTGGTATGAAAAAGGATAATACCTGGAAGAAGATAGGTATGCCTAAACTCGATTAATGACAAACATGATATAAAAAGGGCCTGAATCGCTCAGATGCAGGCCCTTTGTTGTTTTGATGCGTAGGTTTGGCTTAGAGATGCAATTTCTCTTTCTTCGCCATCAGTTCATCTACAGTCTCTTTATACATTTCGTCAGGAATGCAACAGTCTACCGGACAGACAGCTGCACACTGCGGCTCGTCGTGGAATCCCTGGCACTCAGTACATTTATTTGCTGTGATATAGTACGTATCCACTGATATCGGTTTTTGGCGCGAAGCAGCATCGATCACTGTTCCGTCCATCAGGGTAAACGCACCGTTTACAGAGGTGCCGTCTGCAATAGCCCACTCAACGCCACCCTCATAAATGGCATTGTTAGGACATTCCGGTTCGCACGCGCCGCAGTTGATACATTCATCGGTTATTTTGATCGCCATAATTTGGTCTTGTTTATTTAGATAATTTCGCACCAAAGTTACAACATACAGTTGAATAGCCTAACGATATTTACCGCTTAAAGTATAGCATTATTATGATCATTGATATGACGCTTCAGGAGCGTATCGACCTTATGGTTGGCCTGGGAAAATACATGCTCACCAATGGTGAGGAGTGGCAGACGGCAAAAGCAGATGCGGTTTATGCCAACCCATGGTTCTCAACCGACCATGTAGAGCTGGCTGCGGCAAACATCATCCGCGAGTTTCTCGACGAAAAGCTATTGACGGACTGGGTAGCCACATACAAAATCCCGGGTGCTGCACGAACGGTAGGGATCGTTACGGCGGGTAATATACCCATGGTGGGTTTTCATGACCTCTTGTGCGGATTCATTGCAGGGCATTCACTCGTTCTGAAGCTTTCCTCAAAAGACGAGGTGCTCATGAAGCATATTGTAAATTGGATGGTGGCTCATGATCCGCGTGTTGCCGGTCGCATAGTTATTTCCGAAAGGCTGAACGGGTGCGATGCCTACATTGCTACAGGCAGCAACAATACCGCACGCTACTTTGAGCAGTACTTCAGTCGTTTCCCGCACATTATCCGTCGCAACCGCACCTCCGTTGCTGTGCTCGATGGTTCAGAGACTGATGCAGAGCTGCTCGACCTTGGTCGCGATATATACAGCTACTACGGCCTCGGTTGCCGCAACGTGACCCAGGCTTGTGTGCCCGCCGGATACAATTTCGAGCGTTTGCTGAAAGTGTTGAGTCATTACGATACCTATGCTGATTTCAACAAGTACAAAAATAATTACGACTATCACCTCGCAATCTACCTTCTGAACCGGGTGCCATACATGAGCAATCCGTCTTTGCTCATGGTCGAGAACACCTTGCCTTTTTCTGCCGTAAGTGTGTTGCACTATCGCTTCTACGAAGACCGCGAATTGTTGGCCGCAGAACTACGGGCCAGCCAAGATATTCAGGCATTAGTAGGGCATGGCTTCCTTCCGTTCGGTAGTTCTCAGTGCCCGGCACTTTCCGACTATGCCGATGGGGTGGACACTATGCAGTTTCTATGTGATCTCTGATTGGCGTGTCGCAAAACAAAGAGGGCGGTTTCGTTATGAAGCCGCCCTCTTTGTTTATATCTTCTCTTGTTTACTTAAGTAACGTTATGTTGCCCTGTTTTTGAATGATCTGTCCGTCGCTGGTCACCGCTTCGGCCTCGTACACATAAACCCCTGCAGGCTGTGCCACACCGCCTATGGTGCCGTCCCAGCCATTGGCAATGTTGGTGCTTTCAAATACCATGCCGCCAAAACGGTTGTATATCCTGAAGTACCTCAAACGGGCAATACCGCGCAATATCACTTTTACCGTTCCGTTCACTGAGCCCGGTGCAAAAGCGTTTGGTACCGTTATTACAGAGTTGGAAACTACACGGATTCTGATCGAATCCTTGGTCATACAGCCGTCTTCCGTCATACCTGTCAGAATGTAAACTGTGTTGATCGGTGGAGTAGCAACAGGGTTCACCAAAGCAGTGTCGTTTAGTCCCACCGGCGGTGTCCACGCGTGGAAGATACAGTTGGTGATCGGCGTTATCTGGTGCGATTCGCCGGGGAATATCACTGCCGAGTCCTCAAGGTGTATCACCGCACCCGGATTGATAACAATGTCATAACTGATCGTGTCCTTACATCCATACTGACTGGTGGCTATGCCGCGGTAGCTGATGTTGTTGATCGGCTTGATAACCGGGTTCTCCAGATTGGAGTCGTTCAGGTAGGTCGATGGTGACCAAACGTAGGTTGTAATGCCCGGCTCCGTAGAGAATGGGAACAGCACCACCGAGTCGCCCGGACAAATGGCCGTGTCTGTTTTCATCATCGCGAAATTGCCGTTGTATTTGAATACTATCATCGAGTCCGATCCCGCGCAGCCTGCCGGTGTCGTCACCGTTAGCACAATTTTCGTGGTATCACCGGCAGTGAATATTGCCGTGTTGCTCGTCGAATCGTCAAGAGATGTACCTGGTGTCCAGTCATAACTATAGTTCGTGTACCAACCAGGTGACACGTTTGGTGTTATACGTATGGTGTCAAATTCACAGACCGATCGGTTCCCGCCCATCATTACTTTGGGGTTGGGTTGCACGTCTATGCGCAATGTGTCGGTTGTGAGGCAGCTAAGCAATACGCCACCAAGAATGATACGCCCTTCGAGAACATAGGTCGCGGAGGTATCTGGGCTTATCGTAGTTGATGCTACGTTGGATATCGGAACGCCCGAGGTTGGTGTCCATTGGTATGTAATGTCCGGCGAAGATGTAGCGCGCACTATCACAAATGCCCCTTGGCATATAGCCGTGTCCGGATTGAATACGGTAAGTGTATCGTAGACAATAGTTACACGAACGGTATCTGCCGCAACGCATGCGCTGTCTGTTACCTCAAGCCAGTAGGTACCCGTGGTAGAGACAACCAGCGAAGGAGTGGTTGTGACACCATCGCTCCAGCGATATGTCGGGCTGTAGTAGCTGTCAGATGAGCTGAGTGTTACAGTCCCTCCTCTGCAAAGTGTAGTGTCATTTATCAAGGTTACCGACGTGAGCGGCGATACGGAAACTATTGCAGTGTCGGTTCCGAGGAAGTGTAATGTGGAGCCCCCTATCGTCACTGTGCTGTCGGCAACAACCCAATAGGTTCCTGACGTTGAAACACTGATTGATGGCGTGGACGCACCCGTGCTCCAAGAGTAGGTAACTCCCGGTGTCGGAGTTGGGTTTAGCACTACTGAGGAGCCGGTACAGAGTATCGTATCTCTGCCTATATTCACTACAGGCACCACGTGGCGCACAGTGATGGCGCGCTGCGCCGGGCAAGACAACCAACGTGTGATCGTGAGCGTACGGGTACTATCCGGCACAGGTGTCATCGGGAACGTGATCGAATTCCACGATGTTGAATCTCCGGTGTTCCAGAGGTAACCATATGCGGTCTGGTAGGCCGCTGCCGCAGTGGGGATGTACCTCCTGTTGGGGTAGGTGATGGTATCGAGTGGATAGGCAGACAGAGGATGAGCACCGAGATAAAATACGTTCGGAGCAATAGCTGTATCGTTGCCTAAAGTGAAGTTAATGAATGGATTGAAGTCGCGTATCAAGATCATTTCAGTGTTGGACACCTGCCTGTCATACAATGCAACGTCATCAATCTTCCCTGTAAAATAGTTGGCCAGTCCGGTGAAATTACAGCCCAATTGGAAAAAGGATGTAGGGGGCGCATAGCCTGGAGTAATAGCTGGGATGTATGTGTCTGCAAGCACGCCGTCAATATATAGAAGGTAGCTGTTACCGTTCCTTCTCATCAATAAATGGTGCCATTGGTTCAGCGTCACAGGCGCACCAACTGATTGAGCGATGCCGCCAAACAACATCGAAACTACGTTGCCCGCTCCACCACCGAAGATGCCATTGTTCATCACCAACCCAAGCCCGTTTGCAGTAGGGTTTCCATTATAAAGAATGATCGAGTTCTGAGCAACAGTGGGATATATATGGCACGAGTAAGTAAAGTCAGCAATACCGAATGCCGGAATAGTAAATGTCGTAGTGTAGTGCATTTCGCTGGCAATACCATCGAAATTGTATGCCTGATTAGGACGGCCATAGCGGTCCGTTGTAGAACTGACGCCCGAAGAAAGCAGGTCGAAACCGCCCAGCGTGCGGTCCATAACGTCAGTAGAACTACAGAATGGATACCATGCTATAAGGTTCATTGACGGAAGTTGGTGCATAGGTTGCGCAATACTTGCGGTCAACGAAAATAGGGATACCAAAACAAGTAAAATTCTTTTCATAATATGCACTACGTACGACTAAGACAAAAAATACTATACAAATATATCAAAACTAACTAAACGCCACTTGTTTATTTTAAACGGCTGAATGTTTAGCTACTAAGTATTTAAGAAAAAATAATTGAAAGTCATTTTGTTTTACTTGAAAGACGTTGTTTTCAACATTTCCGTTGGAACGAAGTTGAAATTTTACCCCCAAAACGGCGTTTCTGTCGCTTCTCTGAATTCACGCCACATATCTGCCACTACCTGTCTTGCCGGTAAAATGTCATTTATGGTGCTGCTAACCTGGCCTATTTCCAGTTCTCCTTCGGTCATGTCTCCTTCAAACATGCCCAATTTGGCCCGTCCTCTACCGAGCAGCGCAGCCAACGCATCGTTCCCCGCACCGGCATTTTCTGCAGCCTCAACTTCTTTATAGAACTTATTTTTTATAAGTCTTACCGGGGTCAGTTTTTTCAGGGCGAGGGCCGTGTCGCCCTCGCCGGCGGCAACAATGGCGTCTTTGAACGATTTGTGACTGGATGCCTCGTGGGTACACACAAACCGGCTTCCCACCTGCACTCCTTCTGCCCCCAGCACCATAGTGGCATACATCGCCCTTCCCGACCCGATGCCCCCCGCGGCTATCAGTGGAATATCTATCGCCTTCCGCACTGCCGGTATCAGGCATAGGGTAGTGGTCTCTTCGCGGCCATTGTGGCCACCTGCTTCAAAACCTTCTGCTACTACAGCGTCCACACCGGCGTCCTGACATTTGACTGCAAACTTCGCGCTCGAGACCACGTGTACTACTATTATGCCATGTTCTTTCAGTTTGGCTGTCCATGTCTTCGGGTTGCCGGCAGACGTAAAAACGATCGGCACTTTCTCTTCTATGATGGTTGCCACGTGTTCCTCAATAGAAGGGTATAATAGTGGAAGATTGACGGCAAACGGTTTCGATGTAGCTTGTTTACACTTGCGCACGTGCTCCTTCAATACATCCGGATACATGCTTCCGGCGCCAATGATACCAAGACCACCTGCATTACTCACAGCCGATGCAAGTCGCCAGCCCGCCGCCCATATCATGCCGCCTTGAATGATAGGGTATTGTACGCCAAGTAGTCTGGTGACCCTGTTGTCAAAACCGTTCTCCGAAAACTGTACCATGATCAAAGTTGTATAGATTGTTTAGTCAGCGTGTTTCTTTCTGTAAAGCAAAGTGTTTGCGTTTCCTTTCCTGAATATGTCTTTCGCGGTTTCCATAAGCGACGCTGCGGTCACTGCAGAGTATTTGCCCCATTCATCATTAATTAATGCAGCGTCTCCTATCAGTTCATAAAATGCAAGATTATTAGCCCTGTTCAGCAGGCTCATATCTTCAAATGCGATCATCGATTCTATCTTATTTTTCGATTTTGCCAATTCAGCCTCTGTTACTCCGTCCTGCAACAGCCTGTGTATCTCCCGTTCAATACCTTCATTTGCTTCCTCTATGGTTTTCCCTTCTCTTACTTTTCCTTCTATCACCAATAGTCCCGGGTCCAGGCTGCCGGTGTGGTAGCAGCTGATGCTGCTGAAAAGTTGTTCTTCTTTTACCAGTCGCTGGTACAGTCGCGATGAATGTCCGCTGCCCAATATTTCAGTTATAAGGTCAGCCGCATAGTAGCTTGGTGCCAATCGTCCGGCTATGTGCCATGCTTTGTACACAGCGTCCAGCGGCACGTCGGCCGATATGTTTTCTGTCCGGTCTGCTTCCTGGCGTGGTTCTGCGGGAAGGCGCCTTTCATATCGCTCTCCGGCCGGAATGTCGCCAAACCAATTCTCGGCAAGGGTCTTCACTTGTTCGGTGGTCACGTTTCCTGCAACACATAATACTGCATTTACAGGGCGGTAGTGTTTGTAGAAAAACGCTTTCACGTCGTCAAGTTGTGCTGTCTCTATCTGCTCCAGGTTCTCTCCTATCGTCGGCCATCTGTATGGGTGGGTAGTGTACGCCACTTTACGCAGCTCGTGCCATGCATTGCCATAAGGCTTGTTTAGGTAGTGTTCCTTGAATTCTTCGCAAACCACCTTGCGCTGCACATCCAGGCTTTTTTCAGAGAAAGCCAGCGACAACATCCTGTCACTTTCCAGCCAGAACGCAGTTTCTATATTTTGTAGCGGAAGTTGAATGTAATAGTTGGTTATATCGTTGGTAGTGTAGGCGTTGTTTTCACCGCCTGCCATCTGCAATGGTTCATCATATTCCGGAATGTTCACACTTCCGCCAAACATCAGGTGTTCGAAAAGGTGCGCGAATCCGGTCCTTGCTGTGTCTTCGTCACGCGCACCCACATCGTACAGTAGGTTCACGGCCACCATGGGGGTGGCGTCATCATGATGCACCAATACGCGCAAACCGTTTTCAAGTGTAAATCGTTCAAACTTTAACATGGGATGTCCCTTTTTGCAGGTGGCCAAAGTTAACGGAAATATCATGCCCTGTTGCACAGCGTTCCGGGTTGGTCACATATGTGCATAAAAAATGGCAGACAGCTTGTTAGCCGACTGCCATTTTTCGGGAAGGTTGTTTACCCGTTATGTGAAGTCTTCACAAATTCCATCGCTTTTTCAACCATATTTTTCGATCCGATAAAGATAGGGGTCCGCTGGTGCAATTCCACGGGTTGAATGTCAAGGATGTTCTCTTTGCCACTTACGCCCACGCCACCCGCTGCTTCCATAATAAACGTCATCGGATTGCACTCATATTGCAGGCGCAGCTTGCCTTTTGGCGCGCTCTTGTCACCCGGATATATGAATATACCACCCTTTATCAATGTGCGATGCATGTCCGCAACCATTGATCCTATATAACGTTGAGAATAGGGGCGACCTTCGTCTTTGTTGCTTTCCATACAGAAGGAAAGATAAGACATCATGCCTTCATCATATTTTACGCTATTCCCCTGATTTATAGAATAGATCTTTCCTTTTTCAGGACATTTCATATTAGGATGTGACAGGCAGAACTCACCTATTGATGGTTCCAGCGTGAAGCCATTTACACCCAGTTTTGTGGCGTATACCATCATTGTGCTCGAGCCGTAAATTATATAGCCTGCAGCAACCTGTTTGTTGCCCGGCTGCAGAAAATCCTCCAGCGTGCATGGTGTACCTATCGGACTAACCCTGCGGTAAATTGCGAAAATCGTACCGATCGATGCATTCACATCAATATTGGACGAACCGTCTAAAGGGTCGAATAAAACTACATATTTAGCGTTCTGTGAATACGTATCTTCATAAGACAGGTGGTCGTCATTTTCCTCTGACGCGATACCCGCACATTCAGTACAGTTTTTCAGAATATTGATCAACGTTTCATTAGCGAAAACGTCCAGTTTCATCTGCTCCTCGCCCTGTACATTTGTTGCCCCGTGCTGACCCAGGATATCTACCAACCCTGCCTTACGTACCTGATTATTAATGATCTTTCCGGCCAGGCCAAGGTCTCGCAACAACGCTGAGAGGTCGCCGGTGGCTTGTTTGAATTTCCTTGTCTCCTGGATGGTGAATTCATCCATCGTGATCAGATTACTCTGCGACATATGTTCGTGCTTTTTTTGAAATGTGCTCGCAAAAATACCACCTTGAGAACGAATACTTAAATATTATTTTAAAATCAATTTTTTATTTAGTCTTAATAATTTAGCCATATGTAAAGCGTGCGCATAATCAGTTAATTATGATTAAAAATGTTGGCTAATGAATTTCTTTTTTTCAAATCACATCACTAACTTTGAGTTATTAGAAAACAATAAGAAGCCATCTCATGTTACGAAAGAAGATTCCCGTATTCTTTCTCCTCATAGCGATATTGGCCGGCGGTCTGATGGGGGTCGTGGTCACCAAGTTGTCAGGTAAAGAAGAGTCGAAGGCAATTGCACCCCAGCCTGAGGCGGCAAATGACGGCTGCGCCTATACTATTTCACGGTTGGCCGGATATAAGAATATTCATCCGGTGTATATGGCCGAGCCGGCATGCGAGTCTAAAAATTACCTGTCACTCAAAGTGGGTATATTAGATTATCTGGAGACTGTTAAGCCCACAGGAGACCTCGAATACGCGTCTGTTTACGTAAAAGACCTGAACGGTAATGAATGGATGGATGTAAATCCTGAAAATACATACCATCCCGGTTCACTTTTCAAAGTGATAACTATGATCACTTTCCTTAAAATGGCTGAAAACAATATGGCTATCCTCGATCAGCCGGTGAAATATGCGCAGGAGCTTAATCCCCCCACTCAGACGTTTAATTCCAAGGTGATTACTCCCGGGCAAACCTATAAAATAAAAGACCTCATTTATTACATGGTAGTATATTCCGACAACCATGCAACCATGTTACTTCACAAATACATGGATCCTAAGATATTTGAGAATGTCTTTACTGATCTCGGGCTCGTTAAGCCGGATATTTATAACAACTCTTATCAACTATCTGTCAAGGATTATTCAAAATTTGTGAGTATCCTTTACGACGGAAGCTATCTCACCGGCGCAGCATCAGATTTCGCAATTTCGCTTCTTTGTGAAAGCGATTTCGCCCTCGGCCTCACAAAAGAATTACCAAGGGACATAAAGATCGCACACAAATTTGGCGAGGCCGGAAAACCGGGCAACCGTGAATTGCATGAGAGTGCCATTGTATACCTCAATAACCGCCCGTACCTCGTTACTATCATGACCAAGGGAAAGCAGTCAGAGAAGCTGGCTGAGATAATGGCACGTATATCTAAAATGGTTTACGACCATATGGCTTCACATCCGGTTTAGTCCCTGCTTACACGGCCCAGATAAAACGACTCGGACATTGGCTTGCCGCCCGGGTTTCCGGATATGGTGGCGATCAGAGAATCTGTATTGATCCGCACATAAGTGATCATACTCGGGAAGTCGTGAGCCGGATTCTCGAATATGAAACTGTCTGCGGTGCTTCTGGTAAGCGTAAACGGTACCGGTTGGTTATTGTTTTGTCCGTTAACGGTAGGCGAATAAACGACGGCACCATCCCTCAAGGTGAGCGCGATCCTTTCTGTTACAATGGTGTCCTTTCCATTTATTAGTCCGCTTACGCCTGTCATAGAGTCGGCAGATGCGATGGTCCAGTTCTCAAAAAGCGTTCCTTCTTTTATCGTTTGTTGCCATTTTCCCGCCAGCCACTTCAGATCAGTTATGGTTCGTGCCGGAGGTGCCGCCTGTGCTGTTGCTGTATCGGCAGCGGTTTGTTCTGTTGGTGCTGAGTTACCGCAGCTGCTGAGAGTGGTTGCGGCAAACGCAAAGGCTAAGAACATTGATATGGATCTACAGTTTGTTAGGTTCATTATATCTGCTTTTCGGCAAATATAAGGAGTCGGCAGTACAATCCTTTACCGCTCTCGGCCGGATACCTGCTATTATAAAAGAAATTCCTGTGTACTTTTATGGTCACCAGTTAGTTCTTAGATTTACAGGTTCATCTGTTGGTATGCTGTACCGGTTTTTGCGAAATACTGTCGTTTTCTTCCTGCTGGTGTCAGCGGCGGCGGTGGTCGTGGTCAATCGCAAGGTGATACACGACACACGGGCGCAGATATACACCGACATCAATGCCATTCCAAAGAACAGAGTAGGTCTGCTGCTGGGTACAGCAAAGTACCAGGACCGCGGTAAGAACATCGTCAATACCTACTACCAATACCGAATAGAGGCCGCTGTGGCATTGTATATGGCGGGAAAGATCGACTACATCATTGTAAGCGGATACAATACGCAATACTATAACGAACCTGCGATGATGATGCAGGACCTTATAGCTCGTGGGGTGCCCGCCAAACACATCGTTATTGACAATGCCGGCTACCGCACTCTGGATAGCATTCTGCGTTGCCGCGATGTCTTTGGGCAAAGCACCTTTACTATCATCTCTCAGCAATTTCACAACGAGCGGGCCATTTTTATCGCCAACCACAAGCGCCTGAACGTGGTTGCCTTCAATGCGCTTGACGGCGACTCTTTCTGGGACGTGATGGTGCGCGAGAAGCTCGCACGCATCAAAATGGTACTCGATCTTCTGTCCAACCGTCAGGCCACTTATTACGGTCCCGCTATCCCAATTGGCTGATCTTCCGACGCATTTCTGTGTTGAATTTTTGTTCATTGCGTATTGTGTTTGTTTTAATCTGTACTTTTGCCGCCCCAAAAACAAATAAACTGATATGAACAAACAGTTCATGAGCTTGCTGGCCGCTACGTCCCTATTGGCCGCATGTGGCTCTTCTGAAGCAGGCAAAAGCACATCGAAACCCGATCCGCTTGCGTCGCACATTGATACCACGGTCAGCCCCGCTGACGATTTCTTCGCATTTGCCAACGGCGCATGGATAAAGGCCAACCCCATTCCCGGCGACGAGGTGACCTACGGCATAGGTGAACTCGTTGACAAAGAGCTGCGCGAGCGCCTGCTCAAGATCAACGCTGATGCACTGACCAAAAACGAGCGCACCGGTGCCGGACAGCTGATCGGCGACTTCTGGTTCTCGGCTATGGACACCGTGTCTATTGAAAAGAACGGCATCACACCACTGAAACCGGAACTCGACAAAATAGCCGCTATCAAAACACGCCCCGAAGTGATGGCGCAGGCCATGCGCATGCACAGCTACGGCAGCAGTGTGTTCTTCTCTGAGGGTGTGGCGCAAGACCCCAAGAACAGTGAGATGCAGGCCTACCACATGATGCAGGGTGGGCTGGGCTTGCCTAACCGCGACTACTATTTCAGCACCACGCCACGTACCGAGAAGATATTGGCGCTGTATCCATCTTACATTGCTAAGCTGTTTGTACTGGCCGGTACCGACAGTGTCGCTGCTGCAAAGAAGGCCCATGCGATTGTAGCACTGGAGACAACTCTTGCGAAAGCATCGCGGAAGCTGGAAGACCTGCGCGATCCCTATGCCAACTACAACAAGATCGCGATAGCCAAAATGAACACGCTTACCCCGGGTATCGACTGGCCGACTAATCTCAACCAACTCGGTGTGAAGCATGTCGACAGTGTGATCGTAGGTCAGCCGGAGTTTTACAAGGCACTCGATAAGGCGCTTGCCACAACCGATCTTGAAACCCTTAAGGATTACCTCACGTTCCATCTTCTGTCCGACTATGCTGAGTCGCTCAGCAAGCCATTTGTTGATGCGCACTTCGATTTCTACGCACGTGCCCTGCGTGGCGCGCAGCAGCAGAAGGAGCGCAGCCGCCGCATGCTGGAAGCTGAGCAAGGCGTAATTGGCGAAGCGCTGGGCCAGTTGTTCGTTAAAGAGTACTTCAGCGACAAGGCAAAAGCCCGCTACCAGCAGATCGTAGAGAACGTGCGCCTTGCCTACAAAGCCCGCATGGAAAAGCTGGACTGGATGAGCGACAGTACGAAGAAGAAAGCGATCAACAAGCTGATGGCCATTACCAAAAAGGTTGGCTATCCCGACAAGTGGAAGGACTTCTCTTCTCTGAAGATAGATCGTGGCCCGTTTGTGTTGAACATGATGCGCGCTGCCGAGTGGTGGAACCAATACAGCCTGAACAAGCTGGGTAAGCCCGTGGACCGCAATGAGTGGGACATGACCCCGCAAACATACAATGCGTACTACAATCCATCCAACAACGAAATAGTGTTACCTGCTGCCATGATGACCGTACCCGGCTATACCGATGAAGAGCTGGATGACGCCCTTGTACATGGCTACATGGCCGCATCTACTGTAGGTCACGAGATCACACACGGCTTTGACGATGAAGGTCGCCAGTTTGATGAGAAAGGCAACCTGTGCATGTGGTGGGCCGCAGCAGATACTACTCAATTCAACAAGCGCGCTGACGTGCTGGTGCAACAGTTCAACAAGATGGTACCGATTGATACCATACACATCAACGGTCGTGCTACGCTGGGTGAGAACCTTGCCGACCTGGGTGGTATCCTGATAGGTCTCGATGCGTTCAAACAGACGGAGGCCTACAAGAAGGGCGAGAAGATAGCCGGTTACACACAGCTGCAGCGTTTCTTCCTCGGTTATGCGCTGGGCTGGATGATGGTGCAGCGCCCCGAAACGCTGGCCGACCGCCTGCTCACCGATGTACACTCGCCCGCCAAATACAGGGTGAATGGTCCTTTCCCCAACGTACCTGAGTTCTATGAGGCATTCAACATAAAGCCCGGCGACAAAATGTACCTCGCCGATAGCCTGAGGGTGCACCTTTGGTAATACAACCGATTTTCAGAGAGGTCGCCGGGGCATTTGCTCCGGCGATCTGCTTTTACCCTTAAATTGCCCACTCAACACGGAAGTGAGATGTCAAAGAACTTCGAAAAGATGATGGAGGTGGTCAACTCCACCTTCGACACCCGATCAGACCCCGACCAGATCAGCGTATCGGCAGAAGAACGCGAGCGGCTGGAGGCGCTGCACCCGGCCACCCTTTCCGAACTGGCTGATGCCGACGGCCCGCTTGTGTGGATATTGGTAGTACCCACCACGCGACAGTTGGCAGACCTGTTTCAGCAGGGTGCTATCTCTGAGCGAGAGCTGCTGATGCGCACACAGCCCGGCGATGCCTTTGATGTCATTTACCTGTGCTCTGCCAGTGTGCTGCCCGAAGTGAGGGGACAGGGGTTGGCCCGCAAGGTGTGCCTCGATGCCATTAATAACATTCGTGCCGACCATAAGATAACCTCCCTTCTCTGCTGGCCCTTCAGCGAGGGTGGCAGGGCGCTGGCGCAGTCGGTGGCACAGGTCTCCCAGCTGCCGCTGCAGGAGCGCACCGACCATTTGCCCGGTTAGCCTAGTTACTTCACCCATTTTTGCCCGTTCGCTATGCTGAAAAAGGATAAATAATTACATTTGGCTAATACTCTCTTATAGATGGCTAAAAAGACAAATGCTCCTCTTCCCAATAAGCGCCCCGCGCAGGCTGCCCCGGTAGCAACCGCTGCCGCCGCAATCCCGCGCGAAACGGTGAAAGACTCATTTATACCCGCCTGGCTGTACGAATTCCGCAACCAGGCCATCATTGTGGCGCTGCTCGCCTTCGCATTCTACTGCAACACTTTTCAGCACGAGTATGCGCTGGACGATACCATAGTGATCGTGAAGAACGAATATGTACACGAGGGCTTCGCGGGCATACCCGACATCCTCACCAAGGATGCCTTCGACAGTTATTACCGTCAGTTCAACTCTTCCAACCAGCTTTCGGGTGGTCGTTACAGGCCGCTTTCGATACTCACCTTTGCCATAGAGCAGCAATTCTTTGGCGCAGTGCCCAAGGACAAAGTGGACAGCGTGCTGGAGCGCGGCATGAGCTACGAGATGAAGTCGAAGGAGGAACAGCAGTTCCTCAGTAACATGCATACCCGCCACGTGCTCAATGTGCTTTGGTACATGGCGTGTGTGGTCACTTTCCTGTACTTCCTGCGCTACGTTGTCTTCCGCGACAATTACATAATGGCGCTTATTGCAGCTGTTATATTCACCGCACACCCCATACATACCGAGGTAGTTGCCAACGTGAAGAGCCGTGACGAGATCATGTCGCTGTTGTTGCTGTCGGCAACATTCATCAACGCGTTCCGACACCTGGAGACCGAGAACAAGAAGTACCTCTACTGTGGTATGGTGTTCCTGTTTTTGGCGTTCCTTGCTAAGGAATATGCGGTGTCGATGATCATACTGCTGCCGCTGGCGTTTTATATTTTCAACGGCTATGACCTTTCCAAGAGCATTAAGACGGCACTGCCGTACTTTGTGGTGATAGGTGTGTACCTGGCTATGCGCAAGGCCATTGTGGCACCTATGAATGCGGCGTCCGACAACGACATATTGAATAACCCATATGCCAATGCCGATGATACTCAGAAGCTGGCCACCAAAATATCTACCAGCCTCAACTACATAAAGCTGCTGTTGTGGCCGCACCCGCTCAGTTCCGACTATTCTTACAATACCATTCCTTATAAGAACTTCAGTCACTGGTCGGTGTGGGTATCGCTGCTGGTGCACGGCGCTCTGTTCCGCTATATGTTCTATTACTTCAAGCGGCGCAGTGTTATGTGTTTTGCCATCGCGTTCTACCTGCTGAATCTGTTGCTGGTATGTAACATCATTTTCAACATTGGTGGCACCATGGGCGAACGTCTTATCTTCCATTCGTCGGTTGGTTTCTCTATAGCCGCTGCATGGTTCCTGTACAAGGGCATGGAGAAGATACAACCTGCCGCTACCGGCCGTATGGCCCTCGCCGCGGTGATGGTGGCGATAGTGGGCCTCTATGGTTTTAAGACCATAGAGCGTAACGCCGACTGGAAGAACGACGAGATCCTGTTTGCACACGATATTGAGAATGCTCCCAACAGCGTTCTGGTAAATGCCAACGTGGCATCGTCGTATGTGAACAAGTCGGAGGCGGAGCCCGATACTGCCAAAAAATACCAGTTGCTGCGTACCGGTATCCGCTACTACAACAAAGCCCTTGAGGTGCACCCGACGTTCGTATCGGGGTATATGAACCGGGGCGTTGCCTACCTGAAACTGAATATGCCCGATAGTGCCAAGGCCAACTATGATATGGCCAAGACGCTGTACCCCAATTACCCCAAGCTGTATGAGGTGTATTACAACCTGGGTGTATGCTTCTACCTTGTGGGCCGTGTGCAGGAGGCAGTGAACATCTGGCAGATGGTGCTGAAGATGGAGCCTCGCTACATATTGGCACAGCAGAGCATCAACACAGCTATACAGGCAGTTAATGCCGCGCAGATGCAGGCAGCGCAACAAGCAGCTCAGCCACAAGGTGCCGCACCGCCACCTCCCAACCAACAACCTAAGTAGTCAATCTCTTTCCTTTAGTCCCGCACTTTAACCGGTGCGGGATTTTTTTTGCGCAGATTTTTATCTCTGCGCACTTTTAAACTAACTGATTGATATTCAATAGACATGTGGGAAGTTTTACTTCCTACTGCTTCCCAAAACTGCGCAAAAACTTCCCACTTCTGCGCACGGAGAGAAGTAAGAAAAATCATTATTTGTGTAATTGCCGTCCATTTCTGTTCCACTTTTAACCAAGGTACAACCGTGCAAGAAAACAGGCAAAAGAAAGTTTTATGATAGTGCGTTTTTGGTAGTGTGATAGAAAAAAGGTGGTGGGTTGCAACTCAATTGACTGTTTATTTGTGCGTATGTGTCTGCTACATTTCAAGACGCGGCCATTTCCATGCATAACGGACAATAAGACATAGCAGCACTACCTCTACAATAGCACCTATCCACATGTGTACCCAAGCCTCTCCGGTAAGATTGAACAATGTATAGGGAATAAACACTGAAGCAATAATGACATTAGTCCAACGGTTAACATTTGCGGGTAGGGCAACTGACAGGAAGATCATGAGTGCGGGAATTGTCATGGACGCAAGTACCGTGACCAGAAACCCTTGCGTAATATCGAATACGAAAACCTTGCCTGCCAGCATTTCTTTCAGAGTACCCGGCATAAACAGGTGGAAATGATCGATGTATATGTACATGAACATCAGGGTGGCCCAAATTGCAGCAAGCTTTACTTTTATGTTTACCCTCACGTCTTCTAAGGCGTGGCGCGGTGTTGCTTGAGTATTCATATTTTCTTCGTCCTTAACTTATTTGCTACTTTAAATTCGATAAACGCCAACGATAGTATGATGACCACTTCACCCAGGAGGTAGGACAACCCGAGTAATGTAAGATCGGTATAATGAGCGTATACCAGTGATGCTGTGAGCATGCAGTAGAGAACATTACTCACGCCAATAATTCTAAGATAGGGAGTCCACCGGCTCTTTAGTAAGAAGCAACAAGACATGGAGTAGGCACAGTAGATGGAGCCAATGGCTGCCAGGTATGTGAGCACGTTTGGCGGCATGCCGAAGTGTGCAGAAAAATATCGGGAAATGAAAAATAAAGAACAAGCTGTAAGGCCTGCACCTAAGCCGTCAAGCAGAAAAAGTGTGCCCGGTTTTCTTGAGAAAGAATCTATTACGCTGGTCATGTAGTTGTTTATAGTTGAATCCGGTTTGCAGAATCAGAAATTGTATCCGAAGTGGAATCCCGGTTCTCCGAAAACGAATTTAGGCCATTTATCATCTAACTGTTTAAATCCGTCGGGCAGTTTTGTATGACAGGCACGGTGGGTGATCGCAATCGAAGGCTGTATAAAAAATTTGTCTTTAAAGAGTTTTACGTGATAGCCCACACGATAGGTATTAAAGATCTGGAAGCCATTGTCAATTTTATTGCCTTTGTCGTTCATAAACCTTTGCCAGGTTGGCATTACGTTAAGTTCTGCATACATGCCTTTCCACAAGAATCGTTGGTAGGCCACAGATACACCGTACTCACGAACAAAGCCCGGGAATTTTTCTTCGGGCTTACCGTAGGATGTGTTTAAGAATGGGTGAATGCCATTGGGCCATGCATACTTCCACGTTTTTGGCTCAATGGTGATGACGTCTTTGCCGGTGAGGCGATAGCCCAAATTGATTTGGGCGAAGGAGGGCGGGTTTACAGGGGCGAGATTCCCCAAAAGGAAAAGGGTGCTGCCTACGAAGCAGCGTTTGTACGTGCTGTCTTTTTCGGCATACTGTGCGTGCACGTGTAAACTACTTACCAATACTAATGCAAATGCGATGCTCTTAATGTTCATTTTCATGTCTTGTTTTCTGATGAGGCAAATGTAGATCTGAGAGACTGCGGGATACGTTCACTTAAGTTAAGAAATACGTCGGAGTGCTCTCTTTAGGTAGCCTCGCTCCTGTTTTTGTTGCTGATCGAGACCGGATGTTAAAAACGCGTAGCATGTAGTTGCCGATGTATTTGAAGTGTAGTGAACGTTACCAGAAATTATAGCCAAAATGTAGACCCGGTTGAATAAAGTAGTTTGGCCATTTATTCTCTACCACCTTAAATGATTCAGGCACATTAGTTCGCATGGGCCAATAACTACATCCGATAGCAGGTTCGAAAAAGAAACGGTTTTTAAAGAATTTAAACTGATAGCCCAAATGGAAGTTCATGTATAGCGTGTATCCGTTCCCTATCTTCTTTTTTTTCTGATCAAGGTATTTTTCGAAAGCATTCAAAGCATATACAGATGTGTAGATCCCCTTCCACCAGAATCGCTGGTATCCGACGGTAGGAGCCAGGATGCGGGCATGCCCGGGATAGTTCAGGCCGGGTGCATCAAATGACGGGCCAAAGGGAATGCCAAGAGGCCAGGAATAGATGGACCTTTTAAATTCAATAGAAACAACATCTTTTCGTGTTATTCTATATCCGACGTTTAATTGAAAATACTCGGGTTTATTTACGTTGTCAAAATTTCCCAATAGAAATAAACTACTCCCGATGTAGCACCTTCTGAAGGTGCTGTCTTTCTGGGTGTTTTGGGCTTTCAGCTGGGGTGTACCCATCATCGTAAAAGCAAGTCCGATCTGTATAATTCTCTTCTGCATATCTCTTGATTGATATGGCAAAAGTAGAGTGGTGATGCGCTATGGCTCGTTCACTTAAGTTAAGAAATACGCCTTAACTCTTCTTTTCAAGGAGCCTTGCTCTGAGTCTGCTTAGTGATTGCGGCTTGATGCCTAAAAAGCTCGCTAACTGGTGTTGCGGTACACGCTGAATAAGGTCAGGCCTATTCTGTACTAAGTTCAGATAGCGTTGTTCGGGTGATGAAGTTTTAAACTCATCAAGATCTAGTCGTTGTTTGGCCAGGAGTTCTTCTGATAGCATTCTGCACATGGTTTCAAACTTTGGAAATTTGGTGTTTACCTCCACTTCCATATCAGAATTTGACACTGTGACTATGGTGTCTTCCAAACAACTTACATAGTATTGAGAGGGCGTTTTTGTAGCAACACAATGAGGTGTCAGCGCATCCATCTCTGTGAAGAATGCAGTCGTTTTTTCTTCTCCATCTATTATGTAATACGTGCGTATGCAGCCTTTTAAAACGAAGTAGCTTTCATTTGATCGTTGCCCTTCTTTTAACAGAATGGTTCCTTTCTTCAAAGAACGAAATAGGTCTAAAGAAAGTATCGCATTCTTCTCCTCATCGTTCAGAGAAACGTATTTAGAAATAAAGTTGAATAGTATGTCTTGCATGGATGATCTGTGTTGCTTCTTTTCTGCTGCACCTTTCACCAAGGGCAGCGTTCAAAAAAACTAAGTTAGTATATTTTAGCCGGGTGCATGTTTTAGGAACAGAGCGTGCAGCCGGAGTGACGGATGATCTTACCCGCCGGATGCCGGATGGCCCCTGACCTGTAGCGGCCGGGTTGGAAATGTGGGCGAGTATTAAATCTGTCATACCCCGGTTTCTGTAGTACCATAGATTTTTCTTTTCTGCGGTTTGTTGGCTGTTGATACCTTTACTGTGTGCCGGGATGTAGTAGGTTATTGCTGGCTTGGTAAGTAGGGCAGTGCGTACGCGGGAGTTTTTTTGGAGTTTTTTCGGGGGCGGGAGTTTTGTAAGTGATTGATGATGAACCGAAAAATGTCAAATATGCCTGCCGGAACGTTTTTTTCAAACGGGAGTTTTCTGGAGTAACGTTGAGACGGTTCTGCGCCAAACGTCGGTAGTAGATTATTACGCAGGGAATATTACTTTTATAGCACCATGAATGAAGGAATTTTCAGGAAGAAGTCGCTGAAGCAGATAAAGAAAGAGGTGGCAGAGGGGCATAGCGATGCCCATGCCACCGGCATGCACAAGGTGCTGGGCGTGCGCGACCTAACTTTTATGGGCATTGCTGCCATAGTGGGGGCGGGTATCTTCTCTACCATTGGCAAGGCCAGTTTTGATGGTGGGCCGGGTATTATTTTGTTGTTCTTGTTTGTGTCGGTGGCTTGTGGGTTTTCGGCTATTTGTTATGCCGAGTTTGCCAGCATGGTGCCGGTGTCGGGTAGTGCCTATACTTATTCTTATGTGGCCTTTGGCGAGGTGATAGCATGGATAATAGGGTGGGACCTCCTGATGGAATATGCCATTGGCAATATAGCAGTGGCCATATCGTGGAGCAGTTATTTTACGTCTCTGGTCAATAGCATCCGAATAGGCAGTGTGCAGTTGCATATACCCGAATACCTTGCCACCGACTACTGGACAGCCCGGGATGGGCTGAGTGAGGCCGCAAAACTGGCGTGGCAGAACGCGCCCATCGTGGCGGGCGTGAGGTTCATCTGCAACATTCCTGCTTTCATTATCACAGGCATCATCACCTGGATCATCTACATAGGCATTAAAGAATCGCAGCGCACCACCAATATCATGGTGATACTGAAGATCGCTATCATCATACTGGTGATGGTGGCAGGCGCTTTTTATGTGAATACCAGCAATTGGACGCCATTCTTACCTAACGGTATAGGTGGCGTGCTGGCGGGCACATCTGCAGTTTTCTTCTCCTACATCGGTTTTGACGCAATATCTACTACCGCCGAGGAGTGCAAAGACCCGCAGCGCGATCTGCCCAAGGCTATGTTCTACTCGCTCATAATCTGCACGATCATTTATGTGCTGGTGGCGCTGGTGCTTACAGGAATGACGAGCTATACCAACCTTAATGTGGGCGATCCGCTGGCATATGTGTTCAGCGCAATGAACAGCAAGTGGGCCAACTGGATTGCGGGTGTTATTTCCATAAGCGCCGTGATAGCTACCGCCAGTGTGTTGCTGGTGTTTCAGCTGGGGCAGCCACGGATATGGATGAGCATGAGTCGCGACGGACTGCTTCCTCCTGTATTTGCCAAGGTGCACCCAAAATACAAAACGCCTTCGTTTTCTACCATTCTCACAGGTTTGGTAGTGGGCATCCCGGCTTTGTTTATGAACCTGACGGTGGTGGTGGACCTGACGAGTGTGGGTACTTTGTTTGCCTTTGTGCTGGTGTGTGGTGGTATCATTCGTCTGCAGCATGACCCGCACAGGCTGGAAAGCAAATTCAAGACGCCCTATGTAAACGCCAAATGGATAGTGCCCGGCATGCTGGTGCTGGCTCTGGTGTTGTTGCAGGTATACTATCCGGGAGGGGTGGCAGGCGCGTTTGCCATCAGCAATCCGTCGGGCGATATGACGTGGGAGGCCATCAGCAGCAGGGTGCCGTTCTGGGCATTCGGAATTGTGTTTGTAGTGACGGCCGTGCTGTCGTTCCTGCGCAACTATTCGTTGATTCCAGTACTCGGTTTCCTGAGCTGTGCCTACCTGCTGTGCGAGTCGGGTGTATCGAACTGGGAACGATTCCTGATATGGCTGGTTGTGGGGTTGTTGGTTTACTTCCTGTATGGCAGAAAACATAGCCGGTTGTTGCAACAGCAAACGGCCGCAAAGGCGTCGTAGTAATGTAAACGGAAATTGTAACTTTAGCACAATAAGACGACCGGAAAAAGCCACATGGTAACGTTCATTGCTCCCTCATTCAAAGAAGATTTCGATCCGCATGTGTTCATCGGGTCGCTGCTGTGCCAGCGCAACAAAAACTGGAAGGCGATTATTTACAACAATGGCCCCAACCCTTGGCTGAAGCACTTTGTGGAAGAAACACAGGAGCCCAAACACAGGTATGAATTGTGGCTGAAGTCGCTGATAGAGCGTTTTAAGGACGACAGGATCATTTACAGGGAATCTCCTCAGAACACAGGAGCATGGGGCTGCTACAACCGCATAGACGCGCTGATGAATATGGTGGATACGGAATATGTGGTGCAGACCTCGATACAGGACTATTGGTTGCCCAATGCTGTGGATGCGATAGCTGCCAACCACGGTGCTGACTTCATCTACTGGAATTCTATTCACCACCATCTCAACTACAAAGAGTTGCATGCGCTACCCAAGGTGAGCTACATAGACTGGGGCAACTTTGCACTGAAGACCGACATAGCCAGAAAGGTAGGCATCAATCATCCGGAGGCGTTTGTTGCCGACGGGCTTTTTGTGCGAGACTGTATTGCGTCCGGACTTATAGTAAAGCCGGTGAAGCTGGAGCAGGTGCTTACAATTCACAACTAAACAAAGCACAAAAAAGAAGCGCGCACCAGTGGCACGCGCTTCGCATTGTTGGTTGAAAGAACGGATCTACTTGCCGTCTTTCTTTTCCTTCGCTTTCTTTTCCAGCATCTCTATGAGGCCGGCAATGTTGCTATGATCGAGGCGCTTACCGCGGATGATCTTCTTCTCGTCGAGCAGGTAGATGGTAGGCGTGCTGTACACGTCATACTTGCTGTGGTAGTCGCTGGTGTGGTCGCTGTCCCACGTGTTGAGCCATTCGCCCATATTGTACTTCTTTATGAAGTCCGTAATAGACTTCTGGTCGCCCTCGGTAGCAACGGTCATTATCTTAACGCCCTTGTCTTTCAGTACTACTTTGTAGAGGCTG
This sequence comes from uncultured Flavipsychrobacter sp., assembly GCA_964652995.1. Lineage (GTDB taxonomy): Bacteria > Bacteroidota > Bacteroidia > Chitinophagales > Chitinophagaceae > Nemorincola. The sequence continues at coordinate 12,824 of CAZZCR010000012.1, read as the reverse complement.
TCGATAGACGGCATCTCGTGCTGGCAGTGGCCGCATGTAGGCGAGTAGAAAAGCACGCAAGTGTATTTGGCCTTGATGGCATGCACGCTTTCCATCTTCTGACTCACCACATTCGGCATCTTCAACTCAGGGGCTATGTTACCTATTACGTTGGGTGCTATTTTCTGTGCACGGTCGATGTATTTGCTCAGTTCATCGCTCTTCAGCCAGAAGGCATCGCCCTTCATGTAGTAGTTCTCTACGAGGTATACGAATACTTCGTCCATGCCCATCACCTTGCTATTCTCTACGTATCGGGTGATCCACCATAGGGTGTAGTGGAACATGTCTTTTGTGCCCTTACACTTCTTAAGGAGAACGTCAGCTTCCTTCTCTACACTGTCTGTCCATGGCAGTACCAATTTGGAGAAGTACTCTTCGAGGCGCGCGTCATAGATAGGGGTGTAGATGAGGCGGTCGTCGCGGAAGTCGAAACCATCCCAGAAGTGTGATTTGTAGTAGCGGTAGTTGAAAGTAGAGTCTTTGGTCTTGCCGTCTTCGAGGAAGTGGTCACCCTCAGGAATCTGTGGCGTCTCGATAGCGTTGAAGATTGTAGCAAGCAGCGTGCCGGGGTAGTTTTTTACATAGTCGCGGCGATACTTGTTCAGTTCTTTCGAAGCTGCTACAGCCTTTTTACGCACGGCAGCAGTATCTGAAGTGGTCTTCGCTTTTTCAAGTTCTTTTTTTAGTTTCTCTTCGTTGCCGCTGTAGTCTTTCAGATACTTCACGTAGTCGGAGAAGCGAGTGTTCTCTGGTGAGTTCTTGAACTGAATGCCATCGGGTATCTGGTCTTTCGGAGCTATAATAGTGATATCGTCGCCCTTGTTCAGCAGTACTTCGAAGTTGGTCTGCAGGTCGGACAGATAGAGGATGTAGATGCCACCGGTGAATTCTGAGCTGGTACTGTGGAACACGGCAGTGCCATTCTTATCGAAACGCGAAGAGTCGGTTTTGAAGATGGTGGGCCTGTTCTTACCATAGTAGTGTGCCAGAAACACCATAGAGTCTTTTACTCCCGGCATTTTGAGCACGATGTGATAGCCGTCTTTGGCAAAAAGAGTGGATGATACCGTTGTCAGTAGCAGCGTGGTGGCAAGTAGTAGTCGCTTCATAAGTCGTTTAGATTTTTCAGTTGCCGGGATGGTTCCCGGATAGCTAATGGATCTGTTTTTAGTGAACCAAAAATAAACTATATAATCAATGATAGGCTGAAAAATGGGTGTTGGTACAGAAAATTCACAAAGTTTTAGAAAATAGCTAATGTGAAATTCCCGGAACGTCCTATAATAGCGTTGGGGAGGCGCTTACCTCCCCAACAAAAATGAGTATTAAGAAAAATTATACTTCCATTCGGCGCAGCTGGTAGAAGAGCTGGTTCATGCCGCCCTTCATACGAGACCGAATGAAGTTGATATTGTCTTTGGTGAAGAGATAATTGAGTTTAAGGTACATCTCGGCATTGTTCAGAGATGTGATGATACGGTACCATTTCCAGATGTGGTGCTTGCTCTTTATGCGGAAGCGTGCACCTACACCCATGGTCTGTACACCCCAAGGAGTATCGAAAGCAAAATGAAGGGGTTGCGAATAAACAACCAGATCGAAGTCGGTGCCCTTGGATAGTTCTTTTACCTCCCCGGTGTTTAAAGATAAGGCAACTGTTATGTCGAGATCAGGAATAAGGATGTTCACTTCGGTGAGTTTTTTCATGATCCAGCCCGGGAACTTAGTTTTCAGTTGCTCGGAACGTTTTTTTACGGCTTCGCGGATCTTGTCGAGCGAAATAACAGGTGGTTTATCTATGATCTTTTCGCCGTGCGCGTACAGGTCGTCGTAGCGGGCCATGGATGCAATATTGTCGTGTGTTTCAGGGTGGTCGGTGTCAAGCGTCTCATTTGCATAAAGCACTATCATGCCTAGGTTCTCTTTTTTAAATACCTCATAGACTTTGGTGGGTGTGTTGCCAAAGTCGTTCATATACTTGTTGTCCTCGGTGCAGAAATATAGGTTGCTGGCGAAAGGAATCGAGTAGCGGGCACCCAGATCGCGGTGATTGTCTATCATGTTCTGAATGATGGTGCATGCCGTTTGCGGCAGGTGATTCTCGTAGTCGTAGAAGCCGTTGTAACCCGCCATTGAAAATTGGTTCAGTACAATATCAATTTTGCCCAGGTCCTTTACAAAGTTCTTGCAGTCTATGGTATTGGCTTCGCAGTCGTTAAGATTCAGGATGGTGGTGCCCTCATTCATCACAGCCAGCGATGAGTCCATTTGACCGATCTGAGAAACATAGACTCTGGTCTTTGGGGTGATGTCGTAGATCTTACGATTGTTGAGGAGCATGATGTTTTTGAAGCCCAACTTGCTAAAGGCGTTGGGCATCTTATCAGTGTTGTTCTTTTGAAATAACAGTGTGACGCGGTCTTTGAATGCCTGCGGGAATGACTTCAGTGTCGCGATGTGGAAGTGATCGGGGTGTTCGTGTGAGATCCAGAGAAAATCGATGTCATCTAACATCGAGTTGTCCCATACCGGCGCGGGTAGAAGTTTCCAGGCATCGTTGAAAGCAGTTCCCATGTACCAAGGGTCGGTAAGTATGGTGCAGTCTGAGGTTTTGACCCTTATCGATGCCTGAGAAATAAAAGTGATTTTCATTTTGTGGTATTTTCAGATCGTTTTAAAAGCGGTGATAGTATGAATTAATAGAATCAAAAGTAAGACAATAGGGATAATATGCATAGCGCTATAAGTCAGACGGGTACAAACAACATTACAGAACTGTGTGCGGCTAGTACAAACATATAACCGGATATGGCTTTATTTGATGATTTAAATCAGCTTTTTATGGTTGAAGGCGTAGTGTCAAAGTGGGGGAACCATTTGATTTTGTGGGCGTGTGATGCAGTAACACTTTGTTACATTTGCTTACACTTGAACTGTACGACATGCTACGCACCGATTTTCTGATCATTGGGTCCGGTATAGCCGGGCTCACTTTTGCTGTGAAAACAGCGAGGCGATTTCCCGAAAAAAGAATCACAATTATCACCAAGGCAAATACGGATGAAACAAACACCAAGTATGCTCAGGGTGGCATAGCCGTGGTGAATGATTTGGAGAAGGACAGTTTCAACAAGCATATAGAAGATACTCTTGTAGCGGGTGACGGGCTTTGTAACAAGCATGTTGTGGACATTGTGGTGAAGGAGGGGCCGCAGCGAGTGAATGAGATAATAGAATGGGGCGCAAGGTTTGACAAGAGCACTACCGGCGACTATATGCGTGGTAAGGAAGGAGGACATTCGGAGAACAGAATATTGCATCACAAAGACATAACCGGTTTTGAGATAGAGCGCGCTCTGGTGCAGGAGTGTAAGCAATACCCCAACATACAGATCCATAATCATTGGTTTGTAGTCGACATCATCACGCAGCATCACCTGGGATATCTCGTTACGAAGTCTACACCTGATATTACCTGTTATGGTGTGTATGCACTGAATCTGCAGCAGAACCGAATAGAGAAGATACTGGCTGGTTTCACGTTGATGGCATCGGGTGGAGTAGGGCAGGTGTACCGCACTACAACGAATCCGCGAATAGCAACGGGTGATGGTATTGCAATGGTTTATCGCGCAAAAGGAAGGATCGAGAATATGGAGTTTATACAGTTTCATCCCACGGCATTGTATGAGTCGGGTGTGAGTCCTTCCTTCCTGATCACCGAGGCTGTCAGAGGCGATGGCGGTATATTGCGTAATCAAGAAGGAGTAGCTTTTATGCCGCAATATGATAATCGTGCAGATCTGGCTCCGCGTGATGTTGTGGCCCGCGCCATAGACAGTGAAATGAAGCGGACCGGTACGGAATATGTGTATCTGGACTGCCGACACATGGACCCTGAGAAATTCAAAGCGCACTTCCCCAACATACACGCAAAATGCCTGAGCATTGGCATTGATGTGGCACACCAAATGATACCGGTGGCACCTGCAGCACACTACTGCTGCGGCGGCATTAAAACCGATGAATATGGCCGTTCATCTATCAGGAATCTGTACGCTTGTGGTGAATGCGCGAGTACCGGTCTGCATGGCGCCAACAGGCTTGCGTCTAATTCTCTGCTTGAGGCGTTGGTGTTTGCGCACAGATGTGCGGAAGATATGGCGCTGAGAGTGGGTGAAGTATCGTTTAACGAACAAGTGCCGGACTGGAATGCGTCGGGGACTAATGAGCCGAAGGAGATGATCCTGATAACCCAGAGCCTGAAGGAAGTGCAGCTGATAATGAGTGACTATGTAGGTATTGTGCGGAACGACGTGCGCCTGCAACGTGCCATGAACAGGATTGACCTGCTGCATAATGAAACAGAGGAATTGTACCGATCTGCAACACTTTCGCCGCAGTTATGCGAACTGCGCAACCTTATTACGATAGGATACCTTATCATAAAGGGTGCGCAGTTCAGAAAGGAGAGTCGAGGATTGCATTTCAATACCGATTACCCGGAAAAGAGTTCTTTGTTACAACAGGTGGTGCTGTAGCTTACCGTCAGAATGCGCTGGCGATAAGGACAATGATCATTGCATAAACGAAGATCGTGACGATACCCAGTATCAGCCCCGCGAGAGAAAGGCCCTGATTCTTTTTGCCGCGACCCATGCCAAGAGCACCGAAGATGATAGCCGGAATAGATGCCAGGCCGAACGTAAATATGCCCAGCACGCCGCATACAAGCGAAACGATTCCTTCCCAACCTGATGTGTCACGTGCCTGCCTTTTCCCTCTTCCATCATGAGCCGGGGTCAATTTGTTTTTCAGTATCTCGGAAGGCGATGTTACAGTTTCTACAGAGAGTGGTGCAGCGCCAATACTTGCTTCATTAACTACGGGCGTTTTTCGAATTATGTGTCCGGCATAGGTTTCTGCATTTGCGCAGCCTACCAAAAGCAGGACGGACAGGACGAGTTTTTTGGGTGTCATATTTTTTTGTTGAAGGTGTTGATAATTGAGTTCTAGAATAACCAGCCGATAAACGCGAAGGCAAGTAATAATGCCAGCAGCATAATTACCGTTACAACAATACCGAGTACAAATCCGGCTACTGCCATGCCATGATGCCGTTTGTTGCGCCCCATGCCAATTGCGCCGAATATAATTGCCAAAATAGCGGGGAAACCAAAGAAAAAGCCGAGAATACCACACACCAGTGCTACTATTCCTTCCCATCCGCTGCTGCTTCCCGGACGATGCAAAAGGCTCTTGTGCTCGGTTTTGAATTCGCGAAGTGTGTTGACAAGTCCCTTTGAATCTATTTGCTGAATTGTTTCTTTTACTGCCACGTTGGTAGCCGAGTCGGCAACGTGTGTATGGCGTTTCATAATGAAGCCTGCATGTGCCGGAGTGGAACACGTGCAAGAAAGGAGCACGATGAGCAATGATAGGAAGCGATTTTTCATTTGGGTTGTTTTGAGCATTAAATGTAACGGATATGTTTGATTTGATGAAATGTTGCTTTGTTGCTCCTCTACCTGCAATAATTGTTCCAAAAAGGAAGCACACCCAGGAGGATGTGCTTCCTAACGATATTGGTGTGTATTTTATTTTACTATCACCAATTTCTGCGTGCTCAGATTGCCGTTGGCTTTAACGGAAACGAAATAAACGCCCGAAGACAAACCAGCGATATCAGTGCCGATATTCTGTGCGCCTGTCTGCAATTCTACAGTACGGCTGAGCAGTGTTTTGCCTGTCATGTCCGTGAGTTGCATTTCAGCAGTTGCAACCTTGTCAGCGCTGATAGAGATGTAGAATAATGTGTTTGCGGGGTTCGGATAAACAGTGAAGCCTGCGGCTTTTCCTGTAGGGTTGTTGTTGGTAACCACAACAGGGGCTGTCGTTCCTATCGTGTTGATCGTTGTGTTTGTAAGAATAGGTTCGTTGTAGTCGAAATAGATCGATGCCCTGTTTTTGAACTGTGTTCCGATAGCAAGTCCAGGCTTGGTTTTTATTGAATAAGTAAACATACCATTACTGCGGTAGTCATCGAACATCTGCGGCGGCAGATTTATATTTTCGAAGCTGAACTTCGCGACCTTTACAGCGCCACTCTGAGACAAAGATACCCTACATGGTGCTGATTCGTAGATGGGGTGCAGAGAGGTCCATTCAAGGTCGTTGTCAATTGTGTCGATAACTACAATATTCTGTGCGTACCAGCTGCCTGTGTTCTGGAAGTGTACGGTGTATTCAAGCATAGTGTCATTCGCAGAAATAATGCCGTTTGCGCCTGTGCCGCGAGGCGTAACTTCTTTATAGTTGGGGTCGTAAGATGCTACTACAGTGGTGTGGTGTTCGCAAACGTTGTTAGCAGGTGTATTGTCGGTGAGCCATGTGCCGGTCACGGTGTCATGAGCAGTTGTGTCGCGCCAAACAACATTGGTCCCTATTGGGATGTTTGTTGGTACATTGTAGGTGCTTACAATAGCTTTCGATTGTCCGGGCGCGAGCACGTCAGGTATCTGTGCATGGTAGAAATTTGAACCTCCTGTGAACAGTCCGGAAGGCACGAATGCAGGAGTGATCAATTGACCGTCGGTCTTGACCGATCCATAAGTAGAGTCTTCCGTCACAGTACCTTCATTAACGATCACTATCTGCTGCCAGTAAGTGTTTCCGGGTACCGGTGGATTAACGCTAGACACGCTGATGCGCATGTCGTGGGTAGGTACTACAGCATTTGCAAAATTGATGTTGCTGATACAACCGGTAGCTGCTGTTACAGAAACAGCAATGCCGTTAAGCTGGCAAGGAGAGAGTGGGTAACCTGCACGAACAGTTTCAGTGACGGTGTATGTGCCGGTAGGGACTTTGAAAGAGTAATGCCCGGCGCCGTCGGTATAAGTGTATCCGATGCCTGAACAATAAACCTGTGTGTGCGGGATGCCGGCTTCGCCTGCTTCCTGCGAGCAGTTCCCGTTTGCATCAGCATAGATAGTTCCTTCTATAGTGCAGAAGCAACTTGTGCCGGCAGCGTCATATCCAAGGTATGTATGTTTTTTCGCTACGCATCCTGACGCATCGGTAGCAGTGACCCAGTAGTGGCCATATCCAAGTCCTGTAATGGCTGCAGTAGTTCCACCTGCGCTCCATCCGTAGGTATAGGGTGCTGTGCCGCCAAACGCAGCGGCGGTGAGACTTCCGTCGTTTGCGAATATGCAAGAAGCATCTGTTGATGAAACGCCGATGCCAACAGGAGAGTAAGAACTCAGCGGAAATGATTTATTGATCTGGCAACCCATTGCATCAGTTATACGAACTGAGTAAAAGCCCTGAGGAATACTTGAGAGCGAACTACCTGTTGCACCGGTATTCCAGAGGTAAGTATAAGGTGTGGCACCACCGGTTGGGGTCACACTGAGACTACCGTTTGATAATGCGCATAGCGGACTGGTGGACATGAAAGAACCAGCAATGATATTCACAGGATTAACAACCACAGAACCCGTTCTGATACATCCTGCGGCGTCAGTTACTTTCACGTCGTATGTGCCCGCGTTCATGCCGGTAATTGTAGCTGTTGTGTGCACAGGTGTAGTGTACCACAGGTAACTGTATGGAGGAGTACCGCCCACTGCTGTTACGGATGCATTGCCTGATGGGCTTGTGCAAAGACTTGGTGCGCTTGTGTAAGTGAGCGTGATGGGTGTTGATGCACTGATGTAATAGGAGTTTGTACCTGTGCACCCGTTAACGTCAGTTACCGTTACATTGTACATACCCGAGGTAAGGCCTGTAATGGCTGCGGTGCTCGCTCCTGTGCTCCAGGAGTAAGTGTATGGCGCAGTTCCACCTGCAGGGAATATGCTGATAGCTCCGTCTGAAGCTGTACAAGTAGCCGGTGTGGTTGTGGCGGGTAGAGAGAAAGTGATTGCCTGTGGTACATTGATGCTTGTTGGACCACCCGGTGCAAAGGCGCTATCGGCCTGTGCTACACAGCCAAGTGCATCGGTGATAGTGACGTTGTAAGTGCCTTTTGCCAGGCCTGATATGCCGGCGGTAGTAGCGCCGGTTGACCACAAGTAACTGATTGGCGCAACAGCGCCTGATCCGATTGCGGAAACTGTTGCAGTTCCGTTCAGGCAGTTTGCAGGTGTGGCTGTGAGTGTAGCTGTGAATGATACATAATCAATCAATCCACCGCCATCGTTTGCGACACGAGAACCGTAAACGCAGCCGGCAGCATCTGTGATAACCACACCATAGTGAGCGGAGGGTAACGATATCGGATTGCCAGACGCAATAATAGAACCAGTAGATCGGTTATACCACTGGTAGGTATATGGCGCTGTGCCTCCTGTTACACTTGCAGAAATTATGCCCGGAGCAGGACAAACTGCCGGAGTAGTGGAGAGTGCATAGGTCATGGGCGGCGTGCCGGCAAACGATGTGTAAGCTGAGCCGGTGCCGTCAGTTACTGAAATGTACACAGGACCACCGCTGTATGATGTGAGCGCATCGGTGGTGCCTGTAACCGTATGCGTTATTGTTGTTCCCAGGGTGCCCATGGTAGTCCATGACACCGTGAGTGGGGGTGTAAGCCCGGTGACATTTGCAGTAATGACACCATCGTTGTTGCATGGTGTGACAGGGACACTTACTGTTACTGACTGCGCAGTCGCTGTCAATTTTAACAACAGCATCAGTAAGGCGAGCGGAAGGAGTTTTTTCATAATCACGTTTTTTTTGATGATTGAATCTACCGGAAAGACGACGTTACTCGTGCTGATGTGAGTAGCGTATCCAAATTTGTCGCCGGTAGTATGATGTAAATGTAACAAATGTCTTTCATAGCCGTGAGGCTCGCGCAGGAAGTGGACGGTAAATCAAAAAAAAGCAACGACTTACCATGCGGTTTCAGCACGTTTACTGCCGGTTTTGCAATTTTTATTGTAGATCATAGATGCGAGAATTTATTTGCATTGTTCGATTTTAGATATGTCTGAAAATTACCTTCTCGAATTACATACTGCCAGATCTGCTGGTATTTTGCCGGTCATTTGTCCGACAATTAATTGCTGTTTGTTAATGGGGGAGGGGAATATAGTGTTTTTTGGACAAGTTGATGCGGAGTTATTGTAAATCAACCTGATGTACCACAAATTAAAAAATGTTGACTTGAAAATAGCTGAAAAAATTTGGTAATTCAAAAGAAAACGTTAAGTTTACTTCCTCTGTAAATTGTTGGTTTCCAAGTTCAGCACGTTTTTACTGCGAGCAGTGATTTGCGGTTAGCGTGGCCAAAGTGCTGAGATGCTGATTTACAGAGACTTTCAACGAAATAATTTAACACGGAAATACAAATACTTAGCTTATGAACAAAAACCTATTCTTCTATCTGGTAGCTGTTGTCAGCTTCCTGACGGCCGGGACAGCGGTTGCACAGTCGACCACTTTCAACTACACCGGAAGTATGCAAACGTACACAGTGCCCACCGGGTGTACGTCGATTCTTGTAGATGTTGCCGGTGCGCAGGGCGGAAACTACTCGAGCCCGGTACAGTCGGGTGGTAAGGGTGGCCGTGTGCAGGGTACAGTAGCTGTTACACCTGGTCAGGTCATTTATGTATACGTAGGTCAGCAACCTCCTTCCGGTTCCTGCGGGTCTACTGCCGTAGTTGGCGGGTCAAATAGTGGTGGCGGAGCCCAAGGGGGCGCCGGTTCAGTAGCCGGTGGCTGTGGAGGTGCCGGTGGTGGCGGTTCATCAGATATCCGTACAGTTTCAGGTGCCACGACTACTGCGCTTGCCAGCCGGTTACTCGTAGGTGCCGGTGGTGGTGGCTCGGGCTACAACTGTGGTGAAAATGGTGGTGATGCGGGTGGTCTTACCGGCTCGAACGGTAGCAGTTGCGGAAGCTACAGTTCATTTAACTGTGGCGGTCCGGGTACGCAAACTTCAGGTGGCGCTGCCGGAAATGCTTCAAGTGCAGGTGCCTTTGGTGCCGGCGGTAATGCATATCCAAGTTATTATGGCGGCGGCGGCGGCGGCGGCTGGTATGGTGCCGGTGGCGCATATTCCGGCAGTGGCTGCGGCGGTTCTTCGTACAACGGCGGTGCCGGTGTAACCGGAGCCTCAATGACTGCAGGTTTCCGTACCGGTAACGGATATGTTGTGATCACTAATCTTACTCCATCTATCTTCACATCAAGCAGCACGCTTTCTTTAGGTGGTGTAACAACCGGTACATGTGGCGGCGATATTTCATTTACTGTTTCGGGTGCAAACCTTACAGGAGCTCCGGGTACGCTCACTATGACTGCGCCTGCCAATTTTCAGGTATCAATTGACGGTTCGCTTTGGTTTTCTTCTTTATCACTTGCTTATACGTCTTCATCGCTTGCCGCACAGACAATATTTGTACGTGCGTGCCCAACAGCTTCAGGTGCTTTGTCCGGCAACATTACAATATCAGGAGGCGGTGCTTCTTCAGCGACAGTTGCTGTTAGTGCATCAGGCGTAAATGTTTGTTCTGCCAGCCCCACAGCCGGTACAGCAGGTTCTGTGCCAACGAGCGGCGGCCCTTCAACTTCTTTTACGCTCAGCCTTTCTGGTACTTCGGTTGCAGGCGGCCTCACTTATCAATGGAGGTCATCCCCGACCGGTCTTGCCGGTTCGTTTACTAACATTGCCGGTGCAACTAATTCTACTTATACATTTGCGGGCTTGAGTGCTAACACATATTTCCAGTGTAATGTTACTTGTCCGTCATTCGGAACGGCTACATCCTCTAATACGATGTTGACTTTCGTTCCTCCTACTTATTGTACACCAAGTTATGGTACGTCTTGCGGTGGTTTGGCGATGCCAACCAGTATTGCATCACTTACCGGAATTCTGAGTACATCAATTTCTGATCCATCCTCGTCTTGCGGTGCAACGGGTGCCAACTATACCGACAGGTACAGTACGATGTCAGTTACGCTGGCTCCTGGCTCAACTTACTCAGCATCAATAGGCGGTAACTCATATGCAGGTAACTATTCTGTTCAGATATGGATAGACTTCAATGATGATGGTGTGTTCACGTCTCCTGGAGAAACGATCGGAGGTGGTCTGACCAGTTCCACTTCAACATCGGGTGCCAATACAATGACACTTACGATCCCTGCCGGTGCGACCCCGGGTACACACCGCATGAGGATAGTTGGTAACTATTCATCTTGCTGCGGTGGTGTTACTTATCCGAGCATACCTTCATGTGTTACGCCATCAACCACTTATGGTGAGACGCGCGACTATAAAGTTGTGATACAATCACCATGTTCTACTCCTTCCGCTATTACAGGCACCAACTATGCGTGTGTCGGAGGAACTACAAATCTTGCCTCTGTTACATCAGGCGGAACATGGTCAAGCAGTAATACTGCTGTTGCTACTGTAAACGCTTCAGGTGTTGTAACTGGCGTTGCTTCAGGCGCGGTACGTATCACATATACTGTTACAGGCGGTTGCTTTGTAACCCGTATTGTGGGTGTTTACGCGACTCCATCTGTTGCATCAATGTCAACATCTGCTACTACGATATGTGCAAATTCAACACTTACTTTCACTGCGGGTAGCACGTCAGGCGGTGTTGTGTCATATGCGTGGAGTGGTCCGGCATCTTATTCAGCAACAACAACGGGCAACTCAACAACACATATTCCTGCTTCGGTAGCATCATCCGGTGCATACAGTGTGCGTGTTACCTCAGTTGCAGGTTGTGTTAGTGCTCCGGCGAGCACTGCGGCTATAAATGTATTGCAGTCACCGGCTCCGTTCTCTGGTCCGCATTCGGTATGTGAGGCAGCATCAGTTACTTTAGGCAACTCAGTAGCGGGTGGTACATGGACTTCAGGTCTTACAGGTATTGCAACAGTTGCACCAACAACAGGTGTTGTTTCGGGTGTGTCTTCAGGACTTGCTAATATTACTTACACACTTCCGAACCTTTGTTTCTTGTCAGAGGTTGTAACGGTTAATCCACTTCCGGTGGTTTCTGTGACACCGTCCGGCACTTCTACAATTTGTATGGGTGAGTCAGTTCCATTTGTGGCTACTTCTCCTGATCCGGTATTTTCACTTGTGAACCAAAACTTCAACAGTGGTCTTAGCGGCTGGGTAGTTACGGGTAGTGCTGCACCTGCTAACATGTGGCAGATAGTTACATCAGCTACATCAGCTGACGGTACGCCGGGCGATGGTACAGATATGTTGCAGTCGGCGGCACAAGGCACACTGACGAACAGCACCATTACATCGACATCATTTAATACAATGGGTTACGGATCGGCTACATTGAAGTTCGACCAGTACCTTTTGTCAGCGTCGCCTGATGCGGCAGCTACGATCCAGTATTCTACAGACGGCGGCGGCACGTGGACCACACTGGTTGAGCAGGCCGGTACGATAGTAGGCAGCCCTTCATTTATGCCTGGCACTCCTAACACGAGCATCACATTGCCTGCGGGCGCATTGGGCCAGTCGGATGTACGTCTGCGTTGGGTATATGACGCATCACAGTACTACTGGTTCCTTGATAATATTAAAGTGGATGCACAGCTTCCACCATCAACATTTGCGTGGACCGGTGCACTGGGTCTTTCGTGCACTACATGTACAAGTCCTACGATCACGCCTACATCAACAGGCGCCAACAACTACAGCGTGACGGTTACGAGCAGCGCGGGCTGTGCAACAACCAACGCGGTTACAGTGAGCGTGAACCCGCTTCCGGGTGCTATCA
>CAZZCR010000011.1:0-148543 GCA_964652995.1 uncultured Flavipsychrobacter sp. | reverse complement strand
GGTGTAAAGGTGGTAACATCAAAGCCGAGTAGTACTAATTGCCCGTAAGCTTTAATCTTATTTAACTTACGAAATAAAGAATTGCTGACCCGATATGTCGATCTTATTGGTCGAAAGACCGAAGATCTTATGGTGGTATTACCGAGCGTGTTCACCTCTTCCCATTCCGAACAGAGAAGTTAAGCCGCTCATGGCCGATGGTACTGCACCACAATGCGGGAGAGTAGGTAGCTGCCATATTCATTTAAGAGCCTCACACACGTGAGGCTCTTTTTTTATGCCCATACCACACCGGGGGACTTTCCTGGAATGTTGAAATAGCAAACAAAAGCGCCTCCTTTCGAAAGCGCTTTCTCAATTTGGCAATTTGCCCCTTTAGCGTCCCGCCAATATTGTTGATGTGGAACCGGAATGTACCGGCTGAACATTAGTCTTTTCATTTGTTGATGTGGTCAATACATTTGAGTAGTAGGTGGTTCCTTGCATAGTTACTGCAGCTATTCTGTAGTATTTCTTGACGGTGCTGTACATATTGTAGTTGTAGGTTCTGGAGAACACCGTGTTTCCTTTTGACGGGATTGTAGCCACTACGGTGTAATTACTGCTGTCGTTACTGGTCTCTATACGGTATTGCGCCACATTAGTTTCAGATTGCAGTACAAAAGTGATCCTTTCCTGGTTATGGTTGGTGGCGAAGATGGCATTGATACTATTGTGCTGTGCTGATGCTATTGTTGTAGCGAACAATGCGAATGCGAGGATGATGTTTGTCTTTTTCATATGCTTTAGTTTTTGTGTTTTGTTTTAGTTGTTTTTGATGACACAAAGATGCGACGCCCAATAGCCCCTCAACACAGGAAAACGACCCATTTTATGGTGTTCTTACACGCTCAGTTGCACCGTGAAAACACCTTTTGGATCTGTTCTGGTTTTATCAACCGTGTTTTAACGGTATGTTTTTAGGAAAAACACGTTATGAAAAGTTCTAAAACAAAGAGTATATTTGATGGAACCAAAAACGAAACGAATATGAAACAGACATTAATTATGCTTTCTTTATCTATGGTATTTGCATCATGCGGTACCGGCGGCAATGACCAGACAACTGCTTTGCAAAAGCAAGTTGACAGCCTTACGTCAGTGGTAAGTGCGAAAGGGCCGAAAACTATGCCGATGGTAACAGTGGAGCCTGGTAGGGCGCTCTTCACAAAAGGTGAGATTAATTTTAGCAATAGCTATCCCATTGACTCGTTTCTTATTCCGTGGGGATATAGCTACTGGTGTACAAAAAGATGGGATAGGTTTGTAAATGAAGCCGGTTACAGGGATAGAGTGATAAAACAAAGCCCTGCTTGTTCTTTTGTAATACCTGTAAGTTCATTGCAAACCCTAATTGGATCTGGTGCCGAATACGTTGTTGTTTATCTAGCAGTAGACACTAATGACCGTCTCGGCATTATTTATGACGGTGCTGCGACTAAGGCAGATGAGCCACAAAATGATACTATATATGAACATAGAATAAGGAAGGATCAGACAAATTACGCGCTTGATCACGTTTGGCCATGTCCAACTTGTGATAAAGTAGGTTTGAGCGATGAATAGTAGGGTATTATAGTTCATTTTGATTTTGTTAAATGGAGAGCGGTGTATTGTATGCGTACTATTTTTCCATAATTCTTGCAGCTATTATTGGGATTGTACGTTTTAAGTCTGCAGATAGGGGAGTGCGGATACTGACGATATTATTTGTTATGACTGTGATTAGTGAAGTGTTATGTTACATTTCGCTTATTGAAGGGCATTATAAAATCAGATATTCACTCTTTCATATGTACAGCATATTTCAGGGAGGCTTGTTGTCTGGTTATTTCCTTGAATTAATCAAACCCTATCACCATGGAAAATATCTTATTGCTATTGTCGTGTTCTGGCCATTGATCGGTCTTTTGAATATTATTTATTTGCAGCCGCTCGATGCACTAGACTCGAATATGCTACTAACTGAGAGCTTGGTGTTCATAATCTTATCTCTAATTTTTATTTACAAAACATTGAAAGGAGACGGGGGTGTTATAACTTCTCATTTCATCATCTCGTTGATTATGCTCATTTTTTGGAGCAGTACCCTTTTATTCTGGGCTACGATCAAGATCCTTTACAGAAACCATTGGAAATACACTGATCAAATTATGTATGGCCAGGCCATTGTCAACATAATTGTTTACCTAAGTATTGCAACAACAATTTTCTATCACACGAAAAAGAAGAACCTTGAATCCGTCTGAAATTGCTATCATATTAATCGTTGGAACTATCGCATTGCTCGTGTTTGTTGTATTCATCATCCTGATCGTTATTGAATACAGAAGACGGCAGGTGAAACATATAACTGAGAAGCTGGAGTTGGAGCATTTGTATAAACAGGAGGTGCTGCAAACACAGCTGGAGGTGCAGGAACAGTCGTTCAAGTATGTGTCGGAGGAGATACATGACAATATTGCACAAACGCTGAGTCTGGCGCGTATCAAGTTGTTCAAGGCGACAGAGAAGGCTGCTGATGAGCGGGCTAAGGCGAATCTGGAGACAACAACCGAACTGGTGGGTAATGCGCTGGACGGGCTGCGCGGTCTGAGCCATGTGCTGAATGGAGGTCTTGTATCGAAACTTACCTTGAAGGAAAGTCTGGAAAAGGAATTGCGGTATGTGCATGAGGTAAACGAGCGCACTACCGAACTGATAGTAACCGGTGATGCGTATGAGCCCGATGCAGAAAAGAAATTGATGCTTTTCAGGATCGTACAGGAAGCCATAAACAATGCTGTTAAGCATGGCCATGCTAGTAATATAAGGGTGTGTCTGGCGTATGAACCGGGCTTAATAAAAGTATCGATCATTGATAACGGTAAAGGATTTGACGCTTCAAAAGTGGCGGACAGCAAGGGTTTGGGCATGACCAACATGCATGTGCGTGCCCAACTGCTGGGCGACATAAATGTGGCGTCGGTGGAGGGGAGCGGGACTACAATAACCATAAACGTACTTACAAATGAGTGAGAAAATAAGACTGGCACTGGCCGATGATCATAACCTGTTCCGTAAAGGGGTAGAGGAGCTGATAGAGGATTTTGACAACATGGAGATAGTGGCGAGTGTGGCAAATGGTAAGGAACTCATAGACAAACTGACGGCTGCAAAAGTGCTGCCCGATGTGTGCCTGCTGGATATCAATATGCCGGAAATGAACGGGTTTGAAACGGCGAAAAAGATCAAGGAACTGTGGCCGGACATCAAGATACTTGCGGTGTCGGTTTATGATTCTGAGTTCAACGTGCTGGGGATGCTGCGGGCCGGTGCAGGTGGCTACATTTTGAAAGATACACAGCCACAGGTGCTCCGCGTGGCCATTGAGAGTCTGCATAAGAATGGCTTTTACCATTCGGAGTTGGTGACCGGGAAGATACTGCACCAGTTCATGACGAAGCCGAAAGAGCAATCGTCGGTGGAGCTGAGTGAGAACGAGTTGCAGTTTCTGAAGCATTGCTGCAGCGAGCTGACCTATAAAGAGATAGCCGACCTGATGAAGATAAGCCACCGTACCATAGACGGCTACAGGGACCAGTTGTTCCTGAAACTGAATATCAAATCGCGCACTGGGCTTGTGTTGTACGCGCTGAGAACCGGCATAGCTACACTTGACTAAGAGTATCACATGAGTGCGCCTCTCTGCAACAGTTTGCAGGGAAGGGTTATTCACAGAGGGTTGGTAAATAAAGTCATGCATATTAAAGGAACAATGTTGTGTATTTTATAGCTTTAGCGTTATAAATCATATATAGATGTTCAAAAAACTCCTGCTGGCTGCCGTTACTCCATTGTTGTTTGGCACTGTGGTCGCTCAGCCCACCTGCGGCACCGACGAGATGATGCGCAATCTGCGGATAGAGCACCCTGAGCTGGTTGCATTTGAGGCCGAGATGGAGCGGCAGATACGTGAAGGAATGCGGAAAATTGACTTCACGAAGGCGGCAAAGAGCACAGGCACCGACCAGACCAACAACGACGCTTTCTGGTATGATATCCCGATCGTGATTCACATTATCCACGACTACAACAACTACAACACATCGGTGTATTCGGGTGACTTCATTCCGGACGACTTCATATTTGAAGCAGTGAAGGAATGGAATGTGGTGTTTGCCAAAAAGAACGCTGACACTGCGGACGTGATACCCCCTTTCAGGAAATGGATAGGCAATCCGAAGATCAGGTTGCACCTGGCCACTGTGGATCCATCGGGCAACAGAACACATGGTATCACACGTCGCCGATCTTACCTTACTTATAGGGGAGGAGAGCAGGCCAAGTTTGACGGATGGCCACCCACCTCTTACATCAACATCTGGTTCATCAACAAGATGGGCTCGGGCAACAGCAGTGCAGCGGCCTATGCCTATTACCCATCGGCAGTTACCTACATACCATTTTATGACGGTGTGATATCGTTGGCTGAGTACATGAACAAAGGTTCGAAGACCATTCCGCACGAGCTGGGGCACGTCCTGAACCTGAGCCATGTGTGGGGCGATACCAATCAGCCGGGTGTTGCCTGTGGCGATGATAACGTTGATGATACCCCACCTACGAAGGGACATAGTCCATCGGGGTGCACAGCAGGCAATGTGTATGATACCACCTGCAGCAGGAACTACTTCAAGTTGTATGTGGATGCGGCAGGACATCTTGACCTTGTGAATTATCCTGATACCAACAACTCGCAGAACATTATGGACTACACCTATTGCGACAAGATGTTCACGAAGGGTCAGGTGATGCGTATGCGCATAACACTGAACAGCAATGTTGCGGGCCGCAACAATCTGTGGGATAGCACAAATCTTGCTGCAACAGGTGCGATGCTTCCGTTCCCGGACCTGAAGCCGATACCCGACTTTGCAGTGACCAATCCGTTGAGTACGAGTTACCTGACCAAGAACGCGAACTTCGTTTTCCCGGGCAAGGATGTGCGGTTTACCAGCTATACAACCAATGATACCGTGGTGGCGCTGAACTGGAAGTTTGAGAACGGCGCGAGTGTGATCACGAACAGCTCTACTACCAACTTCACGCAGGCCTTCAACGAGCCGGGCTGGGTGAAGCTGACCATGACGGCTACCGGCAATAACACGGGCGACAATAGCGTGACGTGGGACAAGGCCTGCTTTGTGGCCGACAACACGGGCACGAATGCTGTGGGGTACTTTCAGGAGTTCAATCCGGAGGGGGATGTGAACAAATGGCCGAGCTTCAACTACTACAATAATGAGTTCAAATGGCAGATGGATGATCATGGTGTATGGGATAATCATTGTATCATGTATAAGGGATATGATGAGCGCCTAACGGCTACAACCGCACCCATCAACGGAACGCCGAAGGGCGACTTTGATGATTTCTACACGGTGCCTTTTGACCTGACGGGCTATGCGGGCGGACCATGCAACCTGAACTTCCACTATTCAAGCGCTTCACGATCGAGCAGTACTGCAAGCATCACCGATACGCTGTTGGTGGACTACACCATTAATAAAGGTGCGAATTGGGTGAATCTGGCTAAGCTGTCGAAAGGGTCGCTTTGTAACAAAGGGGCTTATTCAACGCCATACGTGCCGACCTCTATAATGGATTGGGCGCCCAAGACGCTTCCATTGCCCGCCGCAGCCATCACCAACTATACCACCTTCAGGTTCAGGTATGTGCCGGGTGTATCGGCCAATGGGGTGTCGAGCAGCGGTAACAACTTTTACCTGGACCGTGTGAATCTGGGGCCGTGGGCAGCCGAGGCGAGCATTGTGAACAATGAGCAAAACACCGTGACTGTAGTGCCCAACCCTACACAAGGCGATGCCTATGTGCTGGTGAATGATGCCTATAACAGCAAGGTCGAGATAACGGTGACAGATATTACCGGAAAGGTGGTGTACACGACGGTGGCGCAGATAGCCGGTAACCATGCCCGTGTATTGATACCGGCGCATGTGCTGCAGACCAGCGGCATTTACCTGGTGCATACGCTGACCGGCAATCAGGCTGATACCCGTAAACTGGTTGTTTATTAACGGGTGGCGATATGAGCGGGTGTTTTTTCATTTTCTTAATAGTAACACAATTATCTTTGTAGAAACGCGTAAATAGGATGATGGAGCCAAATTTCGGAGCGTCGACGAGTATTGTATCGCTGCGGCAGGTGAACATATACCAGGGGAATAGTCTGGTGTTGAATAATGTGAATCTGGAGGTGGATAAGGGAGAGTTCATGTATCTGATCGGTAAGACGGGTACGGGGAAGTCGAGCTTGTTGAAGACGTTGTATGGTGATCTGTACCTGAAAGAGGGCGAGGGCACTGTAGCGGGTTTTAATCTGAAGGAGCTGACGTGGAAGAAGATACCGTTGCTGCGTCGGAATCTGGGTATAGTGTTTCAGGATTTCAGGTTGCTGACGGACAGGGACGTGTATGACAACCTTGAGTTTGTGCTGAAGGCCACCGGCTGGAAGGATAAGGTGATGATGCGTGAGAAGATAGAGAATGTGCTGGCGAAGGTGGGGCTGAAGAACAAGGGCAGCAAGATGCCGTATGAGATGTCGGGCGGGGAGCAGCAGCGTGTAGACATAGCGCGTGCACTGCTGAACAACCCTGCGTTGATACTTGCTGATGAACCGACCGGTAATCTGGACCCTGACACAACTGACGAGATCATGCAGTTGCTGTTCAATATATGCAGGGACGAGCAGACGGCGTTCATCATGGCGACGCACGACTATGGTATCATACAGAAGTATCCGGCACGTGTGGTGCGCGTGGAGCACGGGCAAGTAAAGGAAATATCGGCTGCGGGTGTGTAACCTTCGTTGGATATTGTTTGAAATTGAGTAGAAGCATATGAGTCGTTTTATTTCGTTCCTCTTTATAATAGTTATCGCGTTTACTGCCTGCAAGAAGAAGCAGGAGAATATACTTGCATCCATAAGGGAGACCCGCACTGAAATAGATGCCAAGCTGAAGGACTATACCTACAGAAGGGTGGATGATATGGTGACGGAAGGGCAGGGTGTGATATCGGGTTACTTCAGGGATGATGAGGCCAAGAAGGTAATAACCGAGCGCTATGTTAAGGACAGGCGCACCTTCACTGAATACTATTTTGATGATGGTATGCTGATCTATGTGGTGAGCCAGGATTTTATTTATAACAAACCTAACACCTATACCGAAGAGGTGGCGCGCTTTCAGAACGACACGGAGTGGTATGATGATTCGAAGACGAAACTCGAGATCAATAAATATTACTTCAACGATAATAAGCTGATCAAATGGACGGGACCATCGAGCGCCGATGTGGCGGTCAATGGAACTGATTTTACGGAGCAGGAGCCACTGATACTGGCGCGGGCTGTGCTGGCGCTGAAGCATCTGAAGGAGGAGGAGTAATCTTTAACTCTTTCCAGTTTTTTACGGGTCCTGAAGCATCGGGTCCGGAAGTTTTCGCAGGAAATTTTATTTGGGTGTTTTTGGGTGGAATCCGTTGATCTTCAACGGGTGTGTGGGAAGTTTGCTGCATCTTACTTCCCAAAAACTGCGCACTTCTTCCCACCTGCTTATCGGCAGGCAGGCTTCCGCGCACCTGGGTGTTCTGCGGTTCTGTGCCGGAAGTTTCATCATTAGTAGTTGGTAGTGTTGGTTCGTCTGACGAGGGTTGTTCGTCGTAGGGGTGGGGGATGCCCCATTGTTTGTATGCTTCTATAAGATCGGGGTCGCTGAGATATTCTTCCTGACGGTCGAGCTGTGCTTCGGTGTTGTCGACTTCTGGGACGGGGATCCGGCCCAGGGAATTGAATGTGTCGGGCTGAATGTGTTGTGTATAGACTGAGGCGCGGGCCGAGATAAATTCATCGATATATGGGTGGATGCTGCGTGCGAGTTGTGGATCGCGTTGCGAGACCATCTCCATGAAGTAACCGAAGAGTTCCATGTTCTCGTTGATGGTGCAGCGGTTCTGCAGTTTCTTGGCTGTGAGGGTGAGTCTGTGCAGGCCTTCTATTTCTTTGAATGTGACAGGATTGGTCATTCGACTCTCGGAAAGATAACTTTCTGTAAGGTGTCCGATGATATGGTAACAGTTCTCGGCCAACATGGACGGCAGGTATTTTGCAGATTGTTTGAGGCGATTCCAGTCGCCTTCTTTTACCCATGTAGATATGCTGCGGCGGCTGACATTTAATAGCGATGCAATCTGGCTGTTGTTGAGTTCTGATTGGAAGAATAGGGTCTTTGCCTGGTGTTTCTTTTCGTTTAGCATGATAGTGATTTTTTAGGTTTGGGCACAAAGGTCTTTCGACTTTTTGAATTGAAGGGTGGTGAGTTTCTATGATAGTGCGTTTTCTGTAGTGTCATAAAAACCTCTCCCCGGCCCTCTCCGAGGGAGAGGGTGAGGTCGAATGAGGGCTTTGTCGAGGGAATTGTGGTTTGTCGGAATCTGCCTGCGGTGGTTTGTCTGAACCTGCCTGCGGCAGGCAGGCTAGGATTTATAGGATTAAAAGATGGTAAGATGTGCGAGTGTCATTTGTCTGAACCACTGATTAAACGGATTAATGGATTCCACGGATAGACCTTCGTGCTGTGTTTGTCTGAACCTGCCTACGGTAGTTTGTTTGAACCTGCCTGCGGCAGGCGGGCTAGGATTTATAAGATTTGAAGATTTTAGGATGCGCGTTGTCTGTACCAGGCTGCGGCAGACAAGAGAATATTGAACTTTATCAAGATGAAGACGTTCAGAGAACGGGGATCATTTGCAGTTCCGGATGCGCTGCGCTAACATCCGGGACAACGAGCGGGAATAAGTATATCAGGGGAATGTAGCATGACAAATATTATTCGTCGATGTCTTCGAACCTAAGTTTATTTTCGGTTTTACCAATGGATATTCTCCTGAATGTTGGAGCATAGCCCTGCTTTCCGGAGGGCTTAAAGTACTCCCTGACATATGAGTCTTCTGTTTCGTAGTTCTGAATAATCTTGGGTCCGAAATATCTGTCTCCTCGTAAATACAATAACCTATCGGTCAACTTTTTATCTGTTTTAAAATCTTTCGAACTTCTAATTGCCCTTATTGCCTGTTGTTTGTCATTGTCTGATATTTCCAAAGTGAAGGTTTGATAATAGTCGCCGATTGCTGATGATGAACTATTATCCAACAAGACGAATTCATCTCGCAATTGTATGTGTTGTTCCTCAATTAACTTTTTTGCGTCACTCTTAGTAAATAATTGGTCTTCGAATACTATAAAAAGCGCTATTGCCAGGACTATTAGCCCGTAAATTGTTGTCAGATATTTCGCTGTCTTTGGGAAACCTAGTCTCTTGGGAACAAAATAAAATAATAGCCCCAATCCAACAGGTATACCTATAAAAACCAACAAAAGAGTGCGTATGAATAAAAGTCCGTCCACGTTTGCAACTTGTCCTTTCCTGATTGAAAAAGTAAAATGATAAAGTTCGGTATAATATTAGTTATGGTTCGATTCTCGATTGTAGGTATAAAGCAAAAAGTCAACTTTGTCCCCTGATTGCCGGCGGGTCCCTAAAAAAGGAGACCCGCCTGGGACGGATGGTTGTCTGAACCACTGATTAAACGGATTAATGGATTCCACGGATAGACCTTCGTGCTGTGTTTGTCTGAACCTGCCTGTGGTAGTTTGTCTGAACCTGCCTGCGGCAGACAGGCTAAGATTTATATGATTTAAAGATGGTAGGATGTGTGTTGTCTGAACCACTGATTAAACGGATCAATGAATTCCACTGATGGGCAATGAAATATCCGGTGTTCTCTATTTCGCTGATTGTGTGGTTTGAGGTAACTTGCTGTCTGATGCCGGTGCCCACCGGTGAAGCTACTTTATGAAAAAATACTTGTTGGCTGTGGTGACAGCTATTGTGTGCGCGGTGAGTGCGCAGGGTCAGTCGGCGGATACGCGGCTGGAGCAGATGATGACAAAGCGTGTGCTGACGGAACGTGATGTGATCTACAATATTGCGAGTCTGACGCCGGGATTGTATAAGGAGCGGAAATACGATACGGTTCGTCAGCTGGTGTCTTATTACGAACGTAACTATGGTAATGGGGTACTGGTGGTGCCGATGCGCATTTTACTGGACATAAAGGACCGCGACTTTAAAGAGGGTTTGGTGGCATCTGATCCTTTCAGGCCGGGTCAGGTGCAGAGTGAACTTGAATATGAGAGAGAGATATTGCGGTTGCTCAGTGGTTTCAGTGAGGTGTGTGAACATATGGTGCAACCCAACTACTACAGCGAGGAGCAGCAGTCGCACTATATTCCGTATCTGAGTCTGATAGGTACTTTGGCGGACTCGCTGAAACGGATACCTGATCTGAAGCCTGCAGAGCGGTTTCTGCTGAGTTTTTATGCGCATCCGTCGGACACGTTGTTGCGTGCGCTGGATGGTATTGAGTATAACGGAACGGTGATACAGCGGGCGTGGCTGACAGCGAAAGCCGACCGGGCATCGCTGAGAGGTGTTTCATTAGGGTTGACGAGTGGTGTGTGGATGCCAACGGGAAATCTGTCGTTGCTGGGGCCGAAGCCTTATGTGGGTTTTCTAATTGGAGGACGTGCGCCTAAGTACTCGATAGAGTTCGCGATGTTATGTAAGTTTCTTAACTCGGCAAATCCGTATCTGGTGAATGAGGGTGATACATTGTACACTACACAACATCATTTCGGTGCGTATGCAGGCCTGGATGGCATGTATGAGCTGGCAGGAAAGCGACGTAACCGTCTGGAAGCACTGGGCGGGCTTGGTGTCGATGTTATGGATGTGCTGAGCACGACAGGGAAAACGAAGGCGCCGACGACGAAGACACTTGTGTCGGTGAACATTAACGCGGGTCTGGGCTACCGACTGATACTGACTGATAAGGTGCGGGAGGTGGTGAAGTATGGCAGGAGTGTGCGTGAGGTGAAACGCAGCTATCTGTGTGTGCAGGCGAAGTATCAGTACCTGCATTATAACAACAAGGGTGGTACGCCGCTGGATGGCGGTGGGTGGCTGATAGGGTTGGTGTATGGTGGGTATGGGAGGTGAGACCTCTCCCCGGCCCTCTCCGAGGGAGAGGGTGAGGTCGAATGAGGGCTGTGTCAGGTGGGTTTTCTGAACCACTGATTAAACGGATCAGTTGATTACACGGATTCGTGGTTGGGTGAATGATATTGGTGAAATAAAAAGCCACCGCATGTGCGGTGGCTTTTTCGTTGGGGTATTTTTTTATTCTCTGTGTTGTTTTGCCTTCATTAGCGCATGTAGAGGAGCTCGCGAAATTTAGGGAGCGGCCACAGTTTGTCGTCGACGATGAGTTCGAGTTTGTCGGACGCATAACGGATAGGGTCGAAGTATGATTTCACTTCGTGGCAGTACATGTGTGCGCGCTTGTGCATGTCCTCGGTATTGTTGGCACGCTTGCGGGCTTCGATCATTGCCTCTACGTTGTCGTTGATAGACTGTATGTGGCGGCTGATGACGTTGGCGAGGTTGAGCTGCGCTTTGTATGCGCTTGCATCGAGGCCTATCTCTTTGAGTCCTTTAATGTTCTCTATGAGTGTGTTCTGGTAGTTGACCGCAGCAGGCAGGATGTGGTTGGTAGCCATGTAGCCGAGTATGCGGGCTTCGATCTGCAAGCGTTTTACGTAGTCTTCGAGCATGATCTCGTGACGAGCTTCGAGTTCGCGCTTTGTGAAGATGTTGTTGGAGAGGAACAGTTCTTTAGCACTGTCGGTAATGAATGCGTCGAGTGCTTCAGGTGTTGTTTTGAAGTTGTTGAGTCCGCGGCTTTTTGCTTCTTCTGCCCATTCTTCGCTGTAGTTGTCTCCCTCGAAACGGATCTTCTTTGATGCAGAGATGTAAGAGCGCAGTACCTGGAGGATAGCGATCTCTTTCTTCTCACCTTTTTCAATGAGCGTATCGACCTCGGCTTTGAATTTCTTCAGTGTCTCGGCCATTATCGTGTTGAGCACTGTCATAGGAGAACCGCAGTTTGCAGAAGAACCAACCGCGCGGAATTCGAACTTGTTGCCGGTGAAGGCGAACGGACTAGTGCGGTTACGATCGGTATTGTCCATCAGCAGCTCAGGGATCTGCTTGTGTATGTCGAGTTTGAGGATGACCTCGTCCTGCTCGCTGAATTTTTCTTTTACGCGTGTCTCTACTTCGTTGAGTACCTCGGTCAGGTATTTGCCGATGTAAACCGACATGATGGCCGGTGGTGCTTCGTTGGCGCCAAGGCGGTGGTCGTTGTTGGCAGAAGCGATGGCGCCACGCATGAGGTCGGCATAGTCATGAACAGCCTTGATCGTGTTGACGAAGAAGGTAAGGAACATGAGGTTGGTGCGCGGCGTTTTGCCGGGAGAGAGCAGGTTGACGCCTGTATCTGTAGCAAGGCTCCAGTTGTTGTGTTTGCCTGAACCGTTGACGCCAGCGAATGGTTTTTCGTGGAGCAGTGCACGCAGCTTGTGGCGCTTGGCCACTTTTGCCATAACGTCCATGAGCAGGGTGTTGTGGTCGACCGCGATATTTACTTCTTCGAAAATAGGTGCGCACTCGAACTGGCAAGGAGCCACCTCGTTGTGACGGGTGCGGAGCGGAATGCCGAGTTTATAGGCTTCCTGCTCGAAATCTTGCATGAATGCGAAAACGCGCTCGGGGATAGAGCCGAAGTAGTGATCTTCGAGCTGCTGTCCTTTGGCGGGACTGTGACCCACCAGTGCGCGACCGCACATAGTGAGGTCGGGGCGGGCATTTGCGAGGGTTTCATCGATAACGAAGTATTCCTGCTCCCAGCCGAGGGTAGCTGTTACTTTGCTGACGTTCTTATCGAAGTAGTGGCATACATCTACAGCGGCCTTATCGAGCGAAGCGATAGACTTGAGTAGTGGTGCTTTATAGTCGAGGGATTCGCCGTTGTATGCGATGAAGATAGTGGGTATGCACAGTGTTTTTCCTGAGCCGGCCTCCATGATGAAAGCAGGTGAAGATGGATCCCATGCGGTATAGCCACGAGCTTCGAAAGTGGCACGGATGCCACCGTTGGGGAAGCTGGAAGCGTCGGGTTCCTGCTGGATGAGGGCGTCGCCGTCGAAGAGTTCGATAGCGGTACCGTCGGCCTTGAGGGTGAAGAATGAGTCGTGTTTTTCGGCAGTGGTGCCTGTGAGGGGCTGGAACCAGTGCGTGAAGTGAGTGACACCACGCTCCTCGGCCCACGCCTTCATGCCTGCAGCGACCTGGTCGGCGAGGCGGCGTTCGATCTTGGTGCCGTTCTTGGCGGAGTTAATGAGGCTTTTGTAGGCCTCATCGCTAAGGTATTCACGCTGCGCGCGGGCTGTGAATACATTGCTGGCGAACATGTGCGTGATCTTTTTCTCGCTGTAGCCGGAGACTTTCTTTTCTTCTCCTGCAGCTAATGCCTGTAAGGCCTGGAAACGAAGCGTTGACATAATATTAAAGTTTACGCAAATGTTGTATTTTTTATTGAAATAGACAAGTTTTTTTCAAAATATTCTTAAAAAAGTAAAAGTTATTTAAAAATGTAATGTAAAAATGTGCTAAAATTGGGTGTAATTGAGTGTTTTAGGGTCGATACTAAAGATATTGTAGTGGATTTTATGTGTTTTATTATCTGAACCCACCTACGGTCGGCAGGCGAGGATCGATGGGATTAAAAGATGGTAAGATGTTGCATTGTTTCGGTTGAACTGAAAAATGGTTGCATAAGGAAAGAGTAGCCTCACACCCAACGGATGAATGGGGATTTATGTCTATATTTGTTAGGCACTGAAAAATATAAATTATGAAGAAGTATATCCTATTTGCTGCATTGGCAGCGGGCACGTTATTGTGGCATTCTTGCCAAAAGAAGAAAAGCGAAGAGACTACCTATAACATCAACGGTAAAAATGCCCTGTTCTCTGATCTGCGCTCTGAGCCACAGAGATTTACGGTGGAAGCGGGGAGGGATACGACGATATTTAGTTTGGACAGCAACACCGTGATCAACTTTTACCCACAAACGTTCAGAGACGCTAATGATAACGTTTACTCGAAAGGAATGGTAGGTATTGAATTGATCGAAATGTATGAACCGGGGGATATGATCTTGAATCGGGCGACAACTGAAGCGAGTGGCAACAAGATTCTGCAGAGTTCGGGTCAGGTGCGCATAAAGGCCTCAATGAATGGTAAGGAGTTGTTTGCTAATGTTTATGGAATAGGCTTTAAAGTTGTGAAAGCCAAAGTGACGGGTGACTCAATGTCTTTGTTTTACGGGAATACTAATAATGAGGATTCAGTTGTGACGTGGACCCAGAGCACTGTGAATCTTGGAACTCGTAGCGTACCTACGGTACGCGATAGCGCAGCTGGTCCCGGATCAGAAAAGGAATTGTATTATTTTTTCGATAGCTGTACCAGCTTTCAATTTTTAAATTGTGATCGATATTTTGGACTCACCGGTGTCGAGACCTCTATTGTGGTCGATTATGATACTAAGAAGTTCTCAAGAGAAAATACTTCAGTTTTTCTGTCTTTACCAGAAATTAATGGCGTAATTCCATTCCGACCAGAATATAATTTAAAGTATCCTCTTGGAATGAAATATGTTTTGGTGATCATTGCCAAAAAAGATGCCAATTATTATTTTGACATGCAGAGCGGGACTATTACGGAGAATATGAGGGTAAAGCTGAATCCGTATCTTGAAACAAGATTCAATATTAAGGCGAGGTTGGGTGGTATTATGTAGGAGTATGGATGCTTAGAAATTCTGACCAGTAATTTTTCTTTCAGGGTTTATCATAAACGAACGAGGGCTGCCATTTGGCAGCCCTCGTTCGTTAGTATTAAAAAGCAGTGAATTATGCTTTGAGGATATCGCGGGAGATAACAAGTTTCTGGATCTCGGAGGTTCCTTCACCGATGGTGCAGAGCTTGCTATCGCGGTAATATTTTTCGACAGGGAAGTCTTTGGTGTAGCCGTAGCCGCCGAAGATCTGAACGGCATCGGTAGCAACGCGTACACACACTTCTGATGCATAGTATTTGGCGAAAGCAGACTCCTTGGTCATCTTCTGGCCGCGGTTCTTGAGGTCGGCAGCCTGATAGATGAGCATTTCAGATGCTTCGATCTGAGTGGCCATATCGGCGAGCTTGAAGGCGATGGCCTGGAAGTTGGCGATAGGCTGATCGAACTGCTGGCGCTCTTTGGCGTATTTGAGAGATGCTTCGTAAGCACCTTTCGCGATACCCAGAGAGAGGGCAGCGATAGAGATACGACCACCGTCGAGCACTTTCATTGCCTGATGGAAGCCATCGCCCACAGGGCCCATGCGCTGCGCGTCAGAGATGCGACAGTTGTCGAACACGAGTTCGGCGGTTTCGCTGGCACGCATACCGAGTTTGTTTTCTTTCTTACCTGCGCTGAAGCCCGGAGTGCCGCGCTCAACGATGAAAGCAGTAACATTGTTTTTGGCACGTGGTTCGCCCGTGCGGGCGAGGACAACTGCTACGTTGCCGCTGATGCCGTGCGTGATCCAGTTTTTGGTGCCGTTGAGTACCCAATCGTCGCCGTCGCGGGTAGCTACACAACGCATATTGCCGGCATCGCTACCTGTGTTGGCTTCGGTGAGGCCCCAAGCGCCTATCCACTCGCCGGTGGCGAGTTTAGGCAAGTATTTTTTCTTTTGTTCTTCTGTGCCGAAGTAGAGGATGTGACCTGTGCAGAGCGAGTTGTGTGCTGCTACTGACAGACCAATAGAACCGCATACTTTAGCTATCTCGCTGATAACGGTAACGTACTCGAAGTAGCCGAGGCCTGAACCGCCGTACTCGGCAGGGACAAGGACACCCATGAGGCCGAGCTCGCCCATTTGACGGAAGAGATCGATAGGGAATTTCTGAGTTTCGTCCCACTCCATCATATCGGGTTTGATGTGTTTTGCCGCGAAATCGCGAATCATGGCCGCGATGGATTCCTGAGCTTCAGAGTATTTAAAGTCCATTGGATTATCTTAGTATACGTTAAAAAGTTGCGCAATTTTACGACATTTTTTTCAATGGACGGTCAAAAGGTGTGTGCCGGATATCGGGGTGTAATGAAATATGGATTATTGTGTTTGGTAATACAGCTGGTGGAGTATATTTTTATAGAATAATATGCGAGTTGTGAATAATAGGAAGGGATGAGGAAGTATATCGCGCTGAATATGTTGCTGTTGGTGGCTGCGCTGTTGAGTCACGGGCAGAGTATGCTCAGGGTGGAGCATCTGAATGTGGAGGACGGCCTTTCGCAGAGTTCGGTGTATAGCATTTACCAAGATACATACGGGTTTATATGGATGGCGACCGGCGACGGGCTGAACCGCTATGACGGGCGTGAATTTATAGCCTATAAGAGTCGCCTGAAAAGTGATGCCCGGGGCCAGATAAAGGACAGGAATATTAACTCGGAGTTATTTGAGGACGATCAGCGGAATATATGGTTCGCGGCTGATGAGGGTGTGTACTGCCTGGACAGGCGTACATCGGAATTTTCGATACTGATCTCTAAACATGAGACCTCATTTGCGGCGAGTGTAACGGGGATAAACAAAGGCGTGGTATGGGTATGTGTAACGGGCAGGGGCGTGTACGGGATAGATGTGCGGACGAAGAGTAAGCGACTGTATCCGTTTACGGATGCTTATCAGACGGTGAAGAATGAGAGCCCGGTGGTAATGGATGCAGTGAATACCGAAAGCGGGATATGGATAGCAGATCTAAAAGGGCTGATCTTTTTTGATAAAGTTAAGCTGCGGGACAGGCGAGTGCTTTTGAGGGAGAATATAGCAAAGGTGTATTGTCTGAAGAGCGGCGTGCTGTTGTTGTGTACGAAGAACGGACTGATCGTTTACGACCCTGTGACGGGCCATGAGCGTTTTATACCGATAACTGTGCCGGGGTGGCAGGAAGTGTATTGGCGGCGAATAGTGCATGATGATGTGGCGGGCAGTTATTATTTGTCGTCGGAGACGGGAGGTGCTGTATGTAAGTTGAACCTTGTGACGGGTGCCTATGAGCTGATGCAATTTCAGCGGAACACCATTACAAGGATGTACATAGACAGGTCACAGAATCTGTGGGTTGGTACTGATGGCGCAGGTGTGTATCGTGTAGACGTGAAACCCGCGAAATTCTACTGTTATGCACCAGACAAGAAGGATGGTCCGGGGTTTATGGTAAAAAGTCTGTACCGGGATGAAACCGGAGTGATATGGTTGGGTGTATACGGAACAGGCATATTGCGCTATGACCCCAAGACAAGAAAGGAGGAACCGGTATACAAGCCGCCGAAGGTGATGGGGATGCATCCAGGGCAGATATTGCGGGATTCTTCCGGAGATATTGTGGCGGGGCTTGATGACCAGGTTTTATGGCTGGATGCAACGACGGGCAAGCTGAAGCGCCAAGTGCAACTTCCGTTCTACCGACATCTGGGTAATATGAAGCCGGTGATCTATGCAATAGCTGAGTGGAAGCGAGGGCATTATCTTGTGGGTACCAACCATTGCGTGTATGTAGTGAATGAAAAGGGAGGCCGGTTGCACGCATCGATATACGAGTCGATCGTGGCGGACAGTTTTGTGTCGGGGTGGGTGTATAATCTGTATGCTGCAGACAATGGTGTTGTGTATATAGGGAAGCGGAACGGCTATGCAAAGATCAGGATGCTGACAGACAGTACCATGGAGGTGCTGGACAAGTGGCCGAACACGGTGCCGGTGCGGCACTTTTATCGAAGCACGGACCGATCCTATTTGTGGATAGCGACCGAGCAGGGGCTGGTGGTGTATAATGAGCAGACAAAAAGCCGCAGGGTGTTTGATGAGCGGGATGGGATACAAAACAGTTATATCTACGGGATATTACCTGAGAACGACAGTGTATTGTGGATCAGCACCAACAAAGGTCTGACAAGAGTTTGTGCGCATTTCAGGCAAGCGGACAGTGTGTACATCCTGGCCAGGAATTACACATCGAAGGATGGGCTGCAGTCCAATGAATTCAACACAGGGGCGTTCTTTAAGTCGGCGGACGGGATGATGTATTTTGGGGGGATTGCGGGAGTGAACTGGTTTGATCCGGGGAAGATACAGGCTAACCCGTATGTGGCGCGGCCGGCGATAACGGGTGTATATGTTGATGATACGCTGATGGTGCGTGACACGACGATGAACCTGAAACGGCTGGAGTTGCCTTACAACAAGAATACGATCAGTATCACGTACAGGGCCCTTGAGTTTACGCTGCCTGAGGGTAATCAGTATGCATATATGCTGGAGGGGCAGGATAAGGATTGGGTATATACGTCCAATGATAAGGTGCGTTTCGCGAATCTGGCACCGGGCAACTATACCTTTAAATTGAAAGTGAGCAATAATGAGGGTTTGTGGAATTACGATCCGTTGGAGCTGGAGCTGGTGATAGTGCCGCCGTACTGGCAAACATGGTGGTTCAAGGCACTGATATTTCTTGCAATAGCCGCGGTGGTGATAGGGGCCGTGCGGATAGACGTGAACAGAAGAGTGCGACGCAAGACATTGGAACTGGAGAAGCAACATGCGCTGAATATGGAGCGCCTGCGGATATCGAAGGATGTGCATGATGACATAGGGTCGGGATTGTCGAGGATATCGTTGCTGACAGAGATGGCAGTGCGCAAGATAAAAGACAACCAGGTGCCTGAGAAGGATCTGGGTAACATATCTACCATCACGAAGGAGCTGGTGGACAATATGCGTGACCTGATATGGGTGTTGAACCCGGAGAATACGACACTTGAAAACCTGATAACAAGGATAAGAGAATATTGCGCAGACTACCTGGACGGGGTGCCGGCAGACACACAGTTCAGTTTCCCGGATACGGTGCCGTCTTTGAATATTTCGAGAGAGGTGCAGCGAAATATTTTTTCAACAGTGAAGGAGGCAGTGAACAACTGTGTGAAGCACTCGGGGGCGACACGTATACTTATTGCGGCGCGCGTGGATAGGGAGCATTTTATACTCATCATCAGCGATAACGGAAAGGGCTTTGAAGAGCAATCTGCGAGGAAAGAGGGGAACGGACTGCGGAATATGAAACACCGGATAGACGTGACAGGCGGGGTTTTCGAGATAGTATCGGGTGAGGGTAACGGTACGCAGATCACCATCAGTGTTCCTTTCCGATTGCTGGGTACGGACCCTGATCCGGAGGTATTGTAAATGAAATGAAGACGAGACCATTGAACCGTGAGAACAAACGTGGTATTTTGTTGACACCGGTGGTGTGCATTGTGGTATGTGGCACAGCGGTTGCGGGCGACCGTGATACATCGCTCCAGAGAGCAATTGACCTGTACGATGCAGGAAGTTATGCGCAGTCGATAAAGATAAAGAAAGGGCAGACGCAAGAGGTAGTCGGGGAGTTGCTGAAAGCAGGGGGCGGGCAAAATACTACTTTAGTGTAATTGATTGAGGTGGTATGCAGGGGTACTTTTACATTCAACTTTTTTTGTAATGGGCGTAATAAGGGTTGTGGTATTAGAGGATCAGATGCAGACCCGGCAAATGTTGTCGGCGCTGATAGATGGTGCTGACGGACTGGAGTGTGTGGCCGTTTATGAGAACGCGGAGGCTGCCCTGGCGGGAATACCGGAGATGAAACCTGATGTGGCGTTGATGGATATACATATGGGCGGTGGCATGTCGGGTATAGAGTGTGTGCGCGCGTTGAAGACAGTGTGTCCCGGTACTGAGTTCGTGATGTGTACCTCTCTCGAAGATTCAGATAATATATTCAATGCGCTGCAAGCCGGTGCTACCGGATATCTAACCAAGTCAACGACGCCTGAGAAGATTGTAGAGGCAATAAAGGATGTGTGCGCCGGGGGCTCGCCCATGAGTAGCCAGATAGCGAGAAAGGTGATCGGGCAGTTTCAGAATCAGGAGCCACGAGGCGGCAAAAAGGAATTGGAGAAGCTATCGGTGCGGGAGCAGGAGATACTGAATTATCTGTCAAAAGGGTACCGATATAAAGAGATCGCGGCAATGCTATTTGTAAGTATAGAGACGGTTCGCAAGCACATTCATAATATATACGACAAGCTGCACGTGAACTCACGAACGGATGCTCTCAATAAGGTCTATGCGCACAAGTAGACGGCGATAAACCGATACTCTAAATGTGTGTTGTTTTCATAAAAAGGTCCCGGTTTTCGTGCCGGGGCTTTTTGCTTTCCGGCAATAGGTGTGTGCTTTTCACAGAGGCCGGATGTATCGGCGCTAATCAGACGTATGTGGCCTATGGCCGTTTGAGAAATGTCTATATCGCAGACCCTGTCAGCAAGGCTGTTCGAAAGACGGATGCCGGCGAAACTATAACGGGATTTGCCGGAAGGTATGCCGGATCCTAAATTGGAGACGGTATAATGGCGACACCGCATCGTTAAGTAATCTCCGCGGGCAGTCAAGAGATTGTGCCGGAAACGGATAGTTCTATGATATATGGAATCGGCATATATGCAACATAGACGGATCGGGTATCATTTACCATGTAGTACTGCGGGGTATTGTCTTATAGGGAGATAACATAAAGTGACGGCGGCGACGCGCTGCTTTGGTTCCGTTATCCTGTAAGTTGGCTACATTTGCGGTATGTTCAGGGAGGTATTTGACAGCTACGACAGAGGGGAAGTATTGAGCAGGATCTACTCGATGACTGCTGCTGATGTGGAGCGTGCGCTGCATGCAAGGAAGCGTACTACGGAAGACTTTATGGCTTTGATCTCTCCGGCGGCGGCGCCGTATCTGGAGCAAATGGCGCAGATGAGCAAGGCGATAACCCAAAAACGTTTTGGCAAGACCATACAGTTGTATGCGCCAATGTATCTTTCTAACGAGTGCCAGAACATTTGCACGTATTGCGGGTTCAGTCTGGATAACAAACTGCGCAGACGTACGCTGACAGGTACAGAGATACTGCAAGAAGCGCTGCACCTGAAAGAGCAGGGTTTCGGCCATGTGCTGTTGGTGACGGGCGAGGCGAACAAGACAGTTGGTGTTGACTACATGGTGGATGCGATCAGGGTGTTAAAACCACATTTTGACAACATTTCTATAGAGGTGCAGCCACTGGAAGAAGACGAGTACAAACGATTGAAAGACGAGGGGGTGTATGCGGTACTTGTTTACCAGGAGACATATGATAATGAGCATTACAAAGACTATCATCCGAAGGGTAAGAAATCAAACTTCTACTATCGCCTTGATACGCCCGATCGACTGGGTAGGGCCGGGATACACAAGATAGGACTCGGGGTGCTGATAGGGTTGGAGGACTGGCGTGCAGATAACTTTTTCACTGCGCTGCATGTCAGCTACCTGGAGAAGAAGTATTGGCAGACCAAGTATAGTATTTCTTTCCCGAGGTTGCGTCCCGCGGAGGGTTTGATAGAACCGAAGGTGGCGATAAGTGACAGGGAACTGGTGCAACTGATATGCGCGTGGCGGATCTTTAACGAAGAGATAGAGTTGTCGGTATCGACGAGGGAGGGGGAGTCGTTCAGAGATAATATCATCCAGTTGGGTGCAACCACTATAAGTGCGGGATCGAAGACCAATCCGGGCGGATATACTGTGGAGCCGGAATCGCTGGAACAATTTGAGATCGACGATGCCCGGTCGGCAGCTGAAGTGAAACAGATGATAGAGCGGAAGGGATACAAGGCAGTTTGGAAGGATTGGGAGAAGTGGGGGATGGGAGTAGGGGTTTAGAGGCAAGTGATGTTGACCAACGAAGAAATATCGAGATATAGCCGGCAGATCATGTTGTCGGAGATAGGCCGGGAAGGACAGGAGCGGCTGAAGCAAGGGCGTGTGCTGGTGGTAGGTGCCGGTGGTCTGGGCTGTCCGGTGTTGCAATACCTTGCCGCTGCGGGTGTAGGTACGATAGGTATAGCTGATGGCGATACCGTGGACGTGAGCAATCTGCAACGGCAGGTACTGTATGGGGCAGAAGACATAGGCAAGGGCAAGGCAGCCACTGCAGCCGAGAAATTGGGAAGGATGAACCCCTATGTTCAGTTTGTGCTGCACGAGGTGTTTGTGGACAGGAACAATGTGCTTGACCTGTGCCGCGATTATGACATAGTGGTAGATGGATCTGATAATTTCGCGACCCGTTATCTGCTTAATGATGCCTGTGTGATGACCGGGAAGGTGTTGGTGTCGGGGGCGATATTCAAATTTGAAGGGCAGGTATCCGTATTCAATTACAAGGGCGGGCCAACATACCGATGTTTGTTTCCTGAGCCACCAGGCGAAGGGGAATCGCCGAACTGTGCCGATATAGGTGTAGTGGCCACACTGCCCGGAATAATAGGTGCGATTCAGGCAAATGAAGTGATAAAGGTGCTGACCGGCGCCGGCGCGGTGCTTTCAGGAAAGCTGCTGGTAATGGATGTGCTGACCATGCAGACAAGCACGTTCTCGTTTGCAGCCAATGCAGCCAATAGAAATGTTAAGGAATTGCCGGGCAATGTTCCTGAGCAATGTGCAATGCCATCAACACAACTGACCTACGGTGAACTGCAACAACTACTTCGTGCAGGCGATGTGCAGCTGGTGGATGTGCGGCCTGAAGAGGATCATGCGCTTGCTAACATAGGTGGCGTGAACATACCTATCTGGCAACTGGAAGCCGAAGCGGATAATCTGGATCGTGCGAAACATACAGTGCTATATTGTACTACAGGTGTGCGCAGCAAACATGCTGTGCTGATGTTGCAGCAGCTGGGTTTTGGCCGCGTGAGTCATTTGCGGGAGGGTATAAATGGTGTGCCTGCGTAGTGTTTGTTATCCCAGTTTTTTCAGGGTGTCTGTAAATGCCTGAACAGGATCTTGTGCCTGCCATATGCTACCGAGCAATGCAGCGCCATCGAACCCTTCGTTTTTCAATGTGACAATATTGTTGTGACCTATGCCGCCGAGCGCGTAAATAGCCGGGTCGATGCCGGATGCTTTTTGTATTGCCTGCACGGCAGGCAATTGTGTGCGATCGATGCCTGCGAGGTAGCCGGGTTTGGAGATGCTGTTGAATACAGGGCTTATGAAGATGTAGCGGTAGGGGACGGTATTTTCGATGATCTCCTGCCAGCTATGGAATGACGTAGATGTCTTTTCGGCGGGAATACCGGAAGTTATTGCCGATAGAGTGGCCGACAGGCGGGTAGCGGTATTGAGGTGGATGCCACCGAGGCGAAGGTCATGGAAGAGGTGGAAGTGGCTATGTATGACTATCCGTTGGTGAAATTGCGGATGTATAGCCGAAATGTACTGTGTGAGTTGTGCTTCAGAGGCACCGTATCTGCGCAGATGCAGCCGCTGCAGCCCTGCACCGAAGAGGCTGTTTACGATGCCGGTCTCGTGCGGCATTTCATTTTCGGGAGTGAGCAGTACGATATGCATTCGCCATCGGGTGGTGGCAAAAGTACGGATATGGAAGCGTTAAGGTTATGCTGCAATAAAAGAAAGATGTGCGGCAGATGGGGCTTGGTCAATATCTTTGTCGTGAAATGAGAACAAATAAAAGCCGGATCGCCAGAATACTGCTGCCCGTTGCCGGGTTTGTGTTGCTGGCCGGATGCAAAGAAAAGAAGCAAGCGCCGGCTTCGGCAGGTCCGAAGGGACCTAAAGTGCTGCATGCTGAGGGCATTGTGGTGAAGCCGGTGGTCTTTCAGGATAACTATACGACGACCGGCACGTTGCTGCCGAACGAGGAGGTGAGCGTGATGCCGGAGGTTTCGGGGCGGATAACTTCAATCTCGTTTAAAGAAGGAACGGAGGTGCGCCAGGGGCAGGTGTTGGTGCAGCTGTACAATGAAGACATGAAGGCGCAGCTGCAGAAGTTGCGTGCACAACGCGAGCTGCAGGTGAAGATAAAAGGCAGGCAGGCGGCGTTGCTGGAGGTAGGCGGGATCAGTCAGCAGGAGTATGAAACAACGACCACGCAGATACAATCGATAGAGGCGGACATAGCCTATGCGGAAGCGCAACTTCGCAAGACGACGATCAGTGCACCGTTCTCTGGTCGTACGGGCATCAGGAATGTGAGTGTTGGTGCGGTGGTGACGCCCGCTACGGTGATCACGACGTTGCAGCAGACCGGCCAACTGAAGATGGACATGAATGTGCCTGAACAATACCGAAATGAACTGAGGTCGGGTAAGCAGGTTCGATTTACAGTGACCGGGCAGACAGATACGTTCACGGCAACGATTTCAGCCACAGAGCCGACAGCAAATGCAGCGACCAGGACTTTGAAGGTGCGCGCTGTGACCGACAACAGAAATAACAAACTGGGGGCAGGTGCTTTTACGCACATAGTGTTGCCTTTTGAAAATAATGACCAAGCGCTCATGGTGCCGTCGCAGGCGGTGATACCGACCAATAGGGAGAAGATGTTGGCAGTTGTAAAGAATGGAAGGGCCGTGATGACGCCTGTGTTGCTGGGTGCCCGTACAAGCGATAAAGTGCAGATCCTTCAAGGGCTTTCAGCGGGAGATACGGTGCTTGTGACCGGCATTATGCAGGTGAAGCCTGATATGCAGGTTGATGTGAGGGTGCGTGAGTAACAGTGAACCGGTCTATAATTGTTTGGCCGGTCTGTATGAAGATAAAAGAAGATGCCTGCAAGAGTGGTCTTGCAGGCATCGTTATTTATGAGTTGGTCGCTTATTTAGCGAGGTACATCACTTCTTTGATGAGTTTTACCGTGCGTGGAACATCGGGCAGGTAGGCTGCTACGAGGTTTGGTGCATAGTGCATGTTGGCATCAGCCGAGCAGATGCGGCGGATAGGCGCATCGAGATAGTCGAACGCTTCTTTCTGCACGCGGTAGCTGATCTCGGAGGAGATGCTGCCGAAAGGCCACTGCTCTTCAACTATCACGAGGCGGTTAGTTTTCTTTACCGATTCAACGATGGTGTGCCAGTCGAGCGGGCGGATGGTGCGGAGGTCGATCACTTCGGCACTGATGCCCTCGTGAGCCAGTTCTTCAGCAGCAGCCATAGCTACCTTCATCATCTTGTTGTAAGAAACGATGGTCACATCGGTACCGGCGCGCTTCACATCAGCTTTGCCGATGGGAATGATGTATTCTTCCTCGGGTACCTGACCGAGGTCGCCGTAGAATGATTCGCTCTCCATGAAGACAACAGGATCTTCGTCGCGTATAGCGGCTTTGAGCAGCCCTTTCGCATCGTAAGGGTTGATGGTTGAGATAACTTTGAGGCCGGGCACATTTGCGTACCAGCTTTCGAATGCCTGTGAGTGCTGTGCACCGAGCTGTCCGGCAGAACCGTTTGGTCCGCGGAAGACGATTGGGCAGGTGAACTGGCCACCGCTCATGGAGACAGTTTTGGCGGCGTGGTTCACTATCTGGTCAATAGCCAGTTCGGCGAAGTTCCACGTCATGAACTCAATGATAGGGCGTGTGTTGTTCATAGCAGCGCCTACACCGATGGCAGCGAAGCCAAGTTCGGCGATAGGTGTATCAATGACCCTGCGTGCGCCGAATTCATCGAGCATGCCCTGACTTACCTTGTAGGCGCCATTGTACTGTGCTACTTCTTCTCCCATAAGGAATACGCGCGGGTCGCGGCGCATTTCTTCTTCCATTGCTTCCCTGAGTGCCTGACGTAATGGTATTGTACGCATAGTATGTTGCTGTGTATTTATTGTAAAGTTACTTTGAAACCAGTCTAAGAAGTTGCAAATGTACTACGAAACATGTTAATTTTTCTGTCTCCTGAAAGTAACGAATGAAGTATCTGCAAGGTCTTCTTCTATTTGTTTAACGAAAGTGAGTGTCATTTCGTTTTTGTCGATGCGGGCGACCTTGATGCGGACATGTTCGGTGTAGCCGAGTTCGTTGGTCTCGAGGATGTCCAGCATGTTGTCACTATCGAGGAACCAGGTGCCTTTTTCTGTTTTGCCCGGAAAGTTGAAGATAACAGAGCTGTCGGCATTAAAAACGATCTCGCTTTGTGTATCGATGCTCATTTGCGCGGCAAAAGCGCTATCGAACTGAATGCGGAGTTCCCGGCGGAGGCTATCCATGTTCACCACACCGTATATAGCTCGGTTCACTGCATCAGTGTTTCCTTTTCCCATCGTGTCGAGGAAGAGGCGACTGCGGCTGAAGAAGTGGTCTCGATCGTGGTTTACCACGCGAACAGAACGCCATTTGCCAAGCATTTTGCCGGACTCATCGTTGCGGCAGGAAGACAGGGCAGCAGTAAACAGCAACAGGAGCAGACCAAATCTGACAGAAAGACGCGATATGTTGTGTGCCAGTGCCTTCCCCATTGGGAAAAAGAATAATTACTCCAGTTCTATCAAAACCGCACCTTTTTCAACGGCGGTACGTTCTGTGACTTTTATCGCCTTGACGGTAGCCGGGCCGGTAGCCTTGAGGATATTTTCCATTTTCATGGCCTCGAGAATTACCAGGCCATCACCTTTGTTGATCTGCTGTCCGGGTTCCACCAGTACCTTAAGGACGAGGCCCGGCATAGGTGCTTTCACGGGTTCGGCCTTCTGCATAGACTTCAGGTCGAGGCCCATATTACTAAGCAACAGGTCAATAGGTTCCTGAATAGTGGTGGTGTACAGTTGTCCGTTCACGCGCAGCGAAACCGATTTTGCTTTTGTATCGACCGACTCAATGATGGCAGTGTAGCTCTTGTTGTTGAGGAGCACACTGATGAGACCGTTCGGCTGAAAGGATATATCGGGGGTAGCAGAATTGCCATTGATCTCGATGGTATCGTTTTTGCGGTCGATGTTATATGTTTTCTTTTCGTTTACGGTAACCTGCAACATTGGACAAATATAAAGAGAACAAAAATAATGATTTAGGAATGGTTTTCAGAAAAATATCCATTCCTTATTTGGTTATATAACAATAAAAAACGAGGCGTTTGCGGCGCCTCGTTTTTGTGTTCGGTATATGATAATTATTTAGCTGACAATTCTTTTACTTTGGCAAATACTTCGTTCTCGCCACCTTCTTCGTAGCCTATGTGTTTCCAGGCAGCTTTACCTTCTTTGTCTATTATGAGGGTAAAGGGAACCGACTGGAAATTGAGTGAGCGTTTGAGATCGGCATTCGGGTCGATAAAGTAGGGGAAAGACCAGCCCTGAGAGATAGCGTAGGTGCGCACCAAGCCTTCGGCACGAGCTTCATCTACCGACATGGTGATGAAGTTGAAGTCAACTTCCTTTTTCCACTCAGGGAGTTTCATGGTAATGTTCTTGATCTCCTTCTTGCAGGGAACACACCATGTTGCCCAGAAGGACACAACGGTAACTTTACCTTTTTCGTAGATCTGGTTAAATGGCACTTTCTTACCTGTGTTCACGTCCTTAACCTGAGTTGACGGAAGTTCCTGTGCGAAAATGGTTGACGATGCTAACAGGCAGACGAATGCAAAAAGGATTTTCTTCATAATTTTTTGTTTTTTAAAATAATAGCGAAAACTTTGCCACTTTTACTTCGCGGGCTAATTTCGGAAGAAACTTTAACAATTCTCACTTATAAATGAAAAAACAATTTTTAGCTGCAATCGCATTTCTTCTTGGGGGAAGTGCATTTGCGCAGGGTACTTTTTCGGGCGATCTTATGATGAACATGAACTTCTTTATGAAGGACACGAACATCAAGGCATCGGGCAATCCGTTGTATGACAATGCGTTGAGCGGCAGCGATGCGTGGTTGTCATTGCGGTATGCGGTAAACGGGTACACATTTTTTCTGCGGGCAGACGGATTTAACAACTCGAACCTGAAGCAACCTTTATCACCGAACACCGACTTTGGTATAGGTGCCTGGGCTATCAGCAAGGAAATGGACAATCTGTCATTGACGGTGGGTTCGATCTATGACCAGATAGGTAGCGGTATCTTGTTCCGTGCCTATGAAGACAGGGGATTGCTGATAGATAACGCACTGATGGGGTTTCAGTTGAAGTATAAGTTCGGCGAGCATTTTTCAATGAAGGGTTTTACCGGTCAGCTGAAGAATAATAACAGTGACAATAACCTGGTGAACAACGTGCGCTATGCACCTGTTATAAAGGGCATAGCCGGAGAGGGTGATCTGTCGGTGGGTGATGTGCGCCTGATGCCGGGATTCGGAGCGCTAAACAGGACCCTTGATGCCGGATCGATGACATCTGTGGCAGCCGCGATAAACGCGCAGGACACAGCTTTGCGTTTTTTGCCGAAGTACAATATGTATGCGTTCACTGCGTATAATACTATGGTTTACAAAAACTTGTCGTGGTATGTAGAGGGTGCGTACAAAACAAATGAAGCTATAACGATTGTTAACCAGTATGATGCCTTATTTGGCAAGCTGGCAAACAGGGCCGGAAATGTGGTGTATACATCGGTAAACTATGGACTTAAGGGATTGGCTGTGAGTCTGACAGGGAAGCGTACAGAGGACTTTACGATGCGTACTTCTCCGAACGAGAACGTGCTTAAAGGTATGCTGAACTGGCAGCCGGTTGTGGCCGTGCTCAGGCCGATGCGTTTGATCTCGCGCTACATGCCTGCATCGCAGGACCAGTCGGAACTGGCAGGTACCGCGCAAGTGAATGTGGCACCTAACGACGTTACCAATTTTACATTCACATACA
The DNA here is from genome assembly GCA_964652995.1 of uncultured Flavipsychrobacter sp. Lineage (GTDB taxonomy): Bacteria > Bacteroidota > Bacteroidia > Chitinophagales > Chitinophagaceae > Nemorincola. The sequence continues at coordinate 119,698 of CAZZCR010000011.1, read as the reverse complement.
CCCATATGAACACGCTTACGGGCGAAAAACTGTATAGGGAGGCGTATGCCGAGGGTATCTATCAGGGATTGGACAAGTGGGTACTTGAGGGCGGTGTTCAGTATATGGAATACAACATTGATGCTTACCAGATAAAGGGTATCCCTTTCCTGACGTTGTATTCTACCACTCCATTTGCAGAGATCACTTACAGGTTCACAGATACCAAGTCTATGAGACTGGAGCTGCAATACATGAATGCCGTGAAAGACTACGGTTCATGGGCCTTTGCGTTACTGGAGTATAACATAGCGCCAAGGTGGTCGTTCACGGTATCGGACATGTACAACACGAAGCCGAACCCCGGAGCTGACAACCCGAACTATAAGAATCCAGGTAATCACTACTATAACTTTTTCGTAGCGCATACCCGTGGTGCCAACCGCTTTACTATTGCTTATGTGAAGCAGGTGGACGGTATGAACTGTTCGGGTGGTGTGTGCCGTTATGAGCCTGCGTTCAGCGGTGTAAGAGCGTCTGTGACATCGAGCTTCTAAAGTGTATCCGGAAAAAAAGTAAAAGTGACCCTTTTGAAGACCATAACGGCTGTGGGACTGGTGTTTTGCAGTGTCGCTGCAGGCCGGGCGCAGGAAAACAAGAAAGTACTTATGGCATTGCCGGTGGTATCGCCGGTGGTTATTGACGGGAAACTCACTGAGCCCGAATGGGGGACTGCCGCACGGGCTGAGGGTTTTATTCAGTCGGGGCCCAGGCCGGGCCAGCCGGGCTCGCAGCCAACAAAGGTGAGTATACTATATGACGACGAGGCGGTGTATGTGGGTGCTATGCTGCATGAGCAGAGCAAGGATAGTGTGCTGCGACAACTGTCGCCGCGGGATGAATTTGAGAACAGCAATGTAGATGCGTTCGGGGTAACATTCGATACCTATTTCGACAAGCAGAATGCAACACAATTTATAGTAACAGCGGCGGGTGTGCAGGCAGATGGTATTGTGAAGTTTGACGCGTCTGACCGTTCCTGGAATGCGGCGTGGTATTCGCGTGTAGCGCACACCGACAGTGGCTGGAGTGTGGAAATGAAGATACCGTATTCTGCCTTGCGATTTCCAAAGACTGAAGTGCAGCAATGGGGCGTGAATTTTTTCAGGGTCATCAGGCGGTACAGAGAACGATCTTACTGGAATAAAGTAGATCCGGCGGTGACCAATGTGGTGGGGCAGAGTGGTGTGCTGCAAAATATTTCGAATATTAAAGCTCCACTGCGACTCGCGTTGCTGCCCTATATATCAGCCTATGCCGAGAACTATAATGGCAACACAGCCAAGACAGTGAACGGAGGTATGGATGTGAAGTATGGGGTGAGTGAAAGTTTCACCCTGGACATGACACTGGTGCCTGATTTTGGTCAGACACTGTTCGACAACAAAGTGCTGAATCTGTCGCCGGTGGAAGTGCGGTATGATGAACGCAGGTACTTTTTTACAGAGGGAGTGGACCTGTTCAACAAGAACGATCTTTTTTATTCAAGGAGGGTCGGTGGAACGCCCGTGAACGTGCGGAAATTGGGCGGGCAGCTGGACTCCAACGAGGTGGTGACAGAGAACCCTGCTAACACCCGGTTGTATAACGCAGCCAAGTTTTCGGGGCGGACAAAGGGACGCACGGGTATTGGCATATTCAATGCGGTGTCGGCACCAACAATGGCTACGGTAACTGATACAATTGCCGTTACCGAGCGAAAAGTAGAAACATCGCCACTCACCAATTACAGCGTGCTGGTGCTGGATCAGGCGTTGAAAAATAACTCCTATGTGAGCCTTGTGAACACGAATGTGTACAGGGCTGAGAACAGCTATAATGCAAATGTAAGCGCATTGCTGTTCAAGATAGCAGATAAGAAGAACAGATACGGAGCCAGTGGCGGAGCGGATGTGAGCCAGCTGATCTATGACACAGGCGTTGTTGCCGGGCACAGGGGGAGCCTGAACTTTGGTAAACAGAGCGGTAATTATACATGGACGATGATGAACCGGTTGGTGACAGATAAATTCAACCCGAATGACCTGGGGTATCTCGACCGCAACAACATTATATCGTGTGTGCTGTATAATGTGTACAATACGTACAAACCATTCTGGGTATTCAATTATACCTACAACAAGATAGGGCTGGAGTATTACCGGTCTTACAATCCGTGGGCCTATGCACGGTCGGCGGTGCATGGCAATCATAACTACACTTTCAGAAACTTCCTCACTACGGGTGTGTACTGGGACTGGACCCCTGCGGAGTCGTACGATTTTTTTGAACCGAGGACACAGGGCAGGTATTTTGTTCAGCCGTCCAACAATATGTTCGGTGGATTTTATTCAACAGACTATCGTAAAAGGTTCGCGTTTGATGTGAGTGGCAGCAAGCGATGGTATAAAGCAGAAGACAGAGAGACGTTGGGTTGGAATGTATCGCCAAGGTATCGGTTCTCCAATAAGTTATCAGCCATTTACAGTTTCTCGCGCAATGATGCTAAAAGTGATGTGGGATTTGTGAACAAAGTGAGCGACAGCATTTATTTGGGTACCCGCGATCTGAAGACATTTACCAATGCGCTGTCTGCCGCATACGTTTTTAAACGTACCATGTCGTTGAAACTGGAGGGAAGGCATTATTGGTCGCAGGCGGAATATTTGAAGTACGGATTGCTGGGCAATGATGGCCGACTGACCTATGGCACAGGCTATAGCGGCACGCACAATGTGAACTTCAACTCGTTTAATGTATTCATGAATTTTGTGTGGCAGTTCAAGCCGGGCAGTGAGATGAGCGTGGTGTATCAGAACAGCATTTATACATCCGGTCAGGCATTGGTGCAGAGCTATACCGAGAGTCTGAACCGTACCTTACAGGCGCCACAAAGTAACAGTTTGTCGGTAAAAGTGATCTATTTTCTTGATTATCATACGCTGGAGAAGGCGTGGCACAAGGGGTAGGGGCATAAAAAAACTGGTAAGTTACTCACATCGCACCGCTACAACCAAACGCCCTTGCTACATTCCTGTCCTGGGGGATTCATCGGGAGCTGGCCGTATAAGACTTACCAGTGGCGCAAAGGTAGTAACATTTATTTAATTTTCGGAAAGGTCGGTATATATAAATCATCCTACTGTGTCCGATACGGGAAAAGTGGCTACACATCAATGTCCATGCGGATGCGCCAGTGTTTGGGCAGGTAGTTATTGACGCGGTTCCCGAGCGATTTTATCAAGCCGAGGCCCTGACCGTTATAGCGGATGATGTGCCATCCCTTGGGGATGTTTTCAATCCCCATTTCTTCACGTTTCAGAAATTTTAGTGCCTGTTCGCGGGTTGTATCCACAAACGGTAGCCCGGCCGACGCATCAATGCTGAGGGCCACATCGTGTGCGGGCAGCCATTCTTTCGGCATTGGTGTGCCGGCTTCTACACCGTTGCGGCGCAGCCATGCGGCCTGCTGAATGATGTGGAGGTCGGCTTCGTGTGCCGGGTGGATGGCAAAGAAGTTGTTCTCCTTGCCGGGTATGAACAGAGGTTGGTTGTTGAAGAGGTGTGCTGCCTGATCCTGAATGCGGCTGTTACGTGCTGTTTTGTATCGTGGTTGCTTTACGGCTGTTGTTTCTTCTGTTTTGGTAACCGAGGCGATAAAGAACCCTTCGCCCCTCACTTTGTGCGGGTAGCAGCGATAGCCAACGATATTTCCGGGGGCTGTTACGGGTTCTATACCCCATTGCGCGGGGATGGGCAGGGCAGGCTGAGACGCCGCGCTGAGGTCGGTAGCGAGCCAGGATAGGATGTCCTCGTCTTCCTGCTGCGAATAGGAGCAGGTCGCGTAAATGAGGATGCCATCGGTCTTCAATGCCGGCCAGATATCAGCGAGTATCCGTTGCTGGCGCTCGCCGCACAACTGAACGTTGGCCTCACTCCATTCGTTGAGTGCGGCAGGATCTTTGCGCCACAGGCCTGACCCACTACATGGGGCGTCCACGACAATGATATCGAAATAACCGTCGAGCCTGCCAATGTCGCGCGGATCGTTGCTGGTGACCCAGGTATTCATGAAGCCCCAACGGCTCATGTTCTCTTCGAGGATGGATGCACGGGTACGAATGACCTCGTTTGAGATGAGCAGACTTTCGGGGTCCAGCATGGAGGCGATCAGCGTACTTTTTCCGCCCGGAGCTGCGCACAGGTCCAGTACGCGCAGGTTGGTGCGGCCGGCAATGGCCTGTCGCAGCAACTGCGCCAGAAACATGGATGAGGCCTCCTGCACATAGTAGGCACCGGCATGGTAGGCGGGGTCGAGCGTGAAAACGGGGCGTTCGGGCAGGTACCTGCCGCCGGTGCACCAGGGTACTACTTCTTCATTCGCAAACACACCATCCCCTTTTACAGGATGCAGTCGAACAGATACCGGCGGACGCTGGTCGTGTGCGGCACGGAAGGCCTGTTCGTCGAACCCTGCCAGTTTGGAGAGGTCGGTAATAAGCGAAGAAGGTAGCACCATGAACGATGTAATGAATGAACCAATGAATTTTCAAAAATAGGTAAACGAATGCGTATTGCAGGCTGAAATGGACATATGCAGGTGAGTGCAGCGATGTTGTATTATATTTGATGTGATGAAGGTGCTTTCTTCAATACTTACATTCCCGTCGGTGGGGTGGTGGTGCTATGCAGCGCAGGCAAGTGAGGTGGTGTTTGAGCTGCACGAGCGGTCGCAGAAGATGACCGACCGCAACAGGTACCGCATCAGCGGGTCGAACAACAGTATATTACTGACCGTGCCGCTACTGCATGGCCGCGATCAGGCGGGCGCGATAGACAAGGTGCGCGTGCTGAATGATGGCCGCTGGCAAGTGCAGCACTGGCGCACACTTGTGTCGGTGTATAACCGGTCGCCCTATTTTTTTCATTATGAACCCACACTCAAAGCGCTTTTCGACACCGAGTATGAGTTGCTGTATGAGTTGAATATGGCTGCGATTGCCTGGGTGAAGCAGCAACTGCGGCTGGATTTTAAACAAGACTTCACGACGGGATATGTGCCTGAGGTCGAAGCCGGAGTGACCGACCTGAGAGGACTGAAGAAACTACCCGTACCGGAAGGCAAGTACTATCAGGTGTTTGAAGACCGGATAGGATTTGTGCCGGGGCTGAGCATCCTTGATCTGTTGTTCTCTGAAGGGCCGGCGTCGGTCGATTGGTTGCGCCGTCAGGTGATAAAAGGGTGATTATAGGTTTCCCCATTTTCTATTTACCCATTTAATTCTATTTTTACACAAATCATAAAATAAGAAATGAAGAAGATCATAATGATGGCTTTGGCTATTTCCCCATTCCTTGCCGGCGCACAAGACGACCTGATAAGGAAGATAGAAATGAACCGGAGCTACACTAACACAAACACCGGCGATAAGAAAAAGGCAGAGCCTTCGAACAAGTATAAATTCAACCATCTGATAGATCTGGAGCGCACAGGCGTAAAGAACCAGGCGAGTTCCGGCACCTGCTGGAGTTATTCTACCAATTCATTTCTGGAGAGCGAGATGATGCGTATGGGCAAGGAGCCGATAGAACTGGCGCAGATATTCAGTGCGCGTTGTGTGTACCTGGACAAGGCCGATAACTACGTGCGTATGCACGGATCGGTGGCTTGGGGAGATGGTGGAGCCTGCCATGACGTGATCAATATGTATGCGAAATATGGCGCTATGCCGCAGGATGTGTACACCGGTCTGCACTACGGTACCGACAAAAATAAGTTTGCAGAAATGCAGGCAATTCTGAAGTCTATGCTGGATGCAGTGGTGTCTAACCCTAATGGTAAACTGACCCCATCGTGGAAAAAAGCCTACACTGAGGTGCTGAATTCATATCTGGGTGCCGTGCCTGAGACCTTCAAATGGAACGGTAAGACCTACACGCCGCAAAGCTTTGCACAGCAGCGCATCGGCATTCACCCCGAAGATTATGTGGAGCTGACATCGGTAATGACCGCGCCATATTACAAGAAAACCATGCTTATGGTGCCTGACAACTGGTCGTTTGACCGCGTTTATAATGTGCAGATGGATGACCTGACGGACATTATTGACAATGCGCTGAACAGGGGCTTTACAGTTTCTTGGGCAACGGACGTAAGCGAAAAGTACTTCAGCTGGAAGAACGGCGTGGCCTATGTTCCTGAAAAGGACTACGACAACATGAACGATTCTGAGAAGAAGTACATGTTTGACGGACCTAAATATGAGCGCAACATAACGCCTGAGCTTCGCCAGATGGCATTTGACAACTACGAAACTACCGACGATCACGGTATGCACATCGTGGGCCTGGCGTCAGACCAGAATGGCCGGAAGTATTACATAGTAAAAAACTCGTGGGGTGATAAGAATGACTACAAGGGTTATATCTATGTATCAAAGAACTATGTGAAATACAAGACCACTGCGATATTACTTCATAAAAACGGCCTCCCTAATGGGTTGAGGAATAAAATGAATATATGGTAGTTGGTTGATATTGGCACAAATTATGGCGATGCGGGGGCTGGTGAGCCCCCGCATTTCTTTTGCGGGTAGGGGAAAGCGCTATAAAAGTAACCTTATAGCCAATGGGCAATCAATTGTGAGTCAATTATTAACCAAATTCACATTTTATTTTTAATATGTATTTCTGTGTTGTGAAATCCTAAAAATTCTGCATAAATTGCTTTTTGAATTTTAGGATATTGATAACAACCGCCCTATTGGTGTGATCGATGTCTTTTAGAACAGGCATATTATATCAAATCGAAATTATGAAGAAGGTTCTTTTACTTCTATTACTTTGTTGGTCGGTAGCAGGTTACGGACAAACAACAAGTTCTTTTACGTACTCACGGTACATAGGCAGCTATACGTCTATCGCCGGTGCCCCCGGAACAATAACTGTCCCGGCTTTGAGCAAGGACGATACAACGGTTCAGAGTATTCCAATCGGGTTTTCTTTCTCGTATTGTTCGACCCCGTACACAACATTGTCGGTGAACTCGAACGGCTGGATATCGTTGGCGAATTCGCCTTACGGAACTACTGCTGCTACAACAATTAGTTCTTCGTTGAATGGAGATTTGACAATGACAACATATGCGTCAATCGGTGGTGCCATTGGATTGTTGATGCCATTCTGGGACGACCTGAAAGGTGTAGGTTCAACGGCTTACTATCAGACTTCAGGAGCAACTCCCAATAGGGTGTTCACATTCCAGTGGGGAAGCCCGGCGGCTTTATGGAACTGCATAACCGGCACAGGAACGGCAACATTTCAGGTTAAGTTGTATGAAGGCTCTGGTGTGATTGAGTACATTTATGGACCAAGTACTTATTCTCATAAGACTGCGACTATTGGATTGTGTAATAGCACTTCTGATTTTAGAACCCTTGTAACGGCTGGAGCGTCTGCAACGACAATGGCGTGGAATTACTTGGTAGATACCACTCCTGAGCTGAACACTGTTATGGAGTGGGCACCACCTTGTCCAACCCCTCCTCCGGCTTCTACCGGTACTTTTACCGTTTGTCAGGGAGCTACCACAACGTTGAGTAACTCTGCTGCCGGTGGTATGTGGCTCAGTAGCAGTGTAAGTGTTGCAACAGTAGGTTCTTCTACGGGTGTTGTGACGGGTGTTGCAGGAGGTGTAGTGAACATCACCTATCGCGTGAGTCCGGGTTGTATTGCTGTCTCAGCTGTTACGGTAAGTCCACTGCCCGATACTATTGCGGGTGGTGCGAATGCATGCGAAGGATCGACGAAAATATACACTTGCTCGCCAATGGGTGGTGCCTGGAGTAGTTCTAACACAGCTACCGGAACGATATCAACGTCAGGCACTTTTGGCGGTGTAGTATCGGGTACTACCACCCTTAGCTATACACTGGCCAGCGGTTGCGCACGCACACTGGATGTGACCATCAATTCTGCACCAACGATCAGTGGTTCTAACATAGCATGTATAGGAGATTCAACGGTATTGACCAGTGCGGTGCCGGGCGGAACCTGGAGCAGCAGCAATATAACAAAGGCTACAGTGGACGTATATGGAAATGTAGTGGGTGTGTCTTTGGGGCCTGTAGTGATAACGTACACAGCGCCTTCCGGCTGCAGGGATACTATCGCTATGGTTGTGCAGACAGATTGTGAGACAAATGTGCGTGATCTGGGAACAAGCGTTTCAAAAATTAATATAATACCACACCCAACGAATGGTGACTTTTACTTGTCTATTCCAATCACCGGAAGTGTGACAGTTTCTATTACCGACCTTTATGGCAGAGTAGTTATGAGCAGAAAGGTAGATGTGGTGAAGTCGAACAAAATACGATTTGAAGAGAGTTCGACGCTTAGTGCCGGAACATATATATTAAAAGTTCAGCACGAGCATCAGATACTTACAGAGAAGATGACCGTTGTGAAGTAACAATCAAGTGAAAATAATTTCCCGACAATATTAATTACAGTAAAAACATGAACACCAAAAAGATACTCCTGGCATTCATTGCTATTATTGGTTTAGGGTTCACGTCCCGGGCCCAGTTGGTGTGTCCGTCCAATATCGATTTTGAGTTGGGCGACCTGTCAGCGTGGTCATTTTTCACCGGTACGTTCACCGGAGGAACACCGGACGCAACCATACCCGGTGCACCGATACCCTGCAGGCACACCCTAACCAAGCCGGCAGGTTTGATAGGCTGTACCGGTCCCGGCGGCATTGGTCCTTTGGATCAATATGGTGGGTTCCCGGTAGTGGCACCAGGCGGCGGTTCTTACTCGCTGAGGTTGGGTGGAAACGTAGTAGGTGGTCTGACCGAAAAGGCAAGGTTCTATATTCCGATCCCTCCGGGTTCGGACAATTACAGTCTTATTTACCGTTACGCGGTGCTTGTGCAGAATGCGGGCCATACAGCTGCGCAGATGCCCCGTTTCATTGTGCGCGTGTTCGACTCGGCAGCAACAGCAATGGGTGGTGGTGTCGTTCCGGTACTCATCAGCGATACTGCATGTTCTTACTTCCAGTATGTAGCGGGTGGAACGCTTCCGGGCTTTATGACCAACAGCACCTGCGGAACATGTGTTCCGTCATCGGTACCGGCAACAAGTAATGTTCAGTACAAGTCATGGAGCACTGCAACTGTCGATCTTTCGGGATTGGGAGGCACTACAGTGGGTATTGACTTCATCAGTTCAGACTGTTCACCAACCGGTCACTTCGGATACGGATATGTGGACATGAGTTGTGGTCTCTTTAAGATCGCGGCTGCAATATGTGATACAATGACGCCACCAACGCTTACAGCGCCTGATGGTTTTGCGGCCTACAACTGGTATGACTCAGCTACTTTCTCAATAGTTTACGGATCGGGAATGTCTATAACTATTCCTTTCCCGCCAACACCGGTAACGATAGCTGTAGTGCTGACCCCGTTCCCGGGTTATGGTTGTCCTGATACGCTGTACACGCGGATCAGTCCTTCTGCTTTGACGTTGAATCCATCAAACGACACAGCTATATGTCGTGGCCGCGCTACCATGCTTGAGTCGAACGCAACAGATATCGCTGTTCCTTTGTATTACAACTGGACACCTGCTACAGGGCTTAGTTGTGTCACGTGTGCCAATCCGGTAGCGTCTCCTTCGGTTACGACATCTTACTCGCTTACAGTTACCAACTCGAACGGATGTACGCAGGAGCACGTGTATAACATAACGGTGTTACCTGACCTCGTTACGACTGTGACCGTGGACACTCCTACTTGTAGCGGTGGCACAGACGGATCGGCAACGGTGACTGTGCTTTCAGGTATGGCACCTTATTATTACACATGGAGTACCGCTCCGGTTCAGATCACCTCTACAGCATCGGGCATAGGTGCAGACACATATTCTGTGATCGTGTTTGATGCACTCGGTTGTACAGACACAGCTACGGCTATTCTTAAAGATCCCGATCCACGCATCATTGCTATTGATACGTTCTTTAACCCTACCACTTGTTTGGGTACCGATGGTATCATAGTGATAGAGGGTCTTATTGTACCGGGTGTGTCATATACATTGTCTTACCTGTTTGGTGGAGTACCTCAGACACGTGTTGTAGTGGGTAGCCCTACAGGAACGCTTACACTTAACGGACTATCACAAGGGGTGTATACGAACATCACTATTATTGGTGCAAGTTGTATCTACAACGTGATAGGGCCGGTGACGCTGGTCGATCCGCCGACGCCGGACCTTACGGGTGTGACGAGCAACAGTTTTGTGTGTGTGAACGATACGCTGAAACTATTTGCAAACAGTTCTATGGCGGGTGTCTCTTACCAATGGGACGGACCGGGTGGTTATACGTCAATAGTTCAGAACCCGATACTTGTGCCGGCAACCATGGCTATGGCGGGTGTGTATTCGGTAACTGTATCCAGGGCCAACTGCTACAACTATGCATCGACACTGGTAGAGATACGTCCGTTGCCAACACCGGTTGCGTCAAGTAACACACCTGTTTGCTCGAACGATACTTTGTTCCTTTACAGCGAGTCGGCAGCGGGAGCAGATGGATACATCTGGTATGGTCCTAACTTCTTTAACTCGTACACACAGAACCCATACATAGCTAATGTACAGACAGTGGCTTCAGGTGTTTATACTGTAAGGGCAACATGGAACGGCTGTTCGGTGAACGACACAATCAATGTTACCATCAACCAGACACCATTGGCACCGTTCGTGCGTGACACCAACTATTGTCAGGGCGACCTCGCGATACCATATGATGTGACGGGAACCAACCTCACCTGGTACACAGTGCCTAACGGTGGCGTGGGCTCAACAACTGCTCCGGTTCCATCTACAGCCAATGCTGGCGTATTCCCTGTATGGGTTACGCAGACATCGCCTGAGGGATGTACCAGCGAACGTTCTAAAGTAACAGCACGTGTTTGGTTGTATCCTAAGATCAGCCTCTCGGCAACCGATAGCGCATCGTGTGCCGGTAAGCACATCACCTTCACGGTTGAGAATGTGCAGGAAGGTAATTTCAGCTACACATGGCAGTTCGAATCGAATGTGGACAGCATCAAGGATATGAACCCGATCTACCACGCGTTCAATGTGCCGGGTACTTACACTGTTGCTGCAACCGCATACTATATGTATTGTCCTACTATCAACCTGAAGAAAGTGATCAATGTGTATCCTTATCCTTCATTTGATCTGGGACCAGATACAACCATCTGTCCGGGTAGTTCATCGATAGTGCTGAAGGCCGATCAGATCAATACGTTTGGTTATACACCAACGTGGAAGTGGGGTACAGGTGAAACAACACCATCTATCACAATCGTGGCGCCGGGTCATTACCGTGCTACGGCTACCATCAACGGCTGTGAGTCGAGCGACACCATTGCTGTTGAGAAAGATTGTTACATGACTGTGCCGAACGTGTTCACACCAAACGGAGACGGAGTGAATGACTTCTTCTTCCCGCGTCAGTTGCTGACAAAGGGTCTCATACAGTTCGATATGGCTATCTACAACCGTTGGGGTCAGCTGATCTTCTCTGCCAACTCTTTGGACGGTCGCGGATGGGATGGTCGCCTGAACGGTGTGCCACAGCCTGAAGGTGTGTATGTGTACACAATAGACGCGGTGTTCAAAGACGGTCAGAAAGAGACACACAAGGGTAACATAACGCTGCTCCGATAGAGTGAAACAGATCATTAAAACAGAAAAAAGCAATTCAAAAAATACTACCAGATGAAAAAGATATTGTTCATTTTAGGTTTCTGTGGTTTGGCAGGGGCAGCTGATGCTCAGGAGGTGAAGGATGTGAAGGGCAATGTGCTGGCATACATAACGAGGTCAACTATTTCAGATAAAAATCAGAACACGCTTTGTGTGTTTCATCTGGACGGAAGGATCGTTGATAAGATGGGTAACACAATAGGTTACATGGAAGGTTTCCGTGAGCGCTACGACTACCTCGATAAAGACCGCAAGCTGAAGGCATCTTACTATTTTGAAGATGGCGGCATCAAGAACGAGCAGGGACAACGCGTAGGGTCTATACCAATGGCTACAGGCCCCATCATCAAGGCGGGCAACGTGATAGCTACTATGGATAATGTGGAGCCTATGTGGGCAGCAGCCTACTTCTTCATGTTCAAGTACCAAGAGAAACAATAAAGAAAATAGTAAGCATAAAAGAAACGGGCGGCATGAGAGTGTTGCCCGTTTTTTATTGTATCTGCTTGTAGTAATACTGCGTCTCCATATTGCTGCAGCCACCTATCACCAGGGTGTCTTTGTGAAAGTTGACACAGGCAATGGAGTCTTCGTGGAAGGTAAGCTGGAAGTCGGCACAGTATTGGGTCACCTTGGCTGCCTTGAACATGTCGGTATGCTCGTGCTCGCCATTCACAGTATATGATGCGAGTGCGCAGTTTACAAAGGTTAGTACACGGTCTTCGGTGGCAGGGGTGCTGCGGCCATCATTTACCGAGTAGATGAGTTTCCACTTGCCGTTCAGCTTGGTATTGGGGCAGTCTGTAGACGAAACAGGCACATAGTTTTCGTAGGCCATGGGCAGGGAGTCGCCACCATCGCCGCAGCCTGCCAAGGTCAGTGCAGCTACGAGTAACGTGCATATAATGCGCAACGGTTGCGGATTCCTAAAACGGGTAATGATGCTCATGAGGTGACGAAGCTGCTTTTGATGAGTGCCGCCGACCATGCGAACAGTCCGCCGATGAGTGCGCCTATGAATACGCTGACCATGAGAAACAGAGGCGCGTAGGGGAGATGAAAGATAGCCGCCATGCGGGTGGACAGGATATGATCGTTGGCAACATCGCGGAAGAAGGCGAATGCCATCCAGCACAAGCCCACACCGAAGAAACCGGCTACAAATCCCTGTGCGGGGCGCAGGCCTGCCAACAACGAAACAAGAAATGCCACAGCAGCAACCGCCCACCAAGACACTAACGAGGCAGCGATGAAAGACAGCATAGCAATGGCCAATATGTTGAACAGCGTCTTCATTTCTTTTCTCGGTTTATTTTGATGGTTCTATGTGCCATTTGTAGCGCAGTTGTTTGTGTTGTTGTTCATCGGCATTGGGCAGGAAAACCAGACGATGGTATTTGCCCTGTGCCCATTCGTTGATGTAGTCTCCGTAGTAGCGACTACCCGGGTTGCCCGACTGCCCGCCCGGGTATATGCCCCATGCTTCGATCTCTTTACCCATCTGCACCACCATGCGCCAGGATGGTCCGTAGCCGGGGCGCATCGCGTTCACCGTATTGCCCCAGCCGCCCGTTGGCAATTGATCATAGCTGAAAGCCGGTATCTTGGTGAGGTGCGTTACAGAAGTGTTCTTGGCCTTGTGCCATGCCATTGCCCCCTTTTTCTGCAGGGCGCTCATGCTATCCAGCGCATCCTTAAAGCTGTTCTGTGCAAGGCAGCTGCAGTAGCTCGCGTAGTTGGTGGTGTCGCAGCCCGTGTTGCGCATGGGTATCTGTCCGGCCACCACCAGTTGCATGGTGCGCTCGGGCAGTGGGTAGGTGCTGAACGGAATATTGCGGAAGTATTGCGACCAGATGGCGCGGTAGTAGAAGTGCCACCAGACCTGGAACACGGTGGGTGCTTCACTGTCTTTAGACAGGTGATAGTCCCACGTAGAGAGTAGTTTGATGTAGGGATGCGTAGCGCCTATCTGCTGCAGCATGGTGGGCAGTACCGTGGCGGCCAGCACGCTGTAGTCGTCGTTCTGCAGGGCGAACATATCTTTGATCGTGGCGCCGCGCATGCCGGCAAGTACCTGATTGATGCGCCATGCCCTTATCTCGTTATAGTCGCCATTGTACCAGTAGGGGTAGGTGCTGTCGGTGACCAGCTGATTGGCAGAACTGAGGAAACCCTGTGCCGGGTTGAGCGCATGCGGGTTCTCGGCCGTGGGGATGAATTGTTGCCACAGCGTGCTGCTGTCGCGGCCATGCATCACAAAGCGGCCCTGGTCGGTCCATTTGTTCACGAAGCGGCCCTGTCCCCACAATGCTATATTGCCCTTGCGGTCGGCATAGATGATGTTCTGCGCCGGGCACAGAAAGTGCTGAATGGCACCTGTATATTCGTTGTAGTCGCGGGCGCGGTTCAGCAGGTAGATGGCGTTGAACTCGTTGGTAGGCTCGTGGCCCATCCAGCGCACCGCCAGCGGCTTCATCAGCGATCCCCGCTCAAAGTAATTGCGCTCATACATAAGCGGCCCGTGCAGCGAGTAGCGCACCGTGTCTATGAAATCAAGTTTGCCCTTGATGCCGATCTTCTCGTAGCGGAACGTGAATGGCACCATGCTGCCATTGAACCAATACTGTGTTTTGTCGCCGGCCACAGGGCTTATCTCGTAATAGTCTTTTACATCGCGGTAGTTGTTGGTGAGGCCCCACGATATGTTGTCGTTAAAACCTATAATGACGCCCGGTGCGCCGGGCAGCGATGGGCCATATACATTGATGCCGGGTGCCATCAGCTGCACCTTGAACCACAGAGACGGCAGGTTGAGCGCCAGGTGCGGATCGTTGCAGAGAATAGGCGCGCCCGATGCTGTGCGGCTGCCGCTCAGAGCCCAGTTGTTGCTGCCCTTGCCCTCCACACGCGGTGCTTCAAAATCGGCAGCGGTATAGTTGGGGAAGGCCAGACTGTCGGGTGGGGCAGTGGGGCGTTGCAGCGATGGTGCCGCGAAGGCAGTGCCTGCCGGTATCACAGGTGTGGCTCCCGGTATCTTGTCGGGATAGTAGAATTCGAAAAGTTGTTTGGAGAGGATGCGGCGCAGCCACGAATGGGCTATGTCGTCGGTCTTGCCCGATAGGTCGTCGGCCATGTACTTGATCAGCAGCACACTCTTGAGCGGTGTCCACGGCTCGGGGGTAAAGCCCATCAGCTTGTATTCCAGTGGCATTGCCGCGCGCGACAGACCCGCTATGTAGGCATTGATGCCTGCAGTGTAGGCAGCCACCATGTCGCGCGTTTGCGGGTTGGCGTTCACTTCGGCCAGCGATCGTTCTGCTGCATAGACCATGCCCTTGCGGCGCTGGCGACGGTCGAACACAAGCGACTTCTCGCCCGCCACCTCCGATACCCGACCGGCAGCGGCACGCGTCTGCATATCCATTTGCCACAGGCGGAACCATGCATGCACATAACCCTGAAGGAAGTAGAGATCGTGGTCGTTGGCGGCCTTTATGTGCGGTGTCAGCTGATCATCGAACCATACAGAGGCAGGTGCCGAGAGGGCAGGCAGTTTGAGCTGGTCATTAAAATCTTTGTTCACCGGTTCGGCATTGGCCCAGCAGCCCGATACCGGATCGAGCAACGGCCCCAGTGCCGGTATCTCGCCCATGGGTCTGCTCAGGAAATATACCATTGCCGTTGCCACCGTAAGCACGAAATACCCCGCCACCATTCTGCCGGCGCGTATGCGTCTTCTGGGTTGTGTGCTGTTATTGGCCATGGTTGGTGCTGAATGTATGTTGAAGGTACGCAACAACCGTTATTCGGGCAAGAGTATGTTGGGGCAAAATCTGCTCGGCTCCGGGCTGCGGTGGCATATTTGGTCTGCTTTTCAGATCGTTCGTTGTCGCAACAGCAAGTATGTAATGTGACTATCTGTATATTTGTCTTCAAACACCTTATTATGCTAAAGTCATTACTACTATCACTTCTGTTGGCCTGTGTGGCACCCGTAACTGTGTTTAGCCAGGAAAAGGAACCGCCTGTAACGTTATTAAGAACCGGTTCCGGCGCATTCTATTACGAAAAGGTTATTGACGTAGCGGGTGCATCCAAGACCGAGTTGTATGACCGAGTAAAAGCATGGGTGATCAAGAATATTAAGACCTCTGACAATAACGTGATATTTGACGATGCGAATAAGGACCATATTTCTGCTACGGTATTTCTTCAACTGGTACAGGAACATAAACATGTTTATTTCGCGCGGCTTGACTATAAATACACGTTTAGTTTCAAAGAGGGGAAATGCAAGGTTGAGGCTAATCAGTTTCAGTTTTGCAGCAGAGGAGGCAATGTTACTGAGCCCTTCAACGATGTGAAAAGTGTGCCCAACAAGAAGATGAAGGTAGAGTATGAGGATTTCGACAAAAAGTTCGCCGATTTGCAAGCATCGTTGCAAAAGAGCGTAGAGGGAAAGGATAACTGGTAGGGCCTTCCTTCCCCGGCAGCCCCCTTTTTTCTCTTAAGTATTCTACCGGCCATTTCTCCGTCCCCGGCGGGTCTCCTTTTTCAGGGACGCGCCGGCGTTAGGTATCCTGAAGCTTGCCTCACCCCTCAATTCTTCAATACCTTATTCACGTAAAGCTTGTCACCACTCAACACATATATTCGGGTAAGAGTATGTTAGGGGGGCGTGGTTTATGGGCGAGGCGAATTGATCGATTGTCATTAATGGACCGAATTGTATTATTTTCGTTGTTACCATGGAAATACAATTAGACAAAATAAAGGCCTATCCACTTTTTATAGGGTTACTTTGTGTTGCTTCAGTCGCTTCTGGTTGTTTGTTAATTTACGCCTACAACAAGCCCCTGTTTTTTGCTCTCGATGCATTCAAGCTGACAATACTGTCGGTCGCAATTAGTTTGCCGTCGATATGTTTTAATGGAGTAATTGCTGTGTTTACATTTTCAATTTATGAGAGACTAAAACACCTAGAGAAGACATTTCGAAACGTAATGGTCAAAGCAGAAGCACTGAATTTGAAGAGACAAACTCTACAGGAACAGGTTGCAGCCTTGTTGAATAATTCAAAAGATCCAATTGAGCGGGAAAATATTTTGCGCCTTTTGGAGGACATTGAAAATACAAATCTGATTCAGCCACAAGAGTTACGAACCGAAACTTTTAATGAAGAAAAATTGCCCAACCGTGGTCAATTGACAGAGCGAATAAACTCCTCTCTTTTCTTTGGCG
This sequence comes from uncultured Flavipsychrobacter sp., assembly GCA_964652995.1. Lineage (GTDB taxonomy): Bacteria > Bacteroidota > Bacteroidia > Chitinophagales > Chitinophagaceae > Nemorincola. The sequence goes on along the minus strand of CAZZCR010000011.1, from coordinate 102,646 downwards.
CCATGCTAACAGTTGTCCTGCTTAACTTTACAGCGATAGTTAAGTATATCTTGCATTATCAGGTAATCAGTGCATTGATGTTATTAATTTGGAATGAACTTATGTTTCTAGCACTCGTTTTGATGTTATTTATTTACACAGTAATAAGAGCGCGAATAATTGGAACGAGAATTGGAACAGTACACAGGTTCGGGATTAAGTAAATTCTTATGCAAAAAGCTGTTTCGAAGTATTTCAGGTAACTATTTCTATCTGGACGAAGTGTCTTCCATCAGCCTAAATCATTTATTTCTCGCGCATGCTTATCAAAACAATTTCTGTGACTTCGCTGAAAACGCAATATTGCAGTGGTTCATTTTGTGTGCATCACGTGGTGTTAGTAACCGAAGTGTAGTTGAACGAAATTGGGCTGACGACAATTCAAAGCAGTATTATTTTACGGCTCCTGTTGTTCTGCCGGTTTTGAGTCTACGGGTTCCTCTTTATCCTTGATAGGGGAAGTTGATGATGTAAGAACTACAGGCGCTGTAGTGAGGTTTTCATATTTTTTTAGCCAATCCGGAAGGGTTACGATGTTATGTGCTGCGCCAGAACCTGCATAGCTCCTGAGCAATTCAGGCGTTAAGTAGGACGGAATAGATATCGGCACATTAGATCCAGATGATTGTAACAAATCATGGAGGAAATATCCTTTATTTTTATAATAATCAGCAACGTTTAGATTCCCGATGAAATCCGTTGGATGTATCGAGTAAAGTGATGCATCTGGAAGATGCGTGTAGATTATCTCATCATTTTTTCTCGTTTCTTCAACCTCTTTTATCGTTTCCTCTTTTAGTTCATGCTTTACACGGTCTTTGAAGAACTTTAAAAACTGCTCCGGCTTGTAGATAATTATTTCATTTTTTGTTTCTGCAAAAAACTCTCGTGCCAGTTCCGGCTTACTATTAATTGTCCGACCATTAACAATATGCCACCAGTCCTCTTTAAGGTCATCTGTGACAAAAATGAGTTTGCTGGGGGTCGTCTTAATATATTTTATTAATTCCTTCCAGATAATTAAATCTCCATATAAAGACCGCTCAGGTTCATTTTTTTTGTCAACTAAATCCTTATAACCTGGAGGAATCTTTTTTTCGTATCTCGATTTTCCCTCCTTATAGATTAAGTTTAGCTCATCTTCACTCATAGTGTCACCAATACAACCTTCAAGTATTCTTGTCAATGCGTCAAAAATCGGATCGTCTTCTAGGAGGTTGGGGTGATCTTCCTCCAATCTAGTTAAATCGTCTGTTGCTTTCTTGAAAGTCCCAGCAAATTCTTCTTTGATACCTTCTATATTTAATGTCTGATGCTTTTTGAACTTATTTAACTCTTCGACAATTTCCTTATTTTTCTCGGCTAGTTTTTCTATTAGATTGCGGTATGCGCCCTTAGCCGTGCTAATTACCGTGAGCCGATTTTTTTGATATTCAAAAGCGGCTTGATAAGTTATCCAAAGCCTCTTTTGCTCAGACAGGTACTTGAGTGTTTCCAACACTTCGTTACACGTGTCGTTGGTGTATCTATATAGATTGAGCAAGATGTTGGCATCAAACGAAAAAATGGCATTTGCCCAAAAGTCATCAATTTCTTCAGGTGTAGGTTTATAAAACTCTTTAAATTTTTGTTTCATGTAATATGGCTTTCTTAAAAGTTGCATGTTAAAGTTATTCAAAATAATGAGACAAAACGTATACTTTTTCCCTGTCTTGTCAACGCGTCTCGCGCGCATGTCTAAAAATTTCTATCACACTACAGAAAACGCACTATCATAGATCTTTCTTTTGTTCTGTAGTAGAGGTGTTTGTAACTTGAAGTAAAGTTGTAGGAAATGGGGCAGAATGGTACGTATAGGAGTTTTTTCTTACTTCTCACCCTGCGCATAAGTGCGCAGTTTTTGCGCAGTTTTGGGAAGCAGATTGCCCAGTTACTTCCCACCTTTTTATTGATTATCAACAACTTAGTGAAAAGTGGGAAGCAAATAAAAAAATGCGCAGAAAGACGCTGAGAAGGAAGCCAACGTTTCGCGGCAGCACTTACATAGGAAGTTGTATCTCGTAGGTCTTACCCGGTTTCACGGTCAGTTTGCGGTCGCGTAGCCAGGGGTTGTAGATCTTCAGCATTTTGTAAGTGGTGCCATTGGCCACGGCAAACTCGGTGAGGTTGGTGATAGATTTATCCACCAACACCGTGCGCGCCTTCAGCGGTTTGTACTCATCACCTTCTTCTATCATCATGCCATACTTTTTGGCGTTAGAGAGCAGGTGTTTCAGTGCCACTATGCGGAACACATAACGGTTGGTCTCCTCGGGGAAGATAAGATCGTAGTAGTTGTTGCTCTGCTGAAACTCGGCCTGCTTGGCAAAACCCGCCATGCCGCAGTTGTAGGAAGCCGCCGCCGCCGTCCACGACCCGAATTTGCTGTAGGCTTCCTTGAAGTACTGGCAGGCGGCATCGGTGGCCTTCACCACATTGAAGCGTTCATCCACCTCGTCATTGATCTCAAGGCCATAGCGAGGGCCGGTGTCCTTCATGAATTGCCAGAAGCTGGCTGCCCCTACCGAAGACCATGCATTTTGTTGCAGGGCGCTTTCGGCCACACAAACGTACTTAAGGTCGGGCGGTATTCCGTTCGCCTTCAGTCGCTCTTCTATAATGGGGAAGTAGCGGCCGGCCAGTTTCAGTATGTATAACTGGCTGCCGTGCAGGTAGGTGTTCACCAGCAGTTCGCGGTCCAGTTTTTCGCGCACCTCCCAGCGGTCCAGCGGCACATTCTCGCCGCAGAAGTCGATAGAGGACGGCACATGTGGTGCATACCACTTATAGTGCGGACGACCCTCGGCCGACATCTCTACAGGGGTAGTGGCGGGGTCTATTTTGCGCGAGGCAACGGTGGTCACCACCACGGCGCCAATCGCCAGGCCCGAGAGAAAATATGCAGCAGCTTTGGTTGTCGTCTTCATATTCATAAAGTTAGCTGAAAATGGAATGGAGCGATGCAACTAAATTGTTGCCGCTGAACGAAGTACACATGTTGTACACATTCGGGTAGTGGCTACCCCTAAAGTCACCCCGTCGCAGGGGTATATTGTGGTTGTGCCTGACTATCTTTAACGCATGTTTAAAAACAGCGAAATGCGAATTCAGAAAGCCATAGCATTGGCAATGCTGCTGGGCATAGGCACGGGTGCCGTTGCCCAGGACAAAAAAGACGAGAAGAAGAAGTGGGACGTGAACGCGCCGGGCGCACCGGGCCGCGACGTGTCTTTCACGGTGAATGAAGGAACATGGATGAACATGGACCTGTCGCCCGATGGCAAACAGATCGTGTTCGACCTGCTGGGCGATATCTATATAATGCCTGCAACGGGTGGCACAGCAAAGGTGCTGCGGCAGGGTATGGCCATGGAGTTGCAGCCCCGCTTCAGTCCCGATGGGAAGAAGATACTCTTCACATCAGACGCGGGTGGCGGCGACAACATATGGGTGATGGATGCCGACGGCAGCAATGCCCGCCAGATAACGAAGGAGAACTTCCGCTTGCTGAACAATGCCGTGTGGGTGGACAACAACTACATAGTGGCGCGCAAACACTTCACATCGGGCAGGTCGCTGGGTGCGGGCGAATTGTGGATGTACCACACATCGGGTGGTGGCGGTGTGCAGCTCACATCGCGCAAGAACGACCAGCAGGACCTCAACGAGCCTTGTGTGTCGCCCGATGGCAGGTATATCTATTACAGCGAGGATATGTATCCTGGAGGATACTTCCAGTATAACAAAGACCCGAACAACGAGATCTTTGTGATCAAACGCTACGACCGCGAGACCGGCGAGATAGAGACCGTGACCGGCGGACCGGGCGGTGCAGTGCGGCCGCAGCTGTCGCACAGCGGCAAGCTGATGGCGTTTGTGAAGCGCGTGCGCACCAGGACGGTGCTGTACCTGCGCAATCTGGAGAACGGAGAGGAGTGGCCGGTATATGACGCGCTCACCAAGGACCAGATGGAGGCATGGACGGTATTCGGTATATACACAGGCTATGCCTGGACGCCCGATGACAAGGCAGTGGTGATATGGACAGGTGGCAAGATCATGAAGGTGGATGTGAACACCACCAACAAGGCAACGGAGATACCATTTACCTGCAATGTGAAACAACACATGACCGATGTGGTGCGTTTCCCGCAGAACCTGAACGCGGATGAGTTCACGGTAAAGGTGATCCGCCATGCGAAGACATCGCCCGATGGTAAGTTGATGGTGTTCAACGCCCTGGGGCATTTGTATAAGAAGGCACTGCCCGATGGCAAACCCGAGCGTCTGACAACTGCCACAGTGCAGGAGGCAGAACCCGCGTTTGCGCCTGATGGCAAGTCTATCGTATATGTCACCTGGAACGACACGCTGACGGGCAGTATCTGCCGCCTGTCGCTGGACGGAAAATCCAAGCCGCAGGTGCTCACCACCACGAAGGGCATCTTCAGAACGCCTTCGTTCTCAAGAGATGGCAAGTGGATCGTGTTCAGCAGAGAGGGCAGCAATGGCCAGATGGGCAATGCCTATACCGTGAAGCCGGGCATCTACATGATGCCTGCAGGCGGCGGCAAGGAAGAGTTTGTGACCAACACAGGCGGTGGCGCGGCGTTCAGTGCCGATGGCAGCCGCATCTACTTCCAGGGCGGCAGCGGCAAGTTGGGGCAGTATGAAGAGTCTTACAGCAGTTGCAAAACCGATGGCAGCGACGAGCGTATGCTGGTGAAGGGCAAGTATGCCAGCCAGTTCACAGTATCGCCTGACGGCAATTGGGTGGCATTTGTGCACCTGCATAATGCGTATGTGGCGGCATTCCCCAAGACGGGAAAGCCGGTGATGGTGGGCGATGACGGATCTGATATTCCGCTGAAGCGTGTATCGAAAGACGCGGGCATCAACCTGCATTGGAGCGCCGACAACAAGAAGCTTCACTACACGCTGGGCGATCAATACTATACCATAGACCTCGCCGACCGTTTTGAATTCATAGCCGGCAAGCCCGACTCAACATTCAAACTGCCTGAGGCGGGTATCTCTGTGGGGCTCACAGCTAAGACCGACAAACCAACCGGTGTGGTGGCCTTTACCGATGCGCGTGTCATAACCATGAACGGCGATGAGGTGCTGGAAGGTGCTACAGTATTGGTAGATGGTAACGTGATAAAGGCAGTAGGCAAGAATGTGGCCATACCGGCAGGTGCGAAAACCATCAATTGTGCGGGCAAGACCATTATGCCGGGCTTTATAGACGCGCATGCGCATGCCGGGCATTTCAGGTATGGGCTCACTACCGATAAGCACTGGCCATATTATGCCAACCTCGCTTACGGTGTCACAACCATGCACGATCCGTCGGCCAATAGCGAGATGGTGTTTGCGCAGTCGGAACTGGTGAAGAGTGGCACCATGGTGGGGCCAAGGGTATTCTCTACCGGTACTATATTGTATGGTGCCGATGGCGACTTCAAGGCTGTTATCAATTCGCTGGAGGATGCAAAGAGCGCACTGCGCCGCACCATGGCCTATGGCGCCTTCAGTGTGAAGAGCTACAACCAGCCGCGCCGCGAGCAACGCCAGATGGTGATAGAAGCCGCACGCGAGCTGAAGGTAGAGGTGGTGCCCGAGGGTGGTTCGTTCTTTTACCACAACATGAGTATGGTGATGGACGGACACACTACCATAGAGCACAACATTCCGGTAGCTCCATTGTATAACGATGTGATACAGTTCTGGAAGAACGCTAAGACCGCCAACACACCAACGCTTATAGTGAACTACGGTTCGTTGTGTGGCGAGTATTATTGGTACCAGCACACCAATGTGTGGGAGAAGGAAAGGTTGCTGCGATTCACGCCACGCTCTGTGATAGACACACGTGCAAGGCACAGAGTAATGGCACCCGAAGAGGAATACGAGAACGGGCACATGCTGGTGTCGCGCAGTCTGAAGAAACTGTCTGACGCGGGTGTGGCCATCAATATGGGGGCGCATGGTCAGATACAGGGCATTGGTGCACACTGGGAGATATGGATGATGGCACAGGGTGGCATGACGCCGATGGAAGCCTTGCGCACAGCTACCGTCAATCCGGCACGCAGCCTCGGCTTCGACAACTGGATAGGCACACTGCAGCCCGGCAAGCTGGCCGACCTGCTGGTGATGGATAAGAATCCGCTAGAGGATATACGTAATACAGAGTCCATTAAATACACCATGGTGAACGGCCGTTTGTATGATGCCGAGACCATGCACGAAACAGGTAACTACGACAATAAGCACGGGCGTTTCTTCTGGGAGATAGGCAAGAACGCCGAATCGTTTCCATGGCACGAAGAGACCCACTCGCATGGCGATGGTGACTAACAGTACGGGTGATTCGATCACATTAAGTAACGGGCCCGGCTATCGCGGGCCTGTTACTATTTATTGAAGAGTATCTTGAAGTAGAAGGATGGTTTGCTTAGCTGTTCGCGCAGGTCCATGTCGGTGAACATGCAGCTGATCGTATCCCGCAGCGACTTGCTCTTGTAGGCTTTGTTTACAACAAAGTTGAACAGCCAGGGGTACTTGCACAGGCGCTGCAGGGTAGTGCTGATGCGGAACTCATCGCCAAGGCGTTTGTACAGCACATCGTCATAGTGCGTCTTGAAGAATGCTGCGGAAAGATTGTTGGCCGGCAGAGCTTCATTAATGGCCATGGCAGCAAGCATGCCGCTATACAGCGCATTGCCGATGCCTTCGCCGCTGAAGGGGTCAACGAGGCAGGCGGCATCGCCCACCAGCATAAAGCGGTCGCCCGACATGGGGCGTCGTTCGGTGGCCAGTGGCAGTCCCCAGCCCTGTATCTTATCGATAAGGGTAGCGTTCGCAAAGCGTGGGGCAATGTTCGGGTTGTTGCGGATAGCGGCCAGCATCTGCTCGCGCAGATTGATCTTCTTGTCGCGTATCACCTCCGACAGGATGCCCACACCCACATTGGCGCGGCCATGTGGCAGCGGGAAGATCCAAAGGTAGCCGGGCAGCATCTCGGGCAGGAAGTGCAGCTCTATAAAGTTGTCGGGGTGCATGCCGGTAATGCCTTCGTAGTAGGCGCGCAGCCCCACCGCATACGATCGTGGCGACTCTTCGCCGGCCGGCATGAAGTGCTTTCGTGTAATGCCTTTGTCGCCATCGGCCCCAATGATCACAGCGGCGTTGATGCGGGTCTTGTTGCCCTTTGTGTCCACGATCACCGTTACGCCGTCTTTGTGTTGGTCTATCTCATCGATGGTGGTCTGCTCAAGGACGGTGCAGTACGGAGACGCCATCTTGCGAAACAGGAAGTCGTCGAGGTCCAGCCGCGGAACAGTGAAACCAGGTGCCTTGCTTTCAGGTGTGCGGTTGGGGTTGAACGGTATGTCGAGGTCCCGTCCGTTGGGTGCCACAAACTTGATCCCCCAAGAGGGGAGAAAGTCGCCCGGTTTACCCAGTATCTCCGATATCCATTCGGGGTTGGCCCGGTTGATGACGAGCGCCGTTTTACCGCTACAGGCATCGCCGCAAACCTTGTCGCGCGGGAACGATGCCTTGTCTATGACCACATGCGGAATGCCGAATTTGGTGAGGAAGAAGGAAGTGCCTGCTCCTGCCGGTCCGGCGCCCACTATCAGTACTTTGGTGTCGATGGCTGTCATTGTAGTGGTCAAATATAGCGACAACGGGTAAAACACGGGGGGAGAGTAGGGGAGAAATCCCGTGGTTGGTTTTTGAATTTGGTTAATACAATGTTTTCGATGATTGTTTTTAATAATATACCGTCAACGAAGTTATATCTTTACGTCAGTTATACTCCTGTCGTCACGATGGTTCGAATTCTGTTCTTTTTGTGCATGGTCTTTTCCATGCCGTGTTTTGCTCAGTTGGAAGGGCGCGCGCTTCTGGATTCTCTGGAGGCCCGGCTGCCCGAGGCTAAGGATGATACCAATAAGATCAAGTTGCTGAGTCTTATCTCTACTGGTTACCACACCATTGATCCGGACGCGGGCATTAAGTATGGTAAACAGCAACTGGAACTGGCCACTGCATTGAACCAGCGCAGAGGCATTGCGGCTGCTTATAATTCAATAGGGGTAAATTACCAATATAAGTCGGACTATACCAAGGCGCTCGAATACTTCAACAAGGCACTCGCCATTTTGGTCGACTTTCCCACAAGCAATCTGTACGGTAATGTGATCAGCCATCTTGCGGTATTATATCAGGAAATGGGTGATCTCGATAAGGCGCTGGAATACAACCTGAAGGCGCTGGACATGGACCTGAAGGCAAGAGATTCAGGGAATATCGCGGGAGATTATGGTAATATCGGCATCATATACTTGTTGAAGAAAGACTATCAGAAAGCGTTGGAGTATGACGATAAATCGCTGTACATCTTTGAGCAACTGAAAGACAACGATGGAATCGCCCGCAACTATGGCAATCAGGGTAATGTATACAAGGAGTACGGGAATTATGTGAAGGCACTGGAATATGATATGAAGGCGCTGGATATGTTCTCTAAACTGGGCGACAATGGCGGTGTGGCTATCAATCAGGGAAACATAGGAGGCGTGTATATTGCCATGGCTTCCGAGATGGACTCGACCAGGATTCCCGGTCATGTATTGCCGTCCGGGAGCAGGGGGGAGTTTCTGGCTAAAGCTGTAACGTATCTGAAGCAGTCGATTGAGCTGAGTAAGCAGATTGGGCAGCTGGACAACCTGATCGAATTCAGCCTTGGCTTGCACGACGCCTATAAAATGATGGGCGATCACGCAGGCGCGCTGGCGAGTTATAAGGAGCATGTTCTGTATCGAGATTCGGTATACTCGCAGGAGAACCGGTTGAAGATGGCGGCATTGGAAACAGAGCGCGAGTTGCTGCTGAAAGACAAACAGATACAGATAGAGAAGTTGGAGGTTGCACAGAAGAGGAACGAAAGGATCATACTCATTATCGCTATTATTCTGTTGCTGGTGGTGATAGTCGTGGTAGTGCGCAAGTTTCAGGCGCAACAACGATATTCTCGCGAACTGGCTGCTGAGAAGGCCAAACACCTGGCCCGCATCGAAAGACAAAAGCTGGTAATGGGCGACATAGCCCATCGTCATTCGCACGATGTCAGCGGGCACGTGGCCACAATTCTGGGCCTTGTTGAAGTGTTCAACGCAGAGGATTACTCCGATCCTGATAACAAGACCGTGCTTGACGGAATAGGTGAAACAGCGGCACGGCTCGACCTGATCGTGAAGGACATGATCATGAAAGAGAATCAGCTGAACACAGAAAAGAAATAAGACGCTTAGTGAATATTCCTCGCGTCCAATGCCCTGCGATAGGCATTGGCATTATTGATCTGCTCGTTATAGTTGCTGGCAAATGCAGAGTAACCACTAAAGTCCGGTTTGGCGCAGAAGTACATGTAAGTGGTGCGCGGCGCGTCCAGCACAGCGTTTATTGTTGATGGAGATGGTGTGCAGATAGGTCCCGGAGGCAACCCCGGATACATGTAGGTATTGTAGGGAGAATTGTATTGCAGCATGGCAGAGGTGACACGCTTGATCGCGAAGTCGCCGATGGCGAATTTTACGGTCGGGTCGGCCTGAAGTGGCATGCCCACACGGATGCGGTTGAGGTAAACACTGGCTATCTTAGGTTTGTCGCTGCTCATGTTGGTTTCTTCCTCAACAATTGAGGCTATGACCGATACCTGCACAGGAGTGAGACCACGGGCAGTTGCTTTTTGTGCGCGTGTCATGTTCCAAAAGCGCTTGTAGTTCTTGCTGATCTTCTTTATCACCTTGTCAGCGTCCGAGTTCCAGTACAACTCGTAGGTGTCCGGCAGGATGAGCGCCATGGACGTTTGGGGTGTCACGTCAAACTCAGAAAGGTAAACCGAATCGCCCATCAGACGCATCACTTCGAAAGAGTCGGCCTCCACGTTGGTGGCAACAAGACGTGCAAAGTCTTGTTTGGTGCGCAGTTTGTTGATTACCAGTTTTACGGGGTTCTGACTGCCGGAGCGGAGCATGCGCACAATGTTGAAATTGCTCATGCGTTTTTTGATCCTGTATCGGCCGGGGTGGATATTGTCCTGCAATTTCATGGCCTTGGCTACCAGTTTGAAGCCGTTCAGGTCGGAAACAATATGGCTTTCTTCAAGGGTTTCAATTACCTGATCGTAAGTGGTTCCGGTACGTATATAGAGATATTCGTCTTGTGTAAAGGCGCCGGTGTTGGGACCAAAAAGTACGTAGAAACCGAAAACGGAAATGCCTGCTATGATCAGCAGCATGATCAGCGTCCATCGCGTGTGTTTTTTCTTTTTTGCCGGGGCCATGATGCTAAATTAATAGAAATGTTTGAAAGCGAGTCTATGGTAATGACGGGTATCAGTACGGCATAGATCGGTAAGGCCTATCTTTGCGCGGCAAATGAGATCTGAAATGAAGAGATTTTTATACATGATGGCTCCGGTTGCAGTAGCTTGTATGTTGGCCGCAGGCGCAGCAGATGGTCAGGCGAAGGAGAAAAAGAAGCGGGTAGGTGCCATATATGCCAGTTGGGGTTATAATACGGAATGGTACACCCGGTCTACCATCAAGGTGAAGCAACCTTCGCTGGGCAATGATTATCAGATGGTGAAGGTGCATGCGCAAGACCATCGCGGCTGGGATGAAGGTATTTTTAATATGGCGCTCACGATACCTCAATACAACTATCGCCTGGGGTATTACTTCAATGAGAAGCAGGATCTGGCGTTCGAGATCAACTTTGACCACACCAAGTATATCGTCACCGACAACCAGAACATACACATCAAGGGTACTATGGCCGGTGCGCCGGTGGACAAGAATGTGATGTTCGCTCAGTCGCTGGGGTCTTATTATTTCCTGAATAACGGAGCTAATTTCCTGTTGTTCAACCTTGTGAAGAGAGTTGGCTTGTATCGCACTGCCGATCGCAACCTGCAGGTGGATCTGACAGGTAAGGCAGGTATAGGGCCGCTGATACCGCACGTGCAGAACAGCCTTTTTGGCAAGGCCAATAATATGGGTTTTCAGATAGGCGGGTGGAACACGGGTGTGGAAACAGCCTTGAGGGTGACCGCTATGAAGTACGCATTTGTAGAGTTCTCACAGAAAGTGGATTATGCCCGCTATAGCAATTTGAGGGTGTATGAAGGAAGGGCAAGGCAGGCGTTCGGTACTTATGAGCTGATATTGACCGCCGGGGTGATACTGCCTACGCGCAAGAATAATCCATTGTTCACGCCTGCACTGGCACCTGTTGAAAAAACTGCGGAAAACTAAGGTATTATCCCTTTTTATTTCTGCCATTAAGATGTAAATTGCACCGCAAAATCAACCAAAATGACTCAAATGTTCCTTGGCGCTTTCTACGATACCGTTAACCTCAGCGTAGGTCCAACACTTACATATACCTTTTTCTTCCTTCTGGCTATCGAGTTCCTGTACGTAAGTTTCAAGTACACCGGCAACTCTGACGATTCAGAAAAATAATTGACACTGTGTCTGACAAGCCATTGAATATTGCTGATATCCGCATGGATTATATGCTTGCAGCCCTTGACGAGGAGACTGCAGGTACTGATCCGATAGCGTTTTTTGGTAAATGGTTCAAAGAGGCTGAAGCAGCCAGGATCACAGAGATCAACGCTATGACACTGGCCACTGCCGATGCGCAGAACAGGCCTCATGCGCGTATTGTTCTTTTGAAAGGCCTCGATGACCGGGGCTTTGTTTTTTTTACTAACTACGATAGTGCCAAGGGGCAGCATATTGCCGAGAACCCCAACGTGTCACTACTCTTTTTCTGGAAGGAACTGGAACGACAGGTGCGTATTGATGGTCGCATTGAAAAAGTGCCGGCTGAAGAGAGTGATATCTACTTTCACTCGCGCCCGGAGGGGAGCAGGCTGGGTGCATGGGCATCGCCACAGAGCCGGGAGATACCACACCGCAACATCCTGGAGCTAAACTACTCGAAGTACGAGGCGGAGTTCTCAGGTATTCAGATACCCAGGCCCGCACACTGGGGTGGATACATTGTGATACCTGAAAGGATAGAATTCTGGCAAGGCCGCAGTAGCCGTATGCACGACCGCATCCTGTTCAAACGTGACGGATCTTCGTGGCACAGGTCGCGCCTGGCGCCGTAATCTCATTTTTTTGTTTGCGTGCTCGTGGCGTAACCAGGTGTTACTCCTATTCCAGCCTGTATACAGGATACCTCAGGTATTCCTGCTCAAAGTAGGGAGAGTTGCGGTACACGAAGTCGAGTTGTGCGCCGCCATCTTTAGCGAATTCAGGGTCGGCTTTTCTTTTCTCTTCAAGTTTTGCTTTTAGTGCGGGGTCTTTCTTCAGCATATCGGCGGCAAGGTCTTCAAACACGTAGGCGCTGTAACCCTCTTTCTGTTGCAGGATGCCATCGAAATAGTTCCAGGCGAAGAACGCATCGGGTGCTGTAGGCTCCAATGTCTCGATGATATAGCGTTTAGCGGGCTGGCCCAGCCACACAATATAGTCACCCTGCGACACCGGAATTTTAGTTTTGTAAGGGGTTGCCTTCACGTTGTAGTGCAGATAGTGGCGCTCATAAGGACGTTTTACGGTCTCATAGTTGTCTATGTGATAGGCTGTTACTTCCATGGTACTGTCATAGTTCACGCGTTGCATCTTCACGCCGTTGGCCCTGAGGCAGATAATGACCGGCGTCCATGCCTTGGGGATGATGTATGCTTTGGGCGCGGTGACAGATTGTGTGGGGCGATAGTGATCGAAAAACGGGATCTTACGTACGAATGGTTTGTTTCGATCATAGTACAGCCTCGGAAGGCCACTCACCTCGCTCGGTTTGTAGCCCGACTCGTAGCCATGAAAAGTGATGGTGTCGGCCTGAGTGGTGTCAACTTTCCATTCCAGGGCAAATTCTTTCTGTGTCATCAGATTCTTACGATCGGTAGCGCGTACTTTTTTTATAGCGGTAATGTTTTCGCTTCCCAGTTTTATGACACACTTCATCAGGTCGTATGTAGCCTTTACTCGTTCGTTGAAGGGCTTCAGCATGTGGGCCTCGGGTACGTATGCGATGGTTTGGAAAAGAGCGGCATAGCCGCTAAGGAAACGTGGTGACTCATGGAATTCGTGCCAGCCCTTTTCTGCTGAATTGCTGAAGTCGTTCACATAAGGCAGAAGATCGTACCCCATTTTCTTCATTTCGGCATAAATAGCGGGCGTAAAGGTCTTGTACATATAGGTGCCGGTCTCGCCACCCAGTTTGTCGTGTTGTGTGGCCAGCAGGGTCATAGTGTGCTGGTAGTCGGCACCATTGCTCACGTGGTTATCCAATAGAATATCGGGGTTCATGCGCGTAAAGAGGTCGCACAATCCCAGTGTCTCAGCTGCATCGCACTTAATAAAGTCGCGGTTGAGGTCCAGATTGCGTGCATTTCCCCGGAATCCATAACTCTCGGGGCCGTTCTGGTTGGCGCGGCTGGAGCTGTTACGGTTCAGCATCCCACCGATGTTGAAAATAGGAACCACGACCAATATGACATTGTCGGGCACTTTTATCTTTCTGGTGGCGGCATCGCGCAGCAACATCATTGATGCGTCTATCCCGTCGGGTTCGCCGGCATGTATGCCATTGTTGATCATTATGACCAGCTTGCCGCTATTCCTGATGTCGTCTTTCTCAAACTTACCATCGTTGGTAAAGGCGATATAGCGGAGCGGATAGCCATTGTCGGCCGGGCCCATTTCACCTATGCTGATAGTGCCATACATGCCACCCAGTCGTTTGTAGAACTCGGTCATTTCGGAATAGGTAGCTGTTTGTTTGCCGTTCGATCGCTCGAACGGGGTGATCAGTAGCGTATCGGCACCGGCGGCCAGGGCAGATGTGGAAATTGCAACAGCAGACAGCAGAGAGAACAGGAACCTTTTCATCGGGCGTAAAGATAACAATAGGTCCGTAACGGATGGGCAAAAGGCCAGATAGGTAGGCCGGAAACATGTTATAATTGACAAAAAGTTATCTTTTTGCATTTGGGTCTATCCTGCTACATTCGCAGGCCAAAACAGAGAAGTGATGACCAGTTATGCACAAAGCGTGGCCGCGAGGCTGAATCTAAGAACGAATGATGTGACAGCGGTGCTGGAACTGCTTGCCGAAGGCGCAACGATTCCATTCATAGCCCGATACAGGAAGGATAAGACAGGTGCGCTTGATGAGGTGCAGATACAGAATATACAAGATGAGGCCGCCCGTCAGCAGGAGTTTGCCGAGCGGAAGGCGTTTATAGAGAAGACCATTACCGAGCAAGGTAAAATGACCGAAGAGTTGCAGGCGAAGATCAATGCGGCTACAACAGTTGCTGAATTGGAAGACCTGTATCTGCCATACAAACCCAAGCGCAAAACGAAGGCGCAGACCGCCCGTGAGAACGGATTGGAACCACTGGCCGTGTTGTTGCTGGCGCAGGGCAATATTCATCCGCTTACTGAAGCGGCCGCTTTCCTTAATGAGCAGGTGAAGACCCCTGAAGAAGCATTGCAGGGCGCCCGCGACATTATTGCCGAGACAGTGAACGAGGATGCCCGCGTACGAGCGGGTATGCGTAAGTTGTTTGAAGAGAAGGCTGCGGTGCAAAGCAAGGTGCTTGCTGATAAAGAAACAGAGGGCGTTAAGTACAAGGACTACTTCGATTTTTCGGAGCCGGTATCTAAAATACCATCGCATCGTATGCTGGCCATTATGCGCGGGTTTATGGAGGGCGTGTTGCGACTGACCATTGCTCCAAGCGAAGAAGAGGCGCTGATGTTGATAGAAGAAGTATTTCTGAAGAGCAGTAACGAGGCAGGGGAGCAGGTAAAGAAGGCGATACGCGATTCATATCGCCGCCTGTTGCAGGTGAGTCTGGAGAGCGAGTTCAGGATGGCGCTGAAAGTGAAGGCTGATGAGGAGGCCATCAATGTATTTGCCGAGAACCTGCGCCAATTGTTGCTCAGTTCTCCGCTGGGTAGCAAGAAATTGCTGGCAATAGATCCCGGATACCGTACAGGTTGCAAAGTGGTATGTCTGGATGAAAAGGGAACACTGCTGAAGACCGATCTGTTCTATATACACGAGCCGGGCAGGCTGTCAGATGCAGAGCATAGGGTACGCGGGCTTGTCCAAAAATATGAGACACAGGCTATAGCGATCGGTGATGGTACTGCGGGGCGCGAAACGGAACAGTTTATCAAAAAGCTGAATATCGGACTGCCTGTATTTCTGGTAAATGAAGACGGCGCGTCTATTTATTCGGCATCAGAGATAGCGCGGGAGGAGTTTCCTGATCAGGATATTACTGTGCGTGGAGCGGCCAGTATAGGGCGCAGACTCATGGACCCGCTGGCGGAGTTGGTGAAGATAGACCCGAAGAGCATAGGAGTGGGGCAGTATCAGCACGATGTGAATCAGGTGCGCCTGAAAGAAAGGCTGGACCAGACGGTGGTGAGCTGTGTGAACGCCGTGGGTGTTAACTTGAACACCGCCAGCAAACATCTGCTTGCCTACGTGAGTGGCATCGGCCCAACCATAGCGGGTAACATAGTTGCGTACCGTGGCGAGATAGGTCGATTCACATCCCGTAATCAGTTGCTTAAAGTTCCGCGCCTTGGTGCTAAGGCATACGAGCAGTGTGCCGGCTTCCTGCGTATAAAAGACGGAGAAGATCCGCTGGACGCCAGTGCGGTACACCCGGAGGCTTATGGCATTGTGAGCAAGATGGCGGCAGACCTGGGTGTGAAAGTAAAAGAGCTGGTTGGCAACGATATCCTCATCAAGCAGATAGATGTGCGGAAGTATATATCGGATGCAACCGGCATGCACACATTGCAGGATATACTGAACGAACTGAAGAAGCCGGGTCTCGATCCTCGCAGCGAGGTGCGTCAATTTGAATTTGCGAATATCTACAGCATTGACGATGTGCATGTAGGTATGATAGTGCCCGGCATAGTAACCAACCTTACCCGTTTTGGTGCGTTTGTGGACATAGGGGTGAAGCAAGACGGACTGGTGCATGTGTCTGAGATCGCACACAAATACATAACCGATCCCGGAGAAGCATTGAAGCTGAACCAGGAAGTGATGGTAAAGGTGCTGGAGGTGGAAGTGGCCCGCAAACGTATAGCACTTTCTATAAAGCAGACGCAAGATCCGCCGGCGCAAAGGCAAGGGAAACCCGCAGGTGGCAGGCGCGACAATACCAAAACTGCGCCCAAGGACGCGCCGGTGAGTATGAATGATGCACTGAGTGCCCTGAAGAATAAATTCGGGAGGTAGGAGTAAGTACTATTTATTAGCGTTTGGCGTTATATTGTTGTTGCAATTTTTCAACAACGGTATAACGCTATGAATTTGTACCCACTCCGTCTTTTGTTCCTTGCCGCAATTTGTGGCTCTGTTTCCGTGTCGGGTCAGGAAATTCCATACAAGCAGTTCACTGCAACACCACTGTTGCTCAATCCGGCATTGATGGGGTCGTTTGATGGAAATATACGTGGGAATTTCGCATACAGGAGACTATGGACCGGTACAGAGGCGCCTTTCTCCAGTGTGCATGCGTCGGCTGATGCGCCGGTGTGCACCGGCAAAAAGGGCGACTATTTCGGAGCCGGACTTGCTTTTACACAGAGTAAGGCAGGTGATGGCATCCTCAATATTGTTAGTGGGGTAGTAGGCGCATCTTATCATAAAAGGTTTGGTTCCGACAGTGCACGTGCAAAAGGCAAGGGCAGCGAGCTGGCAATAGGGATTCAGGGTAGTTATGCGCAGTACTACATGGATATGTTTCGTATGTATTTTGCGGGTCCCGCAACTACCGCACCCTATGTGCTTGGTACCGGTAATTCAGTGAGTAGCTATTTCGTTAATACAGGAATCACCTATTCAAGATCTGTCAGTAAGGGGCTGGGGTACGTGTTGGGCATTAGTGCATCTAATCTAAGCGGGGCGGGAGATGCCCTTTTGGAAAGGCAGAGGTCGCTTGTGGGGCTTGATCGGAAATACACCTTCCTGGCAGGCGGTCACATTGAAGTCAGTGAGCGAATCTTGTTGCGGCCGGCCCTGGTATATGCTACACAGGAAAGCACCTACTTTGGCTTGCGTTATGTAGGCTATATTGTTGGGAATGAGTTCCTGTACGGGTTCACTCCAACCTCTTCCATGTTTTTCGGGTTGTGGTATAACAAGGGCGATCTGATGACAGTAAGTGCGGGTTTAAAGAAAGGATCTGTCAGAGTAGGTTTGGCTTACGATTACAATATGTCTGCGTTGAATGCTGCTGCCAACGGTACCGGTGGTTTCGAAATTGCACTTACCTATGTCAATCCGTCGGTCAAAGCCGCGCGCCGGCATGTGCTATGTGCCCGTTTTTGATAAATAAACTGACCATGATAGTTATATTTGCTATTATAGCAAGTTATGTCCGATCACATACCTATATTACGGAAACTGGTGCACTCCTTTGGTGAGGTGGACGATGCAGCCTTTGAGGCGTTTGCCGCGCCGTGGACTGAAGTAAAGATAAAGCGCAAGGAGATCATCACCCGCCAGGGCGATACCGAGAAGTATCTGTATCTGGTGCTTGATGGTGTGCAACGGGCCTGCGTTACGCACGATGATAAGGAAGTGACGCTGGTGTTTTCCTATGCAGGTTCTTTCTCCGGCGTTATAGACAGCTTCTTTTTGCAGCAGCCTTCCGCGTTCGACCTGGAGGCGCTTACTGCCAGCCGATGCCTTCGCATTCATTATAACGACATGGCCATGCTCATGCGCGAACATCGCAGCATTGAAACATGGGTGCGTCTGGCATTGACACGAGTCTTGGCCGATACATTGCAGCGGCATATAGAGATACTGTCCTATTCTGCTGAGGAGAAGTTCACTACGCTGCTGCGCCGCAGTCCGCATGTGCTGAACCTGGTGCCGCATAAGTACCTCGCGTCTTACATAGGCGTCGATCCAACCAATTTCAGTAAGTTGCTGGGTAAGGTAAGGCTCTGATAAATCTTGGTGTACACCAAGATTTCGGTTATCGTACCTCATTAGTTTTGCCTAAAATCCGGCTATGGCACGCACTTTCGATTCAATGGAACTTATTGACAGCCTGAGTGCTGAGGTGAACACCATTGTTCAGCGCATCACAGAATTGAGCGCGCTGAGTAACGAGCAATTGAACAAACAACCCGCACGCGACAAGTGGAGTGTGGCTCAGATAGTTGAACACCTTAATACCTACGACCGTTATTATATCCCACTCGCTTCACAAATGCTGAATAAGGCAGTGCGGGTGAGTGGTAACAAACAATTCAAGCCCGGATGGCTGGGCGAGTACTTTGTCAAATCCATGTACTCTCAGGTAAAGACTACAGGTGCGGTCACCAACAAGATGAGCGCGATGAAGGGACACATCCCGTCAGAGACGTTGGATGCCACAAAAGTGCTGAATGAGTTTCTGGTCGATCAGCGAAAACTGCTTGCGTTGCTGGAGCAGATGAAGGGCGTAGACATAGCATCGGTACGTATACCCATTACCATTTCAAAGTTCATTACCATAAAGCTGGGCGATGCCATCCGTTTTCTGGTGGCACATGAAGTGCGCCATTTCAGTCAGATAGAACGCACGCTTGAAGCTATTCGGAGATGATCTCTTAAAAGAATGCTGCCATTTCCTGCTGATACTTATGGGCCTCGGCGTTTGCTTGCTCTGCAAAGTCGGTGCCATTACCTGCATAAATAATACCCCGCGATACATTGATGAGCAGGCCCGCATCTTTATTAAATGCATTGCTGCACACGGTATTTACATCACCGCCCTGCGCCCCCACGCCGGGAACGAGGAAGAAGTGATCGGGAAGCAATGCACGCACTTCCTGTAGTTGTTCTTTGCGCGTGGCACCTATCACAAACATAATGTTCTCCGGCGTGCCCCATGAGGCCACTGTTTTCAAAACTTTGCGGTATAGTTGTTCATCGCCGCATTGTTGCAGTTGAAAGTCGGCACTGCCTGCATTGGAGGTAAGCCCCAGCACTATGCTCCACTTACCTTCGAACTGGAGGAAAGGTTTCACGCTATCGGCTCCCATGTAGGGGGCTACCGTTACACTGTCGTATGGATAGGTATGGAAGAATGTTCGGGCATATTGTTCTGATGTGTTGCCTATGTCGCCGCGTTTGGCATCGGCAATTGTGAAAATACCCTTGGGGATGTAGTTGAGGGTACGCTCCATGGTCTGCCAACCCTTTATGCCCTGAGCTTCATAAAAGGCAGTATTTATCTTGTAGGCAACGGCATAGTCTTTTGTAGCATCGATGATAGCCTTGTTGAATGCGAATGCCGGGTCTTCTTCCTGAAGCAGGTGTTGAGGGATCTTAGAAAGGTCCGTGTCAAGACCTACACACAGCACAGATTTTTTTTCAAATATAGTTGCTACAAGTTGTTCGCGATTCATGGCGCAAAGGTAATGAACGCAATGAATTGGCAGGAGCCAACGGAACGGATAAATAAAGTAAAATTGGGAAAATAGGGCAGTCTATTTCTTGTTTTTCTGCCTTTCCAGCAGTTCGCGGGCAGGGAGCCATTTAATCTGGCCGTCGTCATCGGCGATTACAGCCAGTTCGTTATTAGCTGCCTTTTTCTCATAAAGCTTACGGATAGCCAGTTTCAGGCCTTCGGCTATTTTATCCAACAATTCAGCGTTTTCCTGATTTGTATTCATATAAGCGTATTAATGATGGTCCAAATGTCGTGATTTTCTACAATAATATCAAAACCGTTGAGCCAGGTCGGTTGGCCGGGTTCATCAGTTCTTAAGGGTATAGTTGGCCGGAATTGTCAGCGGGAATTCCAGTGTTTTGTCAAACTCTGTATTTTGCAACTCCATGTCAATGGTGTACGTCTTCACGCCGTTCTGCAAATGAACAGTGCGACCGGTAGATACCTTGCGGTCAGAAATCACTTCGTAGTTGCGGTAGTCTATGAGCGCCGTAGGCCCATTGGAAGCTTTGGTGCGCAGATTGGTCATGGCTATAGTGCTGTCTGACCGCAGGTAGCTGAGGTCCTGTAAATAGGTTTCGTCTTCGGTATGCAGTTGCCATGACGAGTCTTTTGCCTCGGCAGTCGTAAGGCGTCCATCGGCAAGCGGATCGCCCACGAAAAGGTTTTGCAGTTGCGAGAACTTAACCGGCACGGGTAATATGCGGGCCACATCATTCAGCGATATCAGTGTCTTTTCTTTGTCTTTGTAATTGACCATGAAGAAACTGTCACGAGTCACTACCATGCGCGCTACGGGGTAAAGCCCGCCAAGTGCTGTAATGTGTACCCATACAATGCTGTCTTTAGCAATACGGAAATTGGCTGAGAAGTCTGCGGTGCCGTCCGGGCTTTCGAAACTCACCTTCGCTTTGCCGGAGAATGTCTTGTAGTTGATACGTTTAGTCCACAGTGGCATCAACAGATCGGTAAGCGGGGTGGGAGCGGGCGTAGCAACCGGAGCGCCAGTGACAACCGGAGCCAGGCCTTTTGCGCCAGTATCTGTTGTCACAACAACAGCACTGTCCTGTTTGCTTTTTTTCTTTTTGCTGAACAGTTTTGAAGAGCATGACGACAATAAAAACGGCATCGCCAGCAGTATGCTGTATCGGGTAAGATTATTCATAGAGCTTTCCTTCGCTGATCTTTTTGTCCAGGTTTTTATCGTCACTGCCTTTTTCTTTTGCTTTTTTCCACGCGTCTATTGCGCCTTGTTTGTCATTCTGTTTGTACAGTATGTCGCCAAGGTGGTCCCAAAGGGTAGCACTCCCGTCTTTTACAACGGTCACGGCCTTCATTATGTAAGTTTTTGCTTTTTCGTAGTCGCCCTTCTTGTACCAGATCCACGCATAGGTGTCCAGAAAGTTCACCTCATTCGGGCGCAGTTCAAGCGACTTCTTTGACATCTTTTCGGCATCATCCAGCCGCACGCCGCGTTCAGAAAGGTAGTAGGCGTAGTTGTTCAGTACCGTGGCGTTATTGGCGTCGAGACCGAGTGCTTTTTCAAACGTCTCGTCGCACTGAGGGTACTGTTTATTGTTGTAGTACACGTCAGCAAGGGTACTATACATCTGCGCCAATACTTCTTTATCGGTTTCTGGTTGCAGGTCAATGGCGCGATTGATAGCCTTGATAGCGGAAGGGAAATTTCCCTTGTTCAGATATCCTATGCCATTGTAAAAATGGGTGATAGATTGGCTCGGGAAGAGCTTGATGGCGCGCTCGCTGGTCTTTATCAGCGAGTCGGCATATTTCTTTTCCTGGTAGTTGCCCAGCAGCCGTGCCCAAACAGAGAAGTTAGACGGCTTTAGTGCAAGTGATCGCTTATACATTACAATGGCGCTGTCGGTAAGGTTACTTCCTTCCAGCGCCTCGCCATAGTATTCCAGTATCTGCGCATCGGCAGGACCTTGCTCGGCCAGTTTGGCAATAAGCGGCAATGCTTCGGCCAATGCGGTTGTCTCATCAGGCATTGTCTGTATGTATGCCTTCAGTAGTTCCAGCTGCAGCTCGGTTTCCATGCCGGTGTTAGTGATGGCCTGTTTTACATAAGACTTATATCGGGCAGTATCGCCCTTGCGCAGGTAATGCCCGGCAAGGCCCAATTGCACTGCAGGGTCGTTTGGTAGTTTTTTCAGCGCGCCTTCAAGAACGGTTGCTGCTTTTTCGGGCTGGTTGTTGTTGTCATACAGTTCACCCATCAGCTTGTAGTACTTGCCGTTGCGCGGGTCGCTGTCAATCATTTGCTGCACTACTGCCGCCGCTTTCGGAACATCGTTCATGTTCAGATATAGCTGCATCTTGTGGGCCAGCAGGTCTTCGTCATCAATATTGCGTACCAGTGCAATGTCAAGGTATTTGATGGCATCCTGGTTTTTGCCGGCTCTTTCGAAGTACTCGGCCGCGCGAACCGGATATTCCTCATCGCGCTTCTCCAACTCGGTCAGTTCCGCATACACGTTGGCCGCGTCTACGTATTTGCCGAGACCCACTAATACCTGCGCATACGCTTCTTTATACCATTTGTTGCCGGCATCAAGCGACATAGCTTTTTTTATGCTGGCCAGTGCCAGTTCGCTCTTCTTCTGATCGGTGTATATCTTTGCCAGTTCAAAATGCGCGGCGGCAACTTCAGGGCGTTTAGCAATGTATTGTTTCAGCAAAGTTTCCTGTTGCTTTTCGTCGGCATGCAATTTTGCTTTCAGTGCTTCAAAGTACAGCTCGTCGGTCTGCGCGCGTTTGCCTTCAACGGTCTCCGCAATATCCTCTTCTTTTTGCGCACTATCGGCCGAGGGTGATCCCTGTGCGGGCGACACTCCGGGTGTTATCTTGATACTCTGCGCATGCAACGGTGCATTGACCGTTGCAAGTCCGCTTATCAGGGCAATAAAGTAGGTGCGTAGTCTCATATATGCGTAGAGAAGTCGCCGATGCTCAATTCGTCAGCTTTCTCTATGTAAGTTACACTTTTACCAAACATAGAGTTGTCGATACAAGCATTTTTAACAACACTGTCGGACTGGATGATGCTGTTGCTGATGCGGGAATCCTCCACAGAAACGCCCTTTTCCAGCGAAACAAACGGACCTATGACGGAATTCGTCACCATTACACCCTTGCCTATAAAACAAGGCGGAATGATCACAGAGTTTGTAACCACAGCCGATGGGTCAATGAGTTGTTCCTTGTTCTGCTTAATGTCAAGGATTCGACCGTTTGTATACACAGTAGCATCTTTGTTGCCGCAATCCAGCCATTCCTCCACCTGTCCGGTATAGAACTTCACGTCATTGCGCAGCATATGCTCCATGGCATCCGTGAGTTGGTATTCGCCTTTTAGCTTAATGTCGTTGTCTATAAGACGCTGTAATTCTTTTTTAAGTCTGTCTCCATCGCGGAAATAATACACACCAATGATGGCGAGGTCGGATACGAATTCCTTAGGTTTTTCAACAAAAGCCTCGATCTCACCGGCTGCGTTCATTTTTACTACGCCGAACGCAGAAGGGTCTTCCACTTTCTGCGTCCATACAATGGCGTCTTTGTGCGTATCTATGCTGAAAGTAGCCTTGAACAATGTGTCAGCAAATGCTATAAATACGTTACCAGATAGCGTGTCAGCCGCGCACAGTATGGCATGCGCCGTTCCCAATGGCGTTTCCTGGTAGCATATCTTGCCCTTTGCGCCCAGAGTTTCCGCTACAGAGCAAAGATGGTCTTCCACCTCCTTGCCAAAGGCAGGGCTGATGACAAATGCGATCTCTTCAACTTTTTCGTTGCTCGTAGCCACAATGTCTTCAACAAGGCGCTGTACAATTGGTTTTCCGGCAACAGGCAGCAGGGGTTTTGCAGTAGTGAGGGTATGTGGCCTCATGCGTTTTCCCATTCCTGCCATTGGTATAATGATGTTCATTAGTCTCTTTGTTTTTGTGTATCGGTGTGAAAGTTCAGTTGATCGATATGATAGGTGTTATTTGGTTCCCGAATGTCCGAAACCACCTGCTCCGCGGGCGGTCTCGTCAAGGTTGTCGGTCGGCGCCCATTCTACTACTTCGTAGGCAGCAACTATCATCTGTGCAATGCGTTCTCCGTCTTCAATGGTCTGTGCCTCGCCCGACAGGTTGATGATACCGACCATTATCTCCCCGCGGTAGTCACTGTCAATAGTGCCGGGTGAGTTAATGACCGTGAGCCCGCGCTTGATGGCTAGGCCACTGCGGGGGCGTATCTGAGCTTCGAAGCCAACCGGCAATGCCATGTATAATCCCGTGGGGATGATGCGTCGCTCAAGGGGCTGCAGTGTTACTGCCTCAGGCAGCCAAGCACGAAGGTCCATGCCACTGCTACCGGATGTTTGGTAGACAGGCAATGCATGCGGCGATTTGTTGATGATCTGTACCTGTATCATACGAGTGTGCAAAGGTAGTACCTGTCACCTGTAATGCGAAACTACAGCGCACAACACGGCCAAATACTGCAAAAGATGTGAAAAAATAGACTGACGAACCGTTACCAGTCGCGGTTATGGTGTTTGTGGTAAGAGCGATAGTGCTTTTTGTTCACATAGTGGCTCTTGTGGTGGTAGCGTTGCCAGGTACCCATGAAACAACTGCTGAGGTTGGTCATCAAAAAGAGTAAAATAAGTACCCTCAATATTCTGATCTTCATAAGTTGGCTTGCTTGATGTTCTGTTGTTATAAATCGCAGCTAATATCGGAAATTTTTTGTCATTTTCTTAGTGTGGCAACCGGAATGGTGCCATTTTTTTGTTTTTCCGGCTCTCGTATTGCAGTCATGTCCGCATTTCGTGGTGAATTTGTCTTAAATTTACATTTATGCAAAATGCACCCCATGACAAACTTACTGACGCTCAATTGAACTTGATCAAGTCGTTCAGGTATTTGCGTAATGAACAGGAGTTGAAAGAGATAGACTCTCTTATCAACTTTTACCTTGAGAAAAAGCTGGATGATGCTATCGGAAGGGTAGAGTCGCAACAGAACTACAATGCTGAAGTGTATGAGAGTTGGTTGAATGCTCCTAAACCGACCGGCAGTAAATGAGAGTAGTTTTAGATACAAACTGTTTTATCAGTTGTATTGGTAAAAAGTCTCTGTATCGAAACGTTTTCGACAGCTTTTTAAATGGAGAAATTACGTTGTGTTTTTCTACCGAGATACTTCTGGAATATGAAGAAGTGTTTTTGGATAAGTGGGGGGCCTGATGTCACTCAAAATTTATTGGCCCGTCTTGTGAGGGCGGAAAATGTAGTGTACACGAGCATTTTCTTCAATTTCAATGCAGTGACCAAAGACCTTGACGACAACAAATTTGCCGATGCATTTCTTGCTGCAAATGCAGATTACATTGTCAGCAATGATGCGGCATTACTTGCACTGAATAGTTCGGAATTCCCTCCGTTTCAAGTATTAACGTTACAGGCGTTTTCAGCAATTTTGTCCGCACAATAATACCCGCCCAGTTATCTGTGACGTAATACAGGTGTCAGTGAATAGCTCTACGGATAGAAGACTATTTGTACTGAAGTGCATAAACGGATAATTACAAAAAGTACTTGCCTGCCTCTGTCACACGTTTCGCTATACGGCGGCGGGCTTCCTTGGTATTAAAATTGCCCACTTTGGTAAAGCGTTTTACTCCAAGCAGCATCATGCGCTGCGTGTCTCCTTCTGCAAATGCGTTCACTGCGGCCTTGCCGGCATGATTGATCCGGTCTGCCGCATCGTAGAGGAAGGTTCGGGCCATATCCGTGGCTATAGCTGCGTCGGCATGACCTGTTTGCGTCATTTTCATTGCCCTCAGCACCACACATTCGGCCTGGAACGTGTCAATAGCCATATCTGCCAGATACATCAGTAATTCCTGCTCGTGTTCCAGTTGCATCATCAGTTGTTGGGCGGCAGCTCCGGCACACATCAGTATCGCCTTTTTGAAATTCGCTATTGCTTTCAGCTCGGCTGCAAATGGTGTATCATCATCGCTGAAGTCAGGAATGCTCATAAGTTCCTGCTGCACCGCCATTGCCGGCTTCATCAGGTCTATGCGTCCCTTCATGGCGCGTTTCAGGTACATATCCAATATCAGTAGACGGTTGATCTCATTGGTGCCCTCGAATATCCGATTGATACGGCTGTCGCGGTAAGCCCTTGATATGTTGTACTCGTCAGAGAATCCATTTCCGCCATGTATCTGCACCCCTTCGTCCACCACATAATCCAATGCCTCGCTGCCCAATACCTTCAGCATGGCGCATTCTATAGCGTATTCTTCGGCTGCACCCAGCAGCGCATCTTCCCTGCCGGCTGCGTGTAGTTCCTGTTCTTTATAGTCTATCCATGCCGCAGTGCGGTAGAGTGCAGTGTCAGACGCGAATATGCGAATGGCCATCTCGGCCAGTTTGTGTTGTATTGCGCCAAAGTTTGCGATAGGCGTTTTGAACTGTTCGCGGGTCTTTGCATAGGCCACCGAAGTTGCCAGTGCCCGCTTGGCGCCACCCATGGCGGCAGCGCACAGTTTCAGCCGGCCTATATTCAGAATGTTGAATGCTATGATGTGTCCCTTGCCTATTTCGCCCAGCAGATTGCCGGCCGGTACCACGCAGTTCTCAAAGAACACCTGGCGCGTGCTGCTGCCCTTGATGCCCATCTTGTGTTCCTCCTCGCCGAACGATAGTCCGGGTGTATTGCGTTCTACAATAAAGGCACTGAATTTGTCGCCGTCCACCTTCGCAAAAACGGTAAAAACATCTGCAAAGCCACTGTTCGTGATCCATATCTTCTGCCCGTTCAGTGTGTAGGTCTGTCCGTCGGCCGATGGGGTAGCGGTGGTGCGCGCAGCCAGTGCGTCAGAGCCCGAATTGGGCTCAGTGAGTGCATAGGCACCCTTCATCTCGCCGGTGGCCAGCTTGGGTATGTATTTCGCCTTCTGCTCAGCTGTGCCGAAGTACAGGATAGGCAGAGAACCAATACCATTGTGGGCAGCCATGGCCACAGCAAAAGAGTGACCACCACCCAGACATTCATTCACAAGTGTGGCTGTCACGAAATCCTTGCCGAGACCTCCGTACTCTTCCGGAAAAGCAGCGCCCAACAGACCCAGCGCACCGGCTTTATTCAGCAGGCCGGGCATAATGTTGTCCTTCTGTAGGTCTATGTCCACAATGTGCGGCAGTACTTCCTTGTCCAGGAATTCATCACACATCTGTATGATCATACGCTGCTCCTCATTGAAGTCTTCCGGGGTGTAAATATCTTCCCATAATGACGGTTGTATCAGGAACGATCCGCCGGTCATAGCTGCTTTGGTTTCCATGCGCTTTTTTCTTTCTATAAAGCTACCAACAAACCCGCAAAACCAAGTGTTAAATTGTGCGTGGCGACACGTAAAACGGCATGATATTCGTCAGGCGAATTTGCCGGGTCAGAACGACAGATCGAGCACCGAATTGGTGCGGTAGGCCGTGTGCGGGCGGGTGGCAGCACCTATCTTGGTATAGCTGCCCAGCAGTATCATCCGGTGTCCCAGCGACTCCACATCTTCATCTACAAGCAGTTGCATTACCACGTCTACCGGGCTGGTCATGCCATAGCTGCAGCACTCGCCGTTATACTTTTTTACCTTCCTGCACCGGTCGCTCAGGCGGTCGTGACCGGTATACCCGGCTTTACCTGTAGTCTCGGCATGGCAGGCGGCACTTACAAAACAAAGCGAGTCGGGGTGCAGCAGTCCCAGCGGCTGCATGGTGCTCATTTGCTGAATGAGCGAACCGTAATATTTCTCCGAATTAAGATCAACGTTATTGGCGGCGCACCATGGTTTCACTACTTTCTCGCAAAAGAGGGCAGGGTGTTGTCTCGCAATGTTCACAATGTGGATCATCTGCTTTTCCTCCGCTGTCATAAAACGGGACTTTGCAGCTGTATTACACGCATTATACTTCGCTGCTGCCCACTCTGAGCCGTAGTCGGCCAATGGCGACGGATCGACATTTTTTTGCTGCGGTGCAAAGAAAAACGACAATAACAGAAGAAAAACGGGGTACATGGCCTTCCTATTTCAAAAACGTAGATCAGCTTCTATGCAAGATAAACAATAGAACTCCTGCTTTCCAAAGAGTAGCAGGAGCTCTCTTAATCCAGCTTCAATACTGCCAGGAATGCTTCCTGCGGTACATCTACACTGCCTATCTGGCGCATACGTTTTTTACCTTCTTTCTGCTTTTCCAACAATTTACGCTTACGGCTGATGTCTCCACCATAACACTTGGCGGTAACGTCTTTACGCATGGCGCTGATGGTCTCGCGGGCAACGATCTTGGCACCGATAGCAGCCTGAATGGCAATAACGAATTGCTGACGTGGCAGCAGTTCTTTGAGCTTGGTACACAACTTGCGGCCAAAATCTTCGGCGCGGCTGCGGTGTATCAATGCGCTCAGGGCATCCACCTGTTCGGCATTCAGCAGTATATCCATCTTCACAATGTCGCTTTCGCGATAATCAAGCGGGTTGTAGTCAAATGAGGCGTAACCGCGGGTGCATGACTTCAGTTTGTCATAGAAGTCGAACACGATCTCGGCAAGCGGCATTTCAAATATAAGCTCCACACGGGTTGGTGTGAGGTAGTGCTGGTTGATGAGCAGGCCACGCTTGCCCAAACAAAGACTCATGATATTGCCAATGTAGTCGGGCAGGGTGATGATCTGCGCGCGGATGAAAGGCTCCTCAATGCGGTCTATATGGTTTGGAGGCGGCATCTCACTGGGGTTGTTCACAATGAGCTGCTTGTCTTTTTCGCGTGTGGTATAGGCGCGGAAGCTAACGTTCGGCACCGTGGTGATCACCGTCTGGTTGAATTCCCTTTCCAGTCGCTCCTGAATGATCTCCATATGCAGCATGCCCAGGAAGCCGCAACGGAAGCCGAAGCCAAGCGCCTGAGACGTTTCCGGCTCAAAGGTGAGCGAGGCATCGTTCAGCTGCAGTTTTTCCATGCAGTCGCGCAGGTCTTCAAAATCGTCGGTGCTCACCGGGTAGATACCGGCAAATACCATTGGCTTCACTTCCTGGAACCCTTTTACGATTTCCTGTGTAGGATTGGCCACCGATGTGATGGTGTCACCCACCTTCACTTCTTTTGCGTTTTTGATGCCGGTGATGATGTAGCCCACGTCGCCGGCGCGCACCTCATTCTTGGCGGTGAGCGTCAGCTTCATAATGCCCACTTCGTCAGCATTATACTCGGCATCGGTATGAATGAACCTGATCTTTTCGTTCTTTTTGATAGTTCCATTGAACACGCGGAAATACGCGATGATACCACGGAACGAGTTGAACACAGAGTCGAAGATAACGGCCTGCAACGGTGCTTCCGGGTCGCCCGATGGCGCGGGGATGCGATCTATCACAGCAGTGAGTATCTCTTCAATGCCTATGCCACTCTTGCCGCTCGCCAGCACAATATCTTCGGGTTTGCAGCCTATCAGGTCCACGATCTGATCCGTAACTTCAGGGATCATGGCGCCATCCATGTCTATCTTGTTGATGACCGGGATGATCTCCAGATCGTTATCCAATGCAAGGTACAGGTTACTGATGGTCTGCGCCTGTATCCCCTGACTGGCATCTACCAGCAGCAGCGCGCCTTCGCATGCGGCCAGCGCACGGCTCACTTCATAGCTGAAATCCACGTGGCCGGGCGTATCAATGAGGTTGAGGGTGTATTTCTGACCCTTCCATTCATAATCCATCTGGATGGCGTGGCTCTTGATGGTGATACCTTTTTCCCGCTCCAGGTCCATGTCGTCCAGCACCTGAGCCTGCATATCGCGGTGGCTAATGGTTTTGGTGAATTCCAACAGGCGGTCGGCCAGGGTACTTTTACCGTGGTCGATATGTGCTATGATGCAAAAATTGCGAATGTTCTTCATGTAAGACTAAAAAGCCTGCAAAGGTACGTAATAATAATGGGTAAACTTACTCATATGGCACGGGTCAATTATCATTGTCATGTCTTGAAGCCAGGCGTGCTGCAGGGGGCGTTTGAAATAGTCAAATTCGATGCAGAGAGACAATCTGAATATGTATCTTTACCCTTCACCTAAATGATATCTATATGCCTTCCGTAAACGTCTATCTTACCTTCAATGGTAATTGCGAAGAAGCTTTCAATTTTTATCGCTCGGTATTTGGCGGCGAGTTCCCCTATGTAGGCCGGTTCAAAGACATGCCACAGACCGAGGGTGCGCCGGCAATGCCACCCGAAGCCGGAAACCTTATCATGCACATCTCATTGCCAATCGGCAACGGTACGGCCATCATGGGTAGCGATACCGGAGGTGAGTGGTCGGCCCACTTTAAGCAGGGCAACAACTTTTCCATCTCGGTTAATGCTGACAGTAAAGAAGAAGCGGACCGTCTGTTTAACGGCTTGTCGGTCGGAGGGCAGGTGATCATGCCAATGAACAAGACGTTCTGGGGAGACTATTTCGGCATGTGGACCGATAAGTTCGGAATAAACTGGATGATCGGTTTCAATGAAAACCAGCAGAAGTAAACAGAACTGATCATTAATAGCAGTAGCAGGCACAGCCGTTTGGGCTATGCTACACATTTTGATGAGTTCTTCCACCTATATGACTGTGTATGACAATGAAGTTCATTCCTGATCATGTTTGACCAAAATCTTATCTATGCCTCGATCCATTACTGTTTGTAGTGCAATTATGCTGGTTGTACTGCAATTCTACTCCCGTGTTGCTACAGCAGGTGACGGAGACACGCTCGTCAAAAAGAATCGAATTTCGTTTAATCCGTCAAGGGTAGTGGGACTTGTAAATCCCGGATATGAGCTCGGATTTGAACGGTTACACAGCGACCGTTACGCTACGCGCGTTATGGGAGCGTTACTCACCAATTCATTGAGCACAGCGCCCTTTTTTACCTATAGTGGCTATAGGGTAGGTATAGAGGAAAAGAGGTTCCTCAGCCATGCCGGTAATTCCGACAGTTACCTTTCGGTCGAGGCAGTGTATCACCAATCGCAATTCAGCAGTATTTATCAATTCATGCCCGACAGGGATACTCAGGTGTATTGGTACAGAAGCGGGTACTTAGACAGTATCGGTGTAAATAACAGAAGTTTGTCGGTCAATTTGAAGCTGGGTATTCAGTTTCGCAGCGGCCGGTTCCTCATGGATGCTTACTGCGGTTTGGGATTAAGATACAAAGTCCTGACCCATTCCGACCGCATTGATCCGGCAGATTACATCTACTCCCGGCATCCAAATGTATACAATGCCGGAGCCGCTGAGGTTAATGGTATAACCATGTCTCTGCCATTCAACATTCTGTTCGCCTATTGTTTTTAACAGCCAATACAGGTCGCTTCATTGTAGAGAGCCTTTCGTCAAATGCTGAGGGTTGCCACACAATGGCAACCCTCATTGTTGTCGTAACAGATTGTCTATCACATCTTCACAAAACGAAGCACTTCGGTGCCGTTGTCGCCCCTGAGGGAGATAAGGTAAACGCCTGCCGGTAGTGCTTTTACATCCACCAATGTAGTTGTTTGGCTGATAGTTTGCTGAATATAAACCTGCCCCACGCTGTTAGTGATGCTGAAGGAGTTGTAGGTATTGGCGGCAGGCATGGTGATGGTAAGTTGTTCGCGGGCCGGATTGGGATACACTTTGGCTGCGGAGCCCGCATCACCCACCGATACCGGCGGCGGTGCAGGTATGCCGATGGTGTCTTGCGCGTTATTGGTCATAACCACATCGTTGCCATCAAAGTAAATACCCACTCTGTGCGGGATGAGCGTGCCGTCTGCGAGTCCGTCTTTGATCTTCATGCGGAACCTGAAGCTGCCCTGACATTCGTTGTGGAATGAACTGTCCAGCAGTTTGATATTGGGGAAGTCGAATTTGATAATATTCAGTCCGCCTACGTTACTGATCGCTATATCCATACGCGCCGACGAGGCGAGTATCTCCAGAGAGTTCATATCGAGGTTGGCTGAAACGGTATCCAATACGTGAACATTGTGTGCCGTATCGTTACCCATATTTTCAAATCGAACCGTGTAATCGAGCACTGTGCCGGCCGGAACAAAACCTGAAGGCGACACAGTTATGTCGTTAGGGTCGTATGGGCCGCGAATGATGTTGGTATCGTTGAAGTTGTTGTTGGGCGTGTAGATATCTCCTATTATAGGGGTGACCATGAAAGCGGACCGCACCGAGTCGCCCGGTACGCGGGTAGGCCCCGAAGTAACGAAGGATGCGAAGATCGGAGGTGGTGCAGCATTGAATGCCGTAGTGCTTGCCAGGTTCCACGTTATTGTGTTGCCGGTTACCGATGTGGGCGCAGGGGTAGCAGAGTAGAGGTCATATTTGCTGCTAAACGACATAGACACCACAGGCGAAACAGCGGTGCAGGTGCTATTCTGTACATGGATCTGTGCGAAACCTGTATTGGGACGCCACATCGTGCTGCCCCAAATCTTTAGGTCATGTCCTGAACCGGTGACGCACTGCAGTCCGAATGACTTGGAAGGGTAGATGACAACAGAAGGAGAAATGGTGTCATAAATGACGCCCGATGAAGGGCATGATACGGTCATATTGCTACCCAGGCTTATGATACTGAACGCATAAACGGTGCCTGCCGGGCCATAGGCCTTGTAGTAGAGTCCGCTCACAGCCGGCAAGGTATCTACAGGGATACCCGCAGAATCTATACGGATACGGCATGGGAAGTATGAATAGGTGTCATAGCCATCGTAGGTGCAGTTGCCGTTGTTGTCGTTATATATTTTGATCGGCAGGGTATTGCAGTGTGCGTAGGTGTACGAGTGCAGTGATGAGTCGAGCAGGGTAGTGCCGTTATAGAGTTTCTGTTTTATGGTGTAGGTGCCGGGTGCGCTATAGGCATGACTAATCGAATGACTACCACCCGCCGGCACTGCAGAAACATCGGTAAATCCATCTCCAAAGTTGGTGGTCATACTGTAGGTGGCAGCCGGGCTGCATACGTTAGTGTTAATGGTTGGGCCCAGGCAGGCGGTGGCAGGTGGTTCGCTCAGGGAAGAGGTGCTGATGCCTGTCCAGATCGTGGGTCCGTAACCAGGCACCGGGCAAAAGCCGGGCGCTGGCGTTTTTGCTGCCATGAAAGCAATTGCAGCAGTGCCTTCAGCAAGCCCAAGGAGGGTGTCCGCCATCAAAACGGTGGCTACAGTTGGTGTACTGGATATCCAGTAGCCCGGAAAACTCGACATCAACACTGTTGGTACCCCGGCACAGACCGACGTGGGAACAAAAAGCCCCATGTGGGGGTTCACATGTACATGCCGCTTACCCATGCAGCCGGTGGGCATTATGTAGCGCACGGTGTCGGTCATAAGCATTGGACCCGGACCCGGCATTGTGTGGTACAACAGACCTGTTGGGCCTATGGAGTCTGCTGCAACACTATCGCAGGTCCACATACCACCCGCAATGGATGCCGTGAATGTGTCGGCCGGATAGCCGGGGCAGAACACAGAAGAGCCCATAATAAATGGAGTGGGATTGACGGTAATGGTACTGTAAACCGATTCAGCGCCAACGGTATAAGTTATGGTTGTGGTGCCCGCGGACGACAAACTACCTGCCAGCACAATGCCCGACGAAGAACCGACCGTGGCTACCGATGTGGTGCCTGATGTCCAGGTGCCACCCGGCGTGGTGTTAGTGAGGGTAATGGTGCTGCCACCACACACCGTTGTGGGGCCGGCGATGGGGCCTAAAACAGCCATTGCGTTAAATGCAGCCAACAACGGCACAACGAGAGATAGGAGAAATTTCATAAGTGGGTATATTAACGTGTACCTATAAAGGCGCTATTTTATACGAAATGGTTGGGTAGTCGTGTGTTTTTGTGCAGTCAAGATCTGCAGACGCACAGTTTGCGGCAATGTGAAACTGGATGTTTTACCGCGATACATGGTCGTCTCTTGTTTCTGATGGATAAAACTGGCTGTTGCCGATGTCCGTAATGCGGCGGCAAATCAGCTGATACCGCTGGGTGGTGATGTGGCTGGTTTGTTCTAACTTTATTGATATGTATATTCCCTGTAACTGTACCCTCCTCATGAAGAACGTCCTTTTAGTCACTTTGTTTTTACTTGTTTTCGGGTCGGGTAACGCCCAGATCACACCCACTCTCGTTAAAGACTTTTCTCCGGGTAAAGAAAGTACCGGTTTCAGTTCGGCAGCAACATTTTATAACAAAGTTGTTTTTGTTACAACATCTTATGGCTCGTCAGTTACATTTCACTTGTGGATAACCGATGGAAGCAGTGACGGAACCACATTTTTGAAATCTATCAACTTTAACGGACCGCCGACGGGATTCGTAACAATGAATGGCAAACTTTATTTCTCCAGCGCCAACAGAGACTTTGGCTGGGAATTGTGGGTCACCGATGGAACGGCGGCAGGTACTACAATGGTCAAAGATATTAATCCGGGTATTGGTAGTGGCATTGTGGGAACTCCGGTAGCACTATTTGATAAGCTATATTTTTTTGCTGATGACGGTATTCACGGTCAGGAATTGTGGAGCAGCGACGGAACATCTGAAGGTACACGTCTTTTTATCGACATCGATCCGCTGCCGTTGACGGGAATTGCGCCACGTAATTTGGTGGCCATGGATAACTACCTGTTTTTTACAGCAGAGTTTCGCTCCAACTCACGTACTTTATGGAAGACCGACACATCAGGGAAGAATTGTCAGGCAATTGATGAAATTGGGGTGAACGGAAATGTCACAGAGTTTATTGTTGCAGATCATAAGCTGTATTTCACAATCGAAACTAGTAACGGGGCCAACGCACCAAGCTATTACTTCTGCTCTACCGACGGAACGAAGAGAGGAAAGCAGGGGTTAAAAGTGAATGTTAATCAATTGCATGATTATGCGTTCATGAATGGCAAGCTATATTTTTACGCCAATTCCCTGGATTTATACATATATACAATTGGGGAGATTTGGGTCACAGATGGCACCCCGGAAGGCACGAATATTATTGCTCAGTCTGTCGTGTCAAATTGCTATAGTAATGCAAGGCAGATTGGCCTGACCGCTTTTAAAAACAAACTGTATTTTGGTACTAGAGGTAACGCCGACCAGAATTACTGTCTGTGGGAAAGCGACGGCACTGCTTCCGGAACCAGACCTATGTCTAGTTTCAGGAAACCACCATCCGTTGAAAATGCAGAACTCCCCAAACATTTGACGGTAGTAAATGGTTATCTGTATTTTAAAGCATTTGATAAGACTACCAATCGCGTGAACCTATGGCGTTCAGACGGCACGGGGCAAGGTACTCGCATGATCGAAAAAAAAGGTGCCCGAGGTAATATTGCCGGTGGGTATTGTAATGTCTTAGCCGCCCCTATATTAGTTTGTGACAGCACTATTTATTATGCTAATCTGTACGATGATGTACTTACCGGAGTGGAGCTTTACAGGATTTCAGCATTATTTCCCGAAAACGATACCATTGCAGACAGTTCAGTTGTCCAAACAACAATGGAGTTTTACCCAAATCCGGTGGCAGATGAATTAAACGCCTATTTCGTTGTCGGTCAACCTGCAGATTTTGATCTTGTGGTTGTAGACGTGTGCGGTAGAGCAGTGAAGTGGCTTGAAAAGAAGAAGCATGTTAACGCAGGCTGGTCGTCGGCGACTTATTCCTTTAATGACTTACATGAAGGTGTGTACATGATTCACATGATCACTAACGAGACTTCTAAAGTCCGAAAGATTGTTGTGAGACGGTGAATCGGGTTTGAGCACCATTGGTGTATTTTTGGCAATAATGTCCGGATTAAAACAACAACTCCACAACCACTGCACGGCTTACATTGCTCAGCGCGAGCAGCAGATAGGCCGGGCGATTGCAGATGCCCGCGAATCCGCGGCCAATGAGACCAAGAGCAGCGCAGGCGACAAATACGAGACCGGCCGGGAGATGATGCAGCAGGAGATAAACCTGAATATGGCAAGGTTCGCCGAGCTGCAAATTCAGAAGGCTGCGTTGGTTCATATTGCTACCGATGGCTCGTCGAAGGTGGTGGTGCCGGGTTCGGTGGTGTTTACCAACAACGGATCGTTTTTTGTGTCCATCAGTGCCGGTCAGCTCAAGGTAGATGGAAAAACCTACTATGCGGTGTCGCCTGCATCGCCGGTGGGTAGCGCGCTCATGGGTCACGAGGCGGGACACACCTTTCAACTAAACGGAAAGCAGTTCGTTATTGAAGAGGTGGAGTAGGGAAGCGGCACGCGGTAAATCGTTGTGGCAAATTAGGTGAGGTGAGTGGGGCGCTGTGACAGTCTAGAGAGCAACACTTCGTTTGCTGAAAACGTGTTTGTGAGATTGGGTACCTCCAACAGAAAAGCGCCGCAATAGCGGCGCTTTTACTAATAGTATATCGAACGTGATTAGTTCAGTTCGCCGAGGCGAGCCAGTTCTTTGTCAACGTCTTTTGCCTGAAGGCTACGCGGATATTCATCGCGCAGGCGCTTGAACGCTTCTTTTGCTTCGTTGTTCTGACCGGCTGTCTGATAAGCCAGACCCAGCTGATACAGATACATTGGTGTTACAAGAATGTCTTCTTTATCAGAAGTTGCTTTCTTGAAGCTTTCTATTGCTTTAGCAGTATTGCCACTTTCCATATACGCCATGCCTGTGAGGCCTGCGGCCTGATTTTCCAGGGCTGTGCCTTTGCCGTTGAATCCTTCGAAAGATTTGATCGCTTTCTGGAAGTCACCCATTTTCAGGTAGCAAGCACCTTCGTAGTAGCGGGCAATGTTGCCTGCCGGTGTGCCGCTATACTTGGTAGCCAGTTTGCTGAAGCCCAGGTTTTTACCGTCGCCGTTCAGTGCCTGATTCAGAGAGTCGGCAGAGAAGTAGAGCTGAGGCCAGTAAAGTGCTGCTGCTGCTTTCTCGTCGTTAGGGCCTTTGTACATTTTCATGTAGCCAAAGTAACCAACCACTACTACAAGGATAACTGTAGTAACGGTGCTGAGTGTTTTTTTGTTCTTTTCGTAGAAGCTCTGCACATTCTCCAGCGCGTTCGACTCGTCGTACACGATGGTTTCCTGTGGTTCTGCTCCCGGGGTATTTCTTGCTGAGTTTGCCATGATCGTATTAAATGTAATTACTTATTTATTGGATGATGTAATGATACTGAAAAAATTAATCGGTAATGAACGGATAATCGGCATCGGCATAGATGTCTTTGTACAGTTCGCTGTCATCAGGCCAAGGGCTTTCTTCCGCAAATTGAACCGCTTCGTCCACCTCCATCTTCACTTTCTCGTTGATCTGTTCTATCTGCTCTGCGGTAGCATAGCCATTGTCCATGATCACTTTCAGCACCTGATTGATCGGATCTTTCTCCTTATATTCTTCTACTTCTTCCTTGCTGCGGTATTTGGCAGGGTCGCTCATAGAGTGACCACGGAAGCGATAGGTGCGCACCTCCAGGAAGGTAGGTCCGCCGCCTTCGCGGGCGCGGCGGACTGCACGGTCTATTGCCTTGTGTACTTCCTCGCAGCTCATACCATCCACGCTGTCGCCCGGCATGCCATAGGCGTCAGCCAGCGGGTAGATGTCGGTCTGCTTAGATGTACGCTCTACCGATGTACCCATTGCGTAGTAGTTGTTCTCGCAAATGAATACTACAGGCAGTTGCCACAGTACAGCCATATTGAATGTTTCGTGCAGCAGACCCTGACGGGCAGCGCCATCGCCGAACATACAGATGGTGGCCCTGTCGGTGCCATGATATTGTTCTGCAAACGCGATACCGGCACCCAGACCTATCTGGCCACCCACAATACCATGTCCGCCGAAGAAGCGTTTTTCTTTAGAGAAGAAGTGCATACTGCCGCCCTTGCCCTTGGTGCAGCCTGTGGCCTTACCATACAGTTCGGCCATACACTCTTTTGATGTCATTCCCTTGGCTATTGCCAGACCGTGGTCGCGGTAGGCAGTTATCAGGTTATCATCGGGGCGGGTAGCGGTCATCATACCGGCCGCAACAGCCTCTTGTCCTATATACAAGTGGCAAAATCCCCTTATCTTCTGCATGCCGTATAGCTGGCCGGCTTTTTCTTCAAAGCGACGCAGCAGCAGCATGGTCTCATACCAGTATAAATAGGTGTCCTTATCGAAAGTAGTCTGCACTATTTTTCAAATTTGTGCGAATTTATAAAAATTTTTGTTCCTGCGGTGTCTTTAAACACATTGTGTGTAAATAATAACGGAACATTTTGGGCATATCTCTGCCTGAGGGAAGATGCCTGACCATATTGGTAAATTTTCTATTGAACCCATTGGCGGGAGGTGTGCAAGTGCGCAATTTTGCAGTATTTTTTTGTTGGGCACTATTTTTCGTTGGTTTCCGAGGTTGTTTTTTGTAATTGGTTGATAGTCAGTAGGAAAATAGCGTAGGGGCGCTCATTTTATGGATGTTCGGTAGCGTGAAACTGCGCATTTGCTTCCCACCCGCCTGCCGGCCGGAAAACTTCCCACTTGCTTCCCACTTACTTCTCAAACACTTCCCATCCCGAATGCCTCGGGACAGGCTTGCTTCCCTTTTGCCCGGTTGTTTTTGAATGCGGATATTTTGCAATTCGAACGGTCGGCCGCCATTTTGTTCAAATATCCAACAAGATACAAAGCCGACGGATTGCGGGCAAAAGAAAGATCTGTGATAGAGCGTTTTCTGTAGTACCACAGAAAAAAGTAATCCGGGATTTGTCTTTGAAGATTTTGCTAACTTTATTCCTCACCAAAACCACCGGCCATGAACAAGAAAGAAATTGCTTACCTCAAAAAAACTAAAAAGCCAATTGCAGCATTAAAGCCAGAAGAGGAAATTCTGGGCGGTGACTGGAAGTACATTAACCCGATCAGAAAGGGGATAAAAAAGACGGAATCTGAGAAGAGGAAAGGAGTGTAGTTTGCAGTGACCAATTGCAATTTAGGATGACTAAATTTTATATCGTATCAAACAATAAGATCATCATGACACTAGTGGCATCATTCAAACTTAGAGAAGTTCCTATCCTTGTTGGCGATTTTTTATTGACGGATGGTCAGGTCGGTGTCAAACACAATGCGCTTTCGACAAGGCCGGAACTAAAAAACATGAAATCTACACCAGAAAGACGAAGGGTGGCAGGCCTAAGAAAGAAAATACAAAAGATAGGAGAACGACTAGTCGTCGGTTTTACTGGAGATTTAATTCCTGGTCAGGCAATTATGAAAGCTCTTTTCGATGAGTTTAGTAACAAACATCCAACCAAAAATGAACTTGAGGAATTTTTATCTAAAATCGTAGTTAGAAACAAAAATAAAATTTGGTTGGTTGGCTGGATTTGGGAAAAACGCCCCTTGTGTTTTCAATGGTACGGTAGCCAACCGAACAATGTTCAAATGGTTGATTCATCGATTTTGGGCAGTGGTCGCAAGCATTTTGTCAATGAAATAATGAAGGTTGATACATCTGGTTTTGGGCCGGATTTGACGACTGCATTAGAACAAGCTACACATATTGCTATTGCCAAAGCAGGGCGCATCTTGTACACTGAATTAACCACAGCTTCTAATTTGGATAATGCATATGGATTTAGCGCAGAAATAATTCTTTGGGATGGAGCTAAGTTCTTTTATGTAGATAGTATTGCCTACAACTTTTTTAATCTTGAGATACACGCCAACAACACTAAAACCCTAACTCCCGGCTACATTACTGCCATTTACAAAAACTTTGATACTTATTCTGCACTTCAAGTGTCACAAATAGCTCCAAAGCAAGATGGTACAGGACTCGAAGCAAAACAAACAGACTTACATTATATTACGCCATTGAATGAAGATATGCCTGATATAGATTTGGGCAAAGTGAATCAATTGCCTAACAAAGCAAAGTATTGGTTCACCGGAATACATGTAATCAATTCCAAGAAGCGAATCAGCGCAGTCTTTAGTTGCGTTTCGGATGGCCCTCACTCGTCCTCGTTTGCAACGAGGATGCGGCGGTGTGGCGTTTGTAACGCCCTGTGTTTAGAAATACAACTAACGCCCGGAATGCACTAATTTAGTATCACTATGTCAGGCGACAGATATACCATTATAGACCAACACCATATCCATTTTCTAACTTTCACCATTGTTGAGTGGGTTGATGTGTTTACCCGACCAGAGTACAAGACGATCATTACCGATTCCTTAAATTACTGCATAAAGGCAAAGGGGCTACAGTGTTATGCCTGGGTAGTGATGAGCAATCATATTCATATCATAGTAAATGCCAATCCCCCTTTCAAATTGTCGGATGTGATCAGAGACTTCAAAAAGCATACGTCAAAAAAGATAGTTGCTGCTATTCAGGAGCTACCCGAAAGTCGGAGGGAATGGTTGCTGCACAAATTTCAGTTTGCGGCAGATAGCACTCAAAGAGCGGAACAATACAAAGTATGGCAGGATGGATATCATGGCATATGTCTTGAAGGCGATGCAACAAGAATGAAGCAAAGAATAGACTACGTCCATAACAATCCTGTGCGGCAAATGGTGGTGGCAGATCCTGTCCACTATTTATTTAGCAGTGCCGGAGATTATTGCGGGCAAAAGGGATTGGTTGAAGTGATTGTGGCGGCATAGGTGTGTGTGCGTGGCAAAGTTTGTCTGTGGGCTGACAGGGCGTTGCAAACCTGTCTGACGGCAGACAGGCGCCACACCGCAGCATCCACGTTGCAAACGAGGACGAGTGGAGGCATAGGTGTGTGTGCGTGGCAAATTTGTTTGTGGGATGACAGGGCGTTACAAACGCTACACCGCAGCATCCTCGTTGCAAACGAGGACGAGTGGGGCGAGTGGGCGAGTGGGACACTATATTTTCTCTCTAACTTTTCTCTTGCCTTCCACCATATTTCCTTTTTCATACCCTTTTGACATTAATTGAGAAATATGAACTTTGACATCATCTATAAATGTTTCTGGAAGTCGTCCGTTTTTTAGTGAAAAGAAAACATTTTCAATTTCGGATTGATTAAATTTTGTAACGCAAATAGAAAGAACAACTGATGATGCTGAATAGTCAGTTATATGATTTGATACTGATATTATAACGGGATAACCTAAAATATCTCCAAAAATCCATTCACCATTAAAAAAAAGTAGTGATCTGTTGACTTTATATTCCTTGAGATATATTCCATTGTCAAATAAGTCAAGTGACGTAACAAATGATAGTAGCTTACGTGCTCTATAAAAGTTATACATACCACCAAAAAAGTACGTCAAGAAAAAAGCTAATGATATTGTCGTTGCTATATATATTAAATATAATTTTTCTTCAATAAAATCAACTCGAGGATTATGTATTCTATTTGAATATAAATATGCAACTCCAAATAGCCCACCAACGAGCAAAAAACAAAGAAAAAATATAAATAAAATCTTTCGAGTATTAAGCTTAATGAATTCCATAATTCAATGACTAAAATTTAGATCATACCTTCTTGGAACCCCAATTGGGCAATAGTCTTTTTGACTTGTGTCTAACGTTTTCACAAGAGTTGTTCACTCGCGTAAATGTCCAACTTTTTTCTATCATACTACCAAAAACGCAGTATCACAGAACTTTCATTTGCCGGATAAATCATACTGGTTTAACTTGAATAGAATTTGAAGATGGTGAGGCAAATTAGCTCATATAACAATGCTAAATAACGTCTCGCCTGCGCAATTCGGGGGAAGAAGGTGAGAAGAAGTGCGCAGTTTTTGGGAAGTTTTGGGAAGCACCGGGAAGCAAAACTTCCCACTTTGCCATTGATAATCAATGAAAGTGGTCAAACCTGCCTGCCGGCAGGCAGGAGTGCGCAAAAAGAAAAAAATGTGCAGTGGGAAGCAAAGCAAAGAGGGTCGC
This sequence comes from uncultured Flavipsychrobacter sp., assembly GCA_964652995.1. Classification (GTDB taxonomy): domain Bacteria; phylum Bacteroidota; class Bacteroidia; order Chitinophagales; family Chitinophagaceae; genus Nemorincola. The sequence continues at coordinate 60,937 of CAZZCR010000011.1, read as the reverse complement.
GCAGATAGTTGTGAATAAATCGGCGAAAGCGGATGGATGACAAAGGTTATTTTTGAGGCCGGTTGAAGCGGGTAAGTAAGATATCGATCATACAGTTCAGAAATTATTCGTCGGCTACGTTCGCGTTCCCGAACCGGATCACCTGTATCACGGGTGCCAATGGTAGTGGCAAAACCAATCTGCTTGATGCCGTTTACTACCTCTGCTATACCAAGAGTTACTTCAGCGCTTACCAACAGAACACGGTGCAGAACGGCAAGGACGGCTTCAGGGTGACGGGTGTTTTTGACAGTGACGGGGGGCAGGAGACCATAAGCTGCAAGTGGCTGCAGGGCAAGAAGGAGATAAGCCGCAACGAGGTGGAATATGAAAAGGTGACGGACCACATAGGGGCTTTCTCGGCGGTGATGATAGCACCCGATGATACCGAACTGATCAACGAACACAGCGAGCTGCGGCGCAAATGGGTGGACGGCATTCTGGGCCAGGCCGACAGGGGCTATCTGGAACGGCTGATGCGCTACCAACGCATATTGCAGCAACGTAATGCGTGGCTGAAGCAGCAGGCCTTCAAACCATCGGCCGACAACACGGAGCTGGATTACTACAATGCCTGTATGGATGCCGACGGCACCTATATATACGAGCGTCGCAAGGTGTTTCTTGCTGAGTTCCTGCCGCTGCTCAGCGATTATTACCATAGGTTGTCGGGCGGCAACGAGCCGCTGGATGTGCGCTACCAGAGCGACCTGAGTGAGAAACCGCTGAAGACCTGGCTGGACCAGAACCTGCAGTATGACCTGCGTTACCAGCGCACGCTGCGTGGCATACACAAGGACGACTGGGAGTTTCTGCTGAACGGTATGGCGCTGAAGCAGTTCGGGTCGCAGGGGCAGAAGAAGAGTTTCCTCTTTGCGCTGAAGCTGGCACAGTATGCATGGCTCACAAAGGCGCTGGGACATATGCCCATTTTGCTGCTGGACGATGTGTTTGAGAAGCTGGATCAGCAACGCATGGAGGCGCTGCTGCGCATTATATGCGGCGAAGGGGTGGGGCAGGTGTTACTGACAGACACCCACTACCACCGCATCAAGGAAGCCTTTGGCGATGCGGCAATAGTGGGGTATCTGGCCTTGTAAGGGCGGTTATTCTTCTGAACTGTTCTTGAGTTTGGACAGGAGTGCGTAGGCGTTCACCGTCACTATCTGTCCGGCTGGCAATGGAGAGATCACCGGCACAAAACCCTCATCGGGCGTGCCTATCTGCACCTTGGTCATTTTATAACTGTCTTTGCCTGTTTCTACGAAGATGTAGTTCTCGTTTTCCCAGGTAACCACAGCCCCCTCGGGCAGGCAGTCGCGCTCGGCATTTTCCATTTCTATCTCGGCATTCATGTACAAGCCGGGAATGAGGTCTTTGTCGGCATCTATGAAGTCGCAATGCACGCCGGTGGCGCGGTCTTTGTCTATGCTGGGCGTTATGAGGTGCACCTTGGCCTTGTACTTTCTGGCCGGGTTGATGTTGGAGTAACAGGTAACTATCTGCCCCTCTTTGATGCTGCCCGCGTTGTTCTCGAACACGGTGAGCGCGAGGTGCAGGGTAGAGGTGTTCACCAGCTCGAAAAGTACATCGGTGGGGCTGGCGTACTTGCCGGGGTTCACATTAACCTTGGTTATGTAGCCACTGATGGGGGCATAGAGGTTGATGGTGCGTGTGAGTGACTTTTCGGTGAGTCTTGACGGGTCGATACCGATGAGCCTGAGCTTCTCGGCGAGTGCCGCAAACAGGATGCGCTGCCCCTCGTATTCGGCCAGTGCCTGCTGATACACTTTGTCGCTGGTGGCATGTGTGCTGTTGAGTTGATGCTGGCGCTTGTATTCGGCCTCGAGGTAGGTGAGGCGGCTCTGAGCGGTGAGGTAGTCTTGCTGCAACTGTATGTACTGCTGGTCTTCGATGGTAGCGAGCACGGCACCCTTGGCCACCCGTTCGCCGGGCATAAGTGTGGTGCGGCGCACATAGCCACCCAGTGGTATGCTGATGGATACCACATTCTCAGGAACCACATCTATGGTGCCGTTCACCTTGAGATTGGTATGAATGCTGCGCTTTTCGGCACGACCCAGGGCTATGCCCGCATTGGTGGCCTGCTCGGGCGTGAGGGTAACAACATCGGCTGTTTCAGCCACAGGTGTTGCAGTAGTTGCTGTGGGTGTGTCCTTTTTTGATGCTTCTTTGGTGCCGCACGACGAGATGAGCACCGCGGCGATGGACAATATGATTATGATGTATTTGTTCATTGTTGTTTTTTTAATTGATGGCAGAAAGGCGTTCTATTTCTATAGCCGCTTCGTTCATTTGTTCTATCATGTCAAAATACTCGTTGCGCACCGTAACGGCCTGGTTGATGAATATGGCCCAGTTGAGGTAGCTGATCTCGCCGAGCGCCAGCTTGCTGTTGGCCGCGGTGATGATGGTGGCAGCATTGGGCAGCAGTGTGGTGCGATAGGTGGCCACGGCAGCCTTGCGTTGTGTATAGGTCTTTACGGCGTTCTGCAAAGAGGCTGAAAGCTCTTGTGTGGCGGCGGTGAGTTCCAGTTGGCGTTGATCTATGGCTCGGGCCGCTGCATGGATGCGTGCCTTTTGGGCACCGTAGAACAAGGGAATACCCACACCCATGTTCACGCTGGTGAACCGCTTGCTGTAGTCGAAGTACTGCTCGGGGTCCATACTTGACCGCTGCCAACCCTTGATAGAGGTGTTGTTGTAGCCGGCGCTGAGGGAGGGGAGCAAGCGTGCACTTTCGAGTTTGCGCTCCTTCTCGGACAATGCCAGCCGCTGCTGAAATGCCCTGATATAGGGATTCTCTGCGTCGGTGGCGGATGCCGGCAACCTGAGCGGATGGTAGGCAACAGAGTCGGACACCGGTGCCACGGCAGTGCGGGCGTTCATGAGTACGCGCAGTTGGGTGAGTAGTACGTCATAGTCGGTCTCCAGCGACTGTAGCTGTGTGGCTATCTGCCAGCGCTGATTCTGCGCCGATGAGAGCTCTATGGCGTCCACGTCGCCGAGGCGATAGCGCTGCTGGTATTTGTCCAGCACCTGGCTGTAGATGCTGTCAGTTTCGAGCAACAGCGTTCTTTTTTGTTGCAGTACCAGCAGGCGGGAGAATACCTGTTTGATGCGGGTGCGTACCTCTATCTTTTTCTGTGCGAGACCCGTCTCGCTGATGGCGGCAGAGAGGTTGAGTACCTGCTTCTGACGCGTATACACAGTAGGGAACTGCACTGCCTGAGAGATGGCAAAGCGGTTGTCGCGCGCCAGACTGTTGTAGCTGCCATACTCGCCCAGCAGGGTGGTCTTGTCAAGGTCCCAGCCGGTTTTACGGAGGGTCTTGAAGTAGGCCACCTCTGATGCTGCTGCCTGCAGCGTGTAGTTGTTGCGGGCAGCACTGTCCAGCGCGTCTGCAAGGCGAACGGGCTGCTGTGCCTGACTAATCAGCGCCATTGCGCAAAGCAGCACAATGGCAGCGATAGACTTGTTCATATTGTTGCGTTTTTTATAACCGCCCTCCGTGAGTCGGTAAAGAACCGGCAGCAGGAAGAGCGTGAGGAAAGTAGAAATGATCAGTCCGCCGATGACCACCGTGGCCAGCGGTTTCTGCACCTCGCCACCGGCACCTGTGCTGATGGCCATGGGGATGAAGCCCAGCGATGGTACGAGGGCCGTCATCAACACGGCGCGCAGTTTTGATTTGGTGGCGTGCATGATGATGCGGTTCACGTCGGTCCAGCCTTCTTTCTTCAATCGGTTGAACTCGGATACGAGCAGGATCCCGTTGAGTACGGCCACACCGAAAAGTGCAATGAAGCCCACACCTGCCGAAATGCTGAACGGCATGCCCCGCGCCCACAGCGCGAAGATGCCGCCTGTAGCCGAGAGTGGGATGGCACTGTAAATGAGCAGCCCCTGCTTCACCGAGCCGAACGCGAAATAGAGCAGCAAGAAGATGAGCAGCAGCGCAATGGGCACCACAATGGTCAGTCGCTCGGCAGCGGCGGTCATGTTCTCGAATGTGCCACCGTAGGTTATGGAGTACTCGCGGGGCAGGTTGAGTTGTTTGTCCACTTTCTGTTGCAGCTCGTGTACAATGGTCTGCACATCGCGGCCGCTGATGTTGAAGCCAACGATGATGCGGCGGCGTGTCTGCTCGCGCTGCACCTGGTTCACGCCGGCAACCTCGGTTATCGTGGCCACCTGTTGCAATGGTATCTGCAACCCGGATGGGGTACTGATGCGCAGGTTGCGGATGTCGGCCACTTTATTGCGGGCGTCTCCGGCCAGTCGCACTACCATGTCGAAGCGTTTTTCGCCTTCGTAGACCTGTCCGGCAACCTGACCAGCAAAGCCGGCGTTCACCACGTCGTTCACGTCTTGCACGTTGAGACCGTACTTGGCCATTGCCTCCCGGTTGTAGTTGATAATGACCTGCGGCATGCCGGTGACCTTTTCTTCATAGACGTTTGTAGCGCCGTCAATGGTGCGGGCAATGTTGGCAAGATGGTGCGCATAGTGTGCCAGTGTATCGAGGTTCTCGCCGAAGATCTTGCAGACCACGTCCTGACGGGCACCTGTCATGAGCTCGTTGAAACGCATCTGTACCGGAAACTGAAAACCGACGGATATGCCGGGAACAGCCTCAAGCTCTTTGGTCATTTTCTCGCTCAGTTCGGCAAAGGTCTTGGCTGATGTCCATTCCTTTTTGTCTTTGAGCACCAGGATCATGTCGGCGGCTTCGAGCGGCATCGGGTCGGTGGGTATTTCCGAGCTGCCGATCTTGGTGACAACTTTGGTCACCTCGGGGAACTTCTTCAGTAATATGCCTGAGGCTTGCTGAGTGGACCTGATGGTATTGGAGAGGTTGCTGCCGGTGAGCAGGCGTGTCTCTACGGCGAAATCGCCTTCCTCCAGCTGGGGGATGAACTCGCCACCAAGGCTCATCAGCAAAACTATAGAGCCAGCGAACAGGGTGAGTGCAGCAGCTATGGCCAGTTTGGGTATGGTAAGTACCTTGCGCAAAATGGGCAGGTACTTGCGGTCGAGCCAAGTGATGAGCCTGTCGGTGAGGGTGTCTTTGTGGTTCAGTTTTTTGCTGAGGACCAATGCCGACATCATGGGCACATATGTGATTGAGAGCAGGAAGGCGCCCAATATGGCAAACGCAATGGTGTATGCCATTGGCCGAAACATCTTGCCCTCGATGCCTTGCAGCGACAATATGGGCAGGTACACGATGAGGATGATGATCTGGCTGAAAACTGCCGAAGTGATCATGCTGCCTGTGGAGTGACCTACTTCTTCGTCCATCTGCTTCTGATCGATGGAGGATATGTTGCGGAAATGCCGCCCGTGTGCAAAACGGTGCAAGATGGCCTCGACGACAATCACTGAGCCATCCACAATTAGGCCGAAATCGATAGCGCCGAGCGACATGAGATTACCACCCACACCAAACATGTTCATGAGGATGATGGCAAACAGCATGGATAGCGGAATGACTGACGAAACTATGAGTCCTGCACGCAGATTGCCAAGGAAAAACACCAGCACGAAGATGACTATAAGGGCACCTTCTAACAGATTGGTCTCTACGGTCTTGATGGCGTTGTTTACCATCTTGGTGCGGTCGAGGAATGGCTCCAGAATGACGCCCGGTGGCAGCATTTTCTGTATCTCCACTATGCGCGCTTTTACCTTTTTGATGACAGCCGATGAGTTTTCGCCCTTCAGCATCATCACCACGGCACCGGCCACCTCGCCCTGATCGTTGTAGGTCATGGCGCCGTAACGGATAGCATTGCCGAATTGCACGGTAGCCACATCGCGGATGAGGACAGGCGTGCCATCATGCAGCGATTTTACTACGATCTGACCTATGTCTTCCAGCGATTTAGTGAGGCCTTCGCTGCGGATGTAGAGTACGGTAGGACCTTTCTCAATATAGGCGCCGCCGGTATTCTGGTTGTTCTTTTCGAGTGCCGAGAATATATCGCTGATGGTGAGTTGGTGCGAATTGAGTTGATCCTGATTGACGGCGATCTCGTACTGTTTCAGTTTGCCGCCAAAGCTTGATACCTCTGCTACTCCGGGAGTGCCCAGCAATTGCCTGCGAACGACCCAGTCTTGAAGGGTACGCAGTGCCATGGCGTCGTACTTCTTTTCGTAACCTTTGGCGGGGCGCAGAACGTATTGGTATATCTCACCGAGGCCCGTGGTCACTGGTGCCAATTCGGGGTTGCCTACTCCGTTGGGGAGATCCTGGCGAACCTTTTGCAGTTGTTCGCTTACCATCTGGCGGGCCCGGTAGATGTCTACATCGTCATGGAAGACGACAGTTACGAGCGACAGTCCGAAGCGAGAGAAGCTGCGCATTTGCTTCAGTCCGGGTATGGAACTACACGACTGCTCTACCGGGAAGGTGATGAGACGCTCGATATCGGGTGCGCCCAGAGAAGGTGACACGGTGATGATCTGTACCTGATTTCGGTGATGTCGGGTACGGCATCTATTGGTAGTCGCGTTACCTCCATTGCGCCCCAGCCAATGAGGCCGGCAACAAAGAGGAACACGATCAGTTTATTCTTAATGGAGAATTGAATGATCTTATCCAGCATGGTACTTTGATAGTTTGAATGGAATTGAATCGATGCTGCCACCGTGTGAGTGAGCAGACCGTTAGCCTATCGAAAGAGGGTACTATGCAATGGGAGGTCGTAAGAGAGATGTGTGTACTTCTTTGGGAACGAAAGACGGCACAAATTCGGCCAGGAGTACCGGCATGGGCATGTAATGTCCGGAGACCTGTATTGCAACGTGAGCCGGGGACATGAAGCTGGAGATATGACCTGATGTAGGGCTCTTGAACGGCAACTGTTTGTCTTTCTCGTCATCAGAATCAACGGCATCAGAACCGTTGTAATGCATGGTGAGGAAGCCAAGCAAAGTGATTGAATGGTTCTTCTCCAGGTGTTCGGCAAAGTGAATGAAAACGACAGGGAGGCGCGAAAAATTGTTCAGCGTAACAATATTCAGTGCGGTGAACACAATTATGATATGTAACGCCAGTTTTCGCAAATAGTATCAGAATTATTTACAACAAATGTACATGTTTGTTCTTTCATGCCGGATGACTGCCGACAGGAATATTATTGATGTTTGTTATGCGGTCTTCATTTCATCCCATCCAATCATTTCATTTTTGTCGGCGTCCCACACTTTCAGTCGCAGACAAGCAGCGATATCCGAAGGCTTCAGCGTTGTCACTTTAGCTGTTTGTAGTTCGGGTATTGCAGCCATAGCCTCAGGAAGGCGATAGAAAGGGATCTTCGCATTGAGGTGATGAATGTGGTGGAAGCCGATGTTTGCAGTAACCCATTGCATAAATGGATTGAGGTCCATGAAGCTTGATGATTCCAACGCGGCATGGGTATAAGTCCACTCTGCATTTTTCCTGAAGATCACTCCCGGGAAATTGTGCTGCGCGTAAAACAGGTATGCGCCCAGCATATGTGAAATAAAGAACGGAAGGAAGAAGGTGAGGAACCATGTAAGCCAGCCGAACTTGATGATGAGGAAAATCGCAATTGTGTAGTGCAGCAGTAGCGTGGCCAGAGAATCCCAGTGGCGGCGCGGGCTGCTGAGGAATGACTGAACACACATGCCGTAGGAGAATGTGGTGAAATAGGCGAAAAACATATTAATAGGATGCCTTACCGCCAGATAGCCGAACCGCTCAGCCTTTGTTGCTTCCAGGAATTTTTGGCGCGTCATGATGGGGTAGGAACCAATGCTGGCGCTGAACAACTTGGCATTGTGCGCGTGATGGTGGTCGTGCGACCGCTTCCAGATGTTAGGCGGAGTGATCATGTAGATACCGAAGACGGTAAACATGAAATCGGCGATCACAGATCCGCGCAGAATAGTGTGGTGTTGGTAGTCGTGGAAGATGATGAATACCCTTGCGAGCAGCATAGCTGCCCCGACACTGCAGAGAATTCGAAGCCAAATGTTGTCAAAGTATCCTGCACCGGCAGTGGTGCCAATGAGAAGAAGGAAGGAAGTAATGGTGTAATACCAACTTTTCCAGCGGATCTCTTTCGCAAACGGTTTGGTTGCCAGAATAAGTTCTTTACCTGTAAGCATGCACAAATTTAAGTAACAATGAGAAATTTAAAACAGTTGACGGTGGTCAAAAACTATTGGTGAATAGAGATTAGTTATCAGATGTTTATGTAAATATAAGCACCGAGTTGGACAATAATGCCAATCAAGTATCCCAGCCATACGTCGCCGCGCTGATGCGCGCCGAGATGCAGGCGTGCCGATCCGATGATCCCGGCCAGAAGTATGGCAGCGAAAAGAGGCAGGATCATGTTGACGGAGCTACTGATCATGAGTGCGACGATAATGCCAATGATGCCGCCGGCTGCTGCGGTATGCATACTCACGCGGGTAAATATATTTGCGATGAATATGAGAATAATGCCCCAAAAATTGCCGAGCATCAAAATTTTAAGGATCTGTGGCACGGTCCCGGCCATATTGTTGAGCACGTGGCTGATCCAAAAATAGAAGATCATGGTAGCCATGAGGGGTATTGTGCGCTCGCGTGCCGATGGCATTTTGTAGCTACTTATGAAGCCCAAAGGTTTCATAAGTAGTATAGCGAACATAGGGAAGAAGGCGGTAGACACGCCTATGCTCACAAAAAGCAACATCAGTTGTTTGTTGCTCATGCCGGTGAACCCCGCAGGAGCCAGCTTCCACAACACTATTGACATCGCCAGTGGCATGAATACCGGGTGGCAGATGACTGAAATGAAATTTGCAAATCCGGTCACAACAGGAGACTTGTTAATGGCTGCACCGGTATTGCTTGTATTATCGGAGAATCCGTTCACTTTACTAGTTAATTTTTTGCCCGTTTCCGGACCACTTATCACTCCAATATAGGAGATAACCACTTACTGATCTCTTCAACACTCATGCCCTTACGGTGGGCATAATTGTGAAGCTGATCGTCAGTGATTTTGTTAATTCCAAAATACGTGCTTTCGGGGTGGCTGAAATACCAGCCGCAAACTGACGCGGCAGGGTACATGGCCAAAGATTCGGTAAGGGTGATATCGGCGTTTTCGGTGGCATTCAGCAGGTTGAACAGTTTGATCTTTTCAGTGTGGTCGGGGCAGGCAGGGTAGCCAGGGGCAGGGCGAATGCCCTGGTATTTCTCTTTCACAAGTTCTTCTATGGCAATGTTCTCGTGTGGGATGTAGCCCCAGAAGGAGGTGCGTGTGCGTTTGTGCAGTACTTCAGCAAATGCCTCGGCCAGCCTGTCGGCGATCGCCTGCAGCATGATCTTGCTGTAATCATCGTGGTCGGCCATAAAACGCTGAATGTGCGGCTCTATACCGTGGATGCTAACTGCGAATGCGCCCATGTAGTCTTTTACATCGGCATGCGGATCATAGGGGCGCACGAAGTCGGCAAGCGAATAGCTTGGTTGTCCGTCTGCTTTTTTGATCTGCTGACGTAACATTTCCAATGTGGTCAGTTCGCCGCCCTGTTCGTTTTTTACAACAATGGTATCGGGGGCTATCTTATCTGCTTCCCAGAACCCTACCACCCCCTTGGCTGTGAGCCATTTTTCAGCGATGATCTTGTCGAGCATTGCATTGGCGTCGTTGTAGAGCTTGGTAGCTTCTGCACCTATGGTCGCATCATTCAGTATTTCCGGGAATTTGCCTTTCATCTCCCATGAAATGAAGAATGGCCCCCAGTCTATATAGTTGCGTATCTCTGTCAGGTCGTAGTCGGCAAACACCTTTACACCCATCTCTGCCGGGCGGGGCGGTGTGTAGCTATCCCAATTGATAGCGACCGGGTTTGTCTGTGCATCAGAAAATGAGATATATTGCTTAACCGTCTTTTTGTTTTCAAAGTCGTCGCGCAGCTTTGAGTATTCGGTGCTGATGCCGGAGAGGAAGATCTGCTTCTGGTCTTTATTCAGCAGGTTGCCGGCTACCGTAACACTTCGGCTGGCGTCCAGCACATAAACCACTCCGTTGTCGTATTGAGGGGCTATTTTCACCGCGGTGTGCATGCGGCTGGTTGTGGCACCGCCTATAAGCAGTGGTTGCTTCATGCCCCGGCGTTTCATTTCTTTTGCCACGTGCACCATTTCGTCAAGCGATGGTGTAATGAGTCCGCTAAGGCCTATGATGTCTACGTTCTCTTTCTGGGCTGTGTCCAGGATCTTGTCGGCAGGTACCATCACACCCAGGTCTATCACCTCATAACCGTTGCAGCCAAGGACCACACCCACAATGTTCTTACCAATATCGTGTACATCGCCCTTCACGGTAGCCATGAGGATCTTTGCGGCGCCTGCAGTTTCTTCGTTCGTTGTTCCGGCAGCCAGGTGGGCTTTGCGTCTTTCTTCTTTTTCCGCTTCAATGAAAGGAAAGAGATACGCTACACTCTTTTTCATGACGCGGGCGCTTTTTACTACCTGCGGGAGGAACATTTTTCCGCTACCGAAGAGGTCGCCCACTACGTTCATTCCGTCCATCAAAGGACCTTCAATAACATCAAGCGGCTTGGGATACTTCAATCTTGCTTCTTCAGTATCGGCGTCAATGAAGTCGGTGATACCGTTCACGAGTGCGTGTTTAAGGCGGTCTTCAACTGCACCGGCCCGCCAAGCGTCGTCTTTTTTCTCTTCTTTGCCTTTAGCCTTTACAGTTTCGGCAAAAGTCACCAGTTTTTCGGTTGCGTCCGGGTGACGGTTCAGGACCACATCTTCGCACAGTTCGCGCAGTTTGGGTTCTATTTCATCATACACCACCAGTGCACCGGCATTCACAATGCCCATATCCATTCCTGCTTTGATGGCATGGTAGAGGAACACGCTATGCATAGCCTCGCGCACCACATCGTTGCCGCGGAAGGAGAAGGAAATATTGCTGACGCCACCGCTGACACGGGTGAGCGGCATTTTTTGTTTGATGATGCGTGTTGCCTCGATGAAGTCTACCCCGTAATTATTGTGTTCTTCAATACCAGTGGCAATTGCAAAAATGTTGGGGTCAAAGATGATATCCTGCGGGTGAAACCCTACCTTTTCAGTAAGGATCTTGTAGGCGCGTTCGCATATATCCACTCTGCGTTGCAGCGTGTCGGCCTGGCCTTGTTCGTCGAACGCCATAACAATTACCGAAGCTCCATAACTAAGGCAGGTGATAGCCTGCTCTATGAACTTTTCTTCTCCCTCCTTCATGGAGATGGAGTTGACGATACATTTGCCTTGAATGCACTTAAGACCAGCCTCGATGATGGCAAACTTCGAAGAGTCGAGCATGATGGGGATGCGGGCGATGTCTGGTTCGGCTTGCAGGAGGTTCACGAAAGTGGTCATTGCCTGTACCCCGTCCAGCAGCGCATCATCCATGTTTATGTCCAAGATCTGCGCACCGTTTTCCACCTGCTGACGTGCAACGGAAAGCGCCTCTTCGTACTGGTTTTCACGTATGAGCCGTGCGAACTTTTTGGAACCGGTAACGTTAGTGCGTTCACCCACGTTAACGAAGTTCGTTTCGGGCCGCACTACCAGCGGTTCCAGTCCGCTAATCCGTAAATATGGTCTAATTTCAGACATTAATAATATTTGCTAAAAATCGTGCAAAGGTAACTGATTGGGGGCATAAGTAGCCCAAAAGCGTATGGTGGCTTGCAATAAATGTTTCTGATCGGTAGTGTTATATTTTGACATAAAACCTGAGCCGGTACCTTTGCAAACTATGAAGGTACTGACTACGATATTTTTGCTGCTTATATCCAATACATTCATGACTTTTGCGTGGTATGGTCATTTGAAATTCAAGGAGATAGAATGGTTGCGGAACCCCGGGTTTTTCACGGTGATCCTTCTGAGTTGGGGGATGGCATTTTTTGAATATGTATTTCAGGTGCCGGCTAATCGCATCGGTTTCAAGGGGCAGGGTGGTCCTTTTAACTTAGTGGAACTTAAAACTATTCAGGAGGCGATAACTCTGGTGGTGTTCATGGCGTTCTCAGCTATTGTGTTCAAGCAAAAGTTTGAATGGAATCATCTCGTGGGATTCGGGCTCATAGTGCTTGCTGTGTATGTGATCTTCAGAAAGTGGTAAAGACTATATAAAAGTTAAAATATACCCTGTGTTGGCAATAGGGGCACAAAAAGGTTAAATTTGCCAGTCAGCATCTATTCATTTTAATTTCCATGAGTTTTTCAAATAAGGGAAGGTTTCTTGCGGCAGTGGCCATGATCGCCGTTGCGCCCGTGTGTATGGCGCAAAAGAGCCTTGACAAAATAATAGCCATCATAGGCAAAAACCGCATCATTCTGCAGTCGGAACTTGAGTCACAGATAGCACAGGCTGCCATGCAGGAGCCCGGCTTTGATACAGCCAACGCACGTTGTTTTGTGTTGCAGCAAATGGTGTCGCAGAAGATGATGATGGAGCAAGCCGACAGGGACAGCGTGACCGTGGGTGATGATGATGTGGAGGGGCAGTTGGATAATCGCCTGCGCTATTTTACCCAGATGTATGGATCGAAGGAGAAGCTGGAGCAGGTGTCGGGTAAAACCGTCTTTCAATTGAAGGAAGAATACAGGGATGTGATACGCGAGCAGATGCTGGCGCAGAAGATCACTGAAAAGATATTTGAGAATGTGAAGATCACTCCTGCTGAGGTAGAAGCCTTCTATAAAAAGATACCTGTGGACAGTTTGCCGTTTTTCCCTGCAACAGTAGAGGTGGGGCAAATAGTGATCGATCCGAAAGTGAGTCAGGAGATGGAAGACTACGCTCACGAGAATATCGAAGATATACGCAAGAAGGTAATTGAAGGCAGAATGAGTTTTGAGGCCGCTGCAGGGTCTTACAGCGAAGATCCGGGTAGTCGTGATAATGGTGGTCGCTATGACGGAGTGACCAAAAACGGACCGTGGGTACCGGAGTTTTTGAGTGCGGCGTTCAAATTGCAGAACGGTGAGATATCGCCGATCGTTAAAACTAAATTCGGTTATCACATCATTCAAATGATCAGCCGCAGGGGCGATGAGTGTGATCTGCGGCATATACTTATAAAGCCAACTATTACTACATCTGATGTGAATAAGGCATTGGCTAAACTGGACAGTGTGCACAAACTGGTGACCAGCGGTAAAATGTCATTTCAGGAAGCTGTAGGTAAATTCTCTACCGATGAGGCAGCGAAACGTACCGGAGGTATGGTCAATGATCCTCAGACCGGTGGTTCTGACCTCGACATCACGAAGCTGGACCCCGTAATGGTTTTGTTGCTCGATACATTGAAACCCGGTGGTTTCTCAGTTCCTCATGTGTTTGTGAACGAACAACGTGAGAAGTCTTGCCGAATCGTTTATCTGCGCACGCGCACATCTCCTCACAAAGCCAATCTGAAAGAAGATTACGGTAAGATACAGCAAGTGGCTCTGGAGCAGAAAAAGCAGAATAAAGTTCAGGGGTGGGTAACAGAAAAGGTGCCAACCTTTTACTTGTGGCTGGCACCTGAGTTTCGCGAGTGCAATGGCATGCGCGCGTGGGTAGTGCAGTAGGGCTGTTTTTTTCTACTTGTTGTTTTCTGTGGTCTTTACCCCGAGGTAGGCACCTGAACTGATTCCCATCAACAATAAAAGATTGTCTGATATTACAGTCTCATCCGGCAGCGTGCTTTCATTGGCCACGTAATGGATGTATATGAGCCCAACCGCCAGAGTCCACAGTACATTCTGGAGCCGGTGAATTGATACTCCTTTTTTGTCTGATAGAATGTCAAGGATAAAACCTTCGGAAGGAAAGTCGGAATTGAGATTGCCGTTTTTCTTCTGGCTTTCGTCAATCAGCTTCGCTGATGCGCTAGTTGATACGACAATTCCGAGCAGTATCAGGTTCACCGTATTTATGGCCGGTATCTGATAATCGTGCTTGAAGAGTATGTACAGGAACGAGCTAAAGATGATGATCGTCCAGAATGCGAACTGAGAGCGCGCCAGGCTGAACGGTGCGGGGTCGGGTGACTTGGTTTTAGCCGGAGCTGTTGTTGCCGGGGGAACATCTGTTTGGTCTTTCTGGTCCGGGTCATCTGCAGTGCTAATGTCGGCAGAATTGGTGTCGCGAAGCATGTTGGTCTTTTTTGCAAGCAGCACGACAATGACGGAGAAAGCTCCGAGGAACACGTAATAAATTGCGCTAGACATAGGTGAGTTTGTTTATGTTGTTATAAATGGTGAGATGAAATAGTGTCAATCGGTAGTGGTGACGGTGTACTTGCCCTTGAGGTCTGCACGAACAACGATGTGGTCGTCCCAGGGAGTGGCGTATATCTTTTTATCAACTATATAAGGTCTGAAATCGCGGGCTCCTTCGGCAGCTTGTACGGTGATTGTTTCGGACCTGCGACCAGGGATATAGTAGTCGAGCATATTCAGTGTAGAGATGCGCGGGTGGCCATAAGAGTAGGTGTTGAATCCGGATCCGTCATTTTTTCCATAATCCCAGGGACCGCACGATATAACTGCAATGTTAGGGGTCACTGTTTGCAGGTATTCCTCGGTGGTAGCATTTTTGGCGCCGTGGTGGCCCACCAGCAATACATCGGCATCAAGTGATTTCGTGCCTGAATAGTACCCCAGGATCGTTTCAATTCCCTCGGTCTCAAGATCGCCGGTAAAGAGCAGTGAAGATTTCCCGAAGGTAACTTTTACTACCAGACTATGGTTGTTAGCATTACCAAAGGCAGTTTTGCTCCAGTCGTCGGGTTGGTTGATAAACTGACCGGAGTACATGACGATAGCAGGGTTGCCGGTGGGGCAGTTTATAGGATCAATGATAGAGTCAGTAAGTCCTTTTTTGCTTCCGTTTTTCGTTACTTTTTCAAAAGTTATGTTTTCGTAGAGAATATCTGCCCCGGCTGCATTATCCTGCAACCACTTCTGATTAGTTTTTCCCGAGCCCGTTCTCATACCATTGTCTATGTACCTATCAACACGGTAGGTCTGCGCCAATTGCATCAAGGCCTGATTGTGGTCGACATGCGGGTGCGTGACCATTACCAGGTCTATGGTGTTATTGAGGTCTTTTCTGCGTTTGAAGAACCGGGCGAGGTAGTCCATTAGTTTTGTCTGATACTCGTCGTCCTGCGCGCCGGCGTCAATCATAACGACTCCACATGGGAACTCGAGTAGCGCTGCCGCACCTTGGCCCACATTGATAAAGTGCGCCCTCATAACGGAGTCGTTCTGAGCAACGGCATTGCCGGCTGAAACATAAAGTAGCAGGACAGCTAAAACACGTGAAAAATGGTTCATGGTACCCAAGATTGATAGTTATTTGAAAAACTTCTTATGCAAATCTATAGTGGGGTATTTCAAAAAAACAGAGTAAAAACACCTGTTTTTTCAGGTGTTTTTACTCTGTTGGCGGAGACGTAATATTTATACGAATGAGAGGAATGCCCTTCCCATGTACTTCACAATGTCCGAAGCGATCAGTGCTTCTTTGGAAAGGTCGGCAGCAGCGAGGTCAGCAGCATGGCCATGCAGATAAACGCCAAGCACCGCAGCATTGTCGGGCGTATATCCGTTGGCAATGAGTGCCGTAATGATGCCTGTGAGCACGTCGCCGCAGCCGCCTGTTGCCATACCTGAGTTGCCCGAGCTGTTGTAGCGGCAATTTCCATCAGGATCTATTACGGCAGTAAAATGCCCTTTGAGAACGATGTTTATGTTATACCTCATGGCCTGGATGCGGGCATGGTCGACCTGTACCATGCTGTTCGTGTTTTCGCCGAAGATGCGCGCAAACTCTTTGGGGTGTGGCGTAATGACTGAGCCCGCCGGTATGCGAGAGAGCAAGTCCGGATGAGCAGCTATTATATTGAGCGCGTCGGCATCTAAAACTACCGGGCGCGACCATGTTTCGAGAAAAACACTGAGTGCATTTACTGCTTCGGCGTCAGTGCCAAGGCCGGGGCCTATGCCAATGGCGCCTGTGTTTGCCGGTGGGTGTATGCCAACGATGGCATCGGTGCCGCTGGTATTGCACATGGCTTCGGGCACTGAAGTCTGCATGATGTTGTAGCCGCAAGACGGAATACAGGTTGTAACCAAGCCTGCACCCGTGCGCAATGCGGCAGCTGCCGCAAGGACCATAGCTCCCATTTTACCGTAACTGCCACCCACCAGGCAGGCGTGCCCCATGGTGCCTTTGTGTGCAAAGTTGGGGCGTGGCTTCAAGAGCTTACCGGCCTCTTCGTGACCGGTAGTGGTATATTGGGTGTGGGTGGCTGCAATGAAGGTGGCGTCCAGACCGATGTCAAGGACATGGACATTGCCGATGAACGGTTCAGACTCGGGATGGAGAAATACCCGTTTGCGAAACTGGAAGCTCAATGTGTCGTCGGCCTCAAATACTACCTCGCCCGGTGATGGCGCGTTGTCGGCAGACAGACCTGTGGGCATGTCGATAGCCACTTTACGGTTGGGCAGGCTGTTCACTTGTTTAACGAAAGACGCCAGCCAACCCGCCAGCGGGCGGTTGGTGCCGGTGCCCAATATGGCGTCGATAATGACTATGTTGGACGGGATGTCGGTAATAAACGTATTAGTCGCAACAAAGCCAACAAGGTCTTTGTTCAGTTGTTGTAATGCCTGCAGGTTGCTTTCGCAGTCGGCAGAGCGGTCTGTACCTAATTCCAGCAGGAACGCTTTTACGCCCAGTCCGCGTCGGTGAAGCAGGCGTGCTATCGCCAACCCGTCACCTCCGTTGTTACCTCCACCGCACAACACCACAAACAGCGATTCCCTTGGTAGATTATCTGTCAGCCAGTTGACACACGTCTGGGCAGCGCGTTCCATAAGGTCAATGGAGCGTATGCCAGATGCCTGAATGGTATAAGCATCACATGCTTTGATCTGGGCAGCAGAGAAAATTTTCATGACAGACGACATTATGTAGCTAAAGTAAATATACACATAAAATCATCCGTTGGCGCTGTTATCGGTCAGCGCTTTTACCTGCGAATAACTATCTTCTGCACATCGGGCATGGAGGAGCCGTCCGGTATTACTTTAAACATATAAAATCCTTCAGGCAGTTGAGATATGTCCAGTCGGTTAGGGAAATCGTTATTCAGATTGAAGGATAATACCTCCCGTCCGAGGCAGTCTGATATGTGTCCGGTGGCATTGGCATTTGTTGGTGTATGAGGCAGCGTAACTGTGAGTGTGTTGCCGGCCGGGTTGGGATAGACCAACGCTCGGGCAGTCGCCGGGTTGAGACGATCTACATAACTTGGTGTGTCCTGTATCGATCTCACCTCAATATCGTCCAACGATACGCCATCGTAGTTGTTGGCAGCATCGCTTATTAATTCAAATTTCAGTAATACTTTTTGGCCGAGATAGTCGTTGAGGTTAAGGTGCTCTTTGACCCACTCGGGTTGTTGTGCGTCGTAGACCGGTTTGTCGTACAGCTGGTACATGGTGCCCCGGCGTGTTCGTGAGCCGCAAAGCGGTTGCCAGTCAAAGAATCCTTCAGGTGTTGCCTGAACCGAAAAATAGTCATACTTCGATTCTATGCCCCAACGCCCCCAGAAACGCAGCCATGCTTCGGTGGAATAGGTAAGGTCTACCGGAGTGGTGAGCTGAAGTGTGGCTGTTGTACCGTCGGAATAGTTGCCACATGAGGCGCTGCTTTTCAAAGAAGAAGGAGCAGAATGGTATTGGCCGGTGCATACACTCCAGTCGAAAGATGAGTAATCGGAAAGTGTTGATGTAGAAGGAGTTGTGATGTTATACTTCTTGCCATAGTAGAAGCGAATGGTGTCGTAGGTGTCGTAGAGTCCGTTGTTGGTTTTGAGCACGTATCCTATCTGCTGTCCATTGGGCGTAGCTGCAGCTATGGTGTAGCTGAAGGAGTCGCTCACTTCCTGCAGGAGGGCAGGTCCCGGATATGTTTTGGGCGTAGACGGTACTGTGAGCCAACTGTCTAACGGGGTGATACTCACCGTAAAAGTGGCACCGTCAGGTATGCCCAACCTGCGAATATTGTAGTGCAAGTAGCCTGAAGGAGCCACAAGTATCTTGTCGTCCTGGGTGGTTACTTCGGCGTAGGGTAGCAGCAAGGCCGCCGTTTTTAGGTTCATAGCCAGGTTGTTCTTGCAGTCGTGTTCGATGTTTGTTGCCGGTCCGTAGAACCCGTATTCGTCGTCGCCTACCTCGGGTGTAAAGGCGAAGACCTTGTTCTTAGTGGTTGTTTCGCCATACATCCAGTCGTCAGAACCTCCGTTGGACACGTAGCTGAGTGTTTGGTCACACGTGCCGTAGCGGTAATGGTTGTATTCGGTCATATAAGAGCCAAACGCAATGAATTTTGCTGAGTCGGGCGTAAGTAATGACGGAACGTGCCCCCACGGGTAAATAAGAGCATTGTTATAGGTATGGAAATTTAGGTTGAATGTAAAGTTGTGATTTTGAGCGAGATACCGAATGGCCTGCGTTTCGGGTTCCGAGAAAGCAGCTGAGCCCCTGTAAGTTTGTGAGCTGGTCACCGGGCTGGAGCCGATGTTGTCGTAGGCAAAAGTGAGACCGTAGTTGCGGTTCAGGTCCACTCCATAGGTGCCATCAAGGTTGTTTCTGAGGTTTTTTCTCCATAATCCGCCGCCGGCAGGGTCGGTGGTTATGTTACGCAGGTAGCCGTCCGGGTTCACCACAGGCACGAAGTATAGCTCAGTATTGTCAATTATCTTTTTGATCTGCGGGTCGGTGGCGTAGTTTTCAAGCAGGTACCAAAGATAATATATGTTCGATGAGAGGCTGCCGGGTTCGCGTGCATGGTGTATCGATGTTGTGAGCATCTGCGGTCTCAGGGGTTGTGCCGTATCCGGGTTGTTGGAAATGCGCACCCAGTAGATGGGGCGACCTTCAATAGTCAGGTAGGAACCGATGGGTTGTTTCGCGCTGATGAGTGAAGGGTAGAGCAGGCGCATGGAATCGAGTATGGTCAAAGCTTCAGAATAGGTGAAGTAACCGCCATAACTGCCTAAATGAAAATGAGTTGGCGTATTTATGTTAATATCATTTCCGCAGCTTACCGCTGTGCTTTTTTCGGCGACTTTTTTTTTATTCTGTTCCCGATAGTGCTGCTGCACATCGTCGATAACGATCTCAACTTTGAACCCCGCATTGCGTGCTGCTGTCAGCTCAGTTTCGGAAAAGTCTGATATGAAGAAGGTGTTCTTTTTGTGTTCGCCATGGTCAACGGCCAGCCCCAGTTGTGCCAGACCGGCAATATTGTGCTCCCTGTCTAAATGAATCTTCGCCCGTGAGAAACGCTCGGTTTTCTGGCCCAAGGCAGCGGTAAACAGAAGTAGCAGCGCAACGAATATTGATACCCTCATTGTAAGGTGGGATTGGTTTTTTGATAAAATTACTGAGAAAACATCAATTAAATTGCAATGGTTTATACGGGTATTGGCTGAATCCTGCTACCAGAATGTCCGGTTAAGGTGTACATTTGCTAAGGAGATATGGCTGTTTATCACGGTACAGGAGGATTGCCTTCATTTAAAAGCGCAGTAGTTACAATCGGCACATTCGATGGTGTGCACAAAGGGCACCGTGCCATTTTGCAGAATGTAGCTGAAAAAGCGGCTTCTGTAGGTGGTGAAAGTATACTGATCACTTTTGATCCTCATCCACGCAAGTTGCTTTTCCCTAACGAGTCGCTGGGTATCATAACGCCGCTCGCGCAGAAATTGGAATTAGTGCAGTCTATTGGTATTCAGCATGTTGTGGTGGTTCCGTTTACTCATGAGTTCGCGTCGTTGTCGGCGCGCGGGTATATAGAGGAGTTTCTGGTTCGTCATTTCTCCCCGCATGCCATCATTATTGGCTACGATCACAGGTTTGGTCACGATCGCACCGGAAATATCACACTATTAAAGGAGTTAGCCCCTCAATTCGGGTACAGAGTCCTTGAGATACCGGCGCAGCTTATAGATCAGGCGGCTGTAAGTTCTACGAAGATCAGGAACGCGGTGATGTCGGGTAATGCTTTGGAGGCCACCTCAATGTTGGGGAGGCCCTATTCGTTTGCGGGCAGGGTGGTGCACGGCAGGCAGCTTGGCAGACAATTGGGTTATCCTACGGCCAATCTTATTATGTCCGATGCAGACCAGGTGGTTCCGGGTATGGGGGTGTATACCGTGCGTGTAAGGTGGAACGGACAGGTATATGGCGGGATGATGAGTGTGGGTAAAAATCCTACCGTGTCGGACACGGAAGAGCTGAAAATTGAGGTGAACATCTTTGAATTTGCCGGAGATATTTATGACGAAACTATTGAAGTTAGTATTGAGAATAAGATTCGCAATGAAATGAAATTCAATAATTTAGATGATTTGAAATCGGAAATAGAATCTGATAAAAAAAAGAGTATTGATTTCCTTAGTATTAGAGATGTTGTTTGAAATTTTACTTTAGGTTAATCTGGTATATTCAAAAGGAGTTGTTCCGGATCAGAATGCCTCCTCGAAGTGAATAATTTCTTTTATGTGTTCACCTGTCAAGAGCACAGACACAATATCAAATCTGATATTTTTATAATTCTGATTTTGCGCTAAAAACGCTTCGGCCGCCTCTCTGAGGTTGTTCTGTTTTTTCCGGTTTACCGTTTCTTCGGGAAACAGCAATGTTGCGGAAGATCTGGTCTTCACTTCCACAAACACAATAAGGTTGGCGGTGTTAGCAATGATATCCACCTCCTTTTTTCCTGAGCGCCAATTACAGTGGAGAATTTTATAACCTTTATTTTGCAAAAAGTCTGCAGCGATTTGTTCGCCTTTTATCCCAATTTTACTATGTTTGGCCATTGAAATTTAAATATACCGATTAACCGTATAAAACCGGCTTCTTTTTGGCCATTTTCCGATCGGGTATTTGAGACCGGAAGAAGAAAAAGCAAATATTATGATGAAACAGTTAGTAATGGATTTTCCGCTTCAGCTGCAGGAAGCTCTTATAATAGGGAAGAATCACAAGTTCATTACTCCTCCGGGGAGCTTTGATAATGTGGTAGTTACAGGCCTTGGTGGCAGCGGAATAGGCGCGTCCATTGTGCAGAATTACGTATTTGACAAGCTGAAAATACCATTTGTGGTCAATAAGGACTACTTTTTGCCGGCATTTGTGGGCAAGAGGACATTAGTGCTCGTTTGTTCCTACTCGGGCAATACGGAGGAGACAGTAATGGCACTACAGGAGGCTAAAAGGCGCCGTGCTACGATTTTGTGTATCACATCGGGCGGCAAGATAGCTGAATTTGCAGGGGCGAAGAAGCTGGATTGTATCCTGGTGCCGGCCGGTATGCCCCCAAGGGCGTGCCTGGGCTATTCGCTGGTCCAGATATTGCGAGTATTGCATCATTTCAATCTGATTGGTAACAGTTATGAGCGCGAGATAAAGGGATCGATCAAGCAGTTGAAGGCGGCTGGAAATGATATTCAGAAGAAAGCAATGGCTATTGCCAAGAAAGTACACGGTAAACTACCTATTGTATATTCATCGTCTATGATCGAAGGGGTTGCGATCAGGTTCCGCCAGCAGCTGAACGAGAACAGCAAGTTGTTGTCGTGGAGTGGGGCAGTACCCGAAATGAACCACAACGAATTGGTGGGATGGCGAGATGATGCGTCGGACAAGGCGGTGATAGTATTGCGCAATGAGGACGACTACAAACGTGTGCAGGCCCGTATAGAAATTGGCAAGAAGATATTTAAAAAGTACGGACCTACTCAGATCGATATTTTTTCTGAAGGAAAGACTTATTGGGAGAAGATATTCTACCTCATTCACCTTACAGATTGGATATCTGTTTTTTTGGCCGAATTGAGGGGCATGGATGCGACAGAAGTGAAAGTGATAGATTTCCTGAAGAAATCTTTGGCGGAGGTAGAATAAGCCACAACTACAATGCATGGTATCGTTCAACCGACGATCAAAAAAATATTCGTTCGCTCCCTAAAAAAATCTTGTTTTTTTTAGAAAGCAATTCTACATTTGCAACCCCAACCGGATACCATTTAGTTCCATGGTGTAACGGTAGCACAACAGATTTTGGTTCTGTTTGTTCTGGTTCGAATCCAGATGGAACTACGCAATAAGACAGGTCTCCAGTTTTGGAGACCTGTTCTTTTTCTAACCCGCTGAAAACCGCTTCTGGCTTGCATATTATTCGCACAGCCTCATTGATACTGGAGGTTCGATAAGTTTTATTTTCGTAAACCAACTTATGAGGGTATATCGAACCTATCACCCGTTGTTTCGTTTGTAAAGTGGCTTCATGATAGTAAACAGGCAGTTTTCTTAGCCCTTTTGTTACAATGTTTATGTATTCAATCAGGTTCTCGTCAACCTGTTTCAGTTCATGCTTCTTTTGTATCAATTTCTCTATTTCAGGTTCATATAGGTTCTTTATATCCCTGTAATCGGAAGGTGTTATTTCTTCGTCCGACATCCTTCGCAGGGCATTGGTTATCCTTGCCCGGTTCTTGTCAATAGCATCATCTATTTCTTTCAGATTGTTAGACTTGGCTTTACTGACCTTTTTATAGTAATCAGCAGCTATGTGTTCAAAGAAGATGATGCTTTTTTCATTCGGAATTGACTTTTGAAGTTCATCAATGAAGTCTATGTTAAGTTCTTCAGCCCTATATCTTTCCCCACACTTGCTGGAACAATGATAATAGAAATACTTACCACCTCTACCCTTCGAGGCACTACCGGTTAATTTATTGCCGCATTTACGGCATAAAAGAAAACCTCTTAACGGCAATTCCTCTTTTCCGGTGTGCAGTGATGGATGATTGGGCTTTCTGCCGTCCAATACATCCTGCACCGCATAATATAGCCCCTCAGAAATTATCGGCTCATGTATGCCTCGAGCCAGCATAGCTTCTTCATCTTTATAAGCCGATATATAAATCTTACCCATGTAGATTGGGTTGCGCAGCACGATAAAAATATTACTCCGGCTCACCTTCAATCCCTTGGCTACTGCCACTCTCCAAATGTCTACTACATTGCTTTCTCTTTTGGCTACTTGCTCAAACATCCATTTTATCAGGTGTGCATCTTTGCTCGGAACAATTATCGGCTTGTTATCTTCTGTTCTGATATTACGATAACCTACTGGTGCCCAAGTGCAATGCCTACCTTCTTTCTTAGCCCGGCGTGTGCCCGCTATTACGTTCAGCGACCTGCGATCGTTCTCTACTTCGGGTGCAGCAAGGTAGAAAGCAAGCATGATCTTATTTTCAGGTACATTCAAGTCCAACGGCTGCTCAATGGCTTGTGGCTCTACGCCAAGTTTGTTAAGCTGATTAATCATGCCGTAAGCATCCCCTGCATTCCTGCTGAACCTGTCCCATTTCAGGAACAGCAATAAATCAACTGACTTTTTGTTCTTTTTAAGAAATGCCAATAATTGTGTGAATGCCGGACGGTCAAAACTTTTGGCTGAATGGTCTTCTTTATAGAAACCCGCCACCTCTATATTTTGCTGTTTGCAGTACAGCCTCAACCGCTCTTCCTGATGTGCAAGGCTGTATCCTTTTTCTGATTGTTCATCGGTGCTAACTCGCACGTAAATAATGGCTTTCCTCATGGTCTCTATCTTGTTTTTGTGTTAGTGGTATAATAACGGCACCCCTCTGACTAAAGTATTCATCATAAGTGATGGCGGCAAGGTCATAAAGCCAATCCCTGACAAGACGTATCTCTTCATCTATGTAGCTCACGCCCATTTCTTTCAGTATCTGGCGGCATCTTGCTAAGGAGATTTTATCTTCTGGTTCAATTCTGTGCAGTTCGTTCTCCTTACTTAATCTTATGACTTTACTTCCGTTCTTTTTCTTCATTGCTAAAATACAACTAATTGATTATCAATGTTCTATATTTTTATCTTGAGTCCCTTTTTAACATTTCCACTATGCTAATAACCGTAGGTGTGGTAAGAAACATAGAGGGGCACAAAGCCCCTCTATGAATGGATGATTTAAAAGCAGCGTAATTACTCCTGCTCCTCTTCTTCATCTTCGTTCTCATCATCGTCATCATCATCTGCGCTATGCTCTTCGATGATGTCTTCGATTTCGTGAATGGCAGCCCGGTCGCCTTTCTCGTACTGCACTTCGATGGTAATTGTTTCATCGTCATCATCTGTCCCCGTGATGGTTGCTGCGAGTTCGTTTTCTGTTAGCACACTAGCCACCTGCATCATGGCATTTGCCGGAACATGAAGCTCCTTCTCAATAAGTTTACGCATAAAAAATAGATTTTGGTATGTTGTAAATACCTCAATAAACACACCAATTTTTTGTTCCAATTTTTCAATTCCAACCTTTTACCCGTTCTTCCACGATTAGGTCAAAATTTTCCCAATCAGGCCAAATATTCCCTATATATTTTTTGGCGTACTACTGCAACTGTGGCGGGTTGCATGACATTTTAGACAAACAACGAGGTGCTAACTTCTACAGTCATCTAGCTGTAACCTATTTACAGGACGATACAATGGGGTTCAAAAACCATTTTCGGGGGATTTGAAAACCATTTGAAAATGTTTCAAAAACTTTGAAAATAACTGACGATGTTTAAATCATGCCAAAATTTGTTTAAAAAAATTTTGGTTTCATACAAAATTTCTGTACATTTATTAAATAAAAACTAAAAAAATATTTCTTAACCATGTAAAAAATTATTCTATGGCACAACCAACCACCATTAATCCGTATTCTGCTATAGGCCAGCAATTACAATCTGGCCTTAATGCAATTATCTTAGGCCTTCCTGCGAATCCTACTGTGGATGATTTAGTAAATCAAGTATGGAGCTATATTCAGCCAATTTATTACACGTCACAAACAAAGATAGAGATTGAAGTAAAGTCGGTCGCTTATAATGCTATTAATTCTTATCGAAGTAATCTGGTGCTGAATGGCTTAACAACTTATGATGCAGTACAGAATGCTTTTATAGATCTTCTTATCGGGGCAAGAATGACTTCCAATACGCCTCCAGATGTTTTTGCTGTCAGTATTGCAGATATAGAGGACAATATTGGAATTTCCGAGTTAACGATGCCAGACCAGCAGCCTCTTTTTCTGGCTACTACATGTGGTTCGAATGCAAACAATTATTGGATAGCTGAATTGGCAAACCCTCAAAGTAGTTGGGCTTCGTACTTTTCTTCAAACGGAGGACAAAATTATTTAAATACAATGCAGTGGAATGTAGCTGCTATGAATGGGGCTTTAGCAGGATATGGTGCGCAATCCAATAGCCTAGTCGAGCCAACAACAGGTCTTATCACTAATCAGATGGTATCTGCTTTGGTCGGAGCCTTGACTATAACAGCCGGTAAAGTTATTTTTAATTGGACAACTCGAATTACCAAACCTCTTACGCTGAATGTTAGTTTGGTAAGCAGATTATTGGACAACTCATATGAACCTCAATACGCAACCGAGAAAAAGACCAAGGGAGAATTGACCTGTAAATCTTGTGCAGGTACATGCAAAAATATGGGTTGTCCTGTTCAAACCACAATAGACGGTACTGTGATTCCGAAGCGCCCACATGAGCTTTAGTTCTTTTTCGTCATATCAATAAATATGAGAATGAGCAAAAATGCGAAGGGTTTCGGTTTTTGCTCATTCTTTTTTTCGAGTTGCGAAAACGGAATCATATGAAAGCTGCACCTATTTGGATATTACTCGTAATATTTGTATTTCGGTTACCTCTAAACGCACAAACTAAAAGCGATGTTTTTTTTAATCCATTTTTATCAAGGAATTTTCATGAATCGACCTACGATTCACTCCGATTGCTATTAGTTAATTTTTTGAAGACCAAAGACAGCCTTTTTATTAGCCGTAACGAAACGCTCTTTTACAACCCATATTGGGATAGCTCCGATATACAATTGTATAGAGACCCGTTTTTTTATTTTCATGGAGCATCTTTGCCACTTGGGATTGGCGATACTACGTATAAGCCAGTTGTGTTAAGCATTTCAAAGGAGCGTAGGTATAAGGATTATATGGCTCGAATAGCGTATGTCTCAACTTGTGAAAATGAGCGATACTACGTCAGACAGATAAATAACGTGTTAATAGTACATGACGAAAAAGCTGGCTATAAGCTGAAGCATCCCATACAAGTTATTACCAATCATTGGAGGAAAATAAAAGTAGGTAAAATTAATTATATATGCAATCCGTATAAGTCATTTGATTTTGGTGATGCTAAAAGAATGAATGGATTTAATGAAAAAGTGGCAAAATATTTTCATCTCCCATCTTGTGAATTTACATATTACTCTTGTGGATCATATCAAGATATGTGGCGCGTCCTTGGTTACGATTTTAATCAAGAAATGTATGCGAATGGTAATAAAACCGGTGGCTATACTTTACATTACGCTAAGACTATAGTTTCCGGAAATAATAAAGAGTATTACCCTCATGAGCTCGTTCACATATATACAAATATGTTGTATTCTTCCGAAAAATTTGCGGCATACGATCAATATAATCGAATAATTGACGAAGGTTTAGCAACGTTTCTAGGAGGTAGTATGGAAAAGGATCTTTCATTTCACATAAAAGAGTTGAAAAAGTTTATTTTGAAACATCAATATCGTAGTATAAGGGATTTCATTGACATTAATAACGCACAACCAGGAACTATACTCGACAATAACATTACTGACATTTATTATGCATTTGGTGGCCTATTGGTGTATTTAATTGATAAGAAGGGAGGGCACAATAGTGTAGAAAGTGCTCTGGCGACAATAAGCCAGTCAGAGAGTTATAGCTATATTGCAAATCTTTATACAATTCCTCTCGAAAAAATAGAAACTTTTATCTTCGATAGTCTACTAGAATATGATAAATAAATCTGTTTTTACGGTTCTAAATGGACTATATGAATCCCATGTAGCAGCGGAAAGCGGAGGTTTATCAGCTGAGGATCACTTTGGACATTTATTGTTCATTCTTCAATATAACCATTTGATAAGGAGTAGTGATATTACAGACAATTTTATACAACTTTTCGAGCAGCTAATAATTAAGACCCACAAACTCCAAGATTATTCATATACAAAACGAATTGGAATAAATTGGCTGTATAATTACATGAGAAGAAAAGATATTATCGACAGTGAATACATAGCGTATATAGGTTTAGACAACAAGACGTGTTTTGATAAGTCTTTAGACTTTCTACAGAAAGGCAATTATGACTTCCTCTATGGGGCAAACGGCATTGCACATTATTTACTACATGCAAATTCTTCCTTTTGCGAACAGAATTTCAATCACTACTTCTCACAATTGAATGTTTTATTTAGAAATGAAAATGAAATGCCGCAAAGTTTTGATCTAGACGATAACTCAGTAAAAGATGAGGTAGATATAGGTTTAGCCCATGGCATCGTAAGCATTTTAAAACTCTGTGTAGAATGTATTCGTAAGAAGATTTGCGTTGTCGAGTCCAGCGCTATGGCAAATAAAATTGCTCAATACTTGATAAATAATCAGAACAAGAATACTGGCTTTTCGTATTTTGGAAATACTATCAAAACAAAATCTGACCACACAGAGATAAGTAGAGTTGGCTGGTGTTACGGAGACTTGATAATTGGCTATGTTCTGTATCAAACTGGAATAGTTCTAGATAGCTGCCCTATCAAACATTTTTCCATAAATATGTTGAAGAGCACGTGTATGCGAAGAGAGGTTCATCAATCGCATGTTATTGATGCAGGATTCTGTCATGGTTCTTCAGGAAATGCTCACATATTTGGTAAGCTGTATGTTATGACGGGCAACCCGATCTTTAGAGAAGCATCCAACTATTGGATTGATGAAACAATTAATTTTTCACACCATAAAGACGGAATTGGAGGTTATAAGAGTTACAACGGAGTTTTTAAGCAATACGTGAGAGATTTCAGCTTAATCACTGGATCGTCTGGTATTGGATTGGTGCTGTTATCGAATATTACTGGTGATTCTGATTGGGATTACTACTTTATGCTAAATTAATGATCTGCGATTACGATAAGATATTGTTGCGTGTGCCCCTTAATTCAATCAATAAGGTGTTGATGGTTGATTATTCCAGTCAATCCTTTCAGGTTGGTTTGTACTTATCATCTCCAATTTTTTGGCAGAATCTAAATAGCGGTACTGAGAAATCTAAATCAACTTCGCTTAAATATTGGATTCGTAGTTGTACACGCTGTACCCCATTTGCAAATTTTGCTGGAGTTGGTTTAGTTTCATTAGCAGAAGTTACAGAAGTAGTTATTAGCGATCGTTCTAAACATACCTTTCGCAACCGAATAGATAATTATTGTATTTCATTAATTGTTGAAGAACTGATAAAAAATAAAGAAATAAGAAACAATATCGGCCTTTATCCAAATAATAGTATTTATAAAACGCCCACGAGTTGCCGATATACAATTTTCGAATATAAGGAAAATGAGAGAGTATATGCTATTGCAGAAACCGAGAACACAGATTTGTTGATGAATGTATTGCAATATGCACTAAATGGTCGCACAATAAATGAACTTTCAGAATTTGTAGCAAAGACCATGGCTGTTGATATATTTGAATCCAGAGCTTACGTCGAGCAATTAATAGAACACCAAATTTTACGATATGAAATTGAACCTCCGGTAACTGGAGAATCTATCTTGGCGTCAATTATCGGAAGGATTGAACCAATAAAAGGAACAAATGAAGTGATTTCAGTCCTGAAAAGAGTCAACGAACTTCTTATGCTAAGTGAGGAACGATTAGAGGTTCTCACATCAATTGATAAGGATTTAAGAGAACTAATATCAATACCAAATGACCGTACAACACTTCAGACGGATACCTTTCTGGCATTTGAAACCGCAACAATTCAAGAAAACACCATAAAGACAATTGTAAATAATATAGGTAATTTATGTGTTTTTTTCAGACGAAACGATAATAGGCACTTAAGTGAATTTATAAAACTATTTTTATTAAAATACGAATCCGCTGAAATTCCCCTTGCGTTGGCATTAGACAATGACTTGGGTATTGGTTATGCTGGTACAAATGATGAAACTACAGGTGGGCATGATCTTATTGCATCGCTGGCTATGCCAGTATCTGAACATGCGAATCAGCCGCTACAAGACTATATTAGCCACTTTACAATGCAAAAGTATGATGACTTTATATCAAATAATAGTTCTTTAATTGAGGTGACAGATGCCGATTTGGATAAATATAGAAGTCGGATAGCAAAGTCAGAATTCCCAACTAGTATGTACATCATGGGAAGTCTGATTAAAAAATCTAACTGCGATTCATCTGATACCTTTCATTTTCGCGGTATGGGTGGTCCGAGTGGTGCAAATATAGCTGGTCGATTCGCTTATGGGAACGGTGAAATAAGAGCTTTTGTTGACAATATAATCATGAATGAAGAACGACAAAATCCTAATGCAATTTTTGCCGAAATTGTCCATTTACCAGAGCCACGCTTAGCTAATATTTTATATCGGCCTATCCTACGTAAGCACGAATTAGCTTACGTGGGGAATTCTGGTGCGCCTATTGAAGACCAAATACACATAAGTGACATTTTTATCAGTGTTCAAAATGGACAAATAGTTCTACGAAGTAAAATACGTAATAAAACAATAATTCCAAGGCTTACGACTGCGCATAACTATCAGTATAAAAGTTTACCTGTTTACAAGTTTCTCTGTGACTTGCAAAATTATGGCTGCTCTTATGGGGTCTTGTGGGATTGGGGTTCTTTGGAAGCGCTTAGTTATTTGCCAAGGGTGATATATAAAAATGTAATTCTTAGAAGAGCACGATGGATATTAAAAGAATCAATCTTGCCTTCGTCGTTAAAAACGAAGGAAGATTATTTTCACTGGATACACTCTTTCAGAAATCAGAGAAATTTGCCTGTGAGAATTGTATATGTCGAAGGAGATAACGAGTTGATGTTAGATCTCAATTGTGTTGAGCATATTGAGGTTCTTATTAGTTTTATAAGAAAATACGGCAGTATTGCTGTAGAAGAGTTTCTCTTCACTAATGAAGACAGTATTGTAACTGATGAAAATGGACATCCCTATACAAACGAAATATTAATTCCTGTAAGAAATAATGAAGCCGCCGTTGAAACAAAGATCAATGTACTCGTTAATAAAGAATCTAATGTTCAGAGGAAATTCCCACCTGGCAGTAACTGGATTTATTTCAAAGTGTATTGTGGAACAAAACAAGCAGAAAGCATATTGACTAAAATTATATTTCCTTTCGTCAGAAGTAATTCTGAAATTGAGAAATTTTATTTCGTAAGATACAAAGATGATTTTCCTCATTTAAGAATTCGGTTGTATAGTGGCGACCTTAATGTGGTTACTGGCATACAGCAAAAGTTCTTAAGATTAATGCATAGACAAATTCAGATAGGCAATATTGACAAAATTATAATTGACACTTACGTAAGAGAAATCGAACGTTATGGAAATGATCTTATTGATGACATAGAGCTATTTTTTTCTGCGGATAGTTTCGCTGTTTTGCAAATACTGGATATTTTATCTAATGAATTGCATATTAAAAAAAGACTATTTGTTGCAATTAAGGGAATTGACTCTATGCTAAATGATTTTGAGCTACCCTTAACAGATAAAATCATACTTTTAAAAGGGATGCAATCAACTTTTTTTAATGAATTTGGTGCTGAACCAGCTTTATTAAAGCAATTAAATAGTAGGTACAGAACCCTACAGAGGGAAATATTCAGTATTCTGAGTGAGGATGAAAGAGATTTGGATGGCATACGTTCAATTTGCAAACAAGTGTTTTCAAATCGGAGTATTCGCTACAAAAATAATGTATGCAATATATTAAATAGATCAAATACCGATAATTCTATATTCTATTCTCTATTGCAAAGCCTAATTCATATGTTTATGAACAGACTATTCATATCAAAACAGCGACACTATGAATTATTTATTTATCATTTTCTTCTAAAATATTACACATCCTTAGAGGTGCTTTCAGAAAATAAGTAAATTTGAGTCATGAAATACATAATTTTTTTATTTATAGTGTGTTGTGTGATGATAGGGGGGGTAATATTATTTATTGCGCCTCATGAAAGGAGTAAAGAGGGGATAACCAATAATAACAATTACAATGTGATTTCAACTAATGATGGAGGACTTGTTTCTTTCTATTTTTCAGAAAATTCAGCATTTGTTCATGGGAGACAAATGAGTAAAATGTATGTAATTGTTGGACAAATCGATACTATACAGACACAATTATATACACGTGAGATAATAGATGTGATTTTAAAAAAAAACGTTCCGAGGAGTTTATTATTATCGTTTCAGATGACGCGAGCATATGTGACCTAGATTTAGAAGCCTATAGTAAGGATAGTTTAGCGGAGAAACACATAATTGCAATTGTTGAAAATTCGCTTGATGGAGATGATATGCTATGCGAATTGACATTTTTCCCGTATTCGGATGTGAAGAAGCAAATTAAGGAATCATGTGATTAGAACGACCCAATGTTTGTAGTTTCCATACTTAAGGGGATAACAAAACAATTTGAGTTGATTTTTAGAAACCTTCGGAAACGTGAAGCTGAGTTATGCTCCAGTCAATAGCTGAAATACATCGACCAGTTTCTTCAAATCCTCAATGAAAAGGTTCGAGAATATTCCTACTGGGACTACTTGAAAAGGGCAAATATGGCACGGCTGTATTTGCCCTTATCCTTTTTGTTCTTTTCCAAGGCATTTGTCCATACGCCAGGTTTTCTGTTCACTCCATGCACTCTTGTGATACTGCTTTCTTATTACTGTGAAAGTTGATAATAGTATTGCTATTACATCTGATTTGGTTCCTTATATGTAAATTATTTAGCTAGTCCCGATTTTCTGGTGTTTTTTGTTGCATGTGGTATTATTTCTTTGTAACCTGTTGATATTCAGTTGGTAAGTGTAGAATTTGATCGCTTATAGGGTTTTAGTTCGATAAATTGTAAATAATTTAACTTGAATTGCCATCAGATAAGGATATAAAAATAATGTTTGAAAGCACTCACAGGAGAGAATGAAGATAGGGGGGGATGATCATATTTTTTAGAAGGGTACATCCTGTAGGTGTGTTCTGTTCTGCTTCTCTTTTTTAAATAATTGTATATTGTAACTTTATTTTTAAAATAAAGACAATCAATTTATTATGGATGATATTTAAAATAATAGTACAATAAAATAGTGTATTAAATAGGCATGTTTACGTGCATTAACATTCGTTTAATGATTTTTTCCTATGATTGATTGAATTAACGAATTAGTTTTGAAGTCCATTTCTATTTGCAAAAAGAATGTGAAAATTCCTTTTTGCAGGTAGCTCACAACTCTCCCGCTTACTGGCACAATTCTGTAAAACCTATCAAAATTCGCATATTGCGGATTATTTCTATTTGTATTCAATTGTTTCAATATTAGTAAAGTAAAACAACAGCAATGAGAAAACTGCAGTACTTATTTGCCGCGCTCATGTTACTTGGATCCGTCGGTACAGCCACGGCCCAAACGATAAGCGGTCACCTCAGAGTTTGTTTGGGAGGCTCCCGAACCACGCTGACGATCAACACAACAGGTGGAACCTGGAGTAGTGGTAATACCGGAGTAGCCACAATAGACCCCTCTACGGGTGTGGTTACAGGTGTGGCAGCGGGTACTACGGCCATAAGTTATAACATCCCTCCAAGTACAGTTTTTACAACAACTGTGACTGT
Organism: uncultured Flavipsychrobacter sp.; assembly: GCA_964652995.1. Classification (GTDB taxonomy): domain Bacteria; phylum Bacteroidota; class Bacteroidia; order Chitinophagales; family Chitinophagaceae; genus Nemorincola. Next base: position 27,916 of record CAZZCR010000011.1, on the reverse strand, counting down.
AGTGGGAGTGAATATGAGTTTGGGTGTTTCTGTCGGAACTGCGCCAACATGTGTTGGAAGTTTCACCACCTACACGGCAACGCCTACAAGTGGTAACAACTGGAGCAGCAGCGACCTTGCTGTAGGAACGATCAACACAGGTGGAACCCTTGCCGGTTTGTCGGCCGGTACAACAATTGTTTCTTACAGGCATGGGGCAGCAGATTGTTATATCACTTCAGTGCAGACCGTGAATGCTATACCCACTGTTACTGTGAATGCCACCATCTGTGCAGGTGTTTCACAAACATGCATCGGTGCTCCGTCGGGCGGAACCTGGGTCAGCAGCAATTCAGGCGTGGGAACAATAGGTAGCGCTACAGGTGTATTCACCGGGTCTACCGCAGGTACAACGAATGTCAGCTATACAGCAACGAACGGATGTCGCCTGCTCACTGCCGTTAGTGTGGTAAACACTCCGGCTAACATTACCGGTACTACAACTGTATGCCAGGGAAGTACAACTAATCTAAACTCGGCAACTGCAAGTCAGACCTGGTCAAGTTCTAATATTGCGGTTGCGACTGTTGGGTCGTTGGATGCCACTAATGGAACTGTGACGGGGGTAGCGGCAGGTACTGCTGCCATCAGCTATACAAACGCATCGGGCTGTTCCAGAGTAGTTACAGTTACAGTTACAGGTGCCATGACACCCAATACCGGAAATGCACTGTTGTGCATGGGGCAAACAACGACTCTTGCAAATGCTACAAGTGGTGGTGCCTGGACATCCGGTGCTACCGGAATTGCCACAGTGAATAGCGGATCCGGTGTGGTTTCTGCTGTTTCTGTAGGAAATGCGAACATTACATATACAACTACCTCACCGGCATCGTGCCGCAGTGTGACGCAGGTAACGGTTAACGCGGCAATGCCCAACAATACAGGAACGGCTACGGTTTGCGTTGGAAATACAACGACGTTGTCGAATGCGGTATCTGGTGGAACTTGGTCAAGCAGCAACGGTAATGTGTCGGTTGTTGGTTCTACGGGTGTGATCACCGGAGTAACGGCAGGTACATCGGTGGTGACCTATGCAGTCAGCTCAGGATGTACTAAAACAACCATTGTAACTGTTAATCCGCTTCCAAATGCGATTGGTGGTACATTCTCGGTTTGTGAAGCTTCCTCGATCACCCTCACCAATTCTACAGGTGGTGGAACGTGGGCCAGCAGTAATACGGCCGTAGGTACAATTAACTCTGGTACAGGGGCTGTAACAGGTCTTTCAGCTGGTACAACGCTCATTACATATCGACTTTCAACTACAGGATGTCAGGTTACGCAGGCGTTTACAGTTAATCCTCGTCCTGCAGTGTTCAGTGGCTCATTGTTGGTGTGTCAGGGTAGCACTTCTACGTTAACTTCATCTCCGGCAGGGGGTGTTTGGGCGAGCAGCGCCCCTGGTATCGCTCCGGTTTCTTCATTAGGCGTTGTGTCGGGTACCGCATTGGGTACAGCCAACATTACCTACACGCAGGGAGGTTGTTTTAGGTCCGCAACCGTAACGGTTGGCGTAACACCGACCGCGATCACCGGAAATCATATTGTATGTTATAATCAGACAAGCACACTTGCTTCTACACCAACGGGTCATACCTGGTCAAGCGGTAACACAGCGGTTGCCACTGTGAACTCATCGACAGGTGTTGTTTATGGTGTTAATACAGGAACAGCAACGATCAGCTACACCCATTCAAATGGTTGTTTTGCTTCAACTGTAGTTACTGTGAGCACCGGCCCGAACACGGGAGACCCAATCGTATGTATAGGTGAGACAGTCACTTTGAGTAATGCTGAGCCGGGTGGTACCTGGAGCAGTAGCAACTCAAACGCTACCGTGAATTCAAGTACCGGTGTTGTGTCGGGCATTGCAGTAGGCACTGCCAATATCACATACTCGGTTACTGCACATGGTTGTATAGCAGTTACTCAGGTTACCGTTAACCCGACCATGGATACAGTGATCGGACAATTGAATATCTGCGTTGGTACATCATCAACACTTAGCCATGCTTTCGGTACCGGCACCTGGAGCAGCAGTAACACTGCAATCGCTACCGTAAACCTCACTACTGGTGTTGTTACCGGTGTTGCAGGTGGTACTGCAAATATTACTTATACGGTTTCTTCCGGTTGTACCAAAGTTGCTACGGTGACGGTGAATACAACTATCCCTGCTATCAGCGGATATATTTATCTGTGTATCGGTGGCGGATCGCGCCAGTTCACACACCCCATGGGTGGTGGTACATGGAGCAGTGCCGATCCTACCATCGCATCGGTTACTTCTACCGGCGTAGTTACCGCTGTTTCAGTTGGTAATACTTATATTTCTTATACGCTTGTGCCGGGTTGTTACACAATCATTAACGTTCAATCTAATTTGATTCCCCCTCCGATATCCGGTGTTAATCCGATATGTGTAGGGCAGACCGCAGGTCTTTCCAGCATGATCGGTGCCGGTGCCGTATGGACCAGCAGCGATACTACCGTGGCGACAATAAACGTTGGATCTGGAGCGATCACTGGTGTTGCTCCGGGAACAACAACCATCACATTTGCTTACTACGGATGTTTTGTGAATCGGGTGCAAACGGTAAACGAAACACCATCTGCAATTACCGGAGTGACAACTATGTGTGCCGGTGATACTATGACGTTCACAGTATCTCCGTCGGGAGGAACATGGAGTAGTTCAAATACTGCGGTTGCCACTGTGGATGCGTCTTCGGGGTTCGTTACCGCTGTGATCGGTGGCACTACTATTATTTCATATAGTACAGCTGCCGGATGCGCAAGCACACTGACCCTTTCTGTAGGTAACTCTTCTCCTGCGTTTACCGGCGATCATACTCTATGTGTGGGCAATGCCTCTGAACTGGAGACCACCACAACAGGTGGAACATGGTCGAGCTCAAATACATCGATCGCGACAGTCTCAGCAGGTGGGGTCGTGACAGGTGTTGGCACGGGCGTGGCATTGATAAGTTATACGCATGGCGTGAGTGGATGCGTGCGGGCTGAGCAAGTTACTGTGAATCCTGCTGTTACAGCTAATGTTGGTGATGACCTGATATGCGATGGAGGTTGGTCGGATCTTACCAACCCAACACCCGGTGGTTACTGGTCGAGCAACAACCTCTATGTGGCTATCGTCGGATCGGCCACAGGTCATGTATATGCAATAGCTCCGGGTACGGCTAACATATATTACGTAATGTCATCTCACTGTTATGCGACTACTCATCTTACAGTGAACACGGTGCCGGCGCCTATTACCGGAAATACCACGGTTTGTCAGGGAAATACGTCGGCACTCGGCCATCCTTCCGGTGGAGGAACATGGTCAAGTCAGGATACAACGAAGGCCACGGTAGATGCCGGAACTGGTGTTGTTACCGGTGTCACACTTGGTACATGCGTAGTTACCTATACTGTAAGCAGCGGATGTTTCAGAACAATAACCATGAATGTGGTTGTTGCTCCATCGCCGATTTCCGGCAGCAATACAGTGTGTGTCGGTTCTTTCACAACCTACACAGGTGTTGTTGGGGGAAGCGGTACCTGGACCAGCAGTGATCCTGCTGTAGCGTCGGTTGATACCACTACAGGTGTCGTTTTCGGAAATACCATAGGCACTGCAACAATAACTTATACAAGTACTGGCTCATGTTTTGCTACCAAGGTGATTTCTGTAAATGAAGCACCGGGTAGTATTTCAGGGAATACATTAATATGTCCGGGTGTTGTAGATACTTCATTCGACTGTTCGCCAACAGGTGGAACCTGGACGAGCAGTAATGTAAGTGCAGCCACCATTGACGCCGGTACAGGTGTGGTGACCGCGGTTAGCGCAGGTGGAACTACCATTACTTATATGCTTCCTTCAGGATGCCGTTCTATAAAATCAATCACGATCAATGCAGCCCCTGCATCGATAACCGGAACTCTTACAGCTTGTGTAGGTAGCACAACGGCACTTACGTCATCGCCTGGTGGTGGTACGTGGAGTTCCTCTGCAACATCAGTGGGAACTATCTCGGCCTCAACGGGTGTGTTCATGGCAATCGCTGCAGGTACTTCTACAGTAAGTTACACAAACGGAAGTGGTTGTGCCGCATCTACGATCGTAACAGTGAACAACGTTCCCGGTGCAAATACGGGCGTTGCTACAATATGTATGGGAAGCACTTCTCTGTTGTCTAATGCAACTACGGGCGGCACATGGAGCAGCAGTAATACTGCAAGAGCTACGGTGGGCGCAACAACAGGACTTGTGACACCCGTGTCCACAGGTACAGCAAATATTACTTACAAGCTTTCGGGTATGGGATGCCAGGCAGTAACAGTGGTTACTGTGAATAGTACACTTGCAGCTATTACCGGTTCTTTGAATGTATGTGTGGGTAGTACGCGAACGCTGGGACATCCGGTTTCGGGTGGTACATGGTCCAGCAGTAACACCGCTGTCGCTACAGTAGACACTTTCTCAGGAGTTGTTACGGGTATAACAAGTGGTACTATCACAATCACATATTCTCTTACAGGCGGCTGTTTCAAAACCGCTGCATTTACCGTTCGCGCACTGCCTGTTATCAATGGAACGGCAACGGTATGTGCTGCCGGAACTACCAACCTAACAAGTAGCCCTACCGGTGGTGTATGGAGTAGCAGCGATGTTACTAAGGCAACTATTAATGCTACCTCTGGATTGGTGACCGGTGTTGCTGCAGGAACGACCTTGATCAGCTACCTTACCTCCGGATGTTATGGAACACGTGCTGTAACTGTGAACCCGCGTCCGGATTCCGTAACCGGATCAACCGCAACGTGTGTTGCGAGCAGTGTGGCGCTTGTAGGTTATCCTTCAGGTGGTACATGGACAAGCAGTCTTACAACAAGGGCTACTGTTGGCTCAACTTCTGGTATTGTTACCGGAGTTTCAGCCGGCACAACAATAATTTCTTATACGTTATCAACCGGCTGCCGTCGGACAACTGTGTTCACTGTTGGCACTACACCTGCGGTTATCACGGGAACAACTAATGTGTGCGTGGGCAGTGTTACTACATTAAGTTCATCGACTACCGGTGGTACATGGAGTAGTTCAGATGCCGGTGTGGCTACAACCGGTACGGCTGCGTCAGCAAATTCTTCAGTTGTTACGGGTATCAGCGTTGGTACTGCGGTCGTGAGCTACACAGCACTCGGATGCTCACGGATGGCAACTGTGAATGTAAGTGCTGCACCGTCAGAAATAGTCGGTGATACAGCTCTGTGTGTTGGTAGTTCTACAGCAATGACCACGACGTCAACAGGAGGCACATGGTCTTCAAGTGCTGCTACTATTGCATCTATTGGCTCAGCTACCGGCATTGCGAATGCAATTGCTGCCGGTACAGTAAGGATATCTTACAGGACAAGTCCTACGTGTTATACCATTAAGCATGTTACGGTAAACGCAACACTCCCGGCCATTACCGGCGCATCCGGTGCATGTGTCGGATACACCACCACTCTTAATCATGTGGTTTCAGGTGGATCATGGAGCAGTAGTAATACTGCTCGTGCAACTGTCGACGCAAGTTCGGGTGTTGTGACAGGTGTAGCAAATGGTACAGTTACAATTACATATACTTTAAGTGCAGGTTGCTACAAGACTAAAATAGTAACAGTTAATAATCTGCCACCGGCGATCACAGGTACTGCGGTGTTGTGTCAGTTCGGTGTGACAACGCTAACCAGCGTGACTGGCGGAAGCGGATCATGGTCTACTGCCGATTCGGCTGTTGCCACTGTTGCGCCAACTACAGGTGTGGTGACAGGTACAGGTGGAGGAACTACCAATATCACTTATACAGCATCGACGGGTTGCTTTGTGTCTCGTACAGTAACTGTTAATCCGGCTCCGGATGTAATTACAGGAGGAGCAACCGCCTGTGTCGGAAGCATCGATACGCTGAGCAGCGGAACAACCGGTGGTCTCTGGACCAGCAGCAACACTTCTGCAGCGGTAATTGATACCTTCACAGGTGTTGTGAACGCTGTAAGCGCTGGTAATTCCACAATTTCTTACACTTTGCCGTCTACCGGTTGTCGCCGTACGCTTAACTACACTGTAAATGTATTGCCTGCAACTATCAGCGGACCATCTACTATATGTGTTGGTAACACAGGTACACTTACTTCAGCAACTGCAGGTCAGACATGGAGCAGTGCAAATACTTCTATTGCAACTATTGGTTCAGCTTCGTCAACTACAGGCACTGTTTATGGTGTGGCTGTTGGATCGACTACTGTGAGCTATACCAATGCATTTGGTTGCAGCCGCACATATAATATTACCGTTAACGGTTCTCTTCCGGCAAATACAGGAGGTGACATTGTCTGCGTAGGGCAGACACTTGCGCTCAGTAACAGCACATCGGGTGGCACCTGGAGCAGTAGCGCTGCGTCAAAAGCAACCGTTGGTGCATCAACCGGAATAGTGACCGGCGTTTCTACCGGAACTGCCAATATCTCTTATCAGATCGGAACGGGCTGTCTTAGCATCACAACAGTATCAGTAAATGCCGTACCGGTAGCAATCACGGGTACAACCAATGTGTGTGTGGGCGAGACCACAACCCTAGCTCATGAAGTGGGTGGCGGAACATGGGTAAGCGGAAACACTTCTAAAGCTACCGTTGAATCAGGTTCAGGTGTCGTTACAGGCGTAAGTGCCGGTACTGTGATCATCACTTACTACGTGAATTCCGGATGTTACAAGACTACAACTGTTACAGTGAAGGCACTTCCTGCAGCAATTACGGGCGCATCGTCTCTTTGTCTGGGCACTACATCAACGCTGACAAGCGGAACTGGCGGTACCTGGAGCAGCAGTAATCCTTCAGTAGGATCAATTGGGTCTACTTCAGGTATTGCCGGCGGTCTCAGTCTCGGAACCACAACGATCACCTACCGAGTGACCACCACCGGTTGTGCAACTACACGCACGTTTACGGTATATGGTCTGCCGGCGTCTCCTTCAGTAACGCCATCATCGGCTGTCATCTGTTCAGGTAGTAACGCGCTGCTCTCCACTGTATCATCGTCAGACGGAAGCTCGACTGCTTCTTCAGGATCTATCTATGTATCGTTCCCAGACGACAATGCTACCGGGAACAGTTCAAGTTTGTCTGTTTCAGGTGTTCCTGCAGGTGCCGTAGTTACAGGTGTTTCTGTGACATTTAATATGACCCATACTTGGGATGGCGATATGGTTATCAATCTGTCGGCACCTAACGGTAATACGATAAACCTTTCAAATCATAGGGGAAGTAGCGGCAACGACTTTGTAAATACTGTTTTCAGTTCAGATGCTACAACTCCGATTTCAGCAGGTTCGGCTCCGTTTACCGGCACGTATATTCCTGATGGGGTAGTTGGTGTTGGTCCTACAGCATTTGTGTCAAATGTGTCGAATCTTGCGTCTTTATACAGTATTGCTAACGGGTCATGGACTCTTAGTGGTGCTGACCTTGCCGGTGCTGATCTCGGTGTGCTCACATCGTGGGGTATCACCGTGACTTACACAATACCAGGCACAACAACATGGACTCCTGTGACAGGCCTGTTCAATGATGCGGCTATGTCAAGTGCGTACACTACAGGCACTGACAATGATTCTGTTTACTCATACTTTACAACAACCGGAACTACTCCGTTGACGCGCACATATTCGGTTATAGCTACAGTGAACGGATGTAACAGTACGCCAACACCGGTTACTGTGACTTACTATCCATCACTTCCTGCGATAAGTGGTGCATCTACGGTTTGTATAGGTAGCAGCATCTCAATGACCAACAGTCTTGCAGGTGGTACTTGGAGCAGTTCGAACCCAAGTGTTGCATCCGTTACCTCTACCGGACTTGTAACAGGTGTTAACGCAGGTGTCGCTTCAATTACTTATGCGCGCACTTCGGGCTGTTTTGTTGTTAAGACAGTAACTGTAAACGCGCCGGCAGATGCGGGAACGATCACCGGTCTGCATACAGCACTTGTTGGAGACGTATTCGGACTGACCAGTTCAGTATCAGGTGGCACATGGAGTAGTTCAAACACTGCAGTTGCAACAATTGGCACCGACGGCCTTGTCACAGGCGCTGGTGTTGGTACCTCAGTGATCACTTACTATGTTTCAACTACGTGTCCTGGTTATACAACTCATACGGTGTCAATCGGTACACCGGCCGGTCTTGATTTCGATGGTTCAAATGACTATATCTCCTTTGCTCAAGGTGTATCTTCTGCAACCCAATTCACTTATGAGTCTTGGATATATGTTAAAGAGCACCAGTGCTGGGAGCGTATATTCGATTTCGGCAACGGACCATCGCAGACCATATTCCTGTCTTCATCTGCTTTCTGTGAGGGATATTTGAGGTTTGCGATGAATATCGGTGCCGGAGAGCACGTTCTGGATGCTCCGGATGCAACGATACCAACTTACACATGGACGCACGTGGCCGTGACAATTAACGGTGATACTGCTAAAATATATGTGAACGGTGCGCTTGCTGCAACTAATCCTTCATTTGTGTACAATCCTGCTATGCTTGGCACAACCATCAACAACTGGATAGGTAAGTCTCAGTTCATAGCTGACAATTACTTCAACGGTCGTATCGATGAGGTTCGCCTTTGGAATGTGGCTCGTACACAGGAAGAGATCGTTACAAACATGCATACGCCACTTTCAGGTACCGAGTCCGGTCTGATGGTTTATCAAAAGTTCGATCAGGGTATTGTTCAGGGTAGCAATCCGGGCAACTCTACAGCCTTTGCAAGTGTATCTGATAACCATGCTACTCTCAATAATTTCGCGCTCAACGGTTGTACGTCAAACTGGGTATGCGGTATGCCTTCATTCGGAGCCTGCTCAGCAGTTGGCGGAGAGATAACAGGACCTGAGACAGTAGCTGTTGGCGATACTATTGTTTTGACAGCGGGAGTAACCGGAGGATCTTGGACTTCTTCTAATTATGAAGTTGCATCGGTTTCTTCTTCAGGAGTAGTAACTGGTGAGTCTGCCGGAACTGCGATCATATCGTTGTTCTACTATGGAAGTTGCGGAGTTGATTATGAGGTACATAACGTAACCGTTCTTAGCGGCGTGTCTAAGCCGGGTGCAGCGGTTGTTTCAAATACTTCATTCCGTTTCTCAGTATTCCCTAACCCAACTCAGGGCTCACTTTCTGTTGAGTCAGGAATACAGGGTGTAGCGACGATCTATACTATCGATGGCAAAGAAGTAGGTAAATACGACATCAGTGCAACCCGCACAGACGTTGTTCTTCCTTCCGATATGGCTGCCGGTGTATATATGATGCGATTCAAGGGCGACGATGGCAGTACGCAGTTGGTGCGACTGGTGTTCAAACCTTAAATAGATTAATAGGTAAAAGTGAGGGCGCCGTTTTGCACGGCGCCCTCTTTTTGTATCGACGGTTTCAGTTAATAATTATATTTTTGTTCCTCCTAAGAAACGTATGAAAGTAACAGAGCATTTAGCATCCGCCAGAGAGACAATTATTTCTTTTGAGATCCTGCCGCCCACCAAGGGTAAAAGTATACAGTCCATTTATACGCACCTTGATCCCTTAATGGAGTTCAACCCTGCATTTATAAATGTTACTTATCATAGGGCTGAGCAGGTCTTCAAAAAACGCCAGGATGGAAACTTTGAAAGAGTGGAGATCCGCAAACGCCCGGGTACGGTTGGTATTTGCGCTGCGCTCATGAATAAGTATAAAGTGGAGGCTATTCCTCACCTTATCTGCGGTGGTTTCAGCAAAGAAGAGACAGAGAACGCTCTTATCGACCTTGATTTTCTTGGGGTTAAGAATGTTTTGGCGTTGCGGGGCGATGCTGCTGCAAATGAGAAGTTCTTTACACCTCATCCCAACGGTCACCGGTATGCTGAAGACCTCGTGAAGCAGATTGCTTCGCTCAACTCTGGCAAATACATGGAAGACGACATAATTGAGGGTGCCAAGACCGACTTTTGCATAGGTATTGCCGGCTATCCTGAAAAGCACTTCGAATCGCCCAATATGGATACCGAGCTATATTATATGAAGCGTAAAATAGAACTTGGTGCCAACTATATAGTTACCCAGTTGTTTTTCAAGAACCAGCACTACTACGACTACATAAATCGCTGCCGCGAAAACGCAATAGACGTTCCCATTATCGCCGGTCTGAAACCCCTTACCAATAAAAAACAGCTTACAACCATCCCCCGCGTGTTCAACGTAGAGGTGCCGGTTGAATTGTATAACGAAATGATGAAGGCCAAAACCGATGCCGCGTGCGAGCAGGTAGGTACAGAATGGTTGCTGCATCAGTGTAAAGACTTACTGAAAAACAAGGTGCAGGTGCTGCATTTCTATACGCTCGGAAAGCCTCAGGTTATTCATAATGTGTTGAAACAGCTGTTTTAATCTTATTTTACAATGAATTATTGGTTGGTAAAATCGGAGCCTTTCAAGTATAGTTGGGAGCAGTTTTTGAAGGATAAGAAGACATTCTGGGATGGTGTTCGCAATTATGCTGCCCGAAATAACCTGCGTGCCATGAAAAAGGGCGATCAGGTATTATTCTATCATAGCAATGAGGGGCTTGCCATAGTTGGTATAGCCGAGGTGGTGAAAGAAGCCTATCAGGACCCCACCACAGATGAAACCGCCTGGGTTGTAGTAGATCTGAAGCCTGTGACGTCTCTGCCCGTTCCAGTGACATTGGCCGACATAAAGGCTGAACCCTCACTGGCCGATATGCAATTGGTGCGACTGAGCCGTTTGTCGGTGAGCGCGGTAACCGATGCCGAATATAAAAAGGTGCTCGCTATGGGTGGGTTGAAGTAGGTTTTATGTTTATGTTCGTCGGCGGTTTGTGCTAGTAACGTTGTTTTCATTTGTCCCCCTTGCGGTTAAATTGTAAATTTGCGGCCTCAAGTACCGACGCAGATGGTGAGGCAAACAGGGAAATATGTCGTTGGTGTTATTTTGATGGTTCTGCTTTCGGCTGATGCGCGTGCACAGCGTTCTGCCAAGGCGGGGCGGGGTGCACGGCCTCCGAGGTTTATAAAAGGATTTTATCTCAATGCACATACAAGGTCCGGATCTACCGTGAATGCGATAGAACCCGGCAAATATCCTGCGTACATCCAGGCTTCATCATACGTTGAGGAAATTGAAGAGCGTCCGTTGTCTCCCGACCATCCCACCGTGCGTAAGTGTGTTCATTTATACCGTCCCGGTATTTTCAGGTTTGTCCCTACTCCGTTTGATGTTGTTGTTACAAAAAAAGAACCGGTCACGCCCGAGAAGAGTTTCGATCTCACATCAGATAAATTGGTGGGAACAAAATATGCCAATATGATCGGGTTAGAGAAAAAGGATATTCAATCGCCTGACCTTTACCGGTTTATCGACAAGTGGTATGGCACCAACTACCGGCTTGGAGGTGAAACAGAAGAAGGTATAGATTGTTCGGGATTTGCCAGGAAATTGTATAACGATGTTTATGGAATAGAGCTGACAAGAACGGCGCAGGAGCAGTACAAAAACAGCAGTCGTCAGAAAAAAAGAGATGATGCCGAAGAGGGCGATCTGGTATTCTTTAAACAACGTGGCAAGCGAATTACCCATGTTGGTGTCTATTTGGGCAACGATTATTTTGTTCATTCATCAACCTCGCAGGGGGTAGTTATCAGTAGTTTGAAAGAAGACTACTGGCGCGCTCACTATGTAGGTATGGGAAAGGTATCGAAGGATGAGTCGAACACAGATTCCTCAGGAGAGTAATTTTTGCCTCAGCAGGAACTCGAGTTGTTCATTGGAAAGACTGAGTTTTTGTGTCATTTCTTTTTCCTCAATTCTGGATTTGTACACATCATAAGCCCTGGTAATGGTCATATCCAGTTCCTCCTCGTTCCAGGGCTTGGTAAGGTAATGGAAGATCTTTCCTTTGTTTACAGCGTCTATGACTGCGTTCATATCGGCATAGCCAGTTAGCAGTATTCTTATTGGATCAGGGTATTCATCAAGAATGGATTCAAGAAATTCAACACCCGTCATGTTGGGCATCCTTTGGTCTGTTATTATAATATCTACAGTATTATTCTTTAATATTTTTATTGCATCCTCCCCACTAATTGCAGTAAGAACATTATACTTGATCCTGAATACAGCTTTAAAGGAGATCAGGTTATTCATCTCGTCATCAACATACAAAATTGTTATTTTGTTGTTACTCATACTTTGTATATTTACGAAGCTATTTATCCCCTTTTTTTTGTGAAGTCCAGTAAAGATAACAAGTTTGTTTCTAATTAACCACTAAAATGTAAACAGTGACGGCAAAAATCATTTCCGAGAGAATAGCAGCTACGGAGACCTCAAACAGCACATTTACTCCATTGTTTTTCAGGACTGCCGACCCTACACAGGCAACACAGTTAGAGAGGCTCCTCGTAAGTAAACCTAATATTCAGGTTTATGATACAATCTTTTCGCAATTGCGGGAGGTGATAAAGACCGATCATCCCTCAAAGACATTGTCAGATATTGAGATCGATGAAAAGATACAAGTTCGTCTTGCGGGACGCAACCCGGGTGATTATGGTGTTTGGGTCTATTATCCGTGGAATGAGAAGTTAGTGCATTTACTTGACGAACAGGAGTTTGTATATGTACGCACCAATCGTAATAAGTACAAGATAACAGACCAGGAGGAGGCCCGGCTTGCCCAAAAAAGAGTAGGGGTAATAGGCCTGTCGGTGGGGCAGTCGGTATCGCTCACAATGGCCATGGAGCGTACATTCGGAGAGTTGCGTATCGCCGATTACGATACCCTCGAGATAACCAACCTGAACCGATTGCGCAGCGGGGTATTCAATATGGGTTTGCTGAAGACAGTTTTGGTAGCCAGAGAGATAGCAGAGATCGATCCGTTTTTGAAAGTGACGTGTTATCATGAAGGGATAAACGACAATAATATCGACAACTTCCTTACTGATGGTGGGAGATTGGACGTATTGATAGATGAGTGCGATAGTGTTGATGTGAAGATAAAATGCAGGGTCGCGGCAAGAAAATTTGGAATTCCTGTATTAATGGAGGCAAGCGATAGGTGTACAGTGGACATTGAGCGTTTTGATCTTGAACCTGATCGACCGATTCTACATGGGTATGTAGATCATCTGGATCTGGGTCAGATGCGAGACCTGAAAACGATGGAGGAAAAATTGCCTTACATATTGCCTATTGTTGGTATAGATACGATGTCTCCACGCCTCAAAGCGTCAGCGGTAGAGATCGGTCAGACTATCAATACTTGGCCCCAGCTGGCAAGTGCAGTCACGATGGGAGGTGGAATAATGGCCGATATTTGCAGAAAAGTACTGCTGCATCAATTGAGCGTTTCCGGCAGGTTTTTTATTGATATTGATGAGCTGATCACTGACGGTCAAACGAAGACGATCGAGTTTCCTGCAGAACCAGAGCCTATCACTCGGGCCGAGATGAATGGACTGTCAGAAAAAATCCCGGACGCAGTTCCCGTTAGTACCGCAATTGATGCGGCTACAACAAGAAAACTAATGGATGCGGCGGTCCTGGCGCCTTCTGCCGGCAACAACCAGCCATGGAAGTGGTATAATGATGGGAAACGCCTGTTGCTGTTCGACGATCCTGCTCGTTCGTTTGCCTTTGCCAATTACGATAATATGATCACGCACCTGTCCATGGGCAGTGCCATAGAAAACGTAGATATCGCCGCATCAGCGGCCGGTTTGGCAGTGGACGTAGAGCTATTCCCGCTAAAAGCGTCAGGAAACCTTAATCCTGTGGCTGCAATCGCCGTCAGGGCAGATGCCGGACGAGCAGCAGATCCGTTGTTTCCCTATTTGAAAAGCAGACATACGAACCGGAAGCCGGGTGACGGCTCGGCATTAGCCGGGTCCATACTGGACGAGGTGCGAGAGGCGGCCATGAAGGCGGGTGTGGCATCCGTCAAATTCCTGACTGAAAAAGCTGACATAGCCGCGATAGCTGATATCGCAGGTAAATCGGACAAGTTGAGAATGTTTATTCCGGAAGGTCATATGGACCTGTTTAGGAAAGAGATGCGCTGGGGTAATGATCCTTCTAAGATAAAAGATGGGTTAGACATCAAGACGCTTGATCTCAAGCCAAAGGATCAGGTGGGTTTTAGGGTAATTAGAGATGGTAGGGCAATGCAGCTGCTTTGCGACTGGGATGCGGGGGCAGTTCTTGAGAATATGACCAAAGATCTGATGGCAACAGCGTCGGCAGTGTGCCTTATCTCAGGGCACAATTTTTCTCCGGAAAGTTGCATTAATGCCGGTCGCGCAATGCAGCGTGCCTGGCTGGTTACTGAAAAACATGGTTTAGCCGTGCAACCCGTAATGGCACCGATATTTCATTTTGCACGAATGATACATGGTAACGGAGGTGGCATGAGCGAGCAGGTCGTCGCAAAATTCTCGGAGATGCACCATTCTTTTATTGAACTGTTTAACTTATCTTTAACGGCAGAAGAGCCCCTGTTCATGTTCAGGATCTTCAGATCCGAAGAACCCGCTGTGAAATCGATCAGATTAGATGTTGACGACGTTTATTATTCAAATTGACAATAAAATCTAATGTCTGTAATTTTCAGAGCATTTCGTGCAATAGATGATGAAGAATCATGCCAGAAATTCATCGTAGGGCACCGGATGGTTCTGGAGATGTACGGCATTGCTATGATCACATCTGCAACAGCACAATGGACGCAGCATAAAAATACTTATGTGATACTGGCTGAGGCTTCAGATGATGGACGTGCTTTAGGCGGTGTGCGGGTGCAGATCGCGGATGAGGAATTACCGCTGCCTATTGTTAAGGCCGTGGGACAGGTAGACGAGAAGATACACGAGGTCATTAACATGCACAGGGGAAAACGTATGGCAGAAGCCTGCGGTTTGTGGAATGCAAAGGAAATAGCCGGTTATGGGTATAGTTTCTTCATTCTCAGGTCTGCGATAGCACTTGCTTACCACCTTATAGTAGATTCACTATTCGCCCTTGCTGCACCAGTCACAGTAAATATGTGTCTGAATGCCGGATTTAATGTTGAGACCTACCTGGGCAACAATGGGTTCTTCAACTATCCGAAGCTGGACCTCGTGGCAACGGCTATGGTGATAAACGACCTTGGTATAATGAGTAACTCAACAGATGTGGACAGGGCGCACATTTTTGAGATCATGAAAAATCCCGACCATGTAGCGGTAGTGAGTGGTCCAAAGGGGGACGTTACTATAGATTACAGGCTATCAATAAAATGAGGAGTTGAATGACGGCGTTATCGAGACTATTCTGTTGTTTGTCGTTGGTTTTGTTGTTTGTCTCCGCAACGGCAACAGCACAATCAGCCTTTGTTGACCGGGGGCTTGTTACTTCCGTTTCTGTACTGGAAGATAAGGACGGCTCATGGACAATAGATAGCATCGCACACAAACCGTTCAGCACAGAAAAGAATATCGTTCCCAACTATGGCCTCACAGAGTCTGTTTATTGGTTCAAAATAGAAGCGAAGAACGATCGTCATTGGGACGACCTTTTTCTGAAGATTCATAGCGGCATTCTGAAGATTGTCGATTTGTATGTGCCGGCCACAGGCGGAAAAGGGTACACCCGCATAGCGGCGGGCGAGGCCGTACCTTTCTCATTAAAGGAGTACAATACGCAGTTTCCTGTTTTCCGGCTCAACATTCCTTACGATTCGTCCATTACGGTTTGGCTGAGGGTTTCCAGCAATAACGTGATGGAAGTTCCGATCTCCGTGGCTCGGGAATATTCCGTTTGGGAATCTGTGAATAGGGATCAGTTGTTTTTCGGCATATACATCGGCATCATTTGCGTGATGTTCTTTTACAATATTTTTATTTTTATCACGGTACGTGACAGTAGCTATCTCTACTATGTATTGTATATCATTATGGTAGGGTTGGTTCAGGCCTGCCTCAAGGGTTATGCGGCCAAGTACCTGTGGCGCGAGAATACCTGGCTTACCATTCAGATGACCAATATTGCACTGGCACTATCGGGCATTACGGCTATACTTTTTCTGTTTCGGTTTTTGGGTATTAAGGAGAACCGACCGAAACTGTTCCACATCTTTCAGGGCATACTTGTATTATATTTTGTGGGTATCGCAATCAATCTGTCGGGGCGTTTTGTTGCAGCGCAGCAGCTCATTCAGGGTACTGCAAGTCTGGTCTCGTTCACTATTATGTACGCGGGCATCAGTATTTACAGGAAGGGATACAAGCCGGCGCTCTATCTTAGCATAGCATGGTCATTCTTCCTGACAGGGGTCATCGTGTACATTCTGAAAGACGCGGGGGTGTTGCCATACAACGGATTTACCAGCAACGCCATTCTCATCGGTTCGGCATTTGAGGTTGCTTTGCTTTCTTTCGCACTTGCAGACAAGATCAACACCTATCGTAAAGAAAAAGATCAGGCGCGTGCCAATGAATTGGCGCTCCTGATGGAAAATGAACAACTTGTAAGAGAACAAAATGTGGTCTTAGAACGAAAAGTTAAGGAAAGGACCCAGGAGCTCAACCAATCGAATCAGGAATTGAACAAGGCACTTACTGATCTTAAAGAAGCAGAGACCCAGCTTGTAGAGTCTGAAAAAATGGCTTCACTTGGTCAGCTTACGGCCGGAATCGCACATGAGATCAACAACCCGATCAATTTTGTAACGTCCAACATCCGTCCTCTCAACAGGGATGTGTCCATATTGCTGGAAGCCATGAACGAGATTGAGCAGATAGGCCTTGCTGAAGACAATGCAGACGCCAAAAAGAAGAAGATAGCCGCATACAAGGAGGAGATAGACTACGAATACCTGAAAGAAGAGATTGGAATGTTGCTAAATGGAATAGGTGAGGGTGCGAACAGAACACAGGAGATCGTAAAGGGACTGAGGGTATTCTCGAGGTTGGATGAGGATGACCTTAAAAAGGCAAATGTGAATGAGGGAATTGACTCAACACTGGTTATTTGCAATAATTTATTGGGACATGAGATAATTGTTGAAAAGAACTATGGAAATTTGCCATTGGTAGAATGTTATCCGGGTAAGTTGAATCAGGTTTTTCTGAACATCATATCCAATGCCGCTTACGCCATAAAGAAGAAATTTAATTCCAAAGAGGGTGGAAAATTTTCGGTCACTACTACATCCGACGAACATTTTGTGTATATTTCGATGGTGGATAACGGAACTGGTATGGATGAAAACACCAAGAGGAAGTTGTTTGAGCCTTTTTTTACAACAAAAGATGTGGGTGAGGGAACCGGTTTGGGTATGTCTATTGCATACAACACCATCAATAAACACAGCGGTCAGATAATTGTCAATACCGAGGTGGGAAAAGGAACAGAGTTTATTATTAAGTTACCACTAATTCAAAAAAACGCATAAGTGAAGACAGGCGAAAAAATAAAAATACTGTACATCGATGATGAACAAAACAATCTGAACGGGTTCAAGGCCACGTTCCGTTTTGACTATACAGTGTACATCGCCTCCAATACCACACTTGCGTATGACTTTCTTCGTGATCACAGGGATATCAGTGTTGTGCTTTGCGACCAGAGGATGCCTGACAAGACCGGTGTGCAGTTTTTTGAAGAGATGAGGAAATTGTACCCTGATCCGGTTCGTATGCTCATAACCGGATACACCGACATCGAATCAGTAATAGACTCTGTGAATCGTGGCCATATCTTTCGCTATATAAAGAAACCATGGACCGATCATGATGTAAGGTCAGCAATAGAAGAGGCAAATAAGTTCTACCTCACCAATTCCATGTTGGTCGAAAAGAACAAAGAACTCCAATCGGCATACGATGAGTTGGGGAAATTCGCATACAGCATCACCCATGATGTTCGCGGTCCATTGGTCAGCGTGATAGGCGCACTTGAGTTGGCGAAGGAGATGGATGATATCAATGAGTTGCGTGAGTTGTTGAGTATGATGGCCGAGGCAGTGCGCAAGATCGATGAGTATATCAAGAACACACACGAATACTATAAACTGAAACGTGGTGCGCTACAGTTTACCGCCATTGATTTCGACCGCCTTATGGGCGATATTGGTGCGATCTTCAGGGTAGTTGCAGTAAACGATAATATAAGTTTTTCTTGGCATGTTGATCAGGGTGGGTTGTTCTATTCAGATGAGATATCAATTAAGATGATCCTCAATAACCTGTTGTCCAATGCATTCAATTTTCAGAAGAAGACCGAGGAAAACAAGATAGTTGATGTAAAGATCTCGATGAAAGACAATTTGGCTGAGATCGAGGTACATGACAACGGTATCGGCATCCACGAAGATTACGTTAATAATATCTTTACCATGTTCTACCGTGCCACATCCGAGGACACGGGTTCCGGACTTGGATTATATAATGTGAAAGACGCATTGAATAAACTGGGCGGACAGATAGAGGTGACGTCAAAATTGAACGAGGGAACAACATTTAAAGTCACTATACCGGGCAATTTACATGGTACCAAATAAGAAACTCAACTTCGTGGTGATCGATGACAGCAAACTCGATTGCTTCATTGCCGAGAAGATCATCAGAAACACCGGCAAGTGTGAATCTATTCGCTCGTTCTTACAAGCGCATGATGCACTGGATCATATCGCAGCTAGTCCTGTCGATGACCAGTCGCACACAATATTGCTGGTGGACATTCAAATGCCCATCATGAATGGCTTCGAGTTTGTAGAGGCTTTTGAGAAGCTACCTCCGGAAATAACCTCAAACTATACCGTATATATCATTTCATCCTCTATCAACGAGGCTGATCTCAACAAGGTGCACAATTACCGGTCAGTAAAACAATTCCTCAATAAACCACTCACCAGCAACAACCTGTCGGTTCTGCTCGGATAGAGGTTGTTATTATACCGTATCTTTGCGCCAACTTTTCCGCGTCCTTTCTTTTCCGCGGGAGGGCTTTGGAATATGCAGAACAATTCTTCAGTTAAAGACGCCCTGATACTCACAGAATGCCCTCGTGATGCCATGCAGGGCTGGATACGCCACATACCGGCCGATGAAAAGGCGCAATACCTCAACCTCTTGCTGAAGGTGGGCTTCGATATCCTGGATTTCGGCTCTTTTGTTTCAGCCAAAGCGATTCCACAACTGGCCGATACTGCCGATGTGCTTGGCAAATTGGACCTTTTGGGTACTAACACGAAGTTGCTGGCCATCATCGCCAATACACGAGGTGCTGAAGACGCAGTGAAGTATCCGCAGATCAGCTATCTGGGATTCCCGCTTTCGATATCTGAAACATTTCAGATGCGCAATACCAATAAGACGATTGCACAATCTATGGAGCAGGTAGCAGAGATACAGGATTTGTGCGTGAAGAACGGCAAGGAATTGGTGGTGTACATATCTATGGGCTTCGGCAATCCATACGGCGACCCCTATAACGCTGAGATAGCAATAGAACAGGTGGGCAAACTGGCTGCAATGGGAATAAAAACTGTTGCGATGTCTGACACAATAGGTGTGGCTGATCCCGCTAATATCAGCTATATCTTCTCGAACCTGATTCCTCGTTTCCCCGAAATACGCATTGGTGCGCACTTTCATTCGGCCCCTGACAAGTGGCGTGAAAAGATGGACGCGGCCTATGCTGCCGGCTGTCGCAGTTTCGATAGTGCATTGAAAGGTATTGGCGGTTGCCCCATGGCCGAGGACGAACTGGTAGGCAATATGGCCACGGAGAATATAGTGGATTGGTGCCGAGAGCATGCTGTTTCGCTGCCGCTGAATATGGATGCTTTCAACGAAGCGTGGCAAATGGCGGGTTCCGTATTTGCCAAGTGATAACCAGGTTTGGGATATTGTTAGGATAAAGTCATCTATTATTGCCATCATTTTTCCGATTGGGATGAACACAGAGATACGATCAGAACGCAACGCAGCCTTTTATGTGAAAAGAGCCATCGGGGTTACCCTTTTACTTGCCCTGGCTGGAACATTCTTTTTTTCAGCGTGGAGCAAGATCTACAGCGACAATGCATTCGATAACTTTCAGTGGACCTTCCTCGATCTGGGTATCAACAGTGTTGTGGTTGCAGGCGTCATAGCCCGTATGATGATCGGGTTCGAGTTCATGCTCGGTCTGTTTCTGCTTGCTCATATTTTCCTGAGTCAGTTTACTTATAAGGCTATTATTGCTGTTTTGCTGGTATTCATCGTGTACCTGGTACTGGTGATAATGAAGCAGGGTAATACCGGCGACTGTGGCTGCTTTGGCGACAAGCTGGCCATGACTCCCATGCAAGCGATCTGGAAGAACATTGCTATGATCGCTGCAACGGTCGTGCTCATGTTCATCTATCCCGTCAAGCCATACAAGTTTCAGGAGTATGCAGTAATGGCTTCATGCCTTGTAGCATTCTCTACTCCCTTTGTTATGAACCCGGTGAACCTCGGTACCGGCCCCAGCAAGTATGAAGCTGCCATAGACCTTGATCTGTTGTACAAATCTGACCCGATGCCGTCGGTCGATATGAGAAAAGGGAAGCACATCATCGCATTTATGAGCCTTACCTGCCCGCACTGCAAAAAGGCGGCCTATCTACTTCAGATCATTCACCGCAAGCACCCCGAACTTCCGGTGTACATGGTGCTTTCAGGTCACCCCGATCTGAAGGCCGATTTCTTTCAAGAGACCCATGCTGCCGATGTTCCTTACTTTCTCATGTCTGATATAGACGCATTCACAAAACTTGCCGGACCCGCTGTTCCTTCTATCTATTGGGTCAATAACGGCCGCATAGAATACAAGAGCAAGTACGCCTACTACCAGCTCGACCCGTCTTATATGCTGGGTTGGACCGGAAAATAATTTACTCCGGCATGGGGGTAAGTTATTGCTGAGTTGTCATCTCCTCAAATACACGAATTATGACAATCAGAACAATAGTCTCGGGCGCAGGATTGGCGCTTATGACAGCAACAGCACACGGACAAACAGGTCTTCGCAGCAATGCACATCTCGGATTTACCTATCCCCTCAGCACCAACGGCATACATGCAGCCGATTACTCAAACGTATTCTCCGTTCATTGCCTGGCAGGCGTGTCGCGCGCCGAAGAGGCATTTTGCGCATCGGGTATCGCCAGCATAGTGAAAGACAGCGCGCGTGGTTTCCTGGCGGGTGGGGTAGCCACCGTGGTGGGTGGTTCCGTTTCGGGTTTTCAGTCTGCAGGGTTTATAAATGTGACCGCCGGCAATGTAAAGGGTGTACAGTCGGCCGGTTTTGTGAACATCACAGGCAGCGGCAATGGTGCCCAACTGGGTGGTTTTGCCAACGTGGCCATGCATGCTGTAGACGGTGCACAAGTAGCGGGTTTCCTCAACTCTGCTGACACAGCTACAGTGCAGGTTGCAGGCTTTGTGAACGTGGCCCGCAATACCAATACACAGATAGCCGGTTTCGTGAATGTGGCCGACACCGTGAATGGCGCACAGATAGCGGGTTTTATCAACGTGGCAAGGAGGGTAAAAGGTACCCAGATAGCCGGTTTCATTAACATCGCCGACAGCAGCGACCGCCCAATTGGGCTCATCAACATCATAGGCAACGGAGAGCAGGCCGTTGGGGTAACTGTAAATGAGATCGGTACCACCATGGTTGCCCTGCGCTCGGGTGGCAAAAAGCTCTACGGTATCCTGGGTTTCGGTGTCAACCTGATGAACGGCTACCGCGCCACAGGCCTCGAAGCCGGTTTGGGTGCCCACTTCCCTGTGACCCGTTCGTTCAGGTTCAACGGAGAGATCACCGCTTCTTCCCTCACTGATCGCTGGTACAATACCGATTTCCGCTCGTCAGCTCGGTTCATGCCTTCTTTCCGTGCCGGTAACATCGAGATATTCGCAGGTCCGTCTTTCAACTATACCGGTTCCTCAGACATACAGGGTGTAGGCCGGGTTGGCTACAGCATCTATACCTACGATTCCTACAACTTCCATCATGACTTCTCTATCGGACTCGATGCGGGTATTCAATATCACTTCAATAGCCGCAAGATCGTCAGGGACATCATTGACGGAAAGAAATTTTAGAAACGGATAGGGGTAAAAGCAACTTCGGTTGTCCTTACTGTATCCAAGACACAATACACAAATCAAACCAGTAATCATATAAAACACAAACCAATGAAAAAGAGTTTAGTAGCATTATCAGCATTCGCATTAGTAGCATTCCAGTCTTGCCGCAAAGAAATAGGGCAGGGGCCATCTATCACCAAAACCTATAGCCTTTCCAACTTTACAGCCATCAACGCCGGTGTGGACGGTGAAATATATGTGACCCAGGACAGCAGCTACAAAGTAGAGATCTACGGTCAGTCAAACATCCTGGACCAGATTGAGACGCCTATTGAGAACGGAGAGTTGCGTTTCCAATTTCGCAAATTTGCACACATAGGCCGCCACGACAGGATTGTGGTGAGGGTGTCTATGCCGCGCATCAACGGCCTCGGTGTCAACGGTTCGGGCCATTTGTTCACCAATGCGCCCGTTACTACAACCAACATGGCGCTTAAAGTGAACGGTTCGGGTAACATCACCATGAGTGCACTGAAGGGTACTGACCTTTCAACCAACATCAGCGGATCGGGTCGCATTGCGGTGAACAGCGGCGACGTAGTGAACGAAGACGTGCGCATCAGCGGCAGCGGCGACATAGACCTGCTGAACCTCTACGCACAAAACGCTACCGTTCGCACCAGCGGCTCAGGCAACGCTTCCGTTTACGTGGGCAACAGGCTCGACATCAACATCAGCGGCTCCGGCAATGTTTACTACAGGGGCAATCCTGCTGTCACTACCACCATCTCCGGCTCGGGCAGAGTGACACATCAGTAATCTCACTTCTTTAACCATCTACTTTAAGGCTTCCTTTTTCAGCACTGTCATCCACACGGATGGCAGTGCCCGGGGAGCCTTTTTCTAAAACCAAACCAGACATGAACAAGATACAGAACATCCTTATCACGCTGCTACTCCTCATTGCCGGCATGTCGCAGGCACATGCACAGGCAGTGCAGAATGTGCGCGGCCGGGTGATAGACGAAGCATCAAAAGCACCACTCACCGGCGCGGTCATAGCACTCATAGATACCAGCCGTTCGCTGGGCAGTATTTCAGAGGCCGACGGCACGTTTGCTATCACCGGTGTGCCTATAGGCCGCCACTCCTTCAGGGTATCGTACACAGGGTATGAAGACCGCATTGTGAACGACGTAATAGTGACCGCAGGCAAGGAGGTGAACCTGAACATCGCCATGCAGGAGGCCATTCACAACCTGGACGCGGTGACCGTTAGCTACAGCAAGGCCCGAGACAAGACCCGCACCAACAACGACATGGCGCAGGTGAGCGCCCGCTCCTTCAATGTGGAGGAGACCCGCAAATATGCAGGCGCACTGGGCGACCCGTCGCGCATGGCGGCCAACTTTGCCGGCGTGGTATCGGGCAATGACAGCCGCAACGACATAGTGGTGCGTGGCAACTCGCCGCAAGGTATGCTGTGGCAGTTGGAAGGTGTGAACATCCCCAATCCCAACCACTATGGTTCGCCCATCAGCACCGGAGGCCCCATCAGCATGGTGAACAACAACAACATCGACAAGTCCGACTTCATGACCAGCGCATTCCCTGCCCAATACGGCAATGCCACTGCCGGTGTGTTCGACATCAGGCTGCGCGATGGTAACCGCAACAAGAACGAGTTCATGGCGCAGGTGGGCTTCAACGGCTTTGAGCTGGGTGCCGAAGGGCCACTGGGCCGCAACAAACGCACGTCTTACCTGATCAACTACCGCTACTCCACGCTGGGTGTGTTCCAGAAGATGGGCATCAGTTTCGGTACGGGGGCTGCAGTGCCTTACTATCAGGACCTCAACTTCAAAGTGACCTCCAACATCAGCAAGCGCGGTAAACTGAGCCTTTGGGGCATCAGCGGCAAGAGCAATATCGAGTTCCTGGGCAAGGATGTTGATACCACTACCACCGAACTGTATGGCGGCGACCCGTTTGCCAATGAGTATGCCTGGTATGGCACATCGGTCACCGGCGTTACCTACGAGCATCAGTTGTCTGAAAAGACATCCACCAAATTCACAGCGGCCTATGGCGGATCGTTCCAGAAGTACCAGGAAGACTCGCTGAGCCGCACCACCTACCAACCGATACCTGAGAGCCGCGGTCGACTGGCATCGGACAAGGTATCGGGTGTGTGGTCGCTGACACACAAGATGAATGCACGCAACAATATGCAGGCTGGCATCACCTTCGACCAGACGGGCTTCAACTTCATGAACAAAGAGTACCTGCCCGATGGCACCGAAGTAGTGTACATAGACAAGAAAGGCAACTATGGCCTGATGCAAGCCTATGCGCAGTGGAAGCACCGCTTCAACGACAAACTCTCGGGTGTGGCTGGTGTGCACGGCCAATACCTTACCAGCAATCAGCAGTATGTGGCCGAACCGCGTGCCAGCCTGAGGTATGCACTGAGCAAACGCCAGGCGCTGAGTGCGGGTTATGGTCTGCACCACCAGGCACAAAGCATCTACACCTACTATGTGAACACACCCACCGCCAATGGCCCGGTGCTCACCAACAAAGACCTTGGTTTTACCCGCAGTCATCACTCGGTGGTCACTTACGACTGGAACATCACCGAGCATATGCGCCTGAAGGCAGAGGCCTACTACCAGTTGCTGAGCAATGTGCCGGTGGAATCGAGGGCCACATCGTTCTCGGCTGTTAACTCAGGTTCGTTCTTCGGGCCCGATGATGTGGACAGCCTCGTGAACAAAGGCAAGGGCCACAACTATGGCGCCGAGCTGACCCTGGAGCGTTTTTTCAACAAAGGGTACTATTTTCTGATGACCGGCTCATTGTTCAATTCCCGCTATACGGGCAGCGATGGTATAGAAAGAAATACAGCTTTCAATACCGGGCATGTGCTCAATGTGCTGGCCGGCAAGGAGTTCAGGGTGGGGCACAAGGGCAGTGTGCTGGCCGTGAACGCCAAGGTGTCGAGCGTGGGTGGCCGCTGGGCAACGCCGCTGGACATGACCCGATCGGTGGCAGAGATGCGCACTGTGCTCAAAGACAACGAGGCATTCACTGAAAAACTGCCGGGTTATTTCCGTTCCGACCTCAGGGTGTCTTACCGCAAAGAATACAGGAAAAGTACCCTTGAACTGGCCATCGACTTTCAGAACATCACCAATCACCAGAACATATTCCTGAAATACTATGACGCGCCCAATAAGAAGGTGGTAACGGTATATCAGCAAAGTTTCTTCCCGGTACCTACTATCAGGTACACATTCTAAAGAAGGTGCCGCGGATAGTGCGTTAGCGGTCCCTTAGCCATTGAAAACAAAAGAAACAGGGTCCGGCGAGGTTGTTGCACAACAGCGCCGGGCTTTTGTTTTGCGCTTACTTCCACAGGAAGGGCGCGCTGTATATCTTCTCTTCTTTGTGGCTGCGCACGGCATAGGTAAAGCCATCGCGCAGGGCAAACGCACCGAACTCGCCATGTTTGTTGAGCGCCAGGAAACCCACCTGTATCTCTTCGGGCTTGCCGGGGTGGTGGGCGGCAATACGTTCTATGGCGCGCCTGCACGCCGCCTCGGGCGACATGCCGAGGCGCATACTCTCTACCACCAGGTGAGAACCCACAGTGCGGATCACCTCTTCGCCGAGGCCCGAACTGGTGGCGGCACCTACTTCGTTATCTACAAACAGGCCCGCGCCTATGATGGGCGAATCGCCTATGCGGCCCCGCATCTTGTAGGCCATGCCGCTGGTGGTGCAGGCACCGCCCATGTTGCCGTGGGTGTCCATGGCCAGCATGCCTATGGTATCGTGGTTGCCGGGACCCGCGGGCATTTTATTCTCTATATTGGCATGAGGGGTGTATTTGTGATCCTTCAGCCATTCTTTCCATTCCTGCTCGCTTTGTTCGGTCAGCAGGTTCTCTTTCTTAAAACCATTGTCCATGGCGAACCGAAATGCGCCTTCACCCGCCAGCATGACGTGTGGTGTGCGGTCCATGACCATGCGTGCCACCGATATGGCGTGTACCACGTGCTCCAGGCAGGCTACCGATCCGCAGTTGCCTTTGTCGTCCATGATGCTGGCATCCAGTGTCACCCGGCCATCGCGGTCGGGGCGGCCACCACGGCCCACTGTCTGGTTGGAGGCATCGGCCTCCGGCACGCGCACGCCCGATTCAACGGCATCTACCGCACGGCTGTTCTTGCTCAGCATTTTCCATGCCTCGTCATTGGCTTCCTTGCCAAAATCCCAGGTGGAGATAACAATGGGTACACCTGTAGTGGTGTTGTAGTGTTTGTCGCTCACCTCGGGGCTATGGGCGAAGGCAGACCGAGCCGTCAGCAGTGCAGCTGATGAAAGCAGGGACTTTTTGACGAAATCGCGGCGGTCTGACATAAGGTGTATTTACGAATGAGGGTCTATATGTTATTTACCAAACTTGCTTCTGAGGTAGCTGTCTATGTTGCCGAAAAGGAAGTCGGGGTATTCGTTGCTGAATTTCATTTTTACAAAACCGCCCAGCAGTGGCCGGGGCGCAGGTTGTTTCATATCGGCGGTACTGATGGGGATGAGGTCGTACTCGGCATCGGGGAAGTAGCTGAGCACCCTCAGTGCCAGCTCCACACGGTTCAGATAGTCGGTGCTGCCTATGTGGTAAATGCCGGTCTTGCTATCGCGCAGCAGCAGGTACATGGCACGGGCTATGTCCCAGGCATTGGCCGGCGATGCGTACTGATCGTATGGTAGTTTCAATGTCAGTTTCTGCTTGGCTACGCATTGTTCTACTATGCGGGCCACAAAGTTCTTGCCGCGCACCTCGTCGCCATATACGTTGGTGACACGCAGCACCAGGGCGTCCTTCATTTCGCGCAGCACCAGTTGTTCGGCCTCCAGTTTGTGTTCCGCATATACGCTTATGGGGTGCACCGGCGCGTCTTCGCGGTAGGGGCCATCCACGCCGTCAAACACATAATCGGTTGATATATAGACCATGCGGGCGTTGCAAGCCTTGGCAACTGCCACCAGATTGATGGTGCTCTGCACGGTTTTTTCGTAGCTTTCTTCTACATGGGTCTCGCAATAATCTACATGGGTGAGGGCACCACAATGCACGATGACATCCGGACGGAAGGCCGCCACATCAAAGTTTTCGGGATGTGCCGGGTTCAGCGTGTCATAGAAAACGGTATCATCGGTTTTGTAAGAGAAATAGGAGCCTACTACCTCGCAGCCCATTTCTTTAAAATGTTTCAAGCAATTGCCGCCTACGAGGCCGGATGCTCCTGATATAAATATGCGCATGTTAACGGTGGTTCTGATCTTTTGGTAAAAGTATTAATTTATGGGGGAATGGTGTTGGGAGTTTGGAATTGGGTATTTGGAGTTGGTGATGGACCGGATATATAATTTATTACAAGTTGTGGTGTGGTGATAAATGGCGGCGTGAGAGATTTTTTGTTTTGCGCAGTTTCTCACTTTTTCATTGATTATCAATGGCAAGGTGGGAAGTTTTGCTTCCTCCCGAATGCTTTCGGGACAGGCAGAGCTTCTCAAAACTGCGCAATAACTGCGCACTTCGTCTCACTTGCCTCATCGACTGTAATCCATCCGCTCTTGTTC
>CAZZCR010000010.1:0-154946 GCA_964652995.1 uncultured Flavipsychrobacter sp. | reverse complement strand
TGACCTGAGTTGCTGCTGCTGTGCCACAACTGTTGGTTACAGTATAAGAAATGGTTGTAGTGCCAGTGGCTATACCGTTAACTATACCAGTAGATGCCCCGATAGTTGCCGTTGCGGTGTTGAATGAAGACCAGACTCCCCCTGTAGTTGAGTTGCTGAGGGTTGTGGTAGCTGACGGGCAAAGAGAGAATGTACCAGTGATAGTACCTGCATTTGGCGTTGGGTTGACGGTAATGACCTGAGTTGCTGCTGCTGTGCCACAACTGTTGGTGACAGTATAAGAAATGGTGGTGGTTCCAGCGGCGATACCGTTAACTATACCAGTAGATGCCCCGATAGTTGCCGTTGCTGTGTTGAGTGAAGACCAGACGCCCCCTGTAGTTGAGTTGCTGAGGGTTGTGGTAGCTGACGGGCAAAGAGAGAATGTACCAGTGATAGTACCTGCATTTGGCGTTGGGTTGACGGTAATGACCTGAGTTGCTGCTGCTGTGCCACAACTGTTGGTGACAGTATAAGAAATGGTGGTGGTTCCAGCGGCGATACCGTTAACTATACCAGTAGATGCCCCGATAGTTGCCGTTGCTGTGTTGAGTGAAGACCAGACGCCCCCTGTAGTTGAGTTGCCGAGGGTTGTGGTAGCTGACGGGCAAAGAGAGAATGTTCCAGTGACGGTGCCTGCATTGGGCATCGGGTTGACGGAAATCTGGATTTGAGTGCTGCATCCTGATGGTAGTGAGTAGGTGATATTTGTTGTGCCCGTAGCAATACCTGATACTAAACCGGTAGATGAACCTACTGAGGCAACAAGCAAATTGCCGCTTATCCATGTGCCTCCTGACGTGCCTGACGATAATGTTACGTTTGCGCCAACACACACTGAGTCTGGCCCTGAGATTGCAGCTGGTGGAGGATTCACGACTATTGTATCAGTAGTTTTGCATAACAGACCTGTTGTTAGTGTTATGATTGTGGTTCCAGAGGAAATTCCGATCATTACACCGGTTACGGAATCGATAGATGCTACTGCTGTATTGCTACTATGCCAAATTCGGCCGGTGTCGGTACTTGTAAGGGTGGTGGTTTGTCCGACGCAAATTGTGTCCTGGCCTGTGATGGGGGAGGCTACACATGAAGGTGGATTGATGTTTATGAAACTCCCGTTTATTGCTACCGCGCCATTAATTGTTAGGGCTCTTCCGTTAAGTGTATCTCCCGTATTTAAAGTGATAGCGCCTGCACCAACTATTGTCCCATTGAATAATGAGTTGTCGTAGATATGTGTTGCGCCATCAATTTTCCAGTATACATTCTTTGCTTGTGTGCCATTCATCAACACAATTCTCGACGATGTACTTGTAATGAATGCTCCGTTTATTTTTATAACGAACACTGCATTGGGATTTCCCTGTCCATTGAGGAAAACGGAACCGGTTAAAGTAACGGGAGCCCCTGCCATGTGGTAAGTATGCGGTGTGAGTACTAGGTTATTGCCGAATATCGCCGGGTATAGTAATTCAATGTTTGTTGGTAGAGCGTTGAGGTAATTGTAAACGTTTGTGAGATCCGAGGCACATGCGGCTGTTGACGCATCAGGGCTTGCATGGATCATGCCAGTTACGTTGAGCGGGTTGAATCCTGTTGTTAATGTTGAATTTGAGCCAACATCCCCGGTAACATAGGTTACCGGTGTACTGGTGACAGCACCGATGCTTGAAAAGACGCCGTATGCTGCGGTAGAAACGAGTGCAGGAGCGGCTGGGCCTGTGAGGAATACACTGCCGCACCCAATGGGTGTGTATGCCCTAATTGCGTTTGTAGTTATAGCACCGTTTATGGCCAGTGCTCTGCCTTCGATCGTATCGAGCGTACTCAGATTAATTGCACTGTTATTGGCGACAATGGTACCCCTCATGGTTGTTCCTGAAGCCAGATTTACTGCACCTTCAACTTTCCAGAATACATTGCATGCCAATGCTCCGTTTGCCAGAATGACTTTTGCTGAAGCGCCCGAGGAGAGCGCTCCATCTATCTTAATAATAAATAAGGCGCTTGAGTTGCCCTGAGCATCCAGAATGAGATTTAAATTGAGAGATGCGGCAGTTAATAAGGGATACTGGTAAACGCCTGCTACCAGTGTGTCGCCATTTCCCAACAATGGTGAGGTTGGGAAGAAGGTACTTGTTGCGGTGTTTATTTGGGAGTATAGTAGAAGCAAATCAGTGCCACAAGCTGCACTGGCTGCGTCTCCGTCGTGCATTTGTCCATCGACATTACCGAATCCAGTACTTGAGCCGATATTGGTGCCAACGTTACCAGTAAGGTGAGTGAGGTGAGCGGTTCCGGAGTTTGTTATTGCACCTACTGTGCTGAACAGCACATAATCTCTTGTGGTTCCCAAAGTTGGGGCCTGTGCATAGGTTCTTTCGGCGGTCAAAAGCAGTATAATGCCAATAATTGAATTTAGTAGTTTTATTCTCATTTGCGTGCGTATTAACTGTGAAAGAATTATCACATACCAAAGGTCAGTTCAATTACTTGTGTACTTGTTACACATTGTGCGTTATTTCTTTCACAATTCACACTATTTAGAGAATCAGGCTTATGTTTTGATGTCACCTAAAAGTGTATTCTTATTGTCACTACACATGAATGGGGTCAACAAGTTTAAGTGTATTGGGAGGTTTCATAACGTAAAAAGCACTGTGCGCTAGCACAGTGCTTTTCGTCTTAAATGAATTTCGGAATACTACTCGGCCGCAGCGCTCAGTTTCACGTCTTCTTTCAAATATTCGCCGGCAAGTGCGTGATGGCCGTATGCTTTTACTGTACTTACTGCAGCCTGAGTCGGATCGCCAATTTCATGATGTTTAGCGGCGGCCTCGTGGTGCTTAGCAGCTTCCTGATGATGCTTAGCAGCTTTTTTGTGGATATCCACCTGCGTTTTTTGGGGAGTAGTAGTGGTTTTTGTCTCCTCCTTTTTGCCTGGTAATACTACGTTTGACATAAAATTGATTTTAGTGTGAAAGAACTTCCACACAGTAAAGGTCAGTTGTTTCTTCGGGTCAATAGTTACAGTTGTCTGAGTGTTTGTTATACAATTCACAGTATTCTTCCTTATGATTTCGTAGTCACTGTTTCTTAGGAGGTGATACTACTATCCACATTGTGTGAGTAGACCATAAATGGGGGCGTTCATCAGTCGATAAGTAGATTGGCGTGCTGAAAGTGGCATCCATTGCCGATGAATAAGAAGAAGTAGTGGGCTTATAAGTTTTCGAGGACCTGACGCTTTTTGTTTTTTAGCTGTTTGAAGAATGAAGGAGTGAGGCCGGTTATTTTTTTGAATTGTGTGGATAGGTGAGCTACGCTACTATAATTCATTTTGTAGGAAATTTCGGTGAGGTTCAGTTCTCCGTAAACGAGTAATTCCTTGACGCGTTCGATCTTGTTCATTATGATATAGTGCTGAATTGTTGTGCCTTGTACTTCGGAGAATATATTAGCCAGATAGGTATAGTCGTAACCGAGTTTGTCTGCAATAAAATGTGAATAGTTTAACGAAGGAAGTTCATCCTCATCGTAATGAACCATTTGTATGATGACGCTCTTTATTCGTTCAATCAGTATCGATTTCTTGTCATCGAGAACCTCCAGGCCAGATATGAGAAGGTTTTCTTTTAGCTGTTTTCTTTCGTTGGGTGTGATGTTTTCGATAATCTCTACGAAGCCTAATTCTACAGCACCGTAATGTAGTCCTATTTTTGCCAGTTGGTCTTTCACCATCATTTTGCAACGCTGACTCACCATATACTTAATATAAAGTATCATACCACATGTTTTAGCCATTAACAATACTGGTAGCCACGTGGATTCCCAGGTCAAAATATAGCGGCATTTAAAACCTCAAGCGCATCAAACAAAAAAAGAACTATTCAGAAAGCGTGTAATTTTCTGGTAGATTATAATAATTACCATTTAATATAATAACGCAAGTTAGGTCATATAATTTACTTCAATGATGATTTCTGTCATTGAATATGAAAAGTGTTATGATACGCCTCTTCGTTATCACATTCAGCCGTCTGTGTCGGCATCAAGATTGCAACTATGGACGTTCGTTACTTCCCGATACAGAACTTTGAGAATATGTAATCCAGTTTATCCTCGGTGGTGACCACGCCTGTGATCTCTCCGAGGAAGTGGAGACAGCGGCGGATGTCGGGGGAGAGGAGGTCGCCTGGGAGGTTGTTGTCCATGCCGTTCTTTACATCTTGCAGTGCCTGCAGTACATGCTGCAATGCGGCGTAGTGGCGGGCGTTTGTAACAATCGTTCCCTCCTGCTGCACGAAGCCGCCGGCTACCATATTGTAGAGCTCGTCTTTAAGTTGCTGGATGTTGTTTTTGTCGCGTGCCGAAATGAGCAGTACGGGCTGTCCGAGGTGGCGCAGAGCTGCCTGCGCGGCATCTTGACCCGCTTCATCGGTCTTATTACCTACAAGAAGAAAATTGGTCTCTGATGTTCGGAACTCTTCGATCTGTTTCAGGAGGTCGGTCTTTTCGAAGTCGGACGTGATGTACTGTGCCACATCGAATAGGTAGATCACTACATCGGCCTTGTTCATGGCATCGCGGCTGCGTGCGATGCCTTGCTTCTCGATAACATCGGTGGTATGCTCGCGTATGCCGGCAGTATCAATGAGGCGAAAGAGAATGCCGTTGATGTTGAGGGTTTCTTCGATGGTGTCGCGAGTGGTGCCCGCAATGTCGCTGACTATGGCGCGTTCTTCGTTGAGGAGGGCATTCAGTAGAGTGCTTTTACCTGCGTTGGGTTTTCCGGCAATGGCAACGCTGACGCCGTTCTTGATGGCATTGCCAAGGCTGAAGGAGTTAAGGAGCGTTTGGGTGGCGGTGGTGATGTTGTTGATCAGCGCATAGAATTGAGTGCGGTCAGCAAATTCCACGTCTTCCTGAGAGAAGTCGAGTTCCAGTTCTATGAGTGCGCTGAATTTGATGAGTTGCTCGCGCATTGCAGCAAGGTCGTGGCTGAAGCCGCCACGCAGGTTGTGCATGGCTGCACGGTGCGCACCTGCACTGTCGCTGGCAATGAGATCAGCCACGGCTTCGGCTTGAGCGAGATCTAGCTTGCCGTTGAGGAATGCGCGCATGGTGAATTCGCCAGGGCGGGCCATGACAGCGCCATTTGCGGCACACAGACCCATTATCTGCTGCATGATGTACATGGAGCCGTGGCAGCTGATCTCTACGATGTCGTCGCCGGTGTAGCTGCGAGGGCCTTTGTAGAGTGCTACCACCACTTCGTCTATCACGGTAGCGCCGTCCATTATTCTGCCAAAATGCAATGTGTGGGTGGCCTGTTTTGTGAGGTCCTTTCCTTTGAAAATGCTATTGACAATTGAGATGGCATTGGCTCCTGCCAGGCGGATGATGCCGATGGCGCCCTGACCCGGTGCAGTGGCAATTGCTACGATAGTGTCTGAAACATGAAGCATGATGCAAAAGTACGCCATTTGATGCCTGTTATACCGGCGAGGGTGTAGACGGTTGCGTGTTTTGGTTTTATATTTGACCTATGCGTGCAGTTATTCAAAGAGTATCGGAAGCGAGTGTGACAATAGATGGGTTAGTAAAGGCTCGGATTGGAAAGGGGTATCTGATCTTGCTGGGGGTTGAAACGGACGACAAGAGGGAAGATGCTGAGTGGCTGGCTGGAAAAGTAGCCCAGCTGAGGGTGATGGCCGACGAAAATGGTATGATGAACAAAGACGTGCGTGAAGTGGGTGGCGAGATGCTGGTGGTGAGCCAGTTTACGCTGCATGCTTCTTACAAGAAGGGTAACAGGCCTTCTTTCTTGAAGGCCGCGCGGCCGGAGCAGGCAATACCACTATATCAGTATTTTACATCGTTGCTGAGTGAGAAGACGGGAAAATCGGAGCAGACGGGGGAGTTTGGGGCCGATATGAAGGTTGCTTTGGTGAATGATGGCCCGGTGACGATAGTAATGGATACTAAGGTGAAAGAGTGATTTTGCGGGAGGATGGAATTAGGAATTCGGAATTAGGAATTTGGAGTTGGGAATTCGGAGTTTGGAACATGCCTGGCGGAAGGCAAGTTGGGGTTGGGAATCGGACGGGTTTATTTGATTAGTTTATCAATTGAAGCTGCGAGTTTGTGGTCGCGGTCGGTGATGGTGTTGCCGGCATCGTGGCTGCAGAGCCAAATTTCGACGGTGTTCCAGGTGTTTGTCCAGGTAGGGTGGTGGTTTTGTTTTTCGGCGAGAATGGCCACGCGGGTCATGAATGCAAATGCCTCACTGAAGTCGGCAAACTGAAATTTACGGTATAATTGATTGTTTGTTTCCTGCCACATTCTGCGAAAATAGGGGTTATTCAGCACTGAAACGCCGGGAACGGTCGTAATATCCTATCCCTTCGATATTCCCTTATATAATAAATACCTGTACCTTTGCACCCCGAAAAGCGATTGTTATCACAAACACATAAAAGAACATGGAATTCAGAATTGAGAAAGACACGATGGGCGAAGTAAAGGTGCCCGTTAATGCTTATTACGGTGCGCAGACACAGAGGTCTATTGAGAACTTCAAGATAGCGCAGGACATCAACAAGATGCCTAAAGAGATCATCAAGGCGTTTGCTTATCTGAAAAAGGCGGCTGCTATGACCAACAATCAGCTGGGTGTATTGCCTGCTGAAAAGAGCGAACTGATAGGAAAGGTTTGTGATGAGATACTGGAAGGAAAGCTGGATAATGAGTTTCCACTGGTTGTTTGGCAGACAGGTTCGGGTACGCAGAGCAATATGAACGTGAACGAAGTTGTTGCTTACCGTGCGCATGTGATGAACGGTGGTAACCTGACCGACAAAGACAAGTTCATTCACCCTAACGATGATGTAAATAAGTCGCAGTCTTCAAACGATACTTTCCCTACGGCAATGCACATTGCTGCCTACAAGATGCTGATCGATGTGACTATCCCGGGTATCACTAAGTTGCGTAACACGCTTGCTGCAAAGTCTAAAGAGTTCATGCATATAGTGAAAATCGGTCGTACCCACTTTATGGACGCAACGCCGCTGACAGTAGGTCAGGAGTTGAGCGGTTATGTATCTCAGCTGGATCATGGTCTGCGCGCTATCAACAACAGTCTGGCTCACCTGAGCGAACTGGCATTGGGTGGTACCGCGGTTGGTACCGGTATAAACACCCCTAAGGGTTATGCAGTAAAGGTGGCAGAGAATATTGCTAATCTTACGGGCCTTCCATTTGTGACAGCAGAAAACAAGTTTGAAAGTCTGGCTGCGCATGACGCCATTGTAGAAGCACATGGTGCGCTGAAGATGGTGGCTGTGAGCCTGATGAAAATAGCCAACGATATCCGTATGCTTAGCTCCGGTCCGCGCTCAGGTATCGGTGAACTGTTCATACCGGATAATGAGCCGGGTTCTTCTATCATGCCGGGTAAAGTGAACCCAACGCAGTGTGAAGCGCTTACTATGATAGCGGCACAGGTTATGGGCAATGATGTTGCAATCAGCATTGGTGGCAGCAATGGTCATTTTGAGCTGAACGTGTTCAAGCCGGTGATGATCTACAACTTCCTGCATAGCGCAAGGCTGATAGGCGAAGGATGTGTGTCATTTAACGATAAATGTGCTGAAGGACTTGCTCCGCTTGAGGATAATATCCGCAAGCACGTGAACAATTCACTGATGCTGGTGACTGCGCTTAATACCAAAATAGGTTACTACAAGGCGGCCGAGATAGCACAGACTGCGCATAAACAAGGTAAGACGCTGAAACAAACAGCGATAGACCTTGGATATGTTTCTGCAGAGGACTTTGATAACTGGGTGAAACCTGAAGATATGGTTGGCGAGATCAACTAAGAACAGGTCGACCCTGAATACAATTGGAAAGCACCTTTCGGGGTGCTTTCTTTATTCTATTACCATAAACACCGGATTGAGTGGGTCGATGCCCGCGTAGACAGTATCTATAAAAGCAGGGCCCTGATCGAGGTATAACTCGAGGAAGTTGTCGGTGCGTTCCTGCAGGCTGTTGCCGGGGAATATGGCAGCTTTCATCCGGGAGATCCTATCGATATAGACCTGATGATTCTTTTTCTCGGCACGGAGCATTTTCTTCTCCAATGCGGCCAGTTTTTTGAGCATGGTGGTTGATGATGCTTTTACTGAGGCTCGTAGCGTGGCATCGATAGTTGCCGCTCTTTCCTCGAGTTGCTCCATCAATTTTGTGATGTCTGCGGACTCTTTTGATGTATGCCAATCCTTGTCGCTATGTGCAGCGATATAGTCGTTGATGAGGTCGTATTTTGAGCGGAACATTTCAGCAATCGACAGCCCCGTTTTTTTTCTGAGGTCTGACTGCTGTGTGGAAAGCCAGAGAACGGACTGGCGCAAGAGGATAGCAGGGTAGAAGACGTTATGATGGCTGAATACTGTCTTTAGTTGAAGCCAATAAGCTACCTCAGCGCCACCGCCGATAAATACTACATCTGGTAGGATGGTACACTGAAAGGCAGGACGCAAGACCACATTTGGGCTAAATCGTTCGGGGTGTTCATACAGCTCGGTAAGCAGAGATTCCCGAGAGAAGGTGTATTCGGTGTTCAATACTACCCATGTGTCTTCATGCCGTTCTATACGTTCGCGAAGGCCATCGCGGAGGTAGAACAGATTAATGTGGCGTGGGAATAGCTGTGACTTGTGGTCTTTTTCCAACAAGGCTGTCTGTGTCTGCGCCAGGGCAATGCTGGGGCTGTTTAGGAGCTCGTCTTCCATAACAGGAATATACGTACGCTTCAAAGTAGCATCATCGGGGTCGATAATAACAAGACCATATTTACCGAATATTTCATTGACCAGATACCGGGTAGCGCTACCCATAGTGGCATGTTTCTGGTAGGCGGTTGTGATAAGCTTTTGCAACGCCTCCGCATCGGCTCCGGGAGGACCCCAATAACGAGAGAGTTGCTGCAGGAGAGGCTTTAAGGAAGCAGTGCTCATACGGCCTACTGCGCCTTTTTGCCCGCCGCCGTCCCAGGTGTAGTGGTCGCCACGAAATTTGAAGGTACCCAGCTCTTCCAGATCGTTGTCCTCGCTGCCCATGTAGTAAACAGGCACGAATTTCTTGTCGGGATAAGTACGATCCAGTTGTTCGGCCAGTTTGATGGCGTGCAGGATCTTATAAATAAAATACAGGTAGCCGGTCATCAGATTGGGTTGATGGGCCGTTGTAACTGTAAATGTATTTTCGTTGAGCAGGTGCTGTATGTTCGTTTTGACCGCGTCTTTTGTTTCGAGATCACCATATTGGCGGGTAAGCGTTTCGACCAGAACGGACCGGTTAGTGGGGAAGTTTCTACGCTCTGCGATCGCTTTTTCAACTCCTTCAGCGGTTGGTGAAAATTGATAGAACTGACTGAGCAGGGTATGGTCTGAAGTGTAGTCGGACGCCAGTTTTGAGAAGCAGCCGGTCTCTTTATATGGGATATATGTGTAGTTGTGTGCCAAAATTGAGAGCGGTATTTAGCCTAGGCGTACCTAAAAATACAAATTTATGAACGTATGAGGTTGAGGAATAGTTCCATTCCCTTCTTTTTGTTGTCATCGAGCAGGTACTGTATATTCTCGCGATAGTAGGTGTCCAGGTCGTACCATGGGAAGTGATTCTGTTCAATAACTGTGTCGATGTGCTGCAAACCTTCTGCGTTTGCCGTGTCAAATGCCGTTTTGAACGTATCGGGCAGTGGCTTGTTAGCGACCCAAGCCGCAAAAACGAAATCGAGTCCGGTATGTGCTTTCCAGGCAGCCGACAGATCGTACACGTATTCGAAATTGTGCAGTTGCTGCAATGCCCTGTCTCCGATAATGACTCCCGCGCTTGTACCGTTGATATAATCGATATAGTGCTCGGTAGCAGGTTTGAACGTTACTGTCTTTTTCCAGTGTCTCTCCAGTAGTAACTGCGCCAATCGCACTGATGTTCGTGATTGATAGTCGAGGTAAACTGTGGTTATTTCCTCCATCGGTACCTGGCTGAAGATAGCCACGGACACCACATTGCCGTGCGACGCTATGCCATAGTTGCTCACGATGTTGGCACCCGGGATGCCGGGTATCGCTGCAACCGGAATGAGCGCCATGTCGAGGTCTCCCGACTTGAGTTGTTCAGCTACCTTCGACGGGTATTCACTCGTGAGATCGATCTGGTTGATAATGTCGCTATGTTCGATGCCGTAAAGTAGTGGCTTTGTGTTGAGGTAACTTACTGCACCAACCCGGATCCTTGAATTCAATTGCTGGAAATTTGCGGGCAAAGATAGCCAGTCGGGGGCATGAAAAGGCAAAGGAAAAAACAATGTAGTTATCTACATTGCTGATAAATGGAGGATCAGAAAGTCATGGCGAGGCCTATGCCAGCCCCAAAGGGAGTGGGGACAGGTTTCACCTGCATGGAAATGTCGCGAGAGATATCGAAGTTGCGCAAGTGTGCCGATGTGACCGCATCGAGTACTTGTACCGCAAAAGCGAGGCTCGTGTAAATCACGGTCATGTTCAGTACGCGATTCTGATCGGCCTGGAGCTGCTGCAGCTGATCGGTACTGTAAATGCCTACGTATTCGTCGGTGGGGGTGGTATGGCTTGCCGCGGCACCAATTCGCCCCACATATGCTTTGCGCAGTTTGGTATAATCGGTACTATTCTTGTAAACGAAATAGCCTGCAGCGCCAAGTCCACCATAGACTATAGGGAGCTTCCAGTACTGGCGGTTGTATATCTGTCCAAGGCCCGGTATCAAAGCGGCGTAGAGGCCGGCTTTTTTTGCATTGGGTTGCCATTTTGCCGGTTTGATCCGAGTGGAGGTGTCTGTAGACGCTGTTACTTGTGCCTCAGACGAGAAGCAAGTAGCCAAAACCAGCAGGGATGTAAAAATGATGTTGCGCACCAATGATCAGGATATATGAACGGGTCAAAGTTAAATTCATAAACGCAACCTGCCTACAGCCAAATGACATAGCGAGCAAAAAATGATGTCATTATCTATATTTTAACATACTTGGATAGGGGAAATGGCACTATTTTTGGTTTTGTATGGTAGCGTAGGCAATCTGCCGGGGTTTTGCGCTATTTTCCTAACACCGTACTGAACCCAACGGATAAAGACATTTGAAATGAAGAAACTACTTGTAATGTTGCTTGCTGCCAGCACGTTTATTTTTACCGGATGTACTAAAACCGGCCCTCCCGGACCGCAGGGACCACAGGGGCCTACAGGGCCGCAGGGTAACGCAAATGTTATCGGCTCTGATCCGTTCACGGTAAGCAGTTGGTCTAAAACAGGTAATACTTATTATGCAAACTTCACGAGTTCGGACATCACTCCTGCGGTTGTGGACCGAGGTATCGTATCTGTATTCAAAAGTTATGCAACCAGCAGCGGTCCGGAATGGTCGCCACTGCCGGATATAAACGGAAAAACATCTACCGTTTATAACTTCTTCGACAACGGGTTCTCCATCTATGTTCAGAACTCTGATGGGTCTGACCCTGGTTTCCCCGGTTCTGTGACCTTCAGGATGGTAGTAGTGTCGCCATCTCAGCGTCAGGCTAATCCAGGTACTAACTGGAAAGACTACAAACAAGTGATGGGCGTTGTGAATGCGGCACAGCAGGAAGCAGCTGCTAAATAATCAATTCTGATACTAATAATTAATCGGGAACATGAGTCATGTTCCCGCTTTTTTTGCGATCTGTTTGTATTACATCTGAGGTGCTCCCTCTGTCATTTGAATCTTTTGCGAAAGTCCCTTGGCCCAGTTTATCAGCATTGCTTTTTCTTCGGCAGTGAGCTTTGCTTCTCCATGGACAAACGAATAACTCTCTAACGGCATTTCGCCTTCTTCCACCTCTTCTACTATCTCTTTTAGTTTTTTGAGTTTTCTCTTTGGTGTGAATGTGCCAAATTCAGAGAAGTTTAGTTCCTCTTTTCCTTCTTTTACGTGGTCGGCAAGCCAAATGCCCACGGGTTGAATGTTGTTGTACCACGGGTATTTCGTGTTGTTGCTATGGCAGTCGTAGCATGCCCGGTGCAGCACAGATGCAACAGCTTCAGGTACCTGAAAAGCTGTAACGATATCAGACGCGGGAGTTGACTCGGAAATATTCTTTTCAGGCCGGTACAATTGTATTGCTGCAAGTGATAAGAGGAGCCCTATGCCGGTCCATTTTACGATCTTGTTTGCCATATTATTAAGATTTGTTACTGCAAAGTACTCATTGCCGGGTTGTTTTTATTGCACATTCGGGAAAAGTTTAACCATTTCTCTTAATTCGATGTCTTAATTTTAGGAATCAACCCATTGGATTATGATGAGTATGCGCACCATGCAATTGTTAGTGCTGGTACTAAGTATGATTGTTCCGTCGGCAACAGAAGCCCAGACGGCTTTTGAGCGTGCGAAGGTGCAAGCTGAAGCCGGGGATGCTGACGCACAACTGGAAATGGGCGAGATATACCGGAGGCAGGTGGGCACCCCTGCCGGAGACAGTACTGCTGTGATGTGGTATACGAAATCGGCAAAGCAAGGAAACGCAACTGCCCAATGCAATTTGGCGTTCATGCTGGAGAATGGTTATGGTGGGGCGAAAGATGAAGCGGCCGCACTGAAATGGTACAGGAAGAGTGCTAAACAAGATTATGCCCGTGCTCAATGTGGCGTAGGGGTGATGTATGAGTATGGCAAGGGTGTGGACTCAGATCATGTGGCGGCGGTGAAATGGTATATGAAATCGGCGGAGGGGAAATACACACCGGCATACTACAATCTGGCTCGGATGTATGAGCGTGGGTATGGTGTGGCGAGAAGCGATACTGCAGCACTGCGGTGGTATTTGATGGCGGCTGAGGCAAACTATGCTCAGGCGCAGGGGCAACTGGGGTGGATCTATGAACACGGGATGGGCAGTATCAGAATTGATACTCCTGAGGCGTTGCGCTGGTATCAGCGCGCATCGTTCAACGACGACCCGATGGGGAGGTTCAATCTGGGCAGGTATTATTATTTCGGATTGGGGGGTATCAAGAAGGACTATAAGATAGCCGCGGAATTATTTCATAGCGCCGCACGGGCAGGCAATACGCTGGCACAATACATTCTTGGGCAGATGCACGAGACAGGCCTGGGAGATGCTGTAGAGCAAGATCAGAAAGAGGCGCTGGAACTGTATCTGAAAGCGGCAGAAAAAGGTCATAAGGGAGCTCAGTTCAGAGCGGGGAGAATGTTCTATTACGGATATGGTACTGAGAAAAATCTGAAGGTTGCTGCCTATTACTACGGACTTGCAGAAGCACAGGGAGATGTATATGCAGCAGGGAATCTGGGTATTATGCTGTTTGAGGGACAGGGGATAGACAAGGATACGGAAAAAGGTGCTGCCATGTTGCGCAAGGCAGCTGATGCGGGCATTAAAGAGGTGCGTGACTATATGTATCGCAACAATATAAAATAACCTGTTCTACCGGTTGATTCTTTTATCTTTGAGCACACTCGTTCGTTCAAATGGATTCTATTTACATCATTGCCATTATTTTTCAGATAGGTATTCTGATCTTCTTTTTGAGGCGGTCTATTAACGCGAAAAAGCAGCCGGCTAAATTATCTCCATCTAATCAGGAGGTGAGTGCTCCTGCGCCTGATAGTTATGAGGCTGCACGTATGGCTGCGCTGCATGTGAGTGCGCAGCAATTGGGGTTACAGATACCTGCGTCGGTAACAAAGGTGTATGGTGTAGTTATGGATTGGGATATGGGTGGTACGGTACTGTCTCTTATCGCGTATATAAATGGAGGTGCTAATGCGTTGCTGAGCACGGGCGCAACTGTTACAGGGGCGGGAGCTGATCCTGAGGTGGCAAAGCAGGCGTCAGAGTTCGTGCAGGTTGCGCAGGATTATCTGAACAGGGGAGTGCCCGTTTCCGATCTGGGTTATCCGCCGCCCGGAACAGTGCGGTTTTATTTGCTGACCAATAAGGGGATATTTGCCGTGCAGGAATTGCTATCGTTGATCAACGATAATTCTTCTCCGCTGCTTGGTTTGTTCTTCAGAGGGAATATGGTGCTTGACGAAATAAAGGCAAGCAAGGTCGTGCAAGGGCAGAGTGCTTGATCATTCGCATTCCAGTGTATAGAATGCACCCAATTCTTCCAATCTCATTTTCGGGGCAAAAGTTTCATCGCCCATCCGGCGTTGGCGGAAGACGCAGTGACTCATGCCACATTGTCCGTCTTTGGATTCGCCGTACAGTTCCATATGCAGGTGGCGTCCTGTAATGAATCCTTCCTGGTTCCGTTCCTCCTCCCAGCCATCTGAAACGATGACCGCGCGGCGATACACTTCGCCGCACCGGATGGTGGAAGCCTTTTTGTTGGCAAGGAAAAGCGCTTCATTCTCCAGTCTTTGGCTATGCATTCCTGCCTTCACATCGCTGAAGCGGGCATGGTTCTGAGCCATTACAGAGAA
Organism: uncultured Flavipsychrobacter sp.; assembly: GCA_964652995.1. Classification (GTDB taxonomy): domain Bacteria; phylum Bacteroidota; class Bacteroidia; order Chitinophagales; family Chitinophagaceae; genus Nemorincola. The sequence goes on along the minus strand of CAZZCR010000010.1, from coordinate 140,362 downwards.
CTGAAACGAGAGCAACAACAAGCAGACAACAACAGGCTTTCTCATATCGGGCAATGATGTGGTTACAGGAATCTTTTGATTACTTTTTCTATGTCCGCGGGTGAGTCAACACAATGGCTGTCGTAGGTTGTGGGTACGCATTTGATCTTGTATCCGTTCTCGAGCCAACGGAGTTGTTCGAGTGATTCGGCTTGTTCGAGAGACGATACTGACAGTTCAGTAAGCCTTTCGAGTATGTCGGTACGGTAGGCATACATGCCCACATGGCGGAAGTATTTGTGGTGCAGATGCCATTCTTTTTCGTCGATGCCCTTGATGAATGGTATGACCATGCGACTAAAGTATAACGCCTCCATTTGGGTATTGAGGACTATCTTAACCTCACCACGGTCGAACAGTTCTTCGTTGTTTGCCACCGGTATCATTTGAGTGGCGATCTCTGTAGTGCCATCGGCCAGTACTGCAGCCAATTCATCTATTTGGGCCGGGTCGATAAAAGGTTCATCGCCCTGAATGTTGATGACATATTTGTAGCCGGGGGCGAGTTGCTGCAGTGCGTCGAAACACCGGTCTGTGCCGCTGGGGTGGTGGGCGCCGGTCATTACAGCTTTCCCGCCGAATGCTTCGACGTGGGAGGCGATTCGCTCATCGTCGGTGGCCACGACAATAGTATCGAGGCTTTTACTTCCTGAAACCTGTTCGTACACTCGTTGTATCATACTCTTTCCGCCAATGTCGGCAAGTGGTTTGCCGGGAAAACGGGAAGACGCGTAACGTGCCGGTATAATTCCTGCTATCATGAGGGGATGTGTTCTGTGATCTTTGAATCAATAACTGTATAGAATGCAGGTATGGGTATGTTTCGGCTGGCAAGGTAGTCGCGGTAGTTGTCGGCATAAACGGCCCGTTGCATAATGGTCTCTTCGTATTTGCCACTAACCGACTTAAGCAGTTCTACTGCTTCTCTGATGGCGTTGTGGCTACCATCGTTTGCGGTGATGTAGTCTGCCATACCTTTTTCGCGTGCTAAATGCAGTAACATAGGGTTGCAGGAACGCCCCACCATGATGCGCACTCCGCACATGGATGCCACTTCGAGGTCGGTGATGTCGTCGAAGAAATATGCTACTTCAGATGGTTGGATGTCGTGTGCTGCGCACAGATGCAGCAGTGCGTCTTTTTTGTTCTTTATGCCATAATACACGGCATGGAAATGTTCGCGCATGGAAAACGTGAAGGCGACCGGGTTTTTCTCGCCGGTTATGATGCCGGTGAGCGGGTTGCTGCCCTTGCGGATGTAGTGATTGTACCGCAACATGTTGATGCCCATGGAGTCGACCTCGTTGAAGAGGCTGGCGCCGTCGCCACCTTTTGACCCGTCGTTGAAAACCCCATCCCAGTCAAAAATGTAGGCATTGATACCTTCCAGTTTGTGTTTCAGGGTCGATACATCTGACACAAATGTGCCGCTGAACGTGTTTCGGATGTTATCTGCATTGGTGTTCTTCAACTTTTCGGTTTTTTGAGATGAAGTGCCGACGGTTTATCATTTAAATTGAAGTGCCTGCCCGTGGTACGGGCAGGCCTGCAATTATATCTTCCTTCAATTGAATTAGTATGCCTTGAGGTCCTGAATATCGAGCATGCCGACAGGTTTTCCGTTCTCTGTAGCCAGGATGGTGTCAACTTTCATTTTATTGAATATCGCAGCAGCATCGTTCAGCAATGCATTCACATCTATACTGATCGGCGTTTTGTATTCGAGGCTTCCGATAGTTTTGCTCAGGATAGATTCACCGCCTGTCTGCAGCAAACGGCGGAGATCGCCATCGGTGAATACGCCAACTACATCACCGCTGTTGTTTACAACTGTGATGCAACCGAATCCGTATTCAGTCATCTTCACGATGGCATCTTTCATGTTGCTTTCGGCGTTAACGATCGGGTTGATATTGTTGATCGCGTCTTTTACGCGTACGGTCATGAGACGCGTGTCGGAAAGGAATTGCTCTGTTCCAACAGTCGTGAAGTTGTTCTCAGTGAGCGATTTCAAGATCTTCAGTGGCACTGTGATCGTATGTGCGCCAGCTGTAAGGGCGTTGCGTACATGTTCAGAATTGCGGACAGAGCTGAACATGATCTTGGTGTTGTAGCCATATTTTTCAACGGCTTTCACACACTGCTCAACAAGCGCAATAGCGTCATGTCCCTGATCTTGAAGGCGACCCACCAGCGGACAAACGTATGTTGCGCCGGCCTGCATAGCCATGTATGCCTGTTGCAAAGTGTACACTAGGTGGACGTTTACCAACAGACCTTTGTTGCGGAGCATGCGGCACGCACGGAGACCCTCTAATGATACCGGTATCTTGAACACGGTTTTTGTCGGGTCGAGGCCCAGTTCCAATTGACGAACTGCTTCTGCAACTACTTCTTCAGCAGTATTGCCCAATGCCTCGATCTGGAGGATAGGGACAATCTTAGAGAGTTTTACGATCGTACCGTCAATGTCGGTGATACCCTCACGTTGCATGAATGTGGGGGTTGTTGTAAGTCCGGTAAGGAAACCAAGCTTAAATCCTTCTTCAATCTCTTTAAGGTTGGCTGAGTCTAAATATAATTCCATTTTTTATTTGTGTTTCGATTGCGATGTAAGATAGTTTGTTTTCGAGAGTTTAGGGAATTTGAGTTTTTGACCAACAATATGGCAGCTATTAAGCGTTGCGGTATTTTCTAGTTACAGCATGGATCTCTATGAGGGGTTTCAGGAACTCTTCGAGCGCGTACACGCTTAGCTGGCTTGCTGCGTCACAAAGCGCTTTTTCAGGCTCCGGATGCGTCTCGATAAAGATGCCATCTACGCCAGATGCAACACCCGCACGGCTAAGGACAGGAAGGAACTCTCGGGCACCGCCCTTGGCATCAGCACTTGGTATACCGTATTTTCTGATAGAGTGCGTGATGTCGAATACTACGGGGTAGCCGAGATTAGACAGGTGATAGAAGCTACGTGGGTCAACAACGAGATCGTTGTAGCCCATAGTGTACCCACGCTCAGTAAGAATGATCTGGTCGTTGCCGGCAGCTACACACTTACTTACGGGGTGCTTCATATTGTCGGGAGCAAGGAACTGACCATGCTTAATGTTGACCACTTTGCCTGTTTTTGCTGCGGCGACCATGAGGCCAGACTGCATACATAGGTAGGCAGGTATCTGCAATACGTCACATACCTCAGCTACCGGAGCAGCGTGATCGGGGTAATGTATATCGGTAAGCAGTGTGAAGCCAAATTGTTCTTTCACTTTCGCAAGGATAGCAAGGCCTTTATCCAGCCCCGGGCCGTCATAATAACTCAGGCTGCTCCTGTTGTCTTTAAGGAATGACGACTTATAAATGACAGGGATGTTCATTTTTGCACTTACCTCTTTCAGCTTTTCAGCTGTTTTCATCATCACCATTTCATCCTCTATCACACACGGACCAGAGATAAGGAACAGATCATCTGCACCACATTGGATATCTCCGACCATTACTTTCTTTGCGCTCATTTAATTGAATTTATTGTTTCGTTGTTGTTTTTATTGTATTGAATTTCAGTTATTTGTGAAATTACATTCTTCGGTAAAGATCTTCAATCGTCCCGATCGTGACTTTTTCTTTCCAGTCGGGCCCGATAGCGTGATTCCACATGTGCGGCAGGTTGTAAGCTACGTGCGCCATTGCGGTGATCTGTTCGTTTGTCCAGCTTATGCTGAGTCCCGTCGGTAGCGTGACGTTGTGCTGAACGAGCATTTGTTTCAGTTCACGAACCCCTTCGCCATAGTAGTCTTCCAGATGCTGGAAGGCTATGCAGTTGGCATAGCAGTGTTTTTCACCGAGGATCTTAGACAATCCGTAGGAGAGTGCATGGCAGACTCCGACTTCAGAATAAGTTAAGCTAAGTCCACCCATCATGCTGGCAACCATTAACTTATCATCGTTTTCAGGGTTCTGACCGGCGTTTGGTCCGAGGTATATTTCCCTGCACAATTTCAATGCCTGCTCGGCATAGGCGTGGCTGTAAGCGTTATTCAGGGTACCCATTTCAGATTCGATACAATGAATATATGTGTCCATGCCAGTGTACAACCATTTATCAACAGGGACAGTAGCAGTTAGTTCACTATCCAATATCACCTGGTTGAAGATGGTCCATTCACATTTGAGACCCAGTTTCTTTTCCGGACCTGTAAGAACGGCCGTCATGGAAACTTCGGCACCGGTACCCGAAATGGTGGGGACGCCAAGGTGGTAGATACCGGGTTTCTTAATAAGGTTCAGTCCCTGGTACAGAGTTGAGGATCCTTCGTTGGTGAACATGAGCGACACTGCTTTGGCAATGTCCATGATGCTGCCGCCACCGATGCCAATGACACCGGCCGGCAGACCGTGGTCGCGAAGTACTTCGTCGCGAAGCTGGTCAATCTGGTCGGTTGTGGGTTCGTGCGGGTCAACGTCTATAAAGCGGACAATGTCGCCCGGTTTTGCCGGAATGCGCTGTTCGAGTTCTTTTCCATTGAAGAAATTGTCGATAACGTATAGAAAGAACTTACCATTCTCATTACGTTTTTCTTCCAGGATGCTCTCCAGCATAGAGAAGCTGCCCCTGCCAAAAACGACCTTATCAATATTTTTGAAATTCTTGAACATATTGTGTGTTCGAAAATGAAAAAACTGGTTCCAGGTTCTTTTAGGCGTTAACCGGCATAGCGGCTTTTGCACAAGCAGCTATTTTGTTTGCCAGCGCTTTCACCTCATCTTCAGTCCAGGTGCAGCGTATGCCAAAAGAAATGAGCCTGCCAATCACCTCCTGGGATTTAGGAAGGTGTAGGTTGTTGTAGTCTTGTGGCGTACCCAACAGTTGGGCCGGGAGTTTGGAAGCGGTCTTAAGACCTTTGATGTGATCCCACTGGTTGATGAAGTGGTACATGTTGGTGAACCAGTAATTGAAACCCGTAACACCTGCTTTATTGAACTCGGCAACAGTGCGACCGGCAGTTTCGGTGTCGGGCATCAGAATGTTGAGGAATGTCGCTGAGTCGCCATCAGGGTCGGCGATGGTAGCGAATGAGATACCTTCTGTCTGTGACAGGATCTCGGTGAGCATTGTTTTGTATTTGCGGTTCACCTCGCGGATGTGCGGCACTTTTCGTGTCTGGGCAACACCTACAGCGGCATGCAACTCACTGATGCGGTAGTTGAAGCCAAGGATAGGATGCTGTTCCATGCCGCGGTTGTTGCCAATATGGTCGTGACCGTGATCGGCGTATGAATCAGCGAGTTTGTAAGTAGCCTCGTCGTTTGTAACGAGTACACCACCTTCGCCGGCAGTAGCAATTTTAAAGAAGTCGAACGAATAGCTTCCAGCCTGTCCGAAGAGACCGGTGCTTGTTCCTTTGTAGGACGCGGCAAACGCTTGTCCGGCATCTTCCACGAGTATCAGGTTGTTTTCTTTCACCACCTGCATGATGCTGTCCATTTCGGCCATACCACCGCACATGTGAACGAGGCAAACGGCCTTGGTCTTTGGCGTGAGCGCTGCTTTGATACCTTCGGCACTCAGGCAAAGAGTTTCGTCCACCTCAGCAAAAACGGGAATGGCACCAAGGAAAAATACGGCTTCGATGGTTGCAATGTAAGTGAATGGCGGAACGATTACCTCGTCGCCTGTACCAATGCCTGATGCGGCCAGTGCAGTAGCAATGCCGGCAGTTCCGTTGGCAACCGCATGAGCGTATTTTGCGCCGGTGATTTTTTTCACCTCGGCCTCAAAATCGCGGGCTTTCCAGACGTTGTTACGTTGCTGGTCATGGTTATAACGAAAAAGGATGCCTGTTTCCAGTACATCGTTGATTTCTTTGCGTTCTTCAGATCCGAAAAGTTCTGTTCCGGGCATAATGTAAGTTTTAAGCTTGCAAAGATACTAAGACGATAGCACAAACAATTGTTATAATGCGACCATAAATGGGCGGAAATGACAAAAGAAGAGCGGAAATGCTCTTCTTTTGCCGTCAGACTAAATTAAAGGCTGATCAGCCCTGAATGAGGGTCATAAATTCGTCCTCGGTGAGGATGTTTATCGTGCCCAGTTTCTTAGCTTTTTCCAGCTTGGAACCCGCATCGGCGCCCACCACAAGGTAGTTGAGTTTACTGCTGACTCCACCCAATATTGCACCACCTTTCTCTTCTACCATCGTTTCTGCATCGCTTCGTTTGAAACGGCTGAGTGTGCCGGTGAACAGGAAGGTCTTTCCTGAGAGGGCACCGTCGGCAGGAGCTTGGTTTTTATGGTCGTTCGCGAGATTGACACCCGCTTCTGCCAGCATATCGATCATGCGGCGGTTTTCGGTACGGGCAAAAAAGTCAGCAACCGAAGTGGCGACTTTCGGGCCAATGTCCTGGAGGGTGGTCAATTTTTCAACATCCCATTCATAGAAATCGGTTAAATGCCCGACCGCAGATGCCAGCGTTTTTGCGGTAGTTTCACCTACATGACGGATGCCGAGTCCGAAGATGACCCGATAAAGTGGCTGTTTCTTTGAGTTTTCTATTGCCTGTTGCAGGTTAGTAACTGATTTTTCTCCGAAACCCTCCAGCGTCCTTACCTTGTCCCAGTTGATGTGATAAATGCCCGGTATGTCGGGGAGAAGACCCAGATCATGGAATTTCTGAACGTTCGCGTTGCCCAGACTCCTGATGTCCATCGCGTCTTTTGATGCAAAATGAATGATCCTTTCTGCCACCTGTACCGGACAGCTTATGTTGATGCATCGCCAGGCGGCTTCTTCGGGTAGTTTCTCGAGTTGGCTGGCGCATGCCGGGCATGTTGTGGGGTACACAATAGGTTCCTCTGTGCCATCGCGCAGTTCGGAAAGTGGTTTTACAATGTATGGGATCACATCGCCTGCACGCTCGACAAGCACGGTATCTCCGATGCGCACATCTTTCTCGCGTATCACGTCTTCGTTGAACAGGGATATTGAAGAGACGGTTACCCCACCAATATGCACCGGGTCTATCTTGGCTACAGGGGTTATGGTACCCACGCGACCCACCTGAAATTCCACTCTCCTGAGCTTGCTAGTTGCCTGACGGGCCTTGAATTTATATGCTACCGCCCAACGAGGGTGGTGGGACGTCATTCCCATTCGGTCTTGCAGGGCAAAGTCGTTGACCTTGATAACGAGGCCATCTACTTCAAAGGGAAGGTCATCGCGGCGACCTTCAAAATCGGCGCAATATTCTATGACCTCGGCGATAGAATTGCAAACCTTCATTTCCTTTGCAGGAGAGGGGAAGCCAAGGTCATAGAGCCAGGTCAGTGATCCGAAATGGGTGCCAAGTGCCTCGGGACGCTCTGCGCCTTGTTCAAGTGTATAGTCGCTGATGTGGTAGAGTATGGCATTTAATCCGCGCTTGCGCACCTCTGCCGGATCGAGGATTCGCAGGGTGCCTGATGCGGCGTTCCGTGGGTTGGCCAAAGGTGCAAGTCCGTCGGCAATGCGTTGTTTGTTGTATTCTTCAAACACCTTTTTGTGAATGACTATCTCGCCTCGTATCTCCATTTGACGTATCCCGAATTCTTTCAGTTTCGCTGAAAGGGGTATCGATCTGATCTGCTTCACATTTACTGTCACGTCTTCACCCATTACGCCATCGCCACGTGTGGCACCTCTTGTCAGCAGGTCGTTCTCATATATTATAGAAACACTTGCGCCGTCGTATTTGGGTTCGATGCAGTAGGTGATATTATCGGTGCCCGCCAGTTCACGGCAGCGGCGATCCCAATCGGTAAGGTCAGCAGCATTATAGGTGTTGTCCAGGCTCAGCATAGGTACCAGATGGCTAACGGCCGGGAAGCGCTCGCTAAGTCCCATTGCTACACGATGGGTAGGGGAGTCGGGCGTAATGAGTTCAGGATGCCGGGCTTCAATCTGTTTCAGTTTGGCAAACAGCGTATCATACTCTATGTCGGCAAGAGTCGGTTCGTTCTGAACGTAGTATTTCCAATCGGCATAAACGATAACCGCCCGCAACTGCTCGGCGGTGGTTCTGTCATCATTTTCGTTATTGTCGATTAGGTATTTGGCCTTGTCAAAAAGGCGGCGTTCGTCCTGCGCTGAATACATAGCTGCAAAATACTGTATTGGCAGGGAACAGCAAAAGGGCGAATTTCCTGTTATATAAAAACGAAAGCGGCGGGTTTTTCCCGCCGCTTTCGTTTAATTAAGTTGGAGATATCCGAATTAGTAACGGATGTCCATTTCTTTGATCACGTTTTTAGCGCCACCGAGTTTGTCGATGAGGAAAAGAACGAAACGGATGTCACAAACGATGGTACGCTTATAATTTTTATCGAACGCGATATCTCCGCTCATTGCTTCCCAGTTACCGTCGAACGCAGTACCGATCAGCTCACCTTTGGCGTTCATACAAGGGCTTCCGGAGTTACCGCCTGTAATGTCGTTGTTGGTGATGAAACATGTGTGGAGGGTTCCGTCTTCGTCGGCATATTTGCCATAATCTTTGTTTTTGTACAACTTCACCAGATCAGAAGGAACGTCGAAATCTTCATCATTTGGTTTGTATTTTGCCATCAGACCATCGAGGGTAGTGTAGTAGTTGTATTGAACGCCGTCCACTTTTTCGTAGCTCTTAACTGTACCGTAGGTGATACGCATTGTTGAGTTTGCGTCAGGGTAGAGTTTCTTACCCTTGTTCATCTGCATCAATTGTGCTACGTATTCGCGTGAAAGATCAGCTTTTTTGTTGCTGAAGTTTTCGACTTTGCCCTGGTAGTTTTTGCTGTAGTTCGAAATGAAGCTGTATGCGTACTTGAATGCAGCATCATTTTTCAGTTTTGCAAAAGACGGTGCTTTGCAGAATGCGTTGAATTTATTGCTGTCTGTAAGGAAAGTGTGACTGTACACTGTAGAGGTGTAAGTAATATAAGGAGTTTTGCTCTTACCGTCAGAACCGCCAAGGATGCTGCTGTAGATAGCAGGATGCTGGTTCTTAGGATCATTCAGGTAGTACAGGCGGGTCATTTCAGCGAACAGTTCTTTGTCGGTACCTGCTTCGTATTCTTTAACCAGCACACCGTAAGCGTTTTTGGCAATGTTGACATACTTTTTCAGTGTGTCATCTTCCAGTTTGCCACTGTGCCTTTCGTATGCGTCATACAATGGCTTCAGACTTGCAGCCATGCGAGTGAGTGCAGGAGCACGGAAGCCTTCGCTGTAGTAAACTGCATGTTTAGCGTAAGGAGTATAATCAGCGTAGATCTTGCCGAACTCGTTCATGAGGCCTGCATCTTTGCCGTTTTTACGCTGCCAATCCATGAATTTCTCTTCACCTGCTTTCTTCTGGTTCACCACGTCCAAACGTTTCAGTTGTTCTGTCTGTCCGATGAAATATTTCCAGTAGTTGGCAATGCGAGAGTAAGAAGAAGTGAGCTGGAGATAGACCTTCTTGTCTTTGTCCATGTGGCGCTTCATAATAGCCAGACGCAGGTCGCGGCAATCAACGATAGATGGGTTGGTTACGTTAACAGCCAGATCAACCCCATAAGATACTTCGTAACGGTTGGTGCGGCCGGGATAACCCATTATCATTGCGTAGTCGCCTTCGTTCACACCTTTTGCAGATACTGTCAGGTACTTTTTAGGACGGAAAGGTACGTTTGCAGCATTGTATGCGCGTGGCTGATTGTTCTCGTCGGCATATACGCGGAACATTGAGAAGTCTGCAGTGTGACGTGGCCACATCCAGTTGTCGGTATCGCCACCGTACTTACCCAGTGATTTTGGAGGAGTGCCCACCAGACGAACGTCGGTGTAGCGTTTGTAGATCAGCAGGAAGAACTGGTTGCCGTTGAAATATGACTTCACGTTTGCGACCAATTTACCACCGTCGGTATTTTTTTCTTCGATCTTCTTGGCGATTGCCTCAAATTTCTTGTTGTATTCTTCGCCGGTTGCACCGCCGATTGCCTGCATTACCTCGTCCGTAACGTCTTCCATGCGTTGCAGGAACAGTGCAGTAACCCCCTTTGCAGGTAGTTCTTCGTCCATGCTTTTTGCCCAGAAGCCGTTGTCGAGCAGGTTGCGATCTACGGTACTCAATGTTGCGATAGCGTCGTATCCGCAGTGGTGGTTGGTCAGTAAGAGGCCCTTGTCAGACACCATTTCGGCGGTGCAGCCTCCGCCAAACTGGAGGATGGCATCTTTAAGACTGCTGTTGTTGATGTTGTACAGATCGTCTTTGGTAAGGCGCAGACCGAGGCGTTGCATCTCATCATAGTTCTTACCAATGAGCATCGGAATCCACATGCCCTCGTCGGCTTTTACCCCCTGCAGTGTGAAAACTGCTGCAAAAAGCAGGAAAAGTTTTTTCATTAATTGTTGATTTTAAGCTTACAAATGTAGTGACGATCGGTCACATTTAATAAGGGTTAGAAATGGGGGGATATATCAAAGAACAGTAACCTGATGTATAATTTATATAATAGCATGATTAATATTATATTCGCGTTATGAAGAAAATGCTCATTGTTCTTGTCTTTATTCCATTTGTCGGGTTTTCACAGTCGCGGCATGTTTATGATAGCGTGATGGGAAAGTTTGTGTCTTACTATAATGCCATGCAGGGCGACAGCATAAAAGCTATGTGGTATTATGATAAGGACATGGTAAAGTGGTTGAACGACGCATGGAGTAAGCAGTCGCTCATTGAACTTCACCGGGAATATGGAAAGATCCAATCATTTGGGTTTTTCGGAATAGACAAAGAAGACCCTAACCCGGGTTTGGCCGTATTCAAAACAAAATTCTCTGTGGCGGGAAGTAAGACATTGAGTTTTGCTTTCGACTCAACCGGCTACTTTGGTACGTTCCGTTTCGTTACGAGTTCGCCCGGCATAGACAAACTACTGAAGGCTGAGAAGAAGAAGCACTGAGCACTTGGCAGTAAAACATTACTCCACTTAAAGGCAAATGCAGAAAGTACGTCGCCAGCAATTTGAGGTTATATGTTCCGTTCCTGCCTTATGTAGTTGTTGAGTGTTCCTGCTGCTTTGAGGTCCATTCCCCGAGCATTTATCAATGGATCGCCACTCAGATTGTAGGCAAAACCATTTGCAATGAGGAATGCGCTTATCTGCTCAGCAAGCAAGTTCACCTGCAAATTTTGCGACATGCCTTTCATTTTGCTGCGTATATCCCGGAGAACATTACGGACGTTGCATACTTCATTCAGTGCAAAGTGCGGAGCAATCTGCTCGAGCAGGGCGCGGTGCTCGTCGTCTATTTCGTATGAAAAGTGCCGGTTTCCACCGGCCTGTGCATCATTGTTTGCATGTTTGATGCGTTGTACCAAATTCATGGTGCTAAGCTGATAGGGCGATAGAGGTTTTTCAAGAAAACCATTTATTGTAGGGTCAAGTCGGGCGCGTTGTCTGTCTCTTTCGTCAATGGAGGAGGTCAGAATATACACATCGAGTTTTGCCCGAATATTGCACTCGCAGTTTTTAAGTTCTTCCAAAAACTGCCAGCCGTCCATTATCGGCATATTGAGATCCAACAGCAAAATTGTAGGATGGTCTTCGTTTCCTGTAAATGTGGTCCTAATATATTCCAACGCATTTACGGGTTCGCTGAAGCTGGTAACCTTTGATGACGCATTGTGCTGTCTTATGGCGAAAGTGCATATCTGATTATGAACTTTGTCATCGTCAACAATAATAAAGTGGAGCGGGGTATCCATACGTTCAGTTTTCGATAATAAATTGGTTCTATGATAAAGCTACAAAAAGTTTGCTATCAAAGTGACGAAAGGTGTTTCATGGGGCATTTATTGCCTATCATAGAATGTTGCAAAGGATACGAAGAGGCTTGCGCTATTTTACTCCAGAATATGACCGACCATCTCCTTTAGCAGATCTTTGTCGTTGGCTGTATTATTGATACCTACGGCCTTGCCGCTATATGTGCCAAGGAGCATGAGTGCGCGTTCGACCCGCGGTAATGGCCAATGGGGAATGGCTGCCAGTACGTCTTTCACAAACCAGGGAGACATTCCGAGTGCTGCTGCAACTTCTTTGTCACTCCGTCCCTGGACAAAATGTGCCATGTACATGCGGTTGAAGTGCGTGAACAGTGTACCTACCAATAGTGGCATTGGCGCAGCCTTTGGGTTTGCAAGGAAGTAGGTGAGCATATTGTACAACTTCTCGGGATTGTGGGCTGTAAGCGCATTGGGGAAATCGAAAATGTTGTATTCTTTGCTAATTCCTATGTACTTCTGGATGAGATCTCTTGTGAGTTTCGGTTCATTGGGGACATTGATGCGTATCTTCTCTATCTCATTGGAGATCTTTTGAAGGTCAGCACCGAGGTAAGAGGCAAGTATCTCTGCTTCCGGTCGTTCGATAATGAAGCCAGACTCACGGCCAAATTCCTCGATCCAAGACGGAAGACTATCATCTTTTATCTTTTCAGATGTGAAATGCACCCCTTTCTCCTTCACACGTTTAACAAACTTCGTCTTGGTGTCTGCCTTCTTAAACGGGTGTTCAATCAGGAAGATAGTTGCAGGTGATGGTTTTTCAACGTAACTGAGTAGCGAGTTCAATCCTTTCTCATCATCACTTCCGCGAAGGCTGCCGGCGTCTTTAAGTATCACAACCTGTTTCTCGGCAAACATCGGGAACCGGCGACAGGCACCTAAAACGTCATTCCACTGTGCGTCTTTGCCATAAAGGATAGTCAGGTTAAAATCACGTTCGGCTTCGGTGAGGATAGCTGTTTCGAAGAGTTCAGTGAGTTTATCAAGATAGTAGGTTTCCTCTCCGTCTATCAGATATACGGGAGCAAACTGTTTCATGCGAACAGACTGCACTATCTTTTTGTACTCGGCGTTCATTGCGGGCCGTGAAATTACTGAAAAAACAGTCAAACCGTTAGTTTCGGCAATGAAAGAGAACAGCAATGAGTCGAATACCCGACTTATTAACACATGTGCAAATCGAATAGGTAGTTATGGACACCGCAGCGGGGCTATTTGACTATTTTTGTTCGCACAGAACTTATAAAATGATCTATCATATTGTTGTGGGAGACATGGCAGCAGCGCCCTTGGCAGAGGCAATAGCTGCTATGCCGGAAATGGCCGGAGAGATTGTGGTGATACGCGATCTTTTGAATGTTGGTCCATTAAAAAAGACAGAAGAAAGTCAGAAATTCTCGGAGCTCAGAAGCGCCTTCTGGCAATTGGTGGCACCTAATGACAAGAGCCCGGTACAGGTGGACGACACGGAAAGGATTTTGCAAGTGAGCTCAGCTATGGCCGGTGATGAGGGTTTAAAAGTATGGTTGTGGGTTGCGCCTTGGCCGGCAGATATATGTACCTGGCTTTGGTTAACAAAGTACTTTGGGAAATATCCGGGACGTTTCTCTGTAGTGAACATTGCAGGTTTGCCGTTTTTGGATACAAACGGGAAGGTGTTTTACCCGAAGAATATCAGCGAGCTGGAGCCTAAAGAACTGGTGAAGGCGCGCCGACTGGCCCGTGCGGTAAGCTATGCAGAGGTGGAAACAGACGAAGAAGAATGGCGAAAACTAACTGAAGGTAATGCAGGCGTGCGAACACTTGAGAGCGGGAAAAGGATAGGGCAGAAGGGTGACGATCTATATGATGCTCACCTGATTAGTTTTTGCTCTCAGCAGTTCCAGAAGGCATCAAAGATCGTTAATCAGGCATTGACTAAATTCAATATTCCCACTGGTGACCTATATCTTGGATGGCGTTTGCGGGAATTGGTAGCGCAAGATAAACTTCACATGCAGGGTGATCCTGCAAAAACGCTGAAGGATTTTGATGTGAAGTTGCCGAGTGCGACTTTGGAATTTGCTGAAAACGCTTAGGTTTAATAAATGATAAAAAAATCAAGGGGGAGCGAATGCTCCCCCTTGATTTTTTTAATGGCTGGCCTCAAGTTTGAATACCTCGGGCAGTTCGTTGGCGTTTTTAAATGTAACATCAAGATCGTTAATGAGCCCGTTATGAATATCGTAGACCCAGCCGTGGATGTATAGCTGTTGTCCCTTTCTCCATGCATTTTGAATGGTCGGGGTTTTACTCAGATCCCGAACCTGCTCAACAACATTTAGTTCCACAAACCTGCGCAGGCGTTGCGAGTAGTCGTCTATGTCATCCAGTTCGTCCTGATGGATCCTGTATACTTCTTTTATATTCCGCAGCCAATGGTCGATAAGGCCATACTGCCTGTTGCTCATTGCTGCCTCAACGCCGCCACAACCATAGTGTCCGCAGACAATAATGTGTTTCACTTTCAATACCTCTACTGCGTATGCCAGTACACTGAGCAAGTTGAGGTCGTTGTGTACCACCATATTGGCAATATTTCGGTGCACGAACAACTCTCCTGGTTTTGTACCTGTAACCTCATTGGCAGGTACGCGACTATCGGAGCAACCTATCCAAAGATATTCCGGTGATTGACCTTTCGCCATTTTTTTAAAATAGTCAGGGTCCTCGCGGGTCATATCAGCTACCCACACTTTGTTGTTTTTGAGAAGTTTTTTATATGAAATTTCCATTTTGTTTTTTGATTGAATTGGTTAAAAAATAAAAAATTGCGCATGAGCATCAGTGTTTTGCGGGCACAGCATACGCGTCTTTAAATCCAACGAGACTTACGGAGATGTCTTTTTCGTATGCCGCGTTTTCTGCGAAATCACGTATAACTTCAAGTACATCAAAATCGATGTATTGCGATTTGCCGGCGTCAACAATGAGTCTTGTGTTCTCAGGGAGATGATGCAGCGTCTTTTTGATGCTTGATTTGTTCAAAAAGGAGACTTCTTCAGCAAGGACCATTTTGGTTGTTTCACCGTCTTTAGCTGCTTCAGTGTGCAGTGAAAAAGAGATGCGGGCATTTTGCCTCAGGATATAAATAATACTTATAAGCAATCCGATCCCAACTCCCTTCAGCAGGTCGAGCCCTACTACACACAGTGCTGTAGTGGCAAACGGAATAAACTGAGTGATGCCGCTTTTCCACATGTGGACGAATGACGACGGTTTACAGAGTTTGTAGCCGGTGTAAAGGAGAATTGCCGCCAAAGATGCTTTCGGTATCATATTAAGCAACGATGGAATTGCCGCCGCACACACCAATAACAGAACGCCGTGTATTATTGCAGACGCCTTAGATTGAGCGCCGGCATTCACGTTGGCAGACGACCTGACTATTACTGACGTAACGGGAAGCCCGCCGAGTAGTCCGATTAACATATTTCCAATGCCCTGAGCTTTTAACTCTCTGTTTGTTGATGTGTAGCGTTTCATAGGATCGAGTTTGTCGGTTGCTTCGATACAAAGCAGCGTTTCAATGGATGCGACTATAGCTATCACTATTCCTGTTTGCCACACCAACGGGTTGCTGAACCCTCTGAGGTTGGGGAAACTGAACTGGCCAAAGAACTCAGGTGCGGAACCGGCAACCGGCAACTTTACCAGATGCATAGGGTCGAGGCCTAACACCGGAAATTTGTTGACAAATAGGAGGTTGATGAGCGTGCCTAGCACAACTACAACCAGGCCTGCGGGTATCAGCTGTACCTTTTTGAAAGGCTTGGTGGTCCATGCAATAAGTACAACCAGACCAATGAGCGAAATCACCAACGCGCCTTCCTGTATATGATGCATAGCCAGGTCGATAGTGTTGGCAACGAAACCGTCGTCTGCATCATCTATAAATTGCGCGGCATTGTTCACAAATCCAACTGCATCGGGTATCTGTTTAATGATGATGGTCATGCCGATACCTGCCAACATGCCTTCTATGACACTGGATGGGATATAATTTGCAATACCACCGGCTTTTGCAAAGCCCAGTGCAAGTTGGATGCCACCGGCTATTACTACCGCGCAAAGGAAAGTGTTGAAGTCGCCAAGGCCTGTGATTGCCACCAGTACGATGGCTGTTAATCCTGCTGCGGGACCTGTGACAGAAAGATGTGAGCCACTAAATGTGCCCACCACAATGCCGCCTACGATACCGGCTACAATGCCAGAGAATAAAGGTGCGTGAGATGCCTGCGCAATTCCGAGGCATAATGGCAACGCTATAAGAAATACTATGAGCCCAGCCAAGAAGTCTTTCCTGAACAGGTTGAAAGAATACGATTTATGTGTCATGTGTATTGAAACTCTGTAGCGCGTCGGGAACGCACGGAGTGTGAAAAAATCAGTTGTCGGGAAACTAAAATTCACCGTTCATGTTTCCAAGGAACGGTGTCTAAAAAACTGATCAGTAGTTTGGAGGCGGGCAATGAATATCCTTTATATGCCAATTGGGGAGGTGGCATTCAAGAGAATGATAGTTACGAAAATCCTCTCCATCTTTCACAACAGACAGGATGTCTTGATTACTCGAAGCGCAGAAAAGGTCTGGGAGAATGTCATCATCGTCAACAAGATCTTCACTATTACAGTCTTGTTTCACTTCTTCATTAAGCTGGTTCTTTGCAAGAACCTTCCCGATGGCCTTCACAGGAAGGCATTGGAAAGAAAATATGATCAGAAAGATGTAGGCGAGTACCTGCTTCACTGCGTGCAAGTTAGTAATTTATTCGACCTGAATAGCCAATGCGAATCATAAAACTGAGCCAAAAAGAATTTTGAAACTGCCATCCACTTTGTGTTGATAACCTAAAAGAAGTAATTGTTGTAAAACGGGTATTTTTACAGATCGTTCAGCAAGTGCTATGATTTTCTCTTCTAAATTTATCGAGGATGCAGTGCAGGAATTTTCGCGGTTGCCCGGCATCGGGAAGAAGACTGCTTTGCGCATGGTTTTACATTTATTAAAGATGGAAAAGAACGAGGTGGATGGGTTTACCACTGCTATCTCGAAAATGCGGCATGGCATTCAGTTCTGCTCCGTCTGCCACAATGTTTCGGATGGAGACAAGTGCGATATATGTGCCAATCCGGGGCGTAACAGGAGTCAGGTGTGCATAGTAGAGAATATCCGTGATGTAATTGCGATAGAGAGCACACAACAATATAGCGGTTTGTATCATGTGTTGGGCGGGATACTTTCTCCACTTGACGGAATTGGTCCTGAGCAGCTCAACATCACCACGCTGCAGCAACGCGTAAGAGAGGAGGGCGTGACTGAATTGATCATGGCACTCAGCCCAACGATAGAGGGCGACACCACTGTATATTATATAGCCAAGCAGCTGGCAGGATCTGAAGTGAACATAACGACTATAGCCCGTGGTATAGCGTTTGGCGGTGAACTGGAGTATGCCGACGAAATGACTCTTGCTCGTTCTATCGCTAAACGTCTGCCGATAGAAAATTATGTGACCGTGCATTCAAAGTGATCTAGCGGCTGAGTATCTTTTTATATCTATCAATGCTCACATCGGCCAGAATTGGTTCGCCAGTAGTAATGTGCGCGGAAAATTGCCTCGCAAAATATGGGGCCATTGAGAACCCTTTGCCACCCATGCCATTGAAGATGCCGACATTGTGGGCTTGCGGATGAAAACCAACAAATGGTTTTCGGTCGAAATTGGCGGGTCTTACTGACGAACGGTGGTCAATGATCTCAAATGGCACTTTCAGCCATTTTTCCAGAACTGAAATCGTGTTAGTGCGGAATCGATCGGTTGGAGCGGTTGTTTCATATTTCCAGTCGTGAGATGCGCCTACCCAGAAAAGTCCATCGTTCCAAGGCACAAGGCTGATGTGTCCATGCCTGTAAATATGGTTGCCGGGAAGGGTGGGAATGGAAGCGATCAAAACCTCGCCTTTGTCTTTGGACCAAGGCAGCATTTGAAAGTAAGGATTGGAGTTGCCCGCCTGACCATCGCAGAAGATGATACCTGACGCCTTGGCACCGTTCCAGGTAACCGACTCGGGTGCGACGTGACATTCCTGAAGGTTGAACGAAGTGTTGGCGAGCAATCCGGAAGCATGTAGCCGGTCGCGCCAATAGTTTAGTATGGTGTCAATCTTTACGTGTAGAGCAGGATTTATCTGCCCTGTTCCAAACGGTAGGTGAAAGTAATTGCTGAACGTTCCAGATAGGTCGTATGCCGAAAGGAATTCATTGTCCGCAGATGCTCGTTCGTAAAAAAGCAATTTATCGTCAGAAGAGGTATAGCAGTCGATAATATCTGTGACAGTGACTACTTGCTCTCCGATCTCGTTACCTATTGCGGTATATTCTTCGATCGCTGCCGGGAGTAATTGATCTATCATCCATGAACGCACCATTCTTTTACCCGTCACTGGGTTGACCAGCCCTCCGGCGACGCGGCTGGACGCGTCGGGTTTGCCATCGTCAACTACCAAAACCCCTTTGCCTGCGTTTATTAACTGCCTGGCCAGTAGCGTGCCGCAAAGGCCCTGACCAACGATGAAGTAATCATATTTCATATATAGTTCCTTCGAAAACGAAAGTGGCCGGTCCGGTAAGGATCACATTCTTTGCAGAGTGGGCAGAATCTTTGGTGAATGAAACCGATAAAGAGCCGCCCGGTGTTTGGATGGATGTATTGAAATTGCCGGTGAGGCTGCAAGTTGCTGCGATTGCGGCGGCTGTGACTCCTGTGCCACAACTCATAGTCTCCTCTTCCACTCCACGCTCGTAGGTGCGAACCGACAGGCTGTCACCGATGACCTGGGTGAAGTTCACATTAATGCCTCCCGGTGCAAATTCAGGTAACTGGCGAATTGTTCTTCCTTCGGTAAATACATCAATATCGTCAGTGTTTCTTACCCATTTTACGTAGTGGGGGGATCCTGTGTTCAGCAGTGTGTAACCGTTATGAATGTCCATGCCGGTAACGTCCTGCATTTGAAGGCTAACAATGCCTTCTGACGAGATAGTGGCGAAATGAGGACCATCGATTGCGATGAACTTGGCATTGCTTTCAATAATTCCCAGCCTTTTAGCAAATGCTACCATGCACCGTCCACCGTTGCCACACATGGTGCTTTCTCCACCATCAGAGTTGTAGTACACCATTCTGAAATCATAATCGAATTCAGTTTCCAGCAGCATAAGTCCGTCAGCGCCTATTCCAAAGCGTCGGTGACACATGCGTGCAATCTGTTCGCGGGTAAAAGAGTACTTGTTTTCTCTGTTGTCGAAAAGTATAAAATCGTTGCCCGTGCCGTGGTATTTATAGAATGTCATAACAAATTGCTGCTGTGCAAAGGTAAATACTATTTGAAGGTCATCAATCAATTACAAGACGAGCGGTGTGTCTTTCTCCGGCTATGCTCATGCGTATGATATATACCCCGGAAGTAGAAATTGATGTGCTTATTTTAGTGACGTTATGCCAACCGGTTGAAGGTGTAGTTGATCTGTAGATGGACCTGCCGGTTACGTCAGTCACTTCCAGTTCCATTTTTTCATTGATATCTGCATTCCAGACAACAGAGAAAGATCCGTTGTTGGTTGGGTTAGGGAAGATGCCGGTGACTGCACTGCCGTTGATCCATGTGACTGTACGAACCGGAGATGGTACCACATGTTCGGTAAAAAGCTCAGAGGAGACCTGATAGTGCACCGGCGTGCCGGATGTGATGCCGGTGATTTGATCGGTAAATGAATAGCGGAAATCATGGGATCCATTGGCAGACTGCCGGTAGATCGTTGTGAATGGACCGTTGTCAATGGCACGTTTCAGGGAATACTCTTTTGTGATGCCATCCAGCCCCGAGGTCCATGTGATAAGAGCTGATCCCGCTGAGTACATTGCTGCGTCAAGATGGATGAGGTTTTCTACAACGTGGCCTTGGGTGATTTTTCTGACCGGCGAGTAGAACGGAGTTGTTCCGTTTTTCATTGTGGTGCGGATACGGTAGTAGCGTGTTGGCATTGTTGCAAATGAAACGGTGTCCACGTAGTTGTAGTTTGCTGTCGATCCGCCGGAGGCCGCTACGTCGAACACGGTTGCGAATGATGTGCCTGAGTCAGACCGTTCTAAATAATAGTGATCCGCATGTTCGTTTATCAACGAACGCCAAAGCACAGCTGCACCTTTGTTAACTGCAAAGGCTGTCAGGCTGAGATAATCGGTTGTGGCGGGTAAATTCCCTGCAGGCCCGCCATTATTGAACCAGTATTCTGAGAATGTTGGTGCGGTGAATTCTGCCCTGTAGCCGTTGAGGTATGGTACCCATTTAATAGATGATGCCGGGATGAACTTTTTTTGGCCACCGGTGTCGTCCAATAAGGATCCATTTATCGCTCGTTTGTCGGCGTTGCTATAACAGGTTATGCCCAAAGCGTATGCATCAGAAACAGGTGTGCAGGTTGTGCACATCGTATCTTCGGCAACTTTGGCTACATCGCTGTCAAGCAGGAATAGTTTCAATTTTGCCGGACTTTCTTCCTTTGAATCTGCATCAATTTTATAGCTGCGCGGTAGTATGTATTGTGTGTGTCCCGGGTTATATAATGTGTCGTGTTTATAAAGACTCGCAGATATCACTCCTATGTAGTTTTCCGTTTTTACTGACAGTAGCAGATTGTTTCCGGCCATCACGTCCTTAAGTTCTGATGAATTTACATCTGAACCTGTGCTTACATCTGTTGTGGGTTGGATGGGCGCACCGCCATCATATATATGAATGTCGTCTACTGCCAACCCTTCAAAAGTTACGGCAGGGTCGGCAAACAAAACAAATCGCAGATGGAGGGTGCTGCCTAAGGTGGGCTTGGGAAGAGCAGTGGTTGCAACGTGCCATCTCGTGAATCCGATGGTATTCCAGATAGTGAAAGTTGAATCATACCAATTGAAGCCAGAGCCGGCATCGCCGAGCTTTGTCCACAGAAAACCATCAAACGAGTATTCCATGTAGGCACCGTCGCATAATATAGTGCCGCAGTTCTCAAGGTCTTGCGCCATGCTGAAGCTGAGCATTGGGTTTGAAAGGGCTGAGATATCGTAGCAAGGAGAGTAGAGGTATGACTTTTCGAGATTATTATGTCTGCCAGTTAGGTTCGTTTTCCAGGCCTTCACTCCGCTTGCCGCCTTTTTGATCGACGCAGCAGCGGGTGTGCCGTATTGCCAAGATGAGAGTTGACCACCTGTGAAAAATCCACCGTCCCCATTTTCGAAGTTCTCCAGATAAGGGTAACTCGTTATTACCCGGCTGTTTCGGAAATTGAAATTTAAGATGGAATCATTTTCGTGATACGTATCGCCGGATGAAGCCAACCAAACATCCAATTTATGGTCAGATGAGTTGCCGATGTTTAAATGATCGGGGAATGTGAACAAGTATGAGTCTTTAGCACGAATAGATGTGATGTTGCCCGAATACACTGCCCCTCCGTCCAGCCTGTAATAAACTCTTATGTTGGTTAGGGGATAATTCACTCCGTTTTTAACAAGTATCTGTAGTGGTGTACGGTCAGGGAGACCACAATTTCCGGAGAGCGGCGATATGATCGAAGCTAAAATAGCATCGTTTGTAACCGTGTATAGTTTGAAATTGTCTATTGTGATGCCTGTTCCGTAGTTTCTATCAGCTATCAAAGTGGTGTCGTTTTGTCCGAAAGCGATCTGTGTACTTGTTGAAAAGTTGGATGCAGATGATCTGAGGATATCCGTTAATGATAGTGATCGCACCGTACGTACGTAGCCGGGGTAGGCTGTGAGATCGTACGCATAAAGTTCTTTGAAAGGTTGCATATCATTTCCGCGTGCTGTCACCACGTTGCCAGCCGGGTTTGCAGGTGTGCCGTGAAGAATATATTGGAAATCAGCACGTATCTCTGCAGTGGCTGTGTCATAACCAGATAGGTTAAAAGTGCCCACCAGTTGGTTGTTGCTGCCATGTTTCATTGGCCTTATCTGGTCGAGGCTGATCGATCTGTTTCCTGATATGATGAAATCTGCTGCGGCACGAGAACGAATGCGGCCAGAATCGTCATCGTTGAGGTAGTCCCAGTGTGCGTTTGGACTGATGCCAATGGAGTCTTTGTTTACCGAGAAAACAGTCATCTCCTCGAAATCATCAGTAAACGGAACTGAAAGGCCGATCGGGTCATTGGGTAAGCATTTTATTGTTGTTGTGAATGTGTCATTTCTGTGTTCGGGGTCAGCGAGGGTGGTGTTGGTAACTGCTATCGTTATTTTATATGTTCCGGTATCGGCGAATGAAATGCCGGGGATATTTATGTCGGCGATATTGTTTGCCGGGATGACGGTGCCCGGGTTGGCAATGTCTTGCCACGGCAAGGTATTAATCCGCCAAGAGACAACGAACGCGCTGCAAGGGGTGTTGTAGAGATTCCGGATCCTGGCTACGACAGTGGCACTATTGCCGGGTGCAGATGAGGTATATAACCTTCCTCCCCTGGGGTTGGGTATATCCACTACCATCAGATCCCCATTGGATACAGGCATGCTGCAGTCACCTGAGTTGGCAATAGCAGTTATTGCGAGGCTGCGATAAGCGCGTTTCCCGTCTATCATTGGTTGCACAGCTACAAATGAATGGTCATTCAACGGCATTGCACTGAACGAATAAGCAGTGTCAGATACAGTATCAACTACTGCCATCCGCGCACCGACTTTTCTGAGCATTTCGTATCCCGTGGCTCCAGGTACCTGTGACCAGTGAATGTTCAAATAGCCGGGACACTGTGACGAGAGGAGTGCTACGGTAGGGGGCGTAGAAATTACAAAATTGCCGGAGGTGACAGATGTACCCGTGGATATGTCAGTAATGCGCACTCTGCAGGTGGCAGAGTTGACGTCCGCCGGTACAAATGCGTAGAAGTGTAGAGCGGAAGCCACACTCGGGTTGATGGTTGACCATGTTGTACCTCCGTCGGTGCTAAAGTCAATAGCGCAATTGGCAGTTGTCGATGCAGTATTCCATATTACCCTAAGAGAGTCCTTGTTGGATATAGCCTCTCCACCCCTTGGGTAAGTAAGTTGTATCCCATCGGGTACCAGGTCATAGGCAACCGAAAAGTGCTGCGGACCAAAGGGTACATTGTGGCCTCGTACGGTTATAGTGTATGTCCCTGGAACCGGAGTCGAAATAGTGACCTGCTCCACATTGTTCAGATCATCCCTGCGTTCGCGTGCCGGGTTCAGTATGTTCAAAATGTTCTCGTCTGGTACGAGTGGTAAATGCATCGAACCATCTGGTTTGGTAACTGTGAGATCAAGATCGTTTATCAGCTGACGTGCGGAATATGGGCTGGCAGGTACATCATTCCAGTAGAGTAATACTCGTAGTTGCTTGCTGCCCGGCGCAACGATGAATGAAAAGATCACAGAGTCGTTATTGGCAACATTGCCCGTGAAGTAATTGTTCTCGTTCAGTATGGAGAGAGACCTTCCGACATCCATCATTCCGAAACCATAGCTAAAGTCGGGGCCGGGGATACCCAAGTCCATGGCGCCGGCCATCAGAATAGTTTTTAACAGGTCAGCGCGTGGCTGGGCTCCTCCTTTTATCTGCTTGTATCTTTCTGTAAGCACAGCCAGACCACTGGCTACCTGTGGCGCTGCCATGCTGGTACCACCTGCCCAGCCATAAGTATTGTTCCGGAGTCCTGAGTACACATTTGCACCCACGGCAACAATATCGGGTCGTATCCGTCCGTCGCGCACCGGACCTCGCGACTGGTTGTCGGCCTGACGGAAGTTATGAGTAGTACTACCAACAACGAGCGTGTTTTTGGAAGGTTGGTATCCGCCACCAATCGTTCCATATCCCGGTGCGTAGGGTGGGCATGTGATATTGCCATCGTTACCTGCGGCAAATACATGCTGCACCTCCGGGTACTGCAGTGCCATTGTATCCAGAAACCTTGAATAAAGATCATAAACGCCAAAGTAACCACAGTCGCCCTCAACAACGGTATAGGAGTTGTTGGTGATGGTCATGTTGTGGTCTTTGTACATGGAGCCGGTAGCCGAGAGTACATTGCTGAAGAAAAAATTGATAAGGGAGACATTAGGGGTCATGCTTACCGCCAAGGGGTCGAGGATTGCAGCGCCACCGGCTATGCAATTGATATGGATTCCATGATTGGTGACCGGAGCGGGGTTATAGTTAAGTATACGGTCGGCAACATCGGTATGGAAAATGCCCGATGTGTTGTCGCCGACCCCAATGGTCACCCCTTCGCCCGAAAGTCCGAATCCACCCGTCAGCGGGCTTGCACCGGCTATATTGCCTTTTACAGCGGGTACTGATTGTGCATCAAGTGGCCGATCTTCCGTGGCAGGCCCGATGAAGTATACACTTTCGTATGCTGCCAGTTGTTGCAGCGCTGACGCGGGGAGCGTTATGTTGTAGTAGTTACGGTCTTCGAAGTTTCCGGGATTGAGCTGTCCACCTAATTTGGTGACGATCTTTTCTACGTCAGACTTTAGAGTGCCCGGCAGGAACGAGACCACGCATTTCAGTGATGATTTGGTTTGTGAGGCTTTTTGCCACAGGTAGCTATCCGCTTTCCAATCAGCTTTTACTGATTGGATTCCAACCAGTTTATCTGATAACTTACCGGGTGCTTTTGCTTGGGCGGCTACTAATGCGAGAAATGTATTTTCTGAAACGTATTCGAGTAAGGTTATTCCACTTTCGGTCAACTGTTTCCTCTCGGCATCTGATGGAAGGGAACTGAATTGGACGATGACTTGTTTTGATGGTCCTGTCGCTGGTGGTTGCTGATCAAGGAAGCGGGCAACATTTTCTTCCAGAGGGATATTGCGATCCTTTAGCCTGACGGTTTTTCCTGAGCCGGATCCTTGTCCGCTCGCATCGATGGTTAGTAAAAGGGCAAATAGGATAGTAACAATGTACACCGCTCTCAACAACATAGGTAAATTGGAAAAAATGACAGTATAAATATCGCGAATTCGACTCACATAGACCGGCTTTTTGAAGACGAGTTCGGTGTGAACTTGTTAAAAATTCCGGAACTCGAGGCGAAATAAGGTGCCGTTGGCTATCTTTAACGACATAGGAATCATTTTTTTTTCACCTGAAATTATTTTTGAATGAGTAACCTGCCACCTTTGGTTTCAGACTTGGCGTTGGTGATGGGAGCAGCAGCGGCGGTGACCCTTGTATTCAAATGGTTGAAACAGCCAATGGTACTCGGGTATATTCTTGCCGGTGTTCTGGTGGGGCCAAAGTTTCCTCTTTTTCCCAGTGTAGCTGATGCAGAGAGTATAGAGGTCTGGGCTCAGATAGGCGTCATTGTCCTTCTGTTTTGTCTTGGTCTCGAGTTCAGCTTCAAGAAGTTGATGCGGGTTGGCGGAACCGCTTCAGTAATAGCAATTACCGAGTTGCTGATAATGATGTTCCTTGGAATAGGGGCCGGAAGAGCTTTAGGGTGGTCCAATACAGATAGCATATTCCTCGGTGCAATGGTTTCTATCTCATCTACTACTATTATAATCAGAGCGTTTGAAGAGTTAGGTGTAAAGGAGAAAAAGTTTGCGAATGTGGTTTTTGGCATTTTGGTTGTTCAGGACCTTGCAGCAATCCTGATGCTGGTTTTGTTGCCTACAATAGGTGCCAGTACTATGCTGTCGGGCGCTGAATTGTTGAAGCCGGTAGGGAAGTTGGTTTTCTTTTTGGTGCTATGGTTTGTGTCGGGCATTTTCTTTCTTCCTACTATTTTCAGAAAGGCCAGCAGATTCATGAATAATGAGATGTTGCTTATCAGTGCATTGGCGCTGTGTTTTTTGATGGTGGTTCTGGCTACTCAGGCAGGTTTTTCACCTGCACTTGGTGCGTTTATTATGGGGTCCATACTCGCTGAAACACCGTTTGGGGGAAAGATAGAACATCATACAACGGCTATCAAGGAAATGTTCGGAGCTGTTTTCTTCGTTTCGGTGGGCATGATGATTGATTTGTCAGTTGTGCCGCAATACTGGACGCAGATCGTTGGTATTACTTTGTTGGTGCTCGTCGGGCAACCATTGAGCACCATGTTGGGTGCATTGCTTTCGCGGCAGCCGCTGAAAATCTCTGTGCAAACAGCCATGAGCCTTTCTCAGATCGGTGAATTTTCGTTCATAATAGCTACTATGGGGTTGGCTATGGGACTGACCAGTCCGCAACTTTATCCCATTGCAGTATTGGTATCCGCTGTTACTACGTTCACCACTCCTTACATGATCAAGGCTTCCGGAAGTGTTTTTAAATTTTTCGATCGTCGATTGCCCGGAGCCTGGAAAGCTGCTATTGACAAATACAGTTCAGAAGGGCAAGCTGTTAAACCTACCAGCGACTGGACACGGTATATTACAAGTTATGTGATACAGATGTTTGTCTATTCGGTCGTAGTTATAGGCGGGGTACTTATCACATCAAAGCTTGTTCTTCCTGCAGTAGTATATAAATCAGATACACCATTAATGAGGGCGTTGGTAGGCGGTATTGCGCTGTTAGTTATGTCTCCGTTTTTATGGTCACTGTCTATCAGGCGAATTATGCCCGGCACCGCCACCAGATTGTGGACCAACAAATATTACCGAGGTCCGATGATCGTGTTACAGCTATTACGGTTTGTGATAACGCTTGTCCTCATGGGTTTTCTTGTGCATTACATCGTTTCCTATGTTGTGGCGCTTTGCCTTCTGGCGGTTACTATCGCATTGCTGGTCATCAATTACAAGCGTCTTCAAATGGTCAGCACATGGGTTGAAGGTCGGTTTATATCGAACCTCAATGAAAAGGAGCAACAGGACAAAAGGGACAGTGGTGCACATCTTACTCCCTGGGATGCACACATTACCAATTTTACCGTTTCTCCAGATTTCAAGGGTGCGGGGCTGATGCTGATGGAGTTGCATCTGAGGGAAGATTATGGCGTGAATATTGCAATGATCAAAAGGGGGGATTTTACTATACAAGCGCCTGCCCGAACCGAGCGGGTATATCCGGACGACACTTTGTTCGTTATTGGCACCGACGAACAGGTTACCGCCTTCAAGCACTATCTGAATGAGAACAGTCCGATCCGTGTAAAGAAAATTATGCCCGAGGATGAGTTGACCTTACAGCGAGTTGAGGTAGGTTTTGGCGCTGAGGTAGTTGGTAAAACGATCAAGGAATCGGAGATCAGAGAACTTACAAAAGGATTGATAGTTGGCATAGAGCGAAGTGGTGAAAGGCTTTTGAATCCTGAATCTTCAGTAACATTGCAGTCTGGCGATGTGTTGTGGATAGTAGGTAATCCTAAACGTATCCTGGTGTTTGAGAAAACCATGGCAAAGGGACACAACCCGGAAACAGGAACTGTGTTAGTTGCCGGATAAAATATTATAATGATGAAGTTTATAGGCAAAGCAATTGCTCTGATCGCCATATTGTTTCCTCTGATCACCGGTTGTCATTCGAAAATGGTGCCGCAGTCACCGTCTGATATTCGTTTTGACGAAAGTGCCGGGCGAACGATATACTCCACAACTCCTTGGGGGGTGGTGTCTATCCCGGACAATTGGGCAGCGGGTAAGTACAACAAAGCGACCAGGCAGCAATATTTCTATCATAAAGACACGGCAACTTTAATTGTATCGGTAGGTGCGTGTAAGAGTTATCCATTTGGAAAGGATGGAACAGCATGGTACGACTTTGTAAGGAAGTATTATGAAGTTGAATCAAAATACAATGGCTTGCTGGAACAGCCGACCCGTATCATTGAGGAGAATGAAAAGGATCGTTATGTCATCTGGACTATGCGGGCTGATGGTATTGATCAGTACGTCATTTGTGGGGTGAAAGACTGTACCTGCAAGGAATGCGGCTACCGCACTATTCATTTGAAAAGCCGGAAATACTCTGCGGATAAGGCAGTCGCATTTCTCAAAGATGCATTTCTAAAGTAATAGACAGCAACGCTAACTATCATGCGCGGTCCGGTTCTGAAGCTATTATTGGTTGCTACCATAGACCGCATCATTTTGCAGGGTATTTATCCTGTGCTTCCATTACTTATAGCTGAAAAAGGGGCTGATGCACGCATGAACAGTGTGTTCATGGCGGTGACCTATCTGGCCATAGCCATGGGGTCTTGGCTAACTCCAACGATCATGTCCCGATTCAGATCGGTGTCCCGTCTGTCGATGGTGGTCGGTCTTTTTACCGCTATTTTTCTTATGGTAATGGGCATTAGTTCCGGCTACTATTTGTTCCTACTCGGCACGTCATTGTACTGGTTTCTTTGTGGTGTGCAGATAAACGTGTACAGCATAATGATGAGCTATGTGAGCACAGAAGCGGAGAGTGGGCGGAATTTCGGGTTGTTGGCAAATACTACGCTTCTGGGGGCGGTACTGGGTGGCTTTATGATGGGGCCGGTCCTGCAGTTTGCCGGGACTGTCCAATCGTTTGCGGCATTTGCGATTATGTCGGTACTTATACGGTTCGTCCTTATGTCGGGAGAGTTTGATAAAGTATATCAGCGTTTTGCAACAATTCCCGGCAATTTCAGAATATCGGCACGTATATGGTTGCTGCTCATCGCGCTCAATGCGGGCATTATGTTGTCTTTCACCGGCAGGTTTAACCTGTCTTTGATGATGCGGTCGGGTGGGTATCAGGTTGGCGAGGTGTCGAACCTTTTTGCGCTTGGTGCGCTTATCGTTTTCCCGTTGCCTTATCTTTTCGGGCTGCTGTCGCAAAAGATCAGCGGAAAGTGGTTGCTGATGCTCACTTTATTAAGCGTTACAGGGGCACTGTTTTTGCTTGCAACGACAAAAGGGTTCGGGTATTATCTCAGTGTGTCGGTGCTTATCGGCATCATGACTTATTGCAGTAGGGGAGTTTCGCAGAAGATTTTTTACGATCAATTCCCCATCGAAGAACAAAAGCAAGCACAGTCCGTACTATCTTCCGCTGGTTGGGTGGCTGCTATTCTGGGTTTTCTTATTGTCACTGTAATGGGTGCGGGCTATTCGCTCGAGCAAGTGTCAGTGGCCGGTATTATCATCGGACTTGTTTCTGTACTAGTGTTGTTATTAACGCCCATCAAGCGATAGACACTCTTGCTATCAAGCCTACGTGACCGAATTTGCATTAACTTTGCGCTTTATTTAATATTTTGATTTAGATGATATTACCTGTAGTCGCTTACGGAAGTCCGGTTCTGCGAAAAGTATGTGATGAAATTACTCCGGAGTATGCCGGACTTGATAAGCTGCTTGCTGACATGTGGGAGACACTTTACAACAGTAGCGGTGTGGGTTTAGCTGCCCCACAGATCAACAAATCTGTTCGTCTTTTTCTCGTTGATACCGTGCAGATTGTTGAAGATTTTGATGATGAGGACAAGCGCAAATACCCCGGAGAGGAGCCGATCAAACAGGTATTTATCAATGCGCAGATGATAGATGAATCGGGCAAGTTGTGGCCATACAATGAGGGTTGTCTGAGTATTCCTAAAGTGAGAGAAGATATTCAACGCCACAGCAACATCCGTATATCATATCTTGATGAAAACTTCGTGGAACATGAGCGCGAATTTCATGGCATAACAGCACGTGTCATCCAGCACGAGTACGACCACATAGAGGGTAAACTGTTTATTGACTACATTTCTCCGTTGAAAAAGCGCCTTCTGAAGAAAAAGCTTGACGACATCTCAAAAGGTAAGATCCATACCGATTACAGGATGATCTTTAACAAGTAGGTCGTTTTACAGGCTCTCTTTTTTATTCTTTCCGGCAACCTGCAGCAGGTATTCCTCCAGTTGTGTTGCAATAATGTCCCAATCGAACCGGGTGCGGATGACATTCGCTCCGGCTTTGCCCACTCTTTCGCGTGCGGTCTTTGATGCAAGGAGTTCTGACACTGAGTTTGCAAATAACATGGGATCGGTCTGCATGATTGCTCCTTCACCACTGTTTATCCCAAGCCCGGCAAATCCTATATTGGAACAAACCACAGGTACGCCCATTGCCATCGCCTCAAGTACCTTGTTTTGGGTGCCGGCACCAAATCTCAGTGGCGCAACCACGACCGATGCTTCGTTGTATGTTGCTGCTAGGTCTTTTATAAAGCCTGTTACAATAATATAGTCGCAGGCAAGGTCCAACACTTTCTGAACGGGGCGTTGCCCGCCGATAATGAACTTTACATCGGGATGCAGCTTCCTGATGTCAGGCAGTATGTTGGTGGCAAAGTGTACTACAGCGTCCACATTAGGTGCGTAGTCCATATTGCCGGTAAACAGTAGTGTTTTGTTATGGCTGTAGTCGTGATCGCGCAGCGCAAAGGTTTTCAGGTCCACACCGTTTGGTAATAAACAAAGGTTAGCCGTGCGATGGTGTTGTTTCAGGTAGTTGATATCTTCTACCGAGCATGCAAGCGACATATTGTATTCCTCAAGAATTCGCTCGTATTTGAACACTCTCTTCTGCTCCAGGTCTTCAAACATGGATACCAGAAAATTCCGTTTTACCTTTTTGCGGCGTTCCCAGTACAAAGAGAATGCATCGGGCAGGTCTAGTATTCGCGGGATATCCTTTCTTTCGGCCAGATAGGGCGACATCCGCAGATGCTGGACGTGCACGGCATCGTAGTGGTGCTTTTCCAGAAGAGCAGATAGGCTATCTTTCATCTCTTGAGAGTTGAAATACAGCACTTGAAGCGGCCTTTGGTCCCATGCGGCTGCCAGACAATTCATTTTCGATTTCCATCCGGGTAGGTACACAAAATGTACTTCGGTAAATACTTTCTCCAGTTCTGCTTTGTAGGAAAGGTCTTCCTCGTTCTGGGCAAATGTAATTAGGTGCAATTCATGCCTATTCTTCAGCCTTGTTGCCAGGTTGAAGATCTTAAGCTTATCGCCACGGTAGGGAGGGTATGGCACCCTGTTTGCCAGAAAAAGGATCTTCACTTGCTTACTGTGATGTGTTTTGATCAGCTAATTTGTTTCCTGATGCAGGCGTGGTCCACATCCTTATTACACTTTCAGAAACCTGACGCATGTCTAACTCGTTCATGCACCGGAAGTGTTTTCGGGGGCATTTGTCGTATCCTATCTTGCTGCACGGATGGCACCCAACCTCCTTCTTTTCCATTATAACTGATTGCGGTGCCACACGTGATTTTAGGTTATTGTATCCGTAGTATGGGTACATGCCCATTTCGGGAGATGTGTTGCCCCAAAGTGATATGATAGGCTTACCGTAGGCAGCAGCAATATGCATCAGACCGGTATCGTTCGAGACGATCACTCTTGATATTTTCACCAGTTCAGCCGACTCATTAAGGTCAAATTTGCCGCACGAGTTATATATTTTAATTGGGTCCAGCGATGCGATCTCATTACCGGCATCACGGTCTTCAGGGCCACCCAACAGCATCACCGGGAAGGGTACCTCGGAACAAAATTTCCGCCATTGTTCTATTGGTAGCTTCTTAGTATTCATTGATCCACCTATCACGCACCCCACGTATCCACCCCAGTGGCTCATGGGAATGTCGTTATTTGCGAGCCCTTTTCCTGATGGTAGAAAATGATCCAGTCCTTTTCCGTCATTCTTTACTCCAAGTGAGCTCACAGTATCCATGTACCTGTCCACAATGCTTATGTCAGGCATCATGGACAGTTTCAGATTTGTGAGCAGCCACTTCTGAATGTTTAGTTTTGAGAAAGCTCTTGACGGTACTTTCAGTGCCTTTTTAACCCTCAGAGTACGAAGGTTGTGGTGAAGGTCGATGATGAGATCGAATTTCTCCTTTTGCAGTTGCGGTATCACTTCATCCACTTCACCCGCCATGTAGTGGATCTGATGGATATGCGGATTATTGCCGAGCACGGGTGCGAATGCAAGTTTCGTCAGGTAGTGGATCTGCACGTCGGGCCGTTGTTCTCTCAGGCATCGGAGCACAGGTGTTGTGAGCACAATATCACCAATAGACGAAAAACGGATCACCAGTACTCTCATGCAGTATTAATTCGTAGTCAGTTCTGAGGCGAAAATGTTTAGTTGGCTGCGTAAGAGAGTTCGCACCAGGTTCTATTGTCGGTTACCCCCAGCGCTTCCTTTGCTCCGCTGCTAATGCCAATGATTGAATTGGCATACAGTTTTGTGTCCGGTAAGGGGCCCAATACTTTTACATAGATTGTTTTTCCAGATCCGGGATTAAAAACTTTTATCACACTTCCGCGTGCCGCCTCGTTGTGAAACGCGTAGAAAATGTTGCTTTTGCCCGGCTTTTCAAAGAACACAGCTGTGCCTTTCTCTGCCAATACATTGAGCCCGTTATTGGTCTGCGAGTTATACACTGTATCTAAACCTCCCGGAACCAGTATTTTTCCGGAGGTGTCAATGACTATTTTCTTTTTCGGGGCGGGGTAGGCTGCCAAAGCAGAAGGGTCGGTAGTGTCTTTGGCCATCATTTTTACCCATCCGATGAACAATACTGTTCCCGGTTTGAGCGTGTTCCCTTTAAGTTCATTCCAGTTGCGCATTTCCACTTTTGTAACGCCCGAATAGCTGCTCAGGATGCCAATGTCATCTCTGGTGCCAACTTGATAATACAATTCCCGTACGTTCTTCATTTTCAAAGGAGCAGGTTTTATATTGAAAAAGTTTTCCTTTATGACTGGTATGTATACCGTAGCGCCTTCTGTCAGCTTACTCATGGTAGCTTCGTCGTTGGCGAACTCGAGTTGGCCTTCAGGTACGTAAAATCTTTTTGCGAGCATCCTGGCGGTTTCTCTTGCCTTTGCTGTGTACTTTATTTCCCAGGTCCCGTCTTTTTTCACTGCAAACAGGCTATCAACTTCCTGCGCCGAAAGCACTTTTGAAAGACCGATAAAGAAAATGAATAACAGGAACTTCCGCATAAAGTGGTATTTGAAGCCGAAAATTACGACAAATAACAGCCAAAATGAAAAGAACAGCGTTAAATCGGCATAGATGAAGGGAGTGTTGCAAAGTGGTTTTTTGAATTTTGGCGAAGCAACCGACAGATAAAATGCTGTTTTTTGTGTAACATTTGGCACTATTCGTATATTAGCATCCGAATTCATTACACAACTTCACTAATATTGTGTGCTTAAACACTAAAAAATTATCTATGTATCGCAACACCGGGTTGAAGAAATTCACTTTGCTGATGGCTGCTTCTTTACTTGCAATTGCATCTTGTAAGAAAACAACCACTGATGACAATTACCTGAAAGATGAGGATGATCGCACCGGGTATGCGTCTGATGCTTCAAGGGTCGAGTTTGCGAATAATGACGTGATATCCATTGCTGATCAGGCCGGTACACTTTATAATGCTGAGTATATCCGCAAGGCAGGCGACAAAAGTGTTACCGTCAGTGTCGATACATTCAGTACTCCAAGGGTGTTGATAGTTCGTTTCGGCGCTACAGATGTCACGTGTGCTGACGGCAGAAAACGTCGCGGTTCTATAATTATCAAATACAACGGTCGTTACCTTGATACCAATCAGGTGCACACTATTACTTACAACAACTATCATCTGGATGGTAACCAGTTGACCGGATGGGTAAAGGTGACCAGGGTGGACACTACAGTAGTTGGTGACTGGTTTTATCGGGTGCAGCTTAATGATTCTATGAACATGAATCCTTCTGATCCGGTAAATAGCAAATTCATTGTTTGGACCGGTAATCTGATGCGCAAGATCATAGGTGGTAAACTCACTAATGATCGTTCTGACGACTATTTCTCAGTTTCCGGTACTGCGACACTTACCCGCCCAAGCGGTCATGTTTTCAATTTTAATATCGCAACACCACTTCAGTTTGGAACCAGCTGTGATTTTGCTGAATCGGGTGTTGTAAACGTAAACGGATATACCGGCACACGTGTGTTGAATTATGGAAACGGAGATTGTGATAATGCAGCGCAACTCAATATCGGTGTTCATGTATACCAGCTGACTTTGACAAAATAGAGATTTAACGATCTTATTATAATGACGATGCCCTCGTGAGAGGGCATCGTCATTTATGTGTATTCTGATCGTTTTTAGAATGGTGCATCCTCATCCGGCTGAGATGGTTTACGAATGGCACCCGAGCCTGACAGGTCGTCATCCTCCCAGTTCATGTCATTTGCTTTCGATTGTTTCGTCTGGAAGCCGCCTCCTCCCGGGATAAACAATTTTGAATCGCCAAAGCCGCTCGTGTCGCGACGGATACCGGCTGAGGGGTTATCACGGGTCGGAGCAAAGCCACCACCTGATCCGGAGCCGGAGCCGAAGCCAGACGGATCGCTACCGCCTCCGCCCCCCGTTGGTTTGAAAGAGTCAAGCGGCTCTTCTTCCATATCAACGAACTTCTGGTATTCTTTTATGAAACGCACTTTCACCTCTCCTGTGCTACCGTTACGGTGTTTTGCGATGTGAATATGGGTTTCGCCTTCTACAGTTTCCCCCATTTCATTGTTGTTGATACCATAATACTCCGGTCGGTAAAGGAACATTACCATGTCGGCATCCTGTTCTATCGCACCCGATTCGCGGAGGTCACTCAACTGAGGGACCTTTGATTCCTTACGGGTCTCTACCGAACGGTTCAACTGAGAGAGTGCAATGATAGGCACTTCGAGCTCTTTTGCCAGAGCTTTCAGGTCGCGCGATATTTTACTGATCTCCTGTTCGCGGTTACCGCCCTTGTCCACGCTAGCCTGCATAAGCTGCAGGTAGTCGATCAGTATCATCTGGATGTCGTGTTTTTGTTTCAGACGTCGTGCCTTTGCACGTAATTCGAAGATGTTAAGAGCAGCCTGGTCATCAATGAAGATCTTGGCCTGTGCAAGTTTCTGCATGCGCTGAGACATCTGAATGAACTCATGTTCAGCCATTTTACCCTTTGTGATCGCATTCATGCTTACCTCGGTCACGGCCGCCAGCATCCTTTTAACGATCTGCCCTGCACCCATCTCCAACGAGAACAAAGCGACCGGAAATTGCTTGCCCGGGTTCATTGCGGCGTTCATCGCAAGGTTCAGCGTGAATGCCGTTTTACCCACAGCCGGACGGGCGGCAAGGATGATAAGGTCCGTTTTTTGCCATCCTCCGGTGATTCGGTCGAGTGCGGCGAAGTTAGAAGGAACACCATTTACCTCATCGGTTTTCTTGCGGCTTTCATCTATTTCTTTAATGGTATGCACGAGTACTTCCTGCAGACTTTTGAAGTTCTTACGCAGGTGTTTGTCGGTTATTTCGTAAAGTCCGGATTCTGCTTTGTCCAGCAGGTCGAATACATCTGTGCTGTCTTCATAGGCCTCACTGATCACCGATCCGCTGATGCGTATCAGTTCGCGCTGAATGAACTTCTCCATCACCAGGCGGGCATGTGCCTCCACGTGTGCGCTGGAAAGTACGCTCATGGTGAGCTTGGTGAGAAAATAGGCGCCCCCTACCAGTTCCAGCTCATTACTTTTTCTTAGTTCTTCAGTAATCGTAAGAAGGTCAACAGGTGTGCCCTTGTCGAAAAGACGACGCATGGCGGCATAGATCTTCTGGTGTGCATCTACGTAAAAACAGTCTTCGCTTTGTATTATTTCCAGTATTTGCGCAAATGTGTCTTTCTCCAGCATAGCTGCACCCAATACAGCTTCTTCTAGTTCAGGTGCCTGCGGTGGAACTTTTCCGTATACAAGTGTCGATAGGTCAGGCTTTCTGTTTGCCGATCGTGAAGTGCCGAATTCTTTCTTAATATTTACAGCCATTTAGCCTAAGTAATTCAATAATGAGTTAATATTCAAATCTTGTTGTGTTTTCATTAGTTGGGGTGCCGGTCTCGTTTCATCCCGATTGTAAAGTCTGGATGACCAAATTGTTAGACCGGCATTAAGTAGTGAGTCCGGAACGACAGGCAACGAATGTAGTTGCCAAAAGCAGAACATCAAAAAAAATCGGTTGGTATACTTTTAAGCATCACACGCACATGTCATTCACATGTTTTTCAACATAAGTAGGGTAATTCAGAGACTTATTCCACATCCCTACAAAGTTACCAACAATAATTCACAGCTAGTACACATACTTCTGTGGAAAAATGATTTTGTTAAGCGTTTTTTTGCGAGGATAGTTTTTGCTATTGTGAAGGGTTATCTTTGCCAAAATTCAAGATATTAAATGGTTATTTCTTACCAATGGTTGCATGATTACCTTCCGACGAGTGTCGGGCAGATACCCGTTGAAGAGCTGAGTAACATTCTTACGTCTATAGGACTGGAGGTGGAGGCAGTGGAGACGTCTGAAAAGGTAAAAGGTGGACTGCAGGGTTTAATTATAGGGGAAGTTCTTACTTGTGCAAAGCATCCCAATGCTGACAAATTGAGCGTGACTACTGTGAGTGCCGGAAATGGAGAAGTGTGGCAAATTGTTTGCGGAGCACCGAATGTCGCAGCAGGTCAAAAGGTAGTTGTGGCTCCTGTTGGTGCCACTGTGCATCCTACGGAGGGAGAGCCATTTTTGATAAAAAAAGCCAAGATCAGGGGCGAGGAAAGCTCAGGGATGATCTGTGCCGAAGATGAAATAGGACTTGGTGGCAGCCATGCAGGTATAATGATACTACCTGCTGATGCGCCTGTGGGAATGAGCGCACGCGAGTACTTTAATATTCCTTCGTCAGACTATGCTATACACATTGGTCTTACGCCGAACAGGTCTGACGCAAACAGCCATATTGGTGTAGCCAGGGATGTATGCGCCTATCTTGCGCACCATCGTGATGGTGCGTATGAGACAAGGTTCCAACAGTCTGTAAATGCAGCGGGCGTGAACTCTCCGATCTCAGTTGAGATAGAGGCGATCGATGCGTGTCCGCGATATGCCGGTCTTTACTTGATAGGCGTTAAAGTGGGCCCCTCGCCTGAGTGGTTGCAACAGCGCTTGCAGACGATCGGTATCAGGAGCATCAATAATATTGTGGACGTTACCAATTATGTTTTACACGAGTACGGACAGCCACTACATGCCTTTGACGCGAGTAAAATTGCCGGCAACAGGATTATTGTGAAGCACCTTTCAGAGGGAACTACCTTCCTTGCCCTCGATGATAAAGAACGCAAATTACGCGCTGAAGACTTGATGATATGCGACACCAACGGACCGCTGGCAATAGGCGGGGTGTTTGGTGGAAAACACAGCGGCATAAGCGACCAGACAACTACGGTGTTTCTGGAGAGTGCATACTTCACGCCTATGTCCATAAGGCGTACATCATTGCATCATGGCCTGCGCACTGATGCTGCGACACACTTTGAAAAAGGTGTGGACATTAACAATGTCCTACCTGCTTTGCTGCGTGCAGCATCGTTGATAACGGATGTTGCGGGTGGAACGATCGCTTCATCTGTTGTCGATGTTTACCCTACGCCGCTAAAAGATGTTGTTATAGATGTATCATTCGATTACATTACCCGCTTGAGTGGTAAAGATTACGGAAACGCAGCGATCGTGAAGGTGCTTTCTGCACTGGGTTTTACGGTGCTTACAGAGACCAAAGAAAGCATTTCGGTCAAGGTGCCTTCGAACAAACCAGACGTTTTGCAGCCGGCAGATATTGTTGAAGAGATCCTTAGGATAGATGGCCTTGACAACATCCGGATACCTGACAGACTCAATATTTCATTGCTCAAGTCCTTACCGAACGATAGGGCAGAGCGAGAGCGTGTTGCGCAGCTTTTGTGTGGCATTGGTGTGCAGGAGATCATCACCAATTCTATTGTCAACAGTAAATACTATCCTGATGACACAACACTTGTGCGCATGATAAACAGCCTGACGAGCGAACTGGATACGATGCGACCGTCGATGCTGGAGAGTGGATTGGAAGTTGTTGCCTACAACTGCAACCGAAAAAGTACGGATCTTCAGTTGTTTGAATTTGGTAACATTTACCATAAGTCGGAAACTGCTTATGTTGAAGAGCCACGCCTTTCCATATGGGTAACCGGCAACGTGCGCGCGCAACATTGGCAGAACAAAGAACAGCGCTCAGACGTTTACTACATGAAGGGGTTGGTTGATAATTTGATAAAATACGGGGGGATCTCCGGGGTGTCGGTTAGTTACGGAGAGGCAGGTGCCAACGACGTTTTGTGGAAGTGGAAGAATAAAGTGATGTGTACGGTTTCGAGAGTTTCATCGAAAAGACTATCGACGTTCGATATAAAGCAAGATGTCTATTTTGCCGATCTTGATTGGGTGATTTGGTGTCAGGCAGTTGCTGCAGCGAAGACTAAATATACTGAAGTGCCGAAATTCCCGGCAGTTCAGCGTGATCTCGCAATAGTTCTGGATCAGCAAGTTTCGTACCAGCAGGTACAAGAGGTGACCGGTCAGTTGAAGATCGCTGAACTGAAGTCTTTCGGATTATTCGATGTTTTTGAGAGCGATAAGTTGGGGGCGGGTAAAAAATCTTACGCATTAAATTATATTTTCCAGCTACAAGACCGTACCTTAACAGATGGTGAGACAGAACAGTTGATGAAAAAATTGTCTGATGCTTACAAATCAAAACTGAACGCACAAATCCGTGAGTAATGCAGGCACTTGATGAACTGAACAAGAAGTTGACCAAGCTTATCAAGCGACATACCACTCTTGAAGCGGAAAACAAGCGATTGCGCGAAACTATTGCAAGGCAGCAGAGTACGGAAGCTGATCTCAAACAACGCATAGCGTCGCTTGAGCAGGGAATGGTGAGTGTGAATCTCGATAAAACGATAGGGACTGCAGAGGAACGAGATAATATGCGCCGACAACTTGACGTGCTCATTTCTGAAATAGACGGTATTTTGAATACACTCAATGACTAATCGAATTAGATACTCTCTTTTGCTGAACGTGGTGTTTTGGGGCCTGTCTTTTTCATGCACACAGGAACGGCAACCATGTCTCACCCCGAAGACTGCTATCCTTAAGATGAAGAGCGTAAAAAGGTCTTCTGATGGCAAAGTATTGGACACGGCGTTTAATGCCGCTGTTTTCTTTCCTATGTCGCCGCTGGTGAGCACAGGGACCTACTTTGCAAAAGCATCAGGGTTCACACTGTCTTTGTCTCCACTATCAGATACCTGCCGTTGGCGGTTCGCCCCTGAT
Source organism: uncultured Flavipsychrobacter sp. (assembly GCA_964652995.1). Lineage (GTDB taxonomy): Bacteria > Bacteroidota > Bacteroidia > Chitinophagales > Chitinophagaceae > Nemorincola. Next base: position 101,173 of record CAZZCR010000010.1, on the reverse strand, counting down.
ACGGCAGCAGGTATAGTTTTTGACACGTTGACATTTGTGTACGAACGGCAACTCACTTTTGTGTCTAATGCTTGCGGATACAGTCATTTTTTTGATCTGGATACCGTTTTCTCTACAAATCATACCGTTGATTCGGCATCTGTTCTTAATCGTAGTGTGACCAACAATGTAAACACAAATCATGTACAGGTATTTATTCGTCCTCGTCCTTAGTGTGTTTGCCGGTGGTGCCTTGTATGCGCAGCAGACTGATTCCGCGTCTACAGAGATAGATGCAGATGAGCCACCTGCCCGCAAAAAATATGTCGGTGGTCACCAGTTGACCATTGGCGTGGATGTTTTTCATCCGGTAATGAACAACCTTCGCACCGATAGATGGACCTATGAAGGGGAGTTGAGCTATTACTTGAAGAATGAGTATTATCTGGTTGCCGATGGCGGCTGGGGCGGTTCTGAAGTGAACTATGCCGATCTTAAGTATTCAACAACTAACTACTTCACCCGCCTGGGCTTCAACAAGAGCATACTTTACCGCGAAAGTACCAAGGATTGGGATATGATGTTTATTGGTTTGCGGGCTGCAGGGGCAGGCGTTACCAGAAGTAGCGCCACTTATTCAACAACTGATAGTGCGTGGGGTAACGTGTCCGGTGTTTCTAATGGACAGAATTTTGCGGCTATCTGGGCTGAAGTGACCACCGGTATGCGTGTGGAACTGGCGCACGGGCTGATGGCCGGCTGGAACCTGCGCGGTAAATTTTTGATGAATGGCCGTTCGTTCGATAACCTCGCTCCATTGCACATTGCCGGATTTGGCAAGGGTGATAAGTCTGCCAATTTCGACTTTAACCTCTATCTGTGCTACGCTATTCGTTGGGACAGGCGAGTGTCTGTGACTAATGGAGCTAAGAAAAAATAGCGGCTATTGAACAGAGAGTTTGATTGTTTCTGCAGGCATTCCGTCAGCGAATAAGATTGTCACAAAATACAACCCTGCTTTAAGGTCAGACCCGTTGATCTCCGTTTCTTTATTTCGAACGTTGGCGCGCGAAAAAACTGTGCGCCCTGTGATCTCTCTTATTACTATCGCATCTATCATCCCTGATGATGCAACCCTGAAGTTTCCGAGCGTAGGGTTGGGACTGATGGTGCAGGTGTGCGCGTTTGCGATACCTTTTACAGATGCACCGGCAGGGCAAACCAAGGTGTACAAGAATTCTTTCACCAGCGAGTCCACGGTATTCAGTTTCGTCTGATCGCTATTCCAGGGCACATGTGCGTCTCCGGCATACACCTTACTCCAGTGGTAGATGGTATTGCCGGTAAGTGCGCCTTCCAACGAGCCGAGGCCGCAGAGGTTTACATCGATCAATCCGCCAAGGGCCTTGTTACAGTTGTATGGCACCACATCGTCGACATCTCCCTGCACATTCACAGACGGTACGTCGGTTGCGTCAATGAACGATGGAAGATTGAGTGCTCCTGCCAGATTGATCACGGCCTTTGTTTTAGTTGTGTACCCTGCATTGCCGCTATTTCCCTCAAACCCGCCATTGGCCGCCAAAACCCCGGCTACGTGGGCAGGTGCTTCAGCTGAGTCAAGATAGCCTACGTGCATGTATAATACTGCCCCTGCTGAGTTGCCGCCACAAAAGATGTTGTTGGTGTCTATCTTATACGTATTTGTTGTGGCCGCGTCTTTTACAAAATATCTGATTGCCGCCTTTCCGTCGCCAACTGCTTTCATCACAACTGATATGGCGTTCATCGAGTCAAGCGCCATAGACAATGCGTTACCAAGCCTGTAGTTGATTGACGCAGTTACATATCCGCGGCGCGCAAACCTGACGCACAGTGTGTCAACGCTAATATCATCTGTTTTGGATCCACTCACAAAGCTGCCGCCATGTGCAAGTATGATCAGCGGACGCGTGGCCTGCACATCTCCTGCCGGTTGATATATATCCATCTCAAGATTATATGGGGTAGAGTAGGTCACAGTTGATATCGTAACGCCAAACATATCGGTCAGGTACCGTCCGGCGGGGCATTGCGCTTTTGCCATCTGGATCATTGAAAAAAGCGAAAGAGTTGCCGTCAGAAGTGATCTTTTCATCATTGGGTGATTTGTGTTGTGTGCTACAAAGTAGTCATTTTGAAAATGTTACCAAAGTTCTTGCCATGTCTGGTTGGTAAATTGAAGAGTATATTTAACCATGGGTGATATTTACATTCCATTTATCAGGAAGTTGGTTAATTCTTTGAAACGGGGTATTTTTCACGAAAATTAGCTCGATGTCAATTCGATTTTTTGTACCGGTGCTGGCTGTATCAGCTGTGTTAAGTTTATCGGCTTGTGGAGACAAGAAAGCTGAAACTAAGTTAACAACAGGCAAGGTCTCTGAACACTATAACAAGGCAAATGATCTGGTGCTCAGGGATAAGCTGGAGGAAGCTGAGAAAGAATACCTTGCCTGTATAAAGGAAGACTCGAACGACTGGAGGGCCTTTTATCAGTTGGGTGGTCTCTATCAGTTACGCGGTGATTTCAGGGCTGCAATGTATTCCTTCAACAGGTCTGTTGAGATCAATCCGGAGTTTACGCTCGGTTTTTTCAACAAGGCAAATCTTGAAGAAATGGTGGGCGACGAAAAAGCCAGTAAACGCGACCTGGACAGGGTGTTGACGTTGAAGAAAGACTTTTTTATGGCCTACATGGCCCGGGCCAGAAAAGCATCGGGTGGTGGTAACTTTAAGGAGGCTGTATCCTATTTCGATTCAGCAATTAAACTTCGCCCCGACTTTTACCTCGCCTACAGCATGCGCGGATCCTGCAAATACAGGATGGGCGATTTCGAAGGTGCTGTCAAAGACTTCAGCGATGAGATAGAATTGTTTCCCGGTCACCTGATGGGCTTTGTGAATAGGGCTATGGCCTATGGTGAAATGAAAAACTATCGGGCTGCTATCAGCGACCTCTCTCAGGCAATTCAGATAGATCCCATGTGGTCACAATCATTTATCTACCGTGGCGTCTTTTATCATAAGCTCAATGTCAAGGACAGCGGCTGCGGTGACTTTCGAATGGCATTTAAGTTGAAAAATCCTCAGGCAGAAGCGTTCAGCAAGGAGTATTGTAAATAGAAATCTATTTTATTTGTAAGCTACGCTTTGCTTGTTTATTTCATATATAGGTTGTATTTTTAGAAAAACATCCTATATGAAAATATTATCAGCGTTACTGCTATCCGCGTCTATCATTGCTTCCTCCTCCGCTTTCGGACAGATTTTCTGGACCGAGAATTTTGAAACCGGCGCCGCGACTGGTCTTCAGGTTTCGAGTTATTCAAGTTCTAATGGTGCATGGTCGCTGGCGATTACGGGCACCGAAGGAGCTGATCCCAATTTGTGGTATGTTAGCTGTCAGGAGGCCGGCCAGCTTGCCGGAACATGTGGCAACACTTGTTCGGCCTCGCCGGGGTTGGGTGCGTCATTGCATATCGGTAGCAACCCTGCCTGGTTAGGCGATAATGGTGCCAGCTACGATGCAGGCGGCTTGTGCGGCATTATCGCGTGCCCGCAAACCGATCGGCGTGCAACATCTCCAACCATCAATTGCACCGGGAAATCAAACATCAGGTTGAAGTTTTATTACTTATTGAATGGCAGGGTAGCATTGATGATGGTAGCGTTTATTACTCACCAGATAACGGGGTTACATGGTCTTTGCTGCTTACGCCACCAAAAACGACGGTTTGTCCGAGTACTCAGGGTCGTTGGGATACCATAGGCGTATCACTTCCTGCTTCAGCCAATAATAATGCAACCGTCAAGATAGGTTTTCGCTGGGTAAATAACGATGATGGTGTCGGTACCGACCCGTCTTTCGCTGTTGATAGTGTGAGCCTGCGGACACCGGTTTCGGTGGGGCCTCCCGTGGCATCTATGACGGTTAGTGCCACAACAGTGTGTCAGGACAGCTGCATTACAGTTACCAACACAAGCACAGGTACAGTTGATAGCGCACGATGGTCTTGTGCCGGCACCACTATCACTACAACGAGCACCTCTCCTGCAACAATTTGTTTTCCATCGGCAGGTCTCAAGATTGTTAAGCTCTATCTATACGTTGGCGGCATCAAAGTAGATTCGGCTAGTACAAGCATTACTGTAAATCCGACTCCTCATCCAACTGTTACTAAAACTGGTAGTACGTATTCAGTACCTGCGGTGTATGCGTCTTACCAATGGTATACCGTATCAATACCACCGATACCTATTTCAGGTGCCACCAATGCTACCTACACGACCACTGTAACCGGCACCTACGCGGTTCTGGTTGATTCGGCTGGGTGCAAGAATTTCGCCATTTACGGCACGGGGTCGGCAGTTGAGAATATTGATGAGTTTACCGGTAACGATTTCTGGATATCGGGTCAGGGTAGTGGGAGTTGCGCGTTGCACGCAGTGCAGGCACTAACAAGACCTGCGCAAGTGACTATCTTTGATGTAACCGGCAGAAAGGTTTATGTGGCCTCGTGGGAAAAAGGTACTACTGTCCTTCCAGTTCGCGATCTGTATTTGGCACCTGGTACATATATCGTCCATATTGCTACCGAGCGTTCGAGGGCGGTAATAAAATGGCAAAACAATTGATACTGTAACTATTTGAAATAGAAAACGAGCATTGATTTTTCAATGCTCGTTTTCTTTATAAATGTTTCTGATTATTTAGGTTCCATGAGTTTCATCAACTCGTCCAGCCTTGGTTCCAGAATTATTTCAGTGCGCCTGTTCTGACCACGGCCCTCCGGTGTAGAGTTAGGTGCAATCGGATCATACTCGCTACGTCCGCTGGCTACCAATTTTGCCGGTGTTACACGATACTCGTCTATCAGCACGTGTGCGATAGATGTAGCACGTGCTGTACTGAGTTCCCAGTTGTCAGCAAATTTTGCTGTGTGAATTGGAATGCTGTCTGTATGACCCTCAATGTTTATGTTGATATCAGAACTGGTATTCAGTACTCCGGCAACCTTTGAAAGAGCGTCCTTGCCTTTTGGATTTACTACTGCGCTTCCCGATGGGAAAAGTAAGCTCTCCTGCATACTGATGTATACTTTCCCGTTCTTCATTTTAACCGTCAACTCGCTGCTACTAAAGCCTTTGAGTGCCTCAGCAATTTTGCGGCGCAGCGCCTCGGCTGCTTCCTGCTGCTGATCCAGCAATGCTTGCAGTTGCTCTAGACGCTGACGTTGCGCTGCTATCTGGTCGTTGGTCGATTTCAGTTGGCGCTTGGTATTTTCTTTCTCATCGCGCAGCACATTTATCTTATTGTTCAGCTCCTTCGCCGTGGCCTCAAGAGTAGCAATACTGTCTTTGAGGCGGTTGATGCGGTCATTGAGCGCTGCAATGTTACCTTTCATTTCAGCATTGGCTGCCGAAAGCTTTTTATTTACATCCTGCTGCTCGCTCAGCTGTTTTGCAAGAGCATTTTTTTCAGCTTTCTCTTTTTCTGCGCGGGCGGTTTCTGCGTCATATTTTTTCTTAGATACGATGCACGAGGTGTTTGTTGTGGTCATAAGACCAACGCCAGCGAAGATGATCAGCGCTTTTTTCATTGAGTTGTGGTTTTTAATGGAGGTACAAAAACCGTACCACGTGCAAAAGTAAGCCAATTACATGCTCTTGTGTATGTAAAAGATACTCACACTAATGTGGAAAACTTAAAATATCACTTCCTTTTGCCGCTGTTATTCCGCTGATCAATTATTTAAGATACGTATCAAAGTAGTCGGTGATCTTTTGCATCAGGTGCACACGGTCTTTCCCGCGAACGTTATGCTCGTGTCCCGGATATACGAAGTAATCGGCCTGAACACCCTCATCAACACATTTCCTGATGAAATTTATGCTGTGCTGCCACACCACTACATCGTCATTGGTGCCGTGTATCAGCAATAGTTTTCCCTTAAGGTTTTTTACTTTATCGAGGAGGTTCGCATTGTCGTACCCCTTCGGGTTATTTGCCGGCAGGTCCATGTATCGTTCGGTATACATTATCTCATACATTTTCCAGTCCATTACCGGGCCACCTGCTACTGCGCATTTAAAAATATCAGGATGTTTCAGCATTAATGACGTCGTCATGAATCCACCATAACTCCAGCCATGTACTCCCATACGTTTACTGTCAACGTATGGAAGCGACTTCAGATAGTTAACTCCTTGTATTTGGTCCGCAATTTCAACGTCGCCCAGATGACGGAAAGTCGCTTGCTCGAATTTCAATCCACGGTTCCAGCTGCCGCGGCCGTCCATTGTGAACACTACATATCCCCTCTGGGCCATGTATTCGTACCAAAGGTTGCCGCTTTCCGGGAAGGAGTTGTGCAATAACTGCACGTTAGGGCCATTGTACAAGTATACGATCGTGGGGTATTTCTTGTTCTTGTCGAAGTTGACAGGCAATATGAGTTTCCCGTATATTGGTGTTACCCCGTCAGCTGCTGTTATCGTCACATCCTTTATCTCGGGGCGGTTGTAGGCAGCGAGGGTGTTCTCAGATTTCATTATTTCGTATGATCCAGAGCCATCGGTAGTGTGCACAAACGTGTTCTTGGGTATTCCTGCTGCTGAATATATGTCCAACACATATCGGGCGTCACCATTGCATATAGCTGTGTGCATGCCCGGCTCTTTGTCTATGCGTTTCATGGTTCCATCATCTATACTCAGTGAGTACATATGTTTCTCCATAGGTGATTCCTTTGATGTCGTTATTACGAGCTTACCTTCTGCGGCATTGATCCCGGCAATCTCATTCACCGCCCAGTTGCCTGATGTTAATTGCTTTTTGAGATTGCCGTTGGTGTTGTACAGGTACAGATGATTGAAGCCGTCTCGCTCACTCTGCCAGATAAAATCATTATTGCGTCCCTCAATAAATGTCAAAGGGTGGGTGGGGTGAACGTACTTCGGATGGGTTTCTTCAAATAAAGTCTTTATTTTCTCCCCGGTTGCAGCATCGTACTGATTCAGCCACAAATGGTCCTGCTCACGGTTCAGGATGGCAACGTAGATCGACTTTTCGTCGGGGCTCCAGGTCACACATGTAAGGTAATGGTCTCTGTTTGTTTCACCAGTTTGTAGCGTCACCGAAGACCCGCTGGCAATGTTATGTACCACCAGCGTTACTTCATGTGACTTGCCGCCTGCCATCGGGTATTTTATAATATTTGTAGTGGCAGGTGTGGCGTCCCACTTGATTATAGGGTAATCATTCACCATCGTCTGGTCCATCCTGTAGTAGGCAACATAGGTGCTTTTCGGTGAGAAGAAGATTCCTCTGTCAATCCCGAATTCATCTCGGTGCACTGCTTTACCACATATAATGTTCTTGTCTTTTTCAGATGAGATAGCCGTGTTTTGTCCGGAATATCTATTTCTGATAAAAAGATTGTTTTCAACCGTGTAAGCAATATTCAGACTCTTGTCAACCGTAATGTTCTCTGCATTATCTGGTAGGGTAGTAACGAGCTGCCAGTTCCACGACTTGTCGCTCAGTGTGCCCACATATATTTTGCCTCCTTTCTGCACATAGGCGCGATCTCTGTCTATCCATTTCATGGAAGCTACATTCACGCCTGCGGGTTGCCCGTCGCTGACGTTTATATTAAATGAGGTGCGGGTGTTCCTATCATAGTCCGTCACTTTCCACACCTCTGTATTTCCCTCTTTTACAGTTTGCCACAGGCGAGCCGTACCTGGTTGCCATGAAGCATTTTTTATACCCTTGGTGGCCAGAGTTGTTGCCATCCCGTTGGTGGCTTCGGCAATAGTGAAGTTCTTTTTCTGTGCACGTGCTTGAACTGTCAATAAAGTTGCTGACAGTAGTAGGATTTTATGAATATTACGCATAGTTGATCGTTGAGATCAACAAACATAATATAAATGGTACACAATGGGAAACAACCTTTTAGGCCAGGTTATCAATGAGTTTGTGCTTTAAAGCGAACAGTACCAGCCCGGCTTTTGATTTGATACCGAATTTTTCAAATATCGATTGCCTGTATCCGTCCACAGTGCGGTGCTGCACCGACATAAGCTCGGCAATTTCCCGGTAAGTATATTCGTTCTCGTCACAGGCCAGTTTAATGAATTCTTTCTCACGTTCGGATAGCCGCTCCATTATGATGCTTGTGTCTAATGGACCATTGGTGTTTTCTTTGGCTGTCAGTGCCAGCGACATATGTTCATTGTGGAAATAGCCTCGTGTAAAGATCTCTTCCAACGCCTGTTTCATCATAGCCGCCGTGCAGTTTTTCTGCAGGTACCCTCGCACGCCCTGCCTGAAGAGTTTAACCAGTTTATTCTCGTCGTGGTTCAGCGTCAGTATCAGTACCGGGCATTTCATGCCCCGGATGTTCATTACCTCTACTACTTCGTCGCCGTCCATTTCAGGCATCGAAATGTCCATAATTATCAGGTCGGGTTGGTCGCGTAGCGGGAAAGTATTGACAAAATCCCTTCCGTTGTCATATTGGGCTATTATAGTGTATGGTCCCAGTTTTTCTATCAGTTCTTTCAGGCCGTTCCTGATGATCACATGGTCGTCAACCAGAATTATCTTTTTCATAGTATACAAGTCAATTATTTATTGTGCTGCTTTTATGGTGAACAGGTAGCTGCAACCACTACCGGGAGCAGTTTCTATCATACAATTCAGACCGGCCATTTCAGCCCTTTTCATGATGTTGCGCAGCCCCGATGCCTTATTTGAGTTAAAAACCAACTCGCGATCAAACCCGCGGCCATTGTCCCTCACCATCATGCTGAATCCGTTATCTCCCTTTATTTCTACAACCATCTTTTTTGCGCCTGAGTGCTTTATGGCATTGTTGAGTATTTCCTGAAATATACGGAAAACAAGCAATTCGGTGTCTTTTGAGAACGGCGATCGGAAGGAACATTCGGCCATCTCTATTGATATCCGACGCAGAGCATTTATTCGGTTTACCTCCAACGCGATTGCCTCCATCAGTCCGGATGATTTAATGTATTCAGTATTAAACGATCTGCTGAGCAATTTTATCTGTTCAGACGCTTCATCCAAGTATCCATCTATCGGTTGATACAGTGCTGCGTTTTTTTCGTTGTCTATTTTTTTGTTTTCGATTGTGATGCGCATGCAGGTGAGGATATGGCCGATGTTGTCGTGTAGTTCCAGTGCGAAGCGCTCCATCATGTGTTCGCTCATTTCTGTTTCGGCCAGGCGCATCTCCTGTTCGTAACTAAGTGCCATCTGGGCCATTTTAATTTCTTGCTTCAGGCGGTTTTTGCCCGATATGTAAATGGAGACGAACAGGCCTGCTACTAACAACAATAGCAGCGCCGTGGTGAAAAGGACTCCCAGCACCAGGTGGTTATTTTCCATATGCTTGCTTTTCTGAAGGTTCGTTGTATCTTTTGAACAAGTAGAATGACAATGCGATCAGCAGGTACTTTATCGAATCAAGCCAGGTGTTAATGTCCAGAATGTACTCAGGCGTACTTTCGTTCATCAAGGATGGTAGGGCGATAAAGAATGTGAATGTGCCGCAGTGATAGAGTACCAATGCGAAACTTAGCGTTCGCACGGGTACAGCAAGGGTACGGTTTTCACCTGTTTCGTTTAGGAAAACAGTGTATAGATAGTCCAGCGTTACGCAAAACTCTCCTACTGCAAATGCGAAATTCGCGAAAGTGTTCATTCCGAAACGTCCAACGGACACTACCCAAACTAAGAGAAACGTAATTAAATATATCCTCTTCAGTTTGTATTTTATGTTTGATGCCTGCAATGAGGTCGATGCTAAGATCAGCAGAAAAGTATCTAACAACATAAAGGTGTTAAAGACGACATTTGTATGCTTCGGGGTTAATAAACCGGTGATGTCGCTGCCAATTGACAGGGTTGCTTCGACCAACAATAGCTGTACAGATGCCGGCAGCCACTTGCGGTTGATCAAACCGACAAGTATTGCTACGACAGCACAACTAACGGGTATTATGACATAATAATGTTGCATTTAATCTTAAAAAAGTCTGCGAAATAAATAGCGAACTATCTATTTCGCAGACAAATTAAATATGTAAGATCAGAATGATTGTTCTGCAGGTCGCGCCAAGTCAGCATTCCACAGGAAAACACCACATCTCTTTGGGCACGGAGTGTTAAAGTCTGCGGCTCTGTTGGCAAAATTGCCCAACACTACATCTGTATCATCCAGACAATACACATTATCATATTTCAGGTATAATGTTGCGCAGTGAGGAAATTCTACGTAAGATGTTTTTGATGGCAGAAGCGCCTTGTAGGTCGAGTGACAAAATGTGAGACTGAAGAGTTGGGCATTGGGCCTGTCAACAGCCTGATTGTCGTTGACAAGTTTCGAGATCACGCTCCATGAATAGGTTACACTTTGCACGTTCCGGCCAATAATTACCTTATTCAACCCATAATATACATTGTCAAAGTAGTCAATTCCGTAGCGGCTATCGGTTGTGCCGCCAAGGCCGTTACTGCCATCTTGTGTTATCGTTCCGTTGTCGTTAATTGTAAAATACACGTCACGGCTTATAAGCAGGTAGGTTTCGTAACGGCGCATAAAATCAGTGTCGGGCAACGGACTTCCATATATTTCACACAATTGTGCAGTTAAGAACCAGCGATTGGTTACTGCATTGTACCTGTGTATGAACTTGATGGCAATTCTCTCCATCGGCACGGGGTTCAGGTTGTTAAGTTGCAGGACTGTGTTTTGAAAATCGAGCCAATTGACACTCAGGTCAGTAAGGAAGCTTTGGTTGGCTCCCGTGTCGCGATAGGCATATGCAAAGTTGTACTTGCCTTCGTCGTTCATTGACTTGTTCATTACAAGCGGGCGGATGTCATCTCCATGATTGTGCATGTGCTAAATTGTTTCTTGTGTGAATTGAATTACGGAACGGGTCATTTTTGTTGCCGTCTGATTGCTTATGCAAGGTACGATTCCACTTCCGATATTACTTCTGTTTAAGTGCATTGTCTTGATCGATACGGGATTTTTCCCGTATCTCTGGTACAGTGATAATACTGTATGCCATATGCATATAATCCCGTTGTGCAGGTGCAATACCTGTCGCACCTTTGCAATGTAACATTCACGAGAACGAAACGAGAAAAATGAACGCTATGTTGTCGGCTGTATTGTTTTGTTTGAATATTGTATAATATGAATTTAACATATTTTCTTTCACTATGAAAACTAACGTAAAATGATTTTACTGATTGTAGCGATCTGTTTACGGCTTCTGATGAGCGAGGGGCACATAAGCAAAACCGTCAGGAATTAGACCAGACTAATTCCTCGCTTGTGTGTCCTTTGCTTTCTTTGCTAAATGGTTAATATCGAAATATCTATACCTTTGAGGATAGTTAGAACTATTTATCAATGAAGAAGGTAATAGCAGCGGTTTTCTTTTTAGTAACATCATTTAGTTTTCGTGGCAATGCTCAAATGACGGCCACTGATTTTACGATCAATGATTGTTCTGGTGTTTCGCACCATTTGTTCGGAGAACTGGATGGCGGCAAAATAATTGTGGCGGTTTTTGTAATGCCGTGCTCAGGATGCATGATCCCGGCAATAGATGCTCAAAATGTGGTTCAAAGCTTCGCTACATCCCATCCGGGGCGTGTTGAGATGTACCTCGTTGATGACGACGGACTGACCACCTGTACTGAATTGAATTCCTGGAGGAACTCAAATGGCTTGCATATTATGCCCACTTTTTCGGATACGGCCTTTGTTCAGACTCAGTATGGTACGCCCGGCATGCCAAAAGTAGTGGTACTTGGTGGTACTGATCATAAAGTGTATGATAATCAGAATAATACGTTTGATATGGAGCAACTCAGGAATGGTATCAACGCCGCGCTGGGTATTCCTTCCTCAACACGTTCTGTTACAAAATCAAATACCGCTTTCAGTATCTCACCCAACCCGGCAACGTCGTCAGCGGTAGCAACCGTAAACGTTGTAAGCGACCGGACGGCCCGATTTTCTTTCATTGATAAGTCTGGGCGCGTTGTAAAGACGAAATCTGCCCAATTGACCAAGGGAGTGAATACTATAAGTCTTGAACTGTCGGGGCTGCCCCAGGGCGAGTATATCGTGCGTATTATCACGGGCAATGAAACAGCAGAGGCAAGGTTATCATTGCGGTAGATTGCTTTTCCCTTTTATGGTTTATTGCATTCAAAACGTGTCGTCTTACGGACACACAACACCTTTTTGGTGCTATTAACCTTTTTTCTGCATACGCCGAGCATATTTGTTTATTTTCCCATTAATTTGCCTACCTTTGCACCTCAAATTTTAAAATCCAAACAATTCTAATAAAATAAACAATGGCAGACCTCCGCTTACAGCGCAACTTCGGTATCGCAGCTCACATTGATGCCGGTAAGACTACTACTACCGAGCGTATCCTTTATTACACAGGTGTAAACCACAAAATAGGTGAGGTGCACGAAGGTGCTGCAACCATGGACTGGATGGCACAGGAACAAGAGCGCGGTATCACGATCACATCGGCCGCAACTACATGTTTCTGGAACTTCCCTACAGTTCAGGGCAAAACGCAGCCGGATTCTAAAAAATACAAATTCAACATCATCGATACTCCGGGTCACGTGGACTTCACTATCGAGGTGGAGCGTTCTATGCGCGTTCTTGATGGTCTGATGGCGTTGTTCAGTGCCGTTGACGGCGTTGAACCTCAGTCTGAGACTGTATGGCGTCAGGCAAACCGTTACCGTGTACCACGTATCGGTTTCGTAAACAAAATGGACCGTATCGGTGCCGACTTCCTTATGGTTGTTCAGCAGATCAAGGACATGCTTGGTGCGAAATCAGTTCCGCTGCAGTTGCCTATCGGTGCTGAAGACAATTTCAAGGGTGTAGTTGACCTTATCCAGATGAAAGGTATCATTTGGGAAGATGCAACTCAAGGTATGACTTACAAAGAAGTGCCTATTCCTGAAGATATGAAGGAAGAAGTGGACCACTGGCGTCAGTACCTCGTTGAGGCGGTTGCTGAATACGATGATCAACTGATGGAGAAATTCTTCGAAGATCCAAACAGCATCAGCGAAGCAGAGATCCACGAAGCGGTACGTAAAGCTACTATCGACCTGAGCATCATCCCAATGTTGTGTGGTTCAGCTTACAAGAACAAAGGTGTTCAAACTGCGCTTGATGCCATCATCCGCTATTTGCCTTCACCGGCTGACATCGAGTCTATCAAAGGTACACATCCACATACAGGCGAAGAGATCGAGCGTAAGCCTGACGCGAAAGAGCCATTTGCAGCGCTCGCGTTCAAGATCATGACCGATCCATTCGTTGGTCGTCTGGCGTTCTTCCGTTGTTACTCAGGTCACCTTGATGCCGGTTCATACGTTTTGAACATGCGTTCAGGCAAGAACGAACGTATCAGCCGTATCATGCAGATGCACGCCAACAAGCAGAACCCAATCGATTTCATCGAAGCAGGTGATATCGGTGCAGCGGTTGGTTTCAAAGAGATCAAAACCGGTGACACACTGTGTGATGAGAAGAACCCGATCGTTCTGGAGAACATGTTCATTCCGGAACCGGTTATCTCTATCGCGGTTGAGCCTAAAACTCAGGCCGACGTTGATAAAATGGGTATGGCTATCGCTAAACTTGTTGAAGAAGATCCTACACTCCGCGTTAAAACGGACGAAGATACCGGCCAGACAGTTCTGAGCGGTATGGGTGAGCTTCACCTCGAGATCATCGTTGATCGTATGAAGCGTGAGTTCAAGGTTGAGATCAACCAGGGCGCTCCACAGGTTGCTTACAAAGAGGCGTTTACGCTTAAAGTAGAACACCGTGAAGTGTACAAGAAGCAAACAGGTGGTCGTGGTAAATTCGCTGATATCCAGTTCGAGATCGGCCCTGCTGACGAAGAGTTCCTGAAAGAAGGTAAGGGCAACTTCCAGTTCATCAACGATATCTTCGGTGGTTCTATTCCGCGCGAATTCATCGCACCGATCCAGAAAGGTTTCGAAGCATCAATGACCAACGGTCCTCTGGCAGGGTTCCCTGTAGAGAGCATGAGGGTTCGTATCTTCGACGGTTCTTTCCACCAGGTCGATTCTGACGGTATGTCATTTGAGTTGTGTGCTAAGTCTGGCTTCCGTGAGGCAGGCCGTAAGGCTAAGACTGTGATCCTCGAACCTATCATGAAGGTAGAGGTGATCACTCCAGACCAGTACATGGGTGACGTTACAGGTGACCTTAACCGTCGTCGTGCTATGCTCGAGGGTATGGATAGCCGTAACAACCTGCAGGTGATAAAGGCGAAAGTGCCCCTGAGCGAAATGTTCGGTTATGTAACTCAGCTCCGTTCACTTTCTTCAGGTCGCGCAACTTCAACAATGGAGTTCAGCCATTATTCACCGGCTCCACGCAACATTGAAGAAGAAGTAGTTGCAAAATCAAAAGGAAAATAATCGTAAGATTTTCTTTCAATAGTTATAAACGGCGCCCGGATAAATTCCGGGCGCTTTTTTTAAGAAGCCCACTTATCCACAAAATGCCTGTATACTTCGGTTTGTAGTGATTGTGGGTTAAATTTGTCACCATGTTGCAAAGTGTACCCAAGGAAGATAATTACAGGCATAAAGGACTAAGAAGGCAGCTGGTGCAGCAACTGCGTGACAAGGGGATCACTGATGAGAAGGTACTCTCGGCAATAGATGCAATACCCCGTCACTTTTTCCTTGACCCGGCATTTGAAAAGCAGGCCTACGAGGATAGGGCTTTCCCAATCACAGCAGGCCAAACTATTTCGCATCCGTTTACGGTGGCCTACCAAACGCAACTACTTGACCTTAAAAAGTTTGATAAGGTATTGGAAATAGGTACCGGTAGTGCCTATCAGGCATGTGTGCTGGCTGAACTAGGCGTAACGTTATATACAATTGAGCGGCAAAGAGCGTTGTATGACTACGTGGGTAAATTTTTCTTTCTTAATAAGTACCTTAATATCAAACGTTTCTACGGAGACGGATTCGAGGGTTTGCCTACCTATGCACCTTTCGATAAGGTATTGATCACCTGCGGAGCGCCGTTTGTGCCGCCTAAGTTGGTGGAACAACTGAAGCCGGGCGGCATCATGGTGATACCGGTGGGTGAGGATGGCAAACAAAAGATGCTGCGTATCAAGAAAGACGTTGCAGGCACCGTACTGATGGAGGAAATGGGTGATTTTTCTTTTGTGCCTATGTTGCAGGGCAAAAACAAATAACGTCCTCAGTTTTCCTTTTCCCGTGTCTCATTGGCTTCCATTTTTTTGTTTGGAAGAATGACGGTAAATGTTGAGCCTATGCCTGCTTCACTTTCGAAATAGATATTGCCGCCTGTTTTCATGAGGCCTGTACGCACCAGATACAAGCCTACACCTGTGCCGGTTGATTGTTCAGTGCCACGATTGAAGAGCTTAAAAATGTTCTTTTGAAACGATTTGTCGATGCCTATTCCGTTATCAGCGATCACAATTTTTGCATAGTTGTCTCCCAGTGATATTTTGATACCGATCTGGCAGTCCTGTTTATCTAGCTTGCGGTATTTAATCCCGTTCTCAATAAGGTTTTGCAGAATTGAGTGTAGCAATGGTTGGTCGAAATAGAAGTCTTTAATAGGGTCAATACTCTCTGAAAAAGTGATTGAATTGTATCCATCAACATACTTCAGTGAATCCTTTACGGAGTGCAGTTCTTTCGCAAAATCGATAAGTGTATAGGTGAAAGACTCTTCGTGAATGCGAAGGGTATTTGAGATTGATTTTAAGGTTGTTGTCAATGAAACAGCACATTCTTTTATCAGGCTGCAATAATTGCGCATGGTAGCCGGATCCGTATCTTCATCGAGTGCGAGGTCGGCTAAGCCGAGGATATTGTTTATCGGGCTGCGGACATCATGAGAGATGCGGTGTGACAATACAGAGAGCATTTCAATTGAGTTCTTTAACTCTGTGATGTTTGATGTGGCTGATCCCACACCGTCGCCTACTTTGAAGACTTTGATCCTATTGATCTGATTGCCGTAAATGCTATGGCTGATACTGTTCTCGATCACTATAGGTTCGCCCGTTTCCAAAACATGGCGATACTTATCGTAAAGGCCTTTTTCTTTAATATCAGGGGAGAGGTCACACAGGTTCTTGCCAATCAGTTCTTCCTTTTTTAAATGGTAGAACTTTAAAAGAGCATCATTGCAATCAATGACGTTAAGGTTATGGTCGAAGATCATAAAATGCATCTCGGCCTGATTATAAAAGTCGTTATGTAGTGCTACCAAATCCTGTTGTACCATTTCTGAGGGGTTAGTTTTTTGTACGTATCAGCAAATGTAATCTGATATAAATATACTATTTGTGATTTGAGTAATCTGATTATATGATTCTTGTCAATACTATGGTCTATTGGATATTACCCGTGATATACCCTGGATCCCACAATCAGACCTTGGGTAATATCCAAAACCTCTGCAACCAGCATGTCGGGTTCGCCGTCAACGGTTCTGATGTATTCCATAAATACCCGGTCATCGTTGGCGGTGAGGGTAGTGTAGCGGTAGTGCAGCGTGGGAAGTCTGTCGAATGCATCCTGCCACCAAAGGCGTAGGGCGGGTTTGCCGCTTACATAGCCGTTCGTTTCGGGTTGTCTGATCTTCAACTTGGGTGAATAGTGTCTGGCCTCTTCGTGGTAGAGTGAAAGCAGGTCTTCCAGGTTGTGTGTATTAAAGGCATCAAACCACTTGCGGGCTATTGTGAGATTCTGTTCGTTGCTCATATTGTTGTTTCAAAAGCGGTGTTACAAACCTGACCAATGTCAGAACTTTTCAATTAATATTTATGTAAATTTATACTGTAATTTTCATTCTCATAATTAATGTGTCAAACGCATTTGTCGTGCATGGGCACTGAAAAATTGGAGGTCGAATTTTAAAATCAATATACTATGGCAACGAAAAAATCTAAAAAGGAAGACAAAACCATTGTTCAAAACAATGAAATCGCAACTTTGGCCAAGAAGGCGCTGAAAAGCACAATCGACAATTACAAAAATGCGGCTGCTCACCAGTTGGAAGCGTCCAACTTTATGTTGGAGGCTGTGCGGCATTATGAGGCCGGAAATCTTGAGAAGGCCGCTCACAATGCTTTGCTTGCTCATGGTCACCACGCTATAGCCGGTTCGTTCCTTACGGATGAAGCCAAACACCATGCACAGGCGCAGAAGCGATCAAATTTTCATAGGTAGGTAGTTGGCCGGCGTAGGGAAGTATTTTAATGTTCCCGCGGAGTTGTTACTACCGCGAAGGGGTGCTTGTGGGTGACATTAAAGTTTCTTGAGGTTCTTCTCCATTTCCTTATCATACCACTCTTTGTCGTTCTTTTCCTTTTCTTCCAGTTCTTTCAGTAGCTGTGCTTTTACTTTTTTCAGGTCTGTTTCTTCGGCTGTGTTATTGAGGGCGAATTTTACGCCGCTTACACGGCCTTTAGTAGGTTTTCTTGTTCTCATATTTTGTTCTGCTGTTCCGGGTCAAAGGTAGCGAAAAGCCTTTTTTGGTGGTGACAATTGTTGTTGGGTTGACAGCGTCCCGTGTGAGATGGGGGTGTTGGTAAGGTGCGCAGATCCGGGAATTTTCTTTTCTTCCAGTCTTTTATCCAACTAATTGATTGTCAATAAAAAGGTGGGAAGTTCTGCTTCTCACTGCTTCCCAAAACTGCGCAAAAACTGCGCACTTCTTCTCACCTGATGCGCAGCTGAGAAGTGATAACATTTCATAATGTGTACTACCTTGCCCCATTTTTTTTCAACTTATATTCAAGTTACACCCGTGTTTGAATACAGCCAAAAGAAAGTTTTATGATAGTGCGTTTTTGGGGGTATGATAGAAAAAAGTGGGCGGTTGGTTGCAACGAAAACCAAATAAAAGACCCTGGCCAATCTGGAGATTGGCAACCGCGATGACGTAGTCGGAGACTACGCCAAGCAGGGAACAGGTGGTTCAGAGGTGCTCATCGTGACATTTTTAGAGTTCCGGATGCCGTACGGAAAAGCCTGAACAACGCTCTATTTTGGCTTAGTAATAATAAAATCCTCATAATGCAATAATTTCCCATTAAGCTTTAATTCTGACCATGTACATCTAGACCTCTCATTGCTTGATATTTTCTTCGTCATAATTTCGGACAATTTGTATTTGTATTTATTCGCAATCAGTATTTCATAATCGAATTCAGATGTTAACGAGTAATATACTCTACTCGTGGAATCAACTTCGTTATACCGGTAATTTGACGTAGTGAAAGAAATGAATGTTTTTGTAAAATTACTTCCTCTTGTGAAGGGAGTTATTTTCACGCTATCTAATTCTCGTTCCGAGAAACCCTGAGTAGGAAAGTTCGAAATTTCGACTTTCGGACAAACACTATTCGTTCCGCGGGCAGAACTCAAGTCCCAACTCGTGAAGAAATATTCGTCCCCTATACCGGCAAATACGAATTTTTTAAATGAATCAGAAAGATGCCTATTAAGATAGGAATTGCCCTCTGTCAGTTGGTCCAAATTTCTTGATTTTAGAAATGAACTAAGATTGTCATATTTAACAGGGTAGTAGTTGTCTCCAATTTTCATGACGCCGTCAGGACGAAACAACAACAAATGTTGTCTTTTTCGGGTGTAGTGAATGTCGATAACACGAACACCCAAAGTATGAAAATGATAGTCACATTCGGTACAAAAAGCTGCATGGACCTTCGACGGGAATCTGCCCACTTTTTCATTAGCATTAATTTCTTCAAGAAAGAACTGCTTCAGGGAATCCTGTTCAGGAAAGTCGACATTCACCTTACTATTTATCGTGGGAGTCGGGTAGGCTCTACAACAAGATATAGTAGTAATCACGAAGGACGTCCACAAAATTTTGAGTCTACTCTGTTTGTTTAATACGTTCATGGTATTGCGTAATAATATATTTGTAAAGTACTGTAAAAAAAAGATCACTCAGAAATGTTGAGAAACTTCTATTTATGTAAACAAAATCATATTTAGATTTTGCATCCATAGTTAGAATTGCAACCTCACTTACTTTTTCATTGAATTTCGAGAAAGAAATGATAACATCTGGGAGGTTGTTGCCGCGTTCGAAAATATCGTTGTTATTCTTGTCGATTATTTGCTGGTCAACGGCAAGCAAATAATCGAGATCACTGTGTACTGTGATTACTTTTTCCTGCCTAAATTCAATTCCAAAGTTCCTTGCATCTCTCCTATTATATTCGTTGATGTCAGGATGTGTATGGGAAAACGCAATTACCATTTTGCCATTTTTTTCAGCTTGTCGAGTCTGGTTTTCGTATGATTTAACAGCGGCCAAATACTCCCGGCTATCTTTATTCTTTTTATACTTTTCCAATTGTTCCATCGTATTTCGTCCTTCATGATAAAGCGATTCAGGTAGCAAGGCATCCCGAACGCTTTCGGGACCCACTTCTTCGCACCTGAGAAGTAATAACCTTTCATAATACATGCTACTATGCCCCATTTTTTTCAACATCAATACAAGTTACGACCGGTGTTTGAAAACAGGCAAAAGAAAGTTTTATGATAGTGCGTTTTTGGGGGTATGATAGAAAAAAGTAGGCTTCGGACCGGTTATGGAACGCCATCAAGGTGAAGACGTTCTGAGAACGGGTTGTATTTCGGGTTCCGGATGCCTTGCGGAACACCTTAAACAGCGAATCTCAAAAGAAAATATTAACAGTGCCTGCATGCATTAAAGGCATTTTTTGAAGTCTGCTTTATCAAAGAAGGGTGGATGTGAGTATTTTGTTACGTTCTTAAATGAATCAACGATAAAAAATTCAACATCGTCATAACGTTCGGAGTCTCCGAACGAGAATCCACAAAATCCCCAGTCCAATATACCAACACGATCAGGATTTTCTAAAAAAAAAGCGTTTTCTGAAACTGAATTGCCGTTTCTTGGCCAGTAGACTAAAGTGTCTGTAGGGTTTCCATGTTCGTCAACACGAATAAAGACGACATCACTATCGAAGCTTTGCAAAGCCCAGACCATGTGGTCATTTAAGGTGAATTGCGTTTTTAGGATACCGCAATTTGGAATCCTGTATATCCGACGATCAAGTAAATACTCCTCTTTCTGACCGTATTTTTGATTATATAATATTGCGACTTTTCCAATATAATTACTCGGTATCATTGAAGCTTGTCTTTGATAGGGTTCGGCGCATCCGTGGACGAGCAATACCCCAAGAAATGCTGACAACATTCTATTTAACATTATTACATTCGTCATTGCTGCAATCTGGTGCGGGTTTGCGTTTGAAATTAAATTCATTCCAATTTTGAATCAATGTTGTCATTTTCTTTGATAATTTTCTTTGATCGGGCAATTCCTTCTCTATCATCTCGCTATTAGAAATAGATATTGCGTTTAAGAATTTCCCATTATTATCTATGTCAACAATTATTGTATTCTCATAATGGTGATCAGCCCACCATGGCATTAACTCTGACGCAAGTTCTTTGCGAGGTGGTGACGGAATTGCGAAAATAAAGAACTTTGCACCAACTGAATCATGAATAAACGCTTCGTACGCTGGAAAACCCTTCCCGTGTACTTTGCAATTTAATAATAGTTTCAATTGCCCCCTGACATTTATTATCCTAAAATCAATTAGTAACTTCCAGCTAATTTTCGGTGCAGGCCACACAAGTGGGTTTTTTCCACTCATTTCCATCCTGAGATGGTTATTGGTGAATTCCGCTCTGCTTTGTACTGCACTTCTACCAATTGACACATATGGAACTGGCTCATATATTATGCCAACCGAAGCATGACCAATTGTTACATCGGCAAATTCAGTATTCTTCATTATCCCATTACGATTGTACATAATCGAGGAAACCTGGTTTAATCTCGATGTTATTTTTTCTTCTTTTCCATTTTGAACAGGAACATCTAACGAAAAGCCACGATTGTCTCCCCAAAACCTCTTATCCTTAATAAAAGGTGGAATATTAAGACCCATTAAATCTCCAAATTCTCGCCAGGGAGCAAAAGAACGATGTGTGATTTCATAGGGAAACAAATATTCTTTTACGTTGCGTGTTCCGGTACTTTTAGTGACTCGCTGTCGATTTCGTACTAGGCAGGTATCAATGACATTCATAATTACAAATTTTAAATACTAATTATGTTTTCTAATATATCCGCTATTAATGGTGAACCAGTCTTTGGGGGGTGTAGATGAGTATAAGAGTATTGCGAGTTCCCAATTTGCTTCGGCTGGGTAATATTGCATCCTAACCCCTTGGTCTTCATAGTCGAGATACTGACACTTTTCAAAGACCTTTTTGAAGGTAGGGTCTACAGCCGCTACCATTTCACGCAGAATTTCACTTGCCCTAACCGCGCCGAGCTGCCTGAATGTACTCTCATATTCCTCTTTTGAGATTTTGCGTCTGCTTGCTACATATTGTTCATACTTTTCCATTGCGAACCGCTCGCGGATCGCCTGACCAATTAATGCCGGCGCAATTATAGTGTTTGGCAATCCGGAACCGTCAACGAAAACCGGTTCAACATCTACACTGGTCTTCTGTTCATCAGGCATACTTTCCTTCATTGTATCCTGATAATCATCAAGGTCCACAAAGCCTGAATTGAAATCGTCCAAAGAGAAGTTGTCAACCTCTTCATCATTCTGGCGAAGGACTCTCATCCGTACAATCTGCTTTTCAGCGCTTCCGTTAAAGCTGTCGCCGCCTTGAATAGCATCATAGATTGTCTTAGCAAGTATCTTGGACTGTCGGGCGCTACTCTCAATTTTGTCAATATCCTCCATCTTCTTACCCGGCCGAAGTTTCACCATTCCGTTCTGATGATTCACGACAAATAAGTCACCAGCACAAGAATTCATTAAACGGAAGAAGGTTCTGGAAGCATGATGGGTGTCGTTTCCTTCCTTATCGGTTACGTAGAAATAACTTTCAATCAGTTCAGATGGTTCAGGGCAGTTCTGTTCTTTGCTGACAGTGCCAGTTGAATGCGTAACGTCTGTTACCAATTGACGGGTTGATGTTGCATGGCAAGTATTATTTACAGCGTTTTTGGATAAATTTGAATGGGATTTGTTGTTGTCGTTGCAGCCACAACCCGTGCCAGCCGAATTACTATGGTTGGGTAAAAGTGCGAAAGGAGTAACGGTAGTACCGTTAGGGAAAGCAAACGAGGCCTGACGTCCTTTTGCCTGGCTTCCATCAGAATTTAGGTCGCCAGTGAAACTTACAATGAAAGGGCTTCCGGTTGCAGAACCATTCCCAAGTAATTCTGTGCTATTTACCTGTTTGCCATTAATTCGATTATTTCGGATCAACATAACTTTTTGACCTGCTGCTAAGGCCGACTGCACCATGCTGTTATTTATGGCCATAGAAAGAATAGACTGACGAGAATACTTTCCTGTGCCGGCTGTTGGTGGAAGATCCAGTGTCAACCCAGCCTGCCACCCTGGTTTTGTCACTGATGAAACGTTCGTTACATTGCCGATATTATCTAACGAGGGGTTTCGGAACTGCCCTTCTTGCGCTGGACGGCAGTTGCAATCGCTTGCAGATGAAGTATTTTGACTGAAGTCAGCGTAGTCGGGGCGGGGAATTGCCGAATTGGTGGTGAAGTCACCAGAGAATGGAGACCATTTTTCACTATTGTTAATGGCAGGCCGGGTTATACCTGTTTCAGTACCTGGCTTACCTAAAGGTTCATTGCCTTTACGTTCTCCTGCGAAATTTGGCCTATAGTCAGTGCCGGTTTGTGTAAATCCGGGTCTTGAGTTTAAAGGACTGCTTGCCATCTTTGTCCTTTCTTTATAGGACCTTGTCTTGGACCCAGGTACGTAGGGATTCAATGGGTCATATGTGCTCATGTGGGTTGGTGATTTTTAAATTTAGAACAAAATGATTGCTTGTTATGCGGAGACGAGATAATATTATCGGAGGCACACGATGTCATATTGTGCCTCCGATAAATCGCATTTGTTAAGGGGTTGGCGGAGTTTCCTCAGCGCAAGTGCATCCACAACCGCCTCCACAACAACTTTGCGGCACATCGCAGCAATCGCCAAACACCTTTTTATAGTGGGTGGCTTTTGCCAGCGGATCAGTAATGCCCGTGACCACATCGATTTGTTGCGTCATTGCAGCAATCTCTTTTTCTTTCAATTCGATCTGCTTATCACCCAATTCGAGATTTTGATCTGCAAACAATTGATCGTTTGCTGTGGTTTGAATGCTATCGGTAAGGCGCTGCATTGATTGCATTGCGTTGACATAAGCAGAGATGTTTTCTGCGTTCTGCGCATTCTGATTGAAGCAATCGAGCGCATCGCCACGGCCCAGCAACGCATCGGCAATGAGCGATGATGTTTGCAGGGTCTGTTTTTGCACACGCAGAATCACTCCCTTTATCTTTGCCTCGACCACGCCATCGCTATATACCTCTTCAAGTGTTGGCGGAATGCGGAACAGGTTTTCGTTTAATGGTGGTGTGCACCCCAGGCTGAGACAGTCGGTATTGGTGATGGGAATTTTCTCAACAAACTGCTTATAAGAATCCTGATAGTTGAGCACATTGCAGTAAGGTTGCAGTAGCTTACACATTACTGAGTCCATGACGGTAGGGTCGGTATCGGTATCGAGAATATCAAGTAGCATGTTCTGCAATCCCTGCAGATCTGTAACAGTGTAACTCTCGGGATAGCCGTTCGTATAGGCGAACTTCAGCCCCGAGAGGTAGGTGATCACGGTGTATTCCTGTAACAGCTGGCGGTAAGTTATGTTCAGCACATTGTTCAGGTTCACGTTTTGCAGTTCACGCACAGTAGCCTGTTCTTCGCCGCTGCTTGTAACGTCTGATGTAGAGGTATTCACCTCTATATTGCGGGCAGCATTGCTTTGCTGCACGTGCTTGTTCAGTGCGCTGCTAAGTGTGTTTACGTTGCTTTGGCGGGCCGCTGTTTGGTTGTAGTCGTATGTGCTGGCCATGCCACTGCCTGTTGTGGAGACGTCGCCTGATGAGCGCCCGTAACCACCACCAATGCTAAGGAAGCCAAGATTGAGCCCGCCGCTGATGCCAAATGAGCGGTTAGAGTTGCGGGTATCGGTATTGGTGGTAAAGCTGGAACCGGATGTGCCCGATGTGGTGGATGTGCCTTCGAGGATTCCCTGCTCTTGTTGCATGAGAGTATCGAGCGCGGTGGCGCTGGAATCGGAAAAGCTATCCAGAACGTTTTTGGAAGACTCTTTAGTTGTGACCCTGTCTTTGTAAGTACGAACGCTAATGGTAGTGCGCTCGCCCGGGTACAGCGAAAACGTTTTTATTACTCGCCCTGCACCATAGTTGCCCAGGTAGGAAACAGTAGTGTATTCTTCTAGGACAATAATTCTGGGCACGGGGCGTGGCGGCTCTGCTACATATTTTGTAATCGGTGCCTGTCCGTTGAGCCGGGTAATGTCGTAAGGACGTAAACCATTAGCGGCGTAATTTGCCTTGAGGGTAGGCGCCTGAGGTCGGAAATCAGTAAGTGGTGTAAACACACCAGGAGTAGCCGCAGCAGCACCTGCCACACCATACATGCCAGGCATGGGCGTGGTGGGTGTAGAGGTTGTTGGGTTGGTTTGACTTGTAGGCACCGGTTTTGCCCCGTCTAATGGCGAGAGACCTGCTATGGGCATGGCTGCACCATGTGAGGATGGGCCGGGCGCACTGACATATCGTGGGGGCTGATTGAGATCGCGCCACACGGGCCACTTGTCACCGGCAGGTTCAAACATGTCGGTTGCCTGCTGGGCGGTCATGTTGCGGATGGTGTTGAAGTAGTTGTTCTCGGGGATCTGCTTGGTAAACGGCTTGAAGTAGGCAGGTGGGAAATACCTGACCATGTGACCATAGGTAACGAACGCGGTGTTTTTGCGGAACATTGAAGCTAATGACTGGAGGGGTGCCTACGCTTGGATATTCAACAAAGGGCAGTTTGGAATTGCAGGAGGGCTGTTTGAAGGCGGTCTGCATCTCGGTGATCTCGCCTATGATAGGCGTAATTGGACTCTCTGGCATTGGTGTAATGATTTAAGGTTAAAAAAGATTACAGCAAACCTCGAACATTTGAATGAAAATTTATACGTGATTATTCCCGTATAAGGGGGGCGTATTTTTCCCGTAGTGGAAGGGAGGTGTTTTTTCCCGTATTTGTAGCCACAGTTTTTTATTTACAAACACATTTCGTATTGTCTTACCCCAAAAACGCACTATCATAAAACTCTTTTTTGCGGCATTCTATTACTGAAAATACCTTTAATGCGAAAGGTGTGAAAATGGGTTGGATGGGGTGGCGAATAACATGGGCGAAGTGTGGGAGTTTTTTGGGAGATTTTTTCGATCCGGGAGTTTTGTAAGACATTGATAATGTGGAGCAAAATGCTTAATTGGTCAGAATTGGTATTTTTTGTAAACGGGAGTTTTTATGGTGACAACAGTGATGGGAATGTCGCCTGCTATTTCCGGCACGTTTGTTTATTGCCTGTTTGTGCAATTCTGTTAAAAATAAGACGATAATTAGGTGTGTCTAATTTTATGAATTAGTTTTGGCGTGAAATGAACAGAGAGGAGCACGACATATCGCTGAGTGAGGTGCACGGGCAGGTCAATCCGGCGGAAGCGGGTAGTAAGTGGAAGCGCGTGTTCGCTTTTTTCGGTCCGGCTTATCTGGTGAGCGTGGGTTATATGGATCCCGGCAACTGGGCTACGGATCTGGCAGGCGGCAGTCAGTTTGGCTACTCGCTGATATGGGTATTGCTGATGAGCAATGTGATGGCGCTGCTGTTGCAGTCGCTAAGTGCAAGGTTGGGTATTGTTCAGGGGCGCGATCTGGCGCAATGTAACAGAGAGGTGTATCCGCCCGCTGTGAATTTTGTGTTGTACATTCTGGCTGAGATCGCAATAGCCGCGTGCGACCTGGCTGAGGTGCTGGGGATGGCCATAGGCCTGCAACTGCTTTTCGGTTTGCCACTTATCTGGGGTGTTGTGTTGTCTTTATTGGACACGTTCCTGCTCCTGTATCTGCAAAGGCTTGGGATGCGCAAGCTGGAGGCATTTATTGTGAGCCTTGTAGCGATAATAGGTGGCTGTTTTCTGGTGGAGATCTTTTTGGCCAAGCCCGACCTAGGCGAGGTGGTGAAGGGTTTTGCACCGTCGTTGCCGGGTAAGGGAGCGCTTTTTATAGCTATAGGTATTATTGGTGCTACGGTGATGCCGCACAACCTATACCTGCACTCGGCACTGGTGCAGACACGCAAAATAGGGCGCGACCACGAGTCGATAAAGAAAGCGATAAAGCTCAACAATATTGACAGCGCGATAGCGCTGAACATGGCATTCTTTGTAAATGCCGCGATACTGGTGTTGGCGGGTTCGGTGTTTTATACAGCTGGCCTGCATCATGTGGCTTCGCTGCAGGATGCACATCAGTTGCTTGCTCCGTTGCTGGGCAGCAAATGGGCGCCTATACTATTTGCTGTGGCGCTGATAGCAGCGGGGCAAAGCTCTACGGTAACCGGCACACTTGCAGGGCAAATAGTAATGGAAGGTTATTTGCGGCTGAGGATCAATCCCGCGCTAAGGCGCCTGCTCACGAGGGTATTGGCCATAGGGCCTGCGGTGGTGGTGTTGGTTGTGTGGGGCGAACAAATGGTGGACCAGATGTTGTTGTTCAGTCAGGTGTTACTAAGCATGCAGCTGGCGTTTGCGGTGGTGCCGCTTATTCATTTTGTGAGTGACCGCAAGAAGATGGGCGATTTTGCTATTTCAATGCGCACGAAGGTCGCTGCCTGGGTAGTAGCTGCGGTGATCATATCACTGAACCTGAAACTATTTGGTGAAAGTGTGGCGCAGTGGCTACAAGCGACCGACCATTGGTGGGTGAAAGTGCTGGTGCTGATATTGGTGGTGCTGATAGCGATTTTGCTACTTGTTACTATCGTTTATCCATTCATTTTGCAACATAAGGAGGCAAACATCAGCGTTCATGGAAACATAGCTGCTACAGTTGGCGCGCCGGCCGAACCGTTCCGATGCGTAGCGCTTGCCCTCGATTTCGGCGACAATGATGAGAAAGTGCTTCGATATGGCATGCACCTGGGCAAAGACCATGCAAGATTTGTGCTTATCCATGTGGTAGAGAGCGCATCGGCACGGCTGATAGGGAATGAAGCACATGACTATGAGACACGGAAAGATCAGGCCCACCTGGATAGTTACGTGCAGCTGATGAAGGAAGCCGGTTTTGAAGCGCAAGGGATATTGGGGTACAAAAGCCGGTCGGGAGAGATAGCCAGGATAGTGAATGAGCAGAACTGTGATCTGCTGATCATTGGCAGTCATGGTCACAAAACAGCGAAGGACTTTATTTTTGGCGAGACGATAAACACAGTGCGCCACCTCATACATATCCCTGTATTTATTGCGCGCTAAGGCAAAGCAAACAGGTTCATTTTTGCCAATGTGCCCTGCCTGTGCTACTTTGCGGGTCAATTGTTTATGAGGAATAAGATTTTCGGATATTTACTGATAGTGCTTTGGAGCACGTGCGGGGCAGCTACGGCACAGCAACGGATGGTGCTTGAGAAAAACTGGGTGTGCATCAATGTGCCGGACACAAAACTATCGGCGGAAGAGCTGTCGATGCCGGGGATGAAACTTACAGGCTGGATGCCTGCAATAGTGCCGGGAACTCTGCTTACCAATCTGCTGCACAACAAGCGTATTCCTGATCCGTTCTTTGGGTATAACAACAGCCTGATACCGGATATTTCTGATATAGGCCGCGACTATTACACCTATTGGTTTGTGAACGACCTGAACCTGAGTACGGTACCCGGTGAGCACATTTGGCTAACCTTCAGAGGTGTGAATTACAGTTTTGATGTGTATGTGAACGGCAAGAAAGTAAATAAGGACCGTGAAGTGGGTATGTTTCGCCGGTTCAGTTACGATATCACCTCTTACCTGGCTGCTGACGGACACAACCGTGTGGCGGTATTGGTGTTCCCTCCGCAACATGTTGGCAACCCCAATGGTGGTCAGGGTGGCGATGGCACAATAGCCCGCGACGTAACGAACCAGTATGTTGCAGGGTGGGACTGGATACAGCCTGTGCACGACCGCAACACGGGGATCTGGGACAAGGTATTTGTGGAGCGCACCAAGATGGTGAATATTGAAGATGTGCATGTGGTGCCGCATG
Organism: uncultured Flavipsychrobacter sp.; assembly: GCA_964652995.1. Classification (GTDB taxonomy): domain Bacteria; phylum Bacteroidota; class Bacteroidia; order Chitinophagales; family Chitinophagaceae; genus Nemorincola. Next base: position 72,727 of record CAZZCR010000010.1, on the reverse strand, counting down.
TGCCCGGCAAGCGAACCGTTGATGGAGACCAGTTGCCCGGGTCTGTAACAGTTGATGCAACGATGGTGAATAGCGGCGACAAAGCCGTGAATGCGATGGTGATGTATGAGTTGCAAGGGCAAACCGCGTCGCAACGCATTTCTTTGCAGCCGGGTGAGCGACTAAATGTAGAGCTGCCCAAGCTGGTGGTTCGCAACCCGAGGTTGTGGTGGCCAAACGGATATGGTCCGCAGCATCTTTACAGTATTAGACTAAGGGTGTTGGTGGATGGTAAAGGACTGTCGGACGAAGAGGAGGTGACCTTTGGGATGAGAGAATTGACGACTGCATGGAATGCCACAACAGAAAGCCGGGAGATACATGTGAATGGTCAGCGCATTTTCATAAAGGGTGCGAACAGGATACTATCGGATGCCATGCTGCGCTTTACAGATGAGCGCTATGATGCAGAGGTGCGCTATCACCGTGATATGAATCTGAATATGATACGTGTGTGGGGTGGGGGTATTACTGAACGACCTGAGTTTTATGAAGCATGTGACAAGTATGGGCTGCTGGTAATGCAGGACCTGTGGATGACGGGCGATTGCAACGGTCGGTGGTATGATGCGACTAAAAAGGATGACACAACAACGAGGAGGGCTTATCCGGATGATCACAGGTTGTGGTTGACCTCATGCGCGGATCAGGTGCAGTTGTTGCGTAATCATCCATCGCTGGCGTTATGGTGTGGCGGCAACGAGATCAGACCACCGGAAGATATTCTATGTACCCTGCGTGATAGCCTACTGCCGGCCATGGACGGAACACGGTATTTCTTCGAATACTCCAACCACGACAGCATGTCTTACAAGGCGCATGACGGGCCGTATACCATACAGAAGGAGGACTATTTCTGGAATCACCGTTCGTGGGGTTTTAATTCCGAAATAGGGTCGGTAGGCATAGGCGATATTGAGTCGCTGAAGCGGTTTATGCCAGAAGCGAATCTGGTGCAACCGGTTTACAATAATGAGAAGGGAAAATGGGAGGCCGACTCCATGTGGCGGTATCACAAGTATTATTCCTACGAGTCGGCAGTAGAGCAGTATGGGCACCCGAAGGATGTAGCAGATTTTGCCCGAAAGGCTCAGTTGGTTAACTATAATCAGTACCGGGCTTTGATGGAGGGTTTCAGGTCGCACAAATGGGAGTGGTATACGGGCGTGATGATATGGAAGACGCAGAACCCGTGGACGGCGATGGTGGGGCAGATGTATGACGTGTATCTGGACCCTAATGCCTGCATGTTCGGGCTGATGGAAGGTGCGAAACCGCTACACGTGATGTATGAACCCAAGTGGGGTGGTGTAATGGTGGTGAACAGCGAACATAAACCGAGGCAGGTGCGCTTGTGGTATAGCGTAACTAAGGGTGTAACTTCTATACAGGGTATAAATGACTCGATATACACAATTCCACCTGACACCTGTATCGCGATAGCAAAAGCTCCTGATCTGGACAGAAGGCTGGATAAGGCTGACAGCACGAGTGGCGCGTTTATGTCGCTGCGGTTGTATGAAGGAACAACCAAGAACATAATAGACGATAATACCTACTGGTTTCCGGGGGCAGACAGTACCTATAAATGGCTGTCGTATCTGAGACCTGCTTCGCTGGACGTAACAGCTACAAGAAAGGCACCGGGAAGAATAGAGGTGTCAGTAAGGAACCGATCGGATGTAAACGTATCGTTCTTTAATCATATTACGATTGTGGATAAGGCCACAAAAAAGCGGATACTGCCGGTTTTTTACAGCAATAATTTTGTCACTATATCTCCGGAGCGACACAAACAGATCGCTATAGAATTTGAACCACCGAAGGGTGTGGCTCTTCAGGTCTGTATAGATGAATGGAACACAGGTAAGAGGTATGTGGACGTAAATTGATAGCCTTACAAGTGCACATTGCGCTCAACGATGTTTTTGAGTACCTTGCATTATTAATATTTCGGGTTGCATAACAACCTTAAAAAAGTAACACATGAAAAGAATAGTTGCATTATTGCTTTTGGCATCACCCTTTGCCTCGTTTGCACAGGGTAGCGACCCGAACCTCGGTATCATTCCTGCGCCGGTGTCGGTGACCAAGGGCAGGGGAGAATTCAAGTTCAGTCCGGAGACAATGGTGCTGGTAGATTCGCCTGATAGCAAGCCGATGAAGTTCTTTGCCGAGTATCTGAAGAAGGCAGATCTGGCAACAGGTGTTACTGACATGTCGAGACTGGACAAAAAGCCAAAATCATTGAAGAATACAGTGGTGCTGTCTATGAACTTCAAGGGAGAACTGCCACCGGAGGGTTATGAGTTGAAAATAACTGATGACCATGTAGAGTTGAGGGGGCATGGTGCAGGTATGTTTTACGGAATGCAGACTTTGATCCAGCTGATCCATAAAACGTCTCCGGGTTCGGCTACGATCCCGTGTGCAACCATTAAGGATCATCCGAGGTTTCCCTATAGGGGCATGCATCTGGACGTGTCGCGTCATTTCTTTGATGTTGCGTTTGTGAAAAAGTATATAGACGTTATGGCTATGTACAAGCTCAATAATTTTCACTGGCATCTTACCGATGATCAGGGTTGGAGGATAGAGATCAAGAAGTATCCTAAGCTTACAGAGGTGGGCAGTATGCGTGCTCAGACAAAGGTAGGCAGGGCTGCCGGCCCGACAGCAGTGCCCGGCGCATACGATAACACACCACACGGTGGCTTCTACACACAAGAGCAGATAAGAGAGGTTGTAGAATACGCATCGTCGAAGTTCATTAACGTGATACCTGAGATAGAGATGCCGAGTCACTCGCTTGCAGCACTTGCCGCCTACCCTGAATGGAGCTGTGACCCGACAAAGACCTATAAGGTGGGTGAGACATGGGGTAGTTATGATGATGTTTTCTGCCCTACTGAAGAAACGTTTAAGGCACTTTTTGAAATTCTGAGGGAGGTGATCGATATGTTTCCGGGGAAATACATTCACATTGGCGGCGATGAGTGTAACAAAGTTGCCTGGAAAAAATCGGAGTTCTGCAGGCAGCTGATCATAGACCAAAAGTTGAAGAATGAAGAGGGATTGCAGAGTTATTTCATAGGGAGGATAGAGAAGTACCTGAATTCTCAGGGTGTGCAGATGATAGGCTGGGATGAGATTCTGGAAGGAGGTCTGGCACCGAATGCTACAGTTATGAGCTGGAGAGGTGAGAAAGGAGGTATAGCAGCAGCGCAACTTTCGCATGATGTGATCATGACACCGGGTAGCGGGGGTATGTACTTTGATCATGTGCAGAGTAAATCGCCGCAGGAGCCACTGAGCATTGGCGGATTTGCGCCATTGGAAAAGACCTACAATTATGATCCGATACCGTCTGTTCTGAACGATCAACAGGCGAAGCGTGTTCTGGGTGTTCAGGCGAACGTATGGACCGAATATATTGCAACGCCCAGTAAGGTTGAGTATATGTTGCTGCCGAGGATGCTGGCAATGTCTGAGGTGGGATGGACGCCAAAGAACAATAAGGACTATCAGGAGTTTTCACAGCAGCGCATCCCGGGTCATTTGAGTAACCTGGAGAAGATAGGATACAATTACCGTGTTCCGGTGCCTATTGGTGCGGCCGATACCATGATCTCGGTGAAGGCAGCTAAATACACTATATCTCTCGCGCCATCGGTTGCCGGTGCCAAGATCTACTATACGATCGACGAATCGGAGCCGAGTGAGAATGATATGGTTTACACGACACCACTTGAGTACACGGTGCCTACGGAAAGTACTATTCGATTTAAGTGTATACAGGTGACACCTGCAGGAAAGAAGAGTAATGTCAGCACAATAATGATTCAAAACTAGCCACTACACCAATGGAACCATTTATCAAAACAAGCGTAGTAATAAATGCGCCCATTGCGACTGTGTGGGATGCGCTGATCAATCCGGACCGAACAGAACAATATATGTTCGGGTGCAGAGTGGTGTCTGATTGGTCGGATGGTGCAACAGTGGATTGGGTTGGAAAGGTTGATGGTAACCAGGTGACATTTGTGAAGGGCTTTCTTGTTGCCTTTGTGCCGGAAAAGTCGCTGGTCTATACGGTTGTTGATCCAAATGCGCCGTATGCTGATAATCGTGAAGATCATCTGACGGTGAGCTGCGAATTGAGTGAGACGCCCGGTGGAACGCTTTTAGTTGTGTCTCAGGGGGACTACTCAAAAGTCACCGATGGCCCAACCCGGTATGGGCATGGAGTCGTTGGCTGGAATCAGCTATTAGAGACTCTAAAAGTTGTTGCTGAGCGCTAAAGATTGTTACCAGCTGCCGCCGGCGCCACCACCGTCGGTGCCACCGCCACCAAAACCTCCGAAGCCACCTCCGCCGCCCCAGTCGCCGCCACCGCCCCAATCGCTGCCGCCACCCCAGTCGCCACGACCACGGTTCAGCAGGCTGCCGATGAGCCATCCGGTTGCGAAGTCGCCGGCCCCGCCACGGCTCATGTATCCGCCACCACCGCCACCTCGGCTCTTGATGATAATGACCAGGATAATGAAGATGATGAATACTATCACACCTGCAGGAATGCCATTACCCGAACCTCCCTTGCCATCGGCAGTATATTCGCCTTTTGTTACAGCAATGATGGCGTCAGCAGCTTTATCCAGCCCTTTTGCATACTGTCCCTCGCGGAATGCAGGGCGCAGTTCGTTGCGGAAAATGCGTGAAGTTTTGGCATCGGTGAGGACCCCTTGCAAGCCGGTTCCTGTGGCGATAAACGCCTTGCGGTCTTCAACCGCCACCAACATCAGTACGCCGTTGTTTTTACCGGCCTGACCAATTCCCCATTTGTTGAACAAGCGGGTTGTGTACTCAGCAACGTCATTGCCGCCGAGGTTGGTAATGGTAACTATAGAGATCTGTGTAGAGGTAGTTCGTGCGAATTCTTCGAGTTTTCTTTCGAGGCGGGATTCCTCACCCGAGTTCAGGATTCCGGCATAGTCGTTGACCAGTCGGGGAGGATTGGGTTTGTCGGGGTATACATCGTCTCCTGCAAAGGAAGACAGGGCCGTAAACAGAAATAGTACGGACAAGCATACTTTCAGTATGCGGGCTATATGGCGTTTTATGAGTGTCATTTTCCGAAGACTATTTCGTCAGGTAATTCGTTTTTCTGGATCTTGGGGTCGGGAGGGAAGTGGGTGGCTAATGCGTCGCCCAATGCGTTGATGCAACTGCATAAGCCCTCGGTATATTCGTTGTTGCGCATGTGCCCGGAAAGCGTGGCTGCTGCTTTTTGCCAGAAGTCAGGTCCGCCAGCCTTCTCGTATATGACTTTGTCGCCGAAAAGGGCGAATTGTCTGTCGCTCCAGGCAATGTAGATAATAACCGCATTTCGGGCGGCTGTTTTCTCCATGGCCAGCTTTGTGAAGATCTCGCGGGCACGTACCATAGGATCCATGTAGGCGCATTTAGGTTCCATGAATACGCGGATCTCTCCGCTGGTGCGCGCTTCGGCCAATTGGATGCACTCAACGACCTTGTTCTGAGCCGATTTATCAAGAAATTGCTTGCGAGAGAAGAGAGAAAACATGGCGTTGAGACCGTGGATTTTGCCGGAAGGCTTGTGTTTGAAAAGTCAGGCGCCCGGTTATGAGCGCCTGACGATAACATAACTTAGAACTGCACTTTAGGTGCTTTTTCAGCGCCCTGTTCGGCCTGGAACATAGCCATCTCTTTGAAATGGAACATACCCGCCAGTATGTTGTTGGGGAAGTTTGTCACCTTCACGTTATACACCTTCACCGCTTCGTTGAAATTGTCGCGAGATACCTTTATGCGGTTCTCGGTACCTTCCAACTGGCTTTGTAGATCGCGGAAACTCTCGTTGGCTTTCAGTTCAGGATACTGCTCTGAAACTACCATCAAACGACCCAATGCCTGGCTGAGTTGCCCCTGAGACTGCTGGAATTGCTGCAGTTTTTCAGGAGTAAGGTCTTTAGGGTCAACTTTAATTGAGGTTGCATTGGCGCGTGCCTGAATAACTTGTGTGAGGGTAGTGGTCTCGAAATTGGCTACACCTTTCACGGTGGCTACGAGATTCGGTATAAGGTCGGCACGACGTTGGTAGCTACTTTGTACATCGGCCCATTTTTGTTGTGCCTCTTTCTGGCTTGTGTTCATGCCATTGTAGCCGCAGCCACCCATAAATACCAGCATCAGTATGACGCCCAAGGTAATAAGAAGTCCTTTTTTCATTGGTTTTTTAAATTTAAGTCAAAATTACGAGGTTGAGGTCTGCTGCAACTAATGGTAATCGGCAGACGGAGTAAAAATATCGGTGATCGTTCTACAAATGAGGTGGAAAATGGCGGGATCATCGGCGACCCGAGTTGTTCCTTTTATTTTGATTCGACGTCACTTTCATCCTCACTTTGTTTCCGAAATAATATCTGGCGCTGAGTCCGAGTATGTTATTAGGGAAGTAGGTTACATCGGGCGCGTAGTTGAGGGACGGTTTTACGTCGAGAGAAACACCAAGTGGCATGTCTGAGAAGCGATACTCAAGACCAAAGACCAGATCGAGGCCGTACATAGTCTCGTTTTTGCTGACGTCCTTATACCGTATCCAGGAGCCATAGTGCGCACCGGCACCGAAGAATATCATTACTTGCGGGCCGATCAATGGTGTGTTTACCTGTGCAAGTATGCCTGCCATGGTACTTTTTCCGGAGCTTGAGGGCAGTCCTGCCGGACGCCCGCCGGAAAAATTGAGTTGTCCCTCAATTGCTATCAGTTCGGACGGATGATAGCGGACAGTTGCACCGGCACCGTCGGGGGATGCCCTAAGGCCTGCGGCAAAGGGATGGTTGTGGTCCTGAGCGTAAGATATGGCACTAAGCCCCAATGCTAATAGCGTTGTGGTGAGTTTTATTTTCATATGACAATGTATTTTTGGTATCACCACTTTCAAAGATAAGCATGATTTTCTGTACGCGGGGTTAAATTCGGGTTTCTCGCAGTAGGTAAGTACTTTTGCACCTTTAAACGAACTACACGATGCCGGAAGTTTTTGATACGACACTTGAATATGCCCAAACGCAGGATCAGATGGATACGTTATTCCCATTCAGGGAGCGGTTCCTGTTTCCTCAGCACAATGGTGAGGATGTGCGTTATTTCTGTGGTAATTCATTAGGTCTGCAGCCCAAAAGCGTTGAGTATCTGATGAATAGAGAGCTACGCGATTGGGCGAAACATGGAGTAGAGGGCCACTTTAGGGCGGCAAATCCGTGGTTTTCGTATCATCATCTTTTTAGCGAAAGGCTGGCGAAAATTGTGGGTGCGAAGAAGGATGAGGTTGTAGCGATGAACACGCTCACTGTAAATCTGCACCTGATGATGATGTCTTTCTACCGACCTGAGGGTAAGAGATATAAGATACTTATGGAGGCGGGGGCGTTCCCGTCGGACCAGTATGCGATGGAAACGCAGGTGCGCATGTATGGGTATGACCCTAATGATGCGATCATTGAAGTGGCACCGAAGGCCGGTGAACACCTTATTGATGATGAGGCGATAAAAGAGGCGATAGAAAAAGCAGGCGACACTCTGGCTATTGTGATGATAGGTGGCGTGAATTATTATACCGGACAGTTTTTTGATCTGGAAGGGATCGTACAGGCTGCGCACAAGGTGGGTGCAAAGTGTGGTTTCGATCTTGCGCATGCGGTAGGAAACATTCCTTTGAAACTGCATGATTGGGATGCCGATTTCGCCTGCTGGTGTTCTTATAAATACCTCAATTCGGGACCAGGTGGTGTAGGTGGTGTGTTTGTGCACGAAAGGCATGGCGATAACCCGGATGTTTTCAGGTTGGCCGGCTGGTGGGGGAATGACGAGAAGTCACGTTTCAAGATGCAGAAGGGATTTGTGCCACAGAAAGGTGCTGCAAGTTGGCAAATGAGTAACGCGCCGGTGCTCAATATGGTGGCGCACAACGCGTCTCTAGATCTTTTTGATAAGGCCGGGATAGACAATTTGAGGAAGAAGAGTATTAAGATGACCAATTATCTGGAATTCCTGCTCCGGCAGATAGATAATCTTGAGTTTGAGATCATCACGCCGAAGGAAACTGAGCGTCGCGGCGCACAGTTGTCTATGCTGTTTGGTGCCGATGGCCGTAAGGTTTTCGATCACCTAACGGAGAATGGTGTAGTTGCAGACTGGAGGGAGCCTAATGTGATACGTGTGGCACCTGTTCCGATGTATAACACTTATGAAGATTGCTTCAGGTTGTATGAGTTGCTTGGGGCTTTCAATAAGTAGCGTGCTTTCGTTAAGTAATTTAAACAGTAAACCCCGGCATGCCGGGGTTTATTTTTATAAGGTCAGTTTCCACAGTGAAAGGTATTATTCGAAACTAACCGTCTTTAATGGAGCCTGTGTGGCCCTGATAAGCTCTGTTATAAACGCAATTAACGTATATACTATATTATTATAATGAATAGTAGGTCAAAAGTAGTTATCAGAACAACATCGGTTTCAGAAATGTTGCGAACGGCATAAAATGTGTTGTGAAAGTGCAGAAAAATGATGTGGGCACACGGGTCAGCCGAGCTTCACGGCTTTAAATAACTCGTCTTTGTAAGTTTTGGCCAAGGGAACGGTTCTGCCGCCTACAACTACATCGTCGGCGTTGATGGCGGTAAGGTGAGTGATATTGACAGCGAAACTGCGGTGGATCCTTAGAATGGAAGGAAGGTTTACCATATCGAGGAAGTTTTGCAGGGTATTTCGGACCATGAACTTTCCTGTCGCGGTGTATAATACAACGTAAACGTTTTCGCTTTCGAGAAATAGTATGTCTTCGAACTTTATTTTTTGAAAGCTTGTGCCTTGCTTAATAAAAATGGAATCATTTACGATAATGTTTTCTTTCTCATTCGTGATTGAGGATCGGGACGAGGTAGCGAAATTGTGCAGGCAGATCTCAATTGAAGTATAAAGTTCCTCTTTGTTGAATGGCTTGATTAGATAGGCGCCAGGACGAACTTCCTTGGCACGCGCAACTGTGTTCGGGTCAGAGTTTGCGGTGAGGAAAATGAAAGGGAGTTGTTTAAACTCTTTTACCTTTGCGGCCAGGTCAATTCCATCTAATCGTCCAGAAAGTTGAATGTCGATTAATACTATATCTGGATTGTGTTGTTGTATCATTGTTAGGGCATCGGAGTAAGAGCCAACAGGTGGTATGGCTTCGTAACCCAATTGAATGAGTGAGTTTTCAATGTTTTTGGCAATGATCATTTCATCTTCAACAATTCCGATCTTTATTTTCATTTTTAATCAATGTTAGAAGCTTGATATTCAACGCAATATAGCGCTTAATCGACCATTTTCCTTTTTGCTTGGTTGCTGAAAGTAACAAAAAAAGATCGTGTGGTCCGATCAAACTGAAAGCTGCCCCCGATCTGTCTTGAAAGACTCGTAAGCAAGGTCATACCGAGTGTTTTTGCTTTTGTGATCTCGAACCCATCGGGAAGACCGGGGCCACCGTCATTGTAGGATAGCTTATAGGTGGATTCTGTGGACGAGAAATGGATTGTGATCGACGCAGTATCGGCGTCGCAGAAAGCGTACTTGAATGAGTTGGTAACCAGTTCGTTGAGGATCAATCCCAATGGTATTGCCGTATCGATGTCAATATGCCAGTCTCCTGTATTCCCGTCGGTTATAAGGTCGATAACCTGTTTGTTTGAGCTAAACGTAGACGATAGTTGAAATACCAGGTCTTTACAGAATTGAGCGAAGTCGATCGTGTCGATGTCGTCGTTCTGGTATAATTGCTGGTGAATAATTGAGATCGATCGTACACGAGCGGCACTCTCTGCCAGTGCACTTTTGGAATTTTCGTCGCTTGTGTCGTATATCTGCAGATCGAGCAGGGAACTAATGACCTGCAGGTTGTTCTTGACACGGTGATGAATTTCTTTTAGCAGAAGATCTTTTTTCTCTGCAAGCTTTTCGATCTTCTTTTTTTGCTTCCTTATGCGCAGGTATACACGCACAACCGCGATAATGATGGCAGTCAGTAGCACCATTGTAGCGAGAAAGACATATCGTTCGTTTGTCTTTTTTTTCTCTAAAAGTTCGTTAATCTGAATCTGTTTTTCCTTCAGAGCTTTTTCTCGTTCAGTTTCAATTGCGGCAATACGCAATTGCCTGTCGGCGTTCATTTCAGAGTCGTGAGCGATCGAAGCGTCGTACAGGGAATTAAATGCGTCATCATTTTTTCCAAGGATGCGATATGCACTATGCATGTATTCGTAAGTGCGTGTAAGATTATGCCATTCGTGTTGTTCTTTGGCTATTTCAGCACTTTGTGTGAGGTATCTGATAGCTTTGGTTGCTAATGCAATTCTCCCTGACGGTAGGTATTTAGTTGGTATCGGTATTCCGGAAGAGTCGTAAGCAAACTGCAAAGCAGAAAGGCCGATGTTCAGTGATGCAACCATGATGCCTTGTTTATAGCCAATGGAGTTGGCTAGCTCTAATGCTTTGAATTCGTATTCAAGATTCAATTCATGGTCTTTGAGTTCTTTGTAGATACTAGCTAGGGTTGAATATGCGTCCTGTAAACCGATCCTTTCTTCAAGGTAGGTGAATATGGCAAGGCTTTTCTTTCCGTAGTTTAAGGCGGTTTGATAATTGTCAAGATTTCGGTAACAGCCTGCGAGGTTTATGTAGCATTGCGCCAATGCCCGTTGGTCGTTCATTGCTGTGATGACAGGCTCAGCGACCAGGAAATATTTAATGGCTTTATCGAATTTTTGCAATTGCATGTATGTTGAGCCGATGTTCATGTACGATATCCCGAGCATCTCGGAGTCTTTGAGGGAATCGGCGATATTCAATTGAAGGAATTCGTATTTGAGTGCTGATGGAAAGTCGCCTGTGTTGCTATAGCACTCAGCAATGTTGCCATAGTTTATTGCAACATTTTTTATGTTCCCCAGGTCTCTGAAAATACTCAGGGATCTGATACAGTATTCTATTGCTGAGTCGTAAGCGGAGAGTGAGCTGTGGCTGGCGTATAGTGAATTATAGACGAGTCCGAGTCCTTTCTTCCATTTAATTCTCTCTGCCAACACCAATGCCTTGTGTCCATATTTAAGACCTTCTGTGGGGTCGAAATAGTGTATGGCGAAAGAAATGTTGTTGATGAGTTTCACCTTAGAAGTGTCCGGCATCTTTTGAAAGCGAGGGGAGTTGTATTCTTCGAGCAAAGAATCAACCCGTGCCTTCCCTTGCTTTTGGGCAAATGCGACATTGCCTACACAAATGAGTAGCAACACACAGATGAAACGGATACGAGACATACCTGACATGAAAATAGACTATAAATGTAGTTGAATAATTACTTCTTTGGGATTCGAACAAGGTGAAAGAAGTAAAGGCTATTCGTGTGAATAGCCTTTACTGCCTAAGTCAATTTCTAAAAATCAATGGGCTTTGATCGTTAGTTTGAAGATCTGAGTAGACTGGTCTGTGCCATAAAATCTGAGTAAATAGACGCCTTTAGCTAAGTCGAACGGCAGGTTTATGTCATTGTTGCCACAACTTATGTTTTGCGCCAAAACTGTTTTTCCGTCGATAGTAGATAAAGTGATGCTACCTGTTACAGGTGAATTGATTGTGATACGGTCTGATGCAGGATTAGGATAAACTGCGAAATCATTAGATTCCTGCAGGTCATTGATCGAAGGTTTGCCGGCAGTACTGTCTGTCACAGTGATAGTACGGGTAGCCATACATCCGGTGGCAGAGACCCTATAAGTAACGATAGACGATCCGATACCGGTGCCTGTTACAATGCCAGAGGCGGACCCAATTGATGCAACGGTGGGAGTGGTACTGGACCAACTTCCGCCTGTTGTAGCGTTTGATAGTGTTGCAGTTGCGCCAATGGCTACAGTAGTGGCGCCAGTAATAGCCGCTGGCGATGCTTTGATGGTGATCGAAGTAGTTTTGAAGCATCCGCTGCTAAGCGAATATGTAATCGAGGCTGTGCCGGGCGATACACCGGTAACAACACCCGTAGCAGAATCGACTGTCGCCTTGGCCGGATTACTTGTCGACCAAACTCCGCCCGTTGTCGCATGGCTGAGTGCAGTTGTTGCTCCAACACATACACTAAGTGTGCCGGTTATTGCTGCGGTTGCGGCATTTACCGTAACCTGTGTGATACTGGAGCAACCTGCTCCCAAGGCGTATGTGACGTTAGTAGTGCCGATGGCCACTCCAGTAACAACACCAGTTGAGATTCCCACTGTTGCTTTGGACGGCGTGCTGCTTACCCATGTTCCGCCGGTTGTTGTATTTGAAAGTGTGACAGTCTGGCCAACGCAAACCACGTTCTCTCCCAAGTTTGCCGGTAGGGCAGGGTTTACAGTGATCGTTTGAACACGCGCGCAACCGGCAGCGTTGGTGTAGCTGATCAGCGCGCTTCCGGTTGCAATTCCGGTAACGACGCCTGTGGTCGTTGTTGCGGCTGATACTGCAGCCACTGAAGCGTTGGTTGAACTCCAGGTGAGACCAATTGACGAAGACGTGAGCGTAGCTGAATTGCCAACACATAATGTGCTGACGCCTGTAATTGCTGATGGAAGCGCACTAACTGTTACAGCGAGTGTACGCCTGCACCCGTTTGCCAAGGTGTATGATATTGTGGCTGCCCCGGCGGTGCCTGCCGTTACTATTCCTGACGCGGTGCCGATGGGTGCAATGGTGGCACTGCTGCTACTCCACGTGCCACCTCCTGTAGTATTGTTGAAAGTTGCTGCAACTCCCGAGCAGATATTTGTCGCTCCGCTGATAGTCGCGGGTCTAGCATTGACCGTAACCTCCCTGACTGCAAAACAACCTGTAGTTGACAGTCTGTATGTTATTGTTGCAGTTCCGGCAGACATACCGGTAACTATGCCACTTGTGGTGGGTATGGTTGCAATCGCGGTATTGCTGCTACTCCAGGTACCACCGGAGGTAGCATTGGTAAGTGTAGTTGCTGCTGCTTCGCAAAGGCCGGCCGATCCTGAAATGGCTGCAGGTACAGCTGCCACATTTACAGCCAATGACCTGAAACATCCCGATGAGACTGTGTAGGTAATATTAGCAGCACCTGTGGTAACGCCTGTAACTATACCTGTACCCGAGCCGACTACTGCGATAGCGGAGTTACTACTTGTCCAGGTGCCGCCGGAAGTAGTATGCGATAGTGTGGTGGTATGGCCAACGCACGCTATTGTTGTTCCAGTAATGGCGGCCGGTGCACTGTTGACACTAACTGTACGGGTAGAATAGCATGACGCCGATGTGCGGTAAGTAATTGTGGCGGTACCGGCGGCTAAAGCCGTAATGATACCTGAAGACCCAACTGAGACGATTCCTGTTGCGCTGCTGCTCCAGGTACCTCCACCCGTAGTTGCGGACAAAGTACTTGTTCCGCTAACGCAAATGCTGTTGTTCCCACTGATCGTTCCCGGTCCGGCATTTACCGATACAGTTTTGGTTGCAGAACATCCGGCCAAATAATAGCTGATTGTGCTGGCGCCGACAGACAATCCAGAGATAGTCGCAGAGGTTGAAGTAGCACCGGGGCCTGTAGTAGCTATTGTGGTGTCTGAACTACTCCATGTGCCGCCAATGGTAGATGAGCTCAGCGTGGTGGTGCTGCCAGAGCACAGCGTGCTTATACCCGTAATGGCACCGGGCATAGCGCCTACTGTGAAGATTCTGGTAACATAACAGCCGCCTGCAGTATATGTTATGAATACTGTTCCGGCAGATACACCTGAAACGACACCCGTTGTGCTACCTACTGTTGCTCGTGCTGTGTTGGAACTGGTCCAGGAACCTCCTGCAGTTGTGGACGCAAGGGTAGTACTGCTACTTATACATGTTTCAGCGGTACCTGTAATCGATGAAGGGACAGGGTTCACTGTTATGTCGCGAGTGTTATAACAACCTACCAATGTATAAGTGATACGTGCTGTGCCGGAAGCAACGCCCGTAAGGACACCTGTACTGGCATTGATGGTAGCAACTGAAGGGTTGCCACTGGTCCATGCACCACCGGTAGAACTACATGAAAGTGTGGTTGTTGCCGCTTCGCATACCGTGCCTGCGCCCGCCATCGACAACGCCAGATTTTGGACATAAACCGTTTTGGTAACATAACAGCCCGCCGATACAGTGTATGACACTGTGGCCATTCCGGTTGCTATGCCGGTCAACACACCAGTAGTAGGATTTATTGAACCTAACGAAGGTGTGCTGCATGACCATGTGCCACCTGAAACCGGGTGGGATAGTGAAATAGAATCTCCCGCACATACATTGCCCGGTCCCGTGATGGCACCGAGAATGCCTACCGTGAATTGCATTGAAGCAGAACAGCCTGAGGAAAGGGTGTAGGAGATAATGGTTGTACCTAATGTAATGCCGGTTACGATACCAGAGCCAGAACCTACCGAAGCAGTGGACGTGCCGGTACTTGTCCAAGTTCCGCCTGAGGTAGCGTTAGTCAGTGTAACTGAAGCGCCGGGGCAGACGGAGGAACTGCCTGTAATCGCAGTGGGAGATGGAAGCACAGTAAACACATCTGATCCGGCACATCCTCCTGAGGTAATGTAGGAGATAGTGGATGTGCCCGAACCAATTGCGGTGATGACTCCAGTGGAACTTATTGTAGCAACGGAAGTGTTTGATGACGTCCATGTCCCACCGGATATACTTGCGGTAACCGTATCAGTTTTACCTGCACAAGTGGCGGTGAGTCCGGCAAAAGAGACTGAACAAGCCGTAACTGCAATACTCTTTGTGGTGAAACAGCCCGAAGGAAGGGTGTATGTAATGGTAGCAGATCCGGAGGAAATACCGTTTACAACACCGGTAGCACTATCTATCGTAGCAATTGAAGGGGCTGAAGAAGTCCAGATGCCTCCCGTTGTGGCGGTAGAGAACGCAGTAGTTGCCCCTATTGAAATAGATGAAGAGCCAGAAATAGTGGCAGGAACTGCATTAATAGTTATGGTCTTTGTTGCTGCAACGACACCGCAGGATGATGTTACAGAATAACTGATCAATGCCGTTCCCGCGGTTGCTCCCGTAACGACACCTGTTAACGATCCGATTGTCGCTACTGATGTTGCCGAACTGGACCAAACGCCACTTGCAGTTGCGTTGGTGAGGGTCGTTGTTGCACCGGAGCAGAGTGAGGATGCGCCGGAAATGGCGCTTACAGACGGAGATGCTGATACAGTTATAGTTCGTGTGGCGATGCAACCACCCGATGTGGTGTAGCTGACCACTGAAGTGCCTGTGGTAACTCCGGTAACTATACCCGTTGAGGATCCGACAGTTGCGACGGAAGGGGTGCTGCTGGACCAGCTGCCGCCGGTAGTAGCATTGGCTAGCGTTGTAGTACCGCCTGTGCACACAGACGAAGAACCGGTTATTGCTGCTGCCGTTCCACTCGTATAGTTGGCGCCCACGCCAACGGCGTACCAGGCACGCGTAACTGCTTCAACTTCAGGAGAGCAACTTCCATAAAGTGTTTGGGCTGCAGAGATGGATGCCGAACGGCAATTAGCAAAGTTTGACGCAGAGGTCAACATCAATTCGGTCTGGTAAGCGATGTCGGCTCCTTTTGATGTGCCAATACCTGTTACGGAGAAGGCATTACCAATATCATTAGTTCCGCTACCGCCCTGGCACAAAAGAAAGAACCAATAGTTTAATACACCACTGTTGGTGTGTACCCCACAGTAATCATTGCCACTAGACGGTGTACAACCCACAACGGAAATCCAGTAGGTGCCACCATAGGTGTCTGGTTGGAATCTGATATTTGGTGTGTCCATACGGCGGATAGGTGAGGTTCCTATCTCTTCGCCGATCTTCCACATACTTTTTGCTTTCGCATCTGTTTCGTGTGGGTCTCCATAGTTTTCGATCACGGCAGCCCAAATGTCACTGAACCCTTCGTTCATTGCTCCGGATTCTTTGTTGTACGCAAGGTTTGCTGTAAACTGGCAAATACCATGACCTATTTCATGGGCGCAAACGTCCAAGGATGTTAGCGGGAGAAATCCCGACGGCAGACCTGATCCGTCGCCATACACCATCTGTGAACCATTCCAGAATGCATTGTTATAGTTGATAAGATAATGAACGTAGCTATTGAGCGGAGCACCACTGTTGTTGTAGCTATTGCGTCCCTGTTCATTCAGCCAATAGTCATACACAACCTCCGCACCCCAATGTGCATCGAGTGCCACATCAGACACGAAGGTTGGGGTAGAACTTGTCACATCAAGAATGGTTGATCCATTTGTGTTCGCGCATGTGTATGTATTAATGCCACCTCCTCTCAGACTGTCTCTGAGATAGTAAGTGCCCGAAATCTTCGATGAGTTAAAATTTACCGTGCCGCTGTATGCCGATGGACCTGAACTGGAAGTATGATGTATCTGAGCATTCCTATGCAGTATTTTTCCGTTTGTGGCATCGACATAAATGTCTTCCCTGCTTAAAGGTTGTATTGCATATATATTGAATTTATATGCAAGGTGCAGCTTGCGGTCTTGTTGAGGTAGGGTATTGTCTTCGATATATACCAATTCCCCTTTTGGAAAGTAGGATGCAGATGTGTCTGTTTGTTCTTTTTTTAGCTGCGTTTCTATTGCAGAAACTTGCCAGGCGTAAGTCTCTGCCGAGACGGATCGGATAGCAATGTCCCGGGCGTCAGTCATTGTAATTTCCGGTAATGTTTGCAACGGATAATTTACATTATAGTAATTGCTATTAACAAAGGTGGCGCGGTCATAGCTATTGAAAAGCACTTTTACGCCACTCAGTTCTATTTTAATATCGTTGTAATATTCGTCGTAATTCTCGACCAGGGTTTTGGCTTTTGTTGTGGTAGAGGACGCCAGAACCAATTTTGTATTGTTGCGGTCGGTTGCGAACAGCTGGTACAAAGCTCCGGTAGTACCCGGTCTTTCGAACCCGCCTTCCGTTCCAAATGAAATAATTGCGGGAGTATTGTCAATACTATTTCTTTCGATGTTAGCTGGTTCTGGTGTGAGTTTTTGCTGTGCGTGTGCACTTAACAAAAAGATAGAAAAGATGGTGGTAAGGCTGATCTTCGTTTTAATGAAATTCATAGATATCTTAAATCAATTTGAGCGCCAAAAGTAATGGTAAAAATTTAGTTATTAAAAATTATTTGTTTTGTCGTTAACGGGCTGTTAAGCGGATTTTGCAAATTGAACGGATACCTAATCGTACAAACTTTACAGGGAATGCTTTAGCGCTATGTAAGTACGTTGCTCTTTGGTACTTTTGCCGCAAAAACAGGATCAGATGAGGTATTTGGCAAAAGCGACCTATTCAATTATTGGTGCCACTTTGGTGGCGGCCTTTAGCGGTTGTGGTGATCATAAAGCCAATGTTCCGGACACGATGGGGGTAAAGATTGATTACGTAAGTCACAGGTTTGAACAGGATCTGTTTTCCTTGGACACAAACCAACTTGGTGTGGGATTGGAGAAAATGAAGGGGAAATATCCCGGTTTTCTCGATTATTTCCTGGATACATTGATGGCCTACGACATCCATGGAAATTATTCAGATACTGTTGATGGTATTAAGAATGGTCTGAAACCTTTTCTTTCATTCAAGGATTATCGCGATCTGCAGGATTCGATCTCAGCACATTATGCAGATGTGAGATCAGTGGATGGCGAATTGTCGGCAGCGTTCAAGCTGATGAAAATGTATCTCCCTGAAAGAAAAGTTCCGGAGGTTTACTATTTGAACCTTGGCTTGAGCAGATGGCCCAGCTTTCCCGTGGATAGCAGTACTCAGTGCGTGGCCCTGGATATGTTCCTTGGCGACAATTTTCCTCATTACGCCGCTGTTGGTGCTCCGCAATATCTGGCACCACATCGCCGAGAAAATTACATACCTGTGTCGGTTCTTTCCTCTATGTACCGTGGGTGGTATCCATGGAACCCACAAGAGAAATCGTTACTTGAACTGATGATGGATAAGGGAAGGGAGCAATATTTTTTACACATGTTGCTTCCGGATAAGCCCGATTCTGTTCTGTTCGGGTTCAGTAAAGACAACATAGCCTGGTGTGAGGCCAATGAAGGATTGATCTATAACTTCTTTGTGCAAAACAAATTGCTTTACAGCAAGGTTGCCATGGATGTTATGTCCTACGTTACAGATGGTCCGTTCGCAAGAGGACTGGAACCTGTAAGCAATCCGGTCAAAGTAACGCCCGGTGCAGTTGGTACCTGGCTGGGGTACAAGATAGTTTCGTCTTACATGGAGAATAATCCGAAGGAAACATTGAGTAGTCTTTTGAATAAACAATTAACACAAGAACAATTCCTGGCAGCAGCCAGATATAAGCCTAAAAAATAAAGTATAATATATATTATGAAGAAGAGGATATTATTGTTGCTCTCGGGAATCGCCGCGTCATTCGGTGCATTTAGTCAGATAGAGAAGGTTGATGACGTGCGCAAACAATTGCAAACAACCAATATGGACACTGTTGCATGGATAAAAACGGGTGTTTTGAGTATAGGCACCAACGGCGGCTTTTTGCACAACTGGGCTGCCGGCGGTGAGTTAGGCTCTATGTTGATCAACGGTATTTTCAGCGGGAAGCTGGATTATCTGAATCACCGAGATATATGGACCACAAACCTTGATATGACCTACGGTCTCACCTACAACTATTCTACAGGGTTCGTTCCTCGTAAAACTGACGACCGTATCGACTTCACCACCAAGTATGGTAAACTCCTGGACACTGGTTCCAATTTTTACGTTACAGGATTGTTCAACTTCAAATCACAGTTTACCAAGGGGTATGACTATTCCCTGCCAAACTGGGACAGCGTATCTACGTCGAAATTCCTTTCACCGGCTTTTTTTACGACAGCCGTTGGTCTGGAATTCAGAAAGGGTAGTGACGTGACTTTATTCTTGTCACCGATAGCTGCAAGGATGATCGCCTCAGATCCTTTTTATACGAGGATGACACCTCAGGGTGCATTCGGTATACCATACGACAAAAGCAATGTGTTTCAATTGGGTGCTTATTTTTCAGGACGTTATGTGATCAATATCCGTCCGAATATGGTGTTCAAGACCAGGTTGGATCTATATTCGAATTATCTGGCAAAGGATACAAAGGATAGTACAGGCACTGTCATTAAACAAGACAATCCGGGGAATATCAATATCTTGTTCGATAATCTGTTCTCATGGAAAATATCTAAGTTTTTCAATGTTACGGTCGGTGCAACGATTGTATACGATAATAACTTCCCGTATTTACCTACTTACGTAGATAAGACTACAGGGATAGTTCAGCAAAAGAATGAGCCGGGTGCGGACCTCGGTTGGGTGCAGTGGAAGCAAGTCCTGACATTCGGTGTAGGATATAAGTTTTGAAGAGGGGGTGTAAATCCTTTGCCGAAATGTTCGGCATAAAAGTTATTTTTGGATGAATTTGTTGAGGTATTCAATTGTTTAAATGTCAGCCAGCTACCAAATAAAGCTACCCCAATTTGAGGGGCCGTTCGATCTTCTTCTTTTCTTCATTGAAAGGGATGAGCTGGACATTTACAATATCCCCATTGCCAAGCTGACCAATGATTTTCTGGGCTACATCCATTCATTAGAAAACCTGAACATTGAACTGGCTAGTGAGTTCATCCTGTTCGTATCTACGCTGATGCGTATCAAGGCGAGGATGTTGCTGCCTCGTCGTGAGGTGGATGCACATGGAAATGAGATAGATCCAAGGCAGGAACTGGTTGACAAGATCCTGGAGTACAAGCGCTTCAAAGAAGCGTCGGAGGTGATGGCTTTGATGGAAGCTGAACGCCAGATGCAGCTGAAGCGTGGTAACATCAAGCAGGAGATGGAGAACATCACCGACACTGCCTCTGAAGGAACCGAGATCCAGACTGTGACTATGTATAAACTGCTTCAGGCATACGAAAAGGTCATAAAACGTTTTAATGAAAGGAACTCCAAGCCACAGCATGTGGTTGTGAAGTATAACTACAGCCTTGAGGGTCAGCGTACTTTTCTTATTGCTCATATGGAGGAGAAGAAACGTATCCCGTTTGAAATGCTTTTTGCTGTTTGTGAAAGCAGGATTCACGCGATATTTACGTTTCTTGCAATGCTTGAACTGATACAGCAAAAGTATCTGGGCATCCTAATAGGCACGGGGCGCAATAATTTCATTGTTGAGTGGAACCCGGGAGGAGAGGCTGAGGCGGCAGCAGTTGCAGAAGAAGATGCTGGAACACATTTCACAGATGAGATAGCCGGAGAGGATCTGGCACAATAATTGATGTAAATAAGTATAACCGAATAGGTTTAAGAATCTTCCCCAAAGGCGCTGTCGGACAGTGAACCAATGGGGAATTTCTGTTTTCGTATTGTTCGTCGTGTCATAATAAAGAAACGAGGCCGTAACTGACCTCGTTTCTTTATTTAGGAGATATGGGAAAAGGGCTATTCTGAGCCCTTGTTATTTAACCCGTAATAGTACATGCCTTGTATGCCGGGATAGAAGCCGGCTATCTGTACGTTTCCTGAGCCAGACAATATTTGTTGAAGATCGGCAACAGAACCCACGGGGCTGTTGTTAATGGCTGTGATTACGAATCCCTTCTGCATTTGTGTCTGTTTTGCGAAAGAACCGTTTCCGGGATCGGTGACGACAATGCCACGGTCTATCCCGTAACTTGCCTTTTCAGAGGCAGTGACTGGTCTGAAGGAGGCCCCCAATAGACGACCGGAAGCATTGCCTTTCAGTATGTCGGTGGTGCCGTTGAGGTTTGTCAGCAATACTGATGCCGACAACGATCTGCCACCCCTGTTGTACATGATATTTATGTTGTCGCCAGGGCGGAAACGTGCGATCTGTCCCTGGATGTCGGCCTGATTGTTTACCGGCGCTCCGTTTATGTGAGTAATAAAGTCGCCTTTACGCAAACCAGCTTTTGCGGCACCACTGTTTGGACGCACGTCGGTGATGTAGACACCTTCTGTTTTGTCGAGCCCCACGCGGCTGAGGTCTTCAGGCGATGCACTCCTGCTATCGAGGTATTCCACACCCATATAGGCGCGCTGCACGGCACCGTATTTCATGAGGTCGTTCACCACCTTGCGCACGATATTGGCAGGGATGGCGTAGGAGTATCCTGCATAAGAACCGGTTGGCGAAGCGATAGCAGAGTTGATCCCAACGAGCTGTCCGGTAGTGTTGACGAGAGCACCGCCACTGTTGCCCGGGTTTACTGCAGCATCGGTCTGAATGAATGATTCAATAGCTGCAGCCGAACGTTGTTTGTTTACACCGAGTGAGCGCCCTTTGGCACTGACGATACCGGCTGTAACGGTAGCGTCAAGGTTTAACGGGAAGCCAACGGCCAATACCCACTGGCCAAGTTTTACATCGTCTGAATTTCCGAATTCCATGAACGGCATCTCTGAGTCGCCATCCACTTTTAGCACCGCAATGTCGGTGGATGGGTCGGTGCCGATGACTTTTGCTTTTGCCGTGTATCGGTCGTTGAATGTCACGGTAACATCACTTGCATCAGCCACCACATGGTTGTTGGTAACGATGTAGCCGTCGGGGGAAATCACAACGCCTGAACCTGAGCCCTGCTGTGAAGGAATGTAGTATTGGCGCTGACCAAACAGTTGGCTGAAGATATCACCCATGCTGTTGTCTGTGATGATCTTGGCCTGTGTAGCTGTTTTGATATGGACCACCGCTTTGACTGACGACTCAGCAGCAATTTCGAAGCTAGCAGGTGGCGCTGCTGATGCGGGACCACTGTAGTTAACGTGGTTAACTGGTAGTGGTCGGTTTGTCTCAGGAAGAAGGAATCCGTTATTGGTTGTCATGAGCCTTGATGCGGCAAATAACGTGACAATGGAGGTTATTGAAGCAGTGGCAATCACCGGAAATAGTCTGGATCTCATAGCTATTTAAGTTTTTAATGTCCACAATCTGCTATCAAAATTATTGCCTGTTGCTATTATAACATTGTTAAAAACTTACAGGTATAGTAGCCGGGGCGACATTGTAAGAGACTCTTAACTTTTGATGCTTACGAAGTGGCAGGAGCGGGCTTGTGAACTGCCATTTTTTTGCGAACGGATCATCTGAGTCATGAAAAAATGTCACAGGCAAATTGCTACAAGTACTCAAACGAGATCACCGGTAAGTACTTTTTGATAAAGTTGAATTCTTCTCTTAACGGATGAAGGTGGTCCTTACCACTGCTTTGTTTCCGTTTTCGTCTTCGGCGGTCATTTCGAGGTCGTGTCGACCCTTTTTGCAGTACTCATCAAATTCGTAAAAGAAATCTGAACCATGCTGTTCAAAACAAACCCATTTACCGTCAATGGTTCCGCGAAACGTACGCACCGATGTGGTTGCATCCTTGATGACGAACGAGATCTTGGCAGCACGCGAAAGGTTGGCGCCGTTCTTGTGTAGCGGACGAATAACCGGTGGGATTGTGTCGATGTCCAACCAATAGTTGCCGAAATTCCGGACTGATGCTTTATACCACATATTGTCGATAGGCTGGGCCGCTTTTGCATCGTCTTTTTTGCCGTCGTTGTACATCAAAACTACTTTCGATCGGAGGTCTTCGCTCAGCGGACGGTTGCTTTTTATCTGAAGGTCGGTATAGTGATGAAGGGGGACAAAGGGGTAGTGCATCTGAAACCTGTCCGAAAGGTCGCCTGGTTCTGAGCTGACCGAAATGCATATGTCGTCATATAGTTGACGGTCATCTACCGAGAAGCGGATGTTAGAAGCAGAATGGTCATTGGTTCGCTCGTAGTAAAAAGGCTTGCATCCGCGTTCGTTACGGCTTACGATTTCAGAATCGCGCCCTTTGATGAAAAGCCGTACATGGGAGTGGTTATCGCTATTGTCTGTAAGAGTCAGTGTCAGTTCTTTTACTTCGCCGGGGGCAATGTTGAATTTGCCATATTCAGGTAAGGGAGATGCGTAGACGCTGGGAAGTTTATTGCCCGGTTGCCTGAACATCAACTGTATCCATTTGTTGAATTTCTGTCGGGCGTAATAGTCGGTATAGCCGTGCAGGTACCGCGATACGTCATAGCCAATATCGTCCATGAAGACGGAGGAAGTGAGCGCATCGTCTATCTTTAGTTCTGCCGAACGGAAGGTGATAGTATTGTCGCTGCCTTCCTGAAAGTCATCGCAAGTGAATCCGAGACCGATCTTTCCGGCGGGGACTTCAACGGTGTCGCCGGAAACAGGGAACGCATTGTTGCCGGAGCGGACGGGTTTATAAGAATCACCTTTTTTTGCCAGGGTAAACGATACTACATCGCGGTCAAATATGTTTCCTCGGTAGAAAGCTATTTCTGATATTACAGGTGGTTTTGTGTCTTTTACCTCAAAGCCGAAAAGCTGAGGGTTTAAAGGATGTTCGGTTTTGGAGTCGCGTATCTCAAAGTGCAGGTGTGGTGCTGCAGATGCGCCGGTATTACCGGAGAATGCTATCTGCTGCCCTTTTTTGACAGGAAACTTATCGGGAGTGAACGAGATATCAAGGTCCCACTTTTCTTTTTCATATTGCGCCTTCCTGAGGTGTTTTTGCAGTGGTGCATAGAATTTGTTCAGGTGGGCATAAAGTGTAGTATATCCATTTGGGTGGGTAATGTAAATGGCATGACCGAATCCACCTTTCTCGGTTTTGATACGGGAAATGTATCCATCGGCAGCAGCAAAGACTCGTAGATTCTCTACTCCATTTGTACGCAAGTCAATGCCACTATGGAAATGGCCGGGGCGGCACTCACCAAAATTGCCGGCCAATGTGATAGGTACGGGGAGCGGGTTGCGGAAATATCCTTTTGGGTACGAAGGTGCAGTGGTACTCTGACCGAAGCCGGCGGCCGATGAAAAGAAAAGAAGCGCAAAAAATGAAGTCCGGGCGACCATGAGAATTCAGTTTAGTACTGTGTGTGATAATTAATGTGCCATTGCCTTAGGTGCCGAGACTCCCAATTTTTGTGCAAGTGCCGTTATTTCGTCCACCACACTATCTACAACCGGGATTCCTTCAGTGATTCGAATTGCTTCCATCTCTCGTTCCGGGTCGCCTGGTATAAGAACCTTTTCGTGTCCGGGAGCAGGTGTTGCATGTCTGAAACGAGTGATCCAGGTGTCCATGTGTTCTTTAAACTCTTCGGCAGTTCTGAACGCGTCAATCCTCATAGCTCCGAAGAAGTGACCAAGGCCTTGACCGGGCATATTTTCGGGCATAGGTACATAGGCCGGGAACGGTGGTGCCCAAGGTCCGTAGCTGGCGCCACTCAGGACGGCTGAGAATATATCTACGATGCTTCCCAGCGCATACCCTTTGTGACTGCCGTGGTCGCGGTCGCTACCGAGCGGCAAAAGAGCGCCTTGCTTTTTCAGTGCATTTGCATCAGTAGATGAGTTGCCGTCTTTGTCTTGCACCCAGCCTATGGGCGCGTCGCCGTTCTTTCTTTGAAGGATCTCGAGTTTGCCGTTTGCAGCGGTTGTTGTCGCAAAGTCAGCAACGAATGGAGGTTGCGTACCTGCCGGAATAGCAACCGCAATAGGATTGGTTCCCAACATTCTTTCTATGGAGAATGTGGGTGCCACCAGGGCACTTGCATTGGTCATAGATATCCCGATCATATCATGCTCCAGTGCCATCATGGCGTGGAAGCCTGCAATGCCATAGTGGTTGCTGTTGCGCACACTAACCCAGCCTGTGCCTGCGGTTTTTGCCTTGTCGATGGCCACCTGCATTGCGAAGGGGGCGACCACCAACCCAAGACCGGCGTCACCATCCACAACAGCGGTAGATGGGCTTTCATGCACTATCCGGATGTCGGGGGTGGCGTTTATTCTTTTAGCTTCCCATAGACGCACGTATCCAACGAGTCTGGCAATGCCATGGCTATCGATGCCTCTGAGGTCGGCCGACAACAATACACTCGTCGCATTGTTTGCATCGGAATCGCTACAGCCAATCGCTTTGAAAACAGACTGCGTGAAACGGGAAAGTTCGTTGTAGGAAAATTTACTTGCCATATCTGGGTCAAAAGTAAAGAGACAATTCAAGACCGGAATACAACCGGGCAGTTTAGTGAATAAAAAAACCCGAACGGTTTTCCGTTCGGGCTGTATAGTTTGACTATCTGATTATTTACCGCTTTTTGCAGCCTCGTATTTTGAGTAGTGGTCAGCAGTAAGCACACTCTTGATGCGCTGATCTTTTGTCATGCCCATTTGCATTGTTTGACCAGGACCCGGCTCATATCCTGATTCTTTAGCAGTTTTCAGATCTTTCTGGTAAGAAAGCTCTGCTTCGTACACACCTTTGTATTCTTCTGCAGACAATCCCAATTGCGCCTGCATTGTCTTTGCGCTTCTTTCAGCAAGTTGCTCGGGAGTAGGGCCACTTTTTGCTGCCGCAGCCGATGTTGCTGTTGCTGCTTTAGGCGCAGTTGATTTCATTGTAGCTTTTGATTGCGCAAATGTTGCGGCTGTTGCAGTTGCCAGTATAGCGCAGGTTGTGATCAGCTTTTTCATATTTTTAATTTTATTGGTTTTATGAACGAAGTACTAAATTAGGACAAATATTATTAATGAAATACAAAGTAATAAAAAATCTTTCGGGTCAGGAGGTCGAAAGCCCGAAGTGTGTGTGTTTTCAATACTTTCGATGGGGTAGGGCTCTACGAAGTGAAACCTGAAATATCAATTAAAAGTTAATCATTTTAGGGTTAGGCTTGTTCTAGTCAATAGGGTAGAGCAGGTATTTTTTGCGTATAGCCTTGAATTTATTCAGGTCATTTTCCCATGAGGAGCGAATTGTCTGTTCCCCGCTCCCATTCTCGATCTGCTTTTGCAGTGCGCCCGTTCCTGCCAGCTTTGTAAAGAATGATGTAAAGAACTTTTCTTTCTCGGGATAGGCAGAATAGGCACTGATGAGCCACTTTAGTTGGAGGTGGTTGTCAATTTCTGCTCTTATCTGGTTAACGTCCTTTGCAACAAATTCACCATGACAGTTACGGTTTTCCAGTGGCGGTGTTTTAGCGCCTTTGCTGCTTACGGGTTTGAATGAGTAGTTGAATTTACCTTCAAACATAGGATGTCCATATTGCCTGAAAGGTTTGTCGGTGCCCCTACCCAAACTTATGGGCGTGCCTTCGAAGAGGCATAGAGATGGATATGCGTACACTGCTTCCATGTCGCGAAGATTGGGCGACGGTGCCACCGGTAGCCTGTACATCTTGCTATGCGTATAGTTCTTACATTTAATGACTTCAAGGTCCGGTTTTCCTGTGTATTGTATCCAATGTTCTCCGATGAGCATTTTTGCATATTCACCGGCAGTCATGCCATAGACGATAGGAATAGGTTGCATTCCCACAAATGACCTGTTGACTACTTCCAGTACCGGTCCGTCTACATAATGGCCGTTGGGGTTGGGCCGGTCCAGTATAATGAGTTTTTTGCTATTCTGAAATGCTGCTTCCATACAGTATTCGAGGGTGGAGATGTAGGTGTAGAAACGAACGCCTACGTCCTGAAGGTCATAGATGAGTATGTCTACATCTGCTAATTGATCCTTTTTTGGTTTCTTATTGTTTCCATAAAGTGAGATTACCGGTATTCCGGTAGTGCTGTCAATTCCGTTGGCGATATGCGCCCCTGCGTCTTCGTTACCACGAAATCCATGTTCCGGTACAAATATCTTCGTCACTGAGACGCCCCTTTCCAACAGGACATCAAGCAGTGATCGGCCGTTGACTATAGAGGTCTGATTTATGATCAGTGCCACTCGTTTTTTCTTTAGCATTGGAAGATACTTAGCTGTTGCTTCGGCGCCCGGTTTAATGTCCTCGTCAAACAGAGGTTGTGCAAACGAAATATAAGACGATAGGAGCAGGCTCAGAAGAGTTATTAGCTGTCGCGGCATGGTAAATTCACATTTAGTAGGCAAATGTAGGAACCGGAATCTTATAGACAGATTTCTTAGTGGTTTAACATTTATAATTGCATATGATAATGCATTTAGTAGTAACTTGCGCCATTATTTATTAAAAAAGAGAAAAAATGTCAACAGTACAAAAGGGAGATAAGGTGAACGTTCATTACCATGGCCGCCTTACAGATGGTTCTACATTCGATAGTTCGGAGGGCAGGGAGCCGCTGAGTTTCACCGCTGGTGCAGGTCAGGTTATCAAGGGCTTTGATGAAGCCGTGCTCAATATGACGCCAGGTGACAAGAAAACAGTAAATATTCCTGTTGCAGATGCTTATGGGCACCGCAATGACGATATGGTTATGGATTATCCAGTAAGCGATTTTCCTGCAGACATGCAGCCACAGGTTGGTATGGAGTTGCAGATGGGCGACAATCAGGGTAATGTGTTTCCTGTTGTGATCACTGAGGTTAATGGCGATATGGTTACGCTCGATGCTAACCACCCATTGGCTGGTCATGATCTGGTATTTGAGATCGAGCTCGTTTCTATCGGGTAATTTATACGCTTTTTTATTGCCCCGTTCGCGTCTGTGAACGGGGCTTTTTATTGGAATCACCTTGTTAATATTAGAATAAAGTCGCTGTCGCCGGCTACAAAAAATAGATTCCTGTTCTATTTTAGAGCGGTCTCATGCGGTATTTCATAATCATAGTCCTTTGTCTTGGAACGCATATTGTCAGCGGACAGTTGGCGAAGGGTGTTATTTTTGATGCTGAGACCAGAGAGAAGGTTAATGCGGTAGTGGTAATGAACCGGTCGACAGCGGCAATTGCGACAACTACAACGGGCGGGAGTTTTGCGATAGCTGCAAAACCGGGAGATGTATTGGTTTTCTCGCATGTGGCGTATGAGTCTTTCCAACAGATCGTGTCATTAGACAATATCGATAACCTGCAATTGAAGTTGGTGCCTGTGTCTTACAAACTGCAGCAGGTAATTATTTCCGGGCGAACAAAGTACCAGGCAGACTCAGCTGAGCGACACGAGTTCTTTTCACACGAGCTCAATAAGCAGATGATAGCCCCGGTAAAGTTTACGGGTCTTGGGGTTAGCGGTGGTGTTGGTTGGTTGGCGGACAAGATAACCGGAAATAGCAAAAAGCAGAAGGCGTTCAGGGCCGATTTTGCCGCCGATGACCGCCAGCTATACATTGATTCGCGCTACAACGAAGACATAGTCAGGTTATTGACCGACATAAAAGACAAAGACAGCGTAGCTGCGTTCATTAGAAAGTATCCCATGCCCTATGATTTTGCCAGAGCAGCTACGGATCTTGAATTAAAGGCTTGGATAAGGGAGAAATACAAGGAAGAACGGAATCAGCGCAGCAAGTAATGCGCCTTTCCGCTTTTGGTGACCATCTGCAATCCTTTTTTACCTTTACCCTGTGTTTGGGTTTCTCGTTTTTATTGTTTGTATTGCCATTCAGGCATTCTATGCCGGATATATCGGTACGGGGCGTGGCAGTAGAATCGTGCTCAAGCCGGAGCAGAGACAGAAACGTGCATTTGTTACTGTTTTGATCTGTGCTCGTAACGAGGCTGAAAATCTGAGAAAAAATCTTCCGACCGTTTTGGATCAGGTTTATACAGACGCGCAAGGCAGGAGACAATTTAATGTGCTGGTTGTTGATGATGGGTCTGATGACGGGACAGCGGCAGTGCTTGCTGACATGGCCGGGAGATACGAACACCTGGAAGTGGTGCGTGTCTTTGAAAAGCAGAAGGCTGGCAAGAAAGCGGCATTGAAGGAAGGGGTACGTATGTCGGTTGGCAAATGGTTGGTGCTGACAGATGCCGATTGTGTGCCAGCGAGTGAACAATGGCTGGCCCTGATGGTGCAACCACTGGCTGCGGGTAAGGAGATAGTAGCGGGGTATGGTGGTTATTTGAGGACCCGTAGTTTGTTGAATGCATTTATCCGCTGGGAGACGCTACACACGTGGCTTCAGTATAGTTCATATATTAAAATGGGCAGACCGTACATGGCAGTGGGTCGTAACATGGCATGTGACAGTGAATTGCTCAGTTGGGCAATGAATGAGCCCCTATGGGAGTCATTACCCTCAGGCGATGACGACCTTTTTGTGCAGATTGCCGGGAATAAGGTCAATTGTGCTGTAGTCTCAGATAGCAGGGCATTCACATATTCGCCGGCAAAGGGCACATGGAAGGAGTGGGTCGTACAAAAACAGCGTCACCTTTCGACCGGAAAATACTATAGATTGGGAACTAAAGTGGCCCTTGGGCTATATGGGGTTTCTCATGCAGGTATGTGGTTAACGTTCGTTTTCTGTTTGTTCACGTTTGCCGCGCCGGCGGTGATTGTGCTGATGGTGAGCCGCTGTTTGTATGTATGGCTCAAGTGGTATCTGGGTGCAAGAAGGGTAAACGAAGCGGGATTGGTGTTTCTATTCCCTATGTTCGATTTTGGATGGATGATGTATAACTTTGCCTTTCTTCCTTACATAACGTGGAAAAACAAAACAAGTTGGAAATAATACAAAAGTACTTTGGTGAGTTCACAGATACGCAGATGCAACAATTTGGTATGCTGGAGGAGTTATATAAGGAGTGGAATGACAAGATCAATGTGATATCCAGAAAAGATATTGATTCGCTGTATGAGAAGCATGTGTTGCATAGTCTGGCCATTGCGGCAATATGTCCCTTTGATGACGGTGCCCGCATCGTAGATATCGGTACGGGTGGAGGTTTTCCGGGTATTCCGCTCGCTATCTTTTTCCCTGAAGTGGAGTTTGTTCTGTCCGATAGTATTGGCAAGAAGATAAAGGTAGTGCAGGAGGTAGCTGATGCAATAGGTTTGAAAAACGTTACAGCAGTTCACTCGAGAGTGGAAGAGTTGAAAGGCAGGACGTTTGACTATGCGGTTTCGCGTGCGGTAGCTCCTTTGAACGATCTGTGGCGGTGGGTGAATAACAAAATCGAAAGGGGACAAAAAAGTGATGAGCTGCCAAACGGTCTGATTTGTCTGAAGGGCGGGAACCTGACGCAGGAGATCAATGATACCGGCATGAAGCGTATAGTGCAGGCCTGGAAGGTGCATGACATATTTCAGGAGCCGTTTTTTGAAGAAAAATACGTGGTATATGTGCCAAAACTGTAACATCTTTGCTACTTTTGCGCCCTCAAAAACAAAGTAACTGATCTATATGGGTAGGATATTTGAAGTACGTAAATCCTCAATGTTCGCACGCTACGACCGTATGGCGAAGCAATTCAGCCGCATTGGTAAGGAAGTGGCAATAGCGGTAAAGAAAGGCGGATCGGATCCGGATAATAACCCTATGCTGCGCCGTGTGATGCAGAATGCCAAGGGTGTAAATATGCCTAAGGACAGGATTGAAGCGGCTATCAAAAACGCACTCGGAAAAGATACCAGCAACTACGATGAGGTATTGTATGAAGGTTATGGCCCACACGGTATCGCTATCCTTGTGGTGACAGCTACAGACAATACTACCCGTACGGTTGCCAACGTCCGTGCGCATTTCAACAAGGGCGGAGGTACGCTTGGCAACAGTGGATCTGTTGGTTTCCTTTTCAAACATCTGGGTGTTTTCAAATTGAAGCCGGAAGGTTTGAATATGGATGATATGGAGTTGGAACTGATAGATTTCGGACTGGAGGAAGTAGGGGAGGATAGTGAGGGTAATGTTATTGTGCGTTGCGGCTTCACAGATTTCGGTAACATGCAGAAAGCACTTGAAGAGAAAGGTATTACGCCTATTTCATCGGAACTGGAGTGGCTCCCACTTAATACGGTTGAGATCACTGAAGCGCAATCTGAAGACGTTTTCAAGCTCATAGAGCGTCTGGAGCAGGATGACGACGTTCAGCACGTGTTCCATAATATGGCATAAAATATCACATTTATATAAAGAAGCGCCGCGTGGATACATGCGGCGCTTCTTCGTTTATTGACTACATGCCTAACCTAGTAGTAATTTATACCTATCAGTTTTCTTGCACCGGCAATGGTAGCCAGGCTACTTTCACGTGCTTTTTCGGCACCTTGTTTGAGTATCTTACTTATCGTTTGCTCATCATTCTGGAGGTCTGCAGCTTTCTCCCTTATCGGGCGAATAAACGCAGCCATATCTTCAGCCAACTGTTTTTTGAGATCTCCGAACCTGACAGTACAATTGTTGTAGGCATTCAGGAATGACTCGTAATTCTCTTTTGTAGAAGTTACCTGTAACAGGACGAAGAGGTTTTTAATATAATCGGGCATTTCGGAATTAGGCTCAGTTGGCCCCGAATCAGTTTTAGCCTTCATTATTTTTTTGC
Organism: uncultured Flavipsychrobacter sp.; assembly: GCA_964652995.1. Lineage (GTDB taxonomy): Bacteria > Bacteroidota > Bacteroidia > Chitinophagales > Chitinophagaceae > Nemorincola. Next base: position 41,198 of record CAZZCR010000010.1, on the reverse strand, counting down.
GGATCGTATCGTCATCGTCACTGAGGTAAATGGTTGAGTTTACATTCTCACTCTTACTCATTTTGCCGTTCCCGTCCAGACTCATGATCTTCACGGTCTCGTGGTTGGCGCGGTAAACCTGTGGTTCGGGGAAAAACTCGCTTCCGTAACGAGTGTTGAACCTATTGGCGAAATTTCGTGCCATCTCCAGGTGTTGTTCCTGATCTTTTCCCACCGGCACCTTTACAGCACGGTGGATGAGGATATCAGCGGCCATCAAAACAGGGTAGGTGAGCAGTCCGGCGTTCACGTTGTCGGGTTGCATACGCACTTTGTCCTTGAAAGTAGGTACTTTTTCGAGTTCCCCTTTGTATGCCAGCATATTGAGCATGAGGTACAATTCAGGAATTTCAGGCACGTCGCTTTGTGCATACAATGCTACCTTTTCGGGGTCCAGGCCGCTGGCCACATTTTCGGCTACCACCCGGAAAACGTTCTTTTTCAGGTCTTTAGGATCGGGATGGGTGGTGAGGGAATGGTAGTCGGCAACAAAAAAGTAGCAATTGTAGGAATTCTGCATCTCTACATAATTCTGAATTGCGCCGAAGTAGTTACCTAAATGCAGATATCCGGTTGACCGGATACCGCTAACAACAATCTCTTTACTCATTCAGCAAAGATAAATTACTGACAGGACAGTTTTTGATTGTGTAACCGGGTATCGTGAAATTGTTTTGCATGTAGTGTGGTGGTAATATGTGGGCTGTTTTTGCGAATAAGTAGTGAATCTGTTAACTAATACTTTGCAATAAAAACTTATAAAAGACAGTCGTTTTGTGTAGTTTTATCATTGAATTCTATTACCTGATCTGAAAAACGATATCTGATGAACTTTCTCGAGAATTTTATAATCATTGATGATGACCAGCTTAATAACAAACTATGTAGAGTTATTTTGCAAAAAGCATATCCGGAGGCCACCATCAACGACTTTACCGACCCTTTGCAGGGTTTCGACTACATAGCAAAGACTTATTCAAGTCCTGAGTCGGAAGGGCGTGCAATTTTACTTCTCGATATCATGATGCCGGTGATGGATGCATGGGATTTTCTTGAAAAGTTTGATAAACTGGACGAGCAGACAAAGAGTAAGATCAAGATATACATACTCTCGTCTTCAATTAACAAGTCGGACATGATCCGAGCCCAGTCTAATAAATATGTAGAGTACTATCTGATAAAGCCGCTCAATAAAGAATCGATCCGCCTGGTAGTTCATGTGTTGCATAAAAGGCTTGGAATAGTCGAGTAATGTCGGTTCTGAACAGGCAGTTTCTAATATCATGTGGATAAGTGTAATTGCATGTCATGTAGTTTGTAGTGCTGACAATTTTAACCTGTTACCTTTATTGCACAACAAACAATGAATCATGTCTGGTATTTCAAAAAGTGCTGCTAAGGTGCTGTTGGGAATAATGCTTGCCGGATGCTCCAATTCGGAAGCGGCAAAGAAAAAGAAAGTACCTGCGCCCGAGCCCGCCAAACAATCCGTTTCAGCTACTGTTGCAGCACCACCGCCACCACCATCTCCTCCGGTTTTGGACACACAACGGTATAACAGACTGCTGATGCACATGGTGCATGATACTGCCAAATTTCATTGGCCGGTACAATCAGATTATCCGCTGCCAGGGGCTTTGTTGCCCTTCAACCGGATCATTGCATACTATGGCAACTACTATTCCAACAGAATGGGAATTCTGGGTGAGATAGCACCGGATGATATGTTGAAGAAACTGATGGGCGAAGTAAAGGCATGGCAGGCAGCAGACACTATGGTTAAGACCATTCCTGCTTTGCATTATATAGTTGTATCGGCTCAGGGTAGTCCCGGTAAGGGAAATACATACAGATTGCGGATGCCGTTTACCCAGATCGATAAAACACTGGAATTGGCAAAAAAGATAGACGGAATTGTATTCCTTGACATTCAAGTAGGCCTCAGCACATTGCAGCAAGAGATCCCTCAGTTGGAGCAGTATCTTGCTATGCCGAATGTTCATTTGGCTATCGATCCGGAATTTTCCATGAAGTCGGGTAAGAAGCCGGGTACGGTAATCGGTACATTCGATGCTGAAGACATAAATTACGCAACTAAGTACCTCGCCGATCTTGTAAAACAGCATAATCTGCCGCCCAAAATACTTGTGGTGCACAGGTTCACAAAGGGAATGGTCACTAATTACAAGCAGATCAAGATCAGGCCGGAGGTGCAAATAGTGATGGATATGGATGGCTGGGGCTTCCCTGCAAAAAAGGTGAATTCATATAAACTTGCCGTTGTGACTGAGCCGATACAGTTTACGGGTTTCAAGTTGTTTTATAAGAACGACATCAAGACGCCACCATGGAAGACCATAATGAAGCCTGAGGATGTTTTGAAATTGTACCCGAAACCAATGTATATCCAGTACCAATAAAGATTTTCAAGTGAAAACGATATTCAAGGGTCTGCTGCCCATAGTATTGATGGGGTTTGTTTCGTGTAACAACCGAACAAAATCGGACGCAATATTTTACAATGGCACGGTCTATACGGTTGATAGTGCATTTACGACAGTCTCCGCTATTGTGGTGAGAGACGGAAAAATACTTGCCACAGGGAGTACCGAGGAGATGCTTGCGGAATATAATGCAGCGCAAAAGATCGACTTACAAGGGCAGACTGTTTTTCCGGGCTTTATTGATGCTCACTCTCATTTTGTGGGCTACGGGCGTGCTCTTTTCCAGGTGAATCTATACGATTGTGCGACTTGGAGTGAGGTGGTTGAAAAGGTAAGAGTTTTTGCTTCGGCGCATCCGGATGAACTGTGGATCAGAGGAAGAGGATGGGACCAGAATAAGTTTCCCGAAAAGAAATTTCCTACCAACAAGGAGTTGAGTGAATTGTTTCCTGACAGGCCGGTACTATTACAGCGGGTTGATGGACATGCTGCCATTGCCAATGCCAAGGCATTAGAGCTTGGAGGCGTTACGGCTACTTCTACTATAAATGGCGGACAGATAGAAGTGTCGGGCGGTGTTCCTACCGGATTGCTGATTGACAATGCAGTTGATCTGGTGAGCAATGTGATTCCAAAGTCCGGGAAGGCTGACTATGGAAAATGGCTCAAGAAGGCGCAGGAGAATTGTTTCGCTCAGGGACTCACTACTGTCTCGGATTGTGGGCTTGCTTATTACGATGTAAAGGTAGTGGACTCATTACAGCGGGAAGGCGTGCTGGATATGAGGATGTATGTGATGTTGAGTGATGATGGTGCCACTTTTGTTGACCATATGAAGGAGCGGGATAGGGTTTTGCAATCAGGTAATTCTAAACTGAAGCAATGTTATGTAGGCAAGGGTCCGTATAAGACCAAGAGTATGTTTGTAAAAGGGGTAAAAGCCTATGCTGATGGGGCGCTTGGCAGCCGGGGCGCTTGTCTGAAGAAGGAATACTCGGACCAGCATGGGTGGGCAGGTTTTTTATTGAGCACACCCCAGCATTTTGATTCATTAGCTGCCACGCTTGTCAACACCGACATGCAGCTGTGCACGCATGCCATAGGGGATAGTGGTAATCATGTTGTGCTGGGGATCTACGGAAAGTACCTGAAGGGCAAGAACGATAAGAGGTGGCGAATTGAACATGCCCAGGTGGTGGATGGTATCGATTTCGGGGCATTCGGGTTACATTCAATTGTGCCTTCAGTGCAGCCTACGCATGCCACCAGCGATATGTACTGGGCCGGTGACAGGCTGGGGGTGGAGCGGCTGAAAGGTGCGTATGCCTACAGGCAGTTACTCAATGAGAATGGTTGGCTGCCATTGGGTACTGATTTCCCCGTGGAGGATATTTCTCCTATCAAGACATTTTACGCTGCAGTGGCGCGCAAGGATAGCAAGGGTTTCCCTGAAGGTGGGTTTCAGAGTGAGAATGCGCTGACGCGTGAACAGGCAATACGGGGAATGACTATTTGGGCGGCGAAAGCTTGTTTTCTTGAAAATGAGATCGGCAGTCTGGAGAAAGGAAGTAGCGCTGATTTTGTAGTCTTGGATCGTGATATTATGCGAGTTCCCGAGGACAGTATCCTTGGCACCCAAGTACATTCTACCTATCTCAACGGTAAGCGGGTGTATGGTAAATAGCGTTTACTTTTTTGAATTAAGCTTCTTCAGCAACTCTTCTGTTGATTTTGCATCCGTGCCGTCTTTCTTGGCGGCCGCTATAGCCAATTTAGCATATTCAATTGCCTCACTGTTGCGACCAGCCTTGTAAAGTAACGACGCGTAAGTATCGAGGTAGGCATATTTTGGTTCTGCCTCAGTTACTTTTATCATCCATTCTGATGCCGTGTTCAGCATCGGTCTATCTGAGACATTTTCATATAAAGTCCAGCAAATAGTGTTGACAAAGTCTGTGTTGGTGAAAGCGTTGACATTGATGTACATGTTTGCAGCGTCAAAATACTTTTGCCAGTTTTTAATACCCTTGTAGTAGGCAAGGCTGGTATAGATCTTTGCGCCTGACGGGTCTTCTTTAACATACCTGTCAATCAGAGAAAGCACTTTGTTGAATGTGGCATCGTTTTTGGTTTTGATGGCGTCATCGAGCATGCCGCCGAGAACTGCATTTACTTTGTCAGCCACCATCACGGGACCAAAACTTTGACGGTACACTTCTATATTCTCGAAGAAATAGTTGTTGTATTTTTCTCCGACAGGGAACCGTGCAATGACAGCCCACGCCACTTCTGAAGCGAGGTCGTTCTGTGAAGCGAGAAAGTTATTGACTTCTTCCGCCTTTGGAAAAGTACGTTTTCCGTTGCCTGCAAAGGCTTTTGCGTAAAATTCAGGATATACTTCGTCGAGGGAATTGCTGATGCCGGTGGCGCGAAAAGTAACGCTGCCGGACAATACATTTTTCAGCAGTTTTTTAAACTCGTCGGGTTTTTGGTAGCCCGCCATCTGGTATACGTAATTGCCTTCAGGATCAAAGAACAGGAAGGAAGGGAATGCCGAAACGTGGTACTTCATAGCCAGCTTGATACCCTCGCCGTTTTCCATATCCATTTTTACCGGTATGAAATATTCGTTCAAGATACTTACAACGTCCGGGGATGTCATTGTCTCCTTGTCCATTGTCTTGCACCAACCACACCAATCGGTGTAGCAGTCAATAAAGATCATCCTGCTCTCGTTCTTTGCCTTTGCTTTAATCTCACTCCAAGTCTTGTTGAAGTACTCCACCTCTCCCGCTGTAGAGAATAGCGTGATGGTCATTGCCGCCAATATGAAAAATAGCCTCTTCATCTTTATCAATTAATATGTTTATTACTTAATGTTTATTACTTAATACTAATTCTTGCCCGGCTGGACAGGTGTAGCGGGACCATTCAGCATTTGCATACAGGCGTTTATCCCTGCCTGTGCCTGCTGATTATTTGGTTGCAGCCGTAGCGCTCGCTGGAATGCAACAAGTGCTTCATTGGGTTGCCGGTTTGTGTAATATGCACCACCCATGTTGTACCAAAGGTCGATATTGTTAGAGTCAACTTGAAGGCCCTTTTTGTACTCTTCGATAGCTTCCGGGTATCTTCCGATCTTGCCATAATTTTCCCAACCCACTTTCAGATAGTAGTCGCAGATGAGTTTGTACATGCCGGGAAGTGTGGGATAGGTCGGGTACAGAGCACGCACTTTCTCGATGTTTGCTTTTGTCTCGTCAATGTTGCCGAGTTTGTACCATGCGATACCACGGTTCAGATATGCTGCTACAAATTTGGTATGTATAGAAAGCGTGTGGTCAAGGATCTTAACAGCATCTGTAAGGTATTTGGTGCGCTCGGTAGTGTCCTTAGCATAGTCGGCAAGGGTAATGTATGAAGCCGCAACGTTGGCGTTCACCAATACGCTATTAGGGACAGTTTTGATATCAGTACCAAAAAGAGTGCTGTCGTTTTTCCATGCGGCATTTCGGTCTATTGTTTTGAAACTCATCAGTGCCGTAATGACTATCACCACTGAAGCCAAGCCAATCTGGGCTGACCGTGCGGGCTGTAGCTTTTCGAAGCCCTTGTATAACAGCCATGCCACTACCATCACGAAGCCAACTGAGGAGTGGTAAATGAGACGTTCGCCAAGTGTAGCTCCTATATCGAAGACGAGGTTGTTGACCATAAGCAGATGCACCATGTAAAATGCGATGGCAAAACATATCATTTGTGCGCCGCTTGCCACGTAGTCGGCTGATTCTACTCCCGAATTCATTTTTCGTTTTGGGAAGAACCTGAACATCGCGTAGATGATACCAGCGTGTATAATGATAGACGCCCATACCATTGGGTGAGCGAAGTCTTTATACGGGATCTGCGCATATGAGTAGTCCGCTGATAAAGGATGGGGGAATAAAAGGAATTTCAGGTAATACAGTGTTGAGGCGATCTCTGTGGCCATTTTCTGGCTGCCTTCCGCATACAGGTACGGATTGTTCAGTACTTCCTGGGCGGCACTTTCTATCACTTCCGGCAGCTCGGAGAAGCGCACCATCAAATAAATGCCCGATATCACAAAGTATGGCACGAAAGGCATGAGTTTGCTGAAGAACGTGGCCATGTCATCCTTGGGTGTATTCGAAGGTTTCAGGAATTTAAAAACAGCAAATGTTGCCGCAGCTATACCAAGAAGAGGGAAAAGTGTTTTTACTCCGCCTCCGGCGTCGCCCTCCACGGGCGGTGGAGCTACCGCATTTAACCTCACTGCCAGATACAACGTTACAATTATGATGTAGGGCAGGGTAGTGGTTATGCTTTTGAAAAATGAATAACCACGGAAGACGTAAAATGCCAATGGAAGGAGAATCATCATTGATATGGCGTACTCCTTGGACAGGAAGGCCATGAAAAAACTCGTCATGGCAGCGGCAAGGTGCCATTTGTTTATTTTATTTTCCTCATACTTGAAGGCGTATATAAACGTCAGGCACATGAAAAGCAGAGACATGATCTCGTCTCGGCTTTTTACGTTAGCCACAACTTCGGTATGGATGGGGTGAGCCGTAAATAATATGGTTGCAATCAGCGCAACCACCGGATCTTTTTTAAAGATGATGTATCGCAGGAACCATAACAGCACCACGACCGATAACATGTACCACAGCGTATTGAATACGTGGCGGACATTCATATTATACACAAGTTGTTTCTGACCGGGGCCTGAAACGCCGTATGATATTTGCTGCTTCAGCACACTATCAACATTTTCTTCTTTTACCGCACCAAGAAATTGCTGTTCAATCGCAAATGTTACTATCGACAGTGGACGAAAACGACCACCTTTAAGCTGGTTGGTAGTATTCAATTGCCTGTAATAGCTGTCGTATGCGTCTTTGGTAAGGATACCTTTGATTCCTGCGAAGCCCTCCAACACATATTCGTTCTTCACGATCACGATGCCATCATCGTGCGCGAATTCATGTTTGAAAGTATTGCAATAGAGGGCGAATGCCAGAAGTGCAACAATGATAGCCTGCCCTTTGAAATGGGTGAACCATGATCTTATGTCCCCAAAATTGAATTGTTCCTGATCATGCACAACAGGTAACGACTGGGACTTCTGTTCTACGACGGGAGTTTCCGGGGTAATGTTCGTACGTTGTTTCTTAGCCATGTTGTTAGTTGAGTATGATTCGTGTCAATTGGCAGAAATGTCTGCTATCGTTGAATTCAAAAATATCTATTTTTTAATAAAAGAGCTGACCACATCTACAAGTTCGGCAGTCGTACGGTCCAGATCATCATTGATAATTATTTTATCGAAATTAGGTGCGACAGTGAGTTCGTGGGTCGCTTTGTTAATTCTCTCTTCCAGGCTTTGAGGTGTCTCGGTGCCGCGTGCTATCAGGCGGCGCCGTAGTTCTTCCATGGAGGGGGCCTCGATGAATATTGTAATGCAACGATCCGGATATTTGTCGCGGACAACCAATGCACCCATCACGTCAATGTCAACAAGCGGGGTATTGCCACTTTCCCATATCCGGTTAATCTCTGTTCTCAGCGTTCCGTAATATTTTCCGGCATATACCATTTCCCATTCCACGAACGCGTCTTCGGCTATGAGTTTACGGAATGTTTCTTCATCATAAAAGTAGTAGTCCCTCCCATGTACTTCGCCCGGCCTGGGCTGACGGGTACAAGCAGAAATTGAGAATTGGAGGTTGGGCATTTGGCCAAGAAGCCTCTTGACCAGAGTCGTTTTACCCGATCCGGAAGGGGCTGTGATGACTATGATCTTCTGTGAATCCAAAGTATTTCAGTTATTGTTTGCGAATAACGCAAAATTCCGCCGGTTTTTCTAATGAAAAAAGGTCTTTTGGAATTGCTGATGGTAAATTTGATATTTGAGTAATTGTGAAAAATAGCATCAAAATATGGATCCTCTCGTGCCAGATCGTTGTATTGTGGTTAATGGTTTTCGCATTAGAGCAATTTCCGGGTGTGATCAGATGGTATTCACAGTTTTTATTTCCCCTACTGCAAACCGCCAGGAATTCTGTGTTTTCGATAACCTCGGTAAGCGTTGGAGACGTACTTTACTTTCTTCTGGGTCTTTGGTTGTTGGTGTCATTAGTCAGATTTGTTTATTTCACCAGCAGATGGAGACGGCATAAGGAAAAGGTGTTGGGTATTTTTTTAAACGGGCTCAATACATTTCTGGCAGTTTATATTGTGTTTGTCGTTTTTTGGGGAGCTAATTATAGTAAAGAACCATTGGCAAAGTTTTGGGGTCTTCCTTCAGCACCTAAAGGTAGCAGGCAGGAGAGGCGATCTCGAGACATGGCTGTGACGGTTGCCGTCAACAAATTTCTTGTAGGGAAACTCAATCGATCTGCGGCGAATTATCGCACATTGCCGAACACCCATATTAATGACCGGTCTCTCGCTTATTACAGAGCGTACACAAATTGCAGTGTAAAAGACGGAGGGTTAGGGGTGAAGCTGAGTTTGTATAGTGGTTTGATGCAATGGATGTCGGTTGACGGATATTACAACCCGCTTACGGCAGAAGGGCAGGTGAATGACAAAGTACCCGGCTTTATGATGCCATTTATTGTCTGCCACGAAATGGCACATCAGGCCGGTATAGCCGCCGAGGGGGACGCCAACCTGATGGCGTACGCTGTGTGTACGCATGGAAATGACGAGATCTTTAAGTACTCGGCCTACGTCAATTTATGGTTATATGCGAACAACCGATTATACAGGTATGATTCGGGTTTGGCTAATTCGTTCCAACGTCAGTTGAATGCGCTGACGCTACGGCACATAGATACCCTGGAGGCAATCAGTGTTGCACATAGGGGATTCCTTACCTATTTTACAAATAATGTGTACGACAGTTACCTGAAGTTACAAAATCAGGAGAATGGCATAAGAAGTTATGGCAACGTGACCCGCGAAGCCTGGCTGTTGGAGCAAGCGCGAGCAAGAGGCCCTAAGTTGATAAAGATACCCTGACGGCAGATTACCATTGTAATAGATGTCCGATCCGCTGCGCTACTTTTTCTGCACTTGGTAACATTGCAGCCTCAAGGCCCATATTCATTGGCACAGCAGGCAGGTCCAGCGCACCAACCGTCTGGACCGGAGCATCGAGATGTTGGAAACAGTTTTGAGCAATTCTGCCGGCGAGCGCTTCGCAAAATGAATTTCGTAGCTGTTCTTCGGTAAGCACCATACATTTTCCGTGCTTACGAACAGTGGAATAGATCAATTCTTCGTCCAACGGATAAATTGTGCGCAAGTCTACAATTTCCACCTGTCCGGGAAATTGTTTTGCCGCATTTTTCGCCCAGTATACACCCATACCATACGTGATGACACAGATAGATTCGCCATTTTCCACACACTCATCGTCAGCACTCAGCACCACATTTCCTTTACCAAAAGGGAGGATGTAGTCGCGGTCAGGTTCAACGGTTTTAGCTTCTTCTGTGCCGGGAACTTTACTCCAATATAGCCCTTTGTGTTCCAGCATCACAACCGGGTTGCCATCGTAAAATGCACCTTTTATGAGTCCTTTGATATCGGCCGCATTACTTGGGTATGCGATCTTTATTCCTTTAATAGTTGCAAGCGTACTCTCAACGCTTCCGCTGTGGTAAGGGCCCCCTCCGCCATATGCTCCTATCGGGACTCTTAGAATCATTGATACCGGGAATTTTCCGCAAGTGAGGTAGCAGGATTTACTAATTTCTGTAACCAACTGATTGAGTCCCGGGTAAATATAGTCCGCAAATTGAACTTCGACGATGGGTTTAAGACCCACTGCATTCATGCCAACGGTAGAACCAATGATGTATGCTTCCTGAATAGCCGTGTTGAAAACGCGGTTGTCGCCAAACTTATCGGCAAGTGTCGCCGCCTCGCGGAAAACTCCTCCGAGCCTCTTACCCACGTCCTGACCATAGAACAAGGCTTCGGGATGGTCCTGCAACAATTCTTCTACTGCGTGTAATGCGGCATCAACCATTACTACTTTTTCCTTTCCTTCAGGTGTTCTGGTGCCGGTTTCAATTGTCGCTCCGCTTGGTCTGTACACATGGTCGGTGACGGTTGCCGGATCAGGGTCCGGAGCGTCCACTGCAGCATTGAATTCAGACTGGACAAATGCAAGCTCTTCTTTTTCTATATTGTCAAGTTCAGATGCTTTTACACCGTAGTCGTTTATAAGTACTTTACGGAGTTTTGGCCCCGGATCGTCTTGACCGTGTTTGGCCAGATCCTCGGCAGTACGGTACCACTCTTTCCTTACGCCTGATGTGTGGTGACCCAAAAGCGGCACTTTTGCATGAACGAGCACAGGAGTCCTGTTCTTACGCACATGTTCGATGACGTTTGCCATGGTGCTGTAGGATGCCGAAAAATCGCTACCATCAACACGTACCCGCTCCATTCCTTTAAATCCTCCTGCATATTCGTAAGCATCCATTGTACGGGCCTCATCACTACTTACCGAAATTCCCCAGTCATTATCCTGTACCAGATATATTATGGGCAATTGGTGTAATACCGCAAATTGAAACGCTTCGCTTACTTCCCCCTCAGTTACGCTTCCATCACCTAAAGAACATATTGTGACAGGAGGAACAGGATAGTCAGATAATTTCTGCCTCTCTCTGTATTTCACCCCCTGCGCAACACCCGTTGTGGGAATTGCCTGCATACCGGTGGCGCTACTTTGGTGAATAATGGTTGGAAACCCATCGCGGCGGATATTCGGGTGGTTGTAATATTCCCGGCCTCCGGTGAACGGATCGTCAGCTTTGGCCAGTAATTGCAGCATCAGTTCATACGGACGATAGCCCATACCCAACATAATGCTCTCATCGCGGTAGTAGGGGCTTACAAAGTCGCAACCCTGCAACAGAAAACCTGTAGCAAGCTGGATAGCTTCGTGCCCACGAGATGTGCTGTGGACGTATTTGCATATCTGGCGATTTGCATCATATGTTTCCGCCATTGCTCTGGCGGTCATCATCAGCCTGTAGGCTTTGAGGAGAAGATCTTTCGAAAGCATTGTGCGCAAAAGTAAGCGTAAAACTATCAAAAAGTGCTATTGCCGGCTGATAACGTGATGATAGAAAGTGGAAAATCCGATCAAAACAAAATGTGAGCAAAGCCACTTTTTATTGATTGAATTTGTATATTTGTTTTAGGCGTTACAGCAATGTATTAGGTAATGCACCTCAGTGAAATTGCCTTATTACGCCCAACAACCTGTACGTGAATCTACTATCGAACCGAATCACTAGTTATTTTTTATTAATGTAAACAACGCGTCGTTATGTTGGAATTACAGGGGAACGAGAAGCCGGGCAAGTATGTGGAAAGGATGCTGGAAAACGGTGAGAAGAAGGAAGAAATCGAGAAGTCGTTGATCGCACTCGGACACGATCGTCGGTACGTTTTAGAACTCGTTGAAGAGGTAGCAAAGATGCGTGATGCCAGCAGCCGGTCAACTGGACTCACTTTAATACTGGTAGGTGCATTCATTTGCTTTATCAGTTTTTTGCTGACTGTGACAAGTGCAGTTTCGGGCGATGCTTACAATTTTGTGCTTTTCGGCATGACCAGCCTCGGGGTTATTGTCATTTTCGCGGGCTTCACCAAGGTCTTCTGACGAGGTCGGTTTGCTCTCTTATTTCAATAATTCCAAACATTTCTCCCAAATTTCGGCGGCAACTTCATCGATCGGCCTGTTTCCGTTGACGGTTGCAATTTTCTCTTTGTCTTTCAGCTTATCGAACGCTTTTAGATAGTTGTCTCTTACTGTCTTCAATATTTCATTTGTCTCGTAGAGTTCCGCATTTTCCCTATTTGCCACAATTCTTCGCATACACTCATCGGTAGGTACATCAACAAAGATATTCAGGTGCGGTTTTAGTATCCTTGCGCACATTTCGTTGCAGGCAATCACCCAATCCATGTCCACGTAGACGCCATGATACGCATATGACGAGAAATAGTACCTGTCTGAGATAACTGTGTAGCCATCTGCCATTTTCTTTACCAGGCCGTCTTCTTCGTTGAGCAAATGATCGAGTCGATCGGCCAAAAACAGACCTGCAATGGTCGTCTGGTCTGCCTTTTCAGTTCCTTTTAAAATACTTCTGAGGAGACTTCCTATTTTACCGCTGGTCGGTTCGAAGGTGAGATGCACCTTATGACCGTTTGCCGACATTTTTTCGGCAAGCAATTTAGCCTGAGTGCTTTTACCGCTGCCGTCGGTACCTTCTATTGCTATGAAGACATTCCTTTTCATCACTTACAAATTATAAACGGTCCGTGTATTTTAGAGACCGCTTGCGTGGTTACACCAACTTGTCAAAGCTAATAACAAAACTGCTCTATTTTTTCTTGTCTAATTTCATTTCTTTTACACAACAGAAATTAAGGCGAGCACATGAGTATAAATGAAGGGTACAGCTTGGTACATATTACTGTTGATGGGGAGTACAGAGCTCCACTCGTAGCCAGTCAATTATTCGATCAGGCTGACTGGCAGGCAAGAGACCGGGGTGCGGATGCCCCCGATAAAGTGGAAGCCTGGATACTTGGTGCAATGCGCGAGTACACCGACGCGACTGCTCAGGAAAAATTGAGGTCACTTGTAGAGCGGTGCCCGAACATCAGTGTCAGAATGATAAACGGCATTGGTCGGTTAGGGTATTTCCCGATGGTACAGCTGATGAAGATCTACCGTCGCAGGTTGGGTAAGAAACCGGTAATTTATCATTGCAGGGGCGAGAGCGCTGCCCAATGGGGATTGAGAATGCGAGACCTCTTTCCGGGAGACAAGGTGGTACTTGATGTAAGAGGATATTGGCCGGCTGAAAAACTCTATGAAAGGGGTATTGAATATCCTGAAAAGGCGACCGGTGCCGATCGTACGCTTTACAACACTTTGCTTGACCATCTGACTAAGACTATATCAAAGGTGGATGGGGTGACGACCGTGAGCGACGCACTACGGACACTGTTGATAGAAACTGCTGGTGCCACTGCCGGGTGTGCCGTAGTACCTTGTTGTGTTTCGACGGTGGTGCCCGGCGACAGAAGAGAGGAGCTCAGAAATAGCTGGGGTGTAGGAAAGGATGAAATTGTGGTCGTGTATTCAGGCACAACCGCCGCCTACCAGCACCTTGAAGACCTTACCATACCCTTTATGAAGGCACTGATGGAAGCGGATCGTAAGATCAGACCAGCATTTTTTTCTTCTCAGATCGATAAGATAACGATGATGTTGCAAAATGCGGGACTGGATATTGAGCGGGTGTTGCTCAAGAAGTTCAGGCAGGACGAAGTGGGTAGTGCGCTGTCGGCCTGTGATGCGGGTATTCTCATAAGAAAACCTACTCTTGTAAACAGAGTAGCCAATCCGGTAAAAATTGCCGAGTATCTGGCTGCCGGTTTGCCGATAATTATTGAGAAGGGTGTGGGGGGCGTTGCAGACGAAATGTTCGGCAAGGGGATTTTAAAAGCAGTGACATTAACTGCTTCTGATGCCAATGTCTCTGATCAGGTTGCGGAAACATTGTCCTGGCTGAATGGTGGCATTGCAAGCAACCGTTCTGTGGTGCAGGATTATGTCCGTTCAGTTTACTTGTGGAGTGCCGCCATACATGTGAGCAGAGCATTGTACCAACAGGTGCTCAAAAAGCATTCGTAAAAGTCAGATGAATTATTTACTTTTGCGTGTCTAAAACATTTTAAAATAATACAATAATGGGAAGAGGTGATAAACGTACCAAAAAAGGTAAAATAACATTGGGTAGCTTTGGCAAGGCGCGTACTGCGCGTACCGGTAAGAAAGCTGCTGCAAAAGCAGAAAAGAAAGCTTAATTTAATAGCAGTTCTTAGCTAATTCGAGGCCGTGCCGTAACTGGACGGTCTTTTTTTATTTATCTATCACGCTAATGTAGAATGGACGCACTTTTTCATTCAGTTTCGCTTACCGACCGCAAATTCCTCGTAACCGGCGGTGCAGGCTTTATCGGTTCACACATTACGGCTTACCTGCTGCAACATGGTGCACGTGTGCGCGTTCTTGATAACCTTGCCACAGGCTTACCTTCTAATGTTGCATTATTTAGGGACCACCCGAACTATGAGTTCATGGAGGGAGATATACGCGACTTTGACGTGTGCCGGCGTGCCACCCATGGCATAGAGTATGTTTCTCATCAGGCAGCACTGGGTTCGGTGCCACGGTCGGTAAAAGATCCGGTTTCGAGTAACGAAGTGAATGTGAGTGGATTTGTAAACATCATAACCGCCGCTAAGGACAGTGGCGTAAGGTCTTTTGTTTATGCTTCCTCTTCATCGGTATATGGCGACGAGCCTAATCTGCCAAAGGTTGAACAAAGGACCGGTAATCTTTTATCGCCCTACGCTGTAACTAAGATGGCCAACGAATTGTATGCAAATGTGTTTGCCGGACTGTACGGGATGCGTGTTGCGGGATTAAGATATTTCAATGTTTTTGGCCCCAGGCAGGATCCTAACGGCCCCTACGCGGCTGTTATTCCGCTATTTGTGTCCGGGATTATAAATCGCACACCCGTTCATATAAACGGCGACGGCGAGCAGACCAGGGACTTTACCTATGTGGATAATGCAGTTCAAGCTAATGTAAGGGCAATGTTGGCAGAAGATTCTAACGCGTTTGGTCAAGCCTATAACGTGGCAACCGGCAATAATTATTCAGTGAATTTCCTTTACAATTCTATTTCGGAAATTCTTGGAATAGACCATCCACCTGTTTATCGCGAGCCAAGGGCCGGCGATATCAGGGACTCTTTGGCGGATATCTCGAAGGCACAACGTTTACTCGGATACCAACCCACTCATCAATTTATGGATGGTTTGAAAGTAACTGTCGATCACTTTAGACATTATTATAGCTAAAAACAATAACTGAATCATGTTTCGTAAAACACTGACTCTTCTGACGTTTATCTCAGTATTATCGCAAATTGTATCCTTCGGTCAGGAAAAATCACTTTTGTGGGAGATAAGCGGGAAAGGACTTAAAAAACCATCCTATATTTTCGGAACGATACATCTGATCTGCAAGCCCGATTTTGTGTGGTCTGATAAGATGACAAAGGCATTTGACGGCACAGAAAAGGTATGTCTTGAGATGGATCTGGATGATATGAATGTGATGATGGAAGTTAGCACGGGTTTGATGGATAAGTCGGGTAAGAAGTTGTCTTCTTATTTCAGTGAGTCTGATTATACGCGCTTGAAAGCATATATGAAGGATAGTGTCGGAATGGACATCAGCATGTTTGAGATGATGAAGCCAGTGGCATTACAGACCATGATGGTGACAAAAAGCACGTCCTGCGATGATGCTGCATCTTATGAAGACAGTTTGATGAAGGTCGCGAAAACACAAGGCAAGGAATTGCTTGGTCTGGAAAGCGCGAAGGATCAATTGGATGCTCTGGAAAGTATTCCTGTAGATACGGTGATAGCGGGGATAATGGAAGTGGTGGATGGAAAGGACAATGGCGGGGGGGAGGCGGAGTACCGCAAGTTAGTGGCTGCTTACCGCGATCAGGACATTGCGCTCATGCAGAAGTTGATTGTTGAGTCTGAAGGTTTGGGGGGTAACGCCAAGACACTTGTGGATGACAGAAACAAAAAATGGATTCCGCTGATGGGGGATATGATGAGCAGATACTCGGTATTCTTTGCGGCTGGCGCAGGTCATCTTGCAGGAAAAAATGGCGTGATCTCGTTGTTGCGAGCCGGTGGTTATACGGTAAAGGCCGTAAAATAGAAACTATTCGATCACTTGATATTCTGAGAAAAGATCGCCTGTGATTTGTGGATCAGTTGATCCTTCTTTGCTAGAAATTGGTCGAGTTTGTCTTTGGGAATACGCAGATTGTAAAACGGAGTAGGGTAGGTGTTCAGCAAGAATAGCTCATAGTCAGCATTCCAACGTGCTATCAATTTTTTATCCATTCCCAGTTCTTGGCACGTCATTTCCAGATGAAGCGGTTCATTGATACGAACAATGGTCATGCCTTTCAATTCCTCCTCTGTAAACTGAGTTTTTTTATCAGCCGTTTTTGCAGCTGCCGTACCCGGTGTATTCAGTCCGGGTATAGTTTTTGCTGCGTCGGCTTTTTTCATTGGAATCAGGTCTTCTTCCTTTCCAAATTTAAAATCGACGGGCACACTGCCCAGATTGATGAACTTACTGAGGTTTTCGAAAATGCTTGCCGTAGCTATAAACGCCAAAACGTGCCCTTGCGTTTCCCTTGGCAGGTATTCTTTAATGTCCCAGAAATTGCGGCTGCCGGTACGTTCTATGGCACGTTGCACCGGAGTGGGACCGCTGTTGTAGGCGGCGATCACCAAAAGCCAGTCGTTCAGTTGACTGTATAATAGCTCCAGATATTTTGTGGCTGCAGTTGTGGATTTGTACCAGTCAGTACGGTCGTCGCGGTGCCTGTTTACCGACAGTCCCATCATCTTGGCAGTTGATTCCATAAGTTGCCATGGTCCTACGGCTCCCGCACGGGAAACTGCTTTATGGTTTAGTGCAGACTCTATAACTGCCAGATACTTTAGTTCTTTGGGAAGTTGTTTCTTTTCCAGAACATTGTCTATAACAGAGAATGGTTTTGTGCTTGAATTCTGTACGCTATTGAGTGTCTTGTTATGAGCTTCAAGATAATTGCGGACGTAATTATTTACATATTCATTCTTCTCGCCAAAATATGATTTTGTACCTGCAAGCGGCACAGGACCATATTTCGGTGATTCATCCGAGGAAAGATTGATCGTTGGCTCAGGGAGCTGTGCGGGGACCTTTGTTGCCGTTGCTTGAGCAGGTTTCAAAGGTGTCAGAGCCGGAGCAGATGCAGTTGTCGGAATTACATGATCTTGTTCATGCTGTACAACAGGGAGAGGTTTCATAGCCGGTTTTGCGACTATAAATGAATCTTTTGATTCAGAAGAAACGGCAGTGCTGGAAACACGAATTTTGCTTGATCCGGGTCGTTGAGCATAAGAAACTGATGCCGAAAAGATCAGCCCAGCGAGTGGAAGCAAAAAAATCTTGTATTGCATGTTTTATCGTTTATAAGCGGTGAAGCATGCAACCCATATAGGGAAGCCGGTGAAAAAAAATAGATGAATTCGGCGGATCGCTCGATCCGGTACTCCGAAATTAGTTCTTAGGAGTAGTGTTGTCTTTCTCCT
Source organism: uncultured Flavipsychrobacter sp. (assembly GCA_964652995.1). GTDB lineage: Bacteria > Bacteroidota > Bacteroidia > Chitinophagales > Chitinophagaceae > Nemorincola. Next base: position 23,397 of record CAZZCR010000010.1, on the reverse strand, counting down.
TCAGACCAGACTCGATCTCATTCTTAATGCCATCTTTAGCATCGTTGAACTCACGGATACCTTTTCCGAGACCTCTCGCCAATTCTGGAATTTTCTTTCCTCCAAATAACACAATGATGATCAACAAAAGGATCATCAATTCGCCCGAATTAGGCATTCCCATCAACAACTGCGGAAAAATGTTTAATAATGACATTAGAATTAGTATTTAAGATATAATGAAACAGTTAATCTAATACGGTTGCAAAGGTAGCAATTTTTGCTATCAGCAATAGTATTTTTATATTTATTATTCTATGTTTGTGTTATATCGTCGATCTCCTCTGTACTAAGAATGTGTGCAACAGGAATTATGCCAACATAGTAACCGGGTTTTCGAGATAGGTTTTCAGGGTTTGCAGGAAGCGTGATCCTACTGCCCCGTCAACTACACGATGGTCGCAACTCAAAGTTAGCTTCATGAGGTGACGAATCACCATTTGGCCGTTTTCAACCACAGGAGTAGGGGTGATCTTACCAACTGCAAGTATGCAACTGTCTGGCGGGTTGATGATGGCAGTGAATTCATCAATGTCCATCATACCAAGGTTGGATATCGTGAACGTATTGCCTGTAAATTCGTTTGGCTGTATTTTCTTATTTCTTGCTTTTTCTATAAGTGATCCTGCTTCAGCCGATATTTGAGAAAGTGATTTCTGGTCGGCAAAACGTACAACCGGTACTATCAGTCCTTCATCTACAGCAACGGCTGTGCCGATGTGTATGTGGTGGTTCTGACGGATGAAATCGCCCATCCACGAACTGTTTACTGCCGGATGCTTACGCAATGCCATAGCACATGCCTTGATAACCAGATCGTTGAATGATACTTTTTCCGTGGATACAAGGTTGATAGCTTTTCTTGCTTCCATCGCATTGTCCATTGTGATGGTCATGCGTAGATAGAAGTGTGGAGCAGAGAATTTGCTTTCAGCTAACCTCTGAGCAATGATGCGGCGCATCTGTGTGAGCGGAGTATCTGTGTAACCTTCTGTTCCTGATACAGATGCCACTGCCGGGGCAGGTGCCGGTGTTGACTTAGATGGAACAGAAGTTGCTGCTGCCGGAGCGTAGCTGTCAACATCACGTTTGATCACTCTCCCGTTATCACCTGATCCCTTTATTGATGAAATATCTACGCCGTTTTCTTCAGCCAGGCGTTTAGCCAGTGGAGACGCTTTAATCCTGTCGTCGCCACTATCATTTATAGCAGTAGTTGTGCTGTTCTCAGCCACAACTGTAGCTGTAGTTTCAGGAGCCGAGGGAGCTGCGGCTGTGGCTGGTGAAGAAGAACCGCCACCTTCGGCATTTAAAATTGCCTGGAAATCTTCGCCGGGTTTTCCAATGATGGCCATGATGCCATTTACTGGTACACCTTTTCCTTTTTCTACGCCTATATATAATAATGTACCGTCAACATAAGGCATCACTTCCATTGTTGCCTTGTCAGTTTCCACTTCTGCTATTATGTCGTCGGATTTAATTGTATCTCCAACCTTCTTGTGCCATTCTGCAATTACACCTTCTTTCATCGTATCGCTCAATAGCGGCATACGTATTGCTTCAGCCATAGTATTTGTTGTCGGTTTTGAACTTCAAAAGTATATTTTTTTGGGCAAACGAGAACTACAATTTGCTCTTTCGGCACACTATTTAACACGGCCCGGATGGCAGGGTTGTAACTACAGACTCATAATGCTATTGGTAATGTGAGTTGTAAAAAAAATATATGTACTTTGCGGGCCGGTCATTTATTCAGTTTTGTCTTTAACTGGGCATTTTTCCGAAACGACTGTGATAAGCCCTTTCGAGTGTTTCTCTGTGATCGGGATGGGATATACTGATCAGTAACCGTGCCCGTTGCTCCATATTTTTCCCGTACAGATTTACTACACCATATTCAGTAGCAACGTAGTGAATGTGTCCTCTGGTAGTGACCACGCCGGCGCCTTCTTTCAGCATAGGAACAATTCTGGACATTCCTTTACTGGTAGTTGATGGCAGGGCAATGATCGGTTTCCCACCCTCAGACAAAGCTGCTGCACGCATAAAGTCCATTTGGCCACCTATGCCTGAGTATTGATAGGTGCCGATTGAATCGGCGCATACTTGCCCGGTGATGTCTATTTCCAATGCACTGTTGATAGCTACTACTTTTGGATTTTTATAAATTGTTGTCACGTCGTTCACGAAATCAGCGCCAAGGCAATTGATACTGACATTATCGTTCACAAAATCATACACCCTGCGTGTTCCCAAAATGAAAGAGCTTATCGTTTTTCCGGGAAATACCTTTTTTTTCGAATTGTCTACGACACCGGACTCGATTAATGGAATTAATCCATCGGAGAACATTTCGGTGTGAACCCCCAGATTTTTATGGTTTTTAAGCGAACGAAGAACTGAGTCCGGAATGGCACCGATTCCCATTTGCAGGGTTGCTCCATCCTCAATAAGTGTCGCAACCTGTGTGCCTATTTTTTCAGTGATGTCATTTGCTTTCGATGAATAATCTACCTCGGGTAGTTCTGCCTCATGCCATACCATTGCAGCGAACTTGCTGTAGTGTACATTCCCTTCACCTAATACCCTCGGCATACGTGGATTGACCTGGGCTATAATTACCGGTGCATTTCGTACCGCAGAGATTGCAACATCAGCTGATGTGCCCAACGTGCAGTATCCGTGCTGGTCGGGTGGGGAAACCTGAACAATAGCAACATCAAGTTTCAAGATCGATCTGTCGAACAATTTAGGGATCTCGCTGAGAAAAACCGGCAAATATTCGCCATACTCCGAATTCACCCACCCACGCACGTTGTCGGACACAAAAAGTGAATTCAGCCTAAAGCTTTTCAATATCTCGGGGCGGTTCCAGTCTAATTTTCCGTGCGTACTGATGGCTACTAACTCTACATCCGAGATCTCGGCATACCTGTCGAGCATCTTATTTACAAGAATTATGGGGGTCGCAGCACTTCCATGTACAAAGACACGGTTGCCTGAACGTATCAGTTTCACTGCATCATCGGCCGAGGTGTAGTTAATTTGCATTTAATTCTTCTTTTGTGCGCAAATGTATAGAGAATGCAGACGAAGGATCAATGATGTTGAAAAGTAGGTAGCCTGATAATTGTCAGTGGAAATGGATATTTTTTTCGGATTTTTGTCGGCGGGTCATATATCCTGCCCGTCAGTGCCGCGCCTTTATGGCGCGATAGTCTCGGGATTTTCAGAGCAACCAAATGATATATTATTTTTTAGTATTTTTTTCGGCATTTTTGGTTGATCTGGTTCCATTCATAGGTCCCCCTGCCTGGACCGTCATGGTGTTTTTTCAGATGCGATATGGGCTGGATATCTGGTTAGTTATGGTTATGGGAGTTGCCGGGTCAACCCTTGGTCGGTACATACTGAGTTTGTATATGCCGATATTATCTGAAAAGTATATCAGCGCACAGAAGAAGGAGGATATTGAGTTTATTGGTAAAAGACTTGAGGGAAAAGACGGTAAAGTGCGGCTTTTTGCTCTTCTATATACGCTGGTACCTTTGCCATCAACGCCATTGTTCACGGCAGCTGGTGTTGCCCGAATTAAGATATCCAAGATCATTCCATCTTTTGTAGTTGGTAAATTCTGTAGCGACCTATTAATGGTACTCAGTGGTGATTTTGCAGCTCGGAATGCGGTTGCAATTGCCAATGGATTTTTCACCTGGAAGACTGTTACCGGTTTTATTGCAGGTGTATTTATCATAGTCCTTTTCTTCGCCATCGATTGGCGCGAACTACTCCAAAACAAACGATTCCGTTTGAATTTTAACATTTGGAAGTAGAATTTGTTAAAATAAATCAAAATTATTATTTATTTTTTAATTGAGTCAGGTTGTCAAAACCTGACGATAATCATGTTTTGGTTTGAGGATGGTCATGAACCTACTGTCTCATCCAAAATAGTTTTGTATCCGAAAAATTAAGAAAATGAGCGCTCTATTCGTTTTAGTGATTGTCAGCATAATCGTTGCTGGTTCCTTTCTGGGGGCCTTTATCTGGAGTGTTAAAACTGACCAGTACGAAGACAAAGACGGAGCTGCCATGCGGATGTTGTACGAAAACGATGTTAAGAAAACCACACTTTAGGATCTAATCAAACATATACATATGAATATTGCACTAGACAGAGAACACGCATCCTTGCAGACGGAAAAATTCAATTACGATAATAAGATCGTAAAATGGTTTGCTTATGCAACAATCATCTGGTCGATAGTCGGGATGCTTGCGGGTATCTTGGCTGCCTTTCAGTTGGTTTATCCGGCGCTTAATTTCGGGTTCGCCGCAACAACATTCGGCAGGGTTCGCCCGGTACACACGAACGCAATCATTTTTGCATTTGTTGGTAACGGAATTTTTATGGGCGTGTATTACTCGCTGCAGCGCTTGTGTAAGGCGCGCATGTTCAGTGATGGGTTGAGTCGGTTCCACTTTTGGGGGTGGCAGTCTATAATAGTCCTTGCTGCTATTACCCTTCTCCTTGGTTATACTACAGGTAAGGAGTATGCAGAATTGGAGTGGCCAATCGATATCCTGATCGCGCTAGTGTGGGTTGCATTCGGATGGAACATGTTTGGTACGATCACTAAAAGAAGAGAAAGGCACCTTTACGTGGCTGTTTGGTTTTACATAGCGACTTTCGTGACGGTAGCAATGCTGCACATCGTGAACTCAATAGAGATACCATTCTCTATGCTTAAATCATATTCATGGTATGCAGGTGTGCAGGATGCCCTGGTTCAGTGGTGGTACGGTCACAACGCTGTTGCGTTCTTTCTTACTACACCTTACCTGGGTCTTATGTATTACTTCCTGCCCAAAGCAGCTAATCGTCCGGTATATTCTTATCGCCTTTCCATCATTCACTTCTGGGCGCTTATTTTCATCTACATCTGGGCTGGTCCTCACCACCTTTTGTACACTGCACTTCCTGATTGGGCACAATCACTCGGAACAGTATTTTCTGTAATGCTGATCGCACCATCATGGGGTGGCATGCTGAATGGCCTTCTTACATTGCGCGGTGCATGGGATAAAGTTCGCGAGGAGCCAGTACTCAAATTTATGGTTGTAGCTGTTACAGCATATGGTATGGCAACTTTCGAAGGCCCGATGTTGAGTCTGAAGAATGTAAATGCTATCAGTCACTTTACAGACTGGACCATTGCACACGTTCACGTGGGCGCACTTGGCTGGAACGGCTTCCTCACATTTGGTATCCTTTACTACCTGATTCCAAAAATATTCCGCACAAAACTGTACTCTATTAAATTGGCTAACCGTCACTTCTGGATCGGTACACTGGGTATAGTATTCTACACGGTTCCTATGTACTGGGCTGGTTTCATGCAGAGTCTCGCGTGGAAAGAGTTCACTCCGGAAGGAACATTGAAGTATCAGTTCCTTGATACCGTTAAGCAAATGCAGCCATTTTACCTGATGCGTGGTATCGGTGGTGTTCTATTCCTGATAGGTGCACTGATCATGTGTTACAACCTTGTAAAAACTATCGGTACCGGTAATGTACTTGACGAAGAACCAGCGGAAGCACCGGCACTTGCTAAAGAGTTTGTGCCACACAGTACAGAACACTGGCACAGGTGGATCGAACGTCGCCCTGTTCAGCTGCTCGTATTCAGCCTCGTGGCGGTAGCTATTGGTGGTCTGTTTGAGATGATCCCAACATTTATGGTGAAGTCAAACATTCCGACCATTGCAAGTGTGAAACCATATACGCCGCTTGAGTTACATGGTCGCGATATATATGTGCGTGAGGGATGTTACCTGTGTCACAGCCAAATGATCCGTCCGTTCCGTAGCGAGGTTGTTCGTTACGGTGAATACTCAAAAGCAGGTGAGTTCGTTTATGACCATCCTTTCCAGTGGGGTAGTAAACGTACAGGTCCGGATCTGGCACGTATAGGCGGAAAATACCCTGACAGCTGGCACTTCAACCACATGTACGAGCCTGGTAGCATTTCTCCTGGTACCATCATGCCGAACTATCCATGGTTGTTCACTGATAACCTTGATACAAACATAACCGGTGCCAAGATAAGGGCAATGATCACTCTGGGTGTGCCTTACGAAGCAGGCTACGATAAAAAGGCTAATGCCGACCTGATGACTCAGGCTGATAAAATAGTTGCCAATCTTGCTAACGATAAGATCAGCATCAAGAGCAACAAAGAGATCATAGCTCTTATTGCTTACCTGCAGCGCGTAGGTACCGACATCAAACTTGAAAAGAAACCAATCGTAAACGAATAAAACTAACCTTATGAAATTCATACATTATCTGGAGACGATAACCGGGGTTGGTATCTATCCGCTTACTTCATTGACTATTTTCTTTCTTTTCTTCACTGCCATGACCATCTGGTCGTTGAAAGCGGATAAAGGGTATATCGAGGCACTCAAGCAGATCCCATTTCCTGACAGTAAGAATGAACAATAACGCTCACAACACAAATTAGCATAATATGCGAAAATATAATAAAGTATTTCTGGCAACTACAATTTCATTGCTACCAGCCGCTGTAGTTATGGCCGCCGAAACCGCTGGTACGGATAAAAGTCCGGTATACAACATGACCCTTGTAAGTATGGTTTCATTGATGCTAATTCTTCTGTTTATAATAGGAATGCTAGCGTACACAATGAAGCAACTTGGTTATGTTGTTCGGGAAAAAGTTCGCAAAGACAAAGGATTGAATGCAACAGGGATAAAAAGTCTGATTGTTCTGTTAGGTTTCACATTTCTCGGGTTAGGAGCATACGCTCAGGAAGATCCGGCAGCAGCAACGAATGAATTGGCGCACACAAGTTTGCCGGAAGTAATAGCCGGAATTCCCGCAACGGAGTTTTATGTACTAACTGTGGTTTTGTGTCTTGAGCTCGTAGTAATCTTTTTGCTTTCCACGTTCATTCACATGTTACTCAAAACCATCAGGCAGGTACCCGAGGCAGAAGAAGCGCTGTTGGCAAAGAAAAGCTGGTTCTGGGACAACTTCAACAAGGCAGTTTCTATTGAAAAGGAAAAAGACATCATGCTCGACCACGACTATGATGGAATCCATGAGCTTGACAACAGTCTCCCACCATGGTGGTTATATGGATTTTATCTGACCATATTTGTTGGGGTTATTTACATCTACCGTTACCATTTTTCTCACGATGGCATGAGTCAGGAGGAAGAGTTTGTAGCTGAAATGCAGAAAGGAGAGGAAGATAAGGCAGCATACTTAGCGAAATCCGCAAATAATGTAGATGAAAATACCGTTGTTTATTTGTCAGAACCATCTGATCTGGCGGCCGGTAAACAGATCTATATACAGTCTTGTGCTGCGTGTCACCTGGCTGATGGTGGTGGTACAGTTGGTCCGAACCTGACAGACGATTACTGGTTGCATGGTGGAAGTGTGAAGGATATATTCAAGTCTATTAAGTACGGATGGCAGGAAAAAGGCATGAAGAGCTGGAAAGATGACTTTTCTCCTAAGCAAATACAACAGTTGACCAGCTTCGTGAAGTCTCTTAAAGGTACGAAGCCTGCTGTTCCTAAAGCACCACAGGGAGATCTGTATATAGAAGCTGCTGCAACAAGCAGCGCAGCTGCGGTCTCAGACACCAGTAAGAAATAATAGGCACCCTTAATGGGTGAGAAAAAAACGACTAGGATATGAGCGATACGACAAATCAGGAATCTTTTAGGGATAAGGTAGCTACGGTAGATAAAAAGGGTAAGAGGATATGGATATTTCCTCAGAAACCTGAAGGGAAGATATACAATCTCAGGAAGCTGGCAACGAGCTTGTATTTGGTCGTTTTTTTTGGATTACCCTTTTTAAAGTATGATGGTCATCCGATATTTCTGTTAAACATTCTGGAACGTAAGTTCATTTTGTTCGGTCAGATCTTCTGGCCTCAGGACTTCTTTATTTTTGCGATAGGGATGATAGTATTTATCGTCTTTATCGCGTTGTTTACAGTGGTTTTCGGTCGGGTATTCTGTGGTTGGGCGTGTCCGCAAACTATTTTTATGGAAATGTTGTTCCGGAACATCGAATATTGGATAGATGGCAACGCGGCAGAACAGCGGGCATTGAAAAATGCACCGTGGAATACAGATAAGGTGGTTAAGAGAGTATCCAAGTGGATACTCTTTTGGCTGTTGAGTTTTGTAATCGCGAACACGTTCCTCGCCTATATTATTGGTATTGATGAGTTGCGAAGCATGGTGATGGAGCCATTCTCCAAACACATCGGTAGTTTCGTTGCTCTTTCTGTATTTACCACCGTGTTTTTCTTTGTTTACTTGTGGATGCGTGAGCAGGTATGTACTGTTATCTGTCCATATGGAAGGATGCAAGGCGTTTTGCTCGACAGAGATTCAGTGATAGTGGCCTACGATTACAGTCGTGGTGAGCCTCGCGGCAAGATCCATAAGAATGAAGAAAGGACGATAGGCGACTGTATTGATTGTGCCCAGTGTGTTAAGGTATGTCCTACGGGTATTGACATCAGGAACGGCACCCAGCTTGAATGTACAAACTGTACTGCGTGTATTGATGCGTGTAACCGTATGATGGAGGCAGTAAACCTTCCGACAGGGCTTATACGATACGCCTCAGAGGCTAATATTGCCGAGAAGCGACCTTGGAAGTTTACCTGGCGTATGAAGGGATATACGGTTGTTATGGCGGTATTACTTGGGGTGCTGGCGTGGCTGCTTGCCAGTCGCACAGACGTCGGAGTTACTATTTTGCGTACTGCCGGGCAATTGTATCAGGAGCAACCTAATGAACAACTGAGTAACCTATATAATTACAAGGTCATCAACAAAACATTTAAACCTAAGAAGGTTGAATTTGTTCCGGAGAATTTCCATGGAAATATCAAGCTGGTGGGTGAAACCGAGATCAAAATTCCCAAAGACGGAATCACCACAGGCACAATGTTCGTTTACGTAAACAAGTCAGATCTGGAGGGTAGAAAGACCAAATTGAGGATAGGTGTTTATGAGGATGGTAAGAAGATCACAACAATCGCAACATCATTCCTCGGGCCATTTAGCGGAAATTAATCTTTAATTAAAACTGGTATTATGAAAATTGGTTGGGGGTGGAAAGTAGCGTTGCTTTATGGGGGGTTTGTCGGATTGATCGCGATATTGGTGGTTGGCAGCAGCCGCCAGCAGATCGATCTGGTATCACCGGATTACTATAAGGATGAAATCGGTTATCAGAATGTGATTGATGCAAGGAAGAATCTGGCCGCACTCTCAACTGACGTTGCAATCCATGCAAACAGCAGTGATGTGATAATAGAAATGCCGGCCGCATTGAAGGAGAAAGCCCTGTCAGGTGAAGTGAAATTTTATTGTCCTGTGAATAAGGATTGGGATAGGGAATATAAAATAGGTAGTGGTTCTGAATTGAAAATTTCACGCACTGACCTGAAGAATACTCGCTATGTAGTTAAGGTAGACTTTAAGGCGGACGGCAAAGCATATTATCAGGAATCCGAACTTCAACTGCACGACTGATGACAATCGCTACGATGACAATGGCCTTTCTGATGGGGTTTGCCGGCAGTCTGCATTGTGCGGGCATGTGTGGTCCTATCGTCTGGATCATGCCATTTCAGGCATTTACAGGTGCAAAGAGGGTTGCGGCAATTACTCTTTATCACCTTGCTCGTATTTCTGTGTATGCAGGCATGGCAATGGTGTTGTTTTCTTTTCGTGGATTTTTCAATCCCCGTATTCAACAGTATTTGTCGCTGGGAATGGGTATCGCCCTTCTTGTGATAGGAGCACTTTCATTTTTTGCACATAGTTTGGGACATTTTCGGTTGCCTTGGGAAGAGCAGATCAAGCGTAGACTTGGTGGAGTTATCGGCAAGCCTGGTCTTGGAGCCATCACTGCTGCAGGATTTTTGAATGGTTTATTGCCTTGCGGATTGGTATACATGGCTTTATCTGCGTCGATCACCCTTCCTACTCCGGCTCAAGCTGCCGGAATGATCTATTTGTTTGGGTTGGGTACGGTTCCTATGCTTGCAGGCATAACTATCCTCCGTCAAAAGGCTCATTTTCTTAGAAGCCCTCAATTGAAAAAACTTGTGCCACTGACGGTTTTTGTCTTTGGTTTTCTGTTTGTTTTGAGAGGGGCAAACCTTGGTATTCCCTACCTGAGCCCGAAAGTGTCAATGACAGGCGGTGCTGTTAAGGCAGCATGTTGCCATAAAAATTAAAGATTGCCTTAATTCGAAACTGACCAAGGTCATCTTTTGAAGATTTCCACAAGTATATCTTAGCAGATTTGCCGTATTTATGAAATCTCCGAAAAATAATGGCCATTCAACACCGGGTGGTGAAGATTTTGTAGTAGATTTAGGCATGCCATTTACTACATTGAATAATGACACTTTTGCGGCGTTGTTCAACTATGCCAGTATCGGAATCCTCATTACCAATGATGGTGGAGTTATCCAAATGGCCAATACGCATCTTGAGCAGCTGTTTGGGTATGAAAGGGGCGAATTGATTGGCAAAAAGGTGGAGGTACTGATACCTCCCCGCTACGCAAAGAATCACGAAAATCATAGAAAAGGTTTCAATAAGAACCCACATAGCAGGCCGATGGGGCTTGGGATGGAGCTTGCAGGGATAAAGAAAAATGGTGAAGAGTTTCCGGTAGAGGTCAGTCTGGGGCACTACTCCGTTGATGGCGACAGCTACGCTTTAGCATTCGTAAATGACATTACACAGCGAAAGGAAACTGAGCAAGCCATTATTCAACTAAATGCGCACCTTGAAGAGAAGGTGAAAGAAGGTTCTCAATCGCTGGCAATTACTGTAGAGCAGTTGGGTAAGCAAATTAGGGAAACTGAAAGGAAGGATGCCGAGTTGGAGCGTGTAAATACATTCCTGAATAACATCTGGAATCATGCGGGGGCGATCATTTTTGTGTGTGACGTGGACGGAACTGTCCAGTTTTTCAATCCTGCCGCAGAGAAGGCATTTGGTTATACTTCGTCTCAGGTGCTCAATAAGATCAGTTTGTTGAAGTTTCATCTGCCATCTGAACTTGAAAAGAAAGCTGAGGAATTGAGCGAACTATCCTCCCGCAAAGTGAAACCGGATTTTGATGTGTTTGCTACGGCGGTTTCGTTGAACGTAAGTAACAATCAGGAGTGGCACTTGGTGCGCAAAGATGGTTCAACGTTTTATGCATCTTTGAATATGACACCGCTGAAAGATCAGCACCATGAAGTGTCGAACTATCTAGGTATCGTCATTGATATTTCAGAGAAGAAGAAGGCTGAAACTGAACTTTTGTCTGCGCTGGAAAAAGAGCGTGAATTGAACGAGCTGAAGTCACGTTTTGTGTCAATGGCGTCGCACGAGTTCAGAACACCCCTGAGCGCGGTGCTTTCGTCTGCTTATTTATTGTCGCGATATACGAAAGAAGAAGAACAACCTCAGCGTGAAAAACATATTCAGCGGATCGTAGCTTCAGTGACCTCATTAACTGAAATACTCAATGATTTTCTATCGGTCGGAAAGATCGAAGAGGGGGACATTCATGCTAATTTCCGGTCTTATGACATCAAAGAGCAGATGCATGATGTAATGCAGGACGTTCATCACTTATTGAAAAAAGGACAGCATATAAATTATGATCATAGTGGTAAGTCGCAGACTGTGTTTCTGGATCAGTCAATGATGAAACATATTGTGACTAATTTATTGTCAAACGCAGTGAAATTTTCTAACGAAGGTTCCGAAATTTGCCTCAATACCGAGATAAAAGGGAAAAAGGTAATTATAAGTGTGAAGGATCAAGGTATAGGGATACCGGATGATGACAGAAAGGATCTTTTCAAGCGGTTTTTCAGATCGTCAAATGTGACCAACATTCAGGGCACTGGCCTTGGACTTCATATCGTGCACAAATACACAGAATTGATGGGTGGAAACATCGATCTTGAAAGCAAGATCGGTGATGGCACAAAATTCACTATAACGTTCAATAATAAAAATAATGCATAGGATATTAATAATTGAGGATAACGAAGATATCAGGGAGAATGTGGCTGAAATTCTCACTTTGTCGGACTATGAAGTATTGATGGCGCCAAATGGCAAAGAGGGAATCAGTGTCGCTCAGGCTCAGGAGCCTGATCTGATCATTTGCGACATAATGATGCCGGGAATAGATGGCTATGGTGTATTGCATGTGTTGCATAAGGATCCTAAAACTCAGAATATTCCTTTTATTTTTCTGACGTCCAAAAGCGAGCGAAGCGATTTTAGGGCCGCAATGGAATTGGGTGCCGACGATTACATAACAAAGCCATTTTCAGGCAATGAATTGCTACATGCAATACAGAGTAGGTTGCGGAAGGTAAGTGTGCTGAAAAAAGCTCTTTCATCGGATATTGCCGGGGTGAACGAGCTCATTTCTACAATTGACAATAAGCGTACTTTGGAACAACTGACGGAAGAGAGCAATGTAAATACCTACAAAAAGAAGCAATTGATATTTAAGGAGGGACAGAATCCTCATTATCTGTACTATGTTATTAAAGGAAAAGTAAAGACCTTCAAAACACACGAAGATGGTAAGGATCTGGTGATGGATCTTTACAATAGCGGTGACTTTTTTGGATATACAACCTTGCTTGAGGGTGGGGCCTACAAAGAAAATGCCGAGACGATGGAGGAGTGTGAATTGGCCCTTATACCTAGAAAGGACTTTGAAGATCTTGTCAATAGCAACCCCGCGGTAGCAAGGAAATTCATTTCTCTGCTTGCGAAAAATGTAGTAGATAAAGAAAATAGTTTGTTAGGTATTGCCTACAATACGCTCAGGAAGAAAGTTGCGGAAGCATTGATCAGCCTCGAAAAAAAGTATCATACCAATAAAAAGGAGCCTTTCCAGATCGATATAAGCAGGGATGACCTTGCCACAATTGCAGGTACTGCGTCTGAATCACTGATAAGGACTCTGAGCGATTTCAAGAGTGAAAACCTTATAGATATCAAAAGTGGAAAGGTGATAATCACAGACGAAAAAAAGCTGGTCAACCTCATCAGATAGTATGAGTTCGGTGCTATTCCAGTTCTTCTGGTTTGATCTTTTTTAGTTTAATGCCCCTCATTTGAGTGAGTTTACCTGTGCATGCCTCGTCGTGAATGAGTGGAATGCCTGCCTTCATGATGCAGAAAAGTTGTAAGTCCTGCTTGTAAACGGTTGCGTCATTTTGCTTCAGAATGTAAAGCACCTCACCCATTGCAGGGTAGTCGAATTCTATTTCATACAACTGTTCTATCCATTTTTCTACCTTGCTACACTGTGTCAGTGCATCAGTAGTTGCTGTTCTGTAGGCATTTATAAGCCCCGGTACACCAAGTAGGGTGCCACCGAAGTAACGTACCACCACCACCAATACGTTGGTTAATCCCATGCTGTCTATCTGACCCAGTATCGGTTTGCCTGCACTACCCGCTGGCTCGCCGTCATCGTTGGCTCTGTACTGAGTTCCGTCGGTGCCGAGGCGCCACGCTACGCAATGATGGACGGCTTTGGGGTGCTCCTTTTTCAGCCTATTTATCCGGTCTTTAATATGAGCGAGTGTTTGCACCGGATATGCATACGCAAGGAACTTACTTCCTCTGTCTCTGAAGTCGGCGGTGCCTTCGTCAAGAATAGTGGTGTATTTATCCATCGTCATCAGCGCCTGCTCAGGTATTGTTCAAGTGAAGATGTCATTGGAGCAACAGTCCTGTTTTTGTAGTCAAAACACACCATGCCGGTTTTTGCATTAGATACTTCTATTTTATCTCCTGCCCTAATGGTTGATATACGATACAATAGATCAAATCGCACAGCGGTTACTTCCGCCGCATAGACCTCAATCTCCAGAGTGTCTCCGTAAAACGCTTCTGCCTTGTAGGCGATCATTACGTCGGCCATGATCATGCTGTTTCCGCCGGCGTCCATTTCAGTGTAGTTGTTCTGTGCCAATACCTGCATGCGCGCCTCGTGAATGATAGAGAGAATTGCGTCGTTGCCAACGTGGTTGCCATAGTTTATATCGCTGATGCGTACCGGTATATGGACTACTCCTAATGGATTATGCTGGGGAAATTGTATTTTTACACGGCTCATAAAACACCTCCTTATTATGAAAATTATTTGTGTAGGACGAAATTACGCAGATCATGCGAAAGAGTTGAAGAATGACCTCCCAACGACACCGGTTCTTTTCATGAAACCGAAGTCGGCGATATTGCTGCCCGGCAAGCCGTTCTTATACCCTGAATTTACCGATGATCTGCACTATGAGTGCGAATTGGTCATCAGGATTTGCAAGAACGGCAAATATGTGCATGCCCAACAGGCGCATAATTATTATGATGCAATGACTGTAGGTATTGATTTCACAGCAAGGGATATTCAGCGTGAGCAGCAAAAGAAAGGCCTGCCCTGGGAGATTGCGAAAGCATTTGATGGCTCGGCTGTTGTGGGTGAATTTATTCCATCACCCTCAAACGGCATTTCGGACAATATTGAATTCAGGCTTGATAAAAATGGAGAGACTGTACAGGTAGGAAGTGTCGGGCAAATGATATTTTCGGTCGATAAGATCATCGAGTATACCTCCCAGTTCTTCACGCTGAACATTGGCGATCTGATATTCACAGGTACACCGGCGGGGGTTGGACCTGTTGTAACCACGGATGTTCTTGAAGGATATCTTGGCGACAAAAAGTTGCTTGACGTCGCGATTCGGTAAGCTACTTTGACGAAGTAAGGAACGTGCCCTTCATGTCTTCCTGTAGGAAGTGGAGGTCGAAATACCCTCTCAAGATGTTTCCGTTTACCTCAGTGATTACAATTTTTCCGGTGCGCGCCATTATGCCGGAGGTGCCGTCCTTATACATGCCTGTATTGCCGGTCATATTGCCTCCGGGTCCTCTGTAATCTACAAGAAATGTTTTTTTGGTCCCGGTATATCCCGTCAGCCCAATGCTCATACTTTTCTGCCCGTCCGTTGAAGTGCCGGTGATGAAGATATTTCCATTTTGAGGGTTGTCGGTTCGCACATCATTCGTCACCCAGATTGTATCTCCGTTCAAAGCGAATGCCATTCGCGATGGTACCTGGTTGTTTTTCTTTTTATTGCATGCAACCGCAAACAGAAGGGACAGAAGGATAATAAACACTGACTTATTTGTCATCGGTATTGCAATTTTATGGTGCATAATAGTGGGTTGGTTTAATGCATGTCGTCCAGTAAGTTTGGCCGGCGTTCTTTCGTACGTTTCAATGATTCCTCATATCGCCAATTTTCAATCTTCTTCGGGTCTCCGCACAATAGAACGTCAGGCACTGTCCACCCTCTGAAGTCGGCTGGCCTTGTATATACCGGAGGAGCCAAGAGCCCATCCTGAAACGAATCGAACAGAGCGGATGTTTCATCGTTAAGTACTCCCGGTAGTAGTCTGCCCACAGCGTCAACCACTACCGCAGCTGCCAACTCTCCGCCACTCAATACGTAATCGCCTATTGATAATTCACGTGTTACATAGTGCTGCCTGATCCGGTCGTCAATACCTTTGTAGTGGCCGCAGATGATGATCATGTTTTCCCTGAGAGATAAGGTGTTTGCGGTCTTTTGGTTAAATAATACGCCGTCGGGGGTCATGTAGATGATCTCTTCATAGCTGCGCTCAGCCATCAGCTTGTCCAAAAGTATTGCCAATGGTTCGGGCATCATAACCATACCTGCGCCACCACCGAACTGGTAGTCATCAACCTGTCCCTGTTTGTAGCGGGTGTAGTCGCGCAGGTTGTGGGTGTGTATCTCAAGCAGGCCCCTGTCTTTTGCCCTTTTCATCATGGAGTGACTGAAAGGGCTTTCCAGCAGATCGGGCACCACCGTTATAATATCTATTCTCATTGTTTGTTTCTTTCTTTCTTTAGTTATACACCTCCAGCAGTCCTTCAGGCAGATTGGTCCTGAGGATTTTTCCCTTCACGTCTATCCCATCGAGAGTCGCATCAACCAACGGTATCAATGCTTCATTTCCCTTGTAATCAATCTTGCCGATCCACTGAGCACCCGTTTGCATCACGTCTTCGATCTTTCCGACGTTACCATAATGGGCATCCAGCACGGTGAAACCTATCCACATCAAGGGAGACTCCAGCACCAGGCCCGCAAGTAGTGACTCGTCCACATATACGTGCTTTGTTACCAGTTTTTTGGCAGCTGCCTGAGTGTCAATTTCTTCAATTGTGATAAGGAATTCATCGGGACTCGTGGTTTTACAGGTAGCTACAAAATGCGGAATGAAACTTCCCTTCTGCATCTCCACCATAAGCACCGCCCCTTTTTTCAGCCATTTTGAGTCATTTGTGATGTTTGTCATCACCAGAGAACCATTAAGGCCATGCGTTGCAACAATTTTTCCTATCCTTATCATCTTGCAGCAAAGATAACGGCGTTTTTTAAGTTCGTAGTATTTCATTGGGGCCGGAGAAAATCAACGTCAAGTGACCATGATTAGTAAGTTCTCCGATAATTTGTGCGAAATTTGAGAAAAGTGAATGCCATGTACAACAATACAACAAATCCGGAGATCAATCCAAGACCATCGCAGCCTGAGATAAAGCCTATTCATCCTCAGGAGCCTGGGCAGCCGCAACCACGCCCGGAAGTGAAGCCTGACCGCGACCCCGCAACAAGGCCGTTGCCGCAAGAGGTGCCACCCGGGAAAAAGGAATAGCAAGACACCTGCTCAAATGTTATTTGGTTTTGTGCGCAGCAAAAAGTTTGTAAACATCGCTGTAATAGGCAATAGAGTCGTTTTCGATACCCACAGGCATGTACACGACGAACACCGGTACTTTGTTGTCTGTTTTTAGGGCAATGGGTTCCAGTCCCTTTATGCAAGCATTTATTAGGCTTGTGTCGACGCGGTTATCTAATAGCTCGTTGGCTAGTTCAATCGGTTTCTCCAACCTGATACAGCCATGGCTCAGAAACCATGTATTACGCAGGAATGCCAGTTTATAGTTGGTGTCGTGCATGTAAACGTGAAAAGGGTCGGTGAGGTTGAATTTTATCACCCCCAGCGAATTGTCGCAGCCGGTGCATTGTCTGAATGTGTAAGGAAAGTTTGATGAATTGTAAGCATTCCAATTGATTGAAGACGCATTGATCTCGCGACCCCTACGGTCCAGAACCTGCATGTTCATTTCATGCAGCGTTTTGCGGTTTGCTTTTACTTTGGGCAGTATTTCTTTAACGGCAATGCTTCTCGGGACGTTCCAGTAGGGATATAGCACCACTTCATAGCACCACGTAGAAAATCTGGGCGTTTTTGTTTTTGGCTTGCCCGTCACCACTTTCATTTGCAGTTTCATGCTGTCGGTCTCAAAATAATACAGGGTTGAAGCCGCTATATTGACGACAATATACTTTCCGAAGTTAAAATGGGTTATCCATCTGTATTGGTTGATCGTGGCAGTCACTTTGGCCGCTTTATAAGTGTTCCCTGATTTGATCTGAGTTATGAGTTCATTCTTTAGCAGCGTGTATTCGTTGGTGTGTGGTTCCAGGGAAATAAGAAACGAATCAAGCGATAATGGGCTGGTTATGCCGGCAATTCCTGCGAGTAGGGCAGAGTCGTCCTTTTTTGAATACACAGGAGAAACTTCATCATTACTGATCCATTTTCCGATGTTGGATCCTCTTTGCAGGTCGCGGGCAATACCGAGCAAGGCATCGGTGAGCAGGTAGCTGTCTTTTGCCGTTAAAGATCGATTTGCCTTTGCAGCTTCTGCCAATTGTAATCTGTGATATCCACCCATAGAACCGCCAAAACGGTTGGCAGTGTCGGCAATCAGTAAAACCCGCTTGCATAAGTCGTAGTATAGTGCGGGCCTGTTACGCCAGTAGTTGTCTCCGAAGTTCTTGTGGAAATCTGCCGTCAGGGTTGGGCTATTTAGCGTTTGACCGTGCAGATTCAATGATGTAATTATTATAACAAAGCTAATAGCGAATGCTTTCTTCTTACAGTGTACGCCGGTATGGTGGTCAAAACGCATATTGAGTATAAGGAGTAAAACTACTGTAGAAACGGTTGTCTGATGATTGTTTTTAGTTTTTTCGGAGCCGTTCGTCTCATGTCGCTAAGATAGATCTCCCTGTGTTTCCCTCTCAGTTCATGGCCAGCCGATGTAATAAAAGCGTGCAATTTGGCGATCGTGCCGGCTTCCTCACTGAACGGGCCAATGTGCATGATCTGAGCACATTTTCCTTCCTGCATTTTTTCGAATCTTACAGAATCAACACCTTTCGGATTCTTCTTGTTTTTTAGTTGTGTCGTGGCCTGGGCTACGATATCTTCTGTAATAAAGTCGGGCTGCATGATCATCAACGTCCATTTCCAGTTTTGTTTGTTGCCCGATGAAAAATCACTCATATCATCAGCCCACCACAGTCCTTCAAGTGGCATCACTCCGTAATCTATCTGAAGAGGACCTCTTTTGCAAGCAAATTTGATAGTGTATGACAGGCTATACAACGCTTCAATAGCCCGGGCGAAGTCGGGGCTTTCAGGCGCGCCTTTTCCATCACACATAAGGAATTGCATTTCCGGCACGTCTACTACCACCGGCGATTTTGCAGGACAGCTGTAAAGCTGCTTGTACTTCTTTTTGAGGTCTATCTTTTCCATTTGTTTCGATGTATGGCAAATGTAGGAACCATGCCGCTGAATTAGAGTGATGTAAATCACTAACTTTCCCCTGAGCTGGCGTAGGTAGTTAAGGGGATGACGTACCTTGCAGGTATGTTGCAAGTAAACTTTTCACCATTTCCTGTTCTTGTTACTGAGCGGCTGGTTCTACGCCGGACCGAACTGCCGGATGCTCCGTCTTTATTCTATTTGCGCAGTCACGAAGAGGTAATGCAGTTCATCGATAGGCCGAGGCCGTCTTCACTGGAAGATATTAATGCTCTGATCGGAAAGATCCACAACATGATCGCAGATAATGCAGGCATAGAATGGGCAGTTACACTTAAAGGGAGTGACGAGTACATTGGCTCCGTGAGTTTCCATTTATTGATGAAAGAACATTACCGGGCAGAGATCGGGTACCTGTTGCATCCTGCATTTCATGGAAAGGGTGTCATGTCTGAGGCGGTGAATGCGGCCCTATCATATGGATTTGGTCATATGGATTTGAATTCAGTTGAGGCAATTGTTACTCCGGGCAACGATCCGTCGGTTGCTTTGCTGGAGCATAAAGGATTTTTGCGTGAGGGATATTTTCGGCAGAACAGATGTTGGAACGGGACGTTTCTGGATACTTTTGTCTTTTCACTCAGGAAGGACGACTGGCAGAACAGAATGCGCTGATACCTGACGTTGCAATCCTATCCCGAATTGAATCCGTACTTTTGAGCCCTCAATATGTACTTATACGTCAAGGCACTCCATATAATATTTGTTGTAACCTGGTTTAGCGGTATGTTTTATATCGTGCGGTTGTTTATCTACAATGCGGAAGCAAATGATAAACCTGAGCCTGAAAGAATGATACTGCAACAGCAATTTGGTATCATGATACGCCGATTGTGGTATGGGATCACATGGCCTTCTGCGATCCTAACCCTGATTTTTGGCCCTTGGATGTGGTATATGCTGGGGGCTATCGATAACTGGCTGGCAATCAAGCTCGGTTTTGTGGTCGGGTTGTATCTATATCATCTGTCTCTCCACGCCATCTTTAAGCAGCAGATGTCCGGGATCTTTCGTTTTTCTTCGGGTAAGTTGAGGGTTTGGAATGAAGTTGCTACAGTATTCCTGGTTGCTATTGTAGTGCTGGCAACGGTGAAGCATGGTATCAGTGTGGTGTGGGGGTTGGGGGGACTGGTGCTTTTGGTGATCGTTCTGATGAGCGCAATAAAGATATACAAGTCAATGAGGACAAAAAACAAACAATGAGGACCCTGTTTATTTCTATTCTGTTTATCGCTTTGACGAATGCCCTATCTGCGCAGCACTGTACGTTTACCGGCAAAATGCAGATCAAAGACGGAGAAACCCTTCCATATCGATTGTCGCTTGATGTCACCGGAGTGAATATTAAGGGTGTTTCTATCACTACCCAGGATGGTAAGGAGTTAAAGGCTAGGATAAAGGGTGTGATAAACAAAGACAAGAACATTATGATTCTTGCCGAAACCGGCCCGGTTGGCAAGTTGTCTGATTCCATCGAGATGTGCTATTTCAACTCTATTTTGAAGTGGAAGTTGAAAAAAGGTCGTTATGTGTTAGCAGGAGCGTTTGTGGGCAAGGACAGAAAAAACAATCCTTGCAGTCAGGGTAGTGTATCGCTCGAAGCGCCCGAGAGTGAGTGTGCCGCATTGCGACCCGCTCAGCAAATGCCCGTAAAAATGGACTCAGCTGACGCTACGATCGTAAATGCCGCCGAGGTGACAGCAGGTCACGACAAGCGAATAGAGTGGCAAACCGGTTCATGCATTCTGGAACTCTGGGATGGTGGGCTGGAGGATGGGGACGTTGTGAGTGTGTTGGTAAACGGCAAGCCGTTGCTGACAGATCATGTGTTGACTACAGAACGTAGGAAGTTTAATCTTTCCGTGTCAGAAAAATTAACTACAATAACAATTGTAGCCGGACAAGAAGGGGCAAATCCACCGAATACGGCCGAATTGCAGTTGATCGATGGTGAAGAGGTGCACCGACTGACTGCATTTAATAAAAAAGGCAAATCGGCAAGTATCATCCTTGTCAAATAATGGGCAGGAATTTTTTGGATTATTCATATAAATTCATACTTTTGCGCTCCCTCAGATGCGGCGATGGCGAAATTGGTAGACGCACTACTTTGAGGTGGTAGCGCCTGTAACGGGCGTGGGAGTTCGAATCTCCTTTGCCGCACAGAAGGAGACAAACGGGAATCAACCCCTGTTTGTCTCCTTTCATTTTTGCCCGAAACGCTTGTTAAGCGGGCAATTTCAACGAAAATAGAATTTACTCTTTCGGTTCGAAATGTCCCTTTTTTCTTGTCGTAAACAATTCCCTCAGGAAACAGCAGTTTTTGCAACTTGTTTTTATGGTTAATATCGCTGGAAGTCCACTCCGTAGGCAGTTCTACTGATATGCCTATTGCTTTCTCAATAGCTGCCATTGGGTTCGAAATGCCTATTGTCAGTTGAGACAGGTTCTTGTTGATATCTTTAAGCTCAGTCTCAAACCTCAACCGGAACTTATCATAGGTTTCCCTGTTCATATCCTTTTTGATATAGTAGCTTTCTTCGATGTCCTCAATCTTAGCGTTTACCGCAGAAACTTGCTTTTTATAGCTATGTTCCAACTCATAGCTCTCTTTGTTTATGTCTTTCCATACAGCTTCCATTTTTTTAAGTAATGGCGCTTTTAATTCCTCTTTAATGTTATAATCACTGAGAAATTCCAAAAAAGTCTTGTGCATTTCCTTAGCACTTTTATTGCATTTGCAACCTTTTGTCCTGCATTTATAATACCACAGTCCTTTGGACTTCACTATATAGCCGGTAAATGGTTCTTTGCAGTCGTTGCACTTGATAAAAACCTTAAGAGGCAGTTCATCCTGTTGTTTTTTGTGAGGTACACCATACCCTGAATTACTCTGGTGTATTTCATTGACTTTTAAAAACAGCTCTTTAGAAATTAAGTGCTCATGTTCTCCTTCTACTATTTCTCCGTCCAGCATGTTATGGCAAATCAAACCACAATAGAAAGGATTTTTCAACAGTTTTGTAAGATGCTGTTTGTTTAAGCTAACACCTATACTTCTAAGCCTATCCAATATTGCTTCGTTTTTTATCCCGCTACCTTTCCAATGAAAGGCTTTCTTGATTTTCTTACCAATTTCATTTATAACAATTTTTCGTACCCCATTTGTTTTTATGACATCATAACCGATAGGCGGCTTTGCAACCCATATTCCCCGTTTGAACTTCTCTCTCATCCCCGCTACTGATCTTTGCTTCCTTAGCTCATTGTCATATTGTGAGAAGATAAACTGAATGGACTGCTGTAAAACACCGCTTGGATTAGATGTATCGGTTGGTTGAGTTACTGCAAATACCTCTATGCCGTGTTTTTCCCTTAATTCCTGAGCCAGCTTTATAGCTCCACCGCCAGTGCGGCTGAAACGGTCGAGCATGTAAACAAGCACATGGGAAATTTTACCCTTGTTTTTCTTTATAAATTCAAGCATCCGCTGAAACTCTTTACGACCATCGGTCTTTGCACTTTCATAAGTGCCGCCGAAATACCCAGCTACACTTATGTTGTTTCGCTGAGCATAATCATCAATAGCTTTACGTTGGTATTCCAAAGAAAGGTTTGTATCTGCCTGTTCCTTGCTTGAAACCCTGGTGTAAACAACAGCCATTTTCGCTTCGGATAAACGAAGAGTTTTGTCATTTGTTTTACCAAAACGTGCGAATGTAGATAGTGTGTTCATGCTGCGAGTTTTTGAAACGTTTCTTCTTGTTGTAAAGATATAATTAATTGATTATCAATTACATGTAATTTTTGTGAAGCATTCCTTAAAAGTATTGATGCAAAAATATTTAAGCTCTCGATTACAGCGATTGCTTCAGAGTCGGAGTAATGCTCGCAGCCTTTAAATGAGCGTAGCCATTCAGGGGTGTCCATTGATGCATTAGTCGCTGATGGCTTTCCATCGTCCGGGTTGCTTTTTATATTCAGTTCCATGTCACTACTACATCAATTGGCACACCGAAAAAGATAGAGGCAATGACAAATATTCTACTTTTTTCGAAATCTAAGATAGTTCTAAACTGCCGCAAATCCCCGCAAACTTTTTCAAATAGCATGATTGTATATTTATTTTAGCATTGTCATTATGACAAATTGCTCAAGTATAGTGTCATGAAATGATGGCAGATAATTAGAAAAAAAGCCTGACATGCTAAACCCAACACACCTTTCAACAAATATGATTATATCGTAATACAATATTTAAAACAGGACGAGGCACAGGACGAGACAAATAAAGGTGTAAACTGAATTTAGGATTAGTTATGTTTGTGTCAACCATTTGCCGGACTAAGAAAATTGGGTGTCAACCAATAGCCGGATTATCTTCAAAATGTGTCAACTAAAACACAAGGACGAGACAAGATGTCTTGTACTGAAATAGCTATACAGTTTTAAAAACCGTGTATAGTATGAAAGTA
>CAZZCR010000009.1:0-162661 GCA_964652995.1 uncultured Flavipsychrobacter sp. | reverse complement strand
GTGATGCGGGTTGTGAAGGAGTAGATTGCTGGTGCTTCTGAAAAGTACGGGATTTATTTGCCGGTCGGATACCGGCTGCCGAACCTGCCGTAGGTGCAACCGAGGGCAAACGAGAGATGTAGGGGCATTGCCAAAGCTGAAATTTGTAGATTTGTTGCCTTATGATATACCCACCCCTATTCCGGTTGTTGCCGGTTCTTTTGCTTTTAATGCCACTGCTGTGCGGTGCCCAATCGAAATATATAGGTGCAGATATGGAGTATCTGTACCGGACAAGCAGGAAATACCCAATTGAAAAGTTTGAGCGTGAACATGTGCCGCTTGACGGTGCTAAGGTTCCGTGTATCCCGTTCAGAAAGGACGAGTTGTATGGTTTTGTGGACAAAAAAACGAAGGAGTGGGTAATAAAGCCGAGGTTCAAGCAGGTATTTGCGGTTTATGAGGAGGGGGCTATTGTGAATTATGAAGGAAGGTATGGATTGGTGAATTATAAGGACAGTTTCCTCATTCCGCCTGTGTTCAGTAATGTGTTGCGGGAGGGTGGTTTGTTTCACGGCGTATTGACAGCAGTAGATACGTCCATAAAGCCTGAACACAATTCTTTGTACACGCTACACGTATATTACAACACAAAGGGAAAGTATGTGCTGAGTGCAAGGGCACATGATGAGCAATCATTCGGGCTGAACGATTCCGTCGCCTGGTTCAGATATGCCGACACATTCAAGGTGTACGGCAGGAGTGGCGTGCTGCTGAAGCGTATTCCATTTGACAAGCGCAAGGTGTTTACAGGAGTGTTCGGCGGTTGCTATGTGTACAGGGAGACGACAAGTGATTTTGCAGGGTTCAAGTGGTATGACGGGAAGGGGAAGCTGAAGCACAAAATATGGGCCAATGCTTCAGAATATAAAACTGCCTACAGGTTGAGCGCGAATGTTTACGGGCTTGTGGGTGAAGAGGGGATCTACTTTATTGACACCAACAAGACGTACTATCCGTGGGCGGTGGATAACGGGATGGTTTTTCCGGGGTATGCTGATATGTATGATGGTCTGCTGCACGACTGGCTGCATGGAGACGGGCTGGTGCCTGTGACGGACATGAAAACGAACAAGCATGGCTACCTGAACGGGAAGGGAGAATTAGTGTTGCCCTGTGTGTATGACTGGATAGGCACGTTTGAGAACGGAATAGCAGCGTGGCTGGATACTGCAACGCATAAGATAGGGTTCATGGACAGACGGGGGCGAGCGGTGATACGGCCGGTGTTGGGGGCGGAGAATCTGGAGCAGGTGCGTTTGACAGGAATGTCGATGAGATTTAGCGAAGGTTATTGTCCGATATCGATTGGAAAGCGACATGAGGACGGAGGGAGGGGCACGACGGATTATTATGGATATGCAGACACCGCCGGGAAGGTGGTGCTTGTGATGCCGGACAGCATCGTATTTGCAGGGGAGTTCTCGGGCGGCCTTGCACCTGTGATAGCAAAGAGTGGCGGACTGGGTTTCATAGATAGGGAAGGGAATCTGAAAATTCCGCTGCGGTATGAGGCCGCGATGGAGGGTGCTTATCCTTTTCCGCGTGTGGTGTTTCCGGAGTTTATAAACGGGTATGCGTACATAAAGTCTTACAAGGGATATATAGACTCAACAGGGTATGAGTATTTCTCGGGCAAGCGAATGCAGGATCATTACGATTTTAGTCATTAATAAGAATACCTATGATAAAGAATATAACCACAATTGTGTTTATGGCATGTGCGCTGAGCGTGGGTGCACAGAAGAAAAAGGAGTATTTCCCGAACGGGAATAAAAAGTTTGAGGGTAACTACCGTTGGGCCTGGAGCTCGTTTGACGGGAGGGATCATTTGAATTTTGAATATTCTGATAAGCGGAAGGCTTATGCCTTGAAGGCAGCGGAGCAGAACAACCGTGTGAATGCACTGCCCGCCAAACTCTATGATGGTAAGTGTACCTTTTACTATGAGAATGGAAACTTGTCGAGTACGGGTACCTACGAAAATGGGGTAAAGGACGGATTGTTCACTTACTATTACAGCGATGGTAGTAAGCAGGCAGAGTGCGGCTACAAGCAAGGAATGCCTGATGGTGCATGGAGGAAGTGGATGCCTAACGGGAAGCCGGCATCGGTGACGAGCTATAAGGCACTCACTGATGCGGAGCTGGATACGATATGGACACACAGGGTTTATGAAAATTTTCAGTACTCACCTTTCAAGGCAAGATTTGCACGTCCGAAGGCAGAGCCTGATTCACTGCGTGGATTGCTGCGTTACTGGACGTCTCCAAGACGAGAGGCTGAGGCGATGTTGAATCAGTACAGTCATTGGCACGGAGATCAAGTGATTTATTACGAGAACGGAGTGCCGGGTTTAGAAATGCATTTTGATAATGATGTGCCGACAGGGACTTGGCGATACAGTGACACAAGTGGTAAGGCGGTTGTGGAGGTTGTGTATACCAATGGTGTGATAACGGGAGGCTTTAATGAACTGAAGCAGGAAGTGCGCGGACGATTGTCGGGGTTGGATGTTTTGCGTGCTGAGCTGATGAATGCACAGGAGGCGATGGAGCCGGGAACCGGGATAGACCCCGGGTATGCTCCGTCGGGGGTAACAGAAGCGCCTCCACCCCGATCGGAGGTTGCGGGGCAGACCAGGCAGAAGAGCGAAACGCCGGAACGTCCGATATATACCTATGTGGAGCAGATGCCGGTAACCGGGTTTGACCTCACGGAATACCTTTCAAAGAATATTCGCTATCCTGACGGAGCTGCGCGCAATAACATTCAGGGGCGCGTAGTAGCAAAGTTTGTTGTAAATGAGGATGGTACTTTGTCTGATGTGCAAATAGTGAGGGGGATAGGTGCAGGTTGTGACGATGAAGCCGTGAGAGTGATAAAGGCGATGCCTGCGTGGAAGCCGGGCAAGCAGAATGGTAAGCCGGTGCGGGTGTACTATACGTTGCCGATAACGTTTAAGCTGTAGGTAAAAAGTGCAAATAAAAGAGCCTCCTGTTGATGAGGAGGCTCTTTGTTATTTAGTGAAATTATCAGCCGTTGGTTTTCTGATTGCCGAGTGCCTGCCATTGCTGGCTGCGTTTTTGTTCCAGTTCTTCTTCGCGCTCCTGATCTTTGTCGTAAGCGCGGATGATCTGTTTTACGAGGCGGTGACGAACCACATCGGCCTCATCGAGTTGAACATGGGCGATGCCTTCTATGTTCTGCAGAATGCGTGACGCTTTGAGCAAGCCGCTCTTCTGATTCTTCGGAAGGTCGACCTGAGAAAGGTCGCCGGTGATGATGGCCTTGGCCGATGCACCAATACGCGTGAGGAACATTTTGAGCTGCAACTCTGTAGCGTTCTGTGCCTCATCGAGAATGATAAAGGCGTTGTCGAGCGTGCGGCCACGCATAAAGGCGAGCGGCGCGATTTCTATGATGCGGTTGGACATGAAGTAGTTGAGCTTGTCGCTTGGTATCATGTCGTCGAGCGCATCGTAGAGCGGGCGCAGGTACGGATCGATCTTTTCTTTGAGGTCGCCGGGTAGGAAGCCAAGGCTTTCACCGGCCTCTACTGCAGGGCGTGTGAGGATGATCTTCCTAACGGTCTTGTTCTTCAGTGCGCGAACGGCCAGTGCCACTGCAGTGTATGTCTTACCGGTACCGGCAGGGCCAAGCGCGAAGATGATATCGTTCTTTTCTGACACCTGGGCCATGAGCTTCTGGTTCTGCGTTTTGGCGCGGATGACCTTGCCGTTGGGACCAAACACGAGTATGTCGTTCTGTACAGGTTCTTCGGCTTGCGCGTCCTGCTCATCGTCGCCGAGGATGCGCGAGAAGTAATTGTCTGATACATGACCGTTGCGTTCGAGGTATTGGATGACCTGACTGATCTTTGCCTGAGCGTTCGCTACTTCATCGGGCTGGCCCGTGATCTTGATCTGCGTGCCTCTGGAAAGGATCTTCAGAAGCGGGAACTTTCGTTTGAGGAGTTCGAATTTGCTGTTGTTGATCCCGAAGAACTCTATGGGATTTACTGTTTCGAGGTTGATGATTGCTTCTGTCAATGTGCTACGTTTTACGGGTTAAAAATAAAACTACAAAAGGCGTACCAAACTGAGATTATGGTACTGTTAAGTTTGCTGAAGCTGTGCAGACCAAGGGGACGAGGTAAGTTTTACCAGGCATCAGCACATTGAGAAAATGTGTAGTGTGGACAAGGATACAATGGCAGGTGAGCAGCAAAGGTGTTTGCAGGCGAGCCTGCCATTGTATCGGTGTAGATTCAAAGAACTTGGTGGTGGATCATCAGATCCTGTAATCGGCTGCCTTGAATTCTTCGAGGCGTTTTGCAACTACTGGGTTGCTGAGCGCGAAGATGCGCGCACAAAGAACTGCGGCATTGCGTGCGCCTGCTTTGCCAACGGCGAGTGTACCAACCGGGAGACCGGCCGGCATCTGCACGATGCTGTAGAGCGCGTCTATGCCACCTGGCAGGCCGCCATCGAGCGGAACACCGAGGACAGGGAGGGAAGTGTATGCGGCGCACACACCAGGCAGCGCTGCAGCCATGCCTGCGGCAGCTATGACAGCACCGTAGCCGTTGCCGGCCGCGTTCACCATCAGGTCTCTCACTTTGTCGGGATTTCGGTGTGCGGATGCCACTACCATGTTGTTCTCTATTCCAAACCAGGTAAGCCATTTGCTGCTTTCCTGCATTACTGATTCATCGGTCTGTGAACCCATGATGATCATTACTTTCATACAATTTCGGGATTGATTGTTCGTGAAATTAACGAAGGGGCGAGGATATGAGACTGTAGAGTTTTGCAGGGCGGTGGATAACTTTTTGGAGCATGGGCAAAGAAAAAGCCGCCTATTGGCGGCCTTTCAAAGTATTGTCATTACTGAGTTATTTCAACTTACCGGCGAAGACCTTTTTGAACTTGTCTACTTTGGGGCCAACTACAAACTGGCAGTAGGGTTGCGTCTTATTGTCGTTGTAGTAGTTCTGGTGGTAATCTTCGGCAATGTAGAATTTGCGGAATGGAGCGATCTCTGTGACAATGGGGTTGCCAAAGGCTTTTTCTTCGTTGAGGCGTTTTTTGTACATCTCTGCCTTTTCGCGCTGCTCATCATTGTGCCAGAAGATGACAGAGCGGTATTGCGTGCCCACATCATTGCCCTGACGGTTGAGTGTAGTAGGGTCGTGGCAGGTCCAGAAGGCAGCAAGGAGTTCGTCGAAGGTGATGACAGCGGGATCGTAGTAGACGTTGCACACCTCGGCGTGGCCGGTGGTGCCGTTGCACACTTCTTTGTATGTGGGGTTATCGACATGGCCGCCGCTGAAGCCAGATTCGACATGGCTGACACCTTTCAGCAATTGGAACTGCGCTTCGGTGCACCAGTAGCAGCCTGCGCCGAATGTTGCTATTTGTTCTTTGTGGTTCTTTCCAGCAGCTGTGTTAGCGGTATTCATTTGTTTAAAAGCTTTTGAGTTGTGAAGATTGTCTTTTTGTGCGCATGCCTGCAGTTGTAGCAGCACGAGCAGTAAAGGGACGGCCAAACGGATGAAGTGCTTCATAGGTAACAAATTTAGGGGTAGTGTGCGCGGAAATCGCAATAGTAAAATAGGAGGATTAGATATTATGTTTGTTTTAACAGTGTATATATGCAAGAAGCCACCCAAAGGGGTGGCTTCGCAATTGGAAATCTTTTTGTGACTATTTCAGTCCCAGTTCTTTTTTCTGAGTGTCGTCTATATCCGACGGAGCGTCGAGCATTACATCGCGGCCGGCATTGTTTTTAGGGAATGCGATGTAGTCGCGGATACTTTCCTGGCCGCCTAGAAGTGCGCAAAGGCGGTCGAAGCCGAACGCGATGCCACCGTGTGGTGGAGCGCCGTACTCGAACGCGCCCATGAGGAAACCGAACTTCTCCTGCGCTTCTTCTTTACTCATGCCCAGCGCAGCGAACATCTTTTCCTGCAGGTCGCGGTGGAAGATACGAATGGAGCCGCCACCGATCTCGGTGCCGTTGAGTACTATATCGTATGCATTTGCCTTGATGGCGCCGTACTTGCTGAGTTCGTTCATCCATTCAATATGCTCAGGCTTGGGAGAAGTGAACGGATGGTGACGGGCTACCCAGCGGTTGCCGTCTTCGTCGTACTCGAACAATGGGAAGTCTATGACCCAAAGTGGCTTGTAGACATCGGGATTGCGGAAGCCGAGGCGGTTGCCTATTTCAAGGCGCAGTTCGCTCATGGCCTTGCGGGTGCGTGTCTCGTTACCGGCGAGCATCAGTATCAGGTCTCCCGCTTTTGCATTGCAGAAGGTCGCGATTGCTTTCAGTTTGTCTTCGGTAAAGAACTTATCTACACTGCTCTTGAAAGTGCCGTCGGTGTTGCATTTGATGTACACGAGACCACTCATACCTATCTGCGGGCGTTTCACCCATTCAGTCAACTCGTCGAGCTGTTTGCGGGTATATTCGCTGCAGCCCGGAGCGGCAATAGCAAGGACGGTCTCGGCATTATTAAACACCGGGAATTCGCCTTGCCAGAGGACTGTGGTATCTGTTGCATCGGTACGGTCGGCAGCTACAGGCGTTTTGATATTGCCAATGGTCATGCCGAAGCGGATATCGGGTTTGTCGTTGCCGTAGAACCACATAGAGTCGTCCCAGGTCATGCGGGGGAAGGCTTCTGTGATCTCCACCCCTTTCACGTCATTAAAGACGTGTTTGAACAGGCCTTCGAATGTGTTGAGAATGTCTTCCTGCTCCACGAAGCTCATTTCGCAGTCGACCTGAGTGAACTCAGGCTGACGGTCGGCACGAAGGTCTTCGTCGCGGAAGCATTTAACTATCTGGTAGTAGCGGTCGTAGCCACTCACCATGAGGAGTTGTTTGAACGTTTGAGGGCTTTGCGGAAGGGCATAGAACTGACCTTCGTTCATGCGGCTTGGCACCACAAAATCGCGAGCTCCCTCAGGGGTGCTGCGAATGAGGAAGGGTGTTTCAATGTCCCAGAAACCTTGCGTGTCGAGGTAGTTGCGCACAGAACGATTGACGCGGTAACGGAGCTCGAGGTTGCGGCGCAGCGTAGGGCGACGCAGATCGAGGTAGCGGTACTTCATGCGCAGTTCGTCACCGCCATCGGTATCTTCTTCGATAGTGAATGGCGGGGTAGCGGCACTGTTGAGGATAGTGAATTCCGTTACTTCCACTTCGATGTCTCCTGTAGGGATCTTACCGTTCTTGCTGGCGCGCTCCACCACTTTTCCCTTTGCCTGAATCACAAATTCGCGACCGATAGGCTGGCGATCGAGGGTTGGGTTGAGTTGTTCGTTGAAATAGAGCTGCGTGATGCCGTAGCGATCGCGCAGGTCGGTAAAGGTGATGCTACCGAACTTGCGTACTGTTTGTACCCAGCCGGCAAGTGTCACTTCTGCGCCTATATGTTGCATGCGGAGCTCGCCGCACGTATGAGAACGATACATATAATATGTGTGTTAAAGGAGTGCGAAGATAGTTATTAAAATGGAGTAGATGGGTGGAGGGCCACAATAGGCAGTAATAGGGGGCGGCATGTAGTTTTGGGATTCTTGTTAAAGAAAATCAAAATCACATTTTTTTGTCGAACAATGTATAGTTTGCCCGATTAAATTTGCGGTTCTGACATTATGTTCCAGTTTCAACATATCAACTACCTATACGCGCTGGCGTTGCTGCCGGTATTGGTGGTTCTTTTCATGAGTGTTATCTACTGGCGCAAACGAAAGTTGCAAAAGCTGGGCAATGAGGAGCTCATAGGCAGCCAGATACAGGGTTACATAGCAGGGCGCAGTACGTTCAAGTTTATCTTGCAGGTGTCGGCTTTCTTTCTGATAGTGGTGGGATGGGCGAATCTGCGGATGGGCGACAAAACCGAGAAGACCGAGCGGAAAGGCGTGGACGTGGTAGTGGCGCTTGACGTGAGTAAGAGTATGCTGGCGAAGGACCTGCAGCCGGACAGGCTGACGCGGGCACGCCAGCTGATCATGAGGCTGACGGACAAAATGAAGAATGACCGTGTGGCCCTGATTGTTTTTGCGGGTAAGGCATACATGCAGGTTCCGCTGACGGTAGATTACAGCGCTGTGAAGATGATATTGCAGAATGTGGGGCCTGAGATCGTGCCTACGCAGGGTACGGTTATTTCGGATGCCATAAAGATGGGTATGGAATCGTTTACCCGCAACGAGCGCAAATTCAAGTCGCTTATTGTTATCTCAGACGGTGAGGACCATGACGAGCAAGCGATAGAGGCTGCACGACAGGCTGCCGAGGAAGGTGTGGTGATCCATACGGTGGGTGTAGGTTCGCCTCAGGGTAGCACGCTTTATGACCCTGACACCAAGTCTGTGAAGTTGGATGAGAATGGCACACCTGTAGTGAGCAAGCTAAATGAAGAGGCGTTACGCGCCATAGCCGGGGCCGGAAGGGGGTCTTACAATCTGTTGCAGAATACCGATGATGTTGCTGAGAAACTGAACTCCTCGCTTGAGAGCATGGAGCAGAAGAACCTTGGGACGATGATGTTCACTGATTTTACAAGTTATTTTCAATATTTCCTTTTTGCCGGATTTATTCTGCTTGTTGCAGAGTGGATGTTGCCCGGAGCAAAAAGGAAGACCAAAAAGAAGTTAGATGAATCGGCTGCATGATCATATGGAAATAAGGGTGCACCGTACAATTCGCATACCATTGGTGGTGTGCGTGGCATTGCTGTTGATAATGACGGCGGCAAACGAAGCGATGGGGCAGGTGAGCAGGCTGATCAACACGGGCAATTCGCTCTATGGTCAGAAGAGGTATAAAGAGGCTGCTGCAGACTATGCCAAAGTTGTTGCCAAGAAGCCCAATTATACGCCTGCGCTGTTTAACCTTGGAAATAGTTTGTACCAGCAGAAGCAATTCGACTCGTCGCGCAGTGTTATGGAAAGGACTGCTAAGGTAGCATCTTCGAACGGAGACAAGGCAGCCGCTAATTATAACATAGGCAACACCTACATGTCGCAGCAGAAATGGGACGAGGCTATAGAGAGCTACAAGAAGACCCTGCGTGCTAATCCGCAGGATGCTGATGCAAAGTATAATTTGTCTTATGCCGAGCAAATGAAGAAGAAGCAGGAGCAACAGGACAAGGATAAGAAAGATAAAGACAAGGATAAAGACAAGAAGGACGATAAAAATAAGCAGGACCAAGACGACAAGAACAAGGATAAGAAAGACGATAAAGACGAGCAGAAAAAGGACGACGAGAACAAGGACAAAAAGGACGAAAAAGATCAGCGTCCGCAGGGGCAGCCCAGCAAATTATCGGAGAAGCAGGCAGAGCAATTGTTGAATGCGTTGCAGCAGGAGGAGAAGAAATTGCAGGACAAGATGAAGAAGGAAAAGGGGGCGCCGGTGCGCATGCAGAAGGACTGGTAAAACAAAAATCGCGATCATGAAATTGTAAAAGCAGACACAAAAATGTGTCTGCTTTTTTGTTGTTTCGGAGTACAAAATCTGTGCGTATTTTTCCTGTGCACTATATGCAACGAGGCGATCTTGAAAATGAGATGCCCACATTATTGTGGATAACCTGTCAACATCTTTGAGGGTGTATTCAAAAAAAGAGATAAATAATTTTTTAGTGGAAAATTTTCTTTTTAATATTGTGTAAGGATTGTGCTTACTAACCCATCCTTTATAGAGCCCGGCAGCCCACAACCTCGCCGGGCTTTTTTTATGTACCTACCTGAAAGTGCATGCTGTAGCGGTTTTCAGCCTGTTCTGTTTTTCTTCGCTACCCGCTTTGCGCGCTTAAATTTTCAGACGAACGATTTCTTGTTTCAATAAAAAAAGCAGCATCGTGTTGGTGATGCTGCTCAGTGTTCTTGTTGAAGTTGTTAGAGATTCTTGATGTACTGAATTATTCGCTTCGTGTTTTCTGTGAGTTATTCACAAGAATCACTACGCGCTTTCAGTCCTTTCTTTTTCTATCTTACCACGGCGCAATGGATTGGCAGTGTTCTCGGCATGTTGTGCGCGCTGACGCAGAAGGTCGAGTGCCTGGAAGACAGCTTCGCGGAAGGATGACGGATCTGCTATGTCTTTACCTGCAATGTCGAAGGCGGTACCATGATCGGGTGATGTGCGAATGATAGGAAGACCTGCGGTGTAGTTCACACCTTCGCCCTTTGCAAGTGCCTTGAATCCTACGAGGCCCTGGTCGTGATACATTGCCAATACTGCATCGAATTGCGTGTAGCTGCTGTTTGCAAAAAAGGCATCGGCACTATACGGGCCGAATACTATAGCATCTTTTTGTTTGAAGGTTTCGATGAGAGGTCTGATGATCGTCTGTTCTTCTGAACCGATCTGCCCTTCATCACCCGCATGCGGGTTGAGGCCCAGGATAGCAATACGAGGTTTGTCGATCCCAAAATCTTTGATCAGGGACTCGCGAAGGATACTGATCTTGCCGAGGAGTAATTCCTTGGTAATAGATGAAGCGATCTTAGATACAGGTATGTGCTCGGTTGCCAGGGCAACGCGGAGGGAATTGCTGTACAATATCATCAGCGCATCTTTAGCGCCGAATTTATCCTTGAAGAACGGAGTGTGCCCGGTGTAGGGGAAGTCGGGCAGGTTGGTATTGCTTTTATGGATGGGCGCCGTAACAATGGCATCGAGCTGACCATCTTTCAGGCACTGAGTGGCCACCATAAGTGAGCGAATTGCATACTTGCCACCTGCGTCGGTAAGAACGCCGGGCTGCAACGGCACCTCGTCTTCCCAACAATTGAATACGTTTACCTGTTTCGCGTTGAGTTTGGTGAGGTCTTTGGTGCTGTTGAAATTAATTGTAACCTCCGGCGACAATTTCCTGTAGAAATTGATGACTTTATTTGAAGAGAAGATCACCGGGGTGCAGAGTTCGAGGATACGGTTGTCTGAAAACGTCTTGATAATGACTTCCGTTCCTATTCCGTTCAGATCGCCTGTGGTGATGCCTATGACCGGTTTTTCGCTATTGGTATGCATGTTGGTTATTGGTTGTGAGTGTTACGAAGTTATGCCTTATTATAATGGCCGAGGAAGTCGAGCAGCATGCGGAGGCCGAACGCAGTTCCTCCGGCCGGCATGTATGCTTTCCGTGCCGTGAAAAAGGAAACACCGGCAATGTCGAAGTGCATCCATGGGTAGTCTGTGAAGTGTTCCAGGAACTTACCCGCAGTTATTGCGCCGCCGGTTGCGCCGCCCACGTTCTTAAGGTCGGCGATGTCCGATTTTATCTGATCGCCATACTCATCCCACAGCGGATACTCCACCAGGCGTTCGTATTGCCTCAGGCCGCTCTCGCGGAAGGCAGAGTGTACCTCATCGGCAGCTGTTCCCATACACACAATGCCGTGTTCGCCCACCGCGGCAGAGGCGGCGCCGGTCAGCGTAGCGAAGTCTATCACCAATTCAGGTTTGTAGCGTTTCGCCCAGTGCAGTGCATCGGCCAGTATCATGCGGCCTTCGGCGTCGGTGTTCAGTACTTCCACGGTCGATCCGCTGTACATCTTTATAACGTCGCCCGGCGTGTAGGCTTCCTCACCCGGACGGTTGTCAGTCGCAGGCACTAACGCAATAATGTGCAACGGTAGTTGCATTTTAGCGATAGCGTACATAGAAGACGCCACCAATGCAGCACCACTCATGTCGCTTTTCATGCGGTCCATAGAGTTGGCCGTTGGTTTCAGAGAAAGACCTCCTGTGTCATACACCACACCTTTACCTACCAATACTATAGGTTTCTTGTTGAGTGCTTTCTTAGGCACGTGTTCCATTATGGTGAAAGTGGGTGGTTGTTTACTTCCGGCATTTACGGATAGGAGACCGCCCATTTTTTCTTTTACAATCCTTGCTTTGTTGAGCACGGTCACTTTAAAGCCTGCTTCTTTACCCATTGCGGCAATCTCTTTGGCAAGTTGTTCGGCTGATAGGTAGTTAACCGGTTCGTTTACCAGCGTGCGGGCTTTATAGATTGCATCTACTGTTATTTTGAGTTGAGCAACATCTTTTACCGTTGCTGAATCTTTAGTTATAGAGATGCTTGTGAGTGTATGCGTCAGTTTCTTTGCCTCTGTACGGTACTTCAGGAACTGGTAGTTTGCCAATGCGAGGCCTTCCGAAACGAGGAGCGCTGCGTTTGCTGCTTTCGAGAGATTTGATATCGTTACTTCTGTCAGTTTATGCCTGTTGCAAAGGATCTGCAGTTCTGCACCAGCTTTTCTCAGCGATTCGGCAGACTGCCAGTCGGTCTTTTTATTCCTCAGCAAAACAATGAAAACAAAACCGTTGTAATTGTTCAGTGTAGCGATGTGTTGCTCGGCTCCGAAAACAGACTCAGCGTATTTGGTGTGTTCGCTGGTTAATCCCGGAATGGAAGCCATGCCTTTTATTTCGTCTATGATCCACGCTCTGTTGTGGGCCGATGGTCTTTGCGCTATTTTGATATCCATGCTATAAAATTAGAAAAATATAGCGGCGAAGGTAAGTTAAAAGGACGCATTTGCTTTGTGTAATATGATAACGGAAGTTGCACATGCCGAACCACCCTGATGAAGGGCATGAAAATGCTGGCACATATAGGGATGCAATCAGTACTTTTGTTGCATGTACACGCTGAAGAAAAGTTTGGGGCAGCATTTTCTGCACGATGAGAATATGTGCAAGAAGATAGTAGGGTTTGTGACCCGCTCGGAGGGTATGCAATTGCTGGAAGTGGGGCCCGGAGGAGGTGCGATCACCAAATACCTTCTGGATTGGGAAGGCGTGCAATACAAGGCAATAGAGGTGGATGAAGAAAAGGTTGAGTACCTGAACAAGACCTATCCAGCAATAAACGGAAAGATCATGTTGAATGATATTCTGAAGGCGGATGTGCCTTTTGAAGGACAATTCTCTGTAATAGGGAACTTCCCTTACAATATCTCGTCTCCTATCCTTTTCAAGGTTCTGGAGTGGGAATCGCAAGTAGATGAGGTGATAGGGATGTTTCAGAAGGAAGTGGCGATGAGGGTGGCTTGCGGTCCGGGGAGCAAGGTCTATGGGATCTTGAGTGTGTTGATGCAGGCGTTCTTCAAAGTAGAATATCTGGTAGATGTGCATGAGAACTGCTTTACGCCTCCACCAAAGGTGAAGAGCGGGGTGCTGCGTTTTACCAATCAAAGAAATCCTTACGAAATAGATAATAAGAGACGATTTATTGTGATTGTAAAGGCTGCCTTCAATCAGCGCCGTAAGACGCTCCGGAACGCATTGAAGGGCACTATTCCAGCCGAGCGTATGGCGGCTGATCCTGTGTTTGATAAGCGTGCCGAACAACTATCTGTAGCTGATTTTGTGATTCTATATAAGAACTATGGACAGAACTGAAAACAAGAAGAAGGTACTTATTGCGGCACCGGTTCATAAGGTGTTGACAGATGGGCTGACGGCCATGGGGTATGAATTTGTGGTAGACGAGAAGATAGACCAGAAGCGGGCGTATGAGCTGATAGTAGATTGCGAAGGGGTCATCACGTCAACCAGGTTGCAACTGGATAAGGCATTGCTTGATGCAGCACCACTGTTGAGGTGGATAGGGAGAATGGGATCGGGTATGGAGGTCATTGATCTTGAATATGCGGCCGCAAAGGGAATTGCGTGTTATGGTAGTCCGGAGGGGAACTGTAATGCGGTGGGTGAGCATGCGGTGGGTATGCTGCTGGCACTCGTCAGGCGTATCACTTGGAGTCATTCTGAGATAGGGGCCAACATCTGGAAGCGCGATGAGAACCGGGGGGTTGAGTTGGAGGGACGTACGCTTGGCATAATCGGTTTCGGTCATGCAGGTGCTGCATTTGCAAGGAAATTGCAGGGTTTTGATATGCGTATACTGGCTTACGACCGCAGAGAAATAAAGGATGTGCCGCCATACGTAGAAGTGTGCGACCTGGCTACAATTCAGCGGGAGTCGGACATTCTGAGTATTCATGTATCCCTGCAGCCCGATACGCTGAATTACTTCAATGACGATTTTCTCGCAGCGATGAAAAAGCCGTTTATTCTCGTGAATACCTCGCGTGGCGCTGTGGTCAACACCCATACGTTGTATCAGGGAATCAAGTCGGGCAAGGTGTTGGGCGCTTGCCTTGATGTTTTTGAGACCGAGCCACTCACGAATGCCGATCAGGAGCTGCGCGAGATCATCAATGAGTTGATATTCAGTCCGGTAGTGATAGCTACGCCGCACATTGCCGGCTATACTTACGAAGCGTTATACAAAATGAGTAGAGTACTTTTCGAAAAAATTTCGGCAGATCGGGATGGAGTTACCCCATAAAATAGAGTAGAAAAATAATATTTTAAATTGTTCCTATTCTCTTGAAATCGCCGAACTGAAAACAAAAAGCCAATTTTTTTCCTGCCAAACCCAAGATTAGGGAGCCAACTTTCGTCTTTTATTTCAGTACAGATTGATTTTATTCTCCTTATGAAGGAGAAAAGTAGTTAAAAGCGGAAAGAAAATATGTGTTTTGACGGTGGTTTTTAACAGATTTTTTTATCTTTACGCCTCATTTGCTAATAATTTATTAATGTTGGATATGACACGTACACTACGTTATCTGCTTTTGATTCTATTTACAGGACTATCCGGATTTGTGTTTGCCCAGGGCGAAATAGCCGGTAAAGTGTTGGACGAGAAGAAAGAACCCCTTCTGAGTGCAACGGTTCAGGTTTATCAGGGCGGTATATTGAAGGGAGGAAATGTGACCGATTTTGACGGTATGTACTCTGTGAAGCCGCTGGAACCGGGTTATTATGATGTGGTTGTTTCCTTTACCGGATATGACTCTATCACAGTGACACGAGTAATTGTTGAGCCCGGACACAGAACTACGCAGAACTTCACGATGGCAAGGGCATCGAAAGAACTGACCGTGATGACTATCGTGGCCTATAAAAAGCCGCTGATCAAGGAAGGTAGCGGTGGTACTACCGTGTTCACAAGCGATGATATCAAAGTGTTGCCTACAACAGACGTGACAGGCATGGTTGGTCTTGCGCCAAACATCTACCAGAGCAGGCGTGGCGAAGGCGTTAGCATAGGTGGTGCGCGCGGTTCGGGTACGTTGTACATCATTGACGGTGTTCAGGTACAGAACATAGGTGAAGATGCAAACACGGGTATTAATATGGCGCAGAATGCCGTGGAGCAAATGGAGGTTATGACCTCAGGTATCCCTGCGAAATATGGTGACGTGTCTGGTGGTGTGGTGAACATTACTTCACGTGGTGTGGCAAGAAAAACTACAGGTAACGTTCGTATTCAGCACTCTATCGATGGATACAACAACAATCTGGCTTCATTCTCAGTTGCCGGTCCATTGTACAAAAAGAGGATCAAGGGCGATAGCATCAACAAAAAGCCGGTACTTGGTTTTGCATTGAGCGGTGACTATTATAATGACCATAACAGGTACCCTGCATACGACAAGCAGTGGGTAGTAAAAGAAGACAAGCAGGCTGCTATGGAGAAAAATCCATTGAGGATCCTCTCAGACAACAGCGGTGCAAAGATCTACAACTACGAATCGAACTACGTCACCTTCGCCGATATGGAGCAGAGGAAAGTTCAGCCACGTAACCAGACTGAGGAATATCGTTTGAACGGAAAACTGGATTATCAGCTAACAGACAACCTGCGCGTTATCACGGGTGGTATGGTAAACTACGTTCGTGACGATGCTTACTCACGTACTTTCAGCCTTATGTCTCCGCAGGGTACTGTAAAGAACAACTCGTTTACGGGTCGTGGTTTCATCCGCTTCACACAGAAGTTCGGAAAGATGAACGATACCAGCTCACGCAACAGCATCATTTCAAACGCATTCTATAGTGTTCAGGCTGACTTCCAGAGGACAACGACCTGGAGCAATGATCCTCGTTTCAAGAAGGACTTCTTTAAGTATGCATACGTTGGTAAGTTTCAGGAGCTGCCTAGGACAAACCGTTACATCGCGGGCGGCACTGACTCTGTGAGCACGCGTACCGGTGTGGTTCTTGCCGGAAGCACATCAAATGGCTACACATTTGATCGCACTGAAACCAATCCGATCCTCGCAAACTACACACAGCAATATTACAACTCACTGGAAGGTGGATTGCCAACAAGCATTCTGCAGATCCAGGCTAATAACGGTATGGCGAACGGTGACATGCCACGCAGTACTTATTCATTCAATGGTGGTGGTCTCTTTGCAACGCCTGGTACCTCTATCACAGGTTACACAAACTTCCTGTCAGATCAGTACGCTCTTGACGTGAACGCATCATTCGACCTGATGGCCGGTAAAACAAAACACGCAATTGAGTTTGGATTGTACTACCAGCAGCGTGTTATCAAGTCTTATTCAGCTGCTGCAAACCTTGGTGGTACGCAGTCTATATGGACACAGATGAGGAACCTGGTGAGCAACCTCGACAACCAGAATCTAAGGTTGGATACCAAAAACCCTATCTTCAGGGTAAGCGGAAAAGACTACACTTATGTAGCTGATCCTACCACTCCGGGTAAAGGTACTTTCTACGACAAGACAACTAATACAATTGCAAACATACTGCCTGGTCCTACCGATACTATCTATTACGATCTTAAAAACATTAGCCAGTCAAACTTTGATAAGCAGCTGAGGAAGAAACTTGGTGTTGCTGATAACGCACTTATCAACATCGACGACGTAGATCCATCAAAACTGTCAATGAACATGTTCTCAGCTGATGAGCTTTTGAACCTGAGCGGTAATGCGTTCGTTGGTTACTTTGGTTATTCATACACTGGTCAGAGGCAGACAGGTGCCGTAAACTTTAATGACTTCTGGACAGCAAAAGACAAAGACGGCAATTTCACTCGCCCGATAGGCGCGTTCACTCCAACATACATTGCGGGCTATATTCAGGACAGGTTCGACTACAAAGACCTTCATTTCAACATAGGTGTTCGTGTTGACCGCTACTCTGCAAACACTAAAGTGCTGAAAGACCCTTACTCTCTGTACCCGGTAACTACACTCGGTCAGGTGGCCGGTACTACCAACTATACAAATGGTGGTATACATCCGTCAAACCTGCCAAGCGATGCCGTTGTATATGTGAGCGACAACCAGTCAACGTCACCATCTATCATCGGCTACCGTACAGGAAACACATGGTATGATCCGAATGGTAATGTTGTAGAAGACCCTGCAGTTCTGAAGCAGTATTCTGACGGTCGCGATCCTCAGCCGCTTATTCAGACTCAGTATAAGAACATGAAGATGACAGATACGAACTACAATCCAAACCTGTCGTTCACGGACTATTCACCACAGGTTACTGTGATGCCACGTATCCAGTTCTCATTCCCGATATCAGACGTTGCTAACTTCTACGCACACTACGATATCTATGCACAGAGGCCGTATCCGAACACAATCGGTAATGCTACTGCATGGGATTATTACCAATTGTCAGCTTCGCCGCCAACAGGTGTGTTGCCAAACGCAAACCTGAGGTCACAGCAGACTTTCGACTATGAAGTTGGTTTCCAGCAGAAATTATCAAGTTCATCTGCGATCACTATTACCGCGTTCTACAAAGAGCGTAAGAACATGGTGACCATCGTTCCTTATCTGTATGCGTATCCTTACAGCTACCAGACGTACGGAAACAGGGACTTCTCTTCAACAAAAGGTTCTACTGTAATGTATGACCTCCGCGCTACAAACCACCTGAAGATGACACTTTCTTATACGCTACAGTTCGCTGAGGGTACAGGTTCATCTTACGCAAGCGGTCGCGGTCTGTTGAATACGCTGATCACTGAAGGTCTTCCAAACCTCCGTTATGTTACCTTCCTGGGTGTTGACTCACGTCACAACATTGCTGTGAATGCTGATTACAGGTTTGGAGATGGTGAAGGTCCGACAATTGCGGGTAACAAAGTTCTTCAGAACGCTGGTGCTAACTTCATTGTGAGGACAAGGAGCGGTGAGCCATACACAAGGTACACTGACGCCCTTGCACAAACTGTGGTAGGTGGTGTGAATGGTGCAAGGTTGCCATGGCACTTCGGGACTGACGTTCGTGTAGATAAAGATTTCGCACTGAAATTTGGTAAGAGGAACAAAGAAGCGATTGAAGGTGTGAAGCCTAAGCGTCCTAACTATGTGAAGGCTATCGTAATGATCAACAACCTGTTCAATACCAGGGAGATCATGGGTGTTCACGGTTTCACCGGTCGTACAGACGACAACGGATATCTGGTTTCTTCATTCGGTCAGCAGTTTGTTCCACAGCAGATCAATCCGCAGTCTTACATCGATCTGTATAAGATCTATCAGAACAACCCCGGATTCCTGAACTACGCACGTACAGTCAATTTTTCACTCGAGTTTAACTTTTAATAATTTACCAATATAACTATAACAGGTTATGATATTCAGAAATAAATCGAAGTTTTTCGGCGCGGTTGTGCTAATAGGGCTGTTGGGCGCAGGTAGTACGGTGACCGCACGCGAAAACGTTGGTGCTAAGAAACCCTCAACACAGTTAAAGTCGACAGCTGCGGGATGCCAACCGGCAAATTCATCTATCGACCTTGACGTGAACAACGTTCGTGCCCGCCTGATGACAGGTGGTGACATGTGGTGGAACCAGGGTGGAGCAAGTAACGCTGCCTACGAGATTCCAAAAGGATCTGGTAAACATTCACAGTTTGCCGCGTCTTGCTGGATAGGTGGTTATGACCAGCAGGGTCAGTTAAAGGTTGCTGCCCAGACATATCGTCAGGACGGTAATGACTACTGGCCGGGTGCATTGGATAACGATGGTAAGATCACGTCGGACCAATGTGCTGCATGGGATAAATTCTGGAAAGTTGATCGTTCTACGATCAAGAAGTTTATACAGGCTTATAAAACAGGTGGTGACCTGAAGTCATCTGATTACGATGTGATCAATGAGTGGCCGGCAGTTGGTAACCCTAACGTTAAGGGTCAGCAGTCTGTGAAGCTTTCACTGAACCCAACAAATACCTACGCTCCGTTCATAGATGTGAATGGGGACGGTAAATACCAGCCTGACCAGGGGGAATATCCTGATATCAGGGGTGACCAGTACATCTGGTGGGTATTCAATGACGCCGGTAACGTGAAACAACAGTCTCTGACCGCTGCGATGGGTATCGAGGTACAAACGAGCGCATTTGCATTCGCTACGCAGGACTTCCTGAACAACGCGACGTTCTGCAATTACCGCGTTATCAACCGTGGTCCATTGACGATCGACAGTACTTACATTGCTGTATGGGATGACTGTGACCTTGGATATTATCTGGATGACTTTATCGGTTGTGACACGTCCCGTGGTCTTGGTATCATGTACAATGCGACCAACAACGATGGTCAGTCTGGTGGTAGCCCGAAGAACAGCTATGGTCTGAACCCGCCTCAGATTGGCCTGGATTATTTCCAGGGCCCTAAGCGTACAATCAAGCTGCCAAGCGGTAAGGATACGGTTCAGCAGTTGAAGATGACCAACTTTACTTACTACAATAATGACCCGAGTATCATTGGTAACCCTAACAACGGTATCCAGATATACTATTACATGACGGGGTCTATCCGTAATGGTGAGCGTTTCTCTTATGACTTTACCGCCGGTGGCGTGCCTTCAAAAGGTTATGGCTCTGGCCCAGTTTCTCCATTTGTGTTCTGGGGTGATCCTTCTGAGAACAGTCAGTGGTCTGAGTGTGCTTGTGGCAACAACCCGGGCGACAGGCGTTTCATATTCTCTTCTGGTCCGTTCCAGTTGAAACCGGGTGCTGTAAATGACATCACTTTCGGCTGTGTTTGGGCTTCAGGTACAGGCGGATGTCCTTCAACAAGCTTTAAGACAATTAAGAATATAGATGACGGAGCTCAGGCACTGTTCGATAA
Source organism: uncultured Flavipsychrobacter sp. (assembly GCA_964652995.1). Classification (GTDB taxonomy): domain Bacteria; phylum Bacteroidota; class Bacteroidia; order Chitinophagales; family Chitinophagaceae; genus Nemorincola. Next base: position 142,595 of record CAZZCR010000009.1, on the reverse strand, counting down.
CAATTTTAAAACTGTTGAAGGTCCAGAGGCGCCACGTCTGGTTGTGAGGGAACTTGACCGTAAACTGGCGTTCTATCTCGTGAACGATTACGGTAGCAACAACTTTGGTGAAAACTATGGCCGTTCTGACGGTGCATACAATGACTCTTTGTTGTATCATCAGATCGTAGTGAAATCAAAAGGTGTAAGCGACGACTCTTTGTACAAGTTCCAGGGTTACCGCGTGTTCCAGTTGGCGAACAGCCAGGTGTCAACTGCGGAGATATTTGACCCGATCACCGGAGAGGTAGATCCAAGTAAGGCTGTTGAAGTGTTCCAGTGTGACATTTCAGATAGTGTTACGCAGATTGTAAACTATATGAAAAACCTGCCGGTGAGTGATACGACGCACATTGCGCAGATCAAAGTGAAGGGTAAGGACAGCGGAATTGTACATAGCTTCGTGCTGACACAAGATCAGTTTGCAACCGGAAATGACAAGCGTTTTGTGAACTACAGGAACTATTACTTTACAGCGATTGCATACGCCTACAACAACTTCAGGCCATTTGATGCTAAGAATACAGTTAGCACTCAGGATGTTCCATACTTGGGTAGTGCGCACTCGGCTGGAGGTAATGAGATAAAAATAGTTGCAGCTCTTCCTAACCCTGCAAATGGTGCAATGGGAACGACATTGAACTCTGACTATGGTGATGGTGTTGTGATCAAGAGGATCCAGGGAATTGGTAACGGTGGACTCGAAGTTCAGATGGACGAGGAGTCTGAGAACACAGCTGTTAATAATGGCAGTGTATCACAGCCGGTATATCTGCAAGGCCTTGGACCGGTGAACGTTAAGGTTATCGATCCGGTGAAAGTACCTGCGATGGATTGGGTTCTTCAGATACATGGTGCAAATGAGCTGACAGGCACAGGTGTGAATGCTGCTTATGTAGAAGGTATCGTTGACTCAGGTTCATGGACATTGACAGGTTATGGCGATGGTGGTGCAACAGTTACCATCTATGGTGAGAAGTCGATAGGTTCTCCAAATGAACAGATCCTTGCTGATTACGGTCTTTCGGTAAGCATCAGGCAGGTTGCTCCTCCCGGATCTCAGGCAAAAGGCTCGAAAAATGGCTACATCCATTCAAATGTTGTTTTCGAAGATCCGTCTCAGCCATGGTTGTGGGGCGTGAACGACGAATCTGACAGTAGCTTCGCTAACTGGCTGAGGAGTGGTTCTAATTCTTCTTTCGGTGCTACAAGTGCAACGAATCCATGTAACTTCAATGACATTAAATTGGGCGGAGACTTCCTTGATCCGAAATCTGCTTTCGGTTCTATGATGTCTAACTTCTCGCCTACTAAGTCTTCGTGGGGCCCATATGGACTTGCTGCGGGTTATTTCCCTCCGGGGTCTGCGTCTAATACAGCAGTATGTGGTCACCATCCTGCAGCGTTCTTCTTCACAAGGCTCAACGAGTTTAAAGTGCTGCCTGATGTGGACCTGGTGTTTACAAGTGATAAATCTAAATGGACACGTTGTGCAGTGCTTGAATTGCAGGAAGATGAAAATCTTGCTGAAAACAAGGGCAAGAAGTTCTTCCTCAGGAAACACAAAGGATGGAACAAAGACGTAAATGCTGATGGAACTCCGAAGTATTCAGAGTCAGCAGATGATGAAGGTATGTCATGGTTCCCTGGTTACGCTATTGATCAGAACACAGGAGAGCGTTTGAACATTGTGTTTGGCGAAGATTCTTACCTGACAAGTGATAACGGCAACGATATGATCTGGAATCCATCGAGCCCGGCAGGTTTCAATGGTTTCAATCCTTACGATAACTCGATCGTATTCGGTGGTAAACACTACGTGTACGTTCAGGGTACTAAGTACGATAGTGGTAGGACTTTTGTCAAGAACCTTAAGGCAGTTGGTAACAGTATACCATTGCACAGGGCTGCATACTCAAACTTCCAGTGGATTGGTCTTCCAATGTTGAATCCAAACAGCAAACTGCTGTCTCTGAAGGATGGTTTGATCCCAACTACTACGAGGTTGAGGTTCCGTGTTGACAGGCCTTATATGCCGTATGCAGCTACCGACACGACAACTGCTTTCAACAAGCCTGGTACTACCATTAAGACCGGTCAGGCTGCTAATCCTTACTACACATTCAGTACCAAGGAGTTGGCGCCGTCTAAGCTTTCCGATACCACAGACAGGAACAGGTTTATCACTCGTATCCATGCCGTACCGAATCCTTACTACGGATACTCTGGATACGAAAGGCCGGGAAGTCGTTTTGATACTAAGGTAAGGATCATCAACCTGCCAGCTAGAGCAGAGATTCGCATCTACTCACTGGACGGAACGCTTGTACGTACATTGTCTAAGAGCGATCCGGGAACCTCGTACATCGACTGGGATATTCGTAACTCAGTAGGCCTCCCTATTGCAAGTGGAATGTACCTGATGCATGTTAAGGCTGAAGGACTTGGTGAGACAGTGATCAAATGGTTTGGTTCACTTCGTCCACTCGACGTAACTCAATATTAATCTCGATCTCAGTTCCGGGCGGTACGCCGCCCGGAATAATAAATATTTTATAGTTTATAATTATGAAAAAACTTTCGATAAAATCATTTGTTGCGTTGTGTGCGATTGCGGCTTCCTATTCGGCTATGGCCGGAAACAAAGACCGTTCTGGTCAGGCGGGTGCCCCTGAAATGATGATCAATCCGTGGGCAAGAACGACAGGTGTATTCGGCCTGAACGTTTCGCACATTACCGGAATGGAAGCGATGAAAGCGAATGTTGCAGGTCTCGCATCGACAAATTCGACTGAAGCCGGTGTGTCGCGCGGACAGTACCTCGCCAACACCAACATTAATATTAATAACCTCGCTATTGCCCAGAAATTGGGTGAGGCCGGTGTTATAGGTGTGAACCTGATGTCGATGAACTTCGGCGATATCACAACTACGGAATATTTTAATCCGGAAGGCGTTGGTAGCTATCGTCCCCAGTTCCTCAATATACAAATCGCTTATGCCAAACAATTCTCTTCACACGTTAATGCAGGTGCTGCAATGACGTATGTGTCTGAGCAGGTGGGAAATATAGGTGCGCTTGGAGTGGCATTTGAAGGCGGTATCCAATATGTGACCGGAAAGAAAGATAACTTCCACTTTGGCATCACCCTTCGCAACCTTGGTAGCAACATGCGTTTTACCGGTACGGGTTTCGCTGTTAATGCTGACAAACCTCAAAGTAATCCTTCTTTTGCTGTGTCTCAACAGTATCCGGCTGACAAATTCTCTATGCCAACGTACCTGAACTTTGGTGCAGCATATGATTTTTATCTGGATGAACATCATTTGAGCAGCAAGGACAGTACGCCTAAACACAGGCTGACTGCAATGGCTAATTTCCAGTCGAATTCATTTAACAACGACTATCTGGGTGTTGGTGTGGAGTATGGCTTCAGGAATATGGTTATGTTCAGGACGGGTTATCGTTACGAGAAAGGTATCATGAATGCAGACAAGTCAACAACTATGTACTCTGGTATTGCATTGGGGGCAACTGTACAGAAGAAGTTGGGTGAAGATGGCCCGACGGTAGCACTTGACTACTCGTTCCGTCCAACTCAGCGTCCTGCAAACGGTGTGCATATGATGTCCATCCGCTTTACGCGCTAAGTTTAAAATTTACTATTTTTACATCGCAACGCTTCTGTCAAACAGGGGCGTTGTGTTTTTTTTCAGTACAAATCAAATAAATAACAGAACAATGTCTGAATTGAATTATCTGACTAAGGAAACGCTGGCCCAGATGAAGGATGAACTGAACAAGTTGAAATCTGTTGGCCGTGCTGAAATAGCCAGGCAGATAGCCGAGGCAAGAGAGAAAGGAGATTTGAAAGAAAACGCGGAGTATGATGCTGCAAAAGAGGCGCAGGGACATCACGAGGCAAAGATAGCCCAGTTGGAAAGCGCGATTGTTACCGCCAGAGTAATAGACGCGAAGGATATTGATACGAGTAAGGTTTCGATATTAAGTAAGGTAACAGTTACCCATTTGGGCAACAAGAAGACGTTTGTTTATCAGATCGTTTCTGAAAAAGAGGCGGATCTGAAACTTGGAAAGATATCAGTGACCTCGCCTATTGGCAAAGGACTGCTGGGAAAGCATGTGGGTGACATTGCAGAGGTGACCGCACCAAGCGGTAAATTTAGTTTCAAGATAGAAAACATTTCCATCTGATAATGGCCGGCATTTTTTCTAAGATCATCGCAGGTGAGATACCAAGTTATTCCATTGCAGAAGACGAGCGTTTTTTTGCCTTTCTCGACATTGCACCTATGCGCGAGGGGCATGTGTTGGTAGTGCCGAAAACCGAAACTGACAAGATCTTTGACGTTGCAGATGACCTGTTGCGTGAATGGCTTGTGTTTGCAAAGCCTATTGCAAAGGCAATCGAGAGTACGTTCCCTTGCAATCGTTGCGGGATAAGTGTAGTGGGCTTGGAAGTGCCCCATGCGCACATGCATCTCATACCGATTGATTCAGCGGACGATCTTAATTTTACGCGCCCCAAGATGAAGTTGTCGCCTGACAGAATGAAGGAAATTCAGGAAATGCTTCTTGCCAAATTGAATGGTTAAGACAACTATCGGCCGACGGTAGGATACTCTTTTTCACTACTACATCCACGGATCTTCCCCTTTTTCCACGCGGCTTTGTCGGCGGTGTAGAAAGGGGATTTTCTTTCTGTAGTAGCTTCGCTGTCCAGGTCAGATAGGTCAGGTTTGCCTGCATCTACCCAGGCTGTGTACCATAGGTCTGCCGTGAAGCGGATCGCACGCTTTAATTGCTGTTCCACCATGCCATTTAGCAATTCATGATACACGTGCGAGAATTCGTAGGCATGTACTTTCTGGCCGAATTTATTCAGGGTTGGAGTGCCGTCTTTCGATAAGACAAACTGCAGGTCTTCGGGTTTGTCTTTCCTCATTTTGCGGTCATTGAGCAAGAGGCTGGAAAGAAGTGAGTAGCTGGTGTCCATTATTGACCATGTGGCTTTGGATACATTCTCGATGTACTTTGCCTCTCTGGTATTCAGCTTATATGTACGGCCAAATATTTCCGGCAATTGCGACTCCCAGAAGGAATGGATGCCCTGCTGTCCCGTGAGCTGTCCGTTGTGGTTTATGGTGGTATGGAGCGGCACATGCGCATCACCTATGTAGTGGCCAAGGTCGGCTGCAAGAAATAGAATTTCTGTTTTCCTCTTTTTACGAAAGGCCTCGGTTAGTTTTGCTTTCATATCCACTATATACCAGGGAAGTATGCCATACCTGTCCACGCTGTCTTTGCCGTACTTGGCTATGGCATCCTTTATTGTGGCGGGAAGCGGTTCGTTCTGGTATCCGTAGCTTTCTAAGTTAATGTAGTGACGAGGGTTTTCTGATCTGTCACCGAGCGTGTATTTCCTGAGGTCGGGTACTGTCGATTCTTCGACAATAAAGTCTGAATGATTGTAAAAGAACACGCCCATTTCGGCAGGAAGTGCCATAATTGCACCCTTGTTAATGTGGTTGTGCCCCCATGTTCCCCATGCTGAAGCGTTCTGAACTTGACAAAGTGCAATGCAGAATGCAATAATTGTTCGGCAGTTCATTAGAGTCATTTTCCAACGGTTTAAAGACGTAAGATAGGTCATGAAGTAACACAAAGGAAATTATGTTTTTACTTGCGTAGGGCCGTTGCGCGTTTGCCGGAGATAAGGAACATAGACGCCGACATTGCCATTGCCAGTATAGCGAAGGTCAACACAGGAGAAAGGTCCTGAGTGAGCCATGCCAGCACAACAAGCAGTATGTTTAAGGAAACGATCAGGATAACGGCTGCGGTGTGTGAAAAACCGGCATCAAGCAGGTAGTAGTGAATGTGTGTCCTGTCCGCAAGGAGCGGTGACACACCTCTTTTCAGCCGCAATGCAAACACACGAAGGGCATCGAAGACAGGAAGAAATATCAATGCGGCAATGATGGACATCATGCCTTGAGATGAATGGATAAACGAGACGTTATGCGTGTTCTGACCGGAGCCGTACAGATTCAGTAGTGCAGTACATAACGTGAAAATAGTTAGCCCGAGTACCATGGACCCGGTGTCGCCCATGTATATGCGTGCAGGTGCTATATTATAGTATAAGAGGCCGACGGTTGCCCCCAGCAGACTTAGTGAAATGCCGGCCATGTTCTGGTCGCCGAGTATTGCGAAAAGTGCCGCGGTGATACCCGTGTACAGAATGCCTAGCGAGCATGCTAACCCATCTATACCATCCATGAAATTGAAGACATTGATGAAAAACGTGCAGCCAATGATTGTCAGAATGACACTTGCATAATAGGGTAGTTCCCAAATGCCGCCGATGCCATACAGAGACGTGATGCGGATATCGGCGAGGACAACAGTAATGGTAGCCGCAACGAGCTGAGCGATGAGTTTTTTTGAAGGCCGCATGTTCATGATGTCATCGTACACACCTGTAAAAAACAGGATCACAGATGCCGCTACAACGTAGTACCATTCCAGATACATAAAGAATGCCGATGCAACCATGTACCCGGCAAAAATGCCGATACCGCCCAGGCTGGCGATCTGATCGCCATGAAATTTCCGCACATTGTCCGGGATGTCAAAGATCTTTCTTGACCTGGTTATGAAAATGATCTTCCGGACTGCATACAAGCTGATGACAACCGATACGATAGCAGCGGCCAGATACAACAGGTATGGGGGGAGTGGGGAGATCATATGAAGCGCAAAAGTAACTAGTGGCCTTGCAATTATCAATGATGAATCATAACATCAGGCACTAAACGGGGGCTACCTGTAATTTATTTTGTAAGATATTGTTCAGTAAAGGAATACAGGTTGAAATGCGGGTCGGCCAATGCTGTTTTAAGGCGGGTTTGCAGCTGGAGTTGGTCTATATCGCGCATGCGGTGTGCCTGTATCAGTTGCCAGCATTTTTCCGTTAGCAGGTGCAATCGTTTTTCAGGAATAGAATTTTGGTCGCTAAGAAAAGCTTCAATAGCATTGGCGAGTTCATTTATGCCCGTGCTGCTGGTTGCCACCGTTTTAAGTACCGGAACTTCCTTGTTGCCGCCTGCTTTTTCGTGGGCGAGTATCCTTAGGTTACGATACAGGCCTTCGGCGCCGTCACGGTCCGCTTTGTTTACCGCGAATATGTTGGCAATCTCCATGATGCCCGCTTTCAGCGTTTGCACGTCATCGCCGGCCTCTGGTACCAGCGTCACAACAGTACAGTCGGCAAGGCCGGCTATTTCCACTTCGCTTTGCCCTACACCTACGGTCTCCACCAGTATTAGGTCGAACGGAGCTTCCTTTACAATGTCGGTGATCTCAATGATACGGGCATTCAGTCCGCCAAGTGCGCCACGGCTGGCCAACGATCTTATGAAAATGTTCGGATTGGTATAATACTCACTCATCCTGATCCTGTCGCCCAGAATAGCACCATAGTTAAAAGGAGAGGATGGGTCAATGGCAAGTACCGCGATCTTCAGATTCTTTTCCAGCCAGTGAGCCAGTAGTGCATTTACGAGTGTGCTTTTGCCTGCACCGGGAGGCCCGGTGATGCCCACAACACGGGCACTGTGGTTTCGGCGTAGCATGTGCAGAAGGTCCCGGGCACCGGCAAGCTGATTCTCAACTATAGTTATCCCCCGGGCTATTGCTGCAAAACTGCCCTCATGAATCTGCTGATATAATGTATTAATATTGCTCTGCACTAAAAACTGTTTTTCTACGTTTTAGAATAACGTAGCGTTCAAACTGTGAGCAAAAGTAGCTTTCTAAACGATAAAATGGCAGACAAATCCAACGTTGCGTTGGTTTGTATCCTTGGCATGTTTGCCGGCTTCCTGTTTTCGAGGGCGGCATTGTCTATATCTATGTTTTTGTTTGGCATCAATGCAATAAGAGATGTGCCGCCCCGCGAATGGTTGCGACAGAAATGGTGGTTGCTGGGGCTTGCGTGGGTGGCAATATTTGCCGTTTCAGGGTTGTGGAGCGAAGATAAAGGGCAGTGGAACGACCACCTGCAAACTAAATTGCCGTTCCTGCTGCTGCCACTGGCCTTTTCCCATCAGCCACGTTTCTCGGGTGGACAACTCAGATTTTTCACTATTTCCGTTGCTGTGATGCTGCTGATATCGGCGGGCTATACTATTTCTATTTTCCTGAGCGATCCGATTTATTATATAAATGAGTACAAGGTATCGCACATGCTGCCCACGCTCCCTAAGAAAGATCATATACGAAGCAGTATGGCGGCAGCTTTGTTTGTAATATGGTGTGTGTATGCCTGGCCGCAGATGACCGGAAGAAGGATGAAGCTGATCGTGGGCAGTTGCATGGCCTTATTGGTGGTGTACATACATGTGCTTGCTGCCAAAACCGGCTTGGTGTCGTTTTATCTGTTTCTTGCAGCGTGGGGTGTATACTTGTCTTTTGGAAAACAAAAGCTGTTGGGGATAGCGGTGATAGTAGCCATGCCTGTGGTGTTGTTTATAGCAATGCGTAGTTTGCCCACCCTGCGCGAGCGCTTTGTGTACATTGGTTATACCATTTTCATGTACCAACATAATGAACGAACAGATAATCTGGGCGACGTGGCAAGGTTGGTTTCCTATAAGCTGTCAGGCAAACTCATTGCGGCTCACCCTATGACAGGAGTTGGTGCCGGTGACATGAAGCAGGAGATGGACGCAATGTACGAACAATACTATCCGCAGACAGATGAACACGGGCGGTTATTGCCTCACAATCAGTTTCTTGTTGTGGCACTCGGGTGTGGCGTTCCCGCTATGATATTATTTATCGCCTGGGTGTTTTGGCCGCTCACGAAAATGCGACGCAACAGGCAGAGTTTTTTCTTTTTCGTAGTGTGGTTCATACTCTTCATTCAATTGATGATTGAGCCTGTGCTTGAGGTGCAATTCGGGGTGTTTGTATATCTGTTCTTCCTGTTATTGATGCTTCAGGAATTGGGCGAACGTGCAGATAGCAAACTTCTTCCCAAGTGATCTGAGTCGTAAAAGGGCGAAAAAAATAGCCGCGATATCGCGGCTATTTTTTTTATTTCTTACGAGGTTGTGCTTTTGCTTTGTCGGCTTGCATTTTCTGCATTTCCTCCAGCTTCATCGCCCATTTAGACTGGGCCGGTGGTTTGTTCTTGTTTTCCTGCAACTGTGCATGGATCGCCTGCTCATTGATGAAATACTTCTGAATGATGAATTGTTGTGCGATACTCAGAAGGTTTGAGAAAGTGTAGTAGAAGGTAAGCGCTGCTGCCATGCGGTTGAACACGCCCATCAGAATGATAGGGAAGATGTACGGCATGTACTTCAGCATAGGGTTGTTGGGGTCTTGCGGAGTCATGTTCTTGTTATACAACGCAAGGAAAAGGCTGGATGCGGTCATAAGCAATGTGAACAGACTGACGTGATCGCCATAAAATGGTATGTTGAAACCAAAGTTCAGAATACTATCATAAGTCGATAGGTCGTCGGCCCACAGGAAACTCTTCTGTCGGAACTCTATGAATGACGGGAAGATGTAGTAAATCGAAAGGAGTATTGGAAGCTGGAACAACATTGGCAAGCATCCACCCAACGGGTTCACACCGGCTGAGCGGAAGAGTTTCATTTGCTCCATACCGAACTTCTGCTGATCATCGCCACACTTTTCACGCAACTCGTCCAACTCAGGCTTCAGCACGCGCATTTTAGCGCTTGAAAGATAACTCTTGTATGTAAAGAACGAGAGTATGAGCCTTATGAAAATGGTCATGAGCAGAATAATAACAGCGTAGTTGCTCACAAAACCTGCCAGGAAGTAGAAGATGGGGATAATGGCAAACTGGTTGATGTATTTGACGAACGCCATTACACCAACACCGAGGGGCACCATTTCGTCCAGATCTATCTTGTATGATTTTAGGGTCTTGTAGTCATTGGGTCCTATGTACCACTTCATAGACGCAGTGTTGATGTTTCCTGCGGGCTTCATGGGTAGCATCATCGTAGCGGTGTTGTATGCAACTACGTCCTTGCTTTCTTCTTTGTACCAGAACTTAGAATCCATTTTGCTGAATCCGTCGTCTGCTATAAGTGCGGTGCTGAAGTATTGTTTGCGCAATCCCAACCAATGGGGCGCATTGCTTTTGTTATCAATGGTTTTCTCCTCTGCGGCAACTGTGAAGTAGTCGTGGTCCTCATCTTTATTGCGGTAGTAGACCTGAGTGTTCATGCGCTCATTCGCGAGGTCTTTCTCGGTTGGCAACAACGATGTGTTCCATGTGAGCGGAAGGGAAGACGCCTGAATACCGGTAAGCACTACGTTGCAGCTCATCATATAATCATCGGCCGGAAGTGTGTAGATGAACTCTACTTTCTTACCATTTCCGAGGTCGGCCACAAAATCTATGGTCTTATCGCCATTAGGTTCTGTGCGGGTCACCGGCGAGAAGTAAAGGTCAGCAGTTGCGCGGTTGTTATCTATAGGCAGGGTAGCGCTCAGTACGTTGCTGCCACCATTGAAAACGTAAAGGTCTTTCTTTTGGTAGGTCTTGTAGTTTTTCAGTGACGCGGCAGTGGGGTAGGCTCCCTTTGTAGTGAACTCAACTGAAACTTTACCATTCTCAAGCGATACTTTCTGCGCAGTTCCGTTGAAGGCAGGTGGCTGCAACGCTCGAAGCGCCAGTGTGGCTGAGTCAGCAGTGGCTGAGTCAACACCCGTTGCCGCACTTATCAACTTGCTGCTATCAACAATCGGGCGCGGATGAGCTTTCGCATATGCTACGCTGTCTGCTTGTTTTTTTTCAAAAAAGACTTTTTGTTCGTGCTGACTGTACATTACATACCCGATCAGCAGTGCGGCTAAAAGAGAAAAGCCGATAACCTGGTTACGATCCATGAAGAGGAAAAATGAGGCGCAAAGGTAATAGATTTGGAGCTACCATCGACGTGGCCTTTCAGAAGTGCGGTAGGAAATAGTGTTAATTATTCTATATTTTGTTATACGGTCACATTTTCCCCATCTGGTGCCGATATTCAGAGGCTTGGGCAAAGTGTGCTATCTTGCATCAGGTATTCCATGATTCGTTTCTTTATATCATATATTCTTTTCCTTGCAAGTACTTCGGTAGTTTATGGGCAACGTACCGGCAACGGAACCGATAGTCGTGTCATAAAGGAAATAAAAGTAGACGGGAACAATGTTACAAAAACACGAATTATTCTCAGGGAGGTAAGTGTTGCGGTTGGCCAACGAGTACAGGCAGATTCGGTGGTGGCATTGGTGCAGCAGAACAAGTTGAGACTTTTCAACCTGCAGTTGTTCAATGAAGTGGATCAGGAAGCCGTGCCGGTTGGCCGCGATAGCCTGGTCTGGCACATACACGTAAAGGAAAGGTGGTATGTGATCCCCTCGGCTATTTTGCAATTTGCCGACAGGAACATAAATACCTGGTGGGTCGACCAGAACCATGACTTGGAAAGGGTGTCGGCCGGTCTCACCGTTACCAATCGAAATTTCAGGGGTAATCTAGAGGCGCTCTCTGTTACCCTTCAGGCGGGCTACACGCAAAGGGTGGGCCTAAGTTATATGCTCCCCTATATAAACAAGGGTCAGACCCATGGTTTCGGCATTGTTGCGGCGGCCGCCAGGAGCAACCAGACCTACTACGCAACCGAAAATAATAAGTTGCAATTTGCCGGACTGTATTCGGGGCCGGTAGTATGGCGGCAGGCTGAGGGCGGTGTTTCCTATGTATACCGCCCGGCATATGCCAGACGACATATAGTGCAGCTCATGTACCGAGATATGCATGTGGCTGACACAATAGTGCGCCTCAACCATGATTTTTTTGCAGATTCTTCCGGAAGGGCACAATTTGCCGAGATCAATTACCGGTACGAATATAATGGTGTAGATAACTGGAGTTACTCGCTTACCGGCGAAAAGCTGGTGGCAACCGCTGTGGCGCGGGCCGGTTGGCGCGGGTTGAATACTCAACTTTTTACAACTGTGGAAGCCGGAATCTTTCGCCGGCCTTTACCCCACTGGTATGTATCGGCGGTGGTGCGGGGCAGACTTATGGCGCCCTCGACCTTACCCTACTATTTTCGCAATGGACTGGGGACACAAACGGATTATGTGAGGGGCTACGAATATTACGTCACCGACGGATATCAATACGGACTTGTCCGGCTGAGCCTTAAACGGGAATTGTTTAACAACACGTATTCCCTACCAGTAAGGTACTTTACGGCAGTGCCGGTGCGCCTATATCCCAAGGTGTTTTTTGATGCCGGTTACATAAATAACCCTCTCCCACGTACAAACACCCTTATGAATACCTGGCAATATAGTGTGGGCGTGGGTTTGGACCTTGTCACCTTTTACGATATGAAGGTTAGGTTTGAGTATGCCAGAAACCATCTGGGGCAAAATGGCCTATATTTACACTTCAATAGCGAATAGTGGACATGTGTAGATCTACGAAGTGACACTTTTCGAGTTAAAGCCACTGCAAGATGTTATTAGCATTATACAACAGGACATTTAATGAACAGGACTTACCCTTCCTGAAAAGTGTTTTGCAGCTTTTGGATGCACATAAGTTGCAGTTGGTATTTTACAAAGAATTCTATGACCGTCTTCAGACTCATGTGCAGCTTCCCGAGAATACGAAAGTGTTCACCGGCAAATATGACCTGCCGCCGGGTACTGATATGCTCATTAGCCTGGGCGGAGATGGGACCATGCTGGATGCAGTATGTTTTGTAGGCAATACCAATATACCGCTTATAGGTGTGAACCTTGGCCGGCTTGGGTTTCTTGCCGCGATTCCTGAGGAAGAGGTGGAGGCTGCAATTCTTTCGCTTGTGAGGGGGTCTTACACATTGGAAAAACGGTCATTGCTTCATTTGGATTCAAGTGTTCCTTTGTTCGATGGCTCGCCCTTCGCGCTGAATGAGTTCACCATTCACCGGCAGGATACATCGTCCATGATCAAGATCCACACCTACCTTAATGGGGAATTCCTGAATACCTATTGGGCGGATGGCCTTATAGTGGCCACACCCACCGGCTCTACCGGATATTCTCTTAGTTGCGGCGGTCCGGTCGTGTTTCCGCAGGCATCCAGTTTTGTAATTACCCCGGTTGCGCCTCATAATCTGAACACGAGGCCCATAGTCGTTCCGGACGACAATGTTATCTCGTTCGAGATAGAGGGAAGAACCGAACAGTTCTTGTGTACAATGGACGCTCGAACCGAGACAATCAGGAGTAATGTTCAACTTGCGGTGAAGAAGGAACAGTTTATGGTCTCGCTGGTGCGCCCCGATGAGCATAATTTCCTGAAAACGATCCGTCAGAAACTATACTGGGGTATAGATAAGAGGAATTAAAATTCGTTTCCTTGGTTAGCGCATTTTTTTGGCGCTTGCTCGTCTTAAAATATTGCTCTATTTTTATATTTTTAAAATCGTTTTCTCCCTGCGACCAAACGTTTGGGAGAAAATTTTCGTCTGATAATAGTAGCTATTAATCGATCATGCTAATTTATAACATTAAAGACCCTATCATAAGATACTTTAATCGGGTAACAGCACTGGTTGTATGTGCACTGTTTCCCGTTCTTTCATTTGGTCAGATCACGGTCGCACCCGGGTCAACGGCATTTGCCCTCGCCTCTGCATTGTCCGGCACCGGTGTAGTCATCTTGTCTCCCGTGCTCACCTGTAACACAGCGGCCAATGGTACTTTCACGACCGGTGTAACTGACCCTGTGGGGGTTGCAAGCGGTATCACCCTGATGAGCGGCGACGTGTCGCTGATGGCTGCTGCCGCGTCCGTGGGCCCTGAATCTTCATTTTTCACACCTTCCCTTTCTGATGCTGATCTTGCTACATTGGCCGGCGGTACAACCAACGATGCATGTGTTCTGGAGTTTGACTTCAAGGCCGCGGGTGATACTATCAAATTCGACTATGTTTTTGCATCAGAGGAATACCCCGAATTCGCCTGTTCTGGATTTAATGATGTGTTTGGCTTCCTTATCTCAGGTGGTGTAACTGCGCCACCTACAACGTATGCTACGCCGTACAACATAGCAAGAGTGCCGGGTACTAATATTCCTGTATGCATCAACAGTGTAAACTCTGCACCCACCGGAACTCCTTATGCAATTGCAGGTTGTACCTCATTAGGACCTGGTTCTCCCTTCGGCATGTATTACATCGATAATGCTGCAAGTACATTTCTTGTTTTTGATGGCAAGACCACTGTGTTACAGGCGGTTGCCGCAGTGAGTCCCTGCGATACTTATCACCTGAAGCTGGGTATTGCTGACGTTGGCGATAACGCGTACAACTCAGCTGTATTCATAAAAGGAGGTAGTCTCACCTCTACCACTACCACATTGGTATCGGCAACAGGTACCAGCGGGCTGCCTTACTGCATCAGAGGATGTGGTCCGGGAAACTTTGTTTTTACCATTCCTACACGTCGCACAACACCGTTTGTTGTTCACTACAACATCCTTGGCACTGCGGTGAATGGATATGACTACACAACTATCCCCGACAGCGTCATCATCCCTGTTACCGATACTTTTGCCATCCTTAATATCAATACGACATTAGTTCCTCCGGCCGGCCCAAAGGTGGTGACACTGGAGATCCTGAATGAAGACCCTTGCCATCCTGGGGTGTTCACTCCGGGCGGAACAGCAAGCCTTACAATTCTTGACTCTTTCAATTTCAGGATACTTACTCCGGATACTTCGATATGTGCCGGCCAATATGTACATCTCGTAGCAGTTGGTGATACGGTTTTCGATGATATATTGAGTTATACCTGGACGCCTTCTACCACCATCAGTGATGATACATTGCTCATTACTGATGCCACGCCGGTAGTTACGACAACGTATACGCTCACAGCCACTGCCCCGGTTGTTCTTGGTTGTATTCCGCAAACGAAAACAGTTACTATTTCCATTTTTCCCAATCCGGTTATTTCGGTCGATTCTCACCTTGTGAAAACTTGTCTGGGAGTCCCTGTTGCTATGAATGTGTACACAACCCCGCCTCCCGGTGTGGGCTACACTTATAACTGGTCTCCGGGTCTTGGCCTCAGTAGCACATCTACACCGTCTACCATAGTGACGCCCACATTGCTGGGCGACATAACGTACACGGTAACGGTATATCCCACACTGCTGCCTGCATGCGCGTCGGAGGAAACAATAACCGTACATACGCTGCCGAATGATTTTGTACTGAACAATAACGACACTGCGATCTGTATCGGAGATTTTATTCAGACCAGTATCAGCGGAAGTGCAGAATTCAACTGGCGCTGGCGACCACCAACCGGTGTATCCGACACCACCATTATGGAACCGGTGATCACTCCTGCTGTAAGCGGAGGATATACAGTGACAGCATCTTATGCACACTGTCCGGATATGGTGCATGATTTTTACATTGAAGTCGATCATCCTGCTCCATTGATATTAATCAAGGATACGATCTGTATACCAATGAGTTATACTACTGATCTCACGGTGCCGGGCAGTACAGGTATTGGAGAAGGGTATTATTCTTATAAGTGGACACCTGCTACCTATGTAAGCAACGACACCATACCCAATCCGGTGATAACACCTACGCTGCCGGGCGCCTATTCATACACGGTTACGGTGCGGCCACATGCGGTGTCGTGTGCGGTGAATGATGTTATAGATCTTTACGTCCTTCCAAACACGATCAACCTCGTAACGCCTGATACGGCCATATGCCGGGGCATGCCTGTACAGGTGATCGCCTATGGTAACTCGCTTTTCAACTACCAATGGTTGCCTACGTCAGGTATCGCTATCTCAGACGTTGTTAGTCCGTTTATTACACCCGATACGTCGGCTTGGTACAAGGTTGGAGTGTCCTTCCATCTTTGCCCTACATTTTACGATTCTATTCGCATAGATGTGCAACCGGTGCCTGATGTACACGTGGGAAACAACCGATTTGTATGCGAGGCCGATACTATTCGACTTACGGCCAATGTTATACCGGGCTGGTACAACTCCTATTCGTATTCATGGGCGCCTGCGGCCAATCTCAATTCATCAACCGACAGGTCGGTGATCCTCACCGGAGTTGATACCGGAATGGTTGTGGTGACCGTGACAACACCCGCCGGTTGCAAGGGGGCAGACTCAGTAGACATTGTTGTTCTGCCGGCTAATTTTGCCGCAATTGAGCCTGAATTGAATTTCTGTCCCCACGATAGTGCCATACTCATCCCTACCGGTGGTGTGTCATATCATTGGACGCCGGCAATGTATCTGAGCAGCGACAAGGCGGCACAGCCGGTCATTAAGCCTATAACAGACCAGTCCTACACCATTGTGGCAACGAACAACTACGGATGCAGGGATACGATATATTTTGATGCGAAAGTGTATCCGGGAGCGGTTTTCAATCTGACCGATTCGGTGCGTTTGTTCCCCGGGGAGAGTTATCAGATCGATCCGCAAACGAATTGCACCCAGTTTTCATGGACACCATCGGGCGGACTTAGCGGGAAATTTATTGCCAATCCCGTTGCTACACCCGAGGTGAGCACATGGTATGTGGTGAGCGGGGTTACAGAGCACGGCTGTAAGACCAGGGATTCTGTCATGATCTTTGTGGATGAGGGGGCAATTGTGGGCGTTCCGAACGCATTTGCACCGGGTCATGGAGTAAATAATGAATTTAAAATTATAAAGCGAGGTATTGCTACATTGAATTATTTCCGTATTTTCAACCGTTGGGGAAATCTGATATTTGAGACTTCTGACGCTGAAAAGGGCTGGAATGGTGAATACAACGGCATTCCGCAACCTATCGGGGTGTATGTGTATGAAGTAGAGGTAGTCGCCAAATCAGGAAAAACAATCAGAAAACAAGGAAACGTAACTTTATTACGGTAATTTTACAACGATAATACAAAGACGATGAATACAAAAAGTATCATAACCCGGTTCAGTATTGCAGCAGCATTAACGCTGGGCTCACCTGCTGTTTTCGCGCAGGATATTCACTTTTCACAGTTTGATATGCAGCCGTTGGTGGTAAACCCCGCCTTTACCGGTATGTTTGATGGTCAGGCTCGTGTGGGTGCTATCTACCGCAATCAGTGGAAAAGCGTAACAATTCCTTATGTTACGACCGGTGCTTATGCTGATATGCCACTTTATGTAGATGGAAGTGGTGGTTATCTGGCCGGTGGTCTTCAGGTATTCAACGACAAGGCCGGAGATGGTAACCTTCAGAACTTCACAGGTGCGCTTTCTCTCGCTTATCACAAGACGCTTGGTGCTAACAGCGACCTCGCTGTAGGCCTTCAGGGAGGTTATGCCAACAAGAGCATTGACCTTTCACGTCTTTATTTCGGCGACGAATCTATCAACGGTACGTTCTCTCCCGGTACATCTCAGGAATATGCACTTGGTATAGGAAATTCAGTGAGTTACTATGTAGTGAATGCAGGCGTATCGCTGTCTGGCGGTAGTACTCGTTTCAACTATGTATTGGGTCTGGGTGCCAATAACATCAACCAGCCTAACGATGCATTGTTGAAAAAGCAGACCAGCACTGTAGGTTTGGACATGCGCTATACCGGTCAGTTGGGTCTTTCAATCATGACCAGCGACCGTCTTCATTTCCGTCCTGCTGTTATCTACCAGAATCAGGCATCAGCCAGTGAGATCGTGGGTGGTACTGAGTTCTTGTATTACGTGGGTAACTACATCAATTATACAAACTTTTCTACAGGCGTGTTCCTCGGTGCATGGTACCGCACATCTGACGCAGCTATCCTGAATGCAGGTATCGAATTCAAAGGATTCCGCATTGGTCTGGCTTATGACTACAACATCTCAAAACTGAACTCAGCCAGCAATGGTAACGGAGGCTTTGAGATCGCAGTACGCTACATAGCGCCGTATCCAATGAAGTTCGCCGGCAAACGTGTTATTCCGTGCACTCGCTTCTAATAAAAACACTAATTAATATGAGAAGGGCTAAAAAAGTTTTTTTTCAATGCCCTTCTTTTTTTTAAAAGCAATTTATACTTTTATATCCTTTAACAATGCTCACGCACATGAGAAAAAATTGGCTGTACCTGTTTTTAGCTTCGTTTATTGCGATAGTTCCATTTGATGCTGATGCTCAGAAAAGGAATGTAGAAAAATACCGCAATAAGGCAAACGATCCTATTTCAGGTTCCAACTACTCTGATAAATTAAATTACGCTGATCTCCTCTTTGCACAAGGTAGCTATTTTAATGCCATAGATTATTACCAGCAGTTAAAACAGATAGACGAGCGTAACCCATACATCTCTTTCCAGCTCGCCGAATGTTACCGTGCCACTAGGGATTACGTTCCCGCTGCACACTACTACACAGAGGTGAAGAATATGGCGAAAAAGGTATATCCTTATTCGGCATATTATGCTGGTCTCATGCTGAAACAACAGTGTGAATATCAGCTCGCTATCCAGTCGTTCAATGAGTTTTTGGAGGATAACAAGAAGAACGCCATCAAGCTGGCTCCGAATGATAACCCGATGATCGAGAACACACCCGACAGGACTGTGGACCCGAAAACAATGAAGGTGATCAAGAAGATCGTTAAAAAAGAGATCGAAGGTTGCGAAATGGCTATCAAGTCTGTAAAAGACCCTCAGCCTGTAACTATCGTAAACGCTGGTCCTAATGTGAACAGTGCTTATACAGAACTTTCTCCTTATCCGCTTGGTGACTCATCTCTCCTTTTCGGTACAATCGGTCGCAACGACGTGATAGAGACTACCAACAGGAAGGGTACTGCTACCAACACGCAGTATAAAGAGAAGTTCATGATCTCGCACAAGCAATCTGGCTTTATCGATTCGTTCCAGTGGCCGATGCCGTTTTATGACGGTGCGTTCAACGACAGGAACTATCATACCGCTAACGGTTGCTGGGCTCCGGGTGGAAAGGCGTTCTATTTCTCTAAGTGTTTTGTAGATGAGAACGACTCAAACAAAATGAAGTGTGACATCTACAAGTCTGAGTTCAGTGTAAGGGGTTGGGGACCTGCAGTTAAGATCCCTATAGGTGACGAGGGAACGAACACCATGCCATTTGTAGCAAAAGTTGGTAAGAAAGAGATACTTTTCTTCTCGTCAAACCGTACACTGCAGAGCCGTGGTAAATATGACATCTGGTATTCTATCATTGACCCGAGGGATGGTCGTTACGGTCGTCCTCAGAACTGTGGTAAAGTGGTAAACACAAACCAGGATGAGTTGACTCCGTACTACGATTCACGTACCAAGACTCTTTACTTCGCTTCAAGTGGACAGGTGTCTATGGGTGGATTCGATATCTATGCTGCAGAAGGAGGTCCTTCACGTTACAAGAACCTGCACAACATGGGTTATCCAATAAACACTTGTGCTGATGAATTGTACTACATCCTCGACCCGGTTGGTAAACCTGATGGTTATCTGGTGTCAAACCGTATCGGTTCTTACGCGCTGAAAAACCCAACTTGTTGTAATGACATCTGGCGCGTTCAGTACGAACCAAGGCTGGTTGTGATGGGTAAAGTAGTGAGCAAGAAGACCAACGAACTCATGACAGAATCTGTTGTGAAGATGGTGGACCAGAAAGGCGATCTGCGTACTTACAACTCAGAAGACGGTAAGTTCCTGTTCAACATGTCTCGTACGCACAGCTACGTGATCACTGCTGACAAGCCTGGCTACACATCGAGCCGTGCATCTGTAAGCACTATGGAGATCAAACGTGCTGATCCGGATGATACTGTGGTTGTTACGATCTTCCTTGATACTATCAAGACAAGTTTCGCAGTAAACAACATCTATTACGATTATGACAAAGCTAATCTGCGTCCGGAATCAGTAGCATCACTCGACTCGGTGCTGCACTTCCTCACAGACAACCCGTCAATATCTGTAGAGATCTATTCTTACACCGATTCTAAAGGTAAGGACGAATACAACCTTGCTTTGTCTCAGCGCCGTGCTCAGGCTGTTCTTGACTACATGGAAAAGAACGGTATCGACCGCTCAAGGATGACTGCACGTGGTTTTGGTAACAAAAATTCTGTAGCGCCAAATGCTATCAACGGTAAAGACAATCCGGAAGGACGTCAGGCTAACCGCCGCACCGAGTTCAGGATCGTGACTGATGTGCCTACTCGTCGTGTATTGTACAACAGCGCACTGCCGGGTACAATGGATCAGCAGGAGAAGAATCTCCAGGTTGAGCCTCAAGGTGAAGATGAGCCGGGACAGGCAGGTAAAAAAGCACCCGCAACTGACGACGAAGAATAATTCTTCTTTCATAAAAATATCAGGGAAGGTTGCATATAATGCAACCTTCCTCTTTTTCAGGATGTTCTATCACAAGGATTGCCGCAAGGCGACAGCTTAAAAAAGCAGGAAATGAGCCATATAAAAGTAACTATCCCGGCCGCAACTGAGGAGCAAAGGGAAATCCTGATCGCTCTTTTGTCAGAGGAGGGGTTTGACGGATTTGAAGAGGACGAAACCCATGTATACGCTTTCAGTGAGGAAGCGAGTTTCGACAAGAGTGCACTTGATGCAATGGCCGAACATATGGGTTTCAGTTACGAACTTGAGACCATTGCTCCGCGGAATTGGAACGAGATATGGGAAGCTGGCTTTGAGCCGGTGGTGGTAGAAGGTTTTTGTACGGTAAGGGCACATTTTCATAGTATGCCGGTAACAACACCCTACGACATTATCATAACGCCTAAGATGTCTTTCGGAACAGGTCACCATGCCACAACTCAGCTCATGATGATTGGCATGGAACATCTGGATCTTAGAGACAAGAGCGTACTTGATTTCGGCACAGGAACAGGTGTGTTGGCGATATTGGCCGACTTGTTGGGTGCAACGGATATCACTGGTATAGACAATGATGAATGGGCGGTAGAGAATGCTGTTGAGAATGTGCAACGAAACAGCAAAGAAGCAATAACTATCTTCCGCGCTACACTCGAGGAGGTACCCGAGCGTCAATATGATGTGATTCTTGCCAACATTAACAGACATATTTTAATACAGTGTATGGGAGGGCTTTTTGCACGTTTACATTCGGGGGGGTATCTGTTGATGAGTGGGTTGCTTGCTGACGATGAAACTATAATAACGAAGGAGGCGGAGGCAGCAGGGTTCAGTGTTTCAGGTGTTTCGCACAGAAACGGATGGATATCTGTGCTTTGCAAGAAGTAGAGATTTCTAAAGGCAATAGTTGTTTTTAGAAACGTTAAAAACATGTGTTTGAATAGTTTGATGTGTTAGGATTTTTAAAACACTTCTTCTATATTTGTTTCACTTAGTAATACAAATACAGTAATGACGTTAGCGATCTTAATAATCATAGCATATTTGTTAGGTTCTATTCCTTCAGCAGTTTGGGTGAGTAAGTTCGTATATGGTATTGATATCAGGGAGCATGGAAGTGGCAACGCAGGTGCTACCAACACATTCAGGATATTGGGTACCAAGGCCGGATCGGGAGTGATGATAGCCGATATGATGAAGGGCTTTATAGCAGTAAAATTGTCTATTTTTTCTTCTTATGCCTGGACCAGTGAGCCGTTTGTAAATCTTCAGATCTTTTTGGGTCTTGCAGCAGTCTTGGGGCACATTTTTCCTATTTGGGCCGATTTTCGTGGTGGGAAAGGTATCGCCACGCTGTTTGGCATGATCTTGTCTATCCATCCTATAGTTGCTGTTAGCCTGGTGCTGGTGTTTTTGATGATGCTGATGCTTACGCGTTATGTTTCGTTAAGCTCAATTGCAGCAAGCATAGCTTTTCCTGTGCTTATTTTGTTCATTTTCAATGCTCAGGCGCAGGAGTTGAGTTATCGTTTATTTGCGATAGCAACCGCATTCCTTGTGGTTTTAACCCACCACAAAAATATCAGCCGCCTCATCAGCGGCAACGAGAGTAAGGTGCCTATCTTCCGCCGGAAGAAGAACAACCGCTCATAGCCGGAAATTTCTGAGTTATCGATATACCTATTCAAAAGAAGGTTTTGAGTTTTTTATCTCCTGTATCGCTGAGGCGGGAAGGCAGGGGGAAAGACGATTTTATTGAACTTTTTCTGTACCAGGGACGCCTGCAACTGGCTACCAGGGACGCACTGTACTCTGACGGAACTGCCTACCTTCCCGCAAGAGAATTGTACCGGCATTTTAATGCAGATCTACCGTTATTTGAGAATGTGCTGGTGCTGGGAACCGGATTGGCCAGTATTGTGCATGTTTTTGCCGAAAAAGGTTACAAGCCTCACTTCGTGCTGGTTGAAGCTGACAAACAGATTTTAAAATGGGCTATGGAGTTTGCACCTGATGGAGCGAGTCTGGATCCGATCTGTGCCGATGCAGCCGGTTTTGTTGGTTCCTGCAACAGAAAATTCGATCTCATTTTTATAGATGTCTTCAACGGGCGATATGTGCCACCATTTGTCTATGGAGAGGCGTTTCTGAATAGCTGTAAAGATCTGTTGGAGCCGAACGGGCACATAGCTATGAACTACATGGTGAACGAATGGAATGAATGGTTGTTAGTGCAACGTATGTTCGGGAAGGTGTTCCCCGGTTTTGAGGTGGTCGAACGCGGCGAGAACAGGTTGCTGGCACGTTGACGATATATGCGATCTCCCAATCCGGAAGTGGTCGCGCGGTAGGCAGGTTGCGCCTTTACACGTACCTTTGCGCCCTATGACACAGGAGAACCTGAAAGAGATGCGGGAACGCATCCAACATCTGCATCGCTTTCTGCGAATCGACGACAGGCTGGCCAAAATTGAAAATGACCGGCAATTGACCCTGTCGCCCGGATTCTGGGATGATAATGCCCGTGCCACAGCAATCCTTAAGGAGATAAAAATCGATAAATATTGGACTGAATTTTACGACAAGGTAAAGGCGTCCGTGGAGGATTTCGCGGTGCTTTTTGATTTCTGGAAAGAAGGTGAAGCGAAAGAAGAAGAAGTTCAGGAGACTTTCAATAAGGCGATAAAAGAGATAGGCGAGCTCGAGTTCAAGAGTACCCTCAACGCGCCTGAAGATGAAATGCCGGCAATGGTGGTCATCAACAGTGGTGCAGGAGGAACAGAGAGTCAGGACTGGGCGGAGATGCTGATGCGTATGTACAGGATGTATGGCGAGAAGCAGGGGTGGAAGGTGAGTGAGGTTGACGTGCAGTACGGCGATGGCGCTGGTATCAAACAAGCGACCTTGGAATTTGACGGAGCGTTCGCTTACGGATTATTGAAAGCCGAGAGTGGCGTGCACCGTCTGGTGCGCATCTCGCCATTCGATTCAAACGCGCGCAGGCACACGTCATTCGCGTCGGTATTTGTGTATCCGCTTATCGATGATACTATAGACATTCAGGTAAGCCCTTCAGACCTGGAATGGGCCTTCTTCAGGTCAGGTGGTTCCGGCGGACAGAACGTGAACAAAGTGGAGACAGCTGTGCGATTAAAGCACATTCCTACAGGTATTATAGTGGAGTGTCAGCAAGCGCGTACACAGGGGGAGAACAGGGAAAAAGCATTGACGATGCTGAAAAGCCGCCTTTACGAAGAAGAGCTTAGGAAACGTCAGGAGATACTCAATGCCACGAATTCCAACAAGAAGAAGATAGAGTGGGGGTCGCAGATACGCAGTTATGTATTCCATCCATACAAAATGATCAAAGACCACCGTACTGACTTTGAGGTAGGCAACGTACAGCCCGTGATGGATGGTGAGTTGGATGACTTTATCAAAGCGTATCTGATGGCCGAAAAAGAAGAACAATAGACAGTAGGTGAGCGGGCAACAAAATAAGAAGAAGGGTTTCGACTTAGGTCTATTGAAGCGTATTTTTTCATTTACGCGACCTTATAGCCGAACATTGTATCTGGTGATGACGTTGGGTGTGGTGCTGGCGCTACTTGCGCCGCTAAGGCCATATCTCATCAAGATGTCTGTTGATAAGTATATCAGCAACAATTTGATGCAAGGGCTGATATGGATCAGCGCTATCCAATTCGGATTGCTGATCGTAGAAAGTGCCCTCAGGTTCCTGTTCAGCTACAAAGCAAACTGGTTGGGCCAGACTGTTGTGAATGATATGCGCAACTCTGTGTTCAGGAAGGTGTTGTTTCAGAATATCTCATTTTATGACCGCACGCCCATAGGAACACTCACTACCCGTACCATAAACGATATTGAGTCTATAAACGATATCTTTTCAGAGGGTATCATCAGCATAGTGGCCGATATACTCACCATAGTTGCCATCATCACCGTGATGATGTTAACCGACTGGCGGCTTACATTGGTATGTCTGGCAACCTTCCCGCTGCTCATTATTGCAACGTGGTGGTTTAAAGAGGCAGTGAACAAGTCGTTTCAGCGGGTACGTAATGCAGTGGCCGCGCTGAACGCATTTGCACAGGAACACCTTACAGGCATGTACATTGTGCAGGCATTTGCCGCCGAAGACGGAGAGATGAAGAAGTTCAACGCCATCAACACCGAGCATAGAAATGCCAACATAAAGGGCATTTTTGCCTATTCGGTATTCTTTCCCATGGTGGAGATCATTTTGGCGATGTCGCTTGGTCTGTTGGTATGGTATGGTGCATCAAGGATCATGAACCTCGCCGCAACACCCGGCGATATCATCTCCTTTGTATTGTACCTCAACCTGCTCTTCAGGCCGCTGCGCATGATGGCTGATAAGTTCAATGTGCTGCAAATGGGTGTCATAGCCGGAGAACGTGTTTTTGCTGTACTGGACAGTGAGGAGCATCTGCATAACAACGGCGCGTTATCTGCAACGGGTTTGCGCGGCCGGGTCGAATTCAAAGACGTACATTTCAGCTATAAACCCGGTGTGCCGGTACTGAGAGGTGTGTCTTTCAGGTTGGATGCGGGAAAGACAATGGCTGTTGTGGGGCATACGGGTGCGGGAAAGACATCGCTGATAAGTATTCTGAACCGACTGTATGAGACTGAGAGTGGTGAGATACTTATAGACTGCAGCAAGCTGACCGAATATGACATTTACAGTTTGCGCGGCCGAATAGGTATTGTGTTGCAGGATGTGTTCCTTTTTTCGGGGACCGTAGTAGATAATATCACCCTGCGTAATGCTGACATCTCCCGCGAAAAGGTAGAGCAGGTTGCCAAGATGCTGGGAATACACGACTTCATTATGAAGTTGCCAGGCGGTTACGACTTCAATATCATGGAGCGTGGCAATAGTCTGTCACAGGGGCAGAGGCAACTTATCTCGTTTGCACGAGCTTTGCTGTATGATCCGGCGATACTCATACTGGATGAAGCAACCTCTTCGGTTGATAGTGAGAGTGAACAATTGATACAGAACGCCATAGATACGCTAATAAAAGGTCGTACCTCTATCGTGATCGCGCACAGGCTTTCTACTATCCGCAAGGCTGATGAGATCCTTGTGATGGATAAAGGTGTAGTGAAGGAAAGAGGTAATCACAACGAGTTGATAGCGGCCGGAGGCGCCTACTTTGATCTGTACACTGCCGTGGAGCAGAACAAGGAAAAAGAAGTATTTTAAAAGAAATTGCCTTGCAGTCCCAAGTTTGGTAGTGTTTTCCTCGTCTTTACAGATACAACCAAATTATGGAACATGAGATACCTGTACACTGCTATCGTTTTGTTTGCCGCTGCTCACACCCACGCGCAAACGCCTTTCAATGACCGTGATTCTTTGAATGTAAACAACCTGAACGTGCGCATGATGGTGCACGGCGACATGTGGTTCGATCCCGGTACTTACCAGCCGCATTGTAAATTTCCGGCAAACGATCAGAGGAGTCTGCATATCGCTTCCGCACTTTGGATGGGTGCGTTAGATCCGGCAGGTGATCTGCATGTTGCAGCGCAAACTTATAGACAGGCAGGTTCAGACTACTGGCCGGGGCCATTGGATGTGTCAGGCATGCTTGATTACGCTACATCGGCAAAATGGGCTAAGCTTTGGAAGGTGACCAGAGACGAGATAGCGTATCACAAAGCCAATACCGCACGTTCTGTTTCCAGCACACCTACTTCAATACTTTCGTGGCCGGGCAAGGGAAATGTGTATGCCGCAGGTAAGGCAGGGGCACCATTGACCGTTGACCGGGATATGGCCCCGTTTGTGGATCTGGATGGAGATGGCATATATGAGCCGCTCAATGGTGAGTATCCCGATTTCAGAGGTGACGCGGTCCTTTGGTGGGTGTTCAGCGACAATGGTCCCACCCATACCGAAACGAATGGAGTGCCGCTGAAGGTGGAGGTGCGTGCCATGGCTTATGCCTACAAAAGATCGACACCGATAGACAATGTGGTGTATTACGACTACACCATTGATAATCGTTCGTCGGTAGATTACAGTCAGTTCAGAATGGCTGTTTGGGATGATGTGGATCTCGGCTATTATCTCGATGACTATATCTGTTTCGATTCTGCCCGCCGTATGGGTATCGTATATAATGCTACCAATGATGATGGTGCTTCAGCTGGTCATCCGCCCGGGTCTTATGGAATGAACCCGCCTGCATCGGGCATCACGATGATCAGGGTGCCCGGAGATGTTGGAGCCACTTTCGTCCCATTGGGAAGTTTCACAAACTACAACAATGATGCTTCTACACAGGGCAATCCGGTGTTGCCTGCCGAGTACGATAATTACATGCGTGCACGAATGCGCAGCGGTGCTCATTTTCAGGAGAATGGCGTGGATGTTGATTACGTGTATTCGGGTATACCTTCGGTGACAGGTGATTCCAGCGAATGTGAAAAGGCGAACATACCCGGAGACAGACGAATAGTAATGGCGACACGTAGTTTCCCTTTGCCCGCAGGGCAGAAGGAACGGCTGGTGTATGCATTGGTTGCAAGTGCCGCTGCCGGTGGTTGTCCTTCTGTAAATTTAAGTGGCCTCAATACGGTAACAGACACTGCATGGAATGTGTATCATAATCCCCTGCCCGAGTTGGGTGTGAATGAATACACGGCAGGTTCAAGGAGTATTAGCATCTATCCCAACCCCGCACACAATATATTGGTAATAGAAGGAGCGCAGCAAGGGGCTACTGTTAATGTGACTAATGTATTGGGGGCAACGGTTGCATCGGCAGCTTATGCCGGGACAGGTGCAATTAAGGTGCCACTCCACGAATTGCCCGTTGGGTTGTATGTTGTTCGTTATGCCGATGCAGTCGGGACAGTGGCACTCACCGTAATGAAACGATAGTAGTTACAGTTTCTCTTCCTTGAGCGTGTCTTTTTCCATGGCCGATACCCGGAACAACATATACATACTCAAAATTGAGATGGCGACAATGATGTAGCCGAGCGTATTGTAGTGTTGCAGCGGACTGGTTTTGTCCGTTTGTACTACGATGATGCCTGCGAAGGCTGCAGCGATTCCGCCCGCTATCTGTTGCAGCGAGGCATTGATACTCATGAATGCCCCACGGTCGGCCATAGCAGGTACAGCCGATACCAAAGCTGAAGACGGTATGATCCGGGCCATTACTCCTGACATCATCAATACGTTAAGCAGTATAACCAGCCATAGTGCCGACGGGCCCAGATTCGTGTAGATAACCACCATTACACACATCCATGTGGTTGCAATCGTAAACACTCTGAACTTATCCATCTTGTCGCTTACTTTCCCTATCAATGGCATAATGACCAGAGAAGCAATGCCCGATACCATGAATAACATTGGCAATTGTTCGTTAGTGAGTTTCAGATTATTGATAGCGAATGCGCTGCCGAATGGCATCATCATAAATCCGCCGATGGATAGGAGTGCTGTGGTCAGAAACGCTATCCGGTACTTGCGTTTCGCTAATGTGTGCCACAGGTGCAAAAATGCGCTCTTATCTGTCTGCAGTGAGAGGTGATGTGACACCGGTTTCATTTTAGACAGAATAAGAACTGCAATAACAATGCCCAACGCCCCAACCATCATAAAGGGCATTTGCCAGCCCCAGTGATTGGCTATATACAGGCTTATGGGAATGCCCAGTACCTGACTGGCTCCGAACCCCATTTGTATGAAGCCCATTACACGCCCGCGGTGGTGAAGGTCGAATAGATCGGTTATGATCGCCATTGCGATAGACCCTATCACCCCACCGAAAAGACCGGTAAAGATTCGGGCAGCAATCAATTGCGGATACGTATGCACCATTCCGCATAGGAAGGTGCCTGCAATGAAGCCTACATAAAAGAACAGGTAGAGTTTCTTGCGGTCGAACCGGTCAGCAAAGCCCGCTGTGAGAAGTCCCGATAGACCGGCGCTGATGGCATATGCTGAAACTGCCAGTCCGAACTGAGATGGTGTGAGGTTCATAGACTTCATCATCATATCGCCCAGCGGCGACATGACCATAAAATCGAGTACGACTGAGAATTGTGTAAGGGCAATGATCAGAATAACGAATTTCTGATAGGACGAGAACGGGATAGAGGAGGTGTCTTTTTTCATGTGCGGCAAAACTACGCATGCACGCGCTAATTTCATTCTTCTTGTCGGTAACAGCACGCTTTTTGTCGGAAAGCAGACGTAAAACCGCTAAATTGCACTGCAAATGAAGGTGGCTTTTGTTCAGGACTGGTTTAACGCCAACGGCGGCGCCGAGAAGGTGGCCGGTGAGATCCTGGAGGTTTACCGCAACGATGAGGTTGATGTTTATGCCTTGTTCAATAAGTTTGGTCCCGGCCCCACTCAGTCAATACTGAAAGGACGAAAGGTGCGAACATCATTACTGCAGTTTGTGCCGGGGATCACAAAATTCTATCGCTATTTTCTGCCGGTTATGCCATGGCTCATGGGCCGGTTCTGTCTTCGCGGATATGATGTGGTGATCTCAACCTCCCATGCCGTGGCGAAAGGATTTCACAGCGATCCGTCTATTCCGAACATTTGTTACTGCCACACTCCTCTTCGTCCCATCTGGGATATGTATGACGATTATGCGGAAGGTCATCCGATGGGCAGATCGTGGCTGTACAGGAAGTTTGTGGAATGGTTGCAAAGGTGGGATGTTGCCACCGCTTCTCGCGTTCACTTCTTTATTGCCAACTCAAAGCACATTCAGCAACGTATAAAGCGTAGTTACGGCAGAGACTCGGTGGTCATATACCCGCCGGTGCGCACCGGTCGGTTTGAATTGCACAGTGGTCCACGTAAAGACTACTACATGTGTCCCGGCAGGTTTGTACCGTACAAAAAGATCGATATGGTCATAAGGGCGTTTCAGCAGATGCCCGATAAGAAACTCATCCTTATCGGTGAGGGGTGGGGTGCCTCAGGTTTTGATGAAATGCTGCAAGGTCACCCGAATATAGAATGGCTGGGGTACAAAGATGATGCCGAGATGATATGCTATATGCAGGAGGCGAGGGCTTGCATTTTTGCTGCCAAGGAAGATTTTGGCATCATGTGTGTAGAAGCACAGGCATGTGGCACGCCGGTACTTGCTCTGGATTATGGCGGGTATCGCGAGACGGTGGTGGACGGCGTGAGCGGCTATCTGTTTGCAGAGCAGACCGAACAGTCGGTCATCGACGCAGTAAAACGTCTTGAAGCCAATCCGCTCAATGATAATGCCGGAATAAGGGAAAATGCCCTCAGATTCTCAGATGACCGTTTCAGGCGAGAGATCAGCGAATTCGTTACCCACTCCATGCACGAACATAAATCCGGTTCTGCTACCCGCTAAAAGCCGTTAAAGCAACTATCTTTACACAAACATCCCGGTATGGCAATTTTCGGAAAATTGGGGCGCTATCAGAATTTTGGTCTCTTGGTCCTTCGTATCGGCCTCGGTGCCATGATGATACTGCACGGTAAAGACAAATTGATAGGTGGCCCACAGGTTTGGACCGAATTGGGAGGTGCAATGGGTAAGTTGCACATTCACTTTTGGCCTGCCTTCTGGGGCTTTATGTGTGCCGTCACAGAGACGATCGGTGGCCTGTTCTGCATACTCGGACTTTGGTTTCGGCTCGTATGTGCACTTTTTGTAATTAATTTCATTGTTGCGGCGCTGTCGCAATACACAAATATCTACCATATCGCAGAGATCAACCACGCTGTGGAGCTCGCTTCGGTCTTTTTCGGGCTCATGTTCATAGGTGCTGGTGCCTATTCGGTAGATAAAAGCTAAACTGGGGAAAACTAACCTTCACTTATTTTGGATTTGGCTATGCAAAACTTAAATTTGCATAGGTATTCCACAATTTACATTAAATGAAATTTACATACTTTGGTCATTCTTGTTTCATGGTTGAAACAGGCGGTAAGAAATTTTTATTCGACCCCTTTATTTCGGGCAACGAATTGACGAAAGGGATTGTTGATGCATCAACAATAACGGCTGATTATATCATGGTTTCACACGGGCATGTCGATCATGTTGCAGACCTCGTTGATATTGCAAAACGCACCGGAGCAAAGGTGATCAGTTCATGGGAAGTGGTTGCCTGGGCTCAGAAGAATGGCGTGGAGAACGTACACCCAATGAACTTCGGACCTGCCCGTTTCGAGTTTGGCAAGATACACTACACACCTGCACAACATAGCAGCAGTATGCCCGATGGGTCTTACGGTGGCAATCCGGGTGGATTCCTGTTTCACGATACTGAAAAGAAATTCTATTACAGCGGCGATACCGCGCTTACAAAAGACATGGAGCTTATTCCGTTTTATGCGGTGCCGGATGTAGCTATTCTGCCTGTCGGCGGAAATTTCACTATGGATGTGGATGATGCGCTTATAGCGGCAGATATGATCAAGTGCAAAAAGGTGATCGGTGTTCATTTCGACACGTTCGGATATATCATGATCGACCACGAAAAGGCGAAGGAGGCATTCCGAAAAGCAGGAAAAGAGCTGATCTTACCTGCCATTGGGGAAACAATAGAATTATAGGAGCGCGAAGATATCAGTTGAGGCAGACCCGGTTATTTACCTGTAGAACCAATACCCAAAAAAACGAATCAAGAGAAAATGGCAAAAGTAATAGCAATAGCAAATCAGAAGGGTGGTGTAGGGAAAACTACTACTGCCATCAACCTCGCTGCCAGCCTCGCAGTGCTGGAATATAAAACCCTGCTTGTAGACGCAGATCCGCAGGCAAACAGCACCACCGGCAACGGTTTTGATCTCAAGAACATCCAGATAAGTCTGTACGATTGCATGGTCAACGAAACGCCTGCAGCACAGGTTATTTTAGAGACTGAAACACCAAATCTTCACTTACTGCCCAGTCATCTCGATCTGGTAGGTGCGGAGATAGAGCTCATAAACCAGCCCAACAGGGAACACGTGATGCGTAAGTCGCTGGAAGGTGTGATCGCTAATTACGATTTCATCATCATAGATTGTTCACCGTCATTGGGTCTCATCACTGTCAACGCGCTCTCTGCTGCCGACAGTGTGGTGATACCCGTGCAGTGCGAATATTTCGCTCTTGAGGGATTGGGTAAATTGCTGAATACGATCAAGATCGTTCAGACAAGGATCAATTCACGACTGAAGATCGAGGGTATTCTGATGACCATGTACGATGGTCGTTTGCGTCTGTCTAATCAGGTTGTTGAAGAGATCAAGAATCACTTCGGAGACCTGGTATTCAATACGATCCTCCACAGGAACACCCGTTTGGGCGAGGCGCCAAGCTTCGGTATGCCTGCCTTACTGTACGATGCCGAAAGCACTGGTGCGGTTAACTACCTGAATCTGGCCAAGGAGATCTTGCAGAAGAACAACATGACCAAGATAAAGAACGAGGATAAAATTTTTGAAACAGAATAATACCGTATAGGCGGACGTCAACAGTAGTTCGTATCCGCATTTATTCAGTTCATTCATACACAAGATCATTTACGCTGCCTACAATATAGAAATGTCGCAGATCAACAAAAAACAAGGGCTCGGAAAGGGTATCAGGGCATTGCTCGATACTATTGATGACGAGATGCAAGCCCCCAAAGAAGGAGTGCCTGCCGTTTCGGGTCAGAATGCAAACACGATCGCACGCATCCCGCTCGATCAGATCACTGTAAACCCCAAGCAGCCAAGGAAAGATTTCGACGAACAGCCATTGCAGGAACTCGCGGCAAGTATCAAATTGCACGATGTTATCCAGCCGGTTACTGTTGTCAAGACCGGGCCATCGTCTTACCAGCTTATCAGCGGTGAGCGCAGGTTGCGTGCGTCAAAGATCGCCGGACTCACCGATATCCCCGCATACATCCGCACGGCAGATAGCCAGGGTATATTGGAGATGGCGTTGTTGGAGAACCTGCAGCGCGAGGACCTGAACGCGATAGAGATCGCCCTCAGCTATCGCCAGTTGATGGATGAATGTGGATTAACACAGGAACAGGTTTCTGAGCGGATGAAAAAGGAGCGCAGCACTGTGGCGAACTACCTTCGCTTGCTGAAATTGCCTCCCGATATTCAGAAAGCCGTTCGCGATAGCCAGATCACTATGGGGCATGCACGTGCCATCATTGGTTTAGATCATGTAGAGCAGCAATTGTACGTTTATCGCGAGATCATACAACGCGGTCTGTCGGTAAGGCAGGTAGAGCAAATGGTGAAAGAGCTGTCATCAAATGATGCCGCTCCTATCGCACCAAAGGGCTCTGCAGCAAAACTACCTGTAGCATACAAACGCATTGAAGACAATATGGCATCGCACCTCTCAACAAAGGTGAAGCTGGACCGCAAAAAGAGCGGAAAAGGTAAGATCGTTATTGAGTTCTACAATGACGAGGACTTAGAGCGTATCATGAGCAAAATGAACCTCTGATCATGAGAATAGCACTTATCGGTTACGGTAAAATGGGAAAGGCGATCGAAGAGATCGCCGTGGGTCGTGGTCACGAGGTGGTACTGAGGATCACAAGTGCCAACAGGGGAGAACTTACGGTGGCTAATCTGGCGCAGGCCGATGTGGCCATTGAATTTACCGGTCCGCATGCTGCCTGGGTAAACGTGAAAGATTGTCTGGAGGCGGGCGTTAATGTGGTAAGCGGTTCCACTGGCTGGAACGATCACTTTGCTGAGGCCAATGCATTGGCGCTGGCGCAAAACAGAGGGTTTCTCCATGCTTCTAATTTCAGTGTGGGTGTCAACATCTTTTTTGAGGTAAATAAGTTGTTGGCCTCGCTTATGCAGGGGCGCGATGAATATGGCGTTAAAGTGGAAGAGACCCATCACGTTCATAAAAAAGACGCACCCGGAGGCACCGCGATCACCATAGCCGAGCAAATCATTGCCCGGTTAAACAGCAAGAATTACTGGCAGTTGGATGGCGCAGACTCACCCGAGTCACTTCCTGTTTTTGCCCATAGGGTAGGCGAGGTGCCCGGCACCCACATGGTAAGTTACAGCTCTCCTATCGATACCATTGATATCATTCACACGGCACATAGCCGTAAGGGATTTGCGCAGGGAGCCGTACTGGCTGCCGAATTTCTGGCAGGCAAAACAGGAGTTTTTACAATGAAAGACGTCTTGGGCATCGCCGGTTAGCGATTTCTTTGTATATTTATTTTCAGAAAACTTTATATGAATAAAACTGCTATTTACGTAACGGCACTGGCCGTGGTTGTTTCTATTGCGTCGTGTCGCGAAGAATCTGATATGGCCTATATGCAACAGTTGCAGGACAGCGTGTTCGCTGCATATCCCGGGAAAGTGGGCGCTGTGCACATTAAACCCGAGGACAGGGAGCACTTGATAGTGGTGTTAGGCGCGCCCGGTATGTACGACCTGCCCGAGGAGCAAAGGCAAAAAGAGGCAGTGGCGGTAGGTGCAATGGCACTTCGGATCTTTGGAGAAGGAAATCTGCTCAAAACAGGCAGGCTTGTGTTCACCAAAGACGAACGCAACACGCTCGATGCCCCGGCCGACGGGTTGGTGAGCGACATGAAAATAGACAGCCTGAAAAAGGCGTCAGGCGGCAAATAAGTGCCTGTGTGAGATGTATTTGCATTTCGCATAATTGAACAAATTATATGAATATTGCAATACAGGCATTGTTAAAATTTGATTTGAAATGATTAGATTTGCCTGATTATTGTTATCTGAACCAGAGCCCGGTTTGTTAATTCTATAACAATAGGGTGATGATTACTTAATACATAG
This sequence comes from uncultured Flavipsychrobacter sp., assembly GCA_964652995.1. Lineage (GTDB taxonomy): Bacteria > Bacteroidota > Bacteroidia > Chitinophagales > Chitinophagaceae > Nemorincola. The sequence continues at coordinate 108,201 of CAZZCR010000009.1, read as the reverse complement.
GAAAAATAAAATAACGAACATGAAAAAAAGTGTTTACTTATCAAGTCTGCTGGCGTTCTGTCTCAGTCTTTTCGCTGCAAAAGCTAATGCACAGGCTCCGGTGGTAACTACAGACCCTGCCAACAGCACCATTTGTGCGCACGACACCACTTATTTCCACGTGGTGGCAACCGGTGCAACTCCTCTTTCCTTCATGTGGCAGTATTCTGATGATGCAGGTACATCATGGGATACTGTTTTTAATGGCGCCTCCTACTTCTGGGCAACAAACGACACACTCGCGGTGATCCCTTCTGTTGCAAAGAATGGCTATTGGTACCGTGCTATCGTTTCTAATGGTACAGGAAAAGACACATCTGCAGCGGCAATGCTTACTGTTGACACTGCGTTTGCAGGCGTTATCAGCGGCATGACTCCTGTGTGTGTTGGTAGCACCATCACACTCACCAGTTCTGTTGCCGGTGGTACATGGAGCAATGTGAACCATGCCATCGACACAGTGAGCCCATTGGGTGTTCTGGAAGGCCGTGCGTTCGGTGTTGATACGATCAAATACTCGTTTACCAACACTTGCGGTCTGTCTGTATCTAAGATCAATTCAAGGGTAGACACTGTTGTTACTTTCTCAGTTACAACCGGTCCAACTCACGTTTGTGTCGGCAACGTTATTACACTCGTAAATAACAACTCTATCGGAACCGCTACATGGTCTACAGCAGCAGGAAATGTGGTTGTTGCTCCGGGTGGTGCTACAACAGGTGTTTCTGCCGGTGCTGATATCGTAACGCATACGTTCACAAATGCATGTGGTTCTATCGTTTCTACTAAGTCAGTATTTGTAGAGGTGTTGCCTTCAACCGGCACTATCACTGGTGCCTCTGCTCTCTGCTCTGGCTCATGGATCCATCTTACTTCATCAGTATCAGGTGGCATGTGGCTTAGCGGCAATCCTTCAGTTGCTCCGGTCGATGCTTCAGGTTTTGTAACAGGTACTGCTCAGGGTACTTCAGTTATCTCTTACTACCGGTCTAACAGCTGTGGTGCGGCATATGCAACACACACGATCACTGTTGAAGTTCCTGCAGCAGCAATAGGCGGTAACGACAGCGTAGGTATCGATTCATTCCTTGTTCTCACAAACGCTACTCCCGGTGGTGCATGGGTATCTGCCGATACTATGATCGCTAAGTTTACAACAGGAAGCACTATCAAAGGTATTGACACAGGTATTACTACAGTAACGTACACGGTTAGCAACACTTGCGGAACTACTTCCGCAACTTCACCAATGCACGTTGGGCCGCTTCCTAACCCTGGAACTATTTCCGGTCCTGATACAGTTTGTGTCGGTTCCACTATATCTCTGATATCTTCAGTTGCCGGTGGTACATGGGTTAGCCTGCAAGATACACTCGCTACAGTAGCAATGTTCAATGATACAACTGGTAAACTTACAGGCGTAGAACTGGGTAAGGACACAGTCGTATATTACGTGACTACTGCATTCGGAAGGTCTTCTATTAAGAAGCCGGTTTACGTTAACGATCGTCCGGACGTAACTATCACTGGTCCTGCCTCTGTTGCGCTCAGCGGATCTTACACACTCATCGGCTCTCCGGCTGGTGGTGCATGGTCAACCAACAACATGGCAATGACGCCACTTATCGGTTACGGCTTCTTCGTTGTGATCGATACAGGTACATCTGTATTCACTTATGTTGCAACCAACACTTGCGGCTCAACTACTAAGACATTTACAGTTGCTCTTCATGGTGCAAGTTCAGGTGTGAATGGTGTAGCTGCAGAGGGCACTTCGCTTAATGTGTTCCCTAACCCATCTCAGGGTACGCTGACAGTGAAAATATCCGGTGTTGCCAACGAGCAGGCTAAAGTGGTGATCACTAACATAGCCGGTCAAACAGTAAAAGAATTTACTGCTGTTAACAATACCAACGTAAATGTGTCTCTTAATGAGCCTGCAGGTGTTTATCTGCTCACAGCGATTGCCGCTGACGGTAGCAGGCATACTGCAAGGATAACTATCGCAGACTAATTGAACTACGTCATTTAGAAAAAGCCGGCAATAAGATTGCCGGCTTTTTTTATGCACGGAATGGTGTTGTGCGTGTCGCCACCGTTTAATACATTTGTTGGTACACCGTTTAAAGTGAGCAAGAATAAAACCAGACAGTCAGGGGCCGTAGAGCAATCTAACCAACGAATAGCTACTGCTGATGCGGGTAGTGCATTTCGTATTCCATATCCGTTGCTGATGCTTGTTGCCGCAGTGTTGCTGGTTTATCTGCCTTCATTATCTCTGGGTTTTACCGAGCTGGATGACACAATATTCATTAAAGAATTCAGAGCATTTAATGAGGACACATCCAACCTCATAGCTGCATTTTCACGAGGTCTTTTCGATGCCGTTAAAGATCCCTATTACCGCCCCCTGTTCTCCGATGCAATGATCCTCAACTACCAGATGAGCGGAGAGGAGCCTTTCGGATATCACTTGGTGAACGTGCTGCTGCATATGGGCGTAGTAGTGATGCTTTACAAGTTGCTGCTTCGCCTTGGGATCAGTGCTGTAAATTCATTTTATCTCTCCGTGATTTTCGCGGTGCACCCAGTGCTCACTCAGGCCGTTACCTGGATACCGGGTCGCAACGATACGCTGCTGGCTTTGTTCGTAGTTCCCTTTCTATATCAGTCGCTGGGGTATGCTGAATCAGGCAAAGCTAAGTCGTTGATGTTTTCCGGGCTGTTCCTTTTGCTGGCGTTCTTCACTAAGGAGACCGCAGTATTTGCTGCACCATCCGCTTTTTGCTTGTTGGTGTTTTATAAGGGTGTGCGCTGGAATGACAAGAACATGCTGGTCCAGTATGGCGTGTGGGCCGGTTGTTTCCTTATTTGGTATGCCGCTCGGTCTGCGGCAACTATTCAAGCGTCCGGCATAGGGTCAGCCGCGGCGTTTAGTGATATGGTGCATCGTTTGACTGTTATTGTACAATACATCGGAAAGGTATTTTTGCCGGTAAATCAGAGTGTGTTCCCCACTCAGGAGGACACTGTCGTGTATTTCGGGTTGATGGGCATCGTTCTGTTCGGTGCTCTTGTTGCGCTTTCATCCAACCGAAGTTCTGAGTCTTTTAAGGCACTGACGGGAGCACTGGGTATCTTCCTGTTGTTCCTCATGCCTGCCTTGCTGGTACCGGCTGCGCTCAACCAACAGACGTTCGAACATAGGCTCTATTTACCGGCTATCGGTGTTCTGCTGGCTTTGCCACATACTGCTTTGCTAAACAATAGATTTTCAGAGAAACAGCGTGCTGCCGTTATTGGTGTTTTGTGTGGTGCGTTGGCGCTGCTGAATGTGCGCCATCAGCACAATTTCTCTGATCCGCTCACATTCTGGACAAGTGCTGCCGAAACATCACCCAACTCGGCCTATGCGAATATGATGCTGGCCGCACGTCTTGATAAGACAGAAAATGCAAGGTCAGAGCAATTATTCCGCAAGGCATACAAGTTGAACCCTAAAGAAAAGTACCTCAATTTTTACATGGCCGAGATGTTGCAGCGCAAGGATTCCGTTTTGGCGTCAGAACCATATTTACTCGAGGAGAAAAAGATCTCAGATTATGTGCAGTGCGATTTCCTGCTCGCCCGCGTGGCCATGGAGAAAAAAGACCTGAACGGTTCAATAGGTTTTCTGGAACGTTACCTGCAGCGCGACCTATACAATCCAATGGCACATAACAATCTGCTGCTATTGTATGTGGACACGCAGCAGCCCGACAAGGCGAGGAATCTGATCAGAAGTATGCAACAGAAGGGCATGGACGTACCAGCCCCGTTAAGGGCTAAGGTGGGTATGTGATATTCAGATATCAGATGATCAAAGTTGCTGTAATTGGCATGTGGTCACTCCACTTGATCCAATCTTCCCGCTTCCCGATTTCCATGTTCGAACTCCTGTCAGGAATCAAGATCTCGCTTGCGAAAATATAGTCGATGTGATAGGGTTTTTGAGCATTTTTTTGCAGAAAGAAAGTCGGTATGTCCTCTTTCCCATGTTCGGTATTTGTTTGGTGGTGGTAAATACTACAAATGCCGCCATCTGCTAACTCGCGCACAACATCACTATGATTCCACCATCTGTCCCATTTATCCCAAATTGCATTACTGTTTAAGTCGCCTGCAATAATGCCTTTTTTTATTTTGTCCTTATGCAGTTGTAGGTATTTCCATAGTTGTCCGATGTAGCCAAATGTTGGAGAGTCAGCATGATGGCACCAAGCTGCAATTATCACTATTTCTTTGTCAATGCAAAACCGAATGAAATATTTTAGCCCTGCGGAATCCCATTCAAGCGGTTTCATTTTCAAGTCTTCCCTCAGGAACACGCCAAGTCCCTTGTTTTTATTTGCCCCAACCCAAATATGGTTGTGCGCCCAAGTCTTGTATTTGTCGTTGTTTGTAAGAGCCGGGTTTTCGCATTCCTGAATAATGTAGATGTCTGCATTAAGTTGCGCTATTTCTTTATACTTCTCACGAAACTTCCCATTACAATTCCACGTGACTATTTTGAGTGATTGAGACATAGTGATTGATTTACCCTACATCATACCGCTGCACAACACTCCATGCCTGAGGAGGTGCTGCAAACATAGCCTTCGTAATTCCCCATGTTTCCTTGAAGAATTCCGAAAAGCGGTAGTGGTCCAATGCCGTCTCTGAGTCCCAGTGGCTGTACGTGAAAAATATTTCAGGTTGCTTCTTGTCTTGCCAAAGCTCCAGATGCCTGCAACCATCAAAATGACGGATACGGTTTTTGCGTTCGTTGAACATCGCTACAAACTCATCTGTTTTGTCGGCCCTGAAAGTCATTTGCACTATACGTACTATCATTCAAACGTGATTTTTAGATAATTATGTTGGCCGCCGGTTCTTAGTCCGAACAGGCTGGCAGCGCTGCCCTGATTCACGCAGATCTCCAACAGACCGTTTCTGTTGAACCTGCATAGCAGCTCGCCCGGGGGCACATCAGAGTAACTGTCAGAAATGGTGTTCAGTTCGGTAACGTGCATGATATCGAGCCGGAATCGGTTGCCTGCGTTCATTTTTTCGAAGTACTCCCTGTGTATATTGGTTACCGCATTGCCAAAGTGATCTACATACTGTACATCCACATTGGAATCTACTTGTTTCTCTTCTTTCTTTGTTTCCACCTTTTCCATAGGCGAAAGGCGGATGGACGGTAGTTGGTCAACGCTGCCGTTTGCGATCATAGATACGCACTTTGCGGCTGCTGACAGCCAGTCTGCAAATGAATTCCCTGCTTGCAGTTCAAAAGAAAGCCTGCCGTCTGACACATTCATCCCCAGGGCAGCCGGAAGTATCCCGTTATCGGGTGCAATAAAATAATGCCCCCCATGGTACACGCATACCAGTCGTGGAACAGTGTCGTGATACACATCTACCAGAACCAGATGCACAGTGCCCGGCGCAAAGTGCGGATACGAAGATCGAAGCACGTAGCTTGCCATGTCCTTGCGGAAAGGTTGTATCTCGTGGCTCACATCAATAATCCGGGTATCGTGTAGTGTCGACAGAAGAATGCCCCGGGTCATACCCGCCGACGCGTCATGCGTCCCGAAATCTGTTATGAGTGTTACGATTGCCAATATGATTCAGTCTGTAACAAAAGTACGATACAGCCGGTGTATTTATTAGTGAATACAGGCGTAAGTTTGCGTTGCGGCAACTGTCGCTTCTCAACTATGGAATTGGTTATCGCGTCAAACAATAAGGGTAAGATCCGTGAGATAAGGGAAATATTGCAACAGGTACAGTTACTTTCCCTTCAGGACATCTGGTTTACGGAAGATACACCTGAGCCATGGCACACCTTCGAACAGAACGCCCACGCCAAGGCAAAAGCGGTATATGATTTCTGCGGGAAGAGTGTATTTGCCGATGATAGCGGTATTTGCGTGCCCCATCTGGGTGGTGCGCCGGGAGTAGACAGTGCTCACTATTCCGGCTCGCGCGATGATGAGGCCAACCTGCAGCATCTGCTGTACAATATGAATGGTGTTGCCGACAGAGCGGCCTATTACAAGGCGGTTATTTGTCTTATATGGAACGGAGATGTTCATTATTTCGAGGGTAATTGCGAAGGGACGCTACTAGAGCATAAACGCGGTACAGGTGGTTTTGGCTATGACCCTGTATTTGTGCCTTCGGGTTACGAACTGACATTTGCTGAGTTGTCGCCCGAGACCAAGAACGCGATCAGTCATCGTGGTAAGGCAGTGCGTAAGATGGTTGAATTTATAAACGGAAGGATCAACGGTTGATATGAAATTTTCAATAGGGGATAAGGTAGTGCTGAAGCGCACAGGAGAAGAAGGTCGTGTCACCGCCTTTATCGATAAACAGCTGATAGAGGTTGAGGTGAACGGTACGGCATTTCCTGTTTACCTCGAAGAGGTCGATCATCCCTACCTCCGTTGGTTCACCGAAAAGACTGTTGTTAAAAAGAAGCCCCTGCCGGCCGAGCAGATCCCGGTAGAGAAGCCGCTGGCACGCCCGCAACGTTTGGCACGTGGCGTTTATCTTTCCTTCATTCCTGTGTTTCGCACGGTAGATATGGAAGAGATGGCCACCCACGTAAAGGTCTATCTGTTTAATGAGTTGCCCGTAAACGTCAGATTCTGCTACGATGTTCGCATTAAAGAGACTAGTCTGTTTACACATGAGGGCTCCTTGCATGCCTTTGGTAATCTCTATCTCCATACGATCGAGTATCAGGACATGAATGACCAGCCCCGTTTCAACTGGGAGCTTACCGATATACAAAACGATGAACACGGGGATGAGGCCGGAACATTACGCATAAAGCCCGCTAAGCTGTTCGGCCATATCTCCGATGTTTTGGCGGGAAACAGTCCTTCTTTCGACTACTGCCTGATAGACAGTTTCGGGCCAAAGAAGGAAGAGCCGCAGCCTGTTAGTGCGCCCATTGTTCGTCGATCGGTAGTGGAGCCGGTAACTACCCGAAATATTGAAAGCCCGGTGCATGAGCTTGATCTTCACATTGAGCAGCTGGTTAGCAATACACGTGGCCTCACCAATGCCGAGATCATTCAGATACAGCTTAGCACCTTACAGCGTTATGTTCATCTGGCCATTGTGCACCGTCAGGAGCGTATGGTGGTGATACACGGCCTTGGCAAGGGGAAGCTGCGCGATGAAGTGCATGCCGCATTGAAGAAGGTGCCCGAGGTTGCCAGATACAAGAACGAGTGGAGTGGCAAGTATGGCTTTGGCGCCACAGAGGTGTGGTTCCGTTATTTATAAATAGGAGTAGCCTTTCTTTTTATGAGGGGGGCTTTTCACGTATTCGCGCTTTGGGTTTTATTGTTGTACTTTCGGAGTAGAAAATTAAATCGGTGATCTATCATGAGTGACATGCCTGTTACAGTGCGCCGTTCAATTGAACTTCTTGGTTTGTGCGCGTTGGGTGTTGTGATCAATGTTGGGCAAAGTGTTATTATGCCGCTGCTGATGGCGGTTTTTCTGTCGCTGCTGCTGTTGCCCGTTCTACGTTGGTTGCGTGCCCGTCGTGTACCCGAGGTGATCGCTATTACTTTGTGCATAGTGCTGGTGTTACTCATAGCATCGGGCATTACTGCATTTTTGTTGTATCAGATAGGCGGGTTCCTCAGCGATCTCGATGCCATTCAAACAAACCTTACTGCACATTGGAATAGCCTCAGCGAATGGATAAGTGCGAAGACACACTTCACCATGAAGCAGCAGATGGCACTCATAAAGCAGCAGGGCACCGGCCTCTCTGAAAACATCTCAGGCTATTTTCGCGATGCTTTCAGCTCGGTAAGTAACATCTTTATCTTCTTGGGTCTGCTCCCCATTTACATCTTCCTCATTCTCTATTACCGCAACCTGCTCATTCATTTCATCTATATGTGGTTCGATGATACACAGCACCAGCGGGTGAAAGAAGTGGTGCGCGAGACCGAGGTTATTGTAAAGTACTACTTGCTGGGCCTGCTTATCCAGATCACTTACCTCACCATATTGTTGGGAGGCATGCTCCTGCTGTTCGGCATACAGCACGCTATTCTCATTGGCGTCACATTCGCCATTCTTAACCTCATTCCCTATGTAGGTGCACTCATCGGCAATCTTATCGGGGTGTTGCTCACACTCACTACATCGCAGGAGTTGTGGCAGATATGGGCAGTGCTTGGCACCATTGCATTTGTTCAGTTTCTGGATAACAACATCCTAATGCCTCGCATTGTTGGCTCCAAGGTGCGCATCAACGCACTCGTTAGCATAGTAGGTATAGTGCTTGGTGGTGCCCTTGCCGATATCTCTGGTATGATCTTATCTATACCGGTAATGGCAGTGCTGAAGATCATTTTCGATAAGTCGCGCCACATGCGTCAGTGGGGTCTTTTGCTTGGCGATGCGCGCCCTGAACCTGCTCTGGGTGAACACATAACTCAGGTGCGACAAGAGTTGGAGCGCCGCCATGACGAGGAGGTAGATAAGCAGCTCCGGAATGAACAGGAGCGCTAAGCCGTCTGAAATAATATTCATAAATTAACTTATTATGGAGCCGAGACATCCTTTGCCCCCATTTACCGAGGAGACAGCAAAGCAGAAGATACAGATGGCGGAAGACGCCTGGAACAGCAAAGACCCTGAGCGTGTCTCAAAGGCATATACACCCGATAGCGAGTGGCGCAACCGAAACGTTTTCCTGCGTGGTCGCGAGGAGATCATAGCCTTCCTCAAAGAAAAGTGGACGAAGGAACAGGACTATAAACTGAAGAAAGAATACTGGGCACACACCGGCAATCGTATTGCTGTACGCTTTGAATATGAATACCATAATGATGTCGGACAATGGTTCCGTGCGTATGGAAATGAGAACTGGGAGTTTGACGAGAATGGCTATATGGCAAAACGCTTCGCCAGCATCAATGATCTGGCCATTGATGAGAAGGACAGGAAGTTCCGTTAGTCGTGTCGATCCCCCGGCTTCATTTCCTCGTTCGTAAAGTTGGGGTGGTCAGAAGACAGGTTAATTTCTTCATCTCCCTTCCTGTACCGTACACTCATCACTATCAGGCTCATCATCTCTTCGGTACTTAAAGATCCACCCTTTATGGTCTTTGGCGGATCAAACCTGTTATCTGGATTGGATCTGGTATTGTCAAAGGTGGCAATAACCTTCAGAGTCGATCCTGCAGGGATATGGATGGGGTGTTCGGGTTTGTAAAACTCCTGCCACCTAAAGTTCCAGTTCTTTACCCATACCAGCGGAATCGTATCTCCGTTTTGTTGCACTACATATGCCTTCATTTCCTTGCCCAGGTAGTGCATGTGTGGGTTCAGCGCTATGTACGATTGATCTTCGGTAATCTCCGTTGTTATCTCAAAGGTCTGTACCGAATCGGGCAGTAAAAGCAATTGCGGCTCAGGTTCCGCAATGCCACCACCCGTGCCTATGTTGTAGCTTTCTATTACCCGCTCTACCTGGTCTGCTGTAAAAAATAAATTCACCGACGATTGATCTGTTAGCGGCACCGGCGTAGGGCCATAGTGTATCTGCATGATCACAATGCCCTTCGTTGGCATCTTGAACCCGAATCCCTTTGGCCATGTCCTTGCCGACGCGCCTGGTACCCATCCATCGTAATAAAGTGGCGGAACTTTTGGAAAGAAATCCGGGTAAGAGAATTCGTATTCCGGTACTACATTGCTGTCGAACGACAGAAACATCTCGCTGAGTGACGGAGTATACTCCTGCAGCAGCAAGGGTGCAGGGGGCGCTATCTGTTCCGGAAATTCATAAATGCGGTCGTACTCTGACGGTGCCGGAAATACCCATGTATTTGCATGATGCACCGCTACCGGATTGCCCGGTACAAACTCAAACGCGAGTATGTTTGTATCTGTTGGCAGTGTGTACGGCATCACGAAGTACGCAAACGTATCATTGTTCGTTCCCGGAACTCTGAATACTTCCTTAGCGCTGAGTACAAGATCCGGTTTGCCCAGGTTCGACGGTTTGTCATACACTGTTATCTGTGTGCCGTCTTTCTCCTTGCCTTCTTGCAAGCCGTTCTCCACCCATTCCGTCAATGTTTGTATCTCACCGGCGCTCATCACACGTTGATCAACGAATTTCCTGTACGATGTGTCTGCCTGCCATGGAGGCATATAGCCTGTATGCACCACCTGCTTTATCATAGATGCATGTTTCACTACATCCCTATAGCTGATAAGGGAAAATGGTGCGCTCTGGCCGGGCCTGTGACAGCCGGTACAATTGCGTAGTATAATAGGCTGAATGTCCTTGTAAAAGGAAACATCCTTGCTCATTGCCTGTGCGGTAACGAGCATATATACCACAAACAGGATCCGCATGAGCTGATCTCTGAACCTCTTTGTTGTAGGTGCTGTTATCATGGTCAACTGTGTCGTCGTTCCACAAGACATCCGATCGGTGTGGTCCGCGATGTTGATGGCAATTTATTGTTTACTACAGAGTCAAGTACCTCACGCAGATACACTCTGGTTGTTCTTGCATTTTTCTTCCCCGGCGCCCTGTACGAATTGTCTATCGCACCCGAGTAAAGCAGAGTATCATTGCGTAACACAAACACCTCGGGGGTTATTTTGCCATTCAGCGTTTCTGTGATGCAGTAGTTGCTGTCTATCACAACAGGAAACTGTAACTCATATTTTCGAACGAAAGCAGCCACCTCGGTAGGGGAGTATAGTTTGCCCGGCACAACGCCACGGAACGTACAACTTTTGCCATGCCTGCTGAATACGTCATTTAGGGTGCCCGTTATCTGCTGCGATATCGGGCATTCCGGCGACAGTAGTATCAACACTTCCGTTTGTGAACCGTGTTGCACCGCGTTGCCTGGGCTCGCTATGTTAGCCGCAGCCTCCGTGCATTCTCTTCGCCACTCCATGCTTTCCATCGGTCCGAAACTACACACCGCTATCATTGGTATCCACAGCAACTTCATGCCCGCTTATTATTTATTCGGTTTCTTCTTTCCTTTGAATTTGTTGCCATCCCAATATCCTTTCTTCACCAGTTTACCACCGGCCGAGTAGCACTTTCCATACCCGTCAAACATATCATTCTTGAACGTGCCCACATATTTGGTCACATTGTTCATGCCGGTCGGTTGTTTGCCTTCGGGCCATGTATAAGTGCCTTCACCTTCCATGTGTCCATACTTCCATTCGCCTTCATATGTTTCTCCCGAGTTCCATGTGATCTTACCTCTTCCGTGCCGCAGATTATCCAGCCACTCACCCTCATACCTACCATATTCATCGGTCATAATGCCGCTCCCGGCCTTGCGGCCGCTCTTCCACATTCCGTCATAGGTTGTGGTGCCGCGGGTGTACCTGCCCTTTCCTTCTTCCTTGTCATTCAGCCATTCGCCTTCATATGTATCACCGCCTGCGCCCTTATACGTGCCGCTTCCTGATCTCTTGTCATTCACCCACATGCCATCATACGTCCCCAGGTCATCGGTATAAGTACCCTTGCCATTTTTCATGCCTCCGGTCATTGCGCCGGTGAAGTTGTATTTCCATTTGTCGTTTACCCACGAGCCTTCCCGCACTAAACTGCCGTCAGCGGCATATTCCTTGCCCTGGCCGTTTTTCTTTCCTGCCTTCCACTGGCCGGTATACTTTCCGCTTGCGCTCGTTTCGGTGCCGTTTCCTTCACGTTCATCATACAGCCATGTACCTGTATAGGTCTTTCCTGCCGATGTCTTAAAGGTGCCTTCCCCGTTTCTTTTATCATTACTGTAATTGCCGGAATAGGTGTCACCGTTGGTCCATGTATAAGTGCCCGTTCCTTCTTTTACGCCCATGTTCCAGTTCCCGGTGTAGGTATTGCCATATTTGTCTTTGTAGGTGCCATTTCCGTGGCGTTTGCCATCTACCAGCCCGCCCTCATAGAAATAGCTGTAATAGCCATATTCCCAAAAGCCTTCGTTGATGATGGTGCCGCTCTTGTTATACCGCTTGCCCTTGCCGTGCATCTTGTCGTCCTTCCATTCACCTTCATAGGTGTTACCATCAAGGTCTTTCTCCACACCATAACCATTGCGTTTTCCGTCTTTATACTCGCCTGTATAGCCGCATTCATACACATCGTTCTTCCAGTACCCGTCATTCAGCAATTTTCCCGATGCGTCATAGAATTTGCCTGCACCGCTGCGTTTATTATAGTACCAGTTCCCCGAGTACTTCGATCCGTCAGCATAGGTCATTACCCCGAATCCGCTCTTGCTCCAGCCGTCCACTTCACCTACATATTTATCGCCGTTTGTACTGGTGATCGCTCCCTTTTTGTAGGGCATATCGTTTTTGTAATCTCCCGTGAAAACGTCTCCGTTTGTATGGGCAAGGCTGCCGTTCTTTACTGGGTTTTCAACCACCTTTTCTCTGTCGCTGCTGCTGTTGTAGTAAGATGATTTGTAGCCCGATGACCGACTGCCTCTATCCTCATCCCTACTCTTCGATTTATATGGAGTGTAAGAGTCCTTTGAGTAGTAGTAGTCTGATTTGTAGGTCGGCGCCTTGTATGGTTCCACCGGCTTCACGTATGGTGGCGGTTTGTAGGGGGGGTAGTATACAGGTTTTACGGGCGGCACATAACTTTGGTACATGCCCGAATAGTATGATTTTTGGTACTGCGCATGACCTCCCGTCGGCAAACCAAGTATTCCCGCCGCAAACAGAATCTTTGCTATTTTGTTTTTCATTTTCTCAGATTGATGTTTGAATGGTTAAGTAGATACAGTCCCGTTAAAATACCCTTCCTATGGAGAGCTGATACCATGCCGTGTTAACTGTGCGCGGAAAAGCGTATGCCGCATTAAACTGCTGCTCATAGTTGTAATAAGAAAGCCCGAAGTAACCTTTCTTCCCTCGCAGGTATTTCAGTTCTATGGCCTGCACGCCGCCGAACGAGTATTCAGCCATCAGATGACTATAGCGGAATCGCGCTTTGTGATAGCTTCGTGTATCAGGAAAGAACAAGGTTTTAGAATAGGCGTAGTAGGTATAGCCGATGTCCACTTTGTCTGTGATGCGGATCGCGCTCGCGATCCCGAACTGATAATTGACATAGAATTTCAATCCGCTTGCCAACGTATCTATCGGCTGTATCTCTGTCGATCTGCGTGCTGCACTGCCCATTGCCATTCCGAGATCAAAAGTGTTCTGCAGACCGATCTTCACTCTTTTGTTCCTTTTGTACTTCTTGGCAAGAAAGTAGTTACTCAGTACACTCTCCTGCAAATGAAACATTGCATACCCGCCGCTGGCCGAAGAGGACGGAGTCGCCATCCCGGTTTGGGTCAGTTCTTTACTAATGTACCCTCCCGATACATTCCAGTCGAATAGCCCCATATATCCTGCGCCTGCGCCATATCTCGTCTTTTGGGTCTTCACAATTTTTAACGATGGTTCCGGCACGCTGGGTTTCTGTAGAGATTGACCACTTGTTACAATAGTTGCGGCCATTAGAAGGGCCGTAAATGTGTTTCTTAGCATGTTGTTTCTTTAGTAGTGACCGACCCCCAATATGGATGACGTAACATCGGTATTGCGAAAAATAGTTATTTCAGGCAGCAAGTGAAATACCACTTTCGTGTAGTTTTTGTGGTGCACCTCACAGTGCTGCAAGCGCTTGTTATCGCTGTGTGTAATGTTGTATGTGTATGTTCTTGAAAAGCAGCATGTGTTTTTAATTTTTCCCGTGTTTGGCGTCAGCCCACACATTCTCTGTGTTCCATTCCAGCTGTTCGGCAAAAGCCTCTTTGCGTTCGGGGCAGTCCTGCATGCTGCATAGTCGGCACTGGTAATGCATGCAGCTATCTATGTGAATGAACAATTCCACTCTGTTGCTGAAGTGCGATTGTATCAGCGTTTCAAGTGAGTGTATCTCTCGGTCGGCATCTTCCACCTTTTGATACCAGGGGAGCGTGAGGTGGGCATCTATATGCAGCAGTTCGCCATAGTGTATCACGCGAAGATTATGCAGATCCACCCACTGTGCTTTGCGGTTTTTCTGCAGCAGATCTATCACTTTTGCCAGTGTGCCCATATCCATCTCATCCATCATGCCCGACAGCGATTTTCTCAATACCCTGTATCCGGTCACTATCGTCACTACTGCAAATACCAAAGCCACTGCACTATCCAGCCATGGGTACTTCCCGTTCGTTGCCAGCAAGAGTCCTAAACCCACCACCACCGCTATGGTAGAGTAGGCATCTGACAGCAGATGACTTCCCGCAGACTCCAGCACCATGCTGTGCAACTTTTTGCCTTGTCTTACCGCATACTTTCCCGCAGCAAAGTTTAGTGCGCCCGCCCCCGTAACGATCATCAATCCAATGTCAAGGTGTTGGATAGTGTGCGGCGTCATCAGTTGATGTATTGCCTCGTAGATGATCAATAACCCCGCTACAATGATCAATGTCCCCTCTACAGCCGATGAAATGAATTCTACTTTACCATGCCCGTATGGATGATTGGTATCGCGTGGGCGTGCCGACATTACCACACTGAAAAGACCCAAAAAACCTGCCACCACGTTCACTATCCCCTCCAGTGCATCGGTAAGTACTGTCACCGATCCTGTGAGCCACCAGGCCAGCATCTTGCCGCCAAAAAGCACCACAGACAGTAAAGCAATGTAACGTTGGATCCTTACAGGCATCTTGTAAAACTAAAGATCGTTGGGTGGAATATCAAGAGATGTTTCCGCCCAACGATCCGTATATTATTTGTACCCTTACGGGTGCGTTTCTTTGTACTTGGCTACTACTCCGTCCAGGTGTCTGATGAACTTCGCTACATCAGGGTCATAGCTATATCCCTTTTCTGCCAGCTTATTGCCGTTTTCATCAACAAAGAAATAGAACGGCTGCGAGTTTGCACCGAATTTTGATGCCTGCAGATCAGAGTTTTTGTTGCCCACTGTAATGATCTGTGAGTTCAGGTCTTTCGAAAAATACTGCTCGCTCTCAGGCAGATCCACTCTGTTGAAGTCGCAGTAAAGAGATGCCACGATGAAATCTTCTTTAAGGCGTTTTGCCACTTCCGGGTCCGACCACACCTGTCCTTCCATCTTACGGCAGTTAACGCAGTTGATTCCTGTAAAGTCGAGCATGATCGGTTTTTTCAACTTCTTCGATGCCGCAAGTGCTTCCTCGTAATCGAAGTAGGTGATGAGTCCCAGGTTTTTAACTACAGGTGGCTCATATATTTTCATCTCCTCTACATATTTAACAGGGTGCACTTCACTGTTGTTGGCGCTGTGCGCAGGTGCTGCATTACCTACGCCCCCACCGAACGAATCAAAAGTTCCTACCGGCGGCAGGAATGCGCTCATACCGTTCAGCGGTGCGCCCCACATACCCGGCAACAGATACGTTGCAAACGTGAACGAGATAATAGCCATAAACAACTTGAAGATGGATACATACTCTTGTCCATACAGATTCTTTGCCGGAGCATCATCGTGCGACAGTTTCAGTTTGCCCAGCAGGTAGAAACCAAGCAGCAGCGATATCACTATCCAGCAGGCTATGAATATTTCCCTGTCCAGCAGGCGCCATCCCTGTGCCAGATCGGCATTTGAAAGGAATTTCAGTGCCAGCATCAGCTCCAGGAAGCCCAGTACCACTTTCACCTGGTTCAGCCAGCCGCCCGATGATGCCATTTTATTCAGCATGCCGGGGAATATCGCAAACAATGCAAACGGCAATGCCAGACCTATTGAAAACCCGAACATACCCACCGCAGGGCCGGCAATGCCGCCCTTGCCCGCTAACACCAGCAACGGACCCACAATAGGGCCGGTACAAGAGAACGATACAATGGCCAGTGTCAGCGCCATGAAGAAGATGCCGCCAAAGCTTCCTACTCCTGCTTTCGAGTCAGTTTTGCTGGTCCACGAAGAAGGCAGCGTAATTTCGAACGCTCCAAGGAAAGATATACCGAACAGAACGAAGATGAAGAAGAAGAAAAGGTTCGCGATCCAGTTGGTGGAAAGGGTGTTCAACGCGTTCGATCCGAAAATAGCAGAGATGGCCACACCCAGCACTGTAAAGATGATGATGATAGATGCCGAATAATACAGCGCGTTCCTGATGCCTTCTTTACGGGTCTTGCTGCGCTTCGTAAAGAAACTTACCGTAATAGGTATCATCGAATACACACATGGCGTTATCACAGCTGCAAGTCCGCCGCCTATCGCCGCAAGGAATAGCCACAGCAACGACTTGCTGCCGTCTTCCTCTGCAGGTGCCGTATCAGGTGTCGGTGTTTTTGCGGCAGTATCGGCGGGAGTATTGTTATTTGGAGTAATGGCAGCAGTAGCATTTGAGTCAACTTTTGCAGAATCTGCAACTGCCGAATCAGGAGCCCCGCCGGCATCAGTTACGGTAATTGTAAAGGGTACGTTCTTCGGCGGCAGACACATTTTATCGTCACACACCTGGTAGGTGTAAATGCCCTTGATGGTGGTGTTGCGCGCTATTGTCAGTTTTTGCGTGTAGTCTACATTGTCGTGAAAGTAGGTCACAATACCATCCACCCCATCCATAGGCCCGGTGATGTTGTGGCCTTTTTCCTTCACTTTTCCCGAAACGGTAAAATCAGCAGTTTTCCTGAATTTGAATTCAGGTGGTATCTGCAGCCCGTCACCACCGGGTGTCAGCGACCAAATATGCCATCCTTTCGCCAGTTTCAGGTGAAAGGTCACCTCATATTCGTTACCCTGGATCTTTTTCGTCTCTATCTGCCAGGTAGTAGGATCCTTGGTTATCTGCGCCAATGCGCTGCCTGCGCCCCACAGGCACATTACGGCTATTATCAGTATTTTGGTCAGCTTCGTCATACGTGACATTCTTCTTTATTCTTTGTTGCTAACAGGGGGCATATTCAGCAGTTCCTGCCACATTATCAGTTGATCACAAATTCAAAACTTTTGTCCACCGGTGCCAGACACTGCCTGTCGTCACAAACCTGATAGGTGTGTTTGCCGGTTATTTTCGTCGGGCCTTTCACTACAACGTCCTGCACATAATCTATCTGCCCGCTTAGGTACGTCACTTTGCCATCCACACCATCCATAAGAGTAGTGGTAGCTTTCCCATTCTCTTTCAGTCCCTTCACTTGCACTTTATCATTCTTGTCTATCCTGAATTCCGGCACTATCTGAAAGCCGTCACCGCCCGGATGCAGGGACCATATATGCCACCCGTTCTTCAGATTCAGGTGATAGATAAGTTGATACTCGGTAGCCGATTTTTTTTTCACTTCATACTTCCAGGTGGTCGGGTCTCCTGTTTGTGCATATCCTATCACACCTGCAAGAGAAAGTGCTGTTGTAAGGGCAAGATTGCGGAGGGTTGTTATCATTTTTACGCGTTTTGCAATATATAAGACAGTGCAATATAGTTTTCCTGATGGGTAAATTCAGTCATATCGCCGTCTTTTTAACGTTTGTTTTGTATCAGCACAAGTCTGGTTTGCGTCCGGAGCGATACGGTTTTGGACCGTTTTTCGGGCTTATACTATACATCAATGAGCCGATATACGGCTCATTGATGTAGGTTTTATGAACTGAAACCACTTTCGGTCTCCATTGGTATTTCAAACAGATCAGTTGTGCGCCAATGCCATCAGTATCGCCTTGCCGTCAATGTTGTTCAGCGGCTCAGAGCACGCTCTTTCAGGGTGCGGCATCATCCCGAAAACATTGCGTCCCTCGTTACAGATGCCTGCTATGTTGTTCACTGCTCCGTTCGGGTTCGAGTCTATGTGTATCTCACCTTGTTCATTGCAGTAGCGGAAAACCACTTGATCGTTGTCATGCAGCTGCTTCAGTGTGGTTGCGTCGGCATAGTAGCGTCCTTCACCATGTGCCACCGGAATTTTAAGTGCATTTGTGCCCACTGCCGCGCCTATGCGGTTGTTAGTGCCTTCGCTCTTTATATACACATTCTTGCATGTGAATTTCTGATGGTCGTTCTGCAGCAGCGCGCCGGGAAGCAGTCCCGCTTCGCACAGTATCTGAAAACCATTGCACACGCCCAGCACCTTGCCACCGCGGTTGGCGAAATCTATCACCTGCTCCATCAGCGGACTGAACCTTGCCAATGCACCGCACCGCAGATAGTCGCCATACGAAAAGCCGCCCGGCAGCACTATACAGTCGTTTGTCGAGAACATGCTCAGGTCACGGTCTTTGTGCCATAGCATCACTGTTTCTTGTTTCAGATCGTCTCTCAGTGCGTGCATCATGTCGCGGTCACAGTTCGAGCCCGGGAAAACTATAATACCGAATTTCATTGAAGGTCATTTGCCTGCCCAAAGGCAGAATAAGAGTAATAAAAGAGAAAAATAAAAGATAAAATTACTAAACCGTTTGTTCTTTTCAAGCAAAAGCCCGTGAGATATAATTATGCTTAATCCGGGCATGGCTATCAACCACGTGCTTTTTATCGCCACATCGGTAATGATCGCTACCAGAAGTGATATGATCAGGTAAAATGATATGGCTGTCCAGTCGCGGCGCACATATATGTTGCTCAATGCCACATTCTCCTGCATCGCATATACGCCTGTTCCCAGTAATATGATGATTCCTGCTATAGTGACGATAAGGTAAAAAGGCGAAACTACGTTTGAAGACAGGGACACACCCACATGTGGCCACTGTTGCAGCAGATAGAACCTGTCCACCAGAAACAGGATACATACCAGAAAATATAATGGAGTGATGTAGCCCATCAGTGCCACGCTCCATTCCCCCAGATTAAACGGCCGGAACATTACCATGCCCACGGTCAGCAGCAGAAAGAACGCCAGCAACGAGAACTGGAACAGTGCGGCCATACACAGCAGGAACCCGGCATTGTAGATCAGCTTGCGTGGTTGTGTGGTCTGCGTGAAGCTGAACATCACATCCACCGCCCCCAATAGCAAAGTGTTCAGCACCATAGTTTCATTAAAGAAATTGAACGGCTGATACAGAGATGTCAGTAGCAGAAATACAAATGAAGGAATATATGTGTTTCTTGGAAAGAGCTTGTGTCGCGATGCAATGTCTTTAATATACAACGACTGCAGGAACAATACCGTTATACCGAGCAGTGTGTAGGCAAACGAACTGTGCCTGAACACAACGTCTATCGCCCGCAGCATATAGTTATACAGGAAGTGACCTGCAACCGGCGTGGGGGCTACAGGGTGCAGCAGCGCCTCTATCTTCACTACAATAGCGAAGAGAAATAGTACCAATACCGTAAAGGGGCTGTTGTTTCTGAATAACCGGAGCACGCTCTGATTTTGCAGCGAAGGTAAGCAGTCTCAGGCACCTTTAAAAGGTGGTTTGCTCCACTATGTGGATAACTATAAAATGGCAGCATAACCCGGCTCGCAGCTCAGTTGAGTACGTAAAATTCATCAAAACAATATATGATGGCTCGCTAAGGTCGCTGCTCGTTTTCTCGTCTTTAACTGCAATATCTTTGTAGCATGTACCCTCTACGCCGCATTATTATCATCATGCTTACGTTGCTCCCGTGGGCGCTTCAGGCTCAGCACCGGGTCGATCAGCCCGAAATTCTGCTAGTTCAGCTCTCCACCGAGCAGAACCGGCGAACCATGCTTCAGCGGGGTACCAATCCAAAACTCCTCGAGCAACTCAACCGCGATATGAGCGCCGTTTACCGGGTCATACGCAACGACTTTCGCGATCATTTTACCTTTTGCCCCGTTTATTACTTCCTCGATACAGACCTCGTTGCTGTGCGCGCCGGCCAATACACAAATGTCATCATAGACAGTGCAGGGCGTACCGTGCTCCCGTCTGTAATAGACCGTAAGAACGTATTGATCGCGGTATATGGCTACGCTCACCACCAGATGCCGCCCATTGGTCACATCCGCGACAACGAGGGCGCACATTCTTTCGATACCCGCAAAGGCCGCCGTTGGGTGGTTTACGATACCAATATGGATCAGGTGGCGTACACTCCTGTGCAGACTACTACTCGTGGCGACAAATGGAGGCCCGGCGCCGATAAACGTTGGTACTACCGATCGCCCCGTTTCGACATAGAATACCACGCCTGCGCAGCAGACCTCGCCACTACTCTTTACGACCTTGCTCCCCGTTGATATTGGGTTTATTAATAATTTTCACTATCTTAGAGGTGGTTAACACATAGCGCCTCGGCATACGTTCCATAAGACTGTTTCAGGATCATAGTAAGTATTGTTTCACCTCGTTAAAACAACAACTATTGAAACCTACAGATATCAAAGACCCGGAGTATTTCCATAAGGTCGTGGATTGCCAGTATGCCTGTCCCGCTCATACTCCCGTTCCCGAATACATCAGGCTTATTGCGCAGCAAAAGTACTCAGAGGCCTACATGGTCAACTGGGAGTCTAATGTGTTTCCCGGCGTACTGGGCCGCACCTGCGACCGCCCGTGCGAGCCTGCTTGCCGCAGGGGCAGGGTAGAGGATGAACCCGTTGCTATTTGCCGGCTAAAACGCGTTGCTGCCGACAATAAGGGCGATGTGAAAAAACTGATGCCGCAAGGGCCATTCACGCCCAATGGCAAAAAGGTGGCGCTGGTTGGTGCAGGCCCGTCTGCGCTCACCGTCGCCCGCGATCTCGCGCCCCTCGGATACGAGTTGCACATCTACGACGAGCAGAAAAACGGCGGTGGCTTCATGCGCAGTCAGATCCCCTCCTTCCGTCTGCCCGAGGCGGTGCTCAACGAGGAGGTTGGTTTCATTTTAGATATGGGTGTACATCGCCACTTCAACCATTACGTCAAAAGTCTGCGCAATCTGCTGGCTCAGGGCTACGATGCGGTGTTTGTGGGCACCGGTGCGCCACGTGGCCGCGACCTCGACATTCCCGGTCGCAAAGAAGGTGCTGCAAATATCCACATTGGCATCAACTGGCTCGCCAATGTAGCATTCGAACACACACACGCTATTGGCAAGCGGGTAATTGTATTGGGTGGAGGCAACACCGCAATGGATTGCTGCCGCACCGCGCGCCGCCTGGGCGGCAGCGATGTGAAGGTGCTGGTCCGTAGCCCCTTTGCCGAAATGAAGGCATCGCCCTGGGAGAAAGAAGATGCTGTACACGAGGACATTCCTATAATAGACAACCACGTTCCTGTTGCTTTCGTCACAGAGAATGGCCGTCTCACAGGCATGACATTCCAGAAAGTGCATGCAGTGTATGAAGGTGGTAAACGAAAACTGGTGCCAACCGGAGAGCCCGATGTCGTCTATCCTGCCGACGATGTGCTCGTAGCAATTGGTCAGGAAAATAGCTTCCCGTGGATAGAGCGCGACCTCGGCATCGAATTCGATAAATGGGATATGCCGGTGGTCAATGAAACTACATTTTCTTCCACTCATCCAAAGGTGTTCTTTGGTGGCGATGCGGCATTCGGCCCCAAGAATGTGATCACGGCGGTAGCCCATGGGCATCAGGCTGCTATCTCCATTCACCTTCATTGTAGCGGAAAGGCACTTACAGAAAGGCCCGCACCCTTCGTTAATCTCGTAAGCCAAAAGATGGGTATTCACGAGTGGAGCTACGACAGCGAGGTGGTGACCGATGCCCGCTATGCAGTGCCCCACGCCGACAAGGCTATTACGCTCACGAACCGAAAGAAAGAAGTGGAACTCGGCTTCGACCTGCCAACCGGTTTCAGGGAGGCTGAGCGTTGCCTGAACTGCGATGTACAGACCGTTTTCACGGAAAGTAAATGTATAGAGTGCGATGCGTGCATGGATATCTGCCCCACGTCTTGCATCACATTTACTCAGAACCTCGACGAGCCCGACCTGCGTCAGCATCTTAAGGTGCAGGCATCCAATACCTCACAGGCGCTTTATGTGTCCGATGCGCTGCCCACAACCAAGGTCATGGTCAAGGACGAGGATGTGTGTCTGCACTGCGGTCTGTGTGCCGAGCGTTGCCCTACATCCGCATGGGATATGCAGCGTTTTCTGTACAAGGTCACAAAGGCGGAAGGCTGCTGTTGATGCGGTTTTACTTGTTTTAACATTTTGTTTTGGGTGTAAAAGTGCTCCTCCTGCGTTTATTGAAAAAACACAACCGCATGAGATCACTTTCAGTTTGTTTATTGCTGCTGCCTTTGCAGATTTTTGCCGGCGACACCACTACTCACAAAAATGCCCTCGGCATCTATACCGAGACCAACGCTGCTTTTGCGGCCACCACAAATCCCGGCATGGGAACGGTGGGGCTGATGTACAAGATAAAGCGCAGTCCTGTCAATTCATTCGTCGCTACCCTCGGCTATACCGGCTACAACGACCGCCCCGAGCCTCGTTTCAGCACTTTCAATAAAGACACCGCATTCTCGCGTCCCGGTGTTACCAAGGTGGGCCTTGTCACTGCCGGGTTCGGCATAGAAGCGCAGCGCCATTTCTACCGCCGTGTAAGTCTGTATGCCGGTGCAGAGCTGCGCGCCGGTTACGGATCGGGTACTACCGACACATTCAGCCGCGCTCATTACAACAGGCTCTACACCAATCCCGCAAACGGTCATGTCAGCCCCTATAACGATTTCACAGACACCAGAATATTGACCAGCGATGTAACAATGGCCACAGGTAGTTTCACTGCCTATCTCGGCGCTCGTGTAGATATCAAGCGTTTGTCTATCGGTTTGCAATTCATGAATGGCATGCGCTACGAGAACATCATGCCCGACAAAGGATCCGGTTATTCCAATCTTTCTTGGGATCTGTCTAATATAACACAGCGTCTCTTGTTCACCTATCGCCTCTGACGATCATTTCCTGATCTTGTTCCTGATCCGGCTCAGTGTCTCGTTGGTGATCCCCAGATAAGACGCTATGTACTTCAACGGTATTTTCAGCAACAGTTCAGGGTATGCTTCCGCAAAGTACTGATAGCGTTCTTCAGCGCTCTGTTTGCGCAGTAGTTGCAGTCGTTCCTCGCTCTTTACAAAGTAGCGCTCTGTTATCACGCGGCCCACATAATTAAGGTCCGGGTGTTGCTCATAGAGTTGCTGCAGCCTATGGTAGTGAATGCGCGCCAGCCGGGTAGGCACTACCGCCTGAAGGCACATATAACCCGGCTTCCGCGAGTAAAAGCTATCGGGAGCAGTGAAAGGAGCAAACGGCTCAAGGAACATGGAACTTATTTCCTCGTCCTCTTTTATATAATACATACGCACCAGCCCCTCTGTGATGATGTACAGGTAGTTGCAAACTTCTCCGTCACGAAGAAGGTATTCATTTCTTGCCACATCAATATATTCACACCCTTCATCAAAACTACGAATGACATCTGCATCAAGTTTGCGGATGTCATTCATGTAGTTATAAAATGGTTGTAACATAGTCAATACTCGGGCGCAATATTATCGCTTGGTGAATGTACAAAAATTGACAAATGTCATTTTGTACAATTATCTTCTCTCGCGTTTACTCAACTGCCGCCCTGGCGCACAACAAACAAGATAGTACTGTCAATGGGGTAAATATCACTGTTTCCAATGTCGCTTTCGCAGCCAGGTTACCTGCACTATTCAGCGCAAAGAGAATGACAAACACCCACAGCACTATATTCACCAATCTCCCGGGCACTTTTGCCCGCACTTTTTTTGCTTTTATTGCTACAGTTAGCGCCAACACCAAATTCACAATAATTGACGACAGCTCAAACACCAGCATTTCCCGCTGGTTCGTTAGCCGGCCACCCCACACTATGTTATAGGGCACCACACCTACCATCACACACAAGTGAAACAGTGTCACCAGGCCCGTGATGATCAGTATGGTATTTACTGCGATCGTGAATGGTATTCGTCTCATTTTTCTCGTGTTGCAGCAAATGTACACGACTTTAAGTTCGTTGGATGTAGAAATACGCTTGAGTAGGCGACAGATCGCACATATCCAACACCCCCTGTATTCTCTATTCGTTCTCGTTCATCCAATTCCCCGGCAATCGGTTTAGCATAAAAAATCCGGCCTGCCGAATTATCGACAGGCCGGTCACACCCAATAAAACACCACCTCTATGTCATCTTCCTATCTATTGTCGCTCATACCCACATACGTCAAAAACTCTGTCCTTGTCTTTTCGTCAGCAAATTTTCCTTCGTAAAATGCAGTTACAGTAGAAGACGTGGCGTCCTTTATCCCCCTTGTCGATACACACATATGGTGCGCGTCTATCACCACCGCCACGTCTTTTGTACCTAGTATTCGTTGCAATTCCTGTCCTATTTGTATTGTCAGTCTTTCCTGTACTTGCGGGCGCTTGGCGAAGTACTGAACTATACGGTTCAGCTTCGACAATCCTATAACATGCCCGTTCGAAATGTAGGCCACATGCGCTTTTCCGTATATCGGCACAAAATGGTGTTCGCAATTGCTGAACAGACTTATATCCCTTTCCACCAGCATCTGGTTATACTGGTATTTGTTTTCGAAAAGCGCGATGTTCGGCTTGTTTTCAGGGTTCAATCCTGAAAAGATCTCTTTTACATACATTTTCGCTACTCTGCGGGGTGTTCCTTTCAGGCTGTCGTCCGTCAGGTCCAGTCCCAGTGTGTGCATGATCTCCGCAAAGTGATGCTCTATCTTGCGTATTTTCTCCGCATCACTCATATCAAACGCATCCTCTCTCAGTGGTGTTTCACTGCCGCTCGACACATGATCGTCGCCCATTTCATCTACTTCCACGTCGTTAAGGTCGTTATCGTTATGCAGGGTATTCAACAAAGTTCCGTTCAGTTTCATATAGATATATTTTTAGGTCCAGTTCCGCCGGCAAATTGCCTCGCAGTGTGTCATAGATCACCACTGCTACGTTCTCGGTTGTGGGGTTAAGTGTTTTGAATTCTTCTACGTCCAGGTTCAGATTTTTGTGATCGAATCTGTTCGTAACGTGCTCTTTAATAATGTTGCTCAATATTTTGGTGTCAACAACATATCCGGTCTTCTCGTCAATTGTTCCGGTCACTTTCACCACCACTTCGTAGTTGTGTCCGTGGAAGTTCGGATTGTTGCATTTGCCATACAGTTCCTTATTTTCTTCATCCGTCAGCAGCGGGTTGTGCAACCTGTGTGCTGCGTTAAAATGCTCTTTCCTGTATACCGATACTTTTTTCATTGTTGCTGATGCAAAGGTAGAATGAAAATGTTTAAGAAAACGATAAAAAAGATGAACAAAATATTTTATCGCCACTTTTAGGTGATTGTCTTTCGCTGAAACTCTTTACCACGCTGTGTTTCAGGCACAATATACAATTTGGCTATACCGCTATTGTTGGATATCGATCCATTCGACCACATTTTCACCTTTTATCTCTTGTACTTTTGTTTATCGAATAATTATAAAAAGTAAACAAAATGAAAACATACATTTTTGCAGGCGCTTCATCGTCGGTGGCAGTTGCAGCAGCGCAGCAGCTCATTGCAGCCGGGCATCGCGTCATCGGCATAAGCACACACGATGCCGTTGGTACTTATACCGAGCAATATCAGTTGGAAAGCTACACGGCCGGCCAACTTCCGGCTATCACAGGTCCTGTAGATGGTTTGGTTTATTTCCCCGGCACCATATCGCTGAAGCCTTTCCGGGGCCTTTCCGAAGCCGATTTCCTTACAGACTACCGCATAAACTGCTTGGGCGCAGTGGCTGTTATTCAACAGTATCTGGCATCGTTGAAGCAGGCAGGAAGTGCATCTGTTGTCTTGTTCAGTTCAGTAGCGGCTCAGCGTGGCATGCCCTACCATGCGTCAATTGCTATGGCCAAGGCGGCCATTGAAGGGCTCACGCGCTCATTGGCTGCCGAGTTCGCACCGGCTATCCGTGTAAACTGTATCGCACCGTCACTTACCGACACACCACTTGCATCGCGTCTACTCAATACCCCCGACAAAGTAGAGGCAGCACGTAAACGCAATCCAATGAAGATGGTCGGTGATCCGGCCATGCTTGCAAATACAGTTACCTACCTTCTTTCCGATGCCGCTGCCTGGACCACCGGGCAGGTGCTTGCTTTAGATGGTGGTATGGCTGCACTTTCTTTGTAGTCTGATCGGATACCGTCAACGTGTTGTAGCATGTGTCACATCCTGAAACAATCATTCCCAATGAATGATGTCTTCGTGCCGAAAAATGTGGATATGTTCTTCTATCATGGGCACTTTATGGCATACCGTTTGTGCATTCATGACAGCAAGCCCAGCTATTCACCGGTTAGTCAGTCCTGTCGCTGACCGCAGATCAAGTACATCAGCGGGGCAACTTTTAAAGATACGCAACGGGAAACAGCACATGTGTTTTATATGGCAAATTTCACGCGTGATAAAAGTGGGAGATTTTTGGGAGATTTTGTTTTGATAATGTGCTGAAATGCAATCAGATAAGTTGTTTAATATGTTTTCTGCTCATTATGGGCTGTTTCTTGAAATATGATATCTCGAATGTGTAATTGGATATAAGGCATATAAATGCCCCTATTGGCATAAACTATCTTAAAAAGGATTTAGCATTTTGATACATGTTCAACCATTAGTTTTGCGCACAAATTAAAAATAAGTCAGGTCACTCAACCCATTGAAATACATTCGCTACATATCAATCTTTCGCCGGTCGGCGGGCTCGTTGTCGCTCAGCATTTTGCTGGTAGTGGCAACGCTGTTTTGTGTCAGCGGATTTGTAAATACATCCTCACCCGTCTCAGACATCGTTGAACTGTCCGATATGCCGGGAGAGAGCCTGTCCGCGGGTGGTCACAATACGGGTTCAGATATCTCTACAGGTTCGCACCGTCACCGCCGGCATCATCACATTGTCAGGCGCAGAGGCATATCAGCGTTCTTTTTTGGCACTCGCTTTCCCGATGAAGTTCGGTCCGTAGTTTCTTATCCGTTATGTCTCAAAATGGGCTACAGGCGCGCAGTGGTGCGCTCTGTGAGGCCTTTTTATTACACCTTTCTTTATAGATATACACTGTTTTAGAGAGTGAGATTTTTGTTAAGTCACAGGCTCTTCGCCTGATCTCATTTATTCAACTCTCATAAACAGATATGCGTCAAAACGTCTTAATATCGTTGTGTGCGGCCTTGGCAGTTATGTCATCCTGCAACAACAAGGAATCAAAACAAACCGAAAAGCCTTTGGAGGTGCCGGTGGTCAGCGTCAGGTCGGTTCCGCTACAGCTCGATAAGCAGTATGTAACAGACATTCAGGCCATCAGAAATGTGGAGGTCCGTAGTAAGGTCTCCGGCTTCCTCGATGCTATTTTCGTTGATGAAGGTGCCAAGGTCAGTAAAGGTCAGGTCTTGTTCCGCATCGGCGATAACGAGTACAAGGCTCAGGTGGCTAAGGCCCGCGCCGTTCTCCATAGCATGAGCGCAGAAGCCAGCGTCGCTGAATTGGAGGCCGAAAGGGTGCGGCTCATGGTAGAGAAAAAGATCATTTCTGCCACCGAGTTGGAACTCGCAAAGTCAAAATTAAAGGCTGCCCGCGCACGTGTAGAGGAGGCTCAGTCCACCCTCGATCATGCTACCCACTTGTTGTCATATACTGTTATCCGTGCACCTTTTGATGGAGTGATAGATCGTATCCCGCTCAAAACCGGTAGTCTGGTCAGCGAGGGGACGCTCATCACAACAGTGTCGGACGTGAACTCCGTGTATGCTTATTTTAACATATCGGAGAACGAATATCTTGCCTTCAACAAAAACGATGATCCCACAACAATAGATGAGAACAAGGTAGCTACGCTCATTCTTTCTGATGGTACGGAGTATAGCCATAAGGGCAAGATCGAGACCGTGGTAAGCGAGTTCAATGAGAACACAGGTGCCATTTCTGTTAGGGCTGCTTTCCCCAATCCCGACCACCTGCTCAAGCACAATGCCACCGGCAAAGTGAAATTGGTGTCAGGCAAAGTCGAGTCGTTGGTGTTGCCTCAGAAGGCGGCTTTCGAGATCCAGGACAAGAACTATGTCTATGTCGTAGGGCCCGACAATGTTATCAAGATGAGGAGCTTCGATCCTTCAGGCAGGTATGGTCAGTACTATATCGTAAACTCCGGCCTGATGGCTGGCGATAAGATCGTGTTCGAAGGCATACAAAATCTCCGCGAAGGGGTAAAGGTCATTCCGCGTTCACTTCCGGTCGACAGTATGCCTGGTATTGCTGCTCAATAGTGCCCGGCCACACGGCATGGGTTCAATTCCATTCACTTAAAGGATAGTCATGTTCAATATATTCATAAGAAGACCCATCTTGTCTTTGGTGATATCGCTCATCATTGTGTTATTGGGTGTCATCGCATTATTAAAGATTCCCGTTACGCAGTTTCCCGATATCGTTCCACCGTCGGTAACAGTAACGGCCAACTATACAGGTGCCAATGCAGAGGTATGTGCCAATGCAGTGGCCATTCCGCTGGAGCGCGCCATCAACGGTGTGCCCGGTATGACCTACATGTCAACGGTTACAAGTAACAACGGTACAACAACCATTCAGGTCTACTTTAAAGTAGGCACCGATCCCGATGTGGCTGCTGTAAACGTTCAGAACCGTGTCACCACTGTGCTCGATGAATTGCCCGAGGAGGTGATCAAAGCAGGTGTTACCACAGAGAAGGAGGTGAACAGTATGCTCATGTACCTCAACATCATGAGCTCCGATACCTCACTCGACGAGAAGTTCATCTACAACTTCACCGATATCAATATCCTTAAAGAGTTGAAGCGTATTGACGGTGTAGGCTTTGTAAACATCATGGGGCTGCAGGATTATGCCATGCGTGTGTGGCTGAAGCCCGACCGCATGCAGGCCTACAACCTCTCTACTGACGAGGTGATCAACGCCATAAGGAGCCAGAACGTGGAAGCCGCTCCCGGCAAATCGGGCGAAAGTTCCGGTCAGGACCCGCAGGCGCTGCAATACGTTATTAAATATACAGGCAAATTCTTCAAGCCCGAACAGTACCAGAACATCGTAATTCGTGCTGACAACTCAGGCTCATTCCTCCGACTGAAAGATATAGCCGACGTCGAGTTCGGATCCCTTTCCTATTCAATGACCTCAAAGACCGATGGGCGTCCTTCCGCTTCTATTATGATAAAGCAGCGGCCTGGCTCCAACGCAAACGAGGTGATAGACAACATAAAAAGTACCATGGCGCGCCTCAAAGAAAGTTCGTTTCCGTCGGGTATGACCTACAATGTCAGCTATGACGTATCACGTTTTCTGGACGCGTCTATTCATGAGGTTCTTAAAACGTTGTTCGAGGCGTTTTTATTGGTATTCCTCATTGTGTACCTCTTTCTGCAAGACTGGCGCTCCACTATCATTCCTGTATTGGCGGTGCCCGTGGCTATCATTGGTACGCTGTTCTTCATGCAGGCATTCGGGTTCTCGCTCAATCTGATGACGTTGTTCGCCCTGGTGCTGTCCATTGGTATCGTGGTCGATAATGCAATTGTGGTGGTCGAGGCCGTCCATGCCAAGATGGAACAACATGGGCTTCCTGCATTTGAGGCCACTATCAATTCCATGAAGGAGATCAGTGGCGCTATCATCGCTATCACGCTCGTTATGTCAGCGGTGTTTGTACCGGTGGCATTCATGGATGGGCCTGTAGGTATTTTTTACAAACAGTTTTCTATTACACTCGCCATTGCTATCGTTATATCGGGTATCAACGCAGTCACTCTCACTCCCGCCTTATGCGCTATTATTCTGAAGCCGGTTCATCACGGGAGTGGTGACGTGAAGAAAGGATTACTGGATCGTTTCTTTAGTGGTTTCAATCGTGGTTACGATGGCATGTTAGGTAAGTATAAGTCTTTATTGCTGGGCATCACCGGTCGACGGATCATAATAATTGGTTTGCTAGGTGTATTCTTCGCTGCAACTTGGGGCGTCAGTTCATTGTTGCCATCAGGGTTCATTCCCGAGGAGGATCAGGGTATGATCTATGTGAACGTTACTACGCCCGCCGGTGCCACTCTGGAGCGTACCGAAAAGGTGCTGGATCAGTTGGAACTCATTGCATCAAAAGAAGATGGGGTAGAGTCGGTGTCAACACTGGCTGGTTACAACCTCATGAATGACATTGCAGGTGCGTGTTATGGTATGATCATGATCAACCTGAAGCCATGGGACCAGCGCAGGCATGTGAAAGAGGTGATTGCCTCACTTACCGACAAAGCAGCAGGTATATCTGATGCCAGTATTCAGTTCTTCGCACCTCCAACGGTTCCGGGCTTCGGTAATGCCGGCGGCTTTGAGTTGCGATTGCTGAACAGGAATGGTGATGATGCCATTACGCAAACGGCTGAACAGACTAAACGTTTCATAGATAAGTTAGCTCAGTCTAAAGAGATCACGAATCTCGTGACTGGTTACAATCCCTATTTCCCGCAATACATGATCAGCATAGATCAGGATGTGGCAGCCAAGAAGGGTATCAATATAGACAACGCACTCAGTACGCTCAAAACGCTCCTGGGTAGTTATTACACGTCTAATTTCATCCGCTTCGGACAGATGTATAAGGTGATGTTGCAGGCCGCGCCCGACTATCGCCGGAAGCCGGAGGATATACTCGATCTGTATGTGAAGAATGACAAAGGCGAAATGGTGCCCTATTCAACATTCATTAAGCTGGAGCGCGTGTATGGACCCGAGCAGCTCACCCGTTACAATATGTACCTGTCGGCCATGATCAATGGTGATGCCGCCAAAGGATATAGTAGTGGTGATGTGATTAAGGTCGTGGAGCAAGCGGCCAAAGAGATACTGCCACGCGGATTTGGTATAGAGTGGTCTGGTATGACGCGCGAACAGGTGCTTGCCGGAAACCAGGCCATTTACATTTTCATTATTTGCCTGGTTTTTGTATACCTGCTGCTCGCGGCTCAGTACGAAAGTTTCTTGCTTCCGTTGCCGGTAATTCTCTCTTTGCCTACAGGTATTTTCGGTTCGTATTTTCTGCTGTTCCTTACCGGTCTCGAAAACAACATATACGCGCAGGTGGCCTTGGTTATGCTGATTGGTTTGCTTGGTAAGAATGCCATTCTTATAGTAGAGTATGCGGTGTTGGTACGCAAAAAGGGGCATACCGTTATGCAGTCAGCTATAGAAGGGGCAGTACTCAGGCTACGTCCAATTCTCATGACGTCTCTCGCCTTCGTAGCTGGCCTTATGCCGCTTTGTTTTGCAAGTGGTGCCGGTGCCGCCGGCAACAGGGCTATCGGCGTTGCGGCCGCCGGTGGTATGCTCACCGGAACTATTTTCGGTGTCATTCTCATTCCGGGGCTTTACTTCATTTTCGCTTCGCTCGATGAAAAGCTGCGTAGAAAAAAACACCTGCCCATTCAGGACCTGAGTATTCATCATAATCAACACAAAAAGCACGAAGAGCATGATCACGAAAACTAAGATTTCTTTCCTGGCCATTGCGTCGGTACTGTTTGTAAGCAGTTGTAAGATGAAAGACAGAACATATCAGGCGTCAGATTCGGTTGTGCCGGCAACTTTCGCTGGGCGTTCCGATTCGGCATCTGCTGCAACACTGTCGTACGATAAGTTTTTCACCGATCGCCTTTTGGTTGCCCTGCTGGATACCGCCCTGCAGAACAATGCCGATGTACGTATTGCCTATGAACGCGTTGAAGCCGCCGGAGCAGGTCTGTTATCCGCCCGTGGCGCGCTTTTCCCCACCTTCAACGTGCAGATGACCGGAGGCTCTACCCGTTTTGGTAACTATACCATGGATGGTATGGGCAACGCCACTACACCGGGTGTTCCTTTCCCTATTATCAACGATTACTTCCCCGGTGTTAGCAGCAGTTGGGAGGCAGATGTGTGGGGTAAGTTGAAGAACAAAAAGCGCGCGGCCCGCATGCGCTACTTTGCCACCAAAGCCGGTGCCGACCTCGTGAAGACTCGACTCATCTCGGAGGTGGCTTATAGATATTATAACCTCTGTGCGCTTGATGAAGAGTTGTCCATTCTCGACACCAATATTCGCCTCCAGACGCGTGCTTTGGAGATAGTGAAGTTGCAGAAGGAAGCCGGCCGTGCTACAGAGCTGGCAGTGAAGCAATGCGAGGCGCAGCTGGCTCGTACGCGTGGCATGGAGTACCGTGTTAAGACAGATATACTTACAGCCGAGAATGAGCTCAACTTTTTGTTGGGTCGCTACTCAGTACCGGTCAAGCGTAGTAGCATAAAGTTGGAGCAGGCAGATAGGATCACCGGAATAGGCGTGCCGGCTCAGCTGCTACAACGTCGCCCCGATGTGGTGCAGGCAGAGATGGAGCTGGCAGCATCCAATGCTGATGTAGCTGCCGCCCGGGCTGCGTTCTTCCCGGCGCTCACCATCTCAGCAACAGCGGGTTTCAACGCCTATCATACTTCCGTTCTGTTCGATCCTGTTTCCGCAGCCTATGCGGTTATGGGCGGACTGGTGGCTCCGGTGTTCAACAAAAACCTGATAAAGGCGGGCTACAATGCTGCGAAGGCCGGAAACCGAGAGGCGTTTGCACAATATGGTAAGACCGTTATGAATGCAGTGTATGAGGTGTCCACCAACGTGGGCCGTATTGCCAATCTCAAAGCACAATATGCGCAGAACGTAACCGCGGCTACCGCGCTTGATGAAGCCGTAGCAATTTCCGGAGATCTGTTCATCGGTGGATATGCCAACTATCTGGAGATCATCACTGCTCAGCGAAACGCCATCGAGGCCGACCTCGAAGTAGTGCAAAGTAAGAAGAATATCATGATAGGTGTCGTCGACCTCTACCGCGCCCTCGGCGGCCGATAATTGAATCTTAAGAGAAAGGGGCTGCTTCAAGGTGCGAGGCAGCCCCTTAGCTTCAAATCGCAGCAGGTATTGGAATCGAATCGAAATAAATTCAGAGAACGTGTCCTACGCACCGAAGCTTTTCACCGAAGGTGGGCGCTATCATCCCCCTTTCCATTTCCCGCAACATTTTCTATCACGTTACACAAAACGCACTATCATAGATTTTCTTTTTGCCCTGTTGCAATCCTGTTTGTAACTTGTATAGATGTTGCAGGAAATGAGGCTACGAGGTATGTATGGTGATTTTGTTGTACTTCTTACTCTGGGAAGAAGTGAGTCCCGAAAGCATTCGGGATGCGCAGTTTTGGGAAGCAGTAGGAAGCAAAACTTCCCACATTCGCATTGATAATCAATAGAAACACTCCCGACTGCGCAGAAATAAAAAATGCACATTTGGGAGAAATTGTGCAGAGTATTACTCGCTGTCTCGTGCAAAGCATCCGCCAACAATATCATCGGTGAGTGGCGTCGCTCTCTGCTCTCCTGGTTGGGCATCTAAAGGAATCGAACAGGCTAAGATTTGCTCCCGGTTTATTGTTTAGGCGAATCAAATAGTTCCCCGCTTTTTGTTTTACATGGGTGGTAATCGAAGGATTTTATCTTGAATATTGTGTGGAAGTTGAAATTGTCGGATCATTACCCTTTTTTTGTACTTTGATACAAAATTAGATGCCGTTACCGTGAGTTTCTTAGATAAAGTAGTCGATGTTTTTGGTCGCTTTCCTGACAGGAACGCATTTTGTTTAAATGGCAGATATTACACTTATGCCGAATTTGCGTCTATTGTCAATTCTATTCGGCTTTCACTTCTGGAAGACTATCGTGGGATACAGAAATTTGGTGTCGTCGTAACCGATGATATTGAAACCTATGCGGCTATTGTTGCACTTTTATTAAGTGGCAGAACTTATGTCCCCATTCATCCACATCATCCGCAGGACCGGATTAATAGGATTCTCGAATTGTCAGAAGTGTCAATACTGTTCGCAAAAGACAGTCAATACACTTTCAGTAGTGCAAAAACAGTTTTATTGGATGAAACATCACTGCAAATTGAATCGGCTGCGCTACCTCTGCCAGAACTTTGCCTCGAAGAGGTCGATGCATACATTCTATTCACCTCAGGCAGCACCGGCGTCCCCAAGGGAGTGCCCATCTCATATTTTAACGTTGATGCCTTCGTAGAGTCTTTTGAGGCAGTAGGGTATGAAGTTGACCAGAATGATCGGTTTCTTCAAATGTTCGATCTCACTTTTGATCTTTCTGTGATGTCCTACCTTATTCCTTTGTGCGTAGGTGGCTGTGTGTATACAATTCCTGATGGCGGCATGAAATACATGCACGTGTACAGGATATTATCTGAATACAATATTACAGTCGCGCTGATGGTGCCGTCTATTGTTGCCTACTTGAGGCCATATTTCAGCGAAATTCAGCTTCCTGACTTAAGATATTCGCTATTCTGTGGTGAAGCGTTGAATGCTGATTTGGTGGACGAATGGAAGGCATGCGTGCCGAACGCGGTCGTCGATAACGTATACGGACCGACAGAGGCAACAATATTTTGCTTGACATACAGAACGCATCGCGACAGGGTTGATGCTACATATAATGGTGTCATATCTATAGGAAAGGCCATGGACGGGATGGAAGCGTTGGTCGTAAATGAGAGCCTTCTCCCGGTTGAAATTGGTGAAAAAGGCGAGTTGTGTTTACATGGCAAGCAGTTGACGAGGGGCTACATCAATGTTGAGAGAAATAAGGAAGCTTTTTTTGAGCTGGATAATAAGAGGTTTTACCGTACAGGAGATATTGCCTTTGCCGACGAAGTTGGGAATTTTTTCTATTGTGGCAGGGTAGATCATCAAGTGAAAATTCAGGGTTTTCGGGTCGAGCTCGGAGAAATCGAATTTCATTTGAGAAGAGTGAGCGGCGTCACGAATGTTGTGGCAATTCCCACCCCGGTTGGCAATGGAATGAATAGAATAGTAGTTTTTTTTGAGAGCAGTCAATTCGATACTGCTGTAATTATGAGTGAATTAGCAGATTGTTTGCCTGACTACATGCTGCCATCTGAATTTTATTTTGTTAATCCATTTCCGTTGAATGCTAATGGTAAGATTGACCGGGGCGCATTGGGGAAAACAGTCAATTAAAGAAAATGAGCATAGTTATTCGGAGAGCACAAGACAAAGATAAGGATTTCCTGATCAACGCTATAATCGAGACGGAAAAAAGCGGGTCAGAGATGATCAGCTATTGCGGGATATTTTCGATTTCTGAAAGTGATTTGAGGAAGTTGTTAGGGGACATCCTTGACGAAGCGGTTGAGGGCCAGGAGTTGTGCATCTCTCATTTTCTCATTGCTGAGGTTGAGGGCGAGCCGGCAGCGGCAGTTAGTGCATGGATTGAAAAGGAGTCAGGTATTGCCAGTAGTATTCTGAAAAGTAACATCCTGATGTACTTTCTGGATGCTGACGTGATCCGTGCTGCGATGCCTGCACTCACTTTGATGAACGAGGTGAGTTTTAATAGGGAAGAAGGCGCTTTACAGATAGAGTGTGTTTATACCTCGGAAAAATACAGGGGAATGGGTCTTGCCGGTAGAATCATTGAGGAGCATATCAGGATCAGTCAGGAAGCAGTTTCGGACTTAGAAAAAGTACAGGTGATATTGCTTGAGAACAATGCACCGGCCAAACGGGCATACGAGAAGGTGGGATTCGAGTTTGTCGCTGTGCGAAAATGCTCTGATAATGCCATTCTCGGTATTCTTCCCTGCAATGCAAAAATATTAATGGAAAAAAACTTAAAATAATCAAAATGGAACGCCAGGAAATACTACAAAAATTGAACAGCATATTCTCAAACGTGTTGAAAAACGGTGATATTCAGTTATCTGATTCGACAACTGCAGCCGACGTTAACGGTTGGGATTCTCTCTCTAACATGATGTTGATGAGCGACATTGAAAAGCACTTTGCCATCAAGTTCAAATTGAGTGAGGTTATGAAGCTAAAAAATGTAGGAGATTTGGTAACCTGCATCAGCAACAAACAATTGAATTAGAGGCATTGATAATTATTTGCGACTAGTCCTTATTGGCAATTTTCGTAAGGCTGTCGTTTAATTTGCTTAACCATACGTTGATCCCTTTGCTGTTCCAATGGGTGTCGCCTTTTCTATACAGTGATGTTGGATCGGTATCCTTGCTGAAATCGTCGTACACATCAATGAACGGCATTTTGAGCGAACGATGGTTTTTGATTCTTGGTATCAATGAATTGTATTGGTCTGGCTGTAGGATTGTTGCCGGATTGGGAATAATCGAGAAATAGACTTCATCAAACCCTTCGTTTTTATAGTGGGAATGTATGGTGTTCAGGTTAGTCACTATTCTATCAATAGTTGAGTCATTTACCGGTGCATAGCTACTGTGAAGCCCTGAAGGCAGTATTGTGTTTCTGAAAAAAAGGTACTCCCCATTCTCCGAAACATATACATCT
This sequence comes from uncultured Flavipsychrobacter sp., assembly GCA_964652995.1. GTDB lineage: Bacteria > Bacteroidota > Bacteroidia > Chitinophagales > Chitinophagaceae > Nemorincola. The sequence continues at coordinate 71,646 of CAZZCR010000009.1, read as the reverse complement.
CCAGATGCCCTGTTGAATACATTGTAATTGACACTGGCTTTAAATTGCCGCACTTTGTTGATTAGATTATAGTCGAAGATCAATACTTCAAGGTTCCTGTTCATGATCTGCGAGAAGTTCCTTTTCTTTTCGCTGCCGGCGGCCCTTGGTTTTTCATCAGCACTGTTCCTTGTCAGCATCTCAAGAATGTCAAGTGTTGAATAGATTTCGCGTACAGCGCGTTCCCCTGATTCTATCACCAATACATTCTTTTTGTTGTCGTCCAGTGTGTAAGAGTTGTAGATCTTGTTATTTAGGTAGTGTAATTTGTGTGTGTTAGCCAATGAATATTCAGGAAGGTCTTCAGTATAGCTATCGCCAAACAAATACACGTCAATTTCTTTGTTTTCGTTTCCGGCCGGGGCAACAAATTGATAGTCTTTTGGGGCGTGAAATTTTTTCACTTTATCCAACATTGCCATTGCAACCAGATCTCCACCTGTCGATTCTTGCCTTCCATACCATTCTGTGGCATGCTTCTTCTTCCAGTCAAGTACTTTGAATATTATTGACAGACGTGACGCGCTAACGAGGAATGTTGATCCAATGATTATGAATACCCATGCCAACACTTTTTTCATGTCTTAGAATTGGAAGTAAATAAATTGATTTTCCTCATAAACGCCGAATATGTAACATATCATTACCATCATTGCGAGGTAAGCGAAGAATTGTTTGTTCTTGCTGATGGCGTGAGTGGGGAATAGGTTTTCACGAACGATCATAACAATTATGACAATTAATGAGAAAATCAGTTCGTAACTATTCAAACCAATGTTGTTAGGGCCATTTCTGAATTCAAATATTCTTCTTATGAACAACAAAGCTTCAGATACAGTTTCTGCACGGAAAAATGCTCTGGATAATAACAGGAAAGCGAAAGTCGCTGACCATCCGATTATCAGGCTGAGCCATGAAGGAATAAGTGAGAATACCTTCGCACGATAATTGCGTGAGAGGTATTCGTAAACAAGCACTAATCCGTTTATTAGCCCGTAAAAGACATGATGCCAGGCTGCTCCATGCCACAGGCCGCTCAGGCCGAATACGAAGATGAGCGAAAATATTATCGCGGATTTCTGGTAATTGCGAAAGGCGAATAAAATGGGATTAAAAACATAATCGTAGAACCAGGAGTAAAGCGATATATGCCACCTTCTCCAAAACTCCGAAATATTCCGGCTCAATATTGGTTGGTTAAAATTCTCCATCAAATTGATGTTCATGGCCTTAGCCGCACCCAATGCTATGTCTGAGTATCCAGAGAAGTCACAATAGACCTGGAAATAATAGAAGAACAGACTGGCTGAGAGTGCCAGTGACGAGCTGCTGCTGGCATGGCTGAAATTATGGTCTACCAGCATCCCGACTCTATCTGCAATAACAACTTTTTTGAAGAACCCCCACAACATACGCGCTAACCCTTCCTTTACATTTTCCCAGTCATATTCACGGTATTCTCTGATCTGATGAATAATGTTCTGAGGCCGTTCGATAGGGCCCGCCACCAGTTGAGGATAGAACAGAACATAGACAGAGTAAACCAATAGATTTCTTTCAGGTTCTTGTTCGCCCCTATACACTTCTATGGTATAACTCATTGCTTGAAATGTATGGAACGATAGTCCGATCGGTAGCAATATATCAAGGTACGGTAGTTGATATTGTGGTCGGAGGTAAGAGACCAACGGTTCTATATTCTCTAATATGAAATTGAAATACTTGTAAAATGCAAGGATTCCGACGTTTGTTGTTACACTAAGAATTAGCCACAACTTTCTTCTTTTATCGTTGGGTGATGAAGCGATCAGTATTCCGGCCAGGTAGTCAATTATTATCGTTGCACCAAGAATCAAAATGTAGACCGGTACAAATGTCATGTAGAAGTAGCAGCTACTTAAGAATAATAGCCAAATACGCCCTTTTTGTGTTTTAAGTCGGTAGAACAGTAATGTTACTACCATAAAGAATACAAGGAAATGCAGTGAATTGAAAACCATGATGTCTGACCTGAAATAACAAAATCGATATTAAATATTTTCTTTTCTGTGTACGTCCTTATCTTCTTGAGAAAAGCAATAACACTTGCGTAATGTAGTAAAAAAAATGGGGACATTGCTCGAATGAGAAACGTCCCCGATTTATGTGGGAGCACACGGGATCGAACCGCGGACCCTCTGCTTGTAAGGCAGATGCTCTGAACCAGCTGAGCTATGCTCCCATTTGCATTGTTCCCGTTGCTTTTGGGATTGCAAAGATACAAGCAGATTTCATTTTGCCAAAACCATTTTCAAATATTTTTTCACCTTATCCATTGCGCCTGAAAATGTGCCGCTTTCTGCACCTCAGAAACACTTGCCGAAAGCGATAGAAGATGGCTATGAAAACATAATGTGATGTTATGCTTAAATAAGTCAAGAATACAACATTTTAGGCACTGTTTTCCTTACCTTTGTGTGCGAAAAAACAATCCCGTTACTGAATAAACATAATCTATGGGCTACATAAAAGACAATTTCAAGGAAAAGGCGGATCTGCAAAGCAAAGAGATCAAAGGTATTCTTGAAAAGTACGGCAATAAAAAGATAGAAGACGTAACGCTTGCTCAGGTATACCAGGGTATGCGTGGTATCACCGGTTTGGTTACGGAAACTTCGTTGCTTGATGCTAACGAGGGTATCCGTTTCCGTGGGTTCTCAATTCCGGAACTGCGCGAAAAACTACCAAAGATCGAAGGTGGCAGTGAGCCTCTGCCTGAGGGTCTTTTCTACCTCATGCTGATAGGCGAGGTGCCTACTCAGGAAGATGTGGAGCATGTATCAGCTACATGGGCACGTCGATCGCACGTTCCGAATTACGTGTTCGATGTGATCGAGTCTTTCCCTGTTTCTGCTCACCCGATGACGCAGTTCACTGCAGCGGTTCTTGCATTGCAGACCGAGTCTAAATTTGCTAAAGCATATGGCGAAGGCATCAGCAAGAAAGAATACTGGGGTTATGTTTATGAAGATACAATGACGCTCATCGCGCGCCTGCCACGCATAGCAGCATATATCTACCGTCGCAAGTACAAGGGTGGCGATCACATTCAGCCGGATGGTATGCTCGACTGGAGCGCCAACTTCGCGCATATGCTTGGTTATGAAGACGAGTCTTTCAAAGAACTGATGCGTCTGTACCTCACTATCCATGCCGACCACGAAGGTGGAAACGTTTCGGCGCATGCTACACACCTTGTAGGCTCAGCGCTCAGCGATCCTTATCTTGCTTTTGCGGCAGGTATGACGGGCCTTGCAGGTCCACTGCACGGTCTCGCCAATCAGGAGGTTATCCGTTGGATAGAAGAAATGTGCAGTGAGCTCAACACGAATCAGCCATCCAAAGACCAGATAGCCGACTACATACGTAAAACGCTGTCTGAAGGTAAAGTCGTTCCGGGTTATGGTCACGCTGTCCTGCGCAAGACCGATCCACGTTTCACCGCGCAGATGGAGTTTGCTAAGCGTCACTGCCCTGATAATCCGACAGTTCAGACAGTATGGAATGTGTACGAAGTTGCACCGCCGATACTCGAAGGAACAGGAAAGATCAAGAACCCTTGGCCTAACGTGGATGCGCACTCAGGTGCATTGCTGAAGCACTACGGTCTTGTAGAGGAAGATTTCTACACTGTGCTGTTCGGTGTGTCTCGCGCGCTGGGTGTATTGGCAAGCCTCTGCTGGGATCGTGCCCTCGGATTCCCTATTGAGCGTCCGAAGTCGATCACTACAGAATGGGTGAAACAATTTATCGCAAAAACTGAGACTGTAGCGTAAGATACAGCCTTGTCATACCACAATTACTAAAAAGCATGCAGTGTCCCTGCTTGCTTTTTCGTTTCAGAAAACCAACAATTCAATAACCGTTTATAAAGTAAAGTAATGAACAAAGGACCGATCTCTCAATTCATTCAGCACCACTACCGCCACTTCAACGCGGCTGCACTGGTTGATGCTGCAAAAGGATATGAAACACACCTGACTGAGGGTGGTAAAATGCTGGTATCTCTTGCAGGTGCCATGAGCACCGCCGAGCTCGGCATTTCTCTTGCAGAAATGATCCGCGCGGGAAAAGTTGATATCATCAGCTGCACAGGTGCCAACCTCGAAGAGGATATCATGAACCTTGTGGCTCATACCCACTACAAGCGCGTACCCAACTACCGCGACCTCAGTCCGCAGGAAGAGTGGGAGCTACTCGAGCAGGGGTTCAACCGTGTTACCGACACCTGTATACCTGAAGAGGAAGCGTTCCGCCGCATTCAGCGCCACATCCACAAGATATGGAAAGACGCTGAAGACAAGGGCGAGCGCTATTTCCCGCACGAGTATATGTACAAGTTGTTGCTCAGCGAGGTAATGAAACCTGATTATGAGATCGATCCGAAACACAGTTGGATGATCGCTGCCGCAGAGCGCAATCTGCCTATCATTGTTCCGGGATGGGAAGACAGCACTATGGGCAACATCTTCGCTTCCTACTGCATTAAGGGCGAATTGAAACCATCGACCATGAAGAGCGGTATTGAGTACATGATATGGCTCGCCGATTGGTATCGCAATAACTCTGCCGGTAAGGGTGTTGGCTTCTTCCAGATAGGTGGCGGTATAGCCGGCGACTTCCCTATATGCGTAGTGCCAATGATGTACCAGGACCTGGAATGGCATGATGTGCCATTCTGGAGTTATTTCTGCCAGATCAGTGATAGCACTACTTCTTATGGTTCATACAGCGGTGCTGTGCCTAATGAAAAGATCACATGGGGCAAGCTGGACATCAATACACCTAAGTTCATAGTGGAAAGTGACGCTACTATTGTGGCGCCGCTAATTTTCGCTTACTTGCTTGGCTGGTAATACTTTCAGCACTTAATGCTGATAATATAAATTCTGAAGATTGTCTGCCGGTATCACGTGTGGTGCCGGCAGTTTTTTGTGGGCAACTCCTGGTCTCAGTAATTTTAAATCATAAAGGCTTCCTATGTCAAAATTGAAACTAGTGGCACTTACCGGTGCTGGTATCAGTGCTGAAAGCGGTTTACGGACGTTCAGGGATAGTGATGGGCTCTGGGAGGGCTACAGAATAGAGGATGTGGCCACACCACGGGCATGGCGCCGCGATCCCAATCTTGTGCAGGACTTCTATAACATGCGTCGCCGAGACGTCATTGCAGCATCGCCTAACGCAGCCCATTTGGTGCTGGCGCAGCTGCAGGAGCACTTTGACGTGACTATCGTTACTCAGAATATTGATGACCTGCACGAACGTGCCGGTGCGCAAAATGTGCTTCATCTGCATGGCGAGATACTTAAAATGCGCAGCGATCGCAACGAACACATTTTATATCCCATTCACACCGACATAGAACACGGCGCAAAGGCTCCCGATGGCGGACTATTGAGGCCTCACGTAGTTTGGTTTGAAGAGTCGGTGCCCATGATAGAGCACGCCATTCCGATTATGGAAGAAGCCGACATTTTTGTGCTGGTGGGCACGTCATTGGCCGTGTATCCTGCTGCCGGTCTGGTAGATTATGTGCGTGATGAGGTAAGGAAGTACGTGGTAGACAAGCGTCTCCCCGAAGTGAAACGTTACCGGAATGTGATACCCATAGAACATCCTGCCACTGTAGGTATGGAACTGCTTCGGGATATGCTTACATCAGACGTTTGTTGACGGAAGTATTATTTGTTCAGGCTGAACAGACTGTCCACAAACTCAGCTTTGTTGAAGATCTGCAGATCCTCCATCTTCTCACCAACGCCAATGTATTTTACGGGTATCTTGAACTGGTTGGCGATAGCCAGCACTACACCACCTTTTGCTGTACCGTCAAGTTTGGTAATAGCTATGGCGGTCACATCGGTAGCAGCAGTAAAATGTCTAGCCTGTTCTATTGCGTTCTGGCCGGTGCTGCCATCCAGTACAAGCAGTACTTCATGCGGAGCATCTGGCATTTTCTTGCCTATCACGCGGCGTATCTTGCCTAGTTCGTCCATCAGGTAAGACTTATTGTGCAAGCGACCCGCCGTGTCTATAATGATCACGTCCGACTCGCGCGCTATACCGCTCTGTACAGCATCAAACGCAACAGAGCTCGGGTCGCTTCCCATTTCTTTTTTCACAATTGGCACACCCACTCGGTCGCTCCAAATCGTTAGCTGATCCACTGCAGCAGCACGGAAGGTATCAGCCGCGCCCAACAATACACTTTTGCCGTTCTTCTTGAAGTTGTGTGCCAGCTTGCCTATAGTAGTTGTTTTTCCTACTCCATTCACGCCCACAACCAGTATAACGTAAGGTTTCTTACCGGCAGGAATATCAAACGTTGCAAATTCGTTGGAGGGTGCGTTGGTAAGCATCCCCATGATCTCTTCCTGCAGTATCTCATTCAGCTGAGATGTGCCCAGATATTTATCTTTTGAAACACGTTTTTCAATACGGTCTATAATCGCCACCGTAGTGTCAACACCCACATCGGCACTAATGAGGGCATCCTCCACCTGGTCAAGTACCTCTTCGTCCACTTTGTCCTTGCCCACTATCGCCTTCGCGATCTTGGAAAAGAATCCCTCCTTAGTTTTTTGCAAACCCTGATCAAGCGCTTCTTTTTGCTCCTGTTGTTCTTTGTTACGCTTGAAAAGTTTGTCGAATAATCCCATGTTTCAATTAATAAGGTTGCAAAATTAGTGAAATATCACTTTGGTAGGGTGAATGTTCCTGATGGCTATTCATCTGTTTTTTGTGTTCTATATCCCGAAAACACTGTGCTGGTCAGGAATCTCAATATCTGCAAAGCCTTTTCTGATCAGACGCTCTTTAAAATTTTGCTGCACTTCATATTGACCATGCACTAGAAATACCTTTTTCACTTGCCGTGGGTCTTGGCAGGCCAACCATTGGCTCAGGTCTTCATAATCGCCGTGTGCACTTAGGCTGGTGATCTCGGCAATCTCGGCTTTTACGAGATGCGGCTTGCCAAATATGGTGACTTCAGACGGTTGGCGCTTAAGCCGACCACCCAAAGACTGTGGCTCGCAATAGCCGGTCAGGAGTATCGTATTTCGTGAGTCGGATATGTTGTTGGATATATGGTGTTTTACTCTGCCTGCCTCTGCCATGCCCGATGCCGATATGATCACACAGGGTTCTTTTGAGTCATTTAGCTTTATCGAGTCCTGCACGTCTTCAATATGCTGCAAGCCTTTAAAGGAGAATACATCATCATCGTTCTTCAGGTAGTGCTGCACAGATGAATTGAAACATCCCGGATATCTCTTCACAGCTTCCGTTATGTTCACCGATAGAGGACTGTCTACGTAATACGTAAGGTCAGGCAAGCGTTTTTCCAGTTCCAGTCGGTTTAGCATGTACAGTATCTCTTGTGTCCTGCCCAGACTGAATGCCGGTATCACCAACTTGCCTCTTCTTTTGACACACGTCTCAATAATGTGATCCAGTAGTTTGTCATTCGCCGTAGACATCAGGTCATGTAGCTTATCGCCATACGTCGACTCAAGTATGATATAGTCGGCTTGGGGGAAGGTCTGCGGTGAACGCAAGATCATATCCCTGTACCTGCCCACATCGCCACTAAAAGTGAGTCGGGTAGTGATGCCTTTTTCACGTATCTGCAGGTTCACCGCGGCACTGCCAAGAATGTGTCCGCAGTCTGTGAAGGTAAGTTCCACACCCTTATCTACAGTATATGGCTCATTGTAGGGTATTGTTTCGAACAGCGGAAATACCTTTTCTGCATCGTCTTCAGTGTAAAGAGGTTCAATGAGTTCCCTGTTCTCACGCTGTCTACGTTTATTGGCGTATCGTATATCCGCTTCCTGAATGCGCGCCGAGTCAACAAGTAGAATTTTGGCAAGGGTAGCTGTTGCAGGTGTACAGAATATCTTTCCTTTATAACCGTCTTTTACAAGTTTTGGTAAGAGACCGGTATGATCTATGTGCGCATGAGAAATGATGACATGGGATATCTCCTTCGGGTCGAATCCCCAGTCTCCGTTTAATTCCCCAGTCTCCTTCCCCATACCCTGAAACAGCCCGCAGTCCAGTAGAATCTTCTTTTCCGCATTGATATGCAATATATGTTTGGATCCGGTCACCATTCTGGTAGCACCATGGAAAGATAGCTTCATGATTTTCTTTTTGATGAAATGAACAATTCTTCGAAGTTAGCCATTAATTACGCAACTGGCAGGGTGTTCTCAAACTTTTGGCAACGCTGACCGAGACACGATCAGCTATTTAGCATCCAATATCAAAGGCGTACTTCCTTTACCCATCACAATGATCTTCGAATTTGAGGAACCTGCCAGTTCTTTCATTGCCTTTATCTGCTCGTACTGAAGTTGCCTGTCCGTCAGGTTTTCGTTTACAATGCGCTGATAGTCGGCTATACCTTGTGCCTCAACTCTTTTTCTCTCGGCTTCCTGACGCTCTTTCTGCAATACGAATTGCATTTTCTGTGCCTCTTGCTCTGCATTTATCTTTGATTCAATGGCATTCTTTACAGATACCGGCAATGAAATATTGCGGATCAACAGGTTTTCCAAAATAAGTCCACGCTTTTTGAAATCGCCCTCAATAGCTTTGTAAATTCTTGCCTGAAACTCATCGCGCTTGCTCGAATAAAGTGATACTGCATCGTAATACACCGCATTGTCGCGGATCTTGGTCCGTGATATTGGTCTCACTACCTTGTTCACATACTCAGGTCCTGTTTGTTTGTACAGGTCTGGTGCTGTTGCTGGCATCACCCTGAAAAGAACTGTCAAGTCAATTGTTACTTCAAGTCCATCGGCACTAAGCACTCTTATTGCATCGTCTCCCGACTTGTCGCCCTCGTCATGGACACCGCTCATTGTGTAGTTCTGGGTGCGTGTTTCTATTTGCTCCACCTCAAGCAGCGGATTGATCATGTGCAGTCCGCTGTAAAGTACGTCCTTTTGTACACTGCCATATAACTTCTGCACGCCTATATAACCCGCGTCAATTTGTACAAATGTCGAGAAAATGATACCGATCAGGAAGAGCATGCCACCAAATGCCATCAATGGCTTCCCCACGCTACGGGCCTTGTCGTTGGTTCGCGCCAGAAAATATCCGGCAATAAGGAACAGGATACTGATAAAAACTACCACCATAAAATGTTGTTTATATTGTTTGTGTTGAGTAGATAAAACACTTATTTCATTGCTTCTTTTTCCTTCTGCAACTTGAAGAGTTCATCACGTAGGCGTGCAGCTTCCATGAAGTCGAGGTCTTTTGCTGCCTTGTCCATTGCTTTTTTCGTCTGGTTGATCTGCTTGTCCAGTTGGGCTACTGTGCGGTAGGTAGATGTTGGTTCGGCGGCAATAGGTAGCGCTGTATCCGCAACAGCATAAGGGCTTGATTCATTATAGCCCTTGATGTCGAGCACGGATCCCTGCGACATTATCTCCTGCACCGACTTTTGAATAGTGCGCGGCACTATGCCGTGCTCGGTATTATGTTTGATCTGTTTCTCACGTCTGCGGTCGGTCTCGTCCATGGTGCGACGCATGCTGTCGGTTATTTTGTCTGCATAGAATATCACAAGGCCGTTTACGTTACGTGCCGCGCGTCCTGCAGTCTGTGTCAGCGATCGTTCGTCACGAAGGAAACCTTCTTTGTCTGCATCAAGAATGGCCACCAGCGATACCTCCGGAAGGTCCAGACCCTCGCGCAGCAGGTTTACTCCTACCAGTACATCTATGTTTCCCAGTCGCAGATCGCGTAAGATCTCTACGCGTTCTAATGTATCTACTTCGGAGTGGATATACTTTGAACGTATGTTGATGCGTTTCAGGTACTTGTCCATCTCTTCGGCCATTCGTTTGGTAAGCGTGGTTACCAGCACACGGCCGCCGTCTTTAACGCGCTTGTCTATTTCGTCCAGCAGGTCATCAACCTGGTTGATGCTGGGGCGCACCTGAATGGGGGGCTCTATCAGACCCGTCGGGCGAACGATCTGTTCCACCACTACGCCTCCGCATTTTTCCAGTTCATACTTTCCCGGTGTGGCGCTCACAAATATCACCTGCGACAGTAGGCCCTCAAATTCATAAAAGTTCAGTGGACGGTTATCAAGCGCTGAAGGCAATCGGAATCCATAATCCACCAGATTCATTTTGCGCGATCGGTCGCCACCATACATGCCACTTATTTGCGGTATGGTAACATGGCTTTCGTCAATGACCAGCAAAAAGTCATCAGGGAAATAGTCGAGCAGGCAGAATGGGCGTGTGCCTGGTTTGCGCCTGTCCAGAAAGCGCGAGTAGTTCTCAATGCCGCTGCAGTAGCCCAGCTCCTGTATCATTTCCAGGTCATAGCTAACACGTTCCCTTATTCTTTGCGCTTCAACAAACTTTCCCTGACTTTTAAAATAAGCTTCCTGTGCCGTCATTTCATCCTGTATTTCATGGATGATCTGCCCCATCTGGCCCGATGGTGCCACATAGAGATTGGCCGGGAAAATGGCTGCATTCTCCATAGTGCCTATACGCTTACCCGAGTCCGGTTCAAAACTCTCTATTTCTTCCACCTCATCGCCGAAGAAAGTAATACGGTAGCCATAGTCTACGTAGGGCAGATTGATATCCACTGTATCACCGTTCACCCGAAATGTGCCACGTGTAAAGTCGCCCTGACTGCGGTTGTACAATGAGTTCACGAGTTTGTGCAGAAATTGGTTCCTGCCCATATTGTCGCCTTTCTTGAAGCGGATAATGCCCGCCGCATAATCAGTTGGGTTACCGATACCGTATATGCACGACACCGAGGCAACAACAATAATGTCGGTGCGGCCACTCAGCAGGCTGGTAGTGGCACGCAGTCGCAGCTTCTCCAGCTCTTCATTTATCGAGAGGTCTTTCTCTATGTAGGTATTCGATGTGGGAATGTATGCTTCCGGCTGGTAGTAGTCGTAGTATGATACGAAATACTCAACCGCATTGTCAGGAAAGAAGTTCCGCAATTCACCATATAGCTGGGCTACAAGTGTCTTGTTGTGCGTCAATACCAGCGTGGGCCTCTGGGTCTTCTGTATGACGTTGGCAACCGTGAAGGTCTTTCCCGATCCGGTCACACCAAGCAGTGTCTGAAATTGTTCTCCGTTCTGTACCCCTTCTGTTAATTGCCTTATGGCTTCGGGTTGGTCGCCGGCTGGCTTGTAAGGACTATGAATGGTAAACTGCATGTTGCGGGAAAGCAGGGTGTGTTGCTGACAGACAGTAAAATTACTGACTATGTACCACATCCATCGAAAAGACACTGCCTATGTGGTAAAATTTACCATTTTCTTCTTTTCCTGAAAATTCAGCATTTCGTAATATTGCTGTAATCGCATAATTATCTATTTTTGTAGCAATATGTATAAGCTTTACGACCTAAAAGATTTTATAGAGTGGAAAGCTTTCGGTGTCTGCACCGAGATAGGGGAGCGTATGGGTGTTGCTACCTCACGCATCCGCCTTTGGTTCATTTACATATCGTTCCTTACACTCGGTTCGCCCCTCATCGTTTACATGGTACTTGCCTTTTGGATGAACATGAAACGTTATGTGCTGCTCGGGCGTCGCAATCCGTTGCTCTGACGCCGCACGTTTGCCCGGCAGATGGATAATTTTTATTGAATTTCGTACCTTTGCAGCCTCATTAACCAAAAAAAGGAAGGTACACCATGCCAGTGTTACACAACCGCGTGAATAATGAGGAACTGAAGCAGCGTATGTTGGCAGAGACAGAGCCACGTACCACAGTATCCTTCTACAAGTATTTCCCCATTGCCGATCCGGCACAGTTCAGGAATGATCTCTACGTCGCTTTTACAAAGTTGAGTGTCTTTGGTCGTGTGTACATAGCACACGAAGGGATAAATGGTCAGGTAAGCGTGCCCGCGTCCAATTATGATGCTTTTAAAGAGGCACTGTATGCAGCCGCGCCCGAGCTCAACGGCATCAGGCTGAACATAGCTGTAGATGATGATGGTAAATCTTTCTGGGTGTTGCGCATGAAGGTGAGGCCAAAGGTGGTGGCAGATGGTATTGATGATCCGAGTTTCGATATGTCTAAGACCGGCCAATACCTCAAAGCGGCAGACTACAACGAATTGGCCGAAAAGCCGGGTACGATCATAGTGGACATGCGTAACCACTACGAGTATGAAGTGGGCCATTTCGAGAACGCCATAGAGGTGCCCTCAGATACCTTCCGCGATCAGTTGCCCATGGCGGTAGACATGTTACGTGGAAACGAGGACAAGAACATCATCATGTATTGTACTGGTGGCATCCGTTGCGAGAAGGCCAGTGCATGGATGCTCCATAACGGCTTCAAAAACGTATTTCACGTAGAGGGTGGTATCATAGAATATGCTCGCAAGGCGAAAGAGCGGGGATTACCCGTAAAATTCAAAGGGAAGAACTTTGTGTTCGATGAGCGCCTCGGCGAGCGTATAACTGACGATGTGCTTGCCCAATGTCATGTATGCGGCACTCCATGCGATACACACACCAACTGCAAGAACGATGGTTGTCACCTCCTTTTTATTCAATGCGATGCCTGCGCCGCCAAATTGGAAGGTTGCTGCAGCCCCGAGTGCATGGAAGAAAAGAACATGCCCGAAGATCAGCAGCGCGAACGCCGTGCAGGTCGCGAGAATGGCATGATGATCTTCAATAAGTCAAAGGAGCATCCACTACGCAAACATCGGAGCGAGTGGGGTGTGCGGCCGGCTGATCGATAACGTTTATGAGTTACGTACTAAAACATCAAAGGCGGCACTAGTGCCGCCTTTGGTGTTTATGATCTTGGATGTCTTTAAATTGAAATTACTCATCTGCTGTCGGTCCGTACATGCCTGGTACCGGTACATCAAGCAAGCGCAGATACACGCTTAGCTGACCACGATGATGGAACAGGTGGCTGAATGCAAACCTGCGCAACGCCACGTGCTTCGGCAGCGTATAAATGATATGGTCGCCACTGCGCATTACCCATTTCTTTTCAAAGTCATCGTTGGTGTTTCCTTCCAATACGGCCACTGCTTGTGCTACGAGTTCGTCATGCTTGTTCAGCAGATCGTCGACGGTTGTGGGTGGCAGTAGCTTGTAATCAAACTTTTTAAAATCCAGCTCGTCCGTCATCATGATCATCGTTACCCAGCTTGTTATCTCAGCAACGTGCATCGCCAGTTTGCCTAGTGGTGTCGATTTACCGTGCGGGGCCCATTCATTTTTTTCTACCGGCACGCGTTCCAGCATCTTTCTCGTAGCTGCCGCTTCCTGTTTCAGTTCGTCTAACAAAAGCTGATTTAGTAACATGGTTCGTCTTCTTTTTGTGAACGACGCAAATCTCTGTAAATTTCCACCAAACTACTGCACCATGCGGGTCATTAACATCTTGTTTGTTTGTTTCCTTTTTCTTTTTGTTAACGTAACTGCATCTTGCCAGTCACCGGGTAGAGTAGTGGTAGGCTTTTATAATTGCGAGAACCTGTTTGATACTATTGACGATCCTGCAAAAGACGATGAAGAGTTTACGCCCAACGGAAAATACAGATACACCGACAGGATATACCAACAGAAGTTAAAGAATATATCTTCGGTATTGGCTGCAATGCGTCCGGCTGTTGTAGGCCTGGCAGAGGTCGAGAACAGCACAGTGCTCAAAGACCTTACGGCACAGCAGTCGATTGCTGCAAGGGGATACCGCTACGTTATTCACAATGGTCCCGATCCCCGTGGCATCAACGTGGCCCTTATTTATGACCCTACCTCGTTCCGCGTGCTGAAAAGTGAGCCGATGAAAGTTGACATATCGTCTACCTCAGGAAAGGCTGTAACTCGGGATGTGTTGCATGTTCATGGAATTCTTGTAAAAGACACCGTTGATATCTTTGTCAATCACTGGCCCTCACGTCGCGGAGGAACCGATGAAAGCAGCGATAAGCGTAGCATTGCCGCTCAGGTGAATCGTGATGCGGCCGCAAGATTGATGAAAAAGAACAGGAATGCCCACATCATCATCATGGGTGATCTCAACGACAATCCTGCCGATCCCAGTATTGCCAGTGTGCTTGGTGCGGTTGTCGATAGAAGGTCCTCAGGTAGTTATCTCTATAATCCGTTCGCGTCCATCCATGCGTCCGGGCTCGGTACAGAAGTGTACCGAAAGCAATGGAACCTGTTCGATCAGATCATTATCTCCTCATCATTGCTCACAGACAAGACCCTCACCTACAATGGAGCGGAGATATTCAAGCCGTCTTTCATTATAGATACTTACAAGGGGCACGAAGGCGAACCACACAGGTCATTCAAAGGTCCCCGTTGGATAAACGGATACAGCGATCACTTTCCCGTGGTCACGTATTTCACCACTTCATCCCGTTGATGGCTGATTACATTCGCTCTATGATCACTGCATAACCCTGACCCAGACCTATGCACATGGTTGCCAGCGCGTATCTTTTGCCTGTCTTTTTCAGTTGTAGTGCTGCCGTATGAACGATCCTGGTACCCGACATGCCCAACGGGTGGCCCAGCGCTATAGCACCACCGTTAGGGTTTACACGTGCATCATCGTCCGCCAGACCCAGTTGTCGGGTGCAGGCAAGACTCTGTGCCGCAAATGCTTCGTTCAGTTCTATGATGTCTATATCATCGAGCTTCAGTCCGGCCTTGGCAAGCGCTTTGTTGGTTGCACCCACCGGACCAATACCCATGATGCGTGGCTCCACACCCACCACTGCCGAGCTCACTATACGTGCCAGTGGGGTAGCGTTGTGGCGTTTCAGACCGTCGTCCGACAGCATATATACTGCCGCCGCGCCGTCGTTCAGTCCCGATGCGTTACCGGCGGTCACGGTACCCGTTTTAGAGAAGGACGGTTTCAGTTGTGCCAGCTTCTCAAGCGTTGTGCTTGGTTTAATAAATTCGTCCTTATCTACAATTATCGGATCGCCTTTCTTTTGCGCGATGTGCACCGGTGTTATTTCTTCAGCAAATCGGCCCGCTTTCTGCGCCTCGCTCGCTTTCATCTGAGAGCGGTAAGCAAAAAGGTCCTGATCTTCACGGCTGATATTGTACATCTCCGCCAGATTCTCTGCAGTCACGCCCATAGGGTCTGTGCCATACAATGCATGCATCTTTGGGTTCACAAATCGCCAGCCGAAACTGCTGTCATACATTTGGGCATCTCCGCCAAATGGGGTAGATGTTTTCGATATCACCCACGGACTGCGGGTCATGTGTTCCATGCCGCCTGCCATAAATATATCTCCGTCTCCGGCTTTTATGGCACGAGTAGCAGCAATTACCGCCGACATGCCCGATGCGCACAACCTGTTTACTGTCTCGCCGGGCACACTCCAGGGAAGCCCCGCCAAAAGCAGCGCCATACGTGCCACATTTCGGTTGTCTTCTCCAGCCTGGTTGTGGCAGCCAAGGATCACGTCGTCTATCGCTTCTGCAGGTATGTTGGGGTTACGGGCAGCTAGTTCTTTCAGAACCAGTGCCGCCATGTCATCTGCCCGCACGCCCGATAAAGCGCCGCGAATGTTACCAATTGGTGTGCGTATGCCGTCAACTATATATGCTTCTCTCATTGTAGACTGTGTTTGAATTTAAGGCCGTAAAGGTAAGTCGTTTGAAGAAACGGAAGTGAATACCTCCGCCTGTCTCCTGCTCCTGCTTACTGAAACTATCCCTCCAAATGGAAGGATATTACGATCATTCGGGTGCTCAGCCTGTCTATAGCGTTGGTCAGCTGCAATCCCGGGTCTCTGTACAGTTGGTTGCCCAGTCCCTGACTGATCTTGATCTCTGGAGAGAAAATGAAGTTGGGGTTGAAGAACTCAAAACCCACCCCGAATTCAAGTCCGTAATCTACCGGAGCTATTTTCAGAAACTCGTTCGGCCTTTTGGAACGCGAGTTGGCGGCGAGGTCATAATCCAGTTTTCCTCCCAATAGCGCATAGAATCTGAAGTTCTTGATACGGTCACTCTTGAACTTGAGCTGAAACGGTAGGTGCATGTATATCGACTCGATCGCTCTTTCCGAGATACTATCTGACGGCGGACCATATTGAAAACTAAGTCGCTTTTCACAAAACGCAAGCGATGGCACAAATCTGAAATCAACAAAACGGCTCAAACGCAGGTTTCCCATCAGGCCCAGATTGAACCCCGGCGACCAAAGTGGTTGAATGCGTTTGAATGTGTCCCTCTGCGCAAAGGATGAGGTGTAGTTTATCTTGTAAACCGAGTAGTTTGCACCAAATGTGATACCGAAATAGTACAATTTATCGTCATGGTCCGGCATATTCAGCAACGGACGCTGCGACAATCCCCTGAAAGGGAGCATCAAAACCAGTAAAAAGACCGTTAACCGGATCGGGTGCATGAATGTGTTTCTTCTATAACGCAAAGCACGAAGATACAGTATGTTGCCCGTTTCTCACATCTGCTGTTCGTGCTATGCATCCCGGTGCATTTCGTAATACCGGCACTAGATTCACAAAATGCAATCCAATTGTGGGAAATATCATTTTCTAGGCTATCTTTGAGTGAATAATACTATATTCTGAAAAAATAAATTTCAAATAGAAAATGCAGATCCGTAACATACTGCTTACAGCATTGCTCACTGTTGCTCTCTTCTCGGCTATTTCATACACTGCTTGCAAAAAGGATGCTTGCGAGAACGTGATCTGCCTGAATCTTGGTGCCTGCGATGGTGGTAAATGTGTATGTCCCACCGGTTTTGAAGGTTCCCGCTGTGAAAAGTTGAGCCGTGACAAATTCATCAAGACCTATAACGGATACGATACTTGCAATTATACCACAATCGACTCTACACGAATAGATGTGTATCCCATCTTCTTCATTGCCCTGCAGAACGATCCGCGTAGTATGATGATGAAAAACATCCTGCATGATATGGATGACAGCGCGCTTTGCACGATGCAAGGTACCGATACATTCTCTTTTCAGGGTAGCAACAACACGCTCACATATGTTGGAGGCGGCAAAATGAGGAACGACTCTATCTGGCTTGCCTACCGCGTAGAGCGCGACACCACCGGCTATACCTGCACTTTCTTTGGCCAGGGCCTGAGGTGATTTTCGTCAGGAATAATTTTTGACTATCGTTTCATTGTGCATGCATGAGTACGTTGTCGTATTTTTGCAGCATAAAATTCATATCCAATGTATCCAGAACAATTAGTGGCTCCGATGAAAGCCGAGCTGACGAGTCAGGGTTTTACCGAATTGATTTCATCGGCCGATGTAGATAATAGTCTGAGTAAAGAAGGTACCACTTTGCTGATGATCAACAGTGTTTGCGGTTGCTCTGCGGGTACTGCAAGGCCGGGAGTGCTGATGGCAGTTAAGAACGCTGCTAAAGTGCCAGATCGTCTTGCTACCAGCTTTGCTGGTGTCGACACTGAAGCTGTAAAACATGCCCGTGCCAATTACCTGCTTCCTTACCCTCCGTCTTCACCTGCCATCGCTTTACTGAAGGACGGTAAGCTGGTGCACATGATCGAACGTCACAACATTGAAGGCCGTTCCGCGCAGATGATCGCTGCCAACCTTATTCAGGCATTCGACACATATTGCGGTTAGTTCTATAAATTAAAATATTTCTACTTTTTTGAAGGCGGGGTAAAAATCCCGCCTTTTTCATTTGAGCGCATGAACAGGAACTGTTAACTTAGCGGCGCAAAAACAAAAATATGACACCACAGAAGATAACCATGGGTGCCCATGGGCAACTGAATGTACCTGATAATCCGATAGTTCCATTTATTGAAGGCGACGGCATCGGTCCCGATGTGTGGAGTGC
Organism: uncultured Flavipsychrobacter sp.; assembly: GCA_964652995.1. Taxonomy (GTDB): domain Bacteria; phylum Bacteroidota; class Bacteroidia; order Chitinophagales; family Chitinophagaceae; genus Nemorincola. The sequence goes on along the minus strand of CAZZCR010000009.1, from coordinate 53,685 downwards.
CAGCAAAAAAGTGCTCGACGCGGCTGTAGCGCATGTTTATGGCGGCAAACGAAAAATCGAATGGATGGAGATCCTCGCCGGTGAAAAGGCGTTCAATAGTACCGGAGAGTGGTTGCCTGCTGCTACGCTTGATGCAGCCCGCGAATACCTCATTTCTATAAAGGGACCGCTCACTACGCCTGTTGGTGGTGGTATTCGTTCTTTGAATGTCGCCATGCGTCAGGAACTTGACCTCTATGTATGTCTTCGCCCTGTAAAGTGGTACACAGGTGTTCCTTCACCGGTTGTTCATCCGGAAAGGGTAAATATGACCATCTTCCGCGAGAACACTGAAGATATTTATGCAGGCATTGAGTTTGCTGCCGGTACACCGGAAGTGAATAAGTTGATGACCTTCCTGAAAGAAGAAATGGGCGTAGGGAAAAAGATACGCTTCCCCGAGTCTTCGGCGCTGGGTATCAAACCGGTTTCAAAAGAAGGTTCAGAGCGTTTGGTGCGCGCGGCTATACAATATGCTTTAGATAACAAAATGCCTTCAGTTACTATCGTACACAAGGGCAACATCATGAAGTTCACGGAGGGTGGCTTCAAAGTGTGGGGATACGAGTTGGCTGAGCGTGAGTTCGGTGACAAGGTCTATACCTGGGGTCAGTGGGAGAACGCTAAGAAAACACAAGGCGAAGACGCTGCTAATGCGCAGATGAAGACCGAGCAGGCTGCAGGTAAGCTAATCGTAAAAGATGTTATCGCCGACAACTTTCTGCAGCAGATACTCCTCGCTCCGCAAGACTATTCAGTAGTGGCCACACTCAACCTGAATGGTGACTATATATCAGATGCTGCAGCCGCTGCTGTTGGCGGTATCGGCATCTCTCCCGGAGCCAACATCAACTACAAAACAGGTCACGCGGTGTTCGAAGCTACACACGGCACAGCACCTCGTTTTGCCAATACCAATACAATGAATCCCTCTTCGCTTTTGCTTAGTGGTGTCATGATGCTGGAATACATGGGCTGGATTGAGGCTGCCAAACTCATCGAGGACTCCCTGTCTGCTACTATCAAACAAAAGCGTGTTACCATCGACTTCTACAACCTTATGACCGATGCTACTTTGCTCAAGACGAGCGAGTTCGCCGATGCGCTCATTGAAAATGGTGGTATGTTCAATTAATTATTTCCTTAATTAAACGTTAATTATATGTGGGTATTATTTTTTATAAAAATAATACCCACAACTATTTATAGTGGTATATTAGTATCGTATTAACAAGTACATTTGTATAGGTACCAAATTCAGTACGATAAAACATGGCCATTAATCTAGCGTCCTACATTGACCACACCATGCTGAAGCCTGGTGCCACAGCGTCCGACATAGATAAGTTGTGCGTTGAGGCATCTATGGCTGGCTTCGCGGCGGTGTGCGTGCCCCAGCGTTTCGTACCGGGTGCCCGTAAATTGCTCGATAATTCACGCGTCAAGGTGGCAACTGTTATTGCTTTTCCTTATGGATACGAGGAGATAGAAGAAAAAGTGGCGCAGATCAGGGAGGCTATTGCAATGGGTGCCGATGAACTGGATATGGTCATCGACCTCCGTGCGCTCAAAACCGGTAACTGGCTGCAATTGAGAAAAGAGATCGAAGCCTGTCTTGATCCTGTTTTCAAGGCCGGCAAAGTGATCAAACTCATTGTAGAAAGCGGCCTCCTTACAGATACTGAACTCGTGGCATGTTGTGAACTATACAGCAAGTACAACATTGACTATATGAAAACCTCAACAGGGTTTGCTACCACAGGAGCTACGGTACATGCAGTAAAACTCATGAGGGCCAATCTTCCATCCAAGATCGGCATCAAGGCTGCCGGGGGCATCAGGACATATACTTTCGCCAAAGAGTTGATCAACGCCGGTGCCACACGACTGGGCACATCGGCCAGCCTCCAGATCATGAAGGAGTTCAGGTTAGCAAATCCTTAGCCGACAATTTCTGATAACATCTTCTTGTGAGTGTTTTTTGAGGGCAATGGCTAATTTTGCATCATTCCAGGATGTCTGCTTTCTCATTTCGTCGTTTTGTTCTCATTTTGTTACTGCTTTCGTTATCTGCCGGCTCTTTGTTTGCCCAGGACGATGAACAGGGCGATGTGACCATACATGCTGATGTAAGACTGGCAGTACTCGTCAGAAAGACGCATGTTTATGTCCGACCCACACAGCCTGAGCCAACACCACCCAAGCCCATAGAAATAGCGCTGAAACCTGTAATTAAGGACAGTTACGTAGGCACATCGGGCCTTGTTCACCACGATGTAAAAACGGTTTATACCGGCAAAGGTTTCAGAGTCCAGATATACAACGGACCTAGCAGGGAAAAAGCCATAGCGGCTAAGACAGAATTTATGCGTCGTTACCCCGGAGTGCGCACCTATCTGATCTATGTAGCACCCGGATTCCGGGTCAAAATAGGCGACTTTCGCAGTCGCAGCGACGCTGAAGGGATGTTGCGCGAGGCAAATTCCATGTTCACGCCAAGCATGATAGTGCCGGACGAGGTGACCATAAGTACCTATTGATCTGTTGCTACCCTAAGGCTTCAGATAAAGCTTGCTTTTAAGCAGCCCCCATTTATGCAAGCGGTGCGTAAGTGATACCCGCAACACGCCACGTCCATACTTCATACTGCGGCTGAAGTTGATGCTTGAAGCTTCTTCAAAGTACTTTGTAGGGCATGTCACCTCAGCTATCTCAAAACCGTTCATGAATATCTGAGAGATCATTTCGTTGTCAAATACAAAGTCGTCGCTGGTATGCGTGAAGTTGATCGACCTGATTACATCGGCACTGAATGCGCGATAGCCTGTATGGTATTCGCTCAGTTTCTGGCCAAGCATTATGTTTTCAAACAAGGTCAGGCAACGGTTGAAAATGTACTTATACATAGGCATACCACCGCGCAAAGCGCCCTTACCCAGTATCCTTGATGCAAGAACCACCGGATAAACGTCCATTGCAATGATCGAAGACATTGCGTGGATCAGCTTCGGTGTGTATTGATAGTCAGGGTGTAGCATGATCACGATGTCAGCCCCCAGTTCCAGTGCCTTTTTATAGCAACTTTTCTGGTTGCCGCCATAACCTTTGTTCACTTCATGCTTGATGATGTGCTTGATACCCAGTCTGCGCCCTTCGCCCACTGTGTCGTCGCGACTGTTGTCATCAACCAGTACCACGTCATCCACAATATCAAATGGGATCTCCTTGTAGGTGCGTTCAAGGGTGAGTGCCGCATTGTAGGCGGGCAGTACGATCACTATTTTTTTACCATTAAGCATATCAGTCGGCAAAAATAATATTTATCCTGAAAAAAACACCCGCATATATTGTATGCGGGTGTTTCTTATTTCAAGATCGTTAAATTGACATTTACTGGGTCACTGTCAGCTTTCCTTGCTTCACCGGACTTTGATCTGCGCCTGCGATTATGTACAGGTAAGTACCGGCAGCCAATCCCGAAATATCTATACGTCCGGTGCCTTTCACTTTGCTTTGTAGCATAGTTTGTCCGCTGATGTTCAGCACTTTATAGGTGTATTCGCTGTTATCAGGCGCGGCCACATACACGAAGCCCTTTGCAGGGTTCGGGAATACCTGAACATGCTGAGTTCCATTCACTACACTTGCCGATACAGGTGGCGGAGGGTTGGGAGTGCTGGTCATAGAAAGATCGTCTACATATAGGGTGCTGCTATCCAATACATCACCCGCTCCTCCACTGCTGGTGAACAGAATGCGCAGCGTGTGCACCGGAAAGTCGCTTGTAGTGTAGTCAAGTGTAGCAGTAACCTGATAGAATGTGTCAGAAGGTGTGATGTTCACAAAACCACTACCTACCATTGAATCTACCGACCAAACGGTCGCATAAGCCTGCACCACAAGAGTTCCTTCATCGTAGCCGATTGTATCGGTTGTTGAGTCGATACCTGGGCTGTATGCAACCCATGCGCTCACCGTTTGAGGCATTACGGTAACTGCAGTGCCTCCCGTAAAGTTCACATTAGTTGTCGCCAGATCCACCTCAATTTTGGCATTGGTCAGAAGACCCGGAAGCAGACCCAAAGTGTCCTGATATGCTGACATCACTTTGGCAGATGCAGAACCCGAATGCACCTTTACAGTTTCTTTGAACACCTGCCGCGTAAATCCTGATCCACCGATGAGCGGGCCTACTGTCAGCGCCAGAGAATCGGTACTTGACCACAGTTTCGGGTTAGATATAGGAATCGTCGGGAAAGGGAATCCTGCAAAGGTATTCCTCCAGTCCTCCATACCAGGATTACCGATCTGGCCAAAAGAGTTAACAGAGAGGATTGATAGTGCAATAAATAGGCAGATTCGTTTCATATAAATGGTTGAGTAGAATAGTTATAGGTGCAATTTAATTATTTATTTGTTTCAAACATTCATTTATCGCGTCGAAATTTGGCATATCTCCCGCATTTTCAAGCACTTCTGCATAACGAACGACTCCCTCTGTGTCAATAACAAAAGCTGATCGCTTGGAAACCCCGTCCATATCATTAAAGAAATGCTCATACAAGCAGCCATATGCCGCCGACGTCGTTTTATTGAAGTCGCTCAGAAGGGAGAAATTCAGTTGTTGGTCTTCCTTAAAACGTTTTAAAGAAAAGAGCGAATCTACGGAAATGCCGAAGATCGTAGCATTCAGGTCGTTATACATGGTCAGGTTGTCACGTGTCATGCACAGTTCTTTGGTGCATACACTGGTAAATGCCAGAGGAAAGAACAAGAGAACTACATTTTTGCCGCGCTGATCGCCAAGTGTCACCACATTCTTGTCTGTATCGCGCAAAGAGAAATCGGGAGCCATTTGGCCGATCTGGATAGTCATACCTTTTTTTGTGGTAAAGTTAACCTTATCAAAGGCAATAAACTGTAAAGCATCTCGTTTTTAACATCTCCAAAAGTTAGTAGGGGATACATCGGAAGGTATTATCTTTGAAATGTATAATTGATCTGGCCTGAAATGAAAGCGGTTATATTATTTTTTGCTGCAGTACTTGCGCTCTCTTGTGGAAAGACTCGTCGGGACAATCGCGTGCCCGCCACCATTTATCAGGGAAAGGTTCTAAAGTCAGTGTGTGGCAATATAGCAGTTCAGTTAATTGATGGAAGTACAATCGGACAGTCGTATTGGCTTGATCCCTCAGATAGTATCGAGTATGTTAACGTTTTCAAGGTGGCCAATCCCTGCAACTGCGGCCCTGTCACCGCCGGCAGTACCATCAGGTTCCGTTTGGTCCCGCCATCACCTCAGAACTGTGTGCAATGCCTCATGTGGGTGCCTGTACCCGACACCGCCCACTCAATTGTGGTCGTTCCTTAACAGCCTCAATTAGGAGATACAGAACGCTTGATTTACGTTTGTTCCTGCAAATGGTATTTTCATGCGTCAACGTATTCTGCTCCTGGTAGCATTTCTTGTTATGGTTTCTAATGTTCGTGTATCGGCCCGGCCTAAGGAGGCCGACACTCATTTCGATGTTTTCAAAGGTTCTTTCATTGAGTCACTTTGGGAGTTATATCCGACCTGGGCCAGTAGCATAGGCTATCACAAGTTCGATGCGGTACTACCTGTTCCCGATGCGGCACAACGCAATAAAGAACTGGTCTTCTGCAAATCAAATCTCGCGGCACTCCGCAAGTTCAAAGTAACAGACCTGTCAGATGCCAACCAGACCGACTATCACCTCATCGAAAATCAACTCCTGAGCACCGAGTGGGCCATCAAAGAACTCAGGGCCTATGAATGGGATCCCTCTTCCTACAATGTCTCAGGCACTTTCGCAGAAATGTTGGCGAATGACTATGCCCCACTCGATCAGCGTATCCGTAATTTTTATGCACGCATGGCAGCCATTCCCGACTACTACAAAGCGGCTCAGAAAAATATACAGAACCCTACACTGGAACATACCGAACTGGCTATCAGCCAGAACATGGGTGGCATATCCGTCTTTGAGTCCGATCTTGAAGATGCGCTGAAGAAGTCAGGTATAGATGATGCGGAGAAGGGTAGGATTCGCGCACGAGCGGCAGAAGCTGTAGCGGCTATAAAGGCATACGTAGATTGGTTGAAGAAACTCGATAACAAACACCCACGCAGTTTCAGGTTGGGCAAAGAGCTCTATTCAAAGAAGTTCATGTTCGACATGCAGAGCACCTACACCGCCGATGAGATATATCGCAAAGCGTTGGAAAGAAAGAAATTCCTGCACGAAAAGATGTACGCTACTTCGTTACTGTTGTGGCCGAAATATCACCGCACACCGGCGCCGTCCGACAGTGTGGAGCTGATCAGGCAAATGATAGAAACGCTTTCGGCTGATCATGTCAAACCTTCCGAATTCCAATCGGCAATAGAAAAGCAGACACCCGTTCTCATCGACTTCATCAAGAAGAAAGACCTGATCTACATCGATCCCTCAAAGCCGTTGGTAGTTCGCCGCGAGCCGGCCTATATGGCAGGTGTGGCCGGAGCTTCTATAAGTTCACCAGGCCCCTACGACAAGGAAGGCAACACCTATTACAATGTGGGTAGTCTGGACGGCTGGGATTCTGCACAGGCCGAAAGCTACCTGCGTGAATACAATAGGTACATCCTTCAGATACTGAACATACACGAGGCTATCCCCGGTCACTATACACAATTGGTGTACGCCAATCAGTCACCCAGTTTAATAAAGTCAGTATTGGGCAACAACGCAATGATAGAGGGCTGGGCAGTATATACCGAACTGATGATGCTGGAGAATGGTTACGGTGCACGCCCGCATGCACCCACTGCCGATGCTCCTGCCGAAATGTGGCTCATGTATTACAAATGGAACCTGCGCAGCACCTGCAATACCATACTCGACTATGGTGTGCACACCGGTAATATGACCAAAGAGGAAGCGATCGATCTACTGACACAAGAGGCGTTTCAGCAAAAGGCTGAAGCGGAAGGTAAGTGGAAGAGGGTATCAGTGACGCAGGTACAACTGTGCTGTTATTTCACAGGCTTTACCGAGATATGCGACCTGCGCGAAGAAATGAAAAAGAAGGCAGGGAATAATTTCAAATTGAAGCAGTTTCACGAGCAGTTCCTTAGTTATGGCAGCGCGCCGGTGAAATACATCAGGCAGATGATGCTGCGCTGATCACGCACGGTCTGTGGGGATGGTAACATGGAAGGTAGATCCCTTGCCCTCCTCACTTTCAAACCATATCTCGCCTTTGTGCGACCGAATGATCTGTTGTGATATGGACAGACCTAATCCATGTGGTATTTCACCTTTCGTGCCCTTAACTTTGGCATCCGTGAACATGTCGAACACATGAGGTTTGTTCCGCTCCGGTATCCCTATGCCGTTGTCTGATACCAAAATATGCACTTTCCCGGCTTCAGTTGCAAGGAGTACTTTAACTTCAGAATGCTCATGGCTGAATTTGATTGCGTTGGAAAGAAGATTATCCAGCACCCGCCGGATCTTGTCTTCCTGCACTATCGCATATACTGATTCCTCTGGCACCGCTGCAACTATTTTTATCTTCTTCTCGGCGGCCTTGGCGTTCAGTATGTCCACTTCCCTTGTTACCAGATTTGTTATGTCCGTACGTTCACGTTTGTCGCTGGCATCATTCATTTCTTTTGCAGCGTCCAGTATGTCCCTGCTCAGTTTCAGTGAGTTACTGCCCGCTTCTTTTATCATTTCCAGGATCTCCATTTGCTCTTCCTTAGTGCCGTTTTCGTCATTTTGTAGAATATCCGCAAGTGAAATGACAGCAGCTATAGGACTCATTACATCATGTGCCACCGATTTCAGTATGCGCTCGTTGTCTTTTTCTTTAGCCTGAAGTTTCTTTAGGGTGTCTTCCGCACGTTCTCTCGCTTCTATCACTTGCCTGTTCAGGTCGGTTAGCTCAGCCATATTTTTCTTCGATCGGCGTGCGTTGCGTAGCAGCAGTATCACTATCACACTCACTAAAAGAGCGAATGCGGTCACCGTGATCGTGTACGTCATTTGGCTGGCCCTGCTCTCTACAAGTTTGTTGATCCTGAACTGTTTCTCCAGATTCCGCACCCTCATGTCCAGATCCGTTTCCATCAGCGACCGGTTGGATGTCTGGTCGGCTTCATATGCGGTGATGTATTCTCGCATATACCTCGATGCCGCAAGCGAATCACCCTTCAGTTCCAGATATTGCCACATCAGTTTATGCCACTTGATGTCCGTATTCTTATCAGGTATCGTATCTCTTTCTGCTGCTATCAGATCCAGCGTTTCCTTTGCAGATTTGAGGTCGCCCAGTTTCATGTACAGTCCTGCAAGTTTCGTCTGGTCTATTCTCGCGTCAGAATTGGTATATCCTTTTTGCAGGTTTATCCTGATGCTGTGGTTATATAGCGCTATCGCCGAGTCTGTCTGGCCCAGGTGCATGTATACCTCTGCCATATTACCCAGCACTATCGCCTTCGGTGACTCGTAAACACTGGCTGATTTCTTGTCATACCGTCCCGTCATCGTGTCGAGATAGGTCAGTGCCATTCGGTAGTATATCATTGCGCTGTCATACTTGTTGAGCGCATTGTAGCAAAGCCCTATATTATCTAGTTGCTCCTGTTTAAAATAGAACAAATTAAAGTCCTCCTCGCAGTACGATGCAAGGCGATAAGACTGTTTGAACCGTTGGGCTGCTTGCTCATAACGTTGCTGTTTGTAAAGCGTCATGGCCAGACTGTAAGTGAACGTACGCAAAGAGCAAGAGTCCTTATTCTCATTGGCCAGCAGTTGAGCCAAATTATAGTATTGGTAGGCGTTCGTGTATTCCCCCCTTGCAAACAATGCGTCAGCTTTATTGTTGTATGCAGCTATTTTCCACCCGGGTGCATCCGGATGATCCGGCGCTGTCTCCAGCACCGCCAGCATACTATCGGCTATTTCTATACAACGATCAAATATCTGCCGCCTCGAATAATAAATGTTGGAGTAGGATAGGTAGTGTATTTTATCGTCGGTTGAAAGAGGTCTTACTGTCTTAAATGACCGTTGCACCAGCTCCAGCGCCTGGTTCACATTTCCCGAATCACCCATCCTGTCGGCAAGGGCCAGCACACTGTCAAATTTTGGATTGCTACCCATTACCTTACCCGGCCGGTCGTTGCAAGACCAGAGGATGGTAGTCACCGCGAATAGTAGTAATATGATGTTGCGCGTCATCAGATATGGGTTCCCATCAGTGGTGAAAATACTTCTTTAACTGTTGAAGTACAAAATAATATTGTTGCTGTGTAGCATTATCTCTTCACAATGATCTCGACTCGTCTGTTTTTAGTACGTCCTTCCTCTGTATCGTTACTCGCTATCGGATTCGCCTCTCCCCATCCTTTTGCCTCAACCATGGATTCATCTATGCCCATCGATACGATTTCTTGCGCCACTATCTGCGACCGTTTCGCCGACAGCGTTTCATTGATCATGGGTGTGCCGGTATTGTCAGTATAGGCATTCACATAGATCACTATTCCTTTTTCTTCTAGCCAAGGCGATATTATAGCCTGAAGCGTTGCTTTATCTGCAGCTGATAGTTCTGCCACATTCACTTCAAAATGCACATCTCCTATCAAGCTATCGTTTATCGGTTTTATCGGGTTATAACCATATGGCAGCATGGCCACATTGTGTGTAAGTGGTTTGGCCGCATATTCTTTGGTCAATGCTACTGTGTCACTCACTTCCTGATAGCCGAGTCGTGCGGTATGTATCGCATATCTTTTGTCGGCTTGCAGTGTTATCACATAACTGGCATCGCCCCTGTTGCTGCGCAGTTCATACAGTGTGTCGCCTGTGGCAGCGTTGCATATCAGCATAGCAGCCGAGTTGAGTCTTTCACCGGAAATACTGTCGAACACATAACCCTGCAAATAACTCACAGGCAAAGGTGCAATGATTCCCGGTAGCGGAACCTGATAGATATCATAGTTGCCTGCAGGTCCGTTCCTATCCGATGCGAAATACAGCGTCTTTCCGTCAAGCGACACAAATTCGCTCTTGTCGTCATGCGCGCTGTTTATAGGGTATCCCAGGTTCTCAGCAGGTGTCCACGTATTGTTAGCTTTTCTCCGGCTCATGAAGATGTCCGTTCCCCCAAGCCCGGGTCTGTGGTCGCTGGCAAAGAACAATGTTTTGTTGTCAGCAGCAATAAACGGTGTTGTTTCATTGCCAGCCGTGTTGATGGAAGGACCCGCGTTCTCGGGCAGTTGCCACAGCCCGTTTTCAAACCGAGATACCCAAATATCGTAGCCACCGAAGCCGCCCTTTCTGTCGCTCACAAAATACAGTTCCCGGTTGTCGGGCGACAGGGTTGGCATGCCTTCATACGTTGGGTTGTTGATTGTCTGCCCGAATGGTTGAGCTATCGTCCACGGGCCATCCAGCCGCACACGGTATGCCATAAACAGGTCGCATCCGCCCTCGGCGCTGCCGTTCTCGCTCATATTCTCGCATCGCGTAAAGAACAGATAGTGCCCATCTGCCGATACAAACTGCGCCGATTCCTGATTGGGGCTATTGGGCGGGTCCCCCGCATTCATTGCGGCAAACCACCCGCCGCACGAATCTGCAGGAGCAAAGAACAATTCTTCATCCATGTTGTTCACACGCCGCGTAAAGAACAAAGATTGGGTATCAACCGCCATAGACGGGAATAACTCGGGGTAGGGACTATTCACCCTGATGCCCAGGCTCACCGGCCATACGCCCCACGATCGCATCATGGCCGTTTTCACAAATTCCGCCTGCGCCCTCAGTTTGTTCCACTCGCTGCTATCTTTAAGTGTTGCAGATGCGGCTATCAGCCCCATCGCCTCGTCACCTCTTCCGGCATAGATCAGGCTGCGTGTCAGCGCTTTCGCGAACCTTGTCCGCCCGTTGTTACATTTCGCCGATGCCTTGCTAAAAGTCTCAGCCGCTTTGTCAAACTCATGCCCCGAGAAGTACCATTCTCCCAACATGCTGTAGGCATCAGCATTCGTGGGATACTTAGCTATGGACCGCTCCATAGAAGTGCATGCCTCTCGATATTTCTTCCCAGCCTTTAGGGTCAGTGCTTTGTTGAAGTATTTTGCTGCCTTCCGCTCAGCTTTCGCCATGCGCTGCGCCTTCGCCCCCCACGGAACGAGGATTAAGTACATAATAATATATACGAGCCGGCGCATGCGATGGTAAAATAAGACAAAAATTGCGTGATACCACAATCCACCCGGTCATCCCACTGCTTTTGCGCGGGGCTTTTAGTCTTGTTCGGCTCTCTTTCTTACTTTTGAATACTATGTCAACGCTCGTCATTTGTCCCAATTGCAATACCCAGTTCGAACCCACTGCTGCCATCGCCCAATCGGTTCGCGAAGAACTTTCTAAAGAGTTTAACCAGAAATGGAAGGAAAAGCAGGCCGAACGCGAAGAACAGTTCCGCCAGAAGGAGGCCGTTTTGCTGAAACAACAGTCCGACCTGGCGCGTACGCTTGAGGAGGAAAAGAAACGCATGGAGACAGAGATGCGCAAAGACCTGCAGCAAAAAGTGGGTGCCGATTATGAGGCCAAGGTGCGCATGCTCGAAGATACCAACAAAGACAATCAGGCCAAACTGGACGCCGCCCGCCGTAAGGAGTTGGACTTCCTGAAGAAAATGGAAGAATTGAAGGACAAGGAAAAGGAACTGGAGCTGGAAACCCAGCGCCGCCTCATGGAAGAGCGTGCCCGCATTGAAGAATCGGTAAAGAAAGCGGAGGAGGAAAAGAGCCGGCTCAATATGTCTGAGTTGGAAATGAAGCTGAAGGAACGTGAAAAGCAACTCGAAGACCAGAAGCGACTGGTAGAAGAAATGAGGCGCAAGGCCGAACAGGGGTCCATGCAGTTGCAGGGCGAGGTGCAGGAACTGGCTCTGGAAGAACTCCTGCGCAGCAACTTTCCATTTGATGTGGTGAATGAAGTAGGAAAAGGAAAACGTGGTGCCGATTGTATCCTTACCGTGCGCAACAATTTTGGTCAGGAATGTGGCCGCATCATTTTTGAAAGTAAACGAACAAAAGACTTTGGCAAAGACTGGACCGAGAAACTGAAGGCCGACATGCGCGTACAGAGCATCGAACTCGGTGTCATCGTTACTCAGGCCATGCCCGACGGTATAGATGGATTCGGCCAGAAGGACGATGTATGGATCTGTACGTTTGCAGACGTCACCAATCTGGTTCACATCCTTCGCGAATTGCTCATCAGGGTATACAACGCATCCAAGAGCAACGAGAATAAAGGCGACAAGATGACCATGCTATACAGCTACCTCATCTCTAACGAGTTTGCACAGCAGTGGAACGCTATACGGGAGGGCTTTACCGCAATGAGGATGTCCATTCAGCGCGAGCGCGACCAGATGGAAAAACTATGGAAGGCGCGCGAAAAGCAACTGGAGAAGGTGCTACTCAATGCAGCCCACATCAGGGGATCTATCGAAGGTATTTCAGGTATGGATGTCGACCTCAATCTCACAGAAGGGCCCGATACCTACCTTATTGAATAGCAGGCACCCGGTCCGCAATTTGCTCGTCCCGCTTCATGAGCATGATCTCTGCAAATACAACGAACCAGATGATAATGCAGGGCACCGCCTTTATGGTGTATGGATAGACGAAACCATTGCGCAGGAATGGCGGGAAGACGTCGGTGGTACTGAGGCTCGTGAAGATAAATGCCAGCACTACCGTCACCGTGCGCCATGTAGTTTTGGGGCGTGCATAATACCATATGCCCACTCCCGCCATCGCAATGATAAACGTGGGCGACTCAGCCTTATGGTTAAAGATCACCACCCATATCAGCATAGAGGCCACCATCATTATCTTATAGGCTTCTGTCTTGTACAGGTCGAAACGGATGAACTGAGCAAGGAATAGCACTATGCCGCCAATGCTAACTATAGATTTTACATCATTCAGCCCGAACCACGTATTTAGCCACCCCGCTACAGACAGACCGGTTGCTGCCACCGCATCTGCCTTCATCAGTTCCAGCCAGTTTTGGTACTGCCATATCAGCGTCGGCATAGGTGTCACTATCAGTGGCAGCGCAAAAAGCACAGCCATCCACATGGCCGAGTACAGTACGAATTTTATTCTGTCTTGAGGATAGAACAGGAACAACGCGAAACCAATTGCTCCATAAACTTTTATATACACCGACAGTGCTAACCACAGAGTAGCCAACAGTGGTTTGCCTTTTTGCATAGATCCGTACGCCGCAATGATCAATCCGCACATCAATCCATTACTTTGGTTATTCTGAAGGCTTGTCAGCAATTCCAACGATACGAGCCATAACAGCAGGCTCCTTGTATTTTCACTGAAGGGTAGCATCCTTATGGCGAAGAAAACGGTTATTGCATTCAGTATATTCCAGATTGAAAGTCCCGCCACATCATGCATGTAGGCCATTGGTGCCATTAGCAGCGAAAAGGTGGGACTGTATTTAAAGAAATCCCAGTGTTCATTGGGGTACAGGCCATACAGATTCGTTCCGTGAAGTAGATGAAAGAAAGAGCTTTTGAAAATGACGTAGTTATTGTATTCGGTCAGGAACTTTCCATTGAACTGCTCCATCAGTCCTGGTTTGTTCATGATATCATTCGGATAACTACCCGGCAAGGGAGCTATATATGGGTGCAATCCCAACAGATAGTTCTGAACAGACGCGCCGATCGCAGCGATGATAAATATTACAAGGAGTGTGCGCGGGTGAAGTAAATACGTCTTGGCCTTTTCCAGCATCAGTTGTGTGTGTTTATACTGTTCAGTTGTGATTTCAGGTACAGGTGCTCGCGGTGGTTCCGTGTCAGCTTTTCCTTATCACCCTCAGCATGTCCTGGTGTATCAGCCCGTTCGTCGCCAGTGTTTGTCTGTCAAAAACGTTCCCTATTTTACCGTCAAAATCTGTGATGGTTCCCCCTGCTTCCAATACTATCAGGTAGCCGGCCGCCACGTCCCATGCGCTCAGATTGTATTCCCAGAAGCCATCAAAACGGCCGCATGCCACCCAGCACAGGTCTATCGCTGCCGATCCCAGTCGCCTGATAGGCAGCCCTTCCAGCACCATGCGTTCAAATACCATTACCGGATGTTCCAGTGTGTTCTCCGGCCATTTGTATGGAAAGCCTGTTACAAGAAAAGCGGTTTTGAAGTCGCTCTTTGATGATACTTTTATCGGTTGTCCGTTCAGCGTAGCGCCTTTCCCTTTTTCGGCAAAGAACAGCTCGTTCATCATCGGGTTATATACTGCCCCCATCAACACGCTGTCATTATGCATCAGCCCTATGCTCACACAACACAGTGGGATGCCGTGCGCAAAGTTCACTGTCCCGTCTATCGGGTCTATGATCCACTGATATTCCGAAGGTTGTATAAACTCGCCAGATTCTTCTCCTATTATACTGTGTGTCGGAAACTCAGCCGTAATGATCTCTATGATCTTCTCTTCCGCCAGTTTGTCCACTTCTGTCACCAGATTATTCACGCCGTCCTTGTGATCTATCTTGAATGTTCCGTTGAAGTAGTTCAGAATGATCTTTCCGGCATCATACGTTGCAGCAAGCAATACTTTCTTCAGTTTCTCCATAGTGTCATAGTTTGAGCTCCTTGCCCAGGTAAAAGTCAATTACTTTCAGTTTAAAGATCAGGTTGTATTTGGCATTCACCAGATTAGCTGCACTTGCATATTCGGTGTTCTGCGTCACCAGCAGGTCCACAGTGCTGGTCAGTCCCAGTTCATAGCGCTTACGTGCAAAGTCCAGTGCTCGTTTAGCGGCGTCTTCGGCTCGTTTCGCCGCGTTATATCGCTGAATCGCGTTCAGTGCATCATTGTGTGCCTTGTACACACTCTGTTTTAGTGTCAACTCCACGTTATACTGCGTCAGTTCTTGCTGCGCCAGATTTATTCTGGCCTGCTTCACTGCATACTGCGACTGCCAGCCATTGAACAACGGAATGCTCAGATTCAGACCCACCAGCTGGCGGATGTTGTTCTTCATCTGCGTGCCGAATGGCACCGACGGAGTTAATATCTTATAGTTGGGTTGGTATACCGTATCCAAGCTACGTCCGGTAATACCGATAGGAGAAAACCCGGTAAGCTCGGTGGTGGGCTGGTAGTTTACGTAGTTGCTCGCATAGTTCGTTCCTATCTGGTAAGAAAGGGTCAGTTGCGGATAGAGATTTGCCTTCGCCGCAGAAACACCTTTTTCAGCAGCTTTTACCCGTAGCTGGCTACTTTTCACCGATGCGTAGTTACCTCTCGCCGCTTGAAAAACTTCTTCCGGCGTTACTTTCAGCACCAGAAACTGGTCATCGTCACTCACAGCAGGAGGTTTGATGGTGAATGACTCTGAAAAATCAAGATTCAAAAGCGTTTTCAGGTCCAGAATTGCAGAGTTGTAATTGGCTATCGCATTGATCAGGTTTGCACTGTCCGACGCTACCTGCGATTCCAGTTGTGCCACATTCAGTTCCGGCAGCCGGCCCACATCTGCAAATGCACGCGTCTGTTCCAGTTGCGCTTGCGACAATTGCACTTGTTTCGTGCTCACGTTTATCTGCTCTTGTGCCTGAAGCGCCACAAGGTAGCCATTGGCTACGTTCAGCGATATGTCATTCTTTCTTTGTCCCAGATCGAGCAACGAAGCCTCCAGACTGTATCGGTTCCTTGCTATCGTGTTCCGCACTTGGTTCCAGCCATATAGCAATACCGAACTGCTGCCCGATGGACCTATGTAATCATAGGATGCCTCAACAAATTGGTTGGTGATCGGGTTGATCGAACGGCCGAAGTTGCGCCCGAACGTACTATTCACATTCACCGCCGGCAACTGCGATAGCCTGCTTTGCTCCAGTGTATGCCGGGCCAGCCTCGCCGTCAGCGAATCCTGCCTGATAGCAATATTATGCTCCACCGCATATTGTATGCAGCGCTGCAGTGGCCACCCACTGTCCGGACTCTTCTGCTGAGCGATGCACGTATAGGAAAACAGCGACAAACTTGCCGCCAATGCAGTGAAAAAGCGCATGCAACAAAAGTAAATGAAAAATGCGTGGATTTTGACGATATATATTCCTGCAAACAAACCCGTTTTCGTCACAATTCAGCTTTTCTTCTGCCATTTTGTTCTACTGTTTTCGTATTTCAGGACATACTGTCTACTGAATCTGAATTTATATGACATATTTTCAGATTGTTTGCCTTTGGAACGCTTTTTATGGTAGAAAGGAAACGACTGGTTTTATGAACATGAACAACTTCACTATCAAGGCGCAGGAAATTGTGCAGCAGGCACAACAACTCGCTTTCAACAATCAGAACCCCACTATTGAAACAACGCACTTTATGAAGGCACTGCTGGACGATGCCGATGGTCCCGTTCAGTACCTGCTAAAGAAAAACAACGTCAACCTCGCTCATCTGGATAGCAAGGTTGCCGATTTAATAAAGAAACTCCCAACCATTCAGGGTGGCGAACCGGCGCAGTCGCTGAGCCGCGATGCCAATAATGCGCTGCTACGCACAGGCGCTGCGCTCAAGACCTTTGGCGACGAGTTCGTCACTCAGGAACATATCCTGCTTGCATTGCTCCAGTTGAGCGATGATGTTGCCAAACTACTCAAGGACGCTGGCCTTACCGAAAAAGGACTGATAGCCGCTATCAAAGAACTAAGGAAGGGCAGCACTGTAAATTCTCAAACATCCGATCAGCAATACAATTCACTGCAGCGTTATGCCAAAAACCTCAACGACCTCGCTCGTAGCGGCAAGCTCGACCCCGTTATCGGTCGCGACGAGGAGATCCGCAGAACCTTGCACATACTCTCACGTCGTTCCAAGAACAACCCCATATTGGTTGGCGAACCCGGCGTAGGTAAAACAGCTATCGTAGAAGGATTGGCGCACCGTATCATCAATGGCGATGTGCCTGATAATCTGAAGTCAAAGATCATTTATGCGCTGGATATGGGTGCGCTCATGGCAGGAGCTAAATACCGCGGCGAATTTGAAGAACGACTTAAAGCTGTGATCAAAGAAGTCACAGAGAGCGACGGTGCAGTTATTTTGTTCATAGATGAGATCCACACCCTTATCGGTGCAGGTGCTATGGAAGGTGCCATGGATGCCGCCAACATCCTAAAGCCTGCTCTCGCTCGTGGCGAACTCAGGGCCATCGGTGCAACGACGCTAAATGAATTCCAGAAATATTTCGAGAAAGATAAAGCGCTCGAACGTCGTTTCCAGAAAGTGTTTGTCGATGAGCCTACACCTGAAGACGCGATCTCTATCCTTCGTGGTCTCAAAGACAGATACGAGAATCACCATCAGGTGCGCATCAAGGACGAAGCTATCATTGCTGCTGTCGAACTGTCGAACCGATACATCACAGATCGTTTCCTGCCCGACAAGGCTATCGACCTTATAGACGAAAGCGCAGCCAAGCTGAAGCTGGAGTTGAACTCAATGCCCGAGGAGCTTGATGAACTGGAACGTCGCATCCGTCAGCTCGAGATCGAACGTGAAGCTATCAAACGTGAGAATGATGCCGAAAAGCTCAAAGAACTTGGTTTAGAGATCAGCACGCTTACTGTGGAACGTGATACCCTGAAGGCTAAATGGTCGGAAGAGAAGCAGATCGTAGATACCATCAATAAAGCGAAGAATACCATTGAACAGTTGAAGCTGGAAGCCGAGCAGGCAGAACGTGAAGGCAACTATGGTCGTGTTGCCGAGATCAGGTACGGCAAGGTGCAGGAACAGGAATCTATCATAGACAAGCTCTCAAAAGAGCTCAACGAAATGAGCAGCCAGCATAAACGCCTGCTTAAAGAGGAAGTAGATGCTGAAGACATTGCAGAGAACGTAGCAAAGGCTACCGGCATACCGCTACAGCGTATGTTGCAGAGCGAACGCGAAAAGCTGCTGCACCTTGAGGATGAATTGCACAAACGTGTCGTTGGTCAGGATGAAGCTATCACTGCTGTTTCAGATGCCATCAGGCGCGGCAGGGCAGGCCTTCAGGATCCCCGCAAACCAATTGGTTCATTCATCTTCCTTGGCACAACTGGTGTGGGTAAAACAGAATTGGCCAAGGCGCTTGCCGAAGTGCTCTTCGATGACGATAGCATGATGACGCGTATAGACATGAGTGAGTATCAGGAGAAGCACAGCGTCAGCAGGCTGGTGGGTGCACCTCCCGGATACGTAGGTTACGATGAGGGTGGTCAGCTCACTGAAGCGGTACGCCGCAAACCATACAGCGTTATCCTGCTCGATGAGATCGAGAAAGCGCATCCCGATGTTTCAAACGTATTGTTGCAGGTGCTCGACGATGGTCGCCTCACCGACAACAAGGGCAGGGTGGTCAACTTCAAGAACACCATCCTCATCATGACCAGCAATATGGGTAGTCACATCATTCAGGAGAATTTCGCCGATATAGAAAGCAAGGACATAGATCATGTAGTGGATGCCACACGTGAACAGGTGATGGAGCTGTTGCGCCAGACATTGAGGCCCGAGTTCCTCAACAGGATTGATGATATCATCATGTTCCATCCGCTCATGCGCAAAGAGATAAAAGGTATCATCCGCATACAGTTGGAGGGGCTGCAGAAGCAACTGCTCACACAGGGTATCGATCTTCGCTTCACCGACTATGCGCTCGACTACATGGTTCAGCGTGGCTTCGATCCGCAGTACGGTGCACGCCCTTTGAAGCGTGTGATACAAAAAGATATAATCAACTTACTGAGTAAAAAGATAATCGCCGGAGATATAGATAAGAGCAAGCCGGTACTGATAGACGTGTTTGATGGAGTAGTGGCAATAAGGAACGAGGCAGTACCTGCGTGATGAGTTGGGGTTAGGGTGATGATAAGAAACGGGGATCAGTTTACTGGTCTCCGTTTTCTTTTTTTGTGTGCCATTAATCAGAAGTTGATATTCTCCCACATTACAACCACTTCCTGCATTATCCATTCAGAATTGGCAACTCAAATAGTAGTTTGTGCTAACGAAATGCAAAAGTTGGCACAGATATTGTTATGGTTTGGTCAGACACAGCCCTTATAAAACCCTATCGTAGGTCCACTATCACAATCGTTACCTGACCCCTCAGTGTCGTTTTTAGGAAAAGCGCTTTCAGCGCTTGTGTAGCCCGGTTTTATTTAGTTGCATCCGTTGCGTACGTCTGTTCATCAGGTGGCTCATCGCCTGCTTTAAATAGCAATCCCGCATTCTAGAATGCGGGATTGCAAAAGACACTGTTATGTTCAATTCAGTTACATCGTTTTCATGAACTCCGCTATTTTATTGGCGGTTGGTTCACTCACCGGTACAAGTGGCAACCTCAGGTGCTGCTCACATATGCCCATGTGCGCCAGCACGTTCTTCACACCGGCAGGGTTTCCTTCTGCAAACAACAGATCTATGCCCGGCAGTATTTTGTAGAACGTCTTACGTGCTTTATCAAACTTACCCACAATTGCCAGATTGATAACGTCGGTCATTTCCTTCGTGAAGCAGTTGGCCGCTACAGATATTATGCCCTCCATGCCTATAGCCATCTGCGCTACAGCCAGGTTATCATCGCCCGACAGTACAGTGAAGTTGTCCGGTTTATTCTGTATCAGTTCCATGCATTGCACAATGTTTCCGCTGGCTTCCTTTATAGCTATGATGTTCTTGAAGTCGGTAGCCAGCCTTATAGCAGTAGCAGGTAGCAGGTTACAACCTGTTCTTCCGGGTACGTTATAAAGAATGATTGGTTTGTTGGTAGCGTTTGCCACCGCCTTGTAGTGCTGGTAAAGACCCTCCTGCGAAGGTTTGTTGTAGTACGGTGTCACGCTTAGTATCGCATCCACTCCATGCAGGTCAAATTCATTGAGCTGCGCCAGTAGTTCTTCTGTGTTGTTGCCTCCCAGGCCACACACCACAGGCAACTTGCCATCGCACGCCTTCACTACTGCCGCAAGTACTTCTTGTTTTTCTTTTTTCGATAAGGTCGGTGTTTCGGCCGTCGTGCCAAGCGCTACCACAAAATCTACCCCTCCTTTAATGACGTGGGTTATTAGGTTTTCGAGTGCAGGATAGTCGACTGCCCCGTTTGACTGGAATGGTGTTACTAACGCTACACCGGTTCCCTTTAAGTGCTGATAAGCCATTTTTTGGTATTTATTAGAGAAAATTATACAACATGATATACAGGACACACTATGTATCCGGCGATCTGTTTGCAACAATGACCAGGGGCATTTGAATATAGGTTTGTAGGTTTCTCAGCAAGGGGATGATGTTAATAGGTTGCAAAAATACTATAATTACAAATGGAACACAAAAATGATAAATAAATAAAAAAAAATAATGTCCCCGCAAACTCGTTGCGGGGACATTATTTATAGTGTTATCTCGGTCTATGCGATTTGGGCCGTAAAAGAAGCTATACCGTTTCTTCGTAGAAGCCCATTTTCGAGAACTTATCTATACGCTGCTGAATACGCTCTTCAGCGTCTATCTTCTGCAGCTCAGACACTGCCTTGATAAGGTAGTTCTTCAATATTTCGGCCATTTCATCCGGATTGGCATGTGCGCCGCCAAATGGTTCAGGCACCACCTCATCTACCAGACCAAATCCGCTCATGTCTTCAGAGGTAAGGCGCAGTTGTTCGGCCGCTTTCTCTTTAAAGTTCCAACTGCGCCACAGGATAGAAGAGCAAGACTCAGGAGAGATCACCGTATACCAAGTATTCTCCAGCATCACTACTTTATCGCCCATGCCTATGCCCAGTGCGCCACCCGATGCACCTTCGCCTATGATCACACAGATCACCGGCACCTTCATGTTCACCATCTCAAACAGGTTGCGGGCAATTGCCTCTGCCTGCCCGCGCTCTTCGGCTTCCAGCCCCGGAAACGCTCCCGGCGTATCGATGAACGTGATCACCGGCCTGTTGAACTTCTCGGCCATTTTCATCAGCCTCAGTGCCTTTCGGTAGCCTTCTGGGTTCGCCATGCCAAAGTTGCGAAGCTGCCTCGTTTTGGTGTTTGTACCTTTTTGCTGACCCATCACCATCACTGGCATTCCGTTCAGTTCGGCCATACCGCCCACCATCGCTTTGTCGTCCTTCACCTGCCTGTCGCCAAACAGTTCAGTGAAGTTGTCAAATATCTTTTCAATGTAAAACAAGGTGTACGGACGCTCCGGGTGGCGGCTCAGTTGCACGCGCTGCCAGGGGGTAAGATTCTGGTAGATGCGTCCACGGGTTGTTTCTATCGCTGCCTCCAACTCTTTTATACTGTTGGTGACATCTACTTTGTTTTTAGCAGATATCTCTTTCAGCTTCGCTATTTGATTATACAGGTCCTCAAGTGGCTTTTCGAAATCAAGAAACAACATAATATATGTTTTGAACGGACAAAGGTAGCACATTGACCATAAATTGCAACGGATAGCTGTCTGCTCCCCTCTACAGTCAAATTCTGCTTGTATGCAATGCGTTATTCGTTTGTAATGTTCAGGTTCAGACCTGCATAAAACCCAAGGTCTTTCTCTTTCAGCAGCTTGGTGTGCAATGCTATCTGCGCAGTGTGGTAAGAAAGATGTTCGGTCACATGCACTACTATCCCCACCCCCGATAGGTTGAATCCCTGCACCATTCGCTTGCGCAGCAACTCTGCTTCAGACAGTTGTGCCATCACCGTTGCCGCGCGGTCCACAATGTCGGTTATCCGGCCCAGCAATTCTTCTGCATTGTAACCACCCGTAGCCGCAAACTCCTCATCTCGTTTCCTCTGGTCCGGTTTCCCACCCAACGACGAAAGTACATACTGACCTATGTTACCGCACAGGTGCAGTATCAGATTCCCTATCGAAGAAAGCTGACTGTTCGGTCGCTGCCAGATCTCTTCATAACTCAACTGCGCCAGACAAATCCCTATCCGTTTCACGTTCTCTTTCATCACCAGCACGCATTCGTGTGTCAGTTCTTTGCTCAGTATCTCAAACATAACCGTTCTTTGCTTCAAAGCTACAACGACTTCAGTTATAGGATACAACCGATATTTTCGCCAACTTTGACGTCAATTACCCCTCTATGCGTTGGAAGACCATTCTGCTGCTTTCACTCTCCGGCCTCATCATAGGTTTCCTTACCGTGTTCTATGTGCCCGTGCGGTTCGAGGCAGCTGTTGGCATGCCGATCTATATGCTGTGCGGATGGCTCATCGGTCGTCACGTAGAAAAACGCCACTTTCTGCATGGGTTCATTACCGGGGTCATTTCTTCTGCTATGATCACAGCGGTGCGTGCCACCTATGCCACTACATTCTTCGCCGCCAACCCCAAAGAAGCCGAGCTGTTTGCAAAGATGAGTCGCGAATCGGGCGCCACCATGGTGCAGGCCATGGAGCTAATGTCGCCGTTCGCAGCGTTGTTTGCCGGTCTCATCCTCGGCCTCTTCGCCCTCGCCGGAAATATGGTGGTGCGTTTGATGGCAGGTGAACGCCTGTGAACCGATTTCCTTTTGTCAGCTATTTTTATTAATATTACTATTCAAGCCAATGCTTCAGTTCTTTAAGCCGGGTCATAAGTCCGTTCGATAGTACATAGCCGATTGCAGGTTCAGCATACGATTGCCGTTTGAAACTCTCTAAACACAGGGCATTATGTCGTTACACAGTTGCAAGGTCAATGACTTCGTCGTAAGGTTCGCCAACGTGAATGGTACAGGTTCCGCCAGTGCCAATTTCCTATTCACTAAGTCCATCTTCCGAATGGGCATCCCTGTTACTCCCAAGAACATATTTCCGTCAAACATACAAGGTCTGCCTACATGGTACGAGGTGCGTATCAGCGAAAAGGGCTACCTCGGCCGCCGCGAAGGCATAGATCTGTTGGTCGCTATGAATCCGCAGAGCCTTGCAAATGACGTGGCTTCTGTAAAGACCGGTGGCTACCTTTTGTATGACAGCACTAAGATGCTGCACAGCCAATACATTCGCGACGATGTCAACTACCTCGGCGTCCCACTCATGGAGATGTGCAACCGCGAATACACTGATCCCCGCCAGCGCCAGCTCTTTAAGAACATCATTTATGTAGGTGCATTATCCGCGCTGCTCGGTATCGAGTTCCCTGTACTCGAGCAGCTTATTGCAGAGCAGTTCCCCGGCAAGGAGAAACTCATCCCACCCAATATCAAGGCGCTGAAGATGGGTGTCGACTATGTACATCAGCACTTCTCTTATCCGCTCAATATAAGGGTCGAGCGCAGAGACCTTGTAAAGGATGCTATCATGGTCGATGGCAACTCCGCCTGTGGCCTCGGTGCTGTGTTTGCCGGTGCCACTGTAGCCGCCTGGTATCCTATCACACCTTCTACATCGGCAATAGAAGCATTCATGGATTATGCCGATCAGTACCGAACTGATCCGGTCACCGGTGTGCGCAACGTGGCCATTGTGCAGGCCGAGGATGAATTGGCGGCTATTGGTATGGTCATTGGTGCCAACTGGAACGGGGCACGTTCTTTCACGGCCACCAGCGGACCGGGTGTGTCCCTCATGAACGAATTCCTCGGGCTTGCCTACTTCGCCGAGATCCCCGCAGTGCTCATTGATGTGCAGCGCACCGGTCCTTCCACAGGCATGCCCACACGCACGCAGCAGAGCGATGTGCTGGAGGCTGCCTACGCATCTCATGGCGACACAAAACACGTGCTCTTATTCCCCGCCACACCAAAGGAGTGCTTCGAAATGACCGCCGATGCTTTTGACCTCGCAGAGCAACTCCAGACGCCCGTCATCCTCATGACCGATCTCGATCTTGGTATGAACGACCACATGTCTGCTCCATTCGCGTGGGACGATGGCCGCGCATATAAACGCGGAAAGGTGCTCACTGCCGATGACCTCGAGAAGATCCAACGTTTCGGCCGCTACCTCGATGTTGATGATGACGGTATCACTTACCGCACATATCCGGGCACGCACCCTACAAAGGGTTCCTTCTTCACCCGCGGCACCTCCCGCGACGAGTATGCGGTTTACACCGAAGATGGTGGTGCTTACCGCCGCAATATGGACCGCCTCATCAAGAAGTGGCACACTGCTTCGTCTTACGTACCTGCACCACAACAATACCAGACGACCAATGCATGGCCTGTCGGATTGTTTTTCTACGGCACTTCACAATATGCTGCCGAAGAGGCGTTAGATCTCTTGCGTGCCGATGGTATTGAACTCGATGCTATGCGCATTAAGGCGTTTCCATTCAACGACGATGTTGCCAACTTTCTCACCGCGCACGACCGTGTATTTGTGATAGACCAGAACCGCGACGCCCAGATGCGCAGCTTACTCATGATAGAACTCAACGCGTCACCCGAAAAACTGGTGTCTGTTCTCAACTACGATGGTATGCCCATCACTGCCGATAATATCGTGAAGCAGATACGCGCTGGCCTTGCCTGAGGTCAGTTCTCCTTTGCCATCAGGTCTATCAGCTCATGCACATGATTGGTAGTAACAACTGCAGGGAATGGCAGGTCAGGTGTGTTCATCGCTTTCACAACTGCATCAGCAATAGCTGCCGGTTTGCTTTGATCGAATACAAGGCTTGGTGTCACTACATCATACGTGAATGGCAGGTCCGAAGCCAGTATCTTCATTCCGCTTTCCGCCGCCTCTATCAACGGCAATCCGAAGCTCTCCATTAGCGATGGGAATATCAGATATGGACATGTGTAGTACAACTCTCTGGGATCTATATAGGTGTGGTTCACAATACGCATGCCCTTTTCATTCATCCGCTTCACTCTTTCCGTAAATGCCGGTGCTGTTTCATCGATGGTCACATGCAGTGTAGGCGTCAATCCGCGTGCCAGCAGTTCTTCCCACGCGTCCAGCAGGGCAGGGTAGTTCTTTTGCGGTGTAGCGTTGCTGATGAAGACAAACTCGTTCTTGCGTCTTTTTTCAAACGGCACGTCCGGCGCTACATACTTGGTGTCGTCATAGAATGGTATCGTCAGGCAGTGCTTGCGGTCCTTTAGTCCCACCTCCACCAGTCCGTCCACCATATGTTGGGTCTGCACTATGAAGTAGTTCGTGTTGGTGGCATTCACTTTCACATACAAGTACTTGATGTATTGCGACCAGAACATCTTCTGAAACTTCTTGCCCGGTGCTTCCAGCAATTTCTGGTTGTGGAAGTAGGTGTAAACCTCTGCCTTCATCTTTACCGGTGGTGGTGTGTTCGCAAAACACAGCACCTTGCGGTAGCTGTGATGGTGTTTCTTATAGAACTTCTTCCTTTCGGATGTGTTGTTGTGTATCACCAGATAGTTGCCCGTAAGCGAAGCCGGTATCCCGAACCGCGGATCCAGCAGGAAGAAGAACTTGTCTTTGTCAGGTCGCTGCATGATGGTCTCAATAAGATACCTGAAGAGCACCGCCCCTCCGCCTTTGTTCACAAAAAGTCCGTCTATCAGTGTCATATGCTCGTCTGTTCCCAGGGTAGTCCCGGGCGTGTTTTATCGTTGTATACGTTGTCTATGATGTCATTGAAGTAACGGGCGCCGGCCTCGGCACTTATGCCTTCTTGTGCCCATTCTGCAATAGCCTCCTGCGTAGCAAACCCCTCGTTATCCAGCATAGCTGCAATTGCCTTGTTCAAGGTTGCTGCATCTTGCCAGTCAAACACCATGCCGTTGCGGCCGTTCGTTATCACCCTGCTCACGCCGCATATATTGCTGCATACCGCTTTTAGTCCGTTCAGCAGACCCTCGCTCACAATCACGCCCCAGCCGTCTTTGCCGGCACTGGGCAGCACCACCCAATCATAGCGGCCATACTGTGCCAGCAGTTCGTCATACTTCAGAAACGGGTGAATGTTGATGCGGTCTGCAAAGCCTGCTGCAGCTATGTTGTGCTTCAGCGCGGCCTCCTCACTGCCGGTGCCGTATATGTCCAGTACAAAGGGTTTGTTACCTGCTGTGTCCATAAGTTGCTGCACAAACCTGCTGATGCCCTTTGGGGCCTCTATGCGGCCTGCATAGATGATGCGTACTGCGTTGTCAGTAGCAACTTGTTTTGTTGCTTGCGGCACAGTAATAAAGTAAGCCCACGGAAACAACCGTTCTTTAGAGAAACCGAGGCGTGTGTATTGCGCCACTCCGAGCTTCCCGATGGCCAGTACAAACTGTATATGCCTGAAGTAGCGCACACCCAGATAGCGATACTTCATTGTGCGTAGCATGCCCTTCCAGCCTTCGTGGTTATATGGCTCCGTCATCACACCTATGCGGCATTTCTGACGGATACACTCATCAAATGCTGCCGATAGCATTGCGCCCACCCTTATGCCGCCAATCACGTGTATGGCGTCTTGGTAGGTGCGCACCAGTTCTGTTATACGTACACGGTCCGGTGCTACAATAATGGTCACACCGTGCATCTGCGGCACCTCCCAACCCATGTTCTTGCGGTAGGGGGTTATGTCGTGCTCCACCACAAGTACCACCTCATTTCCCGGGGCATAGGTTGCAACCGCCTCCAGAAATGATTTCTGATGGATGCTGATAATGCCTTGCCAGAATACGTACTTCATGTTGTGCCGATGGGTGATCTCTTGCGTATGCAGGCTCAAAGGTAATGGCTACGACGGGAATGCGGAAACATACACCCCCATAATAGCAGAAGCCCCGCATATGCGGGGCTTCTGTATGTATAATTCGTTGCAGCACTTGCTGCGGGTGCACTATTAATAGTCCATACCCATGCCACCCGGCATACCACCCGGTGCAGGAGACGCAGATTTTGGCTCCGGCTTTTCAGCGATAACACACTCAGTGGTCAGGAGCATAGCCGCGATAGACGCTGCATTCTCCAGTGCGATACGGCTCACCTTAGTAGGGTCGATCACACCTGCTGCCAGCATGTTCTCATAGGTCTCAGTGCGGGCGTTGAAGCCGAAGTCGGCCTTGCCTTCACGCACTTTCTGAACGATGATAGAACCTTCCAGACCTGCATTCGCAACTATCTGACGCAGTGGCTCTTCCAGTGCGCGGCGCACTATAGCGATACCTGTTTTCTCATCAGCATTGTCGGTAGCAACATTAGCCAGAGACTCGATAGCGCGGATATAAGCTACACCACCGCCCGGTACGATACCTTCTTCCACAGCAGCACGTGTTGCGTGCAGCGCGTCGTCAACGCGGTCTTTTTTCTCTTTCATTTCCACTTCGGTAGCAGCACCTATGTACAGAACCGCAACACCGCCGCTCAGCTTAGCCAGACGCTCCTGCAGTTTTTCGCGGTCGTAATCGCTCGTCGTAGTTTCTATCTGAGATTTGATCTGGTTCACACGACCCAGTATCACTTCTTTGTCACCCTTGCCACCTACAACGGTAGTGTTGTCTTTGTCAATAGTGATGCTTTCTGCCTGACCCAGATGCGCCAGTGTAGCGTTCTCCAGTTTGTAGCCCTGGTCTTCGCTTATCACAGTACCGCCTGTAAGGGCAGCAATGTCCTGCAGCATTTCCTTGCGACGGTCGCCAAAGCCCGGAGCCTTCACAGCAGCGATCTTCAGAGAACCACGCAGTTTGTTCACCACCAGTGTAGACAGTGCTTCGCCGTCCACATCTTCAGCAATGATCAGCAGCGAACGTCCGCTCTGTACCACGCTTTCCAGAATAGGAAGAATGTCTTTCAGCGTGCTTACTTTCTTCTCGTAAATTAGGATGTAAGGGTTCTGCATTTCTACGTGCATTTTCTCTGTGTTGGTCACAAAGTATGCACTCAGGTAGCCGCGGTCAAACTGCATACCTTCCACTACATCCACCGTAGTTTCAGTGCCTTTCGCCTCTTCTACAGTGATCACACCTTCGTTACCCACTTTCGCCATAGCCTGTGCTATCAGCGAACCAATATAGTTATCGTTGTTGGCAGAGATAGATGCAACCTGCTCTATTTTTTTGTTGTCGTTACCTACTTTTTCCGACTGTGACCGCAGGTTTTCAACCACAGCATGAACCGCCTTGTCTATACCGCGTTTCAGGTCCATCGGGTTAGCACCTGCAGCTACGTTCTTCAAACCTTCGCCTATGATAGACTGTGCCAGCACAGTAGCCGTAGTAGTACCATCACCTGCAATGTCAGCAGTTTTAGAAGCTACTTCTTTCACCATCTGCGCACCCAGGTTCTCAATAGCGTCCTCCAGCTCTATTTCTTTAGCCACAGACACACCGTCCTTAGTGATGCCCGGTGCACCGAATTTCTTTTCGATCACCACATTACGTCCTTTAGGACCCAGTGTTACTTTTACTGCATCAGCCAGCACATCCACACCGCGTTTCATCCTGTTGCGGGCATCAATATTGAAGAAAAGTTGTTTTGCCATTTTATTTAGATATTTTTTTGTTTACAATTGTGTTAGTTCCTGAAATAAGAGTTCACTTATCCTTTTCTTAGATAACTGCGAGGATATCGCTTTCACGCATAATGAGGTAGTCTTCACCTTCGAAGCTCACTTCAGTACCTGCATACTTGCCATACAGAATTGTGTCTCCCGATTTTACGGTCATTGGCTCATCCTTCTTACCCGGGCCGGCAGCTACTACAGTGCCACGTTGTGGTTTCTCCTTAGCAGTATCCGGGATGATGATGCCTCCGGCAGTTTTTTCTTCAGCGGGAGCGGGCTTCACAATTACCCTGTCGTGCAGTGGGGTGATGTTCACATTCTTTGCCATAGTCTGTAAAATTTTAGTGTTTAGTTATTTGGTTTTCCATTCCACTATCACATTTTGTGCCACTCGCGTAGCCGGTAAATTTTGGCAGATTTTGCTGTCGCCTGTTCCGGTGTCCGGTAAAAAATGGCAGACATGCTTGTCGTTTTCTACTAATGTAAGCACTTTTTGACAGGCCCGCTATTTACCCATCTCCTTGTGGTTGTCTGAGTTTTGTGTTTTTGCGATCGGGGGCTCCTTCTTATCCTGCTGCTAAAAATCTCCCATTTTTCGGAAAATTTCATTTTTACCGCTCTCACGGTTCATTTCTGTATTAATTTATTGATTATCAATCATTTAATGCCTTATGGCATGTGCCGAGCCGGATTAAAAACTTCCCATTTTCTTCTCACTTATTTCCCATTTACTTCCCATTTACTTCCCATTTACTTCTCACTTACTTCCCACTTCTTCTCAGGGTGAGAAGTGGGTTATGTTTGTTATATGTTCGGTTTCCACTCGTTTTATTCAACCTCAGGACAAGTTACACCTAAGATTGAAAACAGGAATGAGGAAAGTTTTATGGTAGTGCGTTTTCTGTAGTATCATAGAAAAAATTTGGGCAGAAGTATGGTAATGGGACGGTATCAAGATGAAGACGTTCACAGAACGGGTCCCATTAGTTGTTCCGGATACGCTACGCTATATCCGGAACAACGATAGGTTACACCTGAGATTGAAAACCGGCAAAAAATAGTTTTATGGTAGTGCGTTTTGAGTAGTATGATAGAAAATAGAGCACAAGGAGTTGCGGCCCAATGCTATCAAGAAAATGGCGTTGAAAGAATAGGTTTTAACGGTAGTTCAGGATGTGCTGTGCTAGGATCGGCAAAAGCGTGCGCCAACGAAATAACCCCAAATCTGTTGCTCTAATAAAGGAAAGTAGCAACTTAAAGCATGCGTACACTGTGTTTAGTAAGATGCAAACTACTTTACAGAATGCAAATATTCACTTTGTGTATGAAATGAGCTATTGTACCAACCCTGATATGAAATACTATCACTGTTATAAAAATAGTATATTTTATCAGTGGTTAGGGAGGATGTCTCACCAGCAAACACCAATCGCAGAGCGGGTGTGTCATGATATATAAAAGCATATGGTGATTTTCCCCGAACTGAATTGCCTACAAGTATTCGTTTGTTACCCAAATATTCAACTATCCAATCCTCAGAAACATTTGCCGAACTGTCAATTCTCGGATCTTTTATACTGAAATAGCCTACCATCTTATATGTTCCCACCATCTCGAGAATATAGTCTTCAGTTGTTTTAGGTGTTAGAGGTATCGCTTTTTTATCTTTCCTGCAGGCAGTAAACAGCACCAGGATAGAAGCGATAATGCATAATGGCAGTTTGCTAATTGTACTCATATAAATAACATTACAACAATGATGCCATGATTGACTATAATTTACCCGGTAATGGCTCATTCCCGGCAATCCTTACTGGCGGGGTTTTTATACTGTCCCCCCCCAAATCCGTGAAATCCCTTTATCCGAGTTTTCCGTGATTCAAGATGCAATCAAAATCACGTCGGGTATGCAAATCACTTGGATCAGCGGTTCTTACTCCTCGGTCTTTAATTAACCACAACTCTGGTAACACTCGCACCACCTGAGGTGGTAGTATGGAGCGTATAGATACCCCTGACAGGTAGGTGTATCTCTGTCCTTTCGTTGGGGTTTACAATCAGCTCTTTTACCGTTTTTCCCCATAGGTCTGTGATGGTGATGGGTATTGGTACTGAGACATTTGCCGACACAAGCAATTTGAACGTACCCGTAGAAGGATTCGGAAAAACACTTACCGAATATTGGCCGATATCGGATAATTGGATTGCCCCCAACGGCGGCGGAACAACAATAGTATCCAGGTCGCAGCCAAGCACCAGGATCGGTCGCTTTGCTATGGCCCTGCACGGCCCCAGTATTACAGTATATGTTATAGTATCATTGCCCGGAACAAGCCCGGAAACATTACCCCATACATCAACGCTGGTTTTTGTCCCGCCCGAGGACCAGGCGCCACCGGATGTTGGGTTATACAGCGCAACTGTTGAGCCGGCGCATACAGTGTCAGGCCCCGTTATTACGCCTATGTCCAGAGATGAGGGATCGGGGGTTACAAAAATATTGGGCAAGCCCAGCCCGCACTCTGCCGATGACAGGGCAATGCAGCTGCGCACAAAATCACAGGCTGCCCCTGCACTGTCGGGCGCGTCTATACGGCCCATAGTACAGGTATTGGCAGGCGATACTGAGTCGCTCATGAAATAGATCTTGTTATCAGGGGCCAGCTTCAGATCACTGAACTGAAGGGAGCGCCCGACAAGTGTTTTTGAGGCCTTGATAGCTACTAATGATGTGTCCGATAGATCGTACTGGTGTATGTTGTAGCTGAACATCCCTCCATTGTTTACATATAGTTTGGTGTTGTCTGCTGAAAACTCAGCACCGTAGCCCCCGCGATTTATGGAGTCGAGTATTTTGCACCCCGATATTTCCCCGGTCAGGTTGTTAAAATCATGCAGCTCTATATGGCCTTCATAGCCCTGCATCACGATCTTCCTGTGATCGTGACTTACTTTCATTACACCTATCGCGTAATTCTGCGTAGGGGGCGTCCATCCCGAATAATAAGACACCGGGAGCGAGATCCCTCCTGCATTGATCTCATACACTCTGAATACCGGTGTATGTCTTTTGTGCGTCACCACCCATATGTTGCAGTTTTCGCCGCGGATCGCTATTATTTTTTCTCCAAGGCTGTCGTCGAGTATCACTCCTGCCGATCCCGGCACTATATCCCCCATTCCCCCGTCCAGGCTCATATCTACCAAACCATAAGCCAGTTTCCCCGAGCCGGTTTCGCGTGACTCAACGGAAAAAACATAGTAACGACCCGGGCTGGTTATCACGGGTACAATAAGTGACGACTGGGTAGAGCTTGATGCTAAAAAGGGAACTATGGATACTCCCGCCGGCATCACCACACCTGTTCGGTTATAAACAGCATTACCGTTTGTGTAGAATAGCAAATGCCCGTCAGAGTCGCTGACAGTAGCCGTACCCTCACGGGTAGAGTCGCCGGTACTGAAAAAAGCGGGAGGAGAGGAATTGAAATCAAGGCCGGAGTGGTAGCCAAAAGTCCATATCCTGTTCTCGTCTGTATAGTATTGCCCTGATGCATTTAAGCAGATCAGCAATAGTACAAAGGATAGGCAATGACTTTTCATGGGATATTTTTCAATACTAAATTACCGCAAATATTACAGAAAACAAATTAAATGACCGGGCTAAGCCTCTTCCGTGATTCAGACAATAACATCCCTCATCTTCTGTCATACTACAGAAGACGCATTATCATAAAACTTTCTTTTGCCTGTTTTCAAATACGGTCGTAACTTGAATGAAAGTTGAAGAAAATGGAGGTAGATCGAATGTATGGTGAAAATATGTCGCTTCTGATACTGAGAAGTAGTTGGATGGATATGGGATGCAAGTGAGTCCCGAAAGCATTCGGGATGGGAAGCAGGGCTTGTTAGACTTCTTGACAAACGACTCTCATTAATAATAGTAAAAGGAATTGAAAATAGTTTGCGAATATTACGGCAATAGGCTTACTATGATAAAGTTAAAGGTGGTGCTAATGTTACTTGTTGTCTTGACTTTCTCGGACATAGTTAGCGCTCAGCATATGGTGAAAGACGGCTACATTATCTACCATGAAGGTGACACTTTGGGAAAACTGGTAGAGCACTATGAATATGAAAATGGTAATTTAATTTTTTCAAAGACTCCTTACTCTTTCGGATGCCCATGTGATTCAGTGAGTCGTTATATTTTCACACATTATGTATACGACTCGTCAACTCTAATAGCAAAAACATACTCTGATGGTTCCAACATCGAGATTTATAAGTACGATTATTCTACTGATAGCAATGGCAAAAGGAAATTAATATCAGTGATTTCACACTCGTATTCGATGGCACACTACGATCGTCCCGGTGAGTGGGCTAGTTTCTATGAAAAGGAAGTATATCATTATGAAAACGAGAGAGTGATAAAAAAGGTAAAGTATAGAATTGACTCAAATAGTCAGCATCCGGGTATTTCAAGAACATACAAATACGACGAACAAAACAGAATCCGGTGGGAGATTATCAATTTTGAATTGTGGGGGCCCGATTCAAAAACGCCGGATGACATCACCACGGATACCGTTGAGTATGTTTATTTCCGCGGTGGGAATGTGAAAAAAATTCTTTTGCACGGAGAGTCTATTCGTACGGACTCGTTTTTTGTTGATTTGAAGTCGCGTGTTGTGAAAGAGAGTAGGGATAATAAAGGAAGCCCGTTCCATAGGAATTTCGTCAAAGTGCATAATTATGAGGGCGATAGGTTGGTGTCAACTTTTATTACTTGCGAAAATGCTCCTCTAGAAAACAACAAATTGAAGATTGTATACAAATACAAATAACTGAATCAAAATAGAACCCTTTCTCAGAACGTCTTCAATTTGCTTCAGCTCAATGTCCATTCCTTTGCTCACTTTTTTCTATCATACCCCAAAAACGCACTATCATAAAACTTTCTTTTGCCTGTTTTCAAACACGGTCGTAACTTGAATGAAAGTTGAAGAAAATGGAGGCAGATCGGATATATGATGAAAATATGTCGCTTCTGATACTGAGAAGCAGTGGGAAGAAAATGGGAAGCAAGTGAGTCCCGAAAGCATTCGGGATGGGAAGGAAGTGCGCAGTTTTCGAATCGTCGAGGCGTTACTGTTGTAAGTTAAATAGTTGATAATTAATGAGTTAGTGCGAGTGTGGTAGGCGAGAGCGACAAAAAGGAAATTTTTCCCCCAAAATGGGAAGTGCGCAGGCCAAAGCATTACCTGCTACCCTTCATATCCAAACCATAAATTACATGAAAACCCTATGCCGAAAGTGAACGGCACACCTGTATCATTTTCAACGCAGTCAATGCCGCTTCCTCACCCTTGTGGCCATGTATGCCACCCAGTCGCTCGTGGGCTTGTTCCATATTATCAAGGGTCAATACGCCAAATATTACCGGTACCGGCAGGGTGAGGTTGAGTTTCAGAATACCGTCGGTCACGGCCTGGCTCACATATTCAAAGTGGGGAGTGCCGCCACGTATCACCGCTCCGAAAGCAATAATAGCTTCCGGTTTGTGCTCTGTCCCTTCAAAACTTTGCCACAGCGCCTTGCAAGCAAACGGCAGCTCAAAAGCACCCGGCACCGCTACTTCTGACAGCGTTTTTGCGCCATATTGTTGCAATACTCGGTCGGCACCACTGCGCAGACCGGAGATAATGGATTCATTCCATTCGGTATATACAACGGCCACGCGTGCACCGGTAAGGCCGGCCAACTGATCAGTATTGAGCAATGCGGAATTGTGCTGAGACATAAAGCAAAGGTAATTGCGATTTGGGAATTAGGAATTGGGGGTTTGGAATTTGGAGTTAGGAATTTGGGGTTTGGAATTTCGAGTTAGGAATTATGTGTCTGCCCCTGCTCCTGCCATCTGCTCCTGCCTCTGCGATCTGCTCCTGCCCCTTTTATCTGTTATACTCCATTCCCGTCACTATCAGGTTGCTATTGGCACGCGCCAGTATCTTACCGTTCATATCATATACATGACACTCCACATTAATTATCTTTTTGCCCGTGCGCAGCACCTCCGACTTCGCCTGCAGGCGTTCCCCCTCCTTTATCGCATAGAGGAAATCCACATTCAGCGTCAGCGAAGTGTAGTGCAGTTCTGTGTCAAGGCTCACCACCGCCCAGCCTATGGCCTCGTCTATCACCAGACTCATCATGCCCCCGTGAATATGGCCATACGGGTTGGTCATCTCCTTGCGCACAGTGGTAGAGAGGGTTGCCTTGCCCTTTTCAATATGATCCAGCGTAAAACGCAGCCAGTTGCCCGCATCCGACCGCGAGTCGGTCACTTCCTTACCGAGGTAGGTGTCTTTAATGAATTGCAGTACCTGTCCGTGCGGTATTTCCCTATATCCCATGGTGCAAATCTCAATCAGTGTGGCACAAATTCCAAAATTTAATAACGATAGGGTCATGTGTCAGGGTGCAGGTGTGCGGCAAAACGTTTACTTTAGTTGCATGGATATCACAACAAGCGATACCCCCGTCCTTGTGTCGTCGCGCAAGGTGCAACGCGCCTGGTCTATGTATGACTGGGCCAATTCGGCCTACAATCTGGTGGTCACCTCCACCATTTTTCCGGCCTACTACAATGCCGTCACTTCGGTGAAGAAAGATGGCGTGGTTGTGTCCGACACGGTATCTTTCTTTGGTATACAGGTAAAGAACAGCACCCTGTTCGACTATTCCATAGCGGCTGCCTACCTCGTCATCGCGTTCCTGTCGCCCATTCTGTCATCCGTGGCCGACTACCGCGGCAACAAGAAGTTCTTCATGCAGTTGTTCTGCGTATTAGGTGCGCTTTCATGTGCGGGTCTCTACTTCTTTACCGGCGATACTGTGGAGCTCGGTATCATCTTCTCTGCGCTGGCGGCACTGGGCTACTGCGGCAGTCTGGTGTTCTACAACTCGTACCTGCCCGAGATAGCCCTGCCCGAGGAGCGTGACCGGGTGAGCGCGCAGGGCTTTGCCTACGGCTATGTGGGCAGTGTCATACTACAGCTCATCTGCTTTGTGTTTGTGCTGCAGCCACAGCTCTTTGGCATCACCGACGATACATTTGCGCCGCGCCTTTCGTTTGTGCTGGTGGGCATCTGGTGGCTGGGTTTTTCGCAGATCACCTTCCGCCGACTGCCGCAGGGCACAGCCCTCCCCGACAAGCCCGGCCACGGACTGCTCTACAACGGCTTTGCCGAGCTGCGCAAAGTATGGGACCGTGTGAAACACCTGCCCCGTCTGCGCACCTACCTCGGGGCGTTCTTCTTCTACAGCATGGGCGTGCAAACAGTAATGCTGGCCGCCACCATCTTTGGCAGCAAGGAACTGAAACTGGAGACCGGCCAACTGATAGGTGCCATACTGGTTATTCAACTTGTAGCTATTTTGGGTGCCTACATTATGGCTAAACTGTCTGAGCGGTTCGGCAACTTACAGGTGTTGTTCTTTGTGGTGCTTATATGGATAGGCGTATGCATAGCGGCCTACTATACCTACACCGCCACACAGTTCTATGCAGTGGCCGGTATTGTAGGGTTGATAATGGGCGGGATACAGTCGCTGAGCCGCAGCACTTATGCCAAGCTCATGCCGCCAACGCACGACACTGCTTCTTTCTTCAGCTTTTATGATGTTACCGAGAAGCTGGCCATAGTGATAGGTATGTTCTCCTTCGGCTTCATAGACAGCATCATGAACATGCGCAGCGCCATCATAGCCCTCATTGGTTTCTTTGCCATTGGTGCATTGGTGCTGTTTGTGGCCATGCGGACAAAGGAGGAGAATTGAGTTTATCTTTGTAAAACGACCAATAAACGAGTAAAGCGATGAAACTACATACGATCAATACAGGCATGTTCAAATTAGATGGTGGCGCTATGCACGGTGTGGTGCCCAAGTCTATGTGGAGCAAAGTGAACCCGGCCGACGATAACAACATGTGCACCTGGGCCATGCGCTGCTTGCTGATAGAGCACGGCAATCAGAAGATACTGGTAGACAATGGCATGGGCACCAAGCAGGATGCCAAGTTCTTCAGTCACTTTCACCCTCATGGCGATGATACCGTGGAGAAGAGCCTCGCCGCTCTGGGCATGACCACCGATGACATAACCGATGTATTCCTTACGCACCTCCACTTCGATCATTGTGGAGGTTCCATCAAACGCGAGGGCGACAAACTGGTGCCTGCCTTCAAGAACGCCGTCTACTGGAGCAACAAAGCCCACTGGGAGGTGGCTGTAAATCCCAACGAACGCGAGAAGGCCTCATTCCTTAAAGAGAATATTCTACCTATACAAGAGAGTGGTCAGCTGAAGTTTATTGACACGCCGGATGGTGAAGAATGGCTGCCCGATGTGCGCATACGGTATGTACGTGGCCACACCGAATCGATGATGCTGCCACAGGTTCGCTGCAATGGCCGAACGCTGCTGTTCTGCGCCGATCTGCTGCCGAGTGTGGCGCATTTGTCCCTCCCTTGGGTGATGGCCTACGATATGCGTCCGCTCGATACACTTTCTGAAAAGAAGCGCCTGCTGAATGAGGCTGTCGCCAACGACTGGATCCTGTTCTTTGAGCACGACCCTGTTAATGAGTGCTGTATGTTGGAGAATACCGAGCGTGGTATCCGAGCAAAGGGCACCATGACATTGGCTGCAACAGGGATAAATGGATAATGAGGTGATCAGTTATCGTAGGTCACATACACCGGATTAGCGTCCATGATGTTACCGCGGTAGTTCATCTTCACATCTTCTATATACACTTTCACACCGGGTCCGTCCTGTGTTCTGATCTTAGATCGTAAGGAATCGGTGAGCTCGCCGCCCACTACATAGATAGGTCCATAGAATGGCTGCCCGGGCGCTATCATCGTGAATTTGTACTCCGTCACGCGGCAGTTGTTCACATCGGCCAGCAGTAGCCCGTTCTTTAGTATCTCGTTGCGGGTAGTGAGGGTCGATATCACCTTGCCGTTCTTTACCTCTGACGGTGCAATGCGGCCCAGCGTAATAATGGGAACACGTTGTTTTGCCGTCTGCGCACCGGTAGTGGCGGCACACAGCAAGGCAAGTGCAACAGCAAAAAAGCTACGCAAGGCCATATATGCCTACTGTTTGGTTTCGTTGTAGTAATAGCGGAGAGCAGGAGAAGTGGCATCAGTCTCGTGGCAATTCAGATGAATATCCTGAATGTGCATAGTGATATCTTTGTTGTCCTTCCAACGCTCAATGGCTGCCCGTTGCGACTCGTTCATGATGTTGCCCACACAGTGCATGGGTCCGTAGAACGGTTGGCCGGGTGCCGACAATGAGATGGAGAACAGAGATACCTTGCAACCCACCGAGTCGGTGATGAGCGGGTTGTTGGCCATAATAGCCTCGTAGGTGGTGTTGTAAGAAGGTATGTTCGATATCCACACACGTGGCGGCGGAAGTGGTTCTTCAGCTTTCTTGTCTTTCTTCTTCTGACCGTAAGACAGCATTGCGGGTAACGACAAAGCTGCGAGCAACAGAACACGTTTCATATCAGGTATCTTCGTTAAGTGCGGTAAAGATAATGAATTAGGTGGGTAAGAAAATGTTATAATACGCGCTGAAAGGAACGCTGTGACGGATAATGATTATTTTTATTAGACGTTTTCATGGCGGTCGGTTAAACCAGGAAGGTACGCGACAGTCATAAGATACAAATGCCCTGATGCCTATGCCTGAACCGAATGAAATGGTGAGTGACCGGGAGCTCGTGCTGTTGTTTAAAGATGAGGCAACACGTGCCGGTGCGTTCACGCGCCTTGTTCGGCTATACCAGCAGCGTTTGTATTGGCACATCAGGCGCATGGTAGTGACCCATGATGACACCGATGATGTCCTTCAGAATGTGTTCATCAAGGTGTGGCGCAATCTGGAGGGGTTCAGGGAAGAGTCGGCATTGTACACCTGGCTATACCGCATCGCTACCAACGAAACCCTATCGTGGATGGAGGCCCGAAAGCGGTTTGCAGCAACGAGTATGAGTGGCAATGAGGATTACTTTGCAGAACGCATACCTGCCCAGCGCGACTTTGATCCGTCAAAGATCGAATGGAAACTACAGCAGGCTATCGCCACACTGCCCGAGAAAC
The DNA here is from genome assembly GCA_964652995.1 of uncultured Flavipsychrobacter sp. Taxonomy (GTDB): domain Bacteria; phylum Bacteroidota; class Bacteroidia; order Chitinophagales; family Chitinophagaceae; genus Nemorincola. The sequence continues at coordinate 14,936 of CAZZCR010000009.1, read as the reverse complement.
AGCGAATCGTCTTTAACCTGAGGTACTATGACGAGATGCCTTATGATGACATGGCAGAGGTGCTGGCCACCAGCGAAGGCGCACTGAAAGCATCTTATCACCATGCGGTGAAAAAGGTGGAGGAATATTTGAAACAACATTAAACCACAGACACGATAAACGGTCATAATGAGTATGAACGACGCGGTAAAGATGGAACTGGAGCAGATGGGAAGCACACTGGCGGGAATGCCCAAGGGAATGCCCTATGCGCTGCCTGAGGGATATTTTGCCGCGATGGACGAACGTATGGTGAACGTGATCATCGAACCGGCATTGTCAGAAACGTCGCTGCCCTATGAAGTACCTGCCGGTTATTTCGATACGTTGCCCGATGTCATTACGATGAAGGCGATGAAAGCGACAAACAGAGGTACGCTGCAACTTGGCTGGCTTAGAGTGGTGGCTGCCGCAGTAGTATTGCTGATGGTCGGGGTGGGGGCATGGATGGTATTGGAGCGAAACACTACAACGCCCGATAGGCTGCTGGCGAGGGTGAATGAACGTGAGATCAGAGAGTACCTTGCCGTGCCCGATGCGGTTTCGGGCAATGCGGAAGCCTATGTGCAACAGGCAAAAGTAGAACCCGATGACATTGTTACCTATCTGGATGAAACAGGTTGGGAGCTCAACTAAAAACAAAGTAGAAAATGAAACTGATCATAAAATGTATGTTGATATTGCTGATGGCCGCCACGAGTGTCTATGGTCGTCAGGGGCGACCGGTGCAGCGGATACATGCCGCTAAAGTGGCCTATATTACCGACCGCCTGCGGCTCACAGAAGACCAATCGGCAAAGTTTATTCCTGTATTCCGGGAATATGAAAAAGATATGGTGGAGCTCCGCAAACCCTATCTGAAGAAATACAAGCTGCAGGCTGCAGATGATGGCGACGACCGAATGGCTGCGCGCCAGTATCTTGAGGCCGATCTCGATTACCAACAGGACGTAATAGGTCTGAAGCGCAGGTACAACGAACGGTTCGCCACTGTGCTTGACCCCAAACAGGTGGCTGATATATATGTGGCTGAGCGTGAATTCCGGTTGATATTGCTTCAGCGACTGAAGCAGCGCAGGGAGGGAGGCGCACGCGGCAGATAATTTTCTGGTGCCGTTAAACCTCATGAAATTTTAGCCGTCATAATATCCGAACACAAGATAAATAACCATAAAAAACACAAGCCATGCAGAAAATGAAATTCAAATTGTACACAGGTGCTGCAGCAGTTGCGCTGACACTGACCTTGCTTGCTGCCTGCAACAAGAAAGACGATAACAACAACTCAACGACCGTGACTGAGGACACGGGTTATGCAACCGATCAGAACCTGTCTGAGAAGATGTATGACGATGTGCAGACCATTGCAGACAAGGCATCGGTGACACCAAATGGCGGATCAGGCGCATTCAAGACGAGTGGCTGCGCTACAGTGACCCACTCGGGTTCTACGATCACCGTTGATTTCGGACCTACAAACTGCCTGTGTGCGGATGGTCGCAATCGCAGGGGCAAGATCATTATCAACTACACAGGCAAGTATGCCGATAGTGGCAGCACCCACACCGTTACTTTCGACAACTACTATCAGAACGATAATAAGATAGAAGGTACAAAGACTGTGACCAACATGGGCACCAACAGTGCCGGTCAGAAGTACTTTAATGTTACAGTATCCGGCACCATAACCAAGGCAGATGGTACCACTATCCTTACCAGTTGGAGCCGGGTGCGCACATGGGTAGCTGGTTCCGCTACTCCGCTCGACTGGACAGATGATGTTTATCGTATAACAGGCTCGGGTACTATCACTCGCCCTGCCGGAGTGGTAAATGTGTCCATCGCAGCAGCCACACCTCTGGAAGTGCATCTGGATTGCAAGTGGATCGAATCGGGCACCATAACCTACACATTGCCAAGTGGCCTTACCCGCACACTGAATTATGGCGACACACCAAGTTGCGATAATCAGGCAAAACTTACATTGCCAAGTGGTGTGGTGAAGACCATTACGTTGCCATAGGTATTTATCTCTTTGGGGTTTTAGTTTTCGGAGCAGGTGACCATTGTCGCCTGCTCTGTTTTTCTTACCATGTGCGGAAATGGCGCAGATGGGTTGTATTTTTGGCACCTTAGTCAAAGACAGATGCAGGCACCAACGCCCGAAGAGATACTGAAGAAATACTGGGGATACGACGCATTCAGGCCGTTGCAACGAGATATCATCGGTAGCGCGCTGGATGGCCGGGATACATTGGCTCTTTTGCCCACCGGTGGCGGCAAGTCGCTGTGTTACCAGGTGCCGGCGTTAGTATTGCCGGGTATATGTGTGGTGGTGTCTCCGCTCATTGCCTTGATGCAGGACCAGGTGGAACGATTAGTTGCAATGGGAGTAGACGCGGCATGTATCCATTCGGGCATGCGCTACAATCAGGTGCAGGAGTTGCTTACGGATGCCATAGAAGGAGCTTACAAACTTCTCTACGTGTCGCCCGAGCGATTGCAGACCCGTGGGTTCAGGGAGTTTCTGGAGGGTATGGATATATCGCTGCTGGCGGTCGATGAAGCGCATTGCATTTCCCAGTGGGGGCACGATTTCAGACCGGCCTACACGCGCATATCAGAAGTGCGCGAGCTGTTCCCGTCGGTGCCTGTGCTTGCGCTTACCGCTTCAGCCACTCCCGACGTACAGTTGGATATTCAGCAGCAGCTCAAGATGCAGGATCCTGTCGTTTTCCGGCAGAGTTTTGCCAGGCCAAATATCAATTATGAAGTTCGCTACAGCGAGCGGAAGAATACCGATACACTGGAGCATGTAGGTAACGGAACGGGAATTATTTACTGCCGCAGCAGGAAGCTCACCGAGGCGGTGGGCACCTATCTCGATCAGAATGGTGTGCCTGCCGCTGTGTACCATGCAGGGCTTGCCCGCGAAAAGCGTGAAGAGGCACAGCATTTGTGGATGACCGGAAAGGTGGGTACCATGGTCGCTACTACCGCTTTCGGTATGGGGATTGATAAGGCAGATGTGCGCATGGTGGTCCATTATGATTCCCCAGAGCACCTTGAGGCTTACTATCAGGAAGCGGGTAGGGCAGGGCGCGACGGTGCCCCCTCAGCGGCACTCACTTTGTTCAATAATGCTGATATTTTCCGTTTAAAGGAGAGTGCCGACATTCAGTTTCCTCCCGAGGATTACCTGCGGAAGGTATATCAGGCTGTTGCAGAATATTTACAGGTGCCCATAAGCGCGCAGCCCGATCGTTATTTTTCGTTCGATCTTTCAGAGTTCTGCCATCGCTTCGGGTTTCAGTTGGGGAGGGTCATATATGCGCTCAAGTTGCTGGAAAGGCAGGGTCTCTGGACATTAACTGATTCTGTGTACAATCCGGCTACACTCATGTTCACAGCCGATAGGTATGTGCTGGATTCCATCAAGCAGATGAATCCGACCCTCGACTACGTCATCGTTGGTCTGCTGCGTATGTACAATAGTATCTTCCATTTTCCCACAGCAGTTCGCGAGATGGCGATAGCTCGGCAACTGAAAATGCGGCGCGATGAGTTGATAGCTTGTCTCGAAAAGCTGGCCGCAATGGCAGTGCTGGAATACAATAGGCCAAGCGACGGGCCCCAACTGCTGTTTCACCACTACCGGGTAGATGCGCGGCACCTCATCATCGATACTCGCCACATAGCCATGTTGCGCAAAAGGCACGAGGCGCGCACCGATGCTATGATCCGCTTTCTGGAGAATAAAGAGATCTGCAGGGAGAAGATATTGCTGGAGTACTTTGGCGAAACACCGCCTGATAGTTGCGGTCATTGTGATGTGTGCAGGAAGAAAACAACAAAACCAATTAACAAGACGGCGCTGAGTAAAGCATTGCTGGCCACCATTCAGCACGAGGGTAGGATAGGCATTGACAGGTTGATTGCCGCCTACCCGGGCCGAAAGGACGAGGTGGTACAATCGCTTCGTGGCATGGCCGATGAGGGAACAATAGTCGTAGACGGCAGCGTTGTGCATCTGCCCGCGCGGATCTGATGTGTTTGTATTTTCTTATATGACTCTGCGGCACACTATTTGCATGGTATGTTCCGTTTAGGTTTTATACTTTTGACCGTCAATGCAGAAGATACGTTTTTCAATAGTTGGTTATGGCAACATTGGCCGCAGGCACGCGGTGCAGATCATGAATAATGAACATGCGCACCTCGTTGCGGTTTGCGATGTCGATGGAGCAGTAAAGGCTACTTTGCCCGATGGGGTACAGTATTATTCGTCTTTAGATGACATGCTGCGTGCCGGTGAGGTCGATGTGGTATGTGTTTGCACACCCAACTATTTGCATGAGCCGCACACCATTGCTGTGCTGGATGCAGGCATGCATGCCGTGGTAGAGAAGCCTATGGCACTCAGTGTATCGGAGTGCGATAATATGATAGCCGCCGCGCAGCGCAACAACGGGAAGATCTTTGCTGTAAAGCAGAACAGATACAACCCACCGGTGCAGGAGGTGAAGAAATTGATCGGTTCGGGCAGACTCGGAAAGGTGTTTATGGTGGATGTGAATTGCTTCTGGAACCGTGGCGATGCCTACTATGCGGGTAGCGACTGGCGCGGCAGCAAGCAGCGCGACGGAGGATGCCTCTTCACGCAGTTCAGTCATTTTGTGGATATCCTCTACTACCTGAACGGAATCGTTGAGACGGCTACGGGCGCGGTTGCCAACTATGCCCACCAACACAATACAGAGGTTGAAGATACAGGTAGTTTTGTGATGCGTGCAGGCAATGGCGCTATCATTAATTTCAGTTTCACCACTTGCTCTTACAATAAGAACATGGAGGGGTCGATCACCATTTTTGCCGAGAAAGGCACCGTTAAGATTGGTGGACAGTACCTCAATACCATAGAGTATCAGCAATTGGAGGGCGAAGAATTGCCCCCTATCAACATCACAGCCAAGTCGAACGACTACGGCTTGTATCAGGGTTCCATGAGTAATCACGACAAGGTGATACAGAACGTTGTTGACGTGCTCATAAACGGTCATACAATCATGACCAGTGCTGAAGAAGGCCGCGAGGTAGTTCGCATCATTGAATTGATGTATGCGGGGTGTTGATTATTCTATTCTCCCGCTAATTCTAACAGAGTTTGCTCTAATAGAGGTGATATTCTAAAGTTTGTCTCGCGGATCTTCTTAAGTATCGGAACAATAGAAGGAATGTGACCTGTCGTTTTCGCTTTGACAATGATGCCCAAAGTTCCGGTAAACGTTATGTGTAGGTTTGCAGCAATTTTTCTTGCTTTCTGGTCATCAAGAACAACCGTACAGTTGCCCTGTTCCATTGCTAATACCAGGGCGCTGGATTCACCTTTGTCTATTTGTAACTCCAGTAAATAAAGCTTCTGTATATCTTGAACCGGTTTAATTATCACCCAATCCGGTAGGGGGTGACCAAATTCAGAGGCAATTTCAGGGGTGGTCGTTACTGAGCTGTATAGCGATTTCAGGAGCGACAGTTCATTAATTTTCGATAAGATTATAAAACAACTCGTGTCAGCGATGATAGTCTTAGGCATTAGCTATGTCGTTTGACAGGTCGGCTGCCGGAAAATTGAACATTGAAACGCCATACGACCCGAGTAGTTCGGCGAATGCACCTTTAGAAAGGCCGGCAATTTCTGCTGCCTGTCCCAATGACACCTTGGCTTGTTCATACAACTTTGCAGCAACCATCAAAGAGAGATCTTTGTTAGTTATATCCAGGTCATCGGGGATATTGACTGTAAGTGTTTTCATGTAGTCAAAGATACCAAATTAATTCAAAGTGTCAGGTGTAGTTCATGACTTTCGCTGCCAGCGTGTATCGTTTTTAGAATTGAGTTACCTTCGCACGGTCCTAAAAATCGACCAAATTGTCAAGGAAGAAAAAGAAAGCAGCGCCGCTCAGTGGCATTACCATAGAATCTTATGCAGCAGAAGGTAAGAGCATTGCCCGTTTAGACGACGGCAAGGTGCTGTTTGTTTCCGGTGTAGTACCGGGCGATGTGATCGATGCAGTCATCATAAAGGACAAAAAAAGCTGGGCTGAGGGCCGTGCGACACGTTTGGTCACGCCGTCGCCACAGCGGGTAGAGCCTTTCTGTCAGCACTTTGGCGTGTGCGGTGGCTGTAAGTGGCAGATGATCCCCTACAGCCAGCAGCTAATCTATAAACAACAACAGGTCACCGATCAGCTCTCCCGCATCGGGCAGGTGCAGCTGCCGGAGATACAACCAATCATTGGTAGTGCTAATGAGCGTTATTACCGTAACAAACTCGAGTTCACATTCTCTACCAGTCGCTACCGCACGTTTGAAGAGATAGCCGAGCGCGATGAAAAGTTCGAGCAGGAGCCTGCTCTTGGCTTCCATGCGCCGGGCCTGTTTGATAAAGTAGTGGCCATCCACACCTGTTATCTGCAGACAGATCCGACTAATCTTTTGCTGTCGGTACTGCGCGAGTACACAACCAAACATGGACTTGAGTACTACAACTTCAAAGCGCAGTATGGCTGGTTGCGCAATGTGGTGATACGTGTTGCCACCACCGGTCAGATCCTTGTTAATCTGGTGATCCATCACGAAGATAAAGAGGCGCGCGAGGCACTGCTGCAGCACATATGGGACAATGTGCCCGGCATCACATCTCTGCAATACACTATCAACGGAAAGGTGAACGATACGATCCACGACCAGGAGGTGATCTGCTGGAGAGGCAAGGACCACATTGAGGAACAACTGGAAAATTTCCGCTTCAAGATTTCTCCGAAGTCGTTCTTTCAGACAAACACCAAACAGGCTGAAGCGCTATACCGTGTGGCACGGGAATTTGCAGGGCTCACAGGTAAGGAAGTGCTTTACGACCTGTATTGTGGCACCGGTAGTATCGGTATCTTCTGCTCGGCAGGTGCATCAAAGGTCATAGGTATAGAGGTTGTAGAAGATGCTATTAAAGATGCGTGGGAGAATGCCGCGTTGAATGGCCTCACACACTGCAAGTTCTATGCGGGCGATGTGGAGAAGGTATGCACCGATGCGTTCTTTGCGGAGCATGGCCGACCAGACGTAATCATCACCGATCCGCCACGTGCAGGTATGACAGAGAAGCTGGTCAATCAGCTTTTGAAGATGCGCGCACCAAGGGTAGTGTATGTAAGCTGCAACCCTGCAACCCAGGCGCGCGACCTACAACTGCTTGATGCTGCGTATAAGATCGTTCGCCTGCAGCCGGTAGATATGTTCCCGCATACCCACCACATAGAAAATGTGGCCCTGCTGGAACTGCGTTAGTTCTGCAAGGCCACATCAAATTGTAACAGGAGTATTATTACAGTTCCACGATGAAACCGATCGTTGGTATCACCGTGCCCGATCCGCCGTCCAGTAGTACAGGTATCGCGTTGCTGCCGTTGGCGTTAACCGGCTTGCCGTCTGTTGTTGCGAAGTTGGTGTTGTCGTCTGTCCGTTTGAAGGTATAGTTCGCGAAGCCCGGCTGAACACTTCCATAAGCATTGGTCACGTCAAGGTACAGGTCGAAGCTCCACTTTTTGAAGTTCCATTTTTTGTCCACGCGGAAGTCCATTGCGTGGAATGCTCCCAGACGAAGCGTGTTGAACTGACTGTAGTCGAGCACACCTGTTCCCAGTGTCAGGTAGTTGGCCTGCGATGCTGCCATGTTGTATGGCGTGTACGGTGCACCGCCCTGGTAGCGGAATTTCACGCCCAGTTCCCAGTTGCGTTTGAACTTGTAGCCACCTATCAGCGATATCAGCTGGCCATTGTCCCAGGATGCAGGTGTGTATTTTCCGTTGCCATTGGTAAACTCGCTGTTGTATATCGTCACAGACAGAATGGTGAATAAGTTGCGAGTAAGTTTCTGTTGAAACTGGAATTCAACACCATAGCTTTTGCCCTTGCCGGTAGACGTGACAGGCTCATTGCCAAACACAGCGAAGTCACCTCCCTTGTTCGCCAGCGAAATACTGTCCCTGGCAGATACCGGATAGTTGTTGTACATTTTATAGAATCCTTCCAGCGTGAATCGTGCACCCTGCCATTCGGGCTGGAACTCGAAGCCACCCACCAGATGATCGCTCTGCACGTAGCGGGCTCCTTTATTCACCAGGTTTCCTGCTGCATCTTTATAACCAAGTATGGTGTAAGTTGGTATCTTGAAGTATCGACCCGCCGACAGGTTGAGCTTCAATTGTGGCATCAATGTCTGGGACACAGCAAGGCGCGGAGACAATGTGTTGAACGGATTGGCGCCGTCTGTAGTGAAGGTGTTACCATCAACCCTCACCCCGAATGATACATTCGTTTTCTTGTCAAAGAAGTTGGCGGCTATCTGTCCGTTCGCTCCATATCGCCAGAAATTGATGGCTGTATTGCCTGTGGCCGTTATGGCCGGAGTTGTTATCACATTATTTGTGTCGCGTGCCTCAGCGCGTATCACCGTATACAGGTCGTTGGTGAATTGATCGTATTGACTCATTGCGCCGAAGCTATAGCTCCATCTGTCATAAGATTTGTTCATATCGAAGCGCATTTTGTTCTCTGCTTCAACCGACCTTATTTTCAGCGTACGTGTCGCTTCAGATGGGTTCTGATTGTCTTTATACTTGTCCAGTTGGTTGTTCAGCATATTGCGGCTGAACGTGAGGTTCCAATACCCATTCTTTGCAAGGCCCTTCAGTCCGTATCCGTTGGTGTAGCTCCATTGGTTGATAAGTGGGTTCGACTGCAAAGTGTACACATTCTCTGCTGTAAGGTTATCAGGCGTAATGAAAGAGAACTTATCTATTGCGCCAATGGCCAATGTATAGAACGACAACTTCTTGTTGATCTTATAGTCTATCTTGTACTGGAAGTCCCAATAGGAAGGCTGAATGGGCAGTTGCAGTGCTTTGAACAACAGCTGAAGGTAAGAGCGGCGCGCGGAGGCCATGTAGGTGAGTTTGTCTTTCACTATCGGGCCGTCGGTGCTGTACGCCAATTCTGTGGCGCTGAGTCGTATGTTGTGCTGACTATGATCGGGGTTGGCTTTGCGTTGTTTCAGCTGGAGGACACCCGACAGAGGATTGTCGTATTTCGAAGGGAATGCACTTGTGTACAGGTTCACATCCTCGATAAAAGAGATGTTGATAATGCCTGTAGGGCCACCGCCAGACCCTTGTGTGGCAAAGTGATTGATCACCGGTACCTCTATGCCGTCCAGATAGTACACGTTCTCGTTGGGGGCGCCACCACGAATGATCAGGTCGTTTCGGTAACCACCCACGCCCGATGTGCCGCCCACACCGGGGAAAGCCTGTATCACACGAGATATGTCGAAGTTTCCACCCGGGTTGCTCTTTATTTCCTGGGCCGAGAGTGTTTGCAAAGACATTGGTGTCTCAGCACTTTTGCTGAAAGGGTTCTTTCTTACCACCACCTCTTTCAACGCCACACCGCTTCCGTTGTCCATTTCCACATTCACTATCTGCTCGTTGCCCGATGTGATCACCACGTTATACAGAACCTGATCTTCGTAGCCCAACGCCTGAAAACGAACGTTGTAAGAGCGGGTGGGGATGTCGGTAATTCTGAAATTACCGTTGGTGTCGGTCACACCGCCCAATCCGGTTCCTTCCAGTATCACGGCAGCGCCTATCAATCCCTCCTGGGTCTTTTTGTCACGAACCGTTCCGTTCAGAACCCCTTTCGATTGGGAAAAGACTAATGAAGGAAAAAGCAATAACGCAATGAACAGATACAATGAAGCTCTCATTTTGGTATGTTTTAGTATTAATTTGGCGCAAAAATAGGATGAAAACATGAAAAAAGAACAATAAAAAGAATGTTTTTGTATTAAAAATGATTTTTTACCTTTGCGTTGGAATGAAGTACGCTTTCCTCAAAGAACTTATTGACTTGGCTGAACAGTATGAAGGTTCAGAGGAAGGAGTAGTGCCTACCAGCGAAGGGTTTGCCCGATGGATATTGGGTGGCAAGGGACAGGAGGAGTTTTTGGATGAAAGGGTTGGCGAGGCGCACAAACAATACCCGGCCGTTACAGAGCAGATCGAGACCACCATTGCCCGAATGGTCATTTACCTGTACAGATATGCCAAAATGTACAGCAAAAAGGCACTGGAAGGCAGTATCATCCAGTCGCCCGACGAATTTGGCTATCTGGCCACTTTGTTGTCCTTCGACAAGCTATCTAAGTCCGAACTCATAGCCAAGAACATACAGGAAAAGCCCACCGGCATGGAGATCATCAAACGCTTGCTGGCTCAGGGTCTGGTGGCGCAGGAGGATGACCCCAACGACCGCCGCAGCAAGCTGCTGCACATTACCGATATGGGCAAGGGTGTGTTGTTTCAGGCATTCGGCAAAATGAGCAAAGTGTCAGATTTGATAGGGGGTAATCTGAGTATGCAGGAAAAGGAGCATCTGGTATATCTACTGAGGAAACTGGATCATTTCCATTACGATCTGTACAAGAACGAGAAAGAAAAGACGCTCAATTCGTTGGGTTGATTGTCTGCGTCTTATGTGCCGGGGTATCCTTCCTTAAAGCAGCATCGGAGCATACTTATTTTGCCTACTTTTGGGCAAAAAATTGAATGAACCTCGCAGACAGACTTTTCAGAATGAAGAACGAAAAAGCAGAATCGAACCTCAAAGCCGGTCAGGAATTTCTGGCGGCAAATAAGACCAAAGCCGGTATTACCGAGCTGCCCAGCGGTCTGCAATATGAGATACTTACGGAAGGCAACGGCCCCAAGCCTACACAGTACAATACTGTTACCTGCCATTACCACGGTACACTTATCGATGGCACCGTTTTCGATAGCTCAGTGAAACGTGGTCAGCCGGCATCTTTCCCGCTGAACATGGTTATCAAGGGCTGGACAGAAGGGCTGCAGCTGATGGGTACAGGTAGCAAATGGCGTTTCTTCATACCGCCACACCTGGGCTACGGCGACAGGCAGGTGGGACCAACCATCGGGCCAAACAGTACACTGATCTTTGATGTAGAGCTGATCAGCATCAACTAAGGTCACAGGCCCTTGCAGGGGCAACTTTCAATCAACTACAAAACAAATCAATAATGCAAGCCTGGAAAGATTATCAATCTCAGAATAAAGAACGCTTTCTCGATGAGTTGCTGGAACTGCTCCGTATACCATCGGTAAGTGCCGATAGCAAATACAAAGGAGACGTGGCCCGCTGTGCCGATGCTGTAAAAGAGCACCTGCTGCGTGCCGGTTGCGATACGGCTGAAGTATGCCCTACTGCCGGCCACCCTATTGTATATGGCGAAAAGATCGTTGACGCAAGCCTGCCAACCGTGCTGGTATATGGCCACTACGATGTGCAGCCTGCCGACCCGCTGAACCTGTGGCACAGTGGCCCGTTCGAGCCGGTGATCAAGGACGGTAAGATATATGCACGTGGTGCCTGCGATGATAAGGGACAGATGTACATGCACATAAAGGCGCTGGAGACAATGGTGAAGACCAACTCTATGCCATGTAACGTGAAGGTGATGATAGAAGGTGAGGAAGAAGTAGGTTCTGTGAACCTGGGCAAGTTCCTTGAAGACAACAAGCAGAAATTGAAAGCCGACATAGTGCTGGTGTCTGATACATCCATGATCAGCATGGAGCATCCTTCTATTGAGAGCGGTCTGCGCGGTCTGGCATACATGGAGGTAGAGGTTACGGGTCCTAACCGCGACCTGCACAGTGGTGTGTATGGTGGCGCGGTAGCCAACCCTGCAACCATACTCTGCAAGATGATAGCATCGCTACACGATGAGAACAATCACATTACAGTGGCCGGCTTCTACGACAAGGTGCAGGAGCTTTCTGATGCCGAGCGCAAAGCCATCAACAACGCACCGTTCGATCTGGCCGAGTACAAGGCTGAACTGGGCGTGAAAGAAGACTGGGGCGAGAAGGGATACACTGCCCTGGAGCGCACCGGCATAAGGCCAACACTGGAGGTGAATGGTATATGGGGTGGCTACATTGGCGAGGGTGCCAAGACGGTATTGCCATCAAAAGCGTATGCCAAGATATCTATGCGCCTCGTGCCCAATCAGGTGTCGGATGAGATCTCTGACCTGTTCAAGAAGCACTTCGAGGCGATAGCGCCCGATTGTGTGCAGGTGAAAGTGACCGCCCACCATGGTGGCGAACCTGTGGTTACACCTACTGATTCGGCAGCGTATCAGGCGGCTGCAAAAGCTATCCAGACAACCTTTGGCAAGGAGCCTATCCCTACCCGTGGCGGTGGCAGCATTCCGATCATTGCGTTGTTTGAAAGGACGCTGGGATTGAAGACCGTGTTGCTGGGATTCGGGCTGGACAACGATAATATACACTCGCCAAACGAGAAGTATGATGTTGCCAACTACTACAAAGGCATTGAGACCATTCCTTACTTCCATAAGTACTTTGCGGAGAGCTTCGGAAAGTATTAATGGATATCCGACAATACTGCAGGCTGTACCCATTGGTGCAGCCTGTTTTGTTTTGTATCGTTAGCTGTTGGCGTCTTTGCTGCGCACCGATATAGACTTCTGCAGAATCATTGAGTTAGGTATCGTAATAGATTCGCCATCGGGGGTGCGGATGTAAACAAAGAAGTAGGACAGGTCGGTGATCTCTCCTTCAAAGGGGTAGTCTTTATCCAGTACCTTTATTGTGTCGCCTATTTTCATGGGGTGATTGAAGAAAATGAGGATGCTGGATGTGATGTTGGAAAGCAACGACCACTGCGCGAAAAAGGCAATACCCAGCGCTGTGATGATGGTGCTGACGAACACCGCTATCTCGTGCTGGCGAAGACCCCAGATAGCTGCCAGAAAGATGGCGGCAGTGAGTGTGGTAAGGAAGTTAAACGCGCGTATGATGATCTTGCGACGGGCGCGCGGCAATTGTGCTTTGCGCAGCACCCTGTCTATGAGTGATTTGTTGATATAGCTTACACCTATGTAGCCAAGGATAAGCATCAGGGTTTCTATGAGTTGTACTTTGTAGTTTTCCATATCGCTGCAGATTCAATTGTAGATGGGTACGGGCAAAGTTACAGAGAGAGCCGGAACCTGTTGTTGAACAGTTTGCCGGTCAGCAGGCCCACTCCGGCTCCCAGCAATCCGCCGGCTGTAACATCAAGCGGAAAGTGGACACCCACATAAACCTGTGCATACGCTACCGATGCTGCCCAGAGAAGCCCGGCTATCCATACCCAGCGGGCCATGTGGCTAAGGGTCACACCACTGAACACTGCCAGTGCAAAGTGATTGGCTGCGTGCGAAGAGGGGAAACTTTTGCCGCTGCCACAGTCTACCAGCAGGTGGGTGATGGTAGACAGGACCGGATCGTTGCAGGGGCGCAACCTGCCGAAAATGGGCTTTATGAGGTGCGCACTGAGCTGGTCTGAAAGACCGAAGGTGACAATAAAGCCTGCACACCATAGCCAGCCATATTTGCCGAATGTGCGCGGCATGAACAGCAGCAGAAACAGATAGAGCGGAGCCCAGAACCACTGATTGCGCAGGAAGGGCATCACGGTATCGAGCACGGGGGTGTGCCACCTTGTGTTAAGGTAGAACCACACTTTGTGATCAATGTCTACGAGCCACTGCGGCAGGGTACTATGCATGCTTTTTCTTAAATATCATAATGAGCCTTGGCGACTCAATAGGATTGTAGGGGTTGAGGTTGTAATCGCCGAAGGTACCTACCGGAACCATGCCCACCGGGCGGAACATGCGGGTAAAGTCGGCGAGGGAGAAGGCGGCCACACTCTCTGTGAAGCAACGTGGGTGGCCTTCAGCGTCGGTGAAGCGGATCTCCTTTACAAAGTGGTTGCGCTCCAGCTTGCGGGTGATGTGGAATGTGTAGCTGCCACGCTGCACAGTCTCTTCCGGCACCAGATTGGCCGATACGTATTCGTGGTTCAGGTAGTCTATCACCAGAATGCCGTCTTCTTTCAGCGCCCCCGCAAATGCACGTGCTGCCAGCTCGTGGTCGCGGTCGTGGGCGAAGTAGCCGAAGGAAGTGAAGAAATTGAATGCGTAGTCGAAGTAGTTGGTAACGAACGGATAGCGCATATCCTGCACATGAAACTCCAGATGATCGTTCTCCTGCGCCTTGGCAATGGCGATAGCCTCGTGCGAGATATCTATACCTGTGACCCGGTAGCCATGCTCGGCCAGCTGGCGGGCAAAACGGCCTTCGCCGCAGGCAATGTCCAGCATAGAACTGCCGGGTGCGGGTTGCAGGTAGGTGAGCAGCTGCTCCACAAACTCCTGTGCTTCCAGTTCATCTCTGTTCTGATATAAAATACGATAATACGGGGAACCAAACCAGTTTTCGAACCAATCCATAGTGCGCTGTGAAAAGTATATGTCAAAAGTAGTGATAAAGGGGCAAAATGTCAGTAGGTTAACGCACGTAAACTTGCGTTTCTGTCGTCGTTGAGTCTCCTAGCTTTTTCTGCGAGGGACTCGACGAGATCAGGGTACCGTAGTTAAGTTTACGTGGGAGACCGCCAGATTCCTCGTATAGGGGTCTGCGCGTCTACTGCTTCCCACTTCGCGTTTTTTTCTTCTTTTCGTATTTTTATCTAATCCATTGATTATCAATAAAAAGGTGGGAAGTAAAGCTTCCCACTACTTCTCAAAACTGCGCGAAAACTTCCCACTTCTGCGCACCTGAGAAGTGGTGTATTTTCATCATATATGCCACTTTGCTCCATTTTTTTCAACCTCTATTCAAGTTACACCCATGCATGAAAACAGGCAAAAGAAAGTTTTATGATAGTGCGTTTTTGGGGGTATGAT
>CAZZCR010000008.1:0-175269 GCA_964652995.1 uncultured Flavipsychrobacter sp. | reverse complement strand
CGTACCGACAAGCGTGTAGACTTTGTGGGCTGCATCAGAGGTATGGGCGCATTGCAGCAACGTGTAGACAGTGGCTATATGGAAGTAGCCTTCTCTATCTACCCGGTAAGCATTCAGCAATTGTTCGATATTGCCGACAGCGGAAACGTGATGCCTCCGAAGAGTACCTGGTTCGAGCCTAAGCTGCGCGATGGCCTTGTAGTGTACATGATCTGACAACGAACATGACAAAGAAAGAGCGGTATGCCTTTGCAATAGATTGGTTTCAACAGCACATGCCCAACGCGGAAACCGAACTTCATTACACCAACCCCTACGAGTTGTTGGTGGCGGTGATACTGTCTGCCCAGTGCACCGACAAAAGGGTGAACATGGTGACGCCTGCTCTTTTCGAAAAATATCCTGTGCCGCAGAAACTGGCAAAAGCCACTTTCGAAGAGGTGGAGCCGTTTATTCGCAGTGTCACATTTGCCAACAACAAAACGCGCCACCTCATAGGCATGGCCAATATGTTGCTGGAAAAATTTGGTGGCGAGGTTCCTGATACTATCGAGGAACTTGTGCAACTGCCGGGTGTGGGCCGGAAAACGGCTAACGTTATTGTGTCTGTGGTGTTTGCCAAACCGGGCATGGCTGTAGATACGCACGTATTCAGGGTATCGGCACGCATTGGCCTCACTACCAACGCCAAAACACCTTTGCAGGCAGAACAGCAATTGGTAAAGAACATCCCTCAGGACCTGTTGGCCATTGCACACCACTGGATCATTCTGCATGGCCGTTATGTGTGCCTGGCACGCAAGCCCAAATGCGATGAATGCGGCCTGCGCAGCGCCTGCAAGTACTTCGCGTCAGACATGAAATATATCTACCCAGATCTAAATTAGAATAAGACAGTTTATAAAAGCTAAAGAGGGTACTGCAGTGCAGTACCCTCTTTAGTTACAAATGACTCATTATGAATTAGTGCCCCGCAGGTGCGCCCGTTGGTGCCGCCTGCCCCTTGCTCCACCTCGATACATAAGTCTTTGAATACTGATCCCACGGCTGACGGCGGTAAGCATTATCGCCAAAATAGGTCAGGAACATCTCCATCTCTGCCACTGTGCGGTAACCCGGCACCGGTGTGGGCGACTGGAAGTTCTCCAGCATGAATACCGTCTGCGGATAAGACATCTGTCCGCCCTTGGCCAGATAGTCTTTCAGCAACTCCAGCGCAAAGCCGTTTGCCCTGTACTCAGGCGCAAAAAAGAACGAACGCCCCTGAAAATTGATGGTATCCTGACGCTCAGCATCCAGCTTCACTGCATAATAGTTGTTGTTCACATACTTCACCAGTGCCGGATTGGTGTAGGTATCCGCATCCATCTTCTTGCACCAGCCACACCATCCCGTATACATATCCACCAGCACTTTCTTAGGCTGCTGTGCCATCTTGCGCTGCAATTCGTCTATCGATGTGATCCAATGTATCTCCTCAGCACCCGGGGTCCCGGTGCCTCCTTTAGGGTCTTTTTTTGCCATAGCCACCGGAGCTATCGTCCAAAACGCTATGACAAACAACAAAACTCGTTTCATATATGGATTTATTTAAAAACAAATTTACAAAGTTTCCCTTTAGTTTTGCCGTATTCAAGAAATTTTATGACGAAGATAGCAGTAGGAATAACAGGTGCGAGTGGATCAATATATGCAAAACTACTGCTCAATGAGTTGGCAAAACTCAGGGACATTGTACATACTGAACTCGTCATGAGCGACAATGCCGGCACGGTATGGGAACACGAGCTCGGCGACACCACGTTTAAAGATCTCCCATTCAAGGTTTGGCACAAGAACGACTTCATGGCCCCTTTCGCGTCTGGTAGTTCGTCATTCTCGGCGCTGGTTATATGCCCATGCAGCATGGGCACACTCGGGCGCATAGCAGGGGGCATCAGCAACGACCTCATCACCCGCGCCTCCGATGTGATGCTCAAAGAACGCCGCAAGCTCATTTGTGTCGTTCGCGAAACGCCCTACAACCTGGTGCACCTGCGCAACATGACCACTGTTACAGAAGCAGGAGGCATCATTTGCCCGGCCACCCCGTCATTCTACAGCAGGCCGCAAACTGTTGAAGAGACTGCTATGACTGTAGTGCACCGGGTGCTGCAGCTGGCGGGCATAGACACAAACAGCTACAAATGGGGCGAACAATAGCTCCTTTCTCAGCAATCCCGAAAACAATCTCTAACTTTAGGTGAATTCATTCCACCTGCGCACTACCATGCAATATTCACAATCATTTGAGCGGCTTCGTTCCATTCTGGACGAGTTGCGCGAAAATTGTCCCTGGGACAAAAAGCAGACCATTCATACCCTTCGCCAGCAAACACTGGAAGAGGTATATGAACTCACCGATGCCATATCTAACGAAGACTGGAAAGGCATAAAGGAAGAGCTCGGCGACATGTTGCTTCACATTGTGTTCTATAGTCGCATTGGTAATGAGCAGGGACAATTCACGCTGGATGAAGTGATAGAAGGAGTTTGTAATAAGCTCGTGAGCCGTCATCCGCACATATACAGCACACTGAAGGTTGAAGACGACACACAGGTGAAACAGAACTGGGAGAAGCTGAAACAGCAGGAAGGGAAAAAATCAATTCTGTCAGGCCTGCCGCCGTCTTTGCCTGCGCTTATGAAAGCACTGCGCCTGCAGGAGAAAACGAAACAAGTGGGCTTCGAATGGGACAATACCGATCAGGTACGCGAAAAGGTAGATGAAGAGATCAGCGAACTATACGAAGCCGTACAGAACGGCGAACAGGACCATATAGAAGACGAATTCGGAGATGTGATGTTTGCGCTTATCAACTATGCCCGCTTCATCAAGGTAGATCCGGAACATGCGCTGGAACGTACCAACAAAAAATTCATCAGACGGTTTCAGCGTATAGAAGAAATGGCCGGGGCACAAGGCAAGTCGCTGCACGATATGACGCTGGCTGAAATGGACGAACTCTGGAACCAGGCAAAACTCGAGGAACACTCATAGAAAATGTTCAGGCGATATCCATACTGGGGATGGCTGCTGCTATGCTTGCTCCTTTGGAGCATCAACGGCTACTATTACCATATCCACAGGCAGGAAGCATTGCCCGAAAGAATGGCACGAGCGGTTACCACTGACCTGCAGAACAGGGAAAGTGCATTCGATCTGTTTCTCACAGACACGACCAAGGTCACAAAGCTATTTGATGGTGGCCTGCCCGCTGCCGATGTGAACTACATCTGTGATCTTCCCTTCTATGTGTTCGCCTACGAAAACAACACACTAAAATTCTGGAACACCAATACCATATTGCCTACCCTGGCAGACAGTACTGAATATGGGTCCGACCTGCTACGCACCGACCGCGGAGTGTACGTTCGGCGTCTGGTGTCAATACCGCCGGGCAACCGTCTGCTGGTGGTACTCTATCCGGTGCTTGCTTCCTACCCTGTAGAGAACGACTACCTGAAGTCTCAGTTCATTGCTTCCGACCTTATTCCTGTCAATACCCGCATCATACCGCCCAATCTGCCTGCACCGGGTGCTTATACCATCACCGCAAAAGACAATGGCCCGGCATTTCACCTGCTGTTCAATATTCAGGATGTCCAGAAATGGGTACCCGATCTGTTTTTCATTGTCATGTTGTTGGCCGCGCTTTTGGCCAGTATCTCATGGATACACCTCATGATCATCCATCTCACCCGCAACCGGTCATCACTCACAGGCTTTATTGCCACCCTGCTCGTCATCACCACCATCCGTGTATACCTCTATTTGTTCGGCGTACCATTCAATCTGGATACGCTCATGTTCTTTTCGCCACAGCTTTATGCGTCCAGTGTTTACCTGTCGTCCTTCGGCGATCTGTTCATCAATACCCTTTGCATCCTTTGGCTGGTAGTATTCGTCACACGCCACACACCCTATAAAACCTATTTCGAGCGCATGCAGAACAGCCGCGTTCGCGCATGGATACCATTCCTGCTGGTTGCCGTCATGATCTCCTACCTGCTGCTCTACGTAACACTGGTGCGCAGCCTCGTGCTCGACTCGTCTATCTCTTTCGATGTGAGCCGCTTCTACTCAATAGATATCTATACCATTCTTGGCCTGCTTGTCATCTGCATCATCACCGGCATTTCCAGCATGATCATCTACCTGTTCAACTTCCAGCTAAGGCAACTCGTGCCCGGCAAAGGAAGAAAATACCTGCTCACGGCGCTTACAGGTGCTGCTTTCCTTGCATTGAGCGGCCACTATAACGACCTTTTCTATTGGTCGCTTCTGGGGTGGTTGTTGTTGTTCATTGTGTTGCTGGATGTACCAAAACTGACACTTGTTTCTGATCTGTTCGAACCTCAGATGATCTTCTGGGCGTTGTTCATCTGCACCTTCTGCACAGCAGTGCTCCAGTATTTCAGTGCCTACAAAGAACAGGAAAGCCGTAAGGCATTTGTGGAACAGCGCCTCGCACCACATCGCGACAATGTTCTTGAATATACATTCGACAAGACCATCACCAACCTTGCGGCCGATACCGCCCTGAAGAGATTCTTTTACAAACCAGATGCACAGCAACGTAAACTTATTAACCGCCGCTTCGATACCATGTACCTGAAAGGGGCCGCTGCCTCCTACGACGCGGGTGTTTACATATTTGACACAGAAGGCAGACCGCTTTACAATTCCGATTCTGCAGATTACTATTCCTTCGTGTTCGACAAGAACGAATCAGTACCGACCCCATCTCCCTATCTCTTCTACAAAGAAGCAATGCCGGACAAGCATTCATACCTATCTCACACCCCCATTTATTCCGATACCATAAACAACCGCATAGGCTATGTGGTCATCGACCTGAAACCCAAAAAACAAGCAGCCACCACAGTATATCCCGAACTATTGCTGCCACCTACCGGCAATGCCGGCCTGCGCGAGGGAGAATACTCCTACGCTGTCTACGTAAACGGGCGACTCACCAATCAGGCGCGGGGCTACTCATTCCCAACCTTCCTCTCACATGATACGCTCAAGGATCAGGACTTCCGGTTCTACACGGTCAACAATGTTTCTGAACTCCACTATAAGATCTCAGACAAGCGCACCATTGTAGTAGTGCACGACCACAATACGTTCCTTGAGATCATTACCTTCTTTTCCTACCTGTTCAGCATCCAGGTTTTCATCGCCGTCATTATCCTGCTCTATCAGCTATACCTGTCCTATTTCACACACGCAAGCGCACCCGGAAAGTACGTCAGGCTCACCCTACGCAAAAGGATACAGTATGCCATGCTTGCCATTGTGTTCGTCTCATTTGTCTTCATTGGTGTGGTAACAATCTGGTTTTTTTCATCCAGCTACCGCAACTCCAATTCTACAAAGCTGAGCAGCGCCATGCAAAATGCCAAACTGGCTGTACAAAATTACCTCAGCACTGCACGAGCTTACGAAAATGATACCCGCTTCGATTCAGTAACGCAATCCAACGGGTTCCGCGCGTTCATTGCGGGTGTAGCCGCCAATCAGAAGATAGACATCAACCTATATGACAACAACGGCCACCTGTTTGCATCCTCACAGGAAGAGATCTATCAGAAAGGGCTCATTGCCCGTGTCATGCGGCCCGACGCTTACAATCAACTGAACGCGCGTGGTCGCTCTCTGGTGTTGCAACGCGAGCAGGTGGCCGGACTGTCTTACCTGTCAGCATACGAACCGCTGCGCAATGAACATGGCGTGGCTCTTGGCTTCCTAAACGTGCCGTTCTTCTCGTCCGAGAAAGATCTCAACTTCCAGATATCGAATATCGTCATCACGCTCATCAATGTATATGCGTTCATATTCCTCATATCCAGCCTCATCACGGTGTCCATAACCCGCTGGGTAACAGGATCATTCAATGTCATCATAGCGCAGTTCGGCAGGCTGAACCTGCAACAGAACGAGCGTATCACCTGGCCTTATGACGATGAGATAGGCCTGCTTGTTGAAGAGTACAACAAGATGGTGAACAAAGTGGAAGAGAATGCGGCTCTTCTTGCTCAAAGCGAGCGCGAAACAGCATGGCGCGAGATGGCCCGGCAAGTGGCGCACGAGATCAAGAACCCGCTCACCCCGATGAAGCTGAACATCCAGTACCTGCTTCAGGCCATCAAGGGCGACAACCCCAATATCAAAGCCCTTACATTGCGCGTGTCAGAATCTATTATAGAACAGATAGACAACCTATCTTACATTGCCTCAGAGTTCTCCAACTTTGCCAAGATGCCCGAGGCGCGCCCCGAGGACCTGGAGTTGGGTGCCCTGCTAACGCTTGCTACAGGCCTGTATACTAACGAAGCACACTGCAACCTGAAACTGCATCTGCCTGCTGAAAAGATCTACACCTTCTCCGACCACAGCCAACTACTGCGCATGCTCACCAATCTATTGGAGAATGCCAAACAAGCCATTCCTGCCGACCGTGAAGGACTGATTGAGGTGACACTGAATGCCGATGATGGACATGCCCTCATCACCATTACCGACAACGGGCACGGCATCAGCGACGAGGTAGCACAGCGCATCTTCCAGCCCTACTTCACCACAAAATCATCCGGTACCGGCCTTGGGCTTGCTATGACGCGCAAGATCATCGAGTTCTGGAAAGGCAGCATCTGGTTCGAATCTGAGGAAGGAAAAGGAACCACTTTCTTCGTGCGGCTGCCGGTGCAGTCTCATACAGCATAGGCTTCAAAATTGCGCCCGCAGTAGTTCTCAGAACGGTTCGATTCAGGCAAATGATATTAAACTTTCAAAAATCCCGATATTATTCGGGGTATTATTATAAAAAATTCGGTGAAAGTCATATTTTTATCGCAAGACAATCTAATTCTTGTTAAATTTGCTAACCTGAACAAAAGGCACGTATGCAAAAAATAATTCTTAAAGGCACATCAAAACTGTTGGCCGTTATGCTGATAGCACTTAGCTTCAGCAGCTACGGACAGGATATCGTGAAAGTGAGGAACACTAACTTTACCTCATACTTCTCTAAGTCACAGCATATCCCGGTTCTGGTAGTTTATTCCCTCACTCCCGACATGTTCAACTGTTCCAAGCTGAAAGGAGACCACAATGTCAGGCTGAGTGCAGACCCTCAACTTTCTGACGCTTCCGACCTCATCAACGACTACAAGAGCACATTGTTTGAAGATGCTCCTATGATGGCGCCAAACGAGAACAACTGCGACAAAGACGCTTACACTGAAAGCTACTACTTCACCAATATCATGCCTATGCCACGCAACCTGCATAAAGGTCTGTGGGAGAAACTGCATGAGAAGGAAATGCTGAAAGCAAAGAAATATAAGAAAGTAAAGGTGTTCGCAGGTACTGTGGGCCGCAACTGGGTTATTGGTCATAACAACAACGTTATCGTTCCTGAATGGGCCTGGAAAGTGATCTACATTCCAAGCACTGACGAATACCTGTGCTACCAGTTCCATAACATAGAGCCATACAATGCCAAGGACAATCTGGCTAACCACAAAGTAGACATCAACACCATTGAGTCTCTTGCGGGTGTGCGTTTCGTAAATGGTATCATCTCTGCCAGCTACGTTACAGCTACTCCAAACAACTAATACAATTCATTCTCATACTGAACTCCCTGCCATTGGCGGGGAGTTTTTTTATGCCCCTCTGATTTAAGACATAGAAAGGGGCACAGCGACTGTACCCCTTTCTATCATTATCGATTTAGCACCTTATCCTATTGCATTAGCCAGGTCTGCTTTCAGGTCTTCGATATCCTCTATACCTACGCTGAGGCGGATGAGTGAATCAACCAGACCATTTTTGATGCGCTCTTCGCGGGGGATAGATGCATGTGTCATCGTGGCCGGGTGACCGATCAATGACTCGACACCACCCAATGATTCGGCAAGCGAGAACAACTTGGTTTTCTTCAACACCTCCATGGCAGCGTCTATGCTGTCATTTTTGAGGGTGAAAGAGATCATGCCGCCAAAACCACGCATCTGCTTTTTAGCCACGTCGTGGTTGGGATGATCGGGGAAGCCGGTCCAGATGACCTTGCCTACCTTAGGGTGCGACCTCAGGAACTCAGCAATAGCTGCTCCGTTCTCGCAATGACGTTGCATACGCACATGCAGCGTCTTGATGCCGCGCAGCACCAACCAGCAGTCGTGCGGGCCGGGCACAGCACCACAGCTATTCTGTATGAAGCGCAGACGCTCTTCCAACGAACTGTCGTTCATCACCAAAGCACCATGCACCACATCAGAGTGGCCACCCAGGTACTTGGTAGCAGAGTGCAGCACTATGTCGGCACCCAGGTCCAGTGGCGTCTGCAGGTATGGCGATGCGAATGTATTGTCGCACACCAGCAACAGGTTGTTCTTCTTTGCTATTTCGGCACATGCTGCTATGTCTATCACATTCAGCATAGGGTTAGTTGGTGTCTCTATCCATATCATCTTCGTATTGGCGTTGATGTGCGCATTGATATCCTGCGCATTGTGCATGCCTATGAAATGGAACTTGATGCCGTAGTTGGCAAATACCTTGGTCATGATGCGGTAGGTGCCACCATACAGGTCGTTGGAAACTATCACCTCATCGCCGGGTTGCAGCAATTTAATCACCGCATCGGTAGCAGCCATGCCACTACCAAAACACAGACCATACTTACCATTCTCAATGGCGGCAAGCGCGTTCTGCAGCACTGTGCGTGTAGGATTCTGCGTGCGAGCGTATTCATATCCTTTATGATCGCCGGGAGCAGCCTGCACATAGGTAGATGTCTGGTAGATCGGTGTCATGATGGCACCTGTGGTCGGATCGGGTTCTACACCCGCATGTATGAGCTTCGTATCGAGCTTGTATTGCTTATTGTCCATGACTGTGTTTTATGAGAATGCAAAGGTACTATTTGCGGCCGTGATTGTAGCCGTAGCTGAGGGTATCCCCTATAAAAACAACCATCCCCGTCTTGCGGACGGGGATGGTTTGAGAAATATGATATCCGTTATCAGAACTTCTTAAACACCCTTGTTTCGTTGGTGAAGAAGTTGTTCTGAATTGAGTATTCGAAAGTGGTGTCGCTGGCTACGGTGTTGATGGTGCCGCCGGTCGCAGACAGTGTACCGAATTTGGTGCTCTGAGCAGGCATCAGCAGTTCCACAGGAGTGGTCTGGATGAAGTAGGCAGAGATGACATGCGTAGTGTCTGAAGCACCGTTTGCCCCTACATCAGATGTGCGGTAGAAACCACGAGCCAGTTTGCTCACCTGCACCGTGTCGGAAGTAGCCGCACGTGCATAACTACCGCCCAGATTGATGGAATCTGTGATGTTGGTAACAGCTACCCACAGTGTCCTGTTTGCGGCCATACCATACTTGTTCTTTGAGGTAGCCACCACAGGGTAGATACCGGGAACGAGGTTGTCCAGTTTGGTCTGGTCGTAAACCACAGTGCACTCTTCGTTGTAGAACGAATCGTAGGCAGTTGCTTTTATCTCAGGCAGCATGCCACCCACAGGGATACTGTAGTAGTCGCCGGCAGCCATTTTTATTGTTGGCTTAGAATAGTTGTGCAGCGTAGATACCGGTCCATCGGTCTTTTTACAAGCTCCAAATGCAACTGCGGCGATCGCTGATACTATAAATAACTTCTTCATTCTGCTCTTGTTTTATTTATTTCAGATTAGTTTTTATCCCACCATACACGAGTCGTAACCGACTGAAGTCCGGGATAGTTTGCGTTTGTAGCTGCCTCTGAAGCAGGGTAAACAAACCTTGAAGGCAACTGAGTAGCACCAATGCGGCTGTTGCGCGGGTTGATGAGGAAAGTTGGGTAACCGGTGCGGCGCCATTCTGTCCAGGCTTCGAAGCCCTGAGTACCGCACATTGAGAACCACTTCTGTGTGATGATGTGGCGAACCTTATCATCAGCAGTGCCGGTAACCGGGTACTGACCCCAGTAAGCAGCAGGGATAGAAGCAGTAGCATCACCATTCACATACACGCTGTATGCAGCCGATGCTGAAGGATAACCTTCGGCAACCAATGCATTGTTCCAGTAAGAGAAGCTGGCGTTGAGGCCTTTGTAGAACAGATCAGCATCATCGCCGCCGGCAGCAGTAATGCCACGAGCCACGGCTTCAGCCTGCAGGAAGTAACTTTCCCAGCTTGACAGGAGCACTACACCCGCTTTGGCCGAAGCAGCAGAAGCAGCGTTACCGCCGACATGAGCACCGGGTACTGAGTAGGAGCTAGATGATACCATAATATCGTACTCGCCCTGCTTGATACCCACACGACCCGCGCCAGGCACTGTAGTGTAGAATACTTTTGAACGGTAGTCGTTGTTTGAATTCATTTCATCGATAGCAGTTTTGCTACCTGCCATCTGCTGCACACCACCCATCTGCACTGAAGTGAGTTCAGAATAGAGCGGGTTGTTGTTGGTAGCACCCGAACCGTAAGCGATAACCGCATCGTCACCTGCACCCATGAACTGCATACCTTTCAGGAACATTGTATCGATACGTGGGTTAGCGTACATTGGCTCGATGCCTGACATGCGCATCAACACGCGCAGTTTCAGTGTATTGGCGAATTTCTGCCACTTGCTCATGTTACCACCGTAAATCAGGTCGTCCGCACCCGGTGCAGCGCCATCGTTCAGATTGATGAGTGCAGATGCAGAATCGATGTAAGCAAGGATGCCGCGATATACTACACGCTGAGAATCGTACTTAGGATGCGTAATGTGTCCATCAGCAAACTGACCACTGAGGGCGTCTTTGAAAGGAACATCGCCCCAGCCGTCTGTGAGGGCCTGGAAGGCATATGCGCGCATGAGCAACGATATTGCCTTGTAGGCACCTTTGTGCTGAGAATCAGCAAGGTTGTATAACTGATAAGCGTTTGAAGCACTGAGGTACAGATTCTTCCAGCTGGCGTTGTAGTAGTCGGCCTTTGGATCGAACTGATCGAGGGCACGGTACTGAGAACCTGCAGGTGATTGCGTCCAGAACTGTGACCAAACAGAGCCATTGATCTGCATATCTACGCCCATTGCCGAACCGAGATACAACTGTGCTGCAGGCAGCATAGTGATAACGGTAGCCTGGTGCGCTACATTGGGGTTGGTATTTACATCAAGGTACTTCTTGCAGGAAGAAACGCTCAATGCCAATCCCGCAACCGCCGCAGTAATTATGAACTTTTTATTTATAGACATATAATAGTATTTAGAATAATGGTTTAGAAGTTAACTTTTACAAACAGACCATAGTTACGCGTGGTCGGGCGTGGTAAATAGTTAAATCCTTGTCCGTTGCCCATTGCACCTGCAGAAGTTGCTTCAGGATCATCATACTTGTTGCTTGAAGCAGTCCACAGCAGCAGGTTGTTGCCAAACACACCGGCTTCCAGTGCGCCAAACGGGCTGCGCTCGTAGTAGCGCTGTGGGATCTTGTAAGACAGTGACAGCTCTTGCAGACGAACATAGCTACCATTCACGATACCCTGTGCAGGATATAGTCTCTGCTGAGCAGTGTAGTATTCGTAAGCTGAAGTCTTGGTAGTGTTCGGCAGATAGATGTTGGTGTTGGGCACCTGAGATACTGAATTCTCCCAAACGAACGCATTACGGCCGTTGAGCACAGTTTCTTCAGAAGTACCGTTCGCGTCCATGTTCATCTTAGTCTGGCTGTAGAACACATTGCCTTGCTTAGTGTAGAACAATGCGTGCAGTTTCAGGCCTTTGTAGGTAACATCAGTTCCCCATGAAGCGACAAACTTAGGCTGGTAAGAACCTTTGTATACAGGATCTTTTGTTGCCCTTGGCAATCCTGTAGCAGGATCTACCACCGCGTGCCATGAACCATCGGTAGGGTTCTGCCAGTATTCTATATCAGCAGCGTAGAAAGAACCCATCGGGCGACCTTTAGCAGCAACGATCTGCATACCCTGGTAACCACCGAGAGAAATATTCTCTACACCCGCATTGATCGATTCAACAGTATTCACGTTGCGCGTGTATGTACCGAAGAGGTCCCACCGCAATCCCCAGCGAGTAGAGATAGGTGTTCCCCTCATAGCGATCTCGATACCGTTATTAGATACGTCGCCTACGTTGATGTAGTTGAACTGGTAACCGCTTGCGTTAGACAGCGGCACAGCAGCGATCATATCGGAAGTGTAAGACCTGTAGTAAGTAAATGAAGCGTTCAGCCTGTCGCGCAGGAAAGAAAGATCTGTACCTACTTCGAACTCGCGAGTGCGCTCAGGACGCAGCATACCGGTACCGAAGGCACTTGCCAGCTGGTAAGTAGGGATGCCGTTGAACGGAGAACCCACTGAACTGTAAGCACTGCGGAAAGGAGCCTGCAGGTAGCCTGCATTGTTATTGGCGTAAGCGATAGCGTCGTTACCGGCACCGCTACCCGCAATGCGGAGTTTGCCGTAATTCAATACTTTCTCTTTGAACCTTGTACCGTTCAGGCGCTCTGTGAATACCCATCCGCTGTTTACAGTAGGATAGAAGTAAGAGCGACGGTTGCTGGCCATTGTAGAAGACCAGTCGTTACGACCGGCGATGTTGAGGAACAACTCGCGGCGGTAATTGAAATCGAGGTTGTAGAACACACCAACTGTGCGGCGGTTCGTGATATTGTTGTAGCCTGTAACCGGACCTGCATTGTTTGACAGATTGTAATAACCCGGAACTACCAAGCCACCATTGAGCGGATCGATGATACCAGCCAGCATCTCATCGCGCTGGAAGGTAAGGTTATGACCGGCAAAGCCACTGAAACCGAAGTTTTTAGACAGCTGGTGCGTGTAGTTCACAATGAGGTCGTTGTACAAACGCATGCCGTTGTAGTTCGACTTAGTGTAACCACCGGCAGAGTTGAATGCTGCATTGTAAGTAGGATCGATGCTGGTAGTGTTGTACTGAGGCATGTTGTAAGAAGACCTGTCAGAAGTTGCGTCTACACCGAAACGGTTGAACACGTGCCAATCAGCTTTTTTCCAGCCCATTTTCCAGTCGCCCAGAACCCTGTCGGTCTTGTTGCGGTTGTCATAGTTCTTAGCTATCCAGTATGGATTCTTGAAGCTGCCATTGAAGCTGCCGAAGCGCTCGCCGCCTGAAGTATCGTAGTACTGCTGAGAATAGTATTTGTTGGTAAGGTCTGACATTTCCCACAATGGAATGTCGCGCGGCGTGTTGATGACGCTGTTGATGACACCACCCGGACCGTCGCCGCTGGTCTCTACGCGAGAGTAGCTGTTCATGTAGTTCATGTTGATAGCCGAGTAGAGGTTGTGGCTCAGCTCGGTAGAACCATTGAAGCGTACATTGTACCTGTTGTAGAAAGTGTTTGGCACCACACCTGATGTGTTCACAGAATTGAACGACAACATATATGTGCTCTTGTCTGAACCACCGTTGATAGCCACATAGTTGTTGGCGTTGATGCCACGGTTGTAGAAATTGCGGATGTTGTTTGGCTGATTGCTGTAAGGCTTAACGAGTTGTTTGCCATCTATCACCTGACCCCATGGGCGCAGTGCATCGTCCATTTCGTAACCCCAGCTGCGGAACTCGCTGCGATCGTCGGCCACACCACCATAGATGTTGCCCTGGCCAAATACATTCTGAGTAGAAGGGTATTTAAGAACGTCAGACTGAGAGTAAGTTGTTTTTACTGTGATGTCCATTTTATGTGGTGCACCTGCTTTCTGATGTTTACCTTTTTTAGTGGTGTACATGATCGCACCGTTAGCACCCATAGCACCATACAGCGCAGTTGCTGCAGCACCCGGAAGGACAGTTACTGATTCGATATCTTCTGTGCTGAGGTCGTTGGCGCTGTTGCCGAAGTCGACCTGATTCAGTTCGCTGAAAGAAGGGTTAACACCGAACAGATTGCTGATAGTGCGATCGTAGTTGTTGGTGATGATACCATCCACAACAATAAGTGCGTTGTTGTTCTTCAGCAATGACTTCTCGCCACGGAGCACAACACGTGTAGAACCGCCATAGGCACCGGTTGAGCTGGTGATGTTGGCACCGGGAACCTTGCCCTGCAATGCAGAGAGGATGCTGTTATTACCTGCAGAGATGAGGTCATCGGCCTGCATAGTAGTATTGTTATAGCCTGTTTCGCGCTTGTCTTTCTTGCCTGTCATAGCGGTGGACATGTGCCCTTCCAGCATTTTGGCCAGCGGCTGCATTTTCACCTCGATCGACTGCCCCTCGTCTTCGATATACATAGTAGCATATCCGTTTGCCGAGATGACGATTGTAGTAGCGCCATCTGGAGCTTCGAACATGAAGTCACCGTTCACGTCGGTAGTCGTTCCGGCATTGCCGCCCGACACCGATACGTAGGCACCCAGCAAGCCCTTGCCCAGTTCGTCCATCACCTTGCCAGACACCGTGTGGGTCTCAGGCGCAGACTTGTCTTTGCTATCATCCTGTGCAAAAGCATTCAAGCCGATCGTTAACAGTAATACAAACAAGAAAACAACTCTTTTCATACTCTTTTATTTATCTGAAATAAACTTTTGTCGCAACAAATATGACATCAGTTACCCCGAAAATCGGGATAACGATGGCGTTTGGGGGGTGAATTTATACCAACTGAACGAATAATCAAAGCTTTAGTTGGTTTTTTCTTAACAATTGCGGCAGAAAAATTACTGCTGCTCCAACGCTTTCGGAGGTAAGGAGAGACGTGCATTGGACCACGAACGCCCTTCACAAATTAGAACTTCCCTACATGTTTTTTCTCAGCGATCGCGGAGATACGACCCGGGGTGAGCAGAGGGTGAAAATGTCCCGTTCTGCGAAAAATTCTTTTTCTGCGCACTTTTCTGCCCTCAGGCAGAGAGAAAATGTGCATGCTTTGATAATCAACCACTTAGATAAAAAGCACTCTGAATGGCTGACGCCCGGCGGGTAGAAAACTGCGCACTTACTTCCCATCCCGAATGCTCGGGACAGGCTTGCTTCTCATCTACCTGGTCGGTAGGCAGGAAAACTGCGCACTTGCTTCCCATCCCGAATGCTTTTGATGCCCGGTAACAGCACTCGCTTTTTCTTAATATGGCGAACTCAGGGAGATTTTGGCCATTACTACGTCAAGTTACGATACGGAGGTAATGCGCCCAAAAGAAAGTTTTATGATAGTGCGTTTTTGGGGGTATGGCAGAAAGTTTATGTCCGGACTAAGATTTACATGATTTCGAGATGGTAGGATGTTGCTACCGGGGTTTTTGTCTGAACCTGCCTACTGCAGGCGGGTCACTGGTTACACGGATTAAAAGATTTCACTGATCGTGGGGTGTGGGACTATGGGCTCAGGTGCCGTGTACGGGTTAGAGATTGTAATAGCTTGCGATGATGTAAATGAGTGCTAAAAGAGAGAAAACGAGCAATGACTTCAGGGCTTTTCTGCGTCTTACAGGGTCGTGCCTATTCGTGAGCGAAAGGTAACTGTATAGGATAATGGGGAGTCCAAAAATAAGGAAGAGAATCACTGCTGAAAGTTTGGGCATATCTGTTACAATTGCTATCTGTAAAAGTAAGAAAAATGAAACATTATACTAATGTTTTGTATTTTTGAATTGATGCACCCACAGATCATGAAAAAAGCGGTTTTACACTTAGTTCTCCTACTTGGTTTTTACGCTATACCCGCGACTGGCCAGGTAATAACCACAATTGCCGGTACAGGCACAGCAGGCTTTTCGGGCGATGGTGTTCCTGCAACAACAGCGACCATTCAATCAACCTACGATCTTGTTGCCGACGGATCGGGCAATGTTTACTCCTTGCATGATAATGGTCACAGGATACGTCGCATTGATCCTGCAGGCACCATTACCACGTTCGCCGGTACCGGCACAGCCGGCTTTTCGGGAGATGGAGGAGTAGCTACCGCTGCCCAATTCAATATACCTGTCGGCATGGCAATGGATGCATCGGGCAACATTTATGTTGCTGAATTAGGCAACTACCGTATCCGCAAAATTGATGCATCGGGCATTATCACTACAATCGCAGGCGACGGCTTTTCGGGGCATTCAGGCGATGGAGGTCCTGCATCAGCAGCGCGCATCACGCCGGTGACTGCCGTGAGCGTGGGCCCCGATGGCACTATATATTTTGTAGCAGAGAACAGTGTGCGGAGCATAGACCCCACGGGTATCATACACACAGTGGCAGGTGCATTATCACCGGGCTTTAGCGGCGATGGCGGGCTGGCCACTGCTGCACGATTCAGGGCATGGATGTTGACAGTGCAGGAAATATTTACATTGCCGATCGTTTTAACTACCGCATCCGTAAGGTGAGTGCTACTACCGGCATTGTTACCACCATTTGCGGAACGGGGGGAACAGCGACCACCGGGGACGGCGGACCCGCATCGGGAGCTTCGATAGGTCTGGTGCATCGCATATCATGCGACCGCGCAGGCAAGATATACCTTGCATGCGACAATGCGCGGATACGTGTAATAGATGCCAGCGGTACCATAAATACATTTGCTGGAACCGGGACAGCAGGGTATACGGGCGACGGTGGCCCCGCCACGGCAGCTCAACTAGCTAACCCTTATTCAATCGCCACCGACTGCAAAGGAACCATTTACTACGGTGAGACAATAGCCTCCTACTGCAGAATACGCGCGATAACTGTGCCCCAATTTGCGCCGTTGTATGCCGAGGGAAGTGTGGCTACCGTGCAAATGTGCATGGGTACCGTAAAAAACATAGATACTTTGCTCGCACTATCGGACGCCAATTCGGGTCAGGACCTGACATGGAGCGTGTTACTACCGGCAGCACATGGCTCGGTAACCGGCGGCAGCACAGCGGTAACAACAGGTGCCACACTATTGCCAACGGGCTTCACGTATACGCCCGCCACGGGCTACTCGGGCACCGACTCGTTTTCTGTAATAGCCACCGACTGCGGTAACCTCTCGGATACAATAAAGGTGCGTGTACTGGTAGACACCATTGCCTTTGCAGGCAGCATTTCGGGTGCCGATACGGTTTGCGTAGGATTTGCTACCACCTGTGTGGCCGGCCGCAACGGCGGCACGTGGAGCAGCAGTAATATGGCTATTGCTACAGTGGGCACGTCTGGCATAGTGAACGGTATAGCCACCGGAACCGCCACAATAACCTATAGGATTACAAACACCTGCGGCACCCATGCAACATACAAGAATATGACAGTAATGCCGGAAACAGCCTGTGCGGTAAGCACTGCAAACCAAGTGCCAACGGCATCTACCGTGCAGCTATACCCTAATCCGTGTAAGGGACTTTTCTCGCTGCTACTGCCCGGCAACCAACCCGCGCACATTACCGTAAGTGATGTGGCAGGCCGGATAATTGACGAAACCGACGGTTCGGGAACCATTATTCACAACATTGGCGCCCCACCCGGTATTTATTTTGTGCATATCCGAGCGCAAGAATATTCTATTACGCGCAAACTGATTATCTCTCAGTAGATCGCCTGCCATGAACTAAAAAGCCGGCAGATACATCTGTCACACTACAGAAAACGCACTGTCATAGATGTTTCTTTTGTCCATCTCCTGTTCCGGGTTTACCTTGAGCAAAATATCACCCTATCCTATATGTTGTTATGCCCGGAAAGCACCCAGACTGTCCCCAAAAACAAAAAAACACATAAATCCCCTGAGTGGGAGTTTTTCGGGAGTTTTTTACCCGGAAACTCCCGTATACTGATAGTGCAACAAATTGATGATCAGGATAAAAATGGTATCACCTCCCTACAACCACAAAAATAAAAAACGGGAGATTCTCATGCCCCCGTTTTTGAGCGGTCAGCGGTGTCACCGAGAGGCAGAAACGCACTTCACTACAAATATTCTCTCAATTTTTTTATTGATAATCAATACGTTACAACAGTGTCACAAAAAAACTTAATGAATTTCTTGGTACGTTGCAGGGTTGGGTGTACCTTTGCGCTCCCAATTCAAAAAATCCACATTGGGGTTTAAAAATGAGACATTTAAGTTTTAAAACACAATCGGCCAACGAAACCATCGTAAAACGCGAGTGGTTCGTGGTGGACGCTACCAATCAGACAATGGGGCGCATGGCTTCTAAGATCGCTTCAGTACTTCGTGGCAAGAACAAGGCGTATTTCACTCCTCACTTCGATTGCGGTGATTACGTTATTGTTATCAACTCTGCCAAAGTTGTATTTACAGGCAATAAGATGGAGCAGAAAGAATACCAGACCTACTCACTGTATCCGGGTGGTCAGAAAATAGAGATGGCGAAAGACCTGATCGGTCGTCGTCCGAACGTAGCGGTTGAGCGCGCTGTAAAAGGAATGCTCCCTAAGAACCGTTTGGGTCGTGCTATGTACAAGAAACTGTTCGTTTATGAAGGTGCTGAGCATCCGCATAAGGCGCAGAATCCTAAACCAATGGCTATCTAAGGCTGAACAACTCCAAAAAATACAAATTTCAAATTCCAGACTTTTTAAAGCATTTATAATAAAATGGAAAAACAGAAAAACGCCGTTGGCCGCCGTAAAGAAGCTGTAGCCCGTGTGTACCTGAGCAAAGGAACCGGCAACATTACGGTTAATGAAAAGGAGTACAAAGCGTACTTCCCTATCATGTACCTGCAGAACCAGGTAGAATTGCCACTGAAAACGACTGACACGATGAGCTCGTTCGATGTTGTGATCACTGTTCAGGGTGGTGGACCAAAAGGTCAGGCCGAAGCCATAAAAATGGGTATAGCCCGTGCACTTGTAGAAGTGAACGCTGAATACAAGCCTTTGCTGAAGAAAGACGGATTGATGACGCGTGACAGCCGTTCTGTTGAGCGTAAGAAATTCGGTAAGCGCAAAGCACGTCGTAGCTTCCAGTTCTCTAAACGTTAATTGGGGCCGGGTATATTTTATTTTTTTAACAATCAAGAAATTATTCAAATGGAAGATAATAAAACATTGCACCAGCAACTGCTTGAAGCTGGGGTACACTTCGGCCACCTGAAGAAAAAATGGAACCCAAAGATGCTCCCATACATCTTTGCTGAAAAGAACGGTATCCACATCATAGACCTGAACAAGACCATTGATGGTCTG
Organism: uncultured Flavipsychrobacter sp.; assembly: GCA_964652995.1. Lineage (GTDB taxonomy): Bacteria > Bacteroidota > Bacteroidia > Chitinophagales > Chitinophagaceae > Nemorincola. The sequence continues at coordinate 156,059 of CAZZCR010000008.1, read as the reverse complement.
GACGAGGCTGCTGCAGCACTGAAATCTATCGCAAAGAGCGGTAAGAAGATCATGTTTGTAGCTACCAAGAAGCAGGCGAAAGAAATAGTTGCTGAAGCGGCTGCACGTGCCAACATGCCATACGTTACAGAACGTTGGTTGGGTGGTATGCTGACGAACTTCGCTACTATCCGTAAGAGTGTAAAGAAGATGTTGAGCATTGAAAAAATGCTGAACGACGGTACACTGGACAGCGTTACTAAAAAAGAGCGTCTGACACTTACACGCAGCAAAGAGAAAATGGAGAAAGTTCTGGGTGGTATCTCTCAGATGGGTCGTGTACCGGCCGCTATCTTCATGGTGGATATCAGCCACGAGCATATTGCTCTTGCTGAAGCGAAGCGCCTGGGTATCACTACCATTGCGATGGTGGATACGAACAGCGACCCTACTAAAGTAGATTTCGCAATACCAGCGAACGACGATGCTACCAAATCGATCGCTATCATCACTCAGTACCTCACTGCAGCTATCCTGGAAGGTCTTCAGGAGCGTGCTCTGGTGAAAGAAGATGATGATAACAACGACGAGGAAACAGAAAACAGGGGCCGTGGCATGGAAGTAACTGAGGAAGACGGAGAAGGCGGACGCCGTGGCGGACGTGGCCGTGGCCGCAGTGCAGGAGCCGGTGCAGGCGCAGGCGCGGGTGCAGGTCGCCCGGGTGGTGCAGGCCGTGGAGCCGGTCGCCCAGGTGGTGCAGGCCGTCCGGGTGGTGCAGGTGCACGTCCAGGCGGTGGCAGGTAATTGCCCCATCTAACGGTAATTTAACATTAGTACATACATTATTAAAGCCCCTTATTTGGGGCTTTAATAATAAAATGCGACCTTCGCACCCTCAATTTCAAACAAAACTAAAAAAATAACAATACTACAATGAGCACAGTACAAATCTCTGCAGCAGAAGTGAACAAACTGCGCCAGCAGACAGGTGCGGGCATGATGGACTGCCGCAAAGCGCTTATGGAAAGCAATGGTGACTTTGAAGCCGCTATTGACTACCTGCGTAAAAAAGGTCAGAAAGTAGCTGCCAACCGCAGCGACCGCGACGCTAAAGAAGGCGTTGTGATAGCAAAAGCAAATGCTGAAAACACATACGGCATTGTGCTGAACCTGACATCTGAAACCGACTTCGTAGCGAAAAACGCAGAATTCATCGAATTCGCAACGCAGATAGCTGACGTGGCACTGAACACAAAAGTAACTACCATCGACGACCTGAAAGCTGCTGCAATGAGCGGCGCTACAGTGGGCGAAAAACTGATGGAAATGGTTGCTAAGATCGGTGAGAAGATCGACGTATCCCGTTTTGAGCAGATCACTGCCGACGCAGTGGTTCCATACATCCACTCAGGCTACCGTATAGGTGTACTGGTAGGTATGAACCAGGCAGCTAACGAAGGCATTATTGCTGCAGGCAGAGACGTAGCTATGCAGATCGCAGCTATGAACCCGCTGGCAGTTGACGCTGATAACGTGCCTGCTGAAACAGTGGCACGCGAAAAAGCTATCGCTATTGAGCAGATCGTTGCTGAAGGCAAGGCTGCAGACATGGCTGAGAAGATAGCTGCAGGCAAGCTGAGCAAGTTCTTCAAAGAGAACACTTTGTTGCCACAGGCTTTCGTAAAAGATAATAGCAAAACCGTAGGCGAATACCTGAAGAGCGTGAGCAACGGCCTTACCGTTGTTTCGTTCACCCGTATCGCTGTAGGCGCATAACTTTTAAGGGCGATACAGCCCTCCTCTAATGGCCGGCATTTCCCGATGCCGGCCATTGCTTTTTACTACCCTCCCACAGGTTGAATCCTACACCTGCTGTGACCGCCCTGAAAGGCTTTATTTTTCTGTGTATTTACTTGACAGAACAGCATTTTTACATTATATTTATACCCCTGTTCAGTAGCAGGAACTTTTTTTAGAATTAATACGACACAAAAATGAGCAACGCCAGGAAAAATATTCAATGGCAGTACAAGGCTGTATGCCTGCTTATAGGGGCAATTCTGCTTTCGTGTACCGCGGACGCGCAACTGTCGCTGAAACGCCAGAAATACGACAGCATAGCGGCCCGTTACAAGAACGAGCATGCGATCTATACCAATATCACCCACAAGCTGGTGATAAAAGAAGAAGATGGCGGTCTTGCGGCAACAAGCACCGTATCTCAGGAAAAACTGTTCATCAGCGACCGGTCTGTATCTGTGTTCAACAAAGACGAAATCAATGGCGTATATGGCATTGGTTTCTCTGACGCGTACAATCTGGCCACGGTGTCCTACCTGCCTGAGCGCAACGACTATAAGCGCGTAGTAAACACCGACAGGCTGGGCGATCCGAGCCTTAGCTATACAGGACTGAAGAAAAATGCACTGACACATACGAGCTTCATCATGGAGCACCGTGAGTTGCGCCTGTTGCCGCACTTCGCATTCAGCAACAATCTGCCTACGGTTGCGGCTATCTACGAAATAACAGCACCCAAGTATGTGAAGATGGGCTTTCTGCTAAAAGGTGCTGACACCAATCTGGTAAAGAAAACGGTTACAGAACGCAACGGCAACATGGTGTACACATTCACCGCAATGAATGTGCCTGCCGAGAAAGAATACAGCGACGTACCATCGGACAGGTACTTCCGTTCGCATGTGATTCCATATGTGATCTCTTACCGACTGACCGGCGCGAAAAAAGACTCGGTGCTGGCAGGTACGCCTGATGCACACCACAAGTTTGAGTACAAGTATGTGAAAGGCCTGAACCTGGAGAATGATAATTTCCTGAACAAGAAATCGGCTGAACTTATTCGTGGCGCATACTCTGACCGCGACAAGGTGCAACGCATCTATGACTGGGTGCAGAAGACATTCCACTACAAGGCGCTTTATGACAATGAACTGGAAGGTTTAGTACCTCACCAGGCCGATACTGTGTGCAAGCGACTGTTCGGCGATTGTAAAGACATGTCGAGCGTGTTTATGGCAATGTGCGCGAAAGCGGGTGTACCATCTTACTGGGTTGCTATAGGCACTCACGACAAGCCATATACGCACGAAGAACTGCAGAGCGAATACCTGTATGACCACATGATATGCGCAGTGAAGCTGGACGGTGAGTGGGTGTTCCTGGACGGAACGACACATGTGCAGCCACTGGGCGCCAACAGGGCTGACCTGCAAGGCAAGGAAGCATTCATCATGATGGATGACCACACTTACAAGATAGTGCCGATAGCGGAAGTAGATGCTTCATCGAATATCATCACTGATAACACTGTGATGAACCTTTCTTACACAGACGTGTCAGGGACGATCAGCCGCAACCTGTCGGGCTACCCGGCATGGGACATGGGCGAGGCACTGGCCTTCATGAACAGGAAACATGAAAAAGATGTTTTCGTGCGAGATGAACTGGAGCGTGGCAATGCCAAGTTCCTACTGCAGAACTACAATGTGAATGCAAGCAACAGCAGCCGCAAAGATGTGTACATCAACGCTGCCTACACGCTGGGTGGATATGCGCAGCAAGCTAAGAAAGAGACGTTTGTGAACATGAACCTGCAACGCACCCTTGCCGAGACACGCGTGAACGATGAAGACAGGAATGTGGCCTACCACATGCCGTACAAGAATACTGTGCGTGAGACAGTGACACTGAATGTACCAAAGGGATATAAGGTGACATCTGTGCCTAAAGGAGCAAAGGGCGGTGTGAACGGTTTGTGGAGTTATAATATCTCTTATGCCGCAGACAAAAAAGCAGGCACGGTGACGCTGACCAAAGAAATAGTTGTGCACACGATGAAGATAGAACCGGCGAAGTTTGCTGAACACAACAAAGCGATAGACGAACTGAAAAAACAATACAAAGAAACTGTAGTGCTAACAGGCAAATAATAAGGCAACATGAAAAAAACCTCGGTATTTATTACTTTATTCTCTGTAGTAGCGCTTACCGTTTCTGCACAGAAGAAACTATATCTCTCGCAGCACCCTAAATGGGTTGAATGGGCCGACACACCTGCAGTGCACCCGGTGCCGCCAGAACATGCCACACAGCCTGCCATTGTGCTGCTGAACGACATCAGTATCGACTACAGGGTTGAGGGCGGCTACATTGTGAAGCACTCTACAAGGCACTCTGTGATCAAGTTGCTGGACGATCGCGGCATATACCGCTACAACACTATTCCGATATACCTGAACCGTGGCACAAAGGTGCCGACCTTCAGGGCACGTACCATATCGCCGACAGGTAAGGTGCAGAACTTTGACAAGAACAGGCTTTTCTATGGCTATGATGATAATGGCAACTATGTGTTGTACATGAATCTGGAGGGCATAGAAGATAACTCTGAGATAGAGTATCTGGTGAAAGAGATCAACCCGAACGACAACTTTGGGAAAGTAGTGGTGCAGCAGGATATACCCGTGCTGAAGACACGCTTCCAGATATCTTTCCGAAAGAATATGGTGATAGAGACGCGAAGTCTGAACGGTTTTCCGAAGCTGACCGCAGAACTGGCCAACAACCGCATGCGCTATAAGGTGGAACTAGACGAGATAGCACCACTGCTGCCGGAAAAGAATGCTTTCTATGGCCTGCACACAATGGCACTGGACTATCGTGTGAGTTACTACGTGAATGAGAACGAAGAGAAGATTAAGCTGAACACCTACAACAATCTTGGACGCAAGCTTTATGATGAGAACTACAAGTTCACCACCAAAGAGAAAGCGGCGGTTAATCAGTTCCTTTCTGAGCTGGGCGTGCGCCCGGGTGGCGATGAGTTGAAGAACATCAGGAAGATAGAGGACGGAATCAAAAAGAACATCGCTCTTTATCCGTTTGTTGATTTTGAAGAACGAAAGGAAGTGAACGGAATGCGTGAGAACCGCTCAATGTCCCTCTACTCTGCAGGATATGAAGACACCCGCGATGTGCTGGACACGATCATCTCAAAGCGCGCGTCAAGCTACAAGGGATACATTAGGTTGTTTGCAGCGTGCCTTACACAGGCGGGCATCAAGCACGAGATTGGCTGGGCATGGAACCGTACAGAATACAATCCGAACCCGGGATTTGAAAGCTGGCGCGGACTGAACCACACTCTTATCTATCTGCCTGCGGAGAAAAAATTCCTTGCACCAACTGAGAAGTTCCTGCGCTACCCTGTGATACCGCAGGTGCTTGCCGGCAGCAAGGGTGTATTCTGTACGATACCTATGTCGGGCGAGCTGACCGGCACGGTGTATAAGGTGCGCAACATAACGCCGCTGAGTGTGAAAGAAAACCGCCACGACATTGCTACGACCGTATCCTTTACAAAAGAAATGGATGCACGTGTAAATGTGTCGCACGAGTGGGCTGGATATTCATCGGCCGGTATACGCACCGCACTGCCGTTTGTTCGTCCCGAGAACATGAAAAAATACGTTGCAGGTTTGCTGCAACTGTCGGGCAATCCAGCTGACATATCAGAATACAGCTTCAGCAATGAAGAACTGACGAACTACTACAGTAACAGACCTCTGACACTTACTGCATCGGCAACCCTGCCAAACGTAGTGAACAAGGCCGGTAATAAGTATCTGCTGAAAGTGGGTGCATTGATAGGTCCGCAGGAGAACATGTATGAAGAGAAACCTCGAGTGATGCCTGTGGATCTGCTATATCCTCATTCGGCACATCGCACTATCACGGTGAGCATACCCAAGGGCTACAAAATAGCCAACCCCGAGGCAGCAAACATGAGTGCTGATTACCTGAACGGAGAACTGGAGCAAGTGATCAACTTCACTTCTGTTGCAACGCTGATCAAGGACAATAAGAACGGTGACAGGCTGGTGATAGATGTGACTGAGTCTTATTCTCAGCTGCATTTCCCTACTATCGAATTCGACAGATTCCGTAAAGTATGGAATACTGCTGCTGACTTCAACAATGTGGCTCTGGTGCTGACAAAGAAGTAGTTCAAACAACATAAAAACAAAAGCCCCGTTCAGACGAACGGGGCTTTTGTTTTCACGAAAGTTACGAAAGATCAAAGCGAAGGAAGCTTCACCAATCTTGCCACTGCATCGGCCAGCGTTTCTTCCTTTTTGGCAAAACAGAAACGCACCAGTTTATCGTCATTACCACTGCTGTAGAACGCACTTACCGGAATAGTGGCCACACCATATTCGCGTGTGAGCCATTCGGCAAATTCGCGATCTGGCAGATCGCTGATGCGTTCGTAACCGGCTACCTGAAAATAACTTCCTTTAGCCGGTGCATGGATGGTGAACGGCGTATCCTTCATGAGCTCGAGGAAGTAGTCGCGCTTGCGTTGCATAACCTCGTGAATAGGCTCGGTATCGTGAGCCAGATGCTGCGCCAGTGCGTACTGTGCCGGCGTATTGACTGTAAAACACAGAAACTGATGTATGCGCCTGAACGCCTGTGTAAGCAAGGGCGGAGCAATGCAGAATCCCATCTTCCAGCCGGTGTTGTTATAGACCTTTCCAAAAGAATAAAGCGCAAAACTACGCTGCCTCAACTCTTCGTGTTCCAGAACAGAGTGGTGGCGCGCTCCATCGTAGACAAGTTGTTCGTACACCTCGTCGGCAAGGATGATGATATCGGTATCGCGAACGATGGCTGCGAGCTGGTTCCAGTCTTCCAATGTCCAGATGGCGCCTGTGGGATTGTGCGGTGTATTGATGATGATGGATCTGGTGCGTGGCGTGATGGCATCTCTGACGCGTTGCCAATCGACACTGAATGTGGGTGCAGACAACGGAACTATAACAGCACGCGCACCGTTCATTTCTATGTTGGGAATGTAACTATCGTAGGCCGGTTCTAGAACGATGACCTCGTCGCCCGGAGTGAGTATGGCAGTGAATGCTGTGTAGATGGCGTAGGTGGCGCCGGGAGTAACAGTGATCTCAGAATCGGCATCGACCTGCACACCATACCTGCGCCTGAAACTATTGGCTATCTCCTGCTTCAGCGCAGGCAATCCGGCCATTGGTGCGTATTGGTTGAACCCACCGGCGGCGGCATCGCCCAAAGCCCTAGAAAGGCGCTCATCGATATGGAAATCGGGGAAACCCTGCGACAGATTGATAGCATTGTGCTGTTGCGCCAATGCGCTCATGACTGTGAAGATTGTGGTACCCGTTGCAGTGTGTTTTTGTGGTAATTGCATAAATGCAAGATAAGAAAAACACGGTCCATTTTTGAAAAGGAAAACGTTGCTGTCTACCAGACGTACGGGCTAAAAAAGTCTTTCTATCAGTTCATCCTTACTGAGATTGAAATGGGTGGCAACTTCAGAAAGAATTGACGACAGAGTACCGAGTTTCAAAGGATCGTGATTGGGTATGGTGATGTGATGTGTGCCATTCTGTTGGGTCGTTAGTCTTATGTGGCTACCTACCTGCCTTGTCTGATCGTAACCAAGAGTTCTTAGTTTCTTGATCAACTCTCTTCCCGTAAGGTCTCGTGGGATTCTCATGCTGCAAAAACTTCGTCCCTTACCAAATGAAGACGTATCATGCGCGGCATTGTATCCGTATCATCAAAATGGCAGTGAACCGCTTCTTTGACGGCGTTTCTCAATTCTTCGATCGTATCAGCTTCAGTAACGATAGACACGCCGAGCGCTTTGGCAATATATCCGCCTTCATGGCTTTCTTCGACAACAAAGATAATCTCGTCCATCAGTGCAGTTATTTATGCAAAATTAGCGAATTCTGCCGTTCTACTTCTGAACACTTAATGCTTGAACAACCTGAAGATATCGAGACCGTTTGCGTACACCATGAGTGTAAGCAAGAGCACCAGCCCTACTGTAGTTGCTTTTTCCATTACCTTTTCGCTTACCTGCTTGCCGGTGATCATCTCCCAAAGCAGGAAGATAACGTAGCCACCATCGAGACCAGGAATAGGAAGAAGGTTCATAAATGCCAGAATGATAGAAACAAATGCCGTGAGCATGAGGAACTTCTGCATGTCGAACTCGGCAGGGAATATCTTACCAAAGCTTATGATGCCACCCAGACTCTCATTGGCCTTTATCTCTTTTGACGTAAAGATCATTTTGAACTGCCTTACATAGTTGGCAAACTGATCGGCAGTGTACATAACGCCCTTACCAACCGCCTGAATGGGGTTGTAGTGAATGTGCTCAAAAGTAAAATACCTTGCGAGATCGCCCATGGGCCGGAAGCCCAGAATTTTATTTTCAGGCACCTTGCCTGACAGTGTGACCTGAGCATTGTTGCGCACTACTGTAAGCGCAATAGGCTGACCTACCAATGCCCGCTTGATACTGTCGTACTGATCGTAGAAAGGTGCGGGAATGCCGTTCACCGCTATAATGCTGTCGCCATGCTTCATTCCCATTTTCTCGGCCTCAGTACCTTTGTCCACTTCATCGACCACGACGGGTACACGTGCCGAGATAAATGAGCCCTTACCACCCGTAATGATAGAATGGATCGTTCCTTCTTTTATGGCAACATCCACTTTTTGCCCGTCGCGCTCCACCTGAATAGACTTACCTTCATCGAGCACTACTGCGCTTACAATTTTCTCGAATCGGGTAACCGGTACGCCGTCAATAGAAACGATCTTGTCGCCATTGTGCAGGCCCAGTGCTTTAGCGGTGCTGTCGACCATGATACCGTATTTAGCATTCTGCACCGGCAGGTATTCCTCGCCATAAATTCCGAAAACAGCTACGTAGATCAACACGGCCACTATGACATTGACAATGATACCACCCAACATAATGAACAAACGCTGGTAGGCCTTCTTACTGCGGTACTCCCAGGGTTGTGGTGGCAGTGCCATCTGCTCTTTATCCATGCTCTCGTCGACCATGCCGGCGATCTTTACATAACCACCAAGAGGGAACCAACCTATACCATACTCTGTATCACCCTTGGTCTTTTTGAATAGGGAGAAATTGAGCAGACCCGAGAACGGGAACAGGAAGTCGAAAAAGAGGTAGAACTTCTCTACGCGCGTCTTGAACAAACGGGCGAAGAAAAAGTGTCCGAATTCGTGAAGGACAATGAGCAGGGACAGAGCTACAAACAACTGCAACACCTTTACAGATGTGCCGGACATTAAGAGAAGCGTATCGAGATGCATTATTGGCTTGTGATGTTATTTGCGGACGCTGAAAGGTCCTTCTGATTACAGTTAAAATTATGAGGGGTATTTACTTAGTACATTGACAGCTGACTTTTCTTTACGAACCCTGCAGCATATTCACGTGCTTCGATGTCGCTGGAAATATAGTCTTCTAATGTGGGATGCTCGATGAATGACACACTGTCGATGGTTTTTTCTATCATGTCGCTCATTTCAAGGAAACCTACCTTGTTGTGCAGGAATGCATTTACCACCACTTCGTTGGCTGCATTCATGACACATGGGGTGTTTCCGCCCTTAAACATAGCGTTGCGCGCTATCTCGAGGTTTCGGAACGTCTTATAGTCAACAGGTTCGAACGTCAGTTTTGAATATTCTTTGAAATCGACCCGTTTGTAGTTATTGGAAATACGCTGCGGATAGCCGAGCGCATACTGTATGGGTAACTTCATATCGGGCAGCCCCATCTGCGACTTCACAGAACCGTCTGTAAACTGAACCATGCTATGGATGATGGACTGCGGGTGTACGACAACATCGACCTGTTCGTTCGTTAGATTGAACATCCATTTAGCCTCGATCATTTCCAGCCCCTTATTCATAAGTGTGGAGCTGTCTATGGTTATCTTGGCACCCATTGTCCAGTTGGGGTGCTGCAGTGCGTGCGATGCTTTTACGTTGACCAGGTAATTGGGCTTGCGGCCAAGGAACGGACCACCGGAGGCAGTGAGGATCACTTTTTCTACTGCTGCAGGGTCTTCACCCACCAAACACTGAAAAATGGCAGAATGTTCGCTATCGACCGGAATGATGGTTGCATTCTTTTCGGCCGCACGTTGCATTACGATCTCACCGGCAACAACCAGCGTCTCCTTATTGGCAAGGGCGATCACCTTACCTGCCTCTACGGCAGCAAGTGTGGAGCGAAGGCCGGCGAAACCCACTATAGCACCCAGAACCACATCAACGGAATCCCACTGGACCACTTCGGCCAGTGACTGATCGCCGGAGAGCACTTTGATGGAAAGCATCAAAAGTGCGTCTTTCACTTCTTTCACCTTTTTCTCGTCGGTAACAACCACGGCTGCCGGACGGAATTTACGTGCCTGCTCGATGAGCAGAGCACTATTGCTATGCGCACTGAGGACCTCTACTTTGAACTTGTCGGGGTTGGCAGCCACCACATCGAGTGCCTGTGTGCCGATAGAACCAGTAGACCCCAGAATCGCTAAACGCTTCATGCACCTTAAATTAGTTCCCAAAGATATTAAAAAGAACCGCCTAAAAAGTTAAAAAGCGGGCGGGACCAAATTTGGAAACATCTTTTCGCGCCGGCGGTATTCGGGCTAAGCACATAAACCATAACTTTGCGCACCGTATCCCCCCCCAAGCGGGGGAAGCGCATAAACAAAGAAGTGGCCAAACAAAACAATAATCCGAAGGGTGAGATGAACTTCCTCGACCATATCGAGGAGCTGAGGTGGCATATAGTGCGTAGTGCAATTGCGATTGTTATCGGCTCGATAGTCGTTTTCACCAAGGTGGAATGGCTATTTGACAAAGTGGTGATGGGCCCCGCACATAAAGAATTCATTTCTTACAAAGCATTTTGCGCACTGGGGCGTTTGCTGCATTCGGATGCGTTCTGTATGCAAGACATCAATATGAGGTTCCAGAACACTGCGGTCACCGGCCAGTTCATGATGAGCCTTTCCGTGTCAGTTGTGATGGGCTTCATACTTGTATTCCCGTTTATTCTGTGGGAATTATGGAAATTCATACGACCCGCACTAAAGGACAATGAGCTAAAAATGGCCCGGGGCATTGTGTTCTGGTGTTCTTTGTTGTTTTTTATGGGGGTAAGCTTTGCCTACTTTATTGTAGCACCATATACCATACATTTCTTTGGCAACTACCAGTTAAGCCCACTATTTGAAAACGTCATCACGATAGAGAACTATTATGACACCATGAGCAATATGATATTGGCTCTGGGTGTAGTGTTCGAGTTGCCGATGATCGTTTTCTTCCTAACGAGGATCGGGATACTGACCCCCAAATTTCTGAAGGAGAAGAGGCGCTACGCCTTCCTGATCCTGTTCATAGTGGCTATGATCATAGCCCCGCCCGACGTTTTCAGTTGCCTTCTGATATTTGTACCTTTATATCTGCTATTTGAGATATCTGTACTGATCAGCGCACGGGCATTGAAAGCAAGGAGACTGAAAGAAGCAATGCAAAAAGACAACGATCTATATGAGTAATACTACGTTTGACAAAAATCTGCCATTGGCAATAGGCTGCGACCATGCAGGATATGAATACAAAGAGCAGCTGAAAACACTGCTTACCGCTGCGGGCTGGCAGATATCGGACAAGGGCACCAACAGTTCAGAAAGCACCGATTATCCGGACCACGCGCACCCGGTTGCGGCCATGGTGGAAGAAGGCAAAGCAGCAGCAGGGATACTGATCTGCGGAAGCGGCAATGGCGTGTGCATGACGGCCAACAAACACCAGGGCGTGCGCGCTGCACTCTGCTGGAACGAGGAGCTGGCATCGCTGGCAAGGCAGCACAACAACGCCAATGTATTGTGCATACCGGCACGGTTTGTGGACCAGGCCACTGCCGAAGCAATGATGAACACATTCCTTTCTACGGCTTTCGAAGGCGGCCGCCACGAAAAGCGTGTAAATAAGATATAAGCCGAGGGAAACATTTCCCGACCGCCCTAAAATGAGAAAGTCCCTGCTTGCGCGGGGACTTTCTCATTAAGTACTGATATGAAATTACTTAGTTTCTTTCAGTTCTTTTGTTTCTTTAGAGCTCTTAGCCTCTTTAGACTCTTCGTCTTTGTGGCAAGATTTCTTTTCGCCTTTTTTGCAGCAAGCTTTCTCTTCTTTAGCGCACTTTTCGCCTTTCTTCTTGCAGCATGCTTTTTCCTGAGCGATGGCACCACCAGCCAGCATAAGCACTGAAGCCAGTAACAATGTTATTTTTTTCATTTTCTATTCGGTTTTGAAATACAAAAATAAGGAATTACAGAATATGGAACGTGATTGAGATCACCAATGATGTGAAATAACAGAAACTCCACCTTTCACCACATCGCCGATCTTGACATCGACGCGGGTACCCAGGGGCAGGTAAAGATCTACACGGGAGCCGAACTTAATGAACCCGAATTCTTCGTTTTGGTTCACCACATCGCCTTCCTTCACGTAGAAACAAATGCGGCGGGCAAGTGCACCTGCGATCTGCCGCATGAGGATATCGCCATTGTCATTACCCAGGACTATGGTGGTCCTTTCGTTCTCGGTAGATGACTTTGGGTGCCAGGCGACCAGATACTTCCCCTTATGGTATTTCATGTACTTGACAACACCGCTGACAGGGTTACGATTGACGTGTACATTGATAGGCGACATGAAAATGGACACCTGCAGCCTTTTTTCTTTGAAATATTCGGGCTCGTACGCCTCTTCAATCACCACTACCTTGCCGTCGGCAGGGGCAATGATCTTTGACTCGCCATGCACCATATTGCGGATGGGCATGCGGAAAAACGCCACGACCCAGAACCAAAGCAGGAAAAGTACAAAAGTGATGCCCGCAGTGAGCCAGAAAAGGGAATCGGGAATGAAGTGGTTTGCCGCCCATCCGAGTGCGAACCAAAGGATGGTAGCAATGAGTATATATATGTACCCTTCGCGGTGAATTCTCATAAACTATACAGTTGTAGGCGCAAAGGTAATGAGTTTGGGCTGCATTGTGCTATGCGGAAACGAAAGCAGCGAGCATTAAACTCAACGCATGCGGCGATCGAAGCGGCAAGTGACGCCCAATGAGACAATACTGAATTTATCGAATCCTGCATCACCGTACACACTCACTTTATCGGACAGGTAATAACGCACGCCGGCCTTAATGAGGGGCGTTACCGTATGTGTGCGAAACCGCACTGTACTGTCGCCCTCGGGCAGTGCGGTATGGCGCTCGTTATTGATGTTGGCACCAATGCCGATGAAGGGATCGAGACCGCGCACATTTAAGAGTTTGTTGAAATGGTACCATGCTGAAAGCCCTACGCCAAACACCCTGAACTGATCGGCGGTGTAACGCTTAACCGGTCCGTTGAAGGATGGATAAAGGCGGAACGAGTTGAAATAAAGCATGCTGTAGTTGAACGTTGCACCAAGACTTACGCGGTTTGACACAGCGTATTCGCCGCGTATAAAAACAGGCGAAAACCCGGTGATGTTCCCTTTTTCGAAAGAAGGAGGAACGCGGTATTCATCCCGGTAGCTGTTCATGAAGCCGAGGCCGGCAGTGACCATGTAGCCACCTTTATGAAACGAGGATGCAGGCCTGAGTGCGGCGGTATCCTGCGCGTGCAAAGAAAGGGATACAGTAATAAGTACAAGGCACAATAAACTCTTCATAAGCGGCAAGCTACTAAAAGTAACGAAATAGACCGCAGATTATTGCCTGTGGCACCGGGTAACAAAGACAAATTACTGCTGACTTTTTATACCTTGCAGCCACCTTTTAAGATGACAAACCAAAGTAACAGCGGCTCAAAAGTACTTTATCTGGATGGCATCCGGGGGCTTGCCGCCTTGTGCGTGTTCTTTCACCATTTTGGATTGGCATTCTACCCGGCTTACTATACTCACATAGCAGCAGACTCGCACCTGAACGGTTTTGAGCTTACGTATGGCGAGAGCGTTTGGCGGTTCCTGACCTGTGGCAGTTTCTGCGTACACATCTTTTTCATTCTGAGCGGATATGTGCTGAGCAGAAAGTACCTTCAGAAGAATGACCTTGACATTGTGATCTCGTCGGCACAAAAGAGATACCTGAGATTGTTCATACCGGTGGGTACCACACTATTGATCTCTTATCTCCTGATGCTGACCGGTGGATACTTTAACCGAGAGGTTGCTGCGATCAGTCATTCAGAACCTTGGCTGGGCGATTTCTGGAATTTTGGCAGTGCGACATCAGTGTTTTTGAAATCGTTTGTTTACCAGACCATGTTCCATGGCAATAATAAGCTGGACACAACATTGTGGACCATGTCGATAGAATTATATGGATCGATGCTTGTGTTCGCACTGCTGGCGCTGACGCACAATACCCGGAACAAAGGAATTGCGTTTGCCATTACCGCAATGTCCTTGGTGTTCATCAGCAAAACGCTTTATACCTGTTTCATATTGGGGATGTCATTCAACTATCTGGAACAGAGACCGTTGAAAATGAGCAATCCGGTGCGGATCGTACTTACAACGCTACTTCTTGCCAGTGGTTGTGTGCTGGGGTCTTACAGCATGCATGACAATACCAATTCCATATTTGAGAAACTTCCGCGCATCGTACTGGCAGGAAAAAATACTTTTCATATCATAGGTGGATATATGGTGATACTTTCTGTGATACTTTCGCCACGTCTGCAGTCTTTCTTCAGCACCCGTCCGCTGCGCTTTCTGGGGCATATCTCGTTCTCGCTCTATCTGCTGCACTGCCTGATAATAGGATCCATCAGTTGTTTCGCTTTTCTGAAACTGTATGGTCCTATGGGCTATAATGCCGCGGTGGGGGCTGTGTTCCTCATTACCTCAATAGCAGTAATGGGGCTTTCTTACCTGATGGCCGAATATGTGGACATGAAGGGCGTGAAGCTGGCCAGCTATTGTTACGAACGCTTTTTTAAGCGGAAATCTGTTTCCTGAGGATGGTGTGACCTCGCTTGCAAAAGGGCTGTTTGTTTCGTCTGACCGAAACAAACGTTGACCTACTACATACTGAGTATACTTCAGCACACCGAATAGTGAAGGACTGAGACGATCTCGTTGGCAACTCTTTCATTTTCTCGTCCTGCAATGGGAATCAATCATTTACTGTCTCCCGTTCAGCGCATATTTGGACTGCGTTGTGAGAAAATACAGCTAGCAATAAAACGAAGGAACGAATAAGATCGTGATGTAAATACGCTCTAAACCCGGAATAGATAGAGGTAAAAAAGAAGAAGTCCCGCAGTTGCGGGACTTCCGGATATTATTTTATGACAAGTGGCGTTGATTATTCATCTTCGTCACGGCTGCGCATTTTCCTTTTTGGTTTTGGAGCTGCGTCATCTTCGTCTTCCATTTTGTCAATTTTCCTGCGATGTACTTCGTCGCCCGGCTCGTGGTGAGCGTGCATTTTGTGACCGCAGTTGAAGTTTTTGCTAAGACCGAAGTTCATTTGCTGACCGAAAGTGAAGTTCAGCGTGTTCTGGCTGTAAGCAGCGCCATCAGCTTTCATTGTACCGTAGTTAACACCACCTACAGAGAAGTTAAGTGCGAGACCACGACCTACATTCACACCGAGAGCAGGGAAGAGGTTTGTGTAGATACCGCTCATCTTGTTTGTAGCAGGATTGCCGCCCATAGTAGTGTAACCACCCTGGTAAGCGAACTCGTACTGAGCAAACCAGAAGAATATTTCGCTCCTGCGGATGTACTGCGAGTAACGTGCGAAAGCACCTGCAGCGTACATGTTGTTAGTTGTTTTGTTAGCGGCAGTGTCTTTAACCGCGTTTTGACCCCAGCTGATGTTCACACCTACAGTCCAATTGTGGTTGAACTGATAACCAACACCAGGAGTTGCATTCCAATTGGTATTTTTTTGAAGTGAAGGAAGCCTGTCCTGATGCAGACCTACGTTGCCGTACAACAGAATACTTCTTGGTTCCTGAGCGTTTGCAGTTGTGATTGTTCCAACAGCTAATAAAGCGAGGATCAGTTTTTTCATATCAGAATGTGTTTTGTTAACGTTCTTTGTTTAGTCTTGCAAATATAGTAGCCATTTTTAAAAATCCATAACTTTTCCAAATATTCTTTTTGGATATACGAGACGGTTAAAAATGAACCGAAAGTTAAAATTTAAAACCGATTGCACCTATCGTGCATCGAAATCTATGACCACCTTCTCAGAGCGGGGATGGCATTGGCAGGTAAGAACGTAGCCTTTTTCCACCTCGTCGTGCTCCAGCGCGTAGTTCACATCCATTTCCACTTCACCTTCTGTCACCAGCGCACGGCAGGTGCAACACACACCACCCTTGCAGGCATAGGGAAGATCGGCACCGTTCCTCAATGCGGCATCGAGAATGGTCTCTCCGGTGAACGGCACTTCCATTTCGAAGGTGGCACCATCTAGTGTTATGCTGACTTTGCTCCTTGGTCCGTCATCCGCCTTAGCATCAGCGGTACCGGCTGTTGCGGCGGGTTTGTGCTGATCGGGCGAGGTGAACAGCTCGATATGGATCTTGGCGGACGGCAAGCCGATATCCTGCAACTGTTGTTTCACCGAAAGGATCATGTCTTCGGGACCACAGATGAATGATTCGTCGACGGTGTTCACGTCAATCAGGTTCTGGCAGAACTCTGAGCATTTAGCCGCGTTGAGCCTGCCGCTGAACAATGGGATGTCCATGTATTCTCGGCTGAGCACGTGGTAGATGCGCAGACGAAGCATATACTTGTTCTTCAGCGCTTCGATAGCTTCCCTGAAAATGATGGAATTACGCGAACGGTTTCCGTATACGAGCGTAAAAGTGCTGTCGCCATCAGCCTCCAATACAGCTTTCATGATGCTCATGACAGGAGTGATGCCGCTTCCCGCAACGAAAGCAAGGTAATTCTTGCCACCCTGCCCCAGTGTTTTGGCGGTGAAGTTGCCTACCGGTGGCATCACCTCCAGCGTATCGCCCTTGCGCAGCTGTTCGTTTGCCCAGGTAGAGAACTTGCCGTTTGAAACCTTTTTTATTGCCACCCTCAGTTCGCCGTCAGACGGGGCGGAACAAATAGAATAAGACCGACGCACCTCGGCACCGTCGATGAACTTACGGAGGGTGAGATACTGACCCGGAACGAACGTGTAGGTACTTGCCAGTTCGGCAGGAATAGAAAAAGCCACAGAGACACAATCGGCGGTTTCGGCACGAACGTCGCTGACCTGGAGCGGATGAAAACGGAGCGTTGACATAAGAATGGGTGCAAAAGTAACGCAGAAAGACGAATGGTAGTTAGCCGGAAAAATGAATCAGTCGTTAATAGAGTAACCGGCCTCTAAATAATATTGATGAATTTGCGATTCAGTGTATGAAATTAAAAGAAGGTTTTATTACTTTTACTCCGAAGAAAATTATTTTATGCTAAAAAACATGCTCAAGAACATCTTCCTGGTATGCCTTATGGCGGTATCTTTTTCGGCAATGGCTCAGAAACCTCCATTCCCACCCAGCAATACCGATCCGATCAACAGGTACGAGCTTTTTGACAAGACTTGGTACTTTGTTGGAATGAAGTGCCCGGATAAGATCGGCTCTGAAGCACAGTACATTCAGTGGTTCTCTACTATGAAGCTGACCGTAAGCAACGCTAACAACGTGAACTACGGTACTTACGAAAAGACTTACCGCGACATGCGCGACAATCCGAAGGAGACCGGCACCTACACGATCACCAACGATGAAGTGGGTAATGTGATCCTGACGCTGAAAAAGGCGAAAAAAGGAACTGTTGCCAAGTATTTGGTTCCTATGGTAGAGACCCATCACCTGACGCTGATCCGTATGGATGATGCAGAAAAATGCAATATGACCTACGCAATTGCACCGTAGTTCGAATATTTTTATTTTTATTTGAATGCCCCGAAATCGGGGCATTCTTTTTTGTGGGAACCGGCGTAAAGCAGTGTGAACGTGGAACAGAACCCGGGCAGGGCTACTGACCGGAGGTATATTTTATGATTATCTTTATAGCGGAATCCTGACATTTGCGGCAGTTCCGGCCATCAATCGGGTTACTTTTTTCAAAAACAGGTATTAATAAGTGCAAAGCCAATTCAATATAGAACAACAGCTTCTTGCAGCACTGGCTGCCGGTGACCGGGCAGCAACAGAGCAGATATACAGCCAGAACTACCGCATAATAAGTGGGTGGTTACAGAAAAACGGCGGTACATCGGCAGATGCGGCAGACCTGTTTCAGGAAGCGATGGTGGTGTTGTTTGGCAAGGCGCAGGACGAGGAATTCAAGCTTACGTGTAGTATCGGCACCTATCTTTTTTCGATAAGCAAACATTTGTGGTATAAAAAACTGCAAAAACAACACAGGGAGCCGGTGCCACTGCACGAGAACAAAGGAGACGACGACGAAGACACGGGTATTGCGTATGAAGATGATATAAACACCCACAAGGAACGGGAAGCGCATTATGAACAACTTGATGCCGCACTGGACCAACTGGGAGAACCCTGCAGGTCAATATTGAGGGAATATTACCACCACGATAAGAGCATGCAGGAAATAGCGGCCAGCTTCGGGTATACCAACCCGGAGAACGCCAAAACACAGAAATATAAGTGCCTGGCGAGGTTGCGAAAGATCTTTTATGCTGGGATGGATTGATAGTGTGAAAGGAATAAATGAGTTAACTACTTTACTTTATATATAAATGTCTTTTAGTACAAATAATATCTGGGAACTTGCAGAGTTGTATCTGGCAGGTTCTTTGCCACAGGAGACCTTCGTGCAACTGAAGGCCCGACTGGCAACAGATAGTGCGTTCGCTACCGAGTTTTACGAAGCTACCGACCTTATCCGTTCTGCCACTGACAGCGGCAAGCATAAACGTTTCAAAAATATGCTGCGCGATATACACCGCGAGGAATCGAAGAAGGATACCGGAAGTAAGAAAACAGCCAAACACGTCATTTTTACGCCTGAGTTTTGGCGAACAGCGTCTATCGCGGCAGGTGTTGCGATACTGACATCCACCATCACAATCTGGAGTCTTAAGCCGTCGATGAGGAAAAACGAGTCGAGGTACAACATGATCAGCCGTGAGGTGAAGGGGTTGCAGATCGCACAGGCACAGCAGTTGCAGAAACAGCAGCAACTGGAGAAAAACCTGGACACCAAAACACGCAAGAGTTTTGCACCTACGTCGGATGTGATGAAAACGGGTACCGGTTTCGCACTTTCCAACAACGGGTACTTTGTCACTGCTTACCACGTATTACACGACGAGAATGGCTATGGTGACTCTGTGTATATTCAGAATCATGACGGTCAGTACTTTAAGGCATCTCTTGTAACTTTCAACGCAGAAACCGATGTGGCCATCATGAAGGTGGAAAAGAGCGGTTTCCGTTTTGGAAAAGGAGACCTCCCGTATTCATTTGCACCGGCTAAAGCTGCCTTGGGCTCTCATATTTTCACGCTCGGCTACCCTGCTGAAGACATATCATACAGTGAAGGATACATAAGCGCAAGGAATGGTTATGACGGCAACGGAATGCAGTACACGCTGGAATTGCCTGTAGGGTATGGAGAAAGTGGTTCTCCATTGATCGACGGAAAAGGAAACGTACTAGGATTGCTTACCGCGGTAGGATCACAGGCGGAAGAAAAAACCTATGCAGTGAGTGCAAAAGCAATAATGGAACTGCTACACAAGCTGCCCGACGAAAAAAGCATCAAACTGCCTAAGGCTTCTCATATAGGCCGCATGAGCCGCGAACAGCAGATCAGCAAAATGGAAGCTTACACATTTGCGGTGAAGGTATACAAGAAGTAATTGCGATAATTTTTCTTAGAAGATACAAAATGCGGAACGCAGCACTAAAGTGCTGCGTTCCGCATTTTTATGACGTTCGTGTAGCTCTAGTAATTATTTTTTCGCGGGCGCCTGGGGCATCAGCTCGGCATAAGTGAATGTGCTGTCGCCTACCGGCTCGATACCGGTGTAATTCACCATAGTCACATTGCGTAGTTTCACCGGAATGCCTGTAACAGTGATTCGCCGGCCCGACTTTGGATACACAAATCGGAGTGTGTACACACCCGGCATCATATTGCTGGTTTCATATTTGCCTGCCGCATCAGTGAATCCGGAAGCTTTGATAGAATCGTTCATATACGCGTATGCCTGGATCTTTGCTACAGGCTCGCGACGCGCGTTGAGGAATGTACCGCCAATTGCAGTATGACGAACTTTGACTGCAGCGGCCGAGCGCGGCACAACTGCTTTTGCCGCTGTGGAGGCGCCGCCTACAGAAGGGGCCGGCTTTACAACACCCTGAGCCTGCGCACCAAGCGCCAGAAAAGAAACGGATACGTATGCAATTAATTTTTTCATAATCTGTATGTAATTGAGTGAATAAATATAGGTATAAATCCAAAAAATCTATAAAAACCCGACCTATGTTTCATAGCCTCCCCGCAAACATGTAGTTTTGTAGGCTCTATGAGTGACGTAGCAACGCCACAAGCGGCAAGTCCGCTTACGGCCAAAGATTTTGCCACCGACCAGGAAGTGAGGTGGTGCCCCGGATGCGGAGATTATTCTATTCTGAAGCAAGTGCAGACCATTCTGCCGCAAACAGGAATACCAAGGGAAAATATTGTGATCGTATCGGGGATCGGGTGCAGTTCGCGCTTCCCCTACTATATGAACACCTATGGTATGCACTCCATTCACGGACGTGCGACTGCCATAGCATCGGGACTGAAAGCTACACGCCCTGAATTGAGTGTATGGATCGTGACCGGCGACGGTGACGCGCTGAGCATAGGCGGCAATCACACAATTCATCTGTTGCGCAGGAACTTCGATGTGAACATCCTGCTCTTCAACAACCAGATATACGGCCTGACCAAGGGGCAATACTCCCCTACGTCTGAAGTACACAAAGTGACCAAGTCTACACCGGCAGGCAGTCTGGACCATCCGTTCAACCCTCTGGCGCTTGCATTGGGTGCTGAGGCTACCTTCATAGCACGTAGTATGGACCGCGACCCGAAACATCTGCAACAGATGCTGCTGCGATCAAACGGACACCACGGAGCTTCGTTCCTGGAGATCTACCAGAACTGTAACATCTTTAATGATGGGGCGTTCGAGGTCTTTACCGAAAAAGGTAGCCGCGCAGCTGAAACGTTGATGCTGGAGCAGGGAAAACCACTGATATTCGGTGCTGAGAAAAACAAAGGCATACGCATAGACGGTTACAAACCGCAACTCGTGGACATAGGCGACCAATACAGCGCTGACGACCTGTGGATACATGACGAGACCGATTTCTATAAGGCGCAAATGCTGACAAGACTCTTCGACGACCCATCGCATGAAGGCCACTTCCCACGTCCGTTCGGGGTGTTCTACGCTAAAGAGCGTTCAACGTATGAAGATGATATGCGCCTGCAGATAGAAGAGCTTACCGCAACCAAAGGAAAAGGCAATCTGGACAAACTGTTATCGGGTAAGGAAACCTGGACGATAGGGTAAGTAATTGCACGGGTTCGCGCGTGGCTGTAATCGTGAAGAGTTTATTGTGCGGGTGTTTTCCGGAATTTTGAATGTTCACTTTTGAAATAGGAATTTGGCATCGCTGAAACAACTTGCGGGACAAACAATGTGGTACGGGCTGAGCAACATAGCTGCGAAGCTGCTGAACCAATTGCTTACCCCCATCATCACGTATGTGTTGAACAATCCCGCCGGGATGGTTGATTATGGCAACATGACAATGCTGTATTCGAGCATCTCGTTTGCCAATATCATTTTCACTTACGGACTTGAAACTGCCTATTTCAGGTTTGCCGCATCGGGGACCGACAAGGAACATCTGTTCCAAACCACGTTTACCTCGTTACTCATCAGTACGCTGGCACTCAGCTCAATAATCATCTTCTTCAGAGACCCGATAGCAGCGTTCATTGACCTTGGAGGCCATTCCGACTACATTGTGTGGTGTGTATTCATAGTGGCCATAGATACACTTGCGGCCATTCCATTTGCACGACTGCGGCAAGAGGGCCGACCGCGCAAATACGCCTTCACGCGGCTGGCAGGCATAGTAGTGAACATCATTCTCACGGTTTACTTCATTGCCTATTGCCCGGGGGCCACCGCAGCCCACCCTGATACCGCATTTGCGCAGTGGTACAGGCAATACACGCCTACCGGATTTCTGATACTTGCTAATCTTGCTCAGGCTGCTGTGACCTTTCTTCTCCTGTTCAAAGAGTGGAGCGGATACCGCCTGAAATTTGACACTGTACTGTGGAAGAAGATAATGGTGTATTGCTGGCCTATGGTGATAGTGGGCATGGGCGGTATGGTGAACGAGACAATGGATCGCCTGATGCTGCCCAAACTGATGCACGCTAGTGCTGAGGACGCAAAGATCGCGTTGAGTATCTATTCTGCGAACTACAAGATCGCAATCTTCATTACGCTCTTCATTCAGGCATTTAAGATGTCGGCAGAGCCTTTCTTTTTCAGTCATTCTGCCAACAAAAACGCACCGGAGACCTATGCAAGGGTGATGAAGTGGTTTGTGGTGACACTGTGCGGCGCATTCCTTTTCACTGCATTGTACATAGACCTGTGGAAGTACTTTATCGGCTCACAATACCGTCAGGGACTTGACGTAGTGCCGATTTTGCTGGCAGCCAATGTGGCACTGGGGATCTACTACAATCTTTCGGCCTGGTACAAAGTCACCGATAAGATGAGCATCGGGATGTATATCACACTGGTAGGTGCGGCGCTGACCATAATTCTGAATGTGGCATTCATACCTGTGTATGGCATGTATGCCTGCGCATGGGCCACACTTGCCGCATATAGCACCATGATGGTACTCTCTTATGTGCTGGGGCAGCGGCATTATCCGGTGAACTATCCGCTGAAGAAAATTGGCGGTTACGTTGCCCTGATGCTTACGCTGTTCGCGGCACAAAAAGGCATCATGCAGATCACCGATCATGTGTGGGTGCGCTTGTTAACGGGCAGTTTGTTCCTGCTGGCCTACGCAGGCGCGGTAGTGCGCAGCGAAAAGGACGAAATAAAGGGGCTACCAATAATAGGTAAGTTGCTGAAGTAGTAAGGGTACGCTTACACATTTGTTTTGCTGTATATTTGATTCAAATTCAAACGCCATGCTCCGCCATCTTCTGCTTACAACGCTGACAGTTTTGTTGTGTCAGCCGCTACGGGCGCAGATCTCCATCACCGCCAACGACATGCCTGTTTCAGGAGATTCGTTGCGGTACAGTGAAGCAAGCGTAATTTCCGCTTACAGTTACATAGGAGAGAACGGCACCGACAAGAGCTGGAATTTTAAACTCACACCTACGTCACAAGGGATAGACTATTACAAAAAAGCGGTGCAGGTGAATCCCCTATTCGCATTGTCGCTTGGCAACCTATCGTGCTATGGCACAAAGATCGCCGATAGTATTCCCGGGCTGAGTCTGTTGCTGTCCGGGATCAACATCAGCGACATGTACACATTCTACAACAAGAAAAACAATCCGCCATCCTTTCAGGCAGAAGCATTCGGCGCATCGATAGCAGGCTTTCCGGTTGGATCGGCCTACACCACTCCCGATGTGCTGTATCACTTCCCGCTTACTTACGGCGACGACACAACCACCGATTTTGCACTGAACATCGGAGCACCAGGAGTGGGCGGGATCAAAATGCAAGGCTATCGCCGCACGGTAGTTGACGGCTGGGGCACCATAATCACTCCCTACTACACGAAACCAACCCCGTGCATCAGAGTTCGGTCAGAAATTGTAGAGACAGATTCAATAACAATGGATAGCCTTTCACTGGGACTGCCACGCACGACCGTTGAATACAAATGGCTGGTAAACGGAGAACACTATCCTGCACTGTGGATCACTACCCTGTCTATCGCCGGGTTTGACGTGCCTCTTTCAGTAAAGTACAAAGACAAGTACCGACCAGAATTGAACAGGACGGTGCGCAACATTACTGTTGATGCCAACGACGTGTTTGCCTACCCTAATCCTGCACGTGACGGCTGGGTAAGATTTGAGATACCCAATTCGTGGACAGACTTCACCATTGAGTTGTTTGACATACAGGGCAAACTGGCGATGTCCTACATCAACAAAAGACAACTGGATGTATCAGGCCTGCCACACGGAAATTATGTAGTAAGGCTTACCTCTGAAGGGTCTGTCGTGTACATTAAACTATTGCGCTGATCCTTCTGAAGAAGCTTGCTGATCCTTCTTTTGAATCTCGTTTGACAACCGAACTACCTCGCGGATGAAAGAGTCGAGTTCGAGCGTTACGGTCTTCACACCTTCCATTATTTCGCGATTGACAGGATCAGAGAGGTCTTTGTAATTGAAGAACTGTTCAAGTCCCAGAATGGTAGCGACAGGGCCACGGATCTTATGCGACTCAATAAAGGCGATCTCGCGCAGCGTAGAGTTCTGGCGTTCTATGTGAAAGAGGTGTTTGCGCTGTTCAGTTATATCTCGGGCAAAACAAGAGACCGCCATAACTTTCCCGTTCTCATCAATAAGCGGTTTGAAACTGACGCTGGTATAGTGTGTAACTCCCTTTATCAACTGATCTTCAACTGTCTTGAACGCCTTTCCTCCCAACGCCAGTCTGTAGCACATATCGAATTTGTGGAAATAGAGCCGGTCTTCACCATTGTTGAGCACATTATCACCCGGTCCAAGCTGCTTTCCTATGAAGTGGCTTACCCACTCGCGGAATGCACCATTGCATTGCAGGATGTTGCAGGAGGCATCGACCAACCAAATGGGGTCGTCAATGCTTTCTATGAGCAGACGCATATTTATCTGGTCGGCATTGCCGGCATCCGGTGAGAAAAAACTGAACATAGAAAGGGGTAAACAATCAGTTGACAATCATGAAGATACACAAAAAATCCGATATGTTGTCAATTCAGGCGCTGGAACACCAGCCAAATCAATACCACCAATAACAAGATGAGCAGAACAGCAAACACTACATTGGCACCGGGCGTAGCGCGCTTTACCCGCCGGGCACGTTTCGAAACCCTTTTATTGAGACCGGCATTCAAACGGGCAACAGAAAGCCTTCTGTCTGCCGAAGGCATAGATTGCAATCCGTCAAGGGCATCGCTTTCCATGCCCTCCTCCGATAGCCAACGTTCTACCTCGTGCTGCTCGGCAGGCGACAGCCTTCCCTCGAGGTATGCAAGCATTTTTTCCTCGGTAAGGCGTGGATCTTTACCTCCTTGCGATATGTTGTTGTTACCGTTCATGAATGCCTGTTGCGAAGTATGGGAGTGAGTATGGTCCTGAGATTTCTTTTTCCGTTCTGAATGTAGCTCTTTACCTGCATAAAGGTATAGCCGGTTGCCGAAATGATCTGCTCGTAACTTTTGTGCTCGAGGTAAAATAAACAGATGGAGATGCGCTGTTCCTCATTGAGGCGGGCGAGTGCTTCATTCATCTGAGCAATAGAATACTCCTGCCAGTTGATATCTTCCTTATCCGATTCCACTGCAGGCACTGTAGATAAGACAGACTCATCGGTTTTGTAAGTTTTGTCGCGCAGCAGGTGCAAGCAATGATTGCGCATCAGCACGTACAGCCAACCTTTGAAATTTTGTATAGGTTCGGCAGGAATGTGCGTGAGCGCAGTCTCAAAAACATGTTGCACGGCATCTTCGGCTTGCCCAACATCCCTCAGGTACTTAAAAGCGACGCCGAGCAGCAGTGTGGTGTACCGCTGCAACAGTGTTCCCAACCACATATTGTCTCCGCTGCGGCGATAGTGCATCAGCAGGTCCTCATCGGACAAATTGGAATATCGGGTGGTCAGAGACAAATAAGTGAACTTTTTAGCAAGGCACTATGGTACAGACACAAGAAAAGGAAAATTCCATAAAATCAGAACTAAGATCGTGGCATACCACAGGGACGATAACTTTAAGGTACTGATAGCCGTTACCTATTCTTAAACAAAAATATCTTATGCGTGTGGCTGCATTTAGGGGCGCGGAATAGCGTATATTTGTAGTTCAAAATTATTATATACATGACCGTACATTCTTTTCAGGAACATTTTGACAGCCTGATAGACAGGGAGGTAACCATAGAGCCGAAAGACTGGATGCCGGATGACTACCGGAAGACACTCATCAGGCAGATATCGCAACACGCGCACAGCGAGATAATTGGTATGCTGCCCGAAGGCAACTGGATAACCCGTGCCCCATCGTTGCGTCGTAAGGCGGTGCTTCTGGCTAAGGTGCAGGACGAAGCTGGTCATGGCTTGTACCTGTATAGTGCCGCAGAGACCCTGGGCATCAGCCGCGATGAGATGTACGATCAATTGCACACCGGAAAAGCCAAATACTCTTCGATATTCAACTACCCCACCCTTACCTGGGCCGACATGGGCGCGATAGGCTGGTTAGTAGATGGTGCCGCCATCATGAACCAAGTGCCGCTTTGCCGCACTTCATACGGCCCTTATGCACGTGCCATGGTGCGTGTGTGCAAGGAAGAAAGCTTCCATCAGAGGCAGGGGTTCGAGATAATGCTGAAACTGGCGAAGGGTTCGGACGTGCAACATAAAATGGCGCAGGACGCATTGAACCGCTGGTGGTGGCCATCGCTTATGATGTTTGGACCGCCGGATGCTGAAAGCCCTAACACTGAGTCGAGCGTGAGGTGGCGTATCAAACGTTTTACCAACGACGAGCTGCGTCAGAAATTTGTGGACGTGACAGTAGAGCAAGCGAAAGTACTGGGCCTTGAAATTCCGGATAAGGATCTGAAGTGGAATGAAGAGCGTGGTCATTATGACTTTGGCAAGATCAACTGGGCTGAGTTCTACAATGTGATCAAGGGCAACGGGCCTTGCAACAAGCAGCGACTGGACGCACGCCGTAAGGCATGGGAGGACGGAAAATGGGTGCGTGACGCCGCCATGGCACATGCCGCTAAAAGGAAAGAACGCTCAGCTACCAAGGCTGCATAACCGATCAAACATTCAACACGAAACAAATGACCAACGATAAACTGAATAAACACGAGTGGCCTCTGTGGGAAGTATTTATCCGCAGCAAGGCTGGTCTGGACCACAAACATGCCGGTAGCCTGCACGCAGCTGATGCCGAAATGGCTATTGAAAACGCCCGTGACGTGTATACCCGTCGCATGGAGGGTGTGAGCATCTGGGTTGTAGAAAGCAAAAACATACATGCTTCCGACCCCGGCGAATCAGCATCTATGTACGACCCGGCGAGCGATAAGATCTATCGCCACCCTACATTCTACGATCTTCCAGATGAAGTGAAGTACATGTAGTGTTTGGGTAATTGGGAATTGGGCGTTTGGAATTGGGATACAGAATAATCCGTTATTGCTAACAGGGTATAACTGCCGCCTTACGATAGCACACGAATAAAAATAAAAAATGAGCTTAGAATATACACTGCGATTGGCTGATGACGCGCTGATACTTGGTCACAGGCTGAGTGAATGGTGCGGACATGGTCCGATATTGGAACAGGACATTGCATTGACCAATACTTCACTCGACCATTTGGGTCGGGCAAGGAGTCTGTTTCAATATGCCGCAGAACAATTCAATAACCTGCCTGAAAACGAGAAGAAAACGGCAGTAACTTCTGTCGCTATTCAGAACCTCGTGAACACAGGCAGTGCTGTTGATGAAGATGACATGGCCTTTCTGCGCGACGGATGGGACTTCAGGAATGTGCTGCTGGTAGAGCAACCCAACAACGACTGGGCCTACACTGTGGCACGCGCATTGTATTACGATGCATTCGCGTTCTATTTCTTCTCTGCGTTACAACACAGCAAGGACAACACACTGGCTGCAGTAGCTGAAAAATCATTGAAGGAAGTGACCTACCACCTGCGTTGGAGCAGTGAGTGGGTGGTGCGCCTTGGCGATGGCACGGAAGAAAGTCGCGAGCGCATGCAGACCGCACTCAACGAACTGTGGTCCTTTACCGGCGAGCTCTTCAACATGAGCGATGCCGAGAAGGAAGCGGCACAGAGTGGTATAGGAGTGGATCTGGTATCACTGCAACCGAAGTGGATGGAGCGTATCGCGTCAGTACTGCAGGAGGCTACACTTGATGTACCCAAGGGCACATGGATGCAGGAAGGCGGCAAACACGGACGTCATACCGAACATCTGGGTTATATACTTGCCGAAATGCAGTTTATGCAACGTACCTACCCGGGTATGGAGTGGTAAGTAGCTTTGTATAAATCAGTATTTCCTGTCAATAACATAGTCGACCAACTGCTCCATTGCAGTGCGTTCGGCTGAGGGAGGGAAAGTATTAAGGATGTCAATGGCATCCTTTTTATATTGTGTCATTTTTTCCTTGGCATAATCAATGCCACCTGAGGTTTGCACATAACTGATCACCTCATCCACTTTCCGCCGGTCGGTACTGTTGTTTTTAACCGTATAAATAATGCGGCGGCGAGTAGCTGTGTCAGCATACTGCAGGGCATATATAAGCGGCAAGGTCATCTTCTTCTCCTTTATGTCTATGCCTGTGGGTTTGCCTATGTTGTCCTGACCATAATCGAATAGGTCGTCCTTGATCTGGAATGCAATGCCCACCTTCTCACCAAAGAGGCGGAATTTCTCGGCTACTTCTTCGTTTTGCGTTGTGGAATAGGCACCCGATGCGCAAGCAGCCGCCAGCAGAGATGCCGTCTTTGCCCTGATGATATCGAAGTAAACGCTCTCGTCTATATCCAGTTTGCGCGCCTTTTCCATCTGCATCAACTCGCCCTCACTCATTTCCTTAACGGCGCGCGAAGTGATCTGAAGGATCTTGTAATCGCCATTATCGATGGACAGGAGCAAACCTTTTGATAACAGATAGTCGCCAACCAGCACGGCAATCTTATTCTTCCAGAGTGCGTTGATAGAAAAGAAATTGCGGCGTTTCATAGAGTTATCAACTACATCATCGTGCACAAGCGTGGCAGTATGGAGGAGTTCTATGAGAGAGGCCGCCCTGTAAGACGATTCGTTGATCTCGCCGGCAATACGTGCCGAAAGAAACACGAACATGGGGCGCATCTGTTTCCCCTTCCGCTTGATGATAAAGCGCATGATACGATCGAGCAGAGGGTTACTGCCTTTTACACTCTCCGCGAACTTCTTCTCGAAAAGCGACAGTTCTGTGCCTATTACTTTCTGTATGCGCTCCATCAGTGTGTTGCGAAATTGCGTGTAAAAGTCGAAATAAGAATCCTATTTGCAACATATTTTTTGCCAATGCGGGTACACGCATAATAAAACCGTGAAATACGGGTTAAAAGATGGGCACGGTTTGTTTTTTGTTGTGGTGGTCTATACCTTTGTTTGTGCGTGTTCAATTAAAGAAAATACGCAATGTAAAATACAATCTATGCTTGCAAGGAAGTTTTTATTGATATCGGGTCTTGCGGTTCTTGCTGCTTCTTCGCTATCGGCGCAGGAGAAAAAAGACAAGAAAGCAAAAGGAGCTGCCAAAGAAGAAAGTCAGGCAGCACCGGCGGCACCGGCATCTAAGCCCGCCGGCCTTCAGTGGTCGAACAGGGACATGACATATCATGGCAAGAACTATGATATCATGGACTCGGCCTACTACCGCAAGGGCAAACCTGCCAAGCAATTCCATGCCTACATGGAACACCAGGAGGCATTTCCACCCAAGCCACGCAATATGTTCGAGGTGGGTATAGGTGGCGGTCTGTACAATGTTGTCGGCAACATCCCTTCAACCATGTTGTGGAACAGAGGGGGTGGTGGCATCAACTTCAATGTGCGCAAGTCGCTTGGCTATGCGTTCTCCATGCGGATGCAATATATATACGGTGTGGCAAGGAATCTGGACCTGCAAGCAACCACCGGATATGACGCACCCTATACTGAATTCGGATATGTACCACTGCAGCAATCAGGCAACGGGCAACCTGCGGAACGTGTCTACCGCTCCACGCGCATGGAATCATCGCAACTGAACCTGGATCTCATGTTCAATGTGGGTAACATCAACTTCCATCAGGCACGCAACAAGGTGTCGTTCTTCGGCTATCTGGGTCTGGGTGCATTGGGGTATAAAACACGCGTTAATGCACTGAACGATAATTACGAAGAGTACAACTTCGCTA
Source organism: uncultured Flavipsychrobacter sp. (assembly GCA_964652995.1). Classification (GTDB taxonomy): domain Bacteria; phylum Bacteroidota; class Bacteroidia; order Chitinophagales; family Chitinophagaceae; genus Nemorincola. The sequence goes on along the minus strand of CAZZCR010000008.1, from coordinate 125,837 downwards.
CCATGGTCTCGAACCCGAACGGGGATCTGAAAGCGATTCGTAAAGACCTGCGTAAAGGGCTCGACAAATCGCACGAAACACCGGCCCCCAATACCAACAGAAAGACAATACTTGACAAAAAACACCTGGACTTTGCGCCAAGTGTAGGTATGGGTGTACAATATAAGATCAACAAAATGTTCAACGTACAGGTAGAGAACAGGTACATCTTTCCGATGGACCCTTATCTGGACGGTACACGCTTCGGCCCCAACCTGGGCAATACTGTAAGCACAGGGCGTTCATCAGACGCGATCAATTACTTCTCGGTGGGTGTGAACATGAACATCAAGACCAAGAAGGCAGTGGAGCCGTTGTACTGGATGAATCCGCTGGATCACGGCTACAACGAACTTTCCTACCCACGTCACATGATACTGCCCAATCCGGTATTGCCTGACAAGGATGAAGATGGCGTTACAGACCAGTTCGACAAGTGTCCGAAAACACCTAAAGACCTGCCTGTGGATGCACATGGCTGCCCGCTGGATACTGATGGCGACGGTGTACCTGACTACAAAGACAAACAACTGATCACCCCTACAGAGTGCCAGCCGGTTGATGCGGATGGTGTAGGCAACTGCCCTTGTCCTGATGGCTGCAAGGAGATGGTGAGCAACAATAATAACAACACCAAGGGTGGCGACAAGAACCCATGCGGCAACATTGGCGCAGGCACATTGCTATTCCCTGAAAAATCAAATAAGATCAATAAAGGAATGGAAGTGCAGCTGGCAACACTTGCCGCACAGATGCAGGCCAATCCGTTGTGTAAAGTGGTGATCATGGGTGGCGGTACCGGCAGCAAGGTGAAAGAACAGAAATCATGGGAACACGTGAATGCCGTTATCGAGTACATGAGCGATAAGAACAGCATTGGCCGCGACCGCTTCATCTTCAAGTATGGAGAAGCCGGTGACGAGAACATCGTTACCTACCGACCTGCGAACGTTGACGAAGGTGGTGAATCGAATGTGCCTCCTCCGCACCCTAACATTAAGTAACCAATATAGGAACAGATTCTGACTGGGCACATTCTCATTAAGATGTGCCCAGTCTTTTTTTGACCAGTGACACAGCAACGTGATGATAGAAGCCATCACAATTCATTTGGCTGATCAATACCTTACAGCCGTAGCTAACAGGAATTAGAAAGGGATACAAGTAAGATATGGCGTTGATCTGGCTGGTCGGAGTTTATTCACTTAGAGTTGCAAAACCCAACCATTTCATTTCATATGGCTGTCTATCATATAAATATCCACATCATGAAATACCCGGCCGTTTATGTCTTGTCAATTTTTTGTGCTGTTACTGCGCTATTCGGCTGCAAAAAGGAAACCGCCTCAAAAACCACTACCGCTCATTTCTTGCTTGCAACAGTATCAGGCAGCGGAGGGACATTTTCATCTTCGGGTGACATGGTGAAAACCAACAAAAATGCCGCATCACCGCATCCATATGTCGAAGTAAATGGCACTTCACCTTCAGGTGCGCGCATCTCAGTATGGATATATAGCTATACAGGCGCTGTGGGCACATACACTATGGACGGTATCAATTACGGTGGAACGTACAGACCTACGGCAACCACTTCACCAATCCAATCTGTATACGGCTCATTAACAGTGTCTACTGTTACACCAAACCTGACCGGCAGCTTCAATTTCACATGTTCTGATTCAACTGTAATTTCAGGAACTTTCGATTCGGATATGCCGTAATCAGCCGGCCCTTTCTCAGGTTCACTTATTGCACCCACGGCTGTAGCGCATCGGCTATCTTACGGTCGTTGCCCAGGCGCGGCACCTTGTTCTGCCCGCCCAGCTTGCCTATAGAGCGCATGTATTCAATGAATGTATTCTTCTTCATCACCCTTATCTTCAACGGTTGCAGAATACTGCCCGACATCAGATCTTCGTAATAAATGTTCTTTGCACGCAAATGATTGTTGACAGTTGTGGCAAATGCGGCCATATCGGCAGGCATGGTGCCAAACTCCACAAACCATTCATGGTAGGGCAGTTCGCCTGATACCTGTATACGTGGCGCAATTGTGAACTCCGTTACCTGAACATCATGTTCACGGGCGGCATTCATGATCGCATACTCAACCTCTTCACCTATCACATGCTCGCCGAATGCGGAGATAAAATGTTTCACGCGACCGGTCACTACAAGGCGGTATGGGTCGGTACTCAGGAAACGGACCGTATCTCCGATGTTGTACCCCCAAAGACCGGCGTTGGTGCTTACAATGAGCGCATAGTTTTCGCCAACTTTCACATCGGCAAGCGACAGGCGCGTGGGATTTTCATTGTGTATCTCGGCTGCCGGAATGAATTCGTAGAAGATACCGGCATTGGTATTCAACAACAATCCTTCGCCGCCAATCCGATCCTGAAAAGCGAAGAAACCCTCTGATGCAGGGAATGTCTCTATCATATCGACCTGACCTCCGAGGCTGTCGGCCAAGCGGGCACGGTAAGGTTCAAAATTCACACCACCATGCACTATAACCTGCAGCCTGGGGAAAATGTCCTTTATCTTCTTACCCGGATTCCGTTGTATCAGCCAATCGAAGTACATCTGCATCCATGGCGGAATGCCGCTTATCAGCGTCATGTTCTCGTTCATGGTTTCCTGTACTATCTTCTCCAGCTTAGTCTCCCAGTCGTCAATACAGTTGGTCTCGTAAGAAGGCAACTGATTACCACGCAGGTAACGGGGGATGAAGTGATTGACAATGCCGCTGAGCCTGCCTGTAGGAACTCCGCCAACGCGCTCCAGCTCAGGCGACCCTGAAAGGAATATCATCTTCCCGTCGGCAAAAGCAGTGTTGCCGCTTTCGGCCATGTAACAGAGCAGTGCATCGCGGGCACCTGCAATATGATTGGGGATGGATTCTTTTGAAATTGGTATGTATTTGACCCCGCTGGTAGTGCCTGAGGTCTTGGCAAAGTAAATAGGTCGTCCCTTCCACAACACATTCGGCTCCCCCTTCTTTATCCGGTCGATCCAGGGAATGAAGGCCTCGTAGTCGCGAATGGGTACTGCATTCCTGAAATCCTCGTACGTCTTTAGCTGCTGGAAGTTGTGTTCTTTCCCGAAAACGGTGCGGCTACCGTTCTTTAGCAGGTATTGTAGAATTGCCTGCTGGTCAGCAACCGCTGTTGCCATACCCTTACGCACCCTTGCGTGCACAATGTATGCGTAGGGTTTCGCAAGGAAAGATTTTATTTTCATCCGTTACAGATTGGATGCCAAAGTTACTAATTAAAACGAGGGAAGGTGTTAAAACCGAGACGTGAAAAGTGTGTGTGTTATGATGAGCGAACACTTGGTAATTTTGAAATTAACAACTAATTTTACGATAGTTCAATTGCAGTGAAGAGCAAGTGGAACGAGACGGATAAAAGAATAATTATTTTTTTGTTGTTTTAAACGAAAAAGTTCCTTACCTTTGCAGAAATATTTTAGGTATATCATGTTTGCAATAGTTAATATAGCAGGGCAGCAGTTCAAGGTTAAGCAGAATGATGAGCTGTTTGTGCATCGTCTGAGCGGAAACGCCGGCGATAAGGTTGAGTTTTCTAATGTGCTTATGGTAAGCAATGGAGGCAACATCACAGTAGGCAAGAACGCTACGAAAGTTCAGGCTGAGATCATAGATCATCTGAAAGGCGATAAGGTTATCGTTTTCAAGAAAAAGCGCAGGAAAGGTTACCAGAAAAGCAATGGTCACCGCCAGTACCTGACAAAAATTAAAATAAATGAGATTGCTTAATTAAAGAAATCTCTTAACTTTAACACGTAATAGAATTTAACCAATAAACAATGGCACACAAAAAAGGGGAAGGCAGTGTACGGAACGGCCGCGACTCACATAGTAAAAGACTCGGTGTAAAGATATTCGGTGGCCAGCCTGCCATCTCAGGAAACATTATCGTTCGTCAGCGTGGTACGGTGTATCATCCAGGTACGAATGTAGGTCTTGGTAAAGATTTTACCATATTCGCCCTTACTGACGGCATCGTAGAATTCCGTAAGACAAGGACAAAAACATTAGTATCAGTTAGCGCAGTTAATTAATAAGAATCGCCGAGGACTAACCCCCTACGGCGATTTTGCCATTATAAAGATTTTTGTTTAACCCTTAAATTCACAGTTATGGCAACAGCAAAAAAAGCGCCTGCGAAAAAAGCAGCGCCAGCCAAAAAAGCAGCGCCTGCTAAAAAAGCAGCAGCGCCAGCAAAAAAAGCAGCACCTGCTAAAAAAGCGGCTCCCGCGAAAAAAGCAGCACCTGCTAAAAAAGCAGCGCCGGCTAAAAAAGCGGCACCTGCTAAGAAAGCGGCAGCTCCTAAAAAAGCAGCAGCTCCAAAGAAAGCGGCAGCTCCTAAAAAAGCAGCAGCTCCTAAAAAGAATGCTGGTCCTAAAAAGACCGCCGCTAAGAAGAAATAGGATTTTTCTAGCGATCTTAAAAAAAGGCTGTTTCGTTACAGCCTTTTTTTATGCCCTGTAATGAACAGATCTATCCGTTAAAGAGTAACGAACTGCGAACGTACCTCCCGGCCAAGAAACAAAGAGCCGTGGGCATCAAAATCAGCGGTGTCATCGGTGGTAAAGTAGCGCGTGCTTCCACCCTTGCTGATACGCGTTTCCATTTCCGGATGCCGTTTTAGATAGTCTGTCAGACTTTCGGCAACTATTCCGCCCTGTGTTACCACAGATATATGGTCTGGTAGGAACTTCATGATCTTATTGATGAGCAACGGATAATGGGTGCAGGCAAGCAGAATGGTATCTATGCCGGGTGCCTGCTGTAGCAACTCATCAAGGTATTTCTTCACAAAATAGTCTGCACCATCCGAATCATACTCACCGTTTTCTATGAGGGGCACCCACATGGGGCAGGCCAACTGATGCACGGTGACATCCGGGAAAAAATGACTGATCTCAATAGCATACGAGCCTGAATTGACCGTGCCTCGGGTGCCCAACACACCCACAACTCCCGTCTTAGTGTATTTGCCCACCACCTCGGCTGTGGGACGGATAACACCCAAAACTCTTTTGTCAGGGGCTATTAGGGGTAGATCGCGCTGCTGAATGGTGCGCAAAGCCTTGGCTGATGCCGTATTACACGCAAGTATCACCAAAGGACATCCCATTTTGAAGAACCACTCCACACACTCCAGGGTATATTGGTGAACAGTATCGAATGACCGGTTACCGTATGGTGCACGGCCATTGTCGCCAAGGTATATGTAGTCATACTGAGGCAACGCCTCTGCTATTGAGCGGAACACAGTAAGTCCACCGTAGCCGGAATCGAATATGCCTATTGGTTGCTGCAAAAAGGAGATTGATTATGATACAAATGTAATCAAATTGAACGCATGGTCTCGGCGTTGGGCAACAAAAAAGCGGCTCACCTGATGGTGAGCCGCCCGTATAATGATGTGATGCATCAATTAGTGAGCTACAGCGATCTGCTTAACGATCTGTCCTTCAGCTCCGTTGATGTTAACCATGTAAATACCATCAGCCAGATCAGCTACATTAAAGCTGATGTTATTCTGACCCGCAGCAACTGAAGTTGTTTTTACAACACGACCCTGCATGTCAGCAATGATCACAGTTGCAGCCTGAGCACGGTTCCAGCTCATCTGAATGTTCAGTGTGCTTTCAGCAGGTACAGGGAACAAAGTAGCTGTACCACCTATGTTGCTTACGCTCTTAACAGAAACGAAAGTACCATAGTAGTAGTTAGCTTTTGTATCACCTGAAGCAGATACCCAACCCGGAATGCTGTTGTCATAAGACTGGCGGGTTGATGAAGTGAGTTTACCGTTGCTGTTGTAAGTGTTTGCGTAATGGTATGTATCCATCCATGAACCTGTACCGGTTGTGTCCCACATCTGCACTGTTTCTGTTGCAGGGTTGCCACCTGTGAATGAAGCGTATACGCTGAGGCGCTCATTCTGGAAAGCAGTGCCGTTCCAGATGCTGTGCAACGTAGACACCTTGTTACCGGCAGTGTCATACTCATGCGTGTACATATCAACATCAGTCCATGCTGTGCCGCTCCAGTTACCGTTTGTAAGGGTCTTCAGCTTGTTTGAAGAGTTATACGTGTAGTTGATGCGGTTAGTGTAAACAGGCGAAGTGGTAGACCAGTCGCGTCCTGTCTCATTGATCTTGTTGCCTGCGGCGTCGTAATAGTAAGTCACGTCGCTCTGCAGTGTGTATGCCGTACCGTCCCATGTAGCATACTGATCCTGCTCCAGTTTTCCGGCAGCGTTGTAGCTGTAGGTGTTCTTAGAGTCAGTTATCCATGCTGAAGTACCATCCCAATGCTGCCTGATCATGGTAGCCTTGCTGTTATTTGTATTGTAGGTATAAATGCTCTTGAACGTGTTAGCCCATGTCATAAGCACCATATCCCAGTTCTGCTCAACAGAAGTAGTGAGGTTATTGTTCGCATCAAACTCCTGGATCCACCTCTGGTTATTGTTCTGGGTATCACCCATTACAAAGATCCATGAAGTGCCCTCGTCAAACTTCAACTGGCTGTTCAGATCACCACCCCTTGAAGTAGAAAGGTAGCTATATGCTGTAGAGTCATAACGCTTGAATTCTGCGCCATTGTGAATCCAATGTGCCTGAGCTGTAAGTCTTGAAGATTGCGCTTGTGCGGCCTGAATCAACAATGCAGGCGCAGCAAGAGTTAAGAGTAACTTCATTTTGTTCATAAATGGCATTTTTATTTGAATAGTTGTGGTATATACCGAATTACCCTACAATGTTAGTAATTATTTTCTGTAAAATAAAAACATTAAACAAAAATAGTTGCCTGAAACAAGGCATCAATCGGCGCGTGATGGCATGTTGCAACAACCAGCGAGACGCATGTGCGACTGACCCGGGAGACAGTGGCTCTTTTTTCATAAAAATACAACTTCTATTAACCCGAAATTATACCTGCGAACAGTAGCGGGGCGAAAAACAGCTGCTAATACAGGTGCGCCAAATGATATATTGTTAATCGTAAGAAGTGAATATTGACCTACCCTTTTAGTAATTTTACCGTTTTTAACCGCAACCGCAACGCTCTCACATGTGGCATAAAATAGCCGCTTTCATAATAAAATACCGAATTGCACTGCTCATCGCACTGTTGGCTGACACCGCAATAATGGGATACTTCGCATCGCAGGTGAAACTCAGTTATGAATTCACCTCGGCAGTACCCACAGACAACCCCAAATATATAGAATATCAAAATTTCAGGAAGCAATTCGGTGAGGATGGTAATCTGATGGTGATCGGGGTACAAACCGACAAATTTTTTGATCCCACTTTTTTTAACGACTACGGCAAACTCTGCAAAGAGATCGGAAAAATCCGCGCCGTGGAAAATGTACTCAGCATTCCCGGGGCGGTCACTCTTGTAAAAGATACCCTCACATCCAAGCTGAAAGTTGTTACGATAGCCGGGGAACTCCCCTATGCCAACGTTGACAGCATCAGAAGAGAATTTGAGAACCTACCTATCTACCGCGGATTTCTGTACAACCCCGATACGAAAGCCTATATGATGGCTGTGCGTATAGAAAAAAACGTTCTTAATTCAAAAGACAGATCTGAGGTCATAAATAGCATTGTGGCACTGGGCGAAGCATTTGCCAAGAAAAACAATGTGGAACTGCACTATTCGGGCCTGCCCCTCATACGCACCCAAATGGCGATGAAGGTCCAGTCTGAGATGAAGCTGTTCCTTATCCTGTCGTTTGTGCTTACGGCAATTATCCTTGTTCTTTTCTTCAGGTCATTCACAGCAGTCTTGGCATCTATGCTGGTGGTAGCAATTGGCGTTATCTGGAGCGTAGGCACCATTGTGCTTCTGGGCTACAAGATCACGCTGCTCACGGCGCTCATCCCGCCGCTGGTGGTTGTAATAGGTATTCCCAACTGCGTGTACCTGCTTAACAGATACCACTTTGAGTATCACCGCAACCCCAATAAGATGAAATCGCTTTTGCGCATGGTGGACAGGATGGGTATCGTTACCTTCTTTACCAACCTTACTGCTGCAATAGGTTTCGGCGTTTTCTTCTTCACAAAAAGCGTATTGCTCAAAGAATTCGGGCTGGTTGCAGGTATCAATATCATTGCATTGTTCTTTATTTCTCTGGTATTCATTCCTGCATTTTTCAGTTTCCTGCCCCCTCCGAAAGTGAAACATACCAAGTACCTGGAAAGCGGACTGATCAATAAAGTGCTGACACGCATCACCAACTGGGTTTTCAGTCACAGAATGTCCATCTACGCATTCACTTTCGTGGTTTGTGGCCTGTCGGCATGGGGTGTGTTGCGCCTGAAAAATGACGCACACATTGTGGATGACCTTCCGAAATCAGACAAAGTATCGGTAGATCTTAAGTTCTTTGAGTCAAACTTCAAAGGTGTGATGCCTTTGGAGATAGTAATAGATACGCGCAAAAAACGTGGTGTAGTAAATGGCCTGGGTGTTATCAGGAAAATGGACGAGCTGAGTGCTGTGCTTGAGTCATATCCTGAAATAGGCAAGCCACTCTCCATTACCAATGGAGTGAAATTCGCTTCACAGCAATATTTTGGCGGCGACACCTCTTATTTTGCTGTTCCCGGCGACTTTGGGGCCGCGTTCCTGCAACCGTACCTGTCGGCAAAAAAAGACACCGGCAAGGGTACCCTGTTCAATAAACTGCTGCTTTCGTTCATTGACAGCAACAAACAGAAAGCACGCATCAGTGTAAGCATGGCCGATGTGGGGTCACGTAAACTGCCCGCCCTTCTTGACTCTATCAAGCCACAGGTGTACAAGATATTCGATAGCAGCAAGTACACCGTCACCTTCACCGGCACCAGCATCACTTTCCTTGAGGGTAGTAAGTTCATAGTTGACAGTCTGCGCGACAGTCTCATTCTTGCCTTCCTGATCATTTTCGGCTGCATGGTGGCATTGTTCCGTTCATGGAGAATATTGCTCATTTCTATTATTGTGAATATTGTGCCGTTGCTCATCACAGCCGGTCTCATGGGGTGGTTCGGCATCCGCATCAAGCCCTCTACTGTACTTGTATTCAGTGTTGCGTTGGGCATTACCATCGACGTCACCATCCGCTTCCTTGTGAACTTTAAGCAGGAGCTGGTGCGGCACGATGACAGTATTGCCGATACAGTGCACCGTACCATCCACGATACGGGTCTCAGTATTATCTACACTTCACTCATTCTTATTGCAGGCTTCGCTGTGTTTATGCTCTCTCAATTCGATGGCACTAAATCGCTAGGCTACCTCACCTCTATTACGCTGTTCCTGGCCATGGTGACCAACCTAACCCTGCTGCCGGCACTGCTGCTGTGGATGGATAAGGTGATAGAGAAAAAGAACAATTCCACTGACTTCCTCATGGGCGAGGAAGACGACGATGTCATCAAGATCACTGACTAATTGCAACTCCGTAGCAACGCTTTGGTATATTCGTTGTGTGATCCGCTTCCTTATATTTTCCGTGCTATGCCTGAACCTGGTTCCCGGGTATAGGTCTATCGCGCAGAACCGGTCTGCAAATGCGCGGATAACGACAAGACTCAGCACTACCGACAGCATAAGAATGGTGTTGGTGCGTGGCGGCACTTTTGATATGGGCAGCAACCGCAATGCTGCCGAACAGCCTGTGCACGGTGTTACAGTTGGCAGCTTCTACATGAGCATATATGAAATAACGCAGGAGCAATGGGAAGTCGTGACCGGATACAACTACAGCAGTTACCGCAATTGCCGTCAATGCGCCATGGAAGGGGTCAGCTGGAATGAAGTGCAACAATTTCTCGAGGAACTGAACCGCCGCACCGGCAAACACCACCGGCTTCCCACCGAAGCGGAATGGGAATACGCAGCGCGCGGTGGCCACTACCAAAGCAATTACATGTATAGCGGCAGTAACAACATTCGTGACGTTGCATCGGTATACAGCGAGGGAATGCCGGAGGCTGCAAGACGCACACAGACAGTGGGCCAACACAAACCTAATGAACTGGGGATCTATGACATGAATGGCAACCTGCAGGAATGGTGCAGCGACTGGTATGATGAACATTACTACGAGAAACGAGAGGCAAACAACCCTAAGGGGCCTTCATCAGGCATTGCCAGAGTATATCGCGGAGGATTCTATGCCAGCTACCCTGAATTTATGACCAATACCTGCCGCAGGCAGGATCCCGAACATTATGCAGTACCATCATACAATTGGCCTACGCTGGGTTTCAGGATAGTGTGTGATATTGATCGATAAAAGACTAATTAGGTACATCCCTGAAGTCCCTGCGGCGCATCAGTTTCAGATCCTGCAGAATTGCAGCTTTTGCGTTGAGTGTGAAGTTGAAGCTCTTACGCGGCCCGAACGGATAGGTCTGGAAGTGTATTTCCCAGCAATGCAGATCGCGGTAAACGTCTATACTGGTCAATGTCATCTGTTTCAGATCGAAGTTATAACCGCTGTTCACTACCGCCTTCCATCGTTCGGTCACCTGCAGCTCTCCCGCAAATGTTAGCGAGTGGGTCAACACAGCAGTATCGCGATAAGAGAATCTGCTGAACTGTTTGTTCACAGACATGGTATAAGTGAAGTTGAAACTCCATGGGATGTTCAGATCCACGTATTCGTTGTAGCCTGCATTACGCAACACACGAAGATACTCTTCGCTATTGGTGCGCTCTTTGTCGCTGCCTTTCGGCTTGGAGTGAAAGTTACTTCCCACCGACAGGTTGGCCGATTTGAAACGCCCGATACCGGTGCCGTGTTCTATGTTCAGCGTTTCCATGATCCTGCCCGTCCCATAATCGAACGCGTAAGGACTATACCCTGCCGAACCTGTGATATTCACCTTATCCAATACGTTCGTCCTGAAATTCACACCTATGTCACTCCACCTGAAAGAGTCGGCAGCAGCATTGTAAGAAGTGGCAATACCCAGCCCGTCTATAAGCGTCACATTCTTGTATCCCTTGGCGGTGTCTTTGTTGTTGCGCACTTTTATCTGAAGGTTGTTGTTGAAACCCAGACTCACCGCCGCCTGCTTACCTTGCGGAGGTGAACCTATCGGCGACCTCAGGAATGGCGACAATACCCTTTCTGTCTGGCTGGTATCCATGCGCGCCCTGTAGTAGTAGTTGAACGGATCGGTAGCAAAATCAGGCCTGAATGAGATGCCGGTTGAGGGGGTCAGTACGTGTCTTATCCCCTTCAGGCTTCCCCTGCTGAACAGCTTCATACCGTATATGCGTGTTGAAAGCGAAACACCTGCATTAAAGTCGCGCGCAGTAAAAAATCCGTCTTTCAGCGATGAGTCGACCTTGCCGGTGACATCGTTGTACTCCTGGTATATCTTATTGCTCAGCCAGTATTCGTTATAATTGGCACTGAACGACATGTTCACATACCTCAGCACTGTATAAGACGCACTAACGGGTATCGTATGCCGCACTCCGTTCTGAAAGTTGCTCAGCGACATTCGGCTCAGATCGAAGGTGCTATCGTATAGCGTGGTCTTGTTCTGCAGATCCATAGAGTAGCTGGCCGTGATCTTATCGTACCAATGGTTACCCACCGCCTTCTTGCTCTGGAACGGATTGAACTGATTGACATAAAAGTTCATTGACGGCAATGTCACATCTATCTGCTTTGTACGGGTATTCTGCTGGTGTAGTGCACTTATCGTAAGACCGAACGGCCGGTTCTGCCAGTTCTTGCTGTAGCTTATGTTCGACTGATATTGGTTATTCAGTATCAGGTTAGGATCAAGACTGTTATTGGAATAGAAACTGGACGTACCTGCCTGTACCGATGCGTTGAAACTCTGCCCGGGTACCGACTTGGCATCCGAACTGTGGCGCCAGTTCACCATAAAGTCTTTGGTAGTGCTGGCGTTCGGCTCAAAATCTTCGCCGGTCTTATTGAGGGCATAAGACAAACTGAATGCCCCCCTGTAATGATACATGTTATTGTAGTTACTTGTGCCGGTCACCTTGTAGCTGCCCTTGGTATAGATGTTCGTCTGCACAAGTGCATCAACCTTATCGTTCACATAAAAATAGTAGCCACCATTCAGCAAGCCGAATCCACGTTGCTGCTCCACGCTATATGTTGGCAAAACAAAACCCGACCGTTGCTTCTGCGAGGCCGGGAAGAGGCCAAACGGCAAATACAGCGGAGTAGGCACGCCCTCAATGTTAAGGTTGGCAGGCCCGGATACAATAACTCTATCGGGTATCACCTTTATCTTCTTAGCCCTTATGCCGAAGTGTGGCGTATCAAGCGCGCACGTGGTGTATACGCTATGCCAGCCATATATGCTTTGGTCGGGATTACGTTTTATCTGTTCGCTTTTTACATACCCCTCACCATACTGAGAACTCACATTGCGCACGATGGCTCTCTTGCTCTTGAAGTTGTACTGCATGGAATCGAACGTGAACTTTTCACTACCCTGCTTGAAAGACGGTCGGTCGGTCCCTGTATCTTTTGCCAGATCGGTAGGTGCGGCTGTCACCATGTTTGTTGCCTGCGCAAAACTCATCTGGCCTGAATTCAGCTGCATCTCCTCAAAGTTTACCTGCGCCTTACCATACAAGTAAAACAGATCATTGTCCATGTCCATAACGGCGGAGTCCTTGGCTGTAGCTTTCACCACAGATGGAAGCGCATCAGATGATATTTTGATCCCCAGACGTTCTGCGAGAGTGGTCTTTTTAGTTGAGTCTGCCTGCGTCAGTGTATCCTTGCCCGCTATACCGGGTTTGCCATTCTTCCAACTGATGGTGTCGGTAGTAGCAACCGTCGTGTCCTTAACAACCAGCGAGTCGTTTTTTCTTCTCAACTGGGCCGCGGCATCATTTGTTATAAAGATTATAAAAATAGTGGCCACACAGCAGGTAAAGCGATGCAATGATGAGAAATTTGGAATAAATTTACCGCTAAGGCTCATGAACGGGCAAAAATAACTATTTGACTGCGAGGTTGAATGAATTTGTATATTTAATCTTTTGTGAAACATTCTTATGCGCACTATCGTTGTTCTGGCAATGTTGCTGGTGTTCTCGCCGGTATCAATGTTTGCCAAAGGCAAGAAGGTAAGTAAAATCGTTATTGATGCCGGTCACGGTGGTAAAGACTTCGGAGCACAGGGAGCTATCTCGTACGAAAAAGACATCACCCTGGCAGTTGCCCTGAAACTGGGTAAACTCCTCACCGACTCTATGCGCAATATGCAAGTGGTATACACCCGAACCGAGGATGCATACCCTTCGCTGGTAGAGCGCCACGAGATCGCCAACAAGTCGAACGGCGACCTTTTCATTTCCATACACGTCAACTCTACTCCGTATACCTACACACGTACCCTAAAGGGCTACAAGACAGTGAAACGCAAGGGCAAGACAGTAAAACAACCTATCTATACCTCTGTGCGTCATCACGTTACAAAGCGCAGCGGTGTTGAGACCTATGTAATGGGATTGCACCGTGCCGGTCAGCAGAAAGACGCGATAGGCGAATACGGCGACAACGTAAGCGACGAACCGGGATTACTTAATGAGAACGATCCGCAGACGGCAATTATTGTTGCACAGTATGCCCAGGCATTTCTTGGCAAAAGTGTAGTGCTTGCGTCTAAAGTACAGGAACAGTTCACTTTGGGTGGCCGTCCGGACCTTGGTGTGAAGCAGATGGGACTGGAAGTATTGGCAGGCAGTGCCATGCCCGGAGTACTCATTGAGATAGGATTTATCACCAACGTTGAAGAAGAGGCTTATCTCAATTCAGAGAAGGGCCAGTTTGAGGTGGCCGTGGCAATTTATCGTGCCATAAAAGGGTATAAAGACGACCTCGAAAAATAGTACAAAAAAATATTTCTAGGTTTCCATAGATAGATGGCTTTATTGAAATATATTTATGACCGTATAACGTGTAGGCAAACGGCTGAAGGGTCTTTTGCTGTCGTGTTGTAAACGGTTTTTTCTTATTTTTGAGAACGATAAAACACAATCAAAGTGATGAATTTTCCTTTTAAGACCATATTAGTTTCTGCCATAGCCACTATCGGTGTTTTTGCAACCGTTGTGTACACATCCTCTTGCAACAGAGACAAGTGTAAGACCATCACCTGCGCCAATGGCGGCGTTTGTAACGATGGTGCCTGCACCTGCCCTTCAGGCTATGAAGGAACCAACTGCGAAAAAGAAAGCCGCTTGAAATTCATTGGCAACTGGACTGTGTTCGAAAAAGGCAGTATCACGCTGGCTGCTCAGTACCCTATCAGCATCGAGCCAGGGGCAGAGCCATCCGACGTGGTTATCAAGAATTTCTATAACTATTTCAAGACTCCTGTACGTGCTACAGTTGTGGGTGACTCATTGTACATCCCCAACCAGCAGTACGAAGGAAAAGTATTGCATGGCATCGCGCACATCTACTCAAACGTAACCTACGGTCAGTACGGTGGCATAACAGCATACTACCAGATCATTGATACAGCCACTCAAAAGGTGAATGACTTCGGCTACAACGCAGCCATCACCAACAGCGATCCATCGCAGTGGAATAAATAACATCTCCTGATCTAAACATCTTGCAACGCCCTCAGCGAAAACTGAGGGCGTTTTTATGCCCCCTCTTATTTTGACAATCTTACTATTCCTTTCTACTTTTGATATTAGGAATGGCAACGAAAAAGATCATAATAGCGATAGACGGGTATTCATCGTGCGGAAAGAGCACACTGGCGCGCGAACTTGCCGTGCAGCTCGGATACAATTATATCGACAGCGGTGCAATGTACCGTGCCATTACCCTCTATTTCCTGCGAAACAGTGTGGATCTTACCGACCACAACGCCGTGCAGGCAGCCATCGCCGATATCAATCTTTCCTTCGTGTTCAACGAGCATCGTCAGGCATCAGATATTTATCTGAACGACGAGAATGCCGAACCCTACATACGCGACATGATCGTTTCTGAAAAAGTGAGCGAAGTGGCCGCTATAAAAGCGGTGCGTACGTTCGCGGTGGCCCAGCAACAGCGCATGGGACAAGATAAAGGCATTGTAATGGATGGCCGCGACATTGGCACAGCGGTGTTCCCTCACGCAGAGCTAAAGCTTTTTATGACCGCCGACCCCGAGGTACGGGTTATGCGCCGCTTTAAAGAGTTGTATGCTACGAACCCCGCCATCACAATTGATGAGATTCGCCACAACCTGGAACTGCGCGACTACATTGATTCCACCCGCGACGAGAGTCCTCTGCGCCGCGCCGAGGACGCAGTTATCGTTGATAACAGCAACCTCACCCGATCCGAACAACTCACCATTGTTCTGGAGATGGTGAAAGACCGAACGAAATAATCATCACTCTTCATTACCGGCGTTGCCTGCCCTTTCAATTCGGGCGGGCTTTCTTTTGCCAGCTTGCGAACACAGCACACACAAAATAAAAACGCGGTCACTTTTCAGCGACCGCGTTTTACTATTTTATTGATGTAGCTTATTCAACATTCAGCCTCATCACAGCACGCCTGTTCTCAGCCATGCCTTCTGCAGTTTTATTGCTTGCTACAGGGTCTTTTTCACCATGAGCCATCACTTTGATACGCTTACCATCGGCACCCATACCTATGAGCTGCTTTTTAACTGAAAGCGCACGACGCATAGACAACTTCATGTTGTACTGATTAGTACCCCTCGCATCAGCGTGACCGTGGATGATAATGATCGCGTTAGGATCATCTTTCAGCGTTTTGATAGCTGTTTCCAGTACCGGCTTAGATGTTTCCTGAACCACTGTCTTGTTTGTTTCAAACAGGATCGGTGTAGAAAGCGGGATCTCAACTACCGGAGGAGGCGGCAGCGGACAACCGTTGTTGCTTGCAGGACCTGCAACCTCAGGGCACTGATCTTCGTTATCTGGTATACCATCGCTATCAGTATCAGGGCAGCCTTTGTACTGAGCCAGACCCGGCTTATCAGGGCAGAGGTCGTTCTTATCCGCTATGCCGTCACCATCCCTGTCAGGACAGCCTTTCAGACTTGCAGGACCAGCCTGGTAAGGACACTCATCATCTTTGTCAGGAATTCCGTCGCCATCGCTATCAGGACAACCGTTGAACTTAGCGATACCCGGAATGGTACGACAAGAGTCTTCAGAATCCTGAATACCATCTTTATCGGTATCAGGACATCCCTGGAACTGCTCCAGACCCCAAACTTCAGGACATTTGTCCTTCTTGTCCGGAATTCCGTCCTCATCCGTATCCCTCAGTTTGCCGAACAGGAAACGAACACCAACATTACCACCAAAAGATGATACGGTGCTGGATGATACGTTATTCAGGCTTGAGCTATACTCCATCTTCGTATTCATGAAGGTATAGTTAGCCACATTGTTGTTCTTGAACGACTGATACATGTAGTATGCACCAAAGTTCAGCGCAACATGGTCAGAGAGGTACCAGCTAAGCTGTGGCCTCAGAAGGAAGCCTACAGATCCTGTTGTATAAGATACTGTGCTCTTATCAACAGCAGGTGTCTGACCAAGTCCTACGTTGTAGCCTGCTGCTTTCTGCTTCTGGAACTCTGCATTCAGATCTACATTCGGATTATAATTCAGCATTGCTGCCCTGGTGATCAACTCAGAATTAGATCCCGGAACAGGAGACGCGTCATAAGTGTAAGGCGATCCATCACCACCTGATGTAAGGCTATACTTATATACAGCCTCGTAATCAAAGTTGCCGTTGTTCTGAGACACGTTCTTCATTTGCATGTTGAACATTGGTCCCGCATCAGCCGTGAAGCCGAACGACTTAGAGAACCTGTACTTATACTTCAGCATCAACGGAATGTTGATGTTGGTAGACTTTGTCCACTCGGCCAGATTGTTACCGGTAATATGCTGACGGTAGATGGCACCTGCAGCATCGGTTGCCTGGTATTCAACGTGGTACTTATCAAGATTCAGGTTACCTGTCTGAGAGAGGTACATGAAACCTGCACCAACACCCCAATGGCAACCAGGACCAAAGAAATAGCCGAGCTGCGCATCGAAACCAAGAGAGCTTCCCTTGTCGAATGACAACTTGCCTATGTTAGTGTTCTGGCTGATGGCGTTCAGATAGCCTGAAGTAGAAGTACCTGTTGTAAGGTCCTGCTTCATGCCGCCGCCCAGCAAATTGAGGTCGATCACCCACCTCGAAAGATCGGGGTCACGGGTGTAATTATATTTTTTTGTAACAGGTGCCGGAGCCGTCTTGGCTTCCTGCGCCATAGCCGGCATCATCGCGGATGCGGCCAGTATGGAAAAGATTACTTTTTTCATCTAATGTAGTTTAATAAGTTGAGCGGTTAGTTTTTCACAAATTTTGCGGTTCCTATCCTTACGCCATCCTGATAACATTCTACCATGTAGAAGCCGGCAGGCAGTTCAGCCACGTTGAAGGTAGCTTTGTTATTATCAGTGTTTACCTTATTCAATACTTGTCCCAGCATGTTCACCAGTTCCACACGCACATTACCTGTAGTAGCTGTGCTCACCTCCACATTCACCTGATCGGCAGCTGGGTTAGGGAACAACTTCATACCTGCAACCTCTTCTTCAATATACGCTTCTACCTTAGGTGTATTGTCGTTAGGCTTGTTGAAGTAAGCTTTGATGGTGCAATCGCCATTGTTGGTCATTACCCAGTAATTGCGCTGTGTCCATTTTGGAGCCGCGTCGAAGTAACTCTGGTTAACTTCTCCTTTCAGCGCTACTGAATCCAACGTTGCTGCATCATCGTACCCCCACTGGTATGTCTTAACGTTGTTCTGCAGGCATATGAACTTACCACGTGTGTAGATCACAACAGGCATAGTGTTTACCGTTGAGCCAACAGCTACAGAGTAAGTAGCCACACCCACACAACCGGTAGATGCGTAGGCTGCTGACAGTGTCACCACTGCGTTACCCGGGGTGTTGAAGTTAACAAGGCTGTATTGGTTGCCTGTACCTGTTGCGTACACCTCAGCGTTTGTTGCGCTCCATGAGTAAGTAACACCTGTTGGCGCAGGAACTGACGCACCGAAGTTCTGGTACATAGCACCATTGCACAGTGATGAACCAGGCATTGTTGAGATCACAGGAGCTTCAGCAGAAGGGCGAACCTTTACTGTCACAGTCTGTGACTTCGAGCAGCTTGCACCTACAGTGATCGTGTATACATACGCTACATTGATAGTAGCAGCAGTACCGTTCACAAGTGTTTCGTTTACATTACCTGTACCGTTGCCCACATTTGGTGTGATGTTGCCAACCGCTGCACGAGCCCATGCATATGTTACAGGAACTGTAAGATCTGTTGTAGGCTCATATACGAACGGAGCACCTGAACATGCACTGTCGGTAAGTGATGAAGACATTTTCGGAGTAGGATGTACTACTACCGGTACATTGTACTGGTTGGTACAGCCGTTAGCGTTCAGAGTGAATTCGTATATCACAGCAAGGTTACCATTGGTATTGTTCTTCAGCAGCTCGCTTATGTTGCCTGTAGCATTCGTTACAGGAACTGAACCTATACCTGCAACAAACGGACGAGACCATGTGTAAGTGTAGCCCGGTGTGAAGCTGGCTGGTGTGAAGTTAAACACAGTGCTGTCACAGATAGGAGCAGGCATTGTGTTGCTCAGCCTTGGTCTTGGGTTCACGGTTACTACAACGTTCTCAGCGTTGCCACAACCATTCACACTTGTTGTGTACACATACGTTACCACAACAGGAAGCGGAGTAGCATTCCTCAGGCGCTCAGCCGGATTGCCTGTACCTGTTGCTGCCGGATTTGTGATGCCCGTAACAGTAGCACGAGACCATGCGAACACAGCACCAGGAGTAAGGCTGTTAGGCGTGTAATTGAAAGTAGTACTGTCGCAAATAGCAGCAGGAGTGAGCGTAGTGCTCAGTGAAGGAGTAGGGTTCACTGTCAGCAATACGTCCTGGAAATTAGTACAGCCGTTTGCAGACAGTGAGAAGTTGTATGGAACAACTATAGGAGACAGTGTTGTATTATCATGTGTTTCAGCGATCGTGTCAGTACCTGATGCATAAGCACTTGAGATACCTGATACCGGATAACGCTCCCAAGTGATAGTTGTGCCCGCTGTACCTGTTTTTGCTTTGTAATTGAACGAAGCATTATCACAGATATTTCCTGTGAGGCTGCTTGTCAGCACCGGCATCGGGTTAACTACTACAGAAAGGTTCTCAGTGTATTTACAGCCGTTAATGTTCATTGTGTCAACATAAACAACCGTGATCGGAGCAACAGTTGTGTTGGTCAGCACCTCGTTGATAAGACCTGCACCGCTTGCAGCACCCGGAGTGATACCCGTTACCGCTGCCCTGCTCCATGAATGAACCAGACCCGGAGTAAGGCTGGTCTGAGTGAAAGTAACCGCATTGCCTGAACATGAAGAACCTACAAGTGGTGTAGGGAACAATGATGGAGTCGGATTAACAGAAACCGTGAGGAACTGTTGATTCTCACAACCATTGGCTGTAAGTGTATAAGTATAGGTAACAGGAACTACAAAAGTACCTGTGTTGTCAAATGTCTCGCTGATGCTTGCAACACCTGTGGCCGGTGCTGCAGTGATGTCGCCTGTAAGTGCAGGACGGCTCCATGCAAATGTTGTACCTGATACAGGGCTCGTTGCCGTGTAAGCGAACAAAGAATTATCACAAACAAAACCTGCAGAAGAACCGCCTGTTAGTGTTGGCGTAGGCTTCACTGTGTACGTGAAGGTATCAGCTGTACCAAAACATCCGTTCAGTTCAGGACTTACAATGATCTCTGCTACCTGGTTTACAGCCGAAGAGTTGAATGCGGTGAAAGCAGGAATATCTCCTGTGCCGCTTGATGGAATTCCAACTGATGTAAGACTATTTGTCCAGTTGTAGTTGGTTGATGAGTGTGAACCCGTGAAGGCAACAGTATTTGTGTTTGTACCGTTACAAACAGGTGACTGATCAGCCGTAGGATCCACTGTAGGAATAGCTTTAACTTCCACACTTACCGGCTGCACATAGCTGCACGTACCGTCATTAATAGTTAGGAAGCCATTGTATACTGCCGGTGCAGCACCTGCAGGAACTGTTACAGGGAATGCTGATGAAGTTGGGAATGCAGTTGTAGTTACGTCAGTAAATCCTGCTCCTTCTGCTGTTGGATCCCAGTCAATTGAATAAGTATATGCAGTAGGAACATCGAAAGATATCTTAGCGAAACCTGCTGATACGTTGTACGCAGGAGTATGTACCACAGAAGTAGCAAGGATACCGTCTGTATAAGACGATCCGCCGCCGCCGCCCGACCAAACTCCGCCGCCGCCACCGAAGTAGCCGCCACCGCCGCCACCGGAAACGCCATTTATGCTGCCTGCACCGCCCTGACCAAGCTGACCGTCTTCACCGTTTGCAAAACCGGTAAACGCTGCACCTGTTCCGCCAGCCGCAGTGCTACCGCCTGTTGCTTTAGAACCTTCAGCATTGAACTCTCCATCGCCGGCAGTAGTGCCGCCACCGAAGCCACCCAATACTGACATGTTGATACCATCATGACCGCTACCTGCGCCACCGCCCGCAACTGCAACGCGCTGAACAAGAAGACTGCCGTTCAAACGGATATCGGTAGCACCACCGCCCGAGCCACCAAAGCCCCAGCTGTTACCACCACCGTTAAAACCACCGATCGCGCCAAATACGGAACCGGCATTACCTGCGCCACCTACGTTTACTGTAAGAATATCGCCTGCAGTTACCGCAAGTGTACCCTGCAGCCTGCCACCGCGACCCGGATTAGGAGCGATGCCTGAATCAACACCACCTACGCCACCTGCGAGGTCAAAATGAACACTTGATACACCTTGTGGCACCGTATAGGTTGTTGGTGCGCCGGTATAATTAAGTGAAGTAAGAGTAGAGAAGTTGAATCCGGTAGAAGTAACACCCTGACAAACCGCAGGATGTGCCGCAACCGATATCGATGGCATTGCATACATATTAACTGTGATGCCGGTGGCCGGACTGTCGATGATACCATTCACATCTGCATATATACAGTTGTAAACACCCGCAGCGTCAGCCGCGTAAGTTGCACTATTTGCACCTATGATAGGTGCACCATTATAATACCACTGATATCCACCTGTTCCACCTGTAACTTCCAGCGTCACAGTAGCACCCGGACAAATTGTAGTAGGGCCCCATGGGTCAATAAGGCTTGAGTGTGTTTCCTTAACAAGACCACGCAGATCGTCGGGCGTAGACATCAGTGTAGATCCGATAGAACCTGTAGCACCACTGATAGTCCAGTTACGCAGACTGCTGGAGATGTTACTTACCAACATTATACCATCTCCTTCATAAAGAGCACCGAACGTTTCGCCACCCGGAGCACCTGTGTAGGTCAATGGCTCTATCGCATCGAGCCCTGTAGTATCAAAACGCTCCCATATAACCGTTCCGTTTCCAGACCAGTGGTAGAACTTATGATCATCATTGTTATACGCGATAACCTCACCATCTGCACCATTTCCCAACGTGCGGAACACAGTCTTGGTCGCGTCCGACTTGTTGATACGGTACATAGTCTCCGGAACTGTCGCTCCATCACCCGTCACACCAAACAAAGAGCCGTTTGCGTTAAACGCCAGCGTTGAGAAATTATCACCAAGATTACCGATCTGCGCACAGATACCGGTTTGAATATTGATAGTTGCCAATACTCGACCCGAAACGCCGGAAACTTTAAGTATGGCGTACTCCTGGTTAGTTGTCGGATCGGTAGCAATTCCGTTAATACCTGTAATGGTGAACCCCGACAACGATGGTGCCAGTCGCTTCACGATCTGCCCACCCGGCAGAGTGAATGTCCACAGTGAGTCCTGAAACGGAGATGTACCCGCATACACTGTTGATGTGCGGGTAGCCGCCTGGGCGTGTGCATTATTTGCAGCAAACATAGTGAGCAACAAGCAAAACAGCCCCGATGCAAGCATAGTGCGCTTTATCGCACCAAACCTCACATCCGCTGTCTTTTTGCTGTTACCGAGCGTCGGGTAAAGATTCATTTGTTCCATAAGCAGAATGATATAACTGTGATTTTGTGATTTTACTCTATAAATCAAGGGCAAAGATAGTATCAAAACTTCATAAACGCGGTTTTTCTCCTTGCGTATTTGCCTTTCCTTTCCTCTTTACGCGATAACCACCAAGTTCTTCGCATTTTTCAAACTCCATGCTTGTTTACGAGCAAATACTTACACAGATCGAATTACCATATCTATATAACAACCTCTTTGAGCGCCAAATTGAAAATATTTTAATACGGACAATTCCATGCAAATATTTATTGATTTTAGCATTTATGTTATGACCAACGTCACCAATACTACTAACATTAGTCAGCGACTACCGCCTGTTCATTTTTGTTATGCACTTTTGTTAAATATAGTTTCCGCACATCGGTCATACAATAAATTGTATCGGAAGTTGTTACTTTTGGCAGATACAGAAACTGATACTATTTAAATGGCATTCTGGAAAAAGAAAGAAGCGACTCCCGGAGATCCTAACGTCCCTAAAAAGAAAAAATCTGTTGCCAGAGAATGGCTCGACGCAGGTTTGTTTGCCGTTGTCGCGGCAACCATTATCCGTACCTTTTTCTTTGAAGCCTACACGATACCCACGGGTTCTATGGAAGGAACCATGCTCGTGAACGACTATCTTTTCGTGAGCAAGCTGGCCTATGGCCCCCGCGTACCGATGACACCTGTTGCGTTGCCGCTGGTACACAACACCATGCCTTTCATAGGTGGGAAGTCTTATACCGAGGCTGTTTCATGGAAATACCGCCGCATTCCGGGATTCGGAAGTGTGAAGCGCAACGATGTGGTGGTCTTCAACTTCCCGTCCGGCGATACGGTGATCACAGAATATCCTGATCAGGACTACTATACCTACGTCCGCGCAATGGGGCACGATGAGGTTCATAGCCGCTTTCACGTCATCACCCGTCCGGTCGATAAAAAGGAAAATTACATCAAACGGTGCGTCGCAGTTCCGGGAGACATTCTGGAGATCAGGAACGGCATAACCTATATCAACGGGTCTCAGGGGCAGATATTCCCTCACTCTAAGATCACTCATCTGGTAACTACCAACGGCGCCGCCCCCATTGTTGACGACAATATTGAGTATGCCGACCGAATAGATGGTGCGCATTATAAGTACAATCTCGAGAATTGTCAGGTAGCAGAGGTCCGGAAAGCCACCAACGTTGTATCGGTTGTTCCGTATGTGGAACTGGCGCCGGGTGTGGCGCCTGAACAACCTTTCGAGTGGGTATTTCCACACGACACAGCCAACTACAAGTGGAACCGCGACAATTACGGGCCGCTCACCATACCTAAAGCCGGCACCACAGTGGCACTCACCCCTCAAAATATTGCAATCTATCGCCGTATCATCCGCAATTTCGAAGGTAATGCCGTAGACGAGAAAGACGGTAAGATTTTCATAAACGGAACAGAAGCTAATTCGTACACATTCAAAATGAACTATTATTGGATGATGGGCGACAATCGCCACAATTCACTCGATTCGCGCTATTGGGGCTTTGTTCCTGAAGACCATGTGGTGGGTAAGGCATGGTTTGTATGGCTCAGTTATGGCGAACACGGCATACGCTGGAAACGCCTGCTGCACGGCATCCATTCGCTGGAGCAATAGTGTCTCAGGAAAGAAATATTTAAGGTCAAAGGGCATTGCAGGTCACAGCAATGCCCTTTTTCTTTCTATCGAATTGTGGTTAGCCGTGCCGAAACACTTCCACTGGCAGCCCCCCTATACGATCAATCCGATCTTTGTGTGCCCCAGTCGACAAATCTCTGATCGCGCTGTAGAGATATGTAGTGGTCTTGACTTCAATGTGCTGACGATGGGCGGCTTGCGCAAAAAAAGAAGCGACACTAAATGTGCCGCTTCGAAATGATCAGAATGTCTTACTTTATTTAGTTGCTGATGAGGCTTTTCATTTAAAAGCCCGGGCACTTGGTTTTAGTGTATGGCTTAGGGTTGCCAAAAGCACGGAAATAAACTGTTACAGTAATGTTTCCCCACCAGTACCAGTCATTTGCCTTGCTGTCGCCGCGCTGATACCCGTAGTTCGGGTTGTTTCCGTCCCATTCAGCTTTTGCATTTCCGCGGAACGACATAGCACGAGCCAGTTTTCCTTTGTAAGCCTCAAGTGTGTCCATGTTCACATAAGACTTGCTCACATCGTCCAGATAGTCCGTATTCGTGTAGCGGAGGCCGATCTCAGGAGTAATAACAAGCGTTTTGCCTATCAGGAACTTTACACCACCACCGAACGGAAATGACATGTTCACCAGACTGTATTGTTTCCTGTCAGGATACATAGGTAAACCCTGACCTTCCGTGCTTAGCGGGCGCAAAAAGTGCTTGTTGCCCGAAATGTCTTCAGCAAACGGATTGAAATAGAACACGCCGATACCACCAAAAATGTATGGAGACACCCTGCGATGCAACACGTCTACCGGTAGCAGATTCAACTCCAATGCACCATGAAACTCAAAAATGTTGGACGTAAAACTCAGGTTCCTGCGCTGGTTGATAGGAATACGACCGTTACTATCGGCTGCAGTGACCTGTGTATAAGCAACCCCGGCCCTGAAACCCACTCGTGGCGTAGCAAAGAACTTATACATAATGGTCGACATAGGCCTATATCCGTCAGACGCAAAGAACTTGGGTTGCAGATCGCCGTAATAATTGGCCAGGCCAAGACCGATGCCAATTTCATGGTGCGTTTCCTGCGCCGAAAGCCACATAGGAAGCAACAAAACCAATGAGAGTATTAATCGTTTCAATGCTGAAAATTTTATTATATAGCTCGGAAAGATAAAAACAAATATCCGAATAATAAAACAATGAAACAACATTAATTGAAGCATTAAAAAAAAGCATTGACCATACCACGCCCTTCCGAACGTGCCGCCATATGTGCCGCTCGCCGCTCATGCAACAACAATACAAATATCATATATCTCCGTCCATTGGTGACTCTCATCAGTAAGTACCGGGAATTGCTATTAAAATTTTATCTTTGCGCGTCTTTTTAAATACGTTTTCTCCACTTTATCCATAACAACATTTTATGAACTTGTTTTCAAAACAGAGCGCTGAATTCATTGGACGCCACATCGGGCCCAACGAACATGACACGAAAGAAATGCTCAAGACCATAGGCGTTGCCGGTCTCGATGAACTTGTTGGCCGCACAGTACCGCAGGGTATCCGTATGGATCACGACCTGCGCATACCCGGTGGCATCAGTGAGGCAGAATACCTGACCCAGCTGAAAGAGATCGCCTCAAAAAACAAGGTTTGCAAAAACTACATCGGCCAGGGTTACTACGATACCCATACGCCAAGCGTCATTCTGCGCAATATTTTCGAAAACCCGGGATGGTACACTCAGTACACCCCATACCAGGCCGAGATCAGCCAGGGCCGTCTGGAAAGTCTCATCAACTATCAGACTGTTATCAGCGACCTCACTGCGCTGCCTATTACCAACGCCTCTCTGCTTGACGAAGCAACTGCAGCTGCAGAGGCCATGAACATGTTCTTCCACACTGCAAACAAAGACGCTCAGAACCCCGATCGTCCTAAGTTCTTTGTGGACGTTGACGTGTTCCCGCAGACATTGGATGTTGTGATCACGCGCGCTACTCCACTTGGCATTCAAGTGGTAACAGGCGACTATCGCACCACAAACATCGACAACACATACTTCGGTGCATTGCTGCAATACCCCAACGACAAAGGAAGTGTGGAAGACTACCGCAACTTCATTGAAACTACGCACAACGCTGGCGCATTCGTAGTGATGGCTACTGATCTGCTCGCACTTACGCTCCTTACCCCTCCGGGCGAGCTGGGTGCTGATGCTGCAATCGGCTCTGCTCAACGTTTTGGTGTACCAATGGGCTTTGGTGGTCCACACGCGGCATTCTTCGCGGTTAAGGACGACTTCAAACGCCAGATCCCCGGCCGTATCATCGGTATCAGTATCGATGCTGCCAATAACCGCGCACTCCGCATGGCACTGGGCACACGCGAGCAGCACATCAAAAGGGAAAAAGCAACTTCAAACATATGTACCGCTCAGGCACTGCTGGCAAACATGGCTGCTATGTATGCCGTTTATCACGGTCCCGATGGCCTGAAAGACATTGCAAAACGCGTTGCATTGCTGGCACAAGTGCTGGGAGATTCACTCACGGCTGCCGGTCTGAAACTGCACAGCAATAGTTTCTTCGATACAGTAGTGGTAACAGTTGCCGACAGCAACGCCGTACGTGCCGCGGCCGAAGCGAAGAACATCAACTTCCGCTACCTCAGCAACAACCGCATCAGCATCTCTCTCGACGAGACCACAACATCAACCGATGTACTCGATATTATATCAGTGATACTGGGCGGCGAAGAGCCTGTGTCTTTCTCTATCGACGAGCAGACATCACTCTCACACATACCTACATCACTTACACGTACCAGCGCGTTCCTCACACATCAGGTGTTTAATACCCACCACAGTGAGTCGCAGATGATGCGCTACATCAAGATGCTGGAAAACAAAGACCTCAGTCTCAACACCAGCATGATCTCTTTGGGTAGCTGCACCATGAAGCTGAACGCGGCAACAGAAATGATGCCGCTGAGCTGGCCTGAATGGAGTAAAATGCACCCGTTTGCGCCTATCGCACAAGCAGGCGGATACACACAGATCGTGAAAGAACTTTCTGCATACCTCTGCGAGATCACCGCCTTCGACGCCTGCAGCCTGCAGCCAAACAGTGGCGCTCAGGGCGAATACGCCGGTCTGCTCGCCATCCGCGGCTATCACGAAAGCCGTGGCGACAAACACCGCAACGTCATCCTCATACCTATCTCTGCACACGGCACCAACCCTGCCAGCGCGGTAATGGTGGGCTACAAAGTAGTTGTGGTAAAAGCATTAGAGAACGGATACATTGACGTAGAAGACCTGAAACAAAAAGCTGCTCAGCATGCCGACAACCTCGCCGGTATCATGATCACTTATCCGTCTACATACGGTGTGTACGAAGAAACAGTGAAAGAGATCACTGACATCGTTCACCAATATGGCGGACAGGTGTACATGGACGGCGCAAACATGAACGCCCAGGTAGGCCTTACGGCTCCGGGTCTCATTGGTGCCGACGTATGTCACCTCAACCTGCACAAGACTTTCGCTATCCCTCACGGTGGTGGCGGACCGGGCATGGGGCCTATCTGCGTGAAAGCGCATCTCGCGCCGCACCTGCCGGGCCACGTATTTGGTGCAGACAGCACAGTGAAACACGCTAACGCGGTTTCTGCTGCTCCTTACGGCTCAGCAAGCATCCTGCTCATCTCTTATGCATACATCCGCATGCTGGGTCAAGAAGGCGTACGCAGGGCTACAGAATTCGCTATCCTGAACGCCAACTACATGCGTGCACGTCTGCAGAACGATTTCTCTATCCTCTACACAGGAACCGGCGGCACATGCGCGCACGAGTTTATCGTGGACCTGCGTCCGTTCAAGAAGACTGCAGAGATAGAAGCTGAAGATGTGGCAAAACGCCTCATCGACTATGGCTTCCACGCGCCTACAATGAGTTTCCCTGTTGCGGGCACTATCATGATAGAACCAACAGAGAGCGAAGACAAGGCTGAACTGGATCGCTTCTGCGACGCACTTCTCGG
Organism: uncultured Flavipsychrobacter sp.; assembly: GCA_964652995.1. Lineage (GTDB taxonomy): Bacteria > Bacteroidota > Bacteroidia > Chitinophagales > Chitinophagaceae > Nemorincola. The sequence continues at coordinate 97,861 of CAZZCR010000008.1, read as the reverse complement.
CATCCGTGCAGAGATCCGCGCTATTGAGGAAGGCAAAATGGATAAACACGACAACCCGCTGAAAAATGCGCCGCACACTCAGTTTGCCATCACTGCCGACGAATGGAACCACAGCTACAGCCGCCAGATGGCCGCATACCCGCTGCCATACGTTAAGAACAATAAGTTCTGGCCTAGCGTAGCCCGTGTGAACAACACTTACGGCGACCGTAACCTCGTTTGTACCTGCGAACCAACCGAGTCTTACGCTTAATATTTTCATTGAAACTTCTGATGAATGGGCTCTGCATTACGCAGGGCCCATTTCATTTTCCGTTAGCCGTACCTTTACTTCAAATTATACCCCATGCAACTCGTTTCCCGCCGAAAGTTCTCTTTCTATGTCGGCATATTCTTCGTGGTCCTGTTCTACTGGGGTTACGGCTCTATAATATTCGCCGTTTCGCTAGATGAAGGCACCAATTACCTCATGCTGGCTCTGGCACTATTATTCTACTTTATGGGGGGCTATACTTTGCGCTTTTACTTTAAACACACACCGAAAGTCCGCTTTAGCGACGAAGGGATAACGATACGCGGGCGCACCTATGGCTGGTCGCGCGTGCACAATGTGGCACTCACGGGCAAACAACCGTTCCGCTATGCACGCATGCGGCACGAAATGGACGCCATGACCATCCGTTTTGACGATGGCACCAGTCTCTTCATTTTCGATAAGATGTACAGAAACACTACGACCATGCGCAACCTGCTGCAAGACCGCATTAACGGCCGCACTATCGCCGAAGAACCCAAGCCCGAACCATCAGCAAACGAACCTGTCATAAGCCCGACGGCTCAGAAACGTATGATGCGCAGGATAACGCTGTTTGGCGTTGCCTACTCATTGGGCATAATGGCACTTGTGTTTTTATACAGCTTTCTGCAGGTTCCTGAAACAGTAACCATCCTCCTTAAGATCGCATTTGTCCTCGCCACATTCGGCGGCGCCATCTACTTCAGGAAATTCATGACTAAGTTGATACGCAGGGCCGAAGAGGAGACCCGAAATGGCATGTAGTGCTTATTTAGACGAAGCTACCGCAACGATCTCTGCAGCTGCGTTCTCTGAAGCCGGACTGCTTCCCAGCTTGTGCCACAACTCCCTGTAATCAGCCAGCACCGCATCTCTGTCGGCACCGTCGTTCAGCAATTTCTTCAGTTCACGTTCCAGATTGTCGGGCGTAAGATCATTTTGTATCAACTCGGTCACAACCGGCTTATCCATTATCAGGTTTACCAGCGATATGTACTTCACACTCACCAGCTTTGTTGCGAGCCAGAACGAAATGGCATTGCCCTTGTAACACACTACCTGCGGCACACCAAAGAGCGCAGTCTCCAACGTTGCAGTGCCACTGGTTATCAGCCCCGCCTTAGCCTGTTTCAGCAGGTCGTAAGTCTTGCCCTTCACCAAGAGCACATCCTTGTTACCAATGATCTCCCGATACAACTCATCGGGCTGAGAGGGAGCCTGCGCCACCGCAAATCTGTACTGCGGGAACCTTTCGGTCATCTCCAGCATTATGGGCAGCTTCACCTTTATCTCCTGCGCACGGCTGCCGGGCAGCAATGCGATGATAGGCTTATCCTGCGGCAATGGTGCCGGTGCTATAGCTTTCTCCAGCTCCACCACTTCTATCAGCGGATGCCCCACGTATGTGACAGGAAAATTCCACTTCCTGTAAAAATCCTGCTCAAACGGCAATATCACCAGCATTCGGTCCACATCGCGCTTTATCTGCTTCACCCTACCTTCCTTCCATGCCCACACCTGCGGCGATATATAGTATACCACCTTTATTCCCTGCTGCTTCGCCCACTGGGCTATACGAAGATTGAACCCGGGATAGTCTATAAGTACCAGTACATCGGGGCGGTAAGCTGCAATGTCTTTCTTGCAAAATGAGATATTGCCCATTATAGTGCGCAGATGCGCAAGCACCTCCACAAATCCCATAAATGCAAGGTCACGGTAGTGTTTGACCAGGGTAGCACCGGCAGCCTCCATCTTATCCCCCCCCCAGCAACGCACATCAGCATGTACATCCTGCCGGTGAATGGCCTTCACCAGGTTGCTGCCATGCAGGTCTCCGCTGGCCTCTCCCGCTATAATGTAGTAACGCATGTTACCAGACAAACATGATTAGCACCACAACAAATGCGTACAGCATAGTGGCTATCACTATTCCCTTCATTGTCTGGTCATATCGCTTGTTGTTGCAGTACACAAAAGGTATCAGATTTGCCAACAAACTAAGTGTCAGTATCTTAGGTGCCATGCGGTGGTCGTGAGCGATCACACCCAGCACCGTACCAAGGTCGCGACCCTTGAACCACAAAAGATACACCACCAGAAACCCCAACAAAGGCATCAGCATACCAATTATAAAACCAACTATAGGAACATCCCTACGCATATAATGTCACAATTACGTCTGCAATATACGAACCACAGACCCATTATTAGTGTTAAACAACCAATTGAATTATCTTTGCAGCCGCACTCAACTAGTAGTTCATGAATTTCAAACTGACTAATATTCCGGAGAGAACCGTTATCCCCCGCACATACGGACTCACAATGGTGATGGACAAAGGTATGGGACTGGATGGCGTTAAAGACTTCCTCTCTGTTGCCGCACCCTACGTAGATATTGTGAAACTTGGCTTTGGCACTGGTGTTGTTACTGCCAATCTCAAGGAAAAGATCAAGATCTACCACGATCTCAACATACCGGTTTACTTCGGCGGCACCCTGTTTGAAGCTTTCCTCGTTCGTAACCAGATAGACGACTATATCGCAGCCTTAAAAGACCTCGGCGTTTCTCATGTAGAAGTGTCTGACGGTTCTATAACTATTCCACACATAGAGAAATGTGGCTACATCGAGAAAATGGCGAAACACTTTACCGTCTTCTCTGAAGTGGGTTCAAAAGACGCCACACACATCATGCCGCCTTATAAATGGATAGAGCTGATGAAAGCAGAACTGGAATCCGGATCTACCTATGTGATCGCCGAAGCGCGCGAAGCGGGCAACGTAGGCATATATCGCGGTTCCGGAGAGGTGCGCGAAGGACTGGTACAGGAGATCCTCACACAGATCCCTTACGAAAAGATCATCTGGGAAGCACCACAGAAAGCGCAGCAGGTTTACTTCCTCGAACTGCTGGGCGTGAACGTGAACCTCGGCAACCTTGCGCCTGCAGAAGTTATTCCGCTGGAATCGATGCGCATCGGCCTTCGTGGCGATACTTTCCACCTCTACCTCGGTAAAGACGGTAAAGCAACACCGGTTGCAGAATAACAATACTTAATTAGCACATCAACAAAAGGCACGCAGACAACTGTGTGCCTTTTGTTTTGTGGCGGGGTTCTTACTCTTCGTCCATATCTACCTCATCCATGGGTGTTATCAACTCATAGCGTTTTGCGAAATTGCACCAGTGGCATTTTTCATCGCCACAGCCCTTGTTGTACTCATGATTCATGATACGGCTGTAGGCGTCCTTTAATTGCGATAACACGGTCTGCTCATCTGCCGCAAAGATGGGCACCACGGGCGTCTTGTAAGTTCCATCCTTCGTCTTCTGCACATATTCAAACCTGCCCGTCTTCACATGCCAGTTCCGGTCTTCCCAGCGCTCCAGCAATAATTTGTAAAACACCATTTGCCGCCAGTAATCGCCCCCCAACGGATCCTTTTCGTTAGGCTGCGCCACGTTTGCAGCTATCGATTTGTCGGGGTTTCCCGTCTTGTAGTCTACCACATTGCATCCATCGGCACCTATTTCTATAAGGTCTATCTTTCCTGTCACGGGCACACCATCCAGGTAATACCTGGGCACCTTCAGTTCCACTTCCACATTACCGCTCATACCACCCACCTTATGGTCATAAAAACCCGATAGTTCTTCCTCTCCCTGCTCCATGCGACGCTCAAACTGTACACCTGTGAAGCACGATGACTGCCTGTACATTTCCGACTTGAATGCCGCCAGCACAGCTTCTTTGGCAGGCGGTGCTCCGGTGGCCTTCATATCCATATACATTCGCTCCAGCGCATAGTGCACAGCACTTCCGTACGCAAGCGCATCACGCTTCTGCATCGGCACCTTCAATATCGACTCGTAATAGAACGTGAGCGGGCACCTCAGGAACTTGGTCAGCTGCGTAGCACTCATATTCAGTTGCTGCAGCATCCTGTCTATCGCCACTGCATTCGCGGTCTGTATCCTCACTTCCTGTACCGGCTCCAACGACAACCTCAGGTGCGCTTCCAGCTCCGGCACAGTCATCCGCACCTGTATCTTCGCATCATCAGCACATATCTCATCCACAAGCATTGAGGCCTTAATTCCCTTGCCGGCCTTATCGTTCAGGGCATACGACACATACAAGTGTTTGCGTGCCCTCGTCAACGCCACATAAAACAGCCTGCGGGATACTTCCTCTTTGTAAGTCTTATCCTTGTCGTCTTCAGTCGCGGTAAGTGTATCAGGCAGTTTAAAGTCCGACCCTCCACCACTCTTTTTCTCCCAGAAGCCGTCGTTACACCCTATCAGGAACACATGCTCAAATTCATTCCCCTTCGACGAGTGTGCGGTATAGAAGTAAACCCCCTGATCGTTCTGTATCACCCGCTGCAAGCTCAGTGCAATCCCTTCCTTATACATGCGCTCCGTCATCAGCACATACTCTATTGGCTTCATGCGCGGCGTGCGTGCGTAGCTATCTTTCACATGCTCAAAGAAGGTGTACAATACCTGCAACATCCATACATGGTCTGCGGTTTTGATCATATGAGCTACCACACCGCCTTCGTGCACAATTTTTTCTATCAGCAATGGCAACGGAAGGGCCAGTTGTTGTCGTTCCCATTCGTCCAGACAACGACCCAGCCGGTGCATGGCAGGTCCGGTCTTCAGGTCAAGCGACTCTATCAGTAACGGATTCGACAATACCATCCTCCATTTCAGAATACCGGTCTCCTTCCTGCTTTGCTGCATATGCAATGCCAGCTTAGCTATATCATTAGCCGCTATCCCGAAGTAGGGCGCATGCATCAACTCAAATAACAGCTCTTCGCCATCATACGTGCGCTTACGTTCAGCATCCAGATAACGCAACACATTCAGCAACTGAATGACTATCGGCTCATCCAGTATGTTCACCGCCTTCTTCACATTGTAGGGTATTCCCTTGCGCTCCAGCATGCCAATGATACCATCGGCCTGCTTGTGCTGCGAGTAGAGCACCGCTATCTCATTCAGCGGAACACCTTCCTGCCTCAGCTTTTCTATGCGCAGTACCACGTCCGCTTCTTCATGCAGCGTGTTCTGATATACCCGCACCTCAGGATCCACTGTATCCTTACCATCTCGGAACCGCTCATTCGCCGCAACTATATTTTTATCCAGCTTCAGCTCGTTCAGCTGATTGATGAGCCGCAGCTTGTTATTATTGATCGTCGACATTGCCCTGTCTATCACCGCCTGAGATGAACGATAGTTATGTGGCAACACTATTACCTTGATACCCTCTCGGTGAAGCTGATAAAAATCGGTGATGTTCTTTATCCGCGCTCCCTGAAACTCGAATATACTCTGGTCGTCATCGCCCACCACAAACACGTTCGGCTCCTCCCAGTAAGATGTCAGCGCATTCAGCACTTCATTCTGAGACCCGTTCGTATCCTGAAATTCATCTACCAGAATAAACTGATACCGTTCCTGATAACTCTGCAACAATACCGGGTGTTTTTCAAAAGCATCAAGCACCCACAATATCATGTCATTAAAGTCATAGCGACCCGCCTCGCGCATACGCTCCTGATACACATCATAAAGGCCGGCTGCTGCGCGGGTCACCTCCATCCGCTTCGTCATCTCGTCTATCGCATCCTGCTTCAGATCTCCCTTCTTAAAGTTCTTGTATTTTACTTTGTATGTATACCCCTCCCGCTCAGGTAAGGATGCGATGAACTCATCTATAGCAGCAGAGATGTCAGCAGAGGTATAGTGCTCCTGCTTCATCATATCAAACAACCGCTTCAGCCTGCCTATGTCAGAATAGATATCACCACTCAGCTTTCGCAACGGATGACCTTTCGGTAACTTATCCATTATGTCATACATCAGCTCAGCACGCTCCAGTTCGTCAATGGGCTGCATCTCGCGCTTGCTGAAGTAATCACTGTTGTTCTGTATCACCATGTTACAGAACCCGTGAAACGTGTAAATGTTAACCCTGTGGGCGGCTTGTCCGGTTATCTGCAACAGTCGCTTGCGCATAGAATTGGTGGCCTCATCGGTATAAGTCAGGCACAATATTTCCTGTGGCTGCACCTGCGCTTCGCTACGCAGCAGGTTCGCAATGCGCATGGCCAGCACTTCGGTCTTCCCTGTACCGGGTCCTGCTATCACCATCACCGGGCCATATATGGTATTCACGGCTTCCTGCTGCCGTTCGTTCAGCTTTTCATAGCGTTCCAGGAACAGGTCTTCCTTCTGTTTTTGTTGCTTATCCATTCTGCACATGAAGTTAGTCAGTATTGAGGAATTGTTGGATTAAAGCCACCGGGAACTAGTACTCCTTTATCCACAATTTCAACAGATCACCAAAGTAGCTCCCCTGTTCCTTGTAGCAGGCAGGTATCTCCGTTATCGAAAGCCAATAAGTAGCAAGTCGGGTACCCACCGGCATCTGCTTCAGCTGGCGCAATAAATGGTCTGTATACCGTTCATATAGCTCCGACGAAAGCTCTATCTTTTCATCAAGCGCATCGTCATCCACAATGTTCTCGTGAAACGAATTGAAGAAATAGATACCGCTGAACTCACGCAGATCAAGTTCCATAAAATTGCCGTGCTTCAAAGTCACCCGCTCAGCACCCAGTTGCTTGGCAACTTTGTTCCCTGCCTTCACAAAATTGCCCCGCTGCTCGATGCCTGTAAAATGACCTGGCGCGTAATGGGATCCTGCAATGCAGAACTTACCTACACCCGACCCCACATCCAGCACCTTTGCATGTTCATCAGGCGCCAGAAACACAGCCGCCTTTGCAGCAACTTCCAGTGGCGTCCAGTGTATGGCAGAAAGTGCACTGATGTAAATAGGATACAGCGCATCAAATGCGGCATCAGACGAAAACACATCCCCGGCACTCTCTACTGTAAATTGCAACATCAGACTGCAAAGATAAGAAAGGCACACGCGGCAATGCTATTGCGCCTTCGATCTGTAATATGTCGCACTGTCCCTATTGCCCATTTTCTCAAAAGCGGCAGCCATATTGGCAAAAGCGGCCTTATTGCCGGGGCTCATCACCAGCGACCTTCTGAAACATACCAGCGCCTCTTCATTCCTTCCTGCCGACATATATATAGCGCCAAGATTACTCTGGTCATCGGGCGTTGCAGCAGCACTGCGCGTCACTTGTAGCATGTAGATCGCGGCCGAATCATACCTACCTGTCTGCAGGTAGCACAGTGCCATACTCCGGTGCACATCAGGCGCGCCACCACCCAGCGCCAGTAGTCCGCGATAGTAAACAATCGATGAATCAGCTATCCCGATGTCAGCATAACAGCGCGCTATGTTCAGGTAGGCCGGTTGATAATCGGGCACCAATTCTATCGTTGCTTTGTACCATAGAATTGCCTGCTCGTGCTGCTTCAGTGCGTAATATTCATTGGCTGCATGATACGCTGCTATCGAATTACTACGGTTATTGCGAAGCACCAGCATATTATGCACTAATGCCGAGTCGTACTGACCTCTTGCCTCAAACAACTTAGCGATCTCCGTGTGCGCCTCTATAAATTCCGGATAGATGTCCAATGCTTTCCGCAAATACTTCATCTTCTCGTCTATCACCTGCCTGCGTTGTGCCTCATTGGCACCGGCAGGTGCACCTATGGACAGTGCCTTGTAGTAATTGAGTTTACAGTCGTTGGGAGCCTTCTCCACATCGGCGGCAAACAGGGTGGCGTCGTCCTTCCATTCAGCATTTCTGGCCACCGTCATGCCGCCAAATACTACCAGCAGTGGCAACAACACTACTACCGCAATACGCGCGCGTTGCCGGGTACCATACCAAATGGCCAGCCCAACTGCCAGACAAAAACCGACAGATGGCAAAAACAGAAATCGCTCTGCCATTTGCGAGGTCACAAGGAAGAAGATGTTGGAGAACAGACCGATCGACAAGAGATAGAACCACACAGCAAATGCCCACACATCATTCATCTGCCTGCGCATCCGCGCAAACGCGAACACCTTCATCGCACCATACACCACAACCGATACCAACACAGCCGCACTTCCCCAGGTATAAAACGGCACCGAGGCAAATGAATAATTGCACAGCAGTGGCGCAGGATATACCAGCAGCAACAGGTAGCGTCCCAGCACTGCTATTGCGGTGGGTATTCGCGTGGCCATCACCGGTGCGCCGACAAGCGCATTCGTAGTAAAATCCTCAGCACCCTGCATCGCTGCACCGTGGCCCGCCAGCACCGCTCTGCTCACAAGAATGAACAGCGCAACCATTGTCACGGTACCAGCCGTCAGCACCCATGCACGACGTTTGTCGTTATTCAGAAACACAAAAAAGACCAGCGGCACTACAGCTACAAAGGTCACAACCGTCTCTTTTGAAAAGCAGGCAACAAGGAACAACACCAGCCCGGCAACCAAATGACCGGTACGCCCGTCCCGCATATAATTGGCAAACAAGTGCAGCGCGCCAAAGCCAAACAGGAACGCCAGCAACTCGTCGCAGCTCTTTATGTTGGCCACTACCTCGGTATGCACAGGGTGTACTGCAAACATGGCAGCAGCCAGAAATGGTACAAATGTGCCCTCCATACCGGGAAGCCTGCGCAAAAAGGAGAAGAGCACCAAGACACATGCACCAAACAACAATATCGCGGTAAGATGCCCTACCATCGGATTTGCGCCAAAGAACTGATACTCCACCGCGAACAGTATCAATGACGCAGGGCGGTAAGAGTCGGCAGTCAGCTTCATGTATCCGCTTAGCCTTGGTGTGGTCATTATTTCGGGGATACCTGCCAGCCCCTTCTTCACTATTACATTCTGGTGTATCACCGTCGCGTCATCCATGGCATAGCCATTCAGCAGTGTGTTGCCATATACCGCCAGCACGATTGCTAATAGCGCCGCACTAAGCCACCTCACCGGAACCTCACGAAACGACATTTGCATATAATTTCTATCAATTTGTTGCGAAAATCTGCGTCAGGCTGCAATTATAACAACTTAGTTCGTTCCATCGGCCGGACATTGATATTTGTTTTTTGCATCACATGATAACCAAACCCCATTTATCGCCCTTTCCATCAGGGAAATTCGTATCTTTGCGCACTTTTTAACGGCTACAAGCTGTCTGTCAGACATTTGTAGCGAAAATTTAACTCTAAAAAATACACTGTTTATGGCTACCGTGACGCGCGAAAGCTTAGGTACGTTGCACGACAAAATAACTGTTAAACTGACGAAAGAAGACTACATGCCTTCGTTCGAAAAGAACCTGAAACAATACGCTAAAACTGCTAATGTTCCCGGCTTCCGTAAGGGCATGGTGCCTGCCGGTATGCTCCGCAAAATGTATGGCCAGTCTGTGTTCAACGAAGAGGTGATCCGCGTTGCAGGCAAAGAACTGGAAGACTACATGAAGAAAGAGCAGATGGCCATCTTCGCTCAGCCTATGATCATGCCGGCTCCTGCCGATTTCGCGCTGAATATGAACGCTCCTTCAGATGTTGACTTCGCTTTCGAAGTGGGTCTGAAGCCTGAGTTTGACATTGCTTCAGTGATCAATGGCGCTAACCTCACCCGCTACAAGATCAACGTTTCTGACAAAATGATGGACGACGAGATGGAGCGCATCAAGCGCCGTTCAGGTAAAGTTGATCCTCAGACAGAGGTTACCGACAAAGAGAACATCATCTACTCAACCTACGAAGTATGCGATGCTGCCGGAAACGTAGCAGAGGGTGCATCTAAAATAGAAGATACAGAAGTGCTGGACAAAATGCCGGCAAAGCTGAAAGACATGGTAATGGGCAAAAAGCCGGAAGATACCCTCGTCTTCACTCCTGCCGATGTTTGCACTGCCGACGAACTGAACGGCTTCCTGAAAGATCCGCTGAAAGCAGGTCCTGAGGCTGCAAGTCAGCACTACAAGCTCACCATCACCAAGGTAGGTCACCTTATTCCTGCCGAATATGGTACTGAACTGTATGAACAAGTATTCCCTAACGGTGGCATCACTACCGAAGAGGAATTCCGCAATAAAGTGCGCGAAGAGCTCAACAACGAGTTCACACGCATCACCGGCGAACGCCTGCAGAACGAAATGTTCGAACTACTTGTACACAACGTTAAGATCGAACTTCCTGTTACCTTCCTGAAGCGCTGGTTGCGCGAAGGCGGCGACAAGCCAAAATCTGCTGAAGAAGTAGAGAACGAATTCGGTGGATTCGATCACCAACTTCGTTGGCAGCTTATCTCCGACAAGCTCATGGGAGAGAATAACATCTTCGTTACCCGCGAAGAAGTGCTGAGCGACATCAAAACACGCGTGCTCGCATACTTCGGCATGAGCGCTGAAGACGAAGGTGAAACTCCATGGATGGAGGGCTACATGGCTAAGATCGCGAAAGACGAAAAGACAATGGACGAAACTTATCGCCGTCTGCTTTTCGGAAGGTTGTTCGCGTTCCTCGAGACACAGTTCAAGACCGAGGTGAAAGAGATCGGCGAAGAAGAATTCTTCAAACTAGCCGATGCACACTCTATGCACCACCATCACGACCACGACCATGGTCACCACCACCACTAATCGGAAATAACACTCATACAGGCCGCCTCCGCTAAAGGGGCGGCCTTTTTTGTGCCCCTCCACCCTGTTTCTGCCGGCTGAGGTGTTTTCACAAAAAATTAAAAGCACCGTTTTCCTTTACTACCGCATTATGGTGTAAACTTGTAGAAACAATCATCCGCATGACAGATGAACTAACAGGCGCTTTGCAGCCCGAATCTACCCAACCCGATGCCACCCGCTCGCTGGAGTTGCTGGTGTCGCAGATGGAGACCGTGGTGCGTGGCAAACGCCCGCAGATAGAAATGGTGCTTACCTGCCTGCTGGCCGGTGGCCACATCCTCATGGAAGATAATCCCGGCACAGGCAAGACGGTCATGGCCCGCACACTGGCGCAGTGCATCAGCGGCGGGGCGGGAGAAGATCATGTACTCTTCAAGCGCATACAGTTCACGCCCGACCTGCTGCCTATGGACCTCATAGGATCGCACATATTCGACGACCACAGCCGCGACTTCGTGTTCAAGAAAGGACCGCTGTTCTGTAATGTGCTGCTGGCCGATGAGATCAACCGCGCCTCACCAAAGGTGCAGAGTGCACTGCTGGAAGCCATGGCCGAACATCAGGTGACCGTAGGTGATGCCACCATGAAGCTGGAACAGATGTTCTTCACCATTGCTACGCAGAACCCCATTGAAATGGAAGGCACCTATCCGCTGCCTGCAGCCCAGCTCGACCGTTTCTTCATGAAGATCTCCTTCGGCTATGTGGACGAAGCTACCGAGATCAACATCTACCGCGAATACCTCGACATTGCCCGCAATCTGGTGACACTGCAACAGGTACTCTCCATGCAGGACATTCTGAACCTGCAGGCACAGGCAGGCAACGTATTCGTGCATGACGAAATCGTGAAGGCCGTTACCAACATCGTTCGGGCAACACGCACCCACCCCGATATTTCGCTGGGCGCTTCTACCCGAAGTGGGATCGCCTTCCTCAAATGCCTGCGTGCCTATGCACTGGTGAAGGGCCGCACCTTTGTAACAGAAGACGATGTGCGCGATACCTGCCGCAATGTACTGGACCACCGACTCGTGTACCGCAACAAAGAAGGCCGCCAGAAAGCGCTGGAGGGCATCCTGCTGAAGGAGACCGAGCGCCTCGCCAAACTGAAGCTGTTCTGACATCACCGTTCACAACCGCTACGCACACAATGACCAGACACTGCTCTCTGTTGCCGTCAATAAAGCGCCTGCAGACCCGCTTGGCTGCAGTGCTGCTGCTATTGCTGCACACTGCAGTGGCTATGGGGCAGGGTGCCGGCCGGCAACAACTGCCCCCGGAGCTGATGCCCAGGCACCCCGCCGGCAAGGAGGTGGCCCGAGCCAACATTGATGCGAAGCGCGCCATAGAGAACATGTACAGCGACGATGCCCTGCCCCGCTCTCGCGAGTTCAAACGAACAGACAGCACTTACTACGTTGGCTGGATGTTCGAAGGCATATACAAGTACACCCATGCCGCCGATTATACCGGCTTCAAGAATGCGGCCGCTTCGCTGGAACGTGCGCTTGCGCTGCTGGAGCGCGACTATAAACGACAGCTCTCTACCCGTTCCGGCGACATAATGGTGCTGCTGCCGGCTTACAACTTCCAGATAGACTATACCATCATCGCCGGCAATCTGGTACATGCCTACAGCAATACCGACCAGCCGGAGAAGATCATACCTGTGCTGCGCCGGGCGATCAGGTACAACTTCCAGCGCGAGTTCTACCTGGACCCCTACAATATGCTGGCGTGGACCGTGCACCGCAACCGCTTCTACACCCACGACAAGTATCCGTTTCTGAAAAACAGCATTGACGAGAACGAAGCCCTTGCCAACCGTTATCTGGATAGCGGCATGCGTGCCATAGAACGCAACAAGGCCATCAACGCCAACCTGTTCCCACCGGGCTATGTAGACCAGGAGAAAAACGGCGTGTATCACTACAAGAACATCCTTCATGCCTACAACTTCCGCATAGACTCTGCAGCGCATTACTTCGAGCTGATGCGCAAGAGCGGCCGCCTGCCACACAACAACTACGCCAACTTCAAAAGCATCTGCGGCGACTTCCGCACTGCCGAGGCAGAGTACAAGATAGCGGCAGAGCAGGACGGTGGCGACAAACGCCTGCAGGAGTGGGCCTACTTCACCACCATACTGGACATCTACAAGGCCAACCCGAAGAATGCCGCGGCACTGGCGCGCAACATGATCAAGGCCGCCGGCTCCACACCGGGCTATGGCTGGTACAACATAGCGCTGGCACGCTCCCTCACCTACGACGGACAACTGGAGCAGGCAGGCAAGTATGCCGACCGCGCTGCCGACTTCAAGGAGACCCATATAGGCACCACGCTGGGGCAGAGCCACTACGACTTCAGTCTGCAGCTGATACGCCTTGTGAACAAGGAGCAGGCATGGCAGGCCGAACGCTTTGAGCACCGCAACTGGTGGTATAACCCGCGTGTACTGTGGCGCATTGTGTGCAAGCTGGCCGACAAGTACCTGCAGCAGTTCCTCATCATCAACCAGTTCTCGCAGAACCCCGAGCGCGAGCGGGTCATCTACAAACTGTTCTCAACCGAGAACGTGGTGTCGTGGGACGAGGTGTGGTACCTGGTAAAGGACTTCAGCACCCGCTTCTTCCTCAAGCGCTTCAGCCGCGAGGCCGATACCGACCAGCGCCGCTACATACACAAGTACTTCGTGTTCTTCAAGGCAAAGCTGATGATGGTGCAGGGCCGCTATGACGAAGCACGCCCTATACTGGATCAGCTGCTCAAAGACCCCGATACCGATGCCGAGTATGAGAAGCTCTTCACCGCACGCGTGTATCAGGCTCAGGCCGAATGTGCCCGTGAACTGAAACAGACCACTACCTACAACGACCGCATGTACCGGCTGTGTACCCTATACCCGCAACTGGTGCCATATTCCGGCCTCACCCCCAATATGATACTGCATGTGAGCGGCACGGTTGACAAAGCTGTTGAGGACCGTCTTCGTGCCTGCAACATCAACTGGGTGAACGGCAAGGGCATTCCCGCACCCGAGGCCTACGTCATCTTCTCCGGCAGTGGCAAGAAGAAGAACATCAGCTACTACGTCATTGACCGCGAGGGCAAACAAGTAGTGGAGCGGCAGTCCTTTGCATGGAAACAACCCGAAGAAGCGGGCCGCGAACTTGCCTACCGACTGTTCAACATAGGCGGTAAAGAGCCTGAAGAAACAGAAGAGAAGAAATAATGACAATTTGCGATTTCTGAAATTCAGAAACATTTTCTACATTTGCGAAAAATCCTTATCGCTAGTGGTAATCATCGCTCAGAAAATAATCAATGAATTCGCTTCAAAGTACCCGCTTTCGGCAGATGCGTTGAACCGCTGGTACAAGGAAGTAAGAGATAGCGACTGGCAAAACTTTGCTGACGTAAAACGAACGTTCAACAGCACTGACGCCGTAGGCAACGATCGTTATGTCTTCGATATTGGCGGCAATAAGTACCGCCTCATTGCAATGATTCATTTTAAACATAGAACTCTTTATATAAGGTTTATTGGGACTCACGTTCAATACGATGAGCTGAATAAAAAAGGTTTAACAGCAACAATTTAGCAGACATGAAACACATTAAGAATGCGCACGACTACCATACTGCAATGGCTGAGATCGAAACATATCTGGCTAAAGGATTTGATCAGTTGACCGAATCTGAGGAAGCCAGGTTGAAACAATTGTCAGACAGTGTTTCAGTTTACGAACAGTTGCATTTTCCGATGCCCGTGATCCATGACCTGTCCACCATTCTCACAGCATACATGAAGGAAAACAATCTTACCCGTCAGCGGCTGGCAGCCTATCTTGAGGTTGGTAATTCTACCCTCAGTGAGATCCTGAACAAGAAACGACCTATCACGCTCGACTTTGCCAAGAAGCTTCATTCCAAACTGAAGATCGATGGCAATCTTATTCTGGAACTAGCCTAACCCCCTTTGCAATCTACCCCAGATCTATCTCGGTATTGTCGCCGATGTTGAGGCTTTGGCTGAGGCCGCGCACATAGGCGTCGTTGCCTATGATGGATGAGTTGAGCACTACCTGCTGCAGCTCAGCATAGGAACCAATGATGGAGTCGCTGACGATAGAGGACTCTATCTTGGTATGCTCACCAATAGACACGTTGGGGCCTATGATGCTGTGGTTTATCACACAACCCTCTGCTATGTTCACCGGGGGGATGATAACCGTGGTGTCGTAATTGCAGGGGCGCGGCGACGGTGTGCTGTCGTCCATCTGCTTCAGCAGGATGGCGTTGGTGGAGAGCAGGGTCTCCTTCTTGCCGCAGTCGAACCAGTTGTTGACGCGGAAGGCATGCAGACTGATGCCATTCTGCACCATTATCTGCAAGGCGTTGGTAAGGTGGTATTCGCCGTTCTCGTCGGCGGGGCCGGCCAGTATCTGGTTCAGCGCGTCGAAGAGGGCAGCAGTTTCTTTGATGTAGTAGATGCCCACCATGGCCATGTTCGACTTGGGTATGAGCGGCTTCTCTACCATGCGCAGCACCATGTCGAAATCGTTCAGCTCGGCCACCCCGAACTTGCGGGGGTCGTCCACTTTCTTCACGCCTATCTGCGATACCGGGCTGGTGATGATCTCCTTCACGTTGTAATCGCATACGGTATCACCCAGCACTATCATCACCTCATCGTTCTCTACCGCCGCCTGTGTGAGGCCAATGGCGTGGGCAGTGCCACGACGGTCGTTCTGGTTAACGAAGGTGCACTTGAGGTTGGGGTAGGTCTTATCTATGTAGCGTTGGATCTTCTCGCCCAGGTAGCCTATCACAAACACATATTCATTGACACCGGCCTCTATAAGCTGGTCTATGATAACACCGAGAATTGTCTTACCGGCTATGGGAATGAGGGCTTTAGGCTGCGTATATGTGAGGGGGCGCAGCTTGGTGCCGGCACCTGCAACAGGAATGATCGCTTTCACTTTTATGAAATTGAGCAGTAAAAGTACAATATTTATAGCGTTCGGTCAGAGACATATCGGTAACCTTTTGCGGGCTGACAGGATGCCGGGCACACGAAGTAAACGGACGTTCTCCGGATATTTCGTGGGCACATTCGTTACGTACCTTCATTTCTTCACTGCTCACGTGCGCAATTTTTTTCTTTTTCCCCGATTTTAACCTAACCTATTGATTTTCAATAAAAATGTGAGCAGCACGTGCGCACTTTGCTTCTCAAAACTGCGCAAAAACTTCTCACTTACTTCCCACTTACTTCTCACTTGCTTCCCACAACACAGTGTAACTAATTTTCATGTATTGTATTCCGGATGATTTTATTCAACTTTCATTCAATTTACACCCGAGCTTGAAATCGGGCAAGAAGAAAGTTTTATGATAGTGCGTTTTTGGTGGTATCATAAAAAAAAGATGGCCGGCAAGGCGACAGTGAAGCAGCCGACAGATTTCGCCATTTGACCGACGGGTGCACTGCATCGATCTTATTTTGCTGATTGCTTCGATGGTGTTGTGAAGTCTCCATTACTTCACTGACAGCGTGGTTGTTATGCGGCGCCCGTCTATGTAGGCACTCACTATATACACACCGGCGGGCCACGGAGTTGAAACTATGACCTCTTTGTTGACCGGTATTGTTTGCCGCAATACTTCAGCCCCATACATGTTGGTGACCGTTATTTGCGTCTCACCTCCCGCCGGGTATTGAAGAAAAACTTTGCAAGTGCCATTTGAGGGATTGGGTGATATTTTCAATTCATCAAGTGAAATTTGGACACTGACAACCGCATCTGTTGACTTCCCGATCTTTCGAATGCGACAGTTTCCTTTGTCACCGATGAAAATCTCACCCACTCCGTTAACCGCCACCCCACTCGGTGACCATAAATTGGCAGCCAATGGGTTTATACCATCTCCATTATATGTTGGGAAACCAGTACCAGCGATAGTATTAATAATCCCCGCTGTATCAATACGACGAATTCTGTCGTCATCAGCAACGTAAATGTTACCAATTGAATCAAACGCAATCGCAAGTGGTATGATCTCAGCATTTGTTGCCGGCCCACCATCTCCACTAAACCCAAAAGTAGCTACACCTGCAACTGTCGAAATAACACCCAGTTTATTGATCTTTCGAATCCTCGTACTGTCAGCGATATATAATTCCCCGTTTTTAGCAACCTCAACAGCAATCGGGTGGTGAAGCATTGCCGTGTCTGCCATTCCACCGTCTCCGCTAAAACCTTTCACACCTGTACCAGCAATAGTCGATATAATACCGGATGTACTTACTTTTCGAATGCGCCGGTTATACAAGTCGGCTATGTAAACGTTTCCGGTATCATCCACCGCCACTCCAAAAGGGCTGTTCAATTGCGCAGCCGTTGCTGCAATCCCATCTCCGCTATAGCCAGGCATTCCCGTACCTGCAATGGTGTTGATAACACCATCGGCCGTTACCTTCCGAACGCGATTGTTTCCACCATCAGCCAAATACACATTACCATATCTGTCCACTGCTATGTCGTGCACACCATTAACCTTCGCAGAAATAGCAGGACCACCGTCACCACTATAACCGGCTGATGTTCCAACACCTGCAAACGTTGTAATGGTGCCGCCGGCGGCAGGACTGACTTTTCGGACGCATTTATTATCACAGATGAAAATACTCCCGCTCGGGTCAATTGCTATACCCTCAGGATGTGAAAGCTGGGCTCCCGTGGCGGGTCCCCCATCTCCACTAAAACCATATGTACCACTCCCCGCAACCGTAGTAATTATCTGCGAACCGGCTGGTAGCGTCAGGCTCAACAACGATATGATGAGTAAAAAACGTTTCATGTGCGATATATACAAATATAGCGAAAAAGAGGCGTACACTTCTGTCGCTCTTCGACGGATCCTTCGACGGGTCCTTCGGCGGGGCTCAGGATGACAGGTTGTGAAGCTAGGAATGCCAGGTGGCTGCATAAGGCACCACCAATACTTATGACCGGATATCGGTACTTTAGCGGTAGCTATGAAAAAGAAAAAGACCTATCGGTTTGATGGTGTTGTGGAGCTGCAGGAGCGTGGCCTCAGGTCGTGGTTTGTGCGGTTCCCTCATTCGGTAGAAGAGGAGTTTGGTACACGGTCGTCGGTGCGAGTGACGGGTACCATAAACGGACACGCGATAGACCGGGCGCTGATACCGATGGGCGATGGCAGCCACTACATTTTGCTGAATACCGAAATGCGCCGCACAATGGGCCTGCGTGCGGGCAGCGCTGTGGCGGTGGTCCTTACAGAAAATGACAAACCCGAAGAACTGGAACTACCTGAAGAACTGTCCGCCTGCTTTGAAATGGAACCAGAAGCACAACAACTTTTTGACGCGCACATACCCAGTGTGCGGCGCAATGTGGTATACTGGATAGCCAGTGCCAAAACGCCCGAAACACGCGCCAAACGCGCTGCAGAAATGCTGCACCGTATAATGACGGGGACACTTAGGCGGTGAGGGAATTGGGGGTTGGGAGTTAGGAATTGGAATTTGGTCCCGAATGCGTTCGGGATGGAATTTGGAATTTGTTCCCGGGATTTTCTAATAAAGCAGATGCTTGCGGGAGTTGTCGGTCCAGCCGGCCTGGCTTTCGTACTCCACAAAAAATATCTTCAGATCGGCCTGCGAGGCGTAGTCGGTGAAGAACACTTTTTTCTGTGCCTGAGACGCATATTCTGTGAAGAACCAACGCCCATCGTTGCTACCTGCCTGCGAGGCGTATTTCACTTTATATACTTTCAGATCGGCCTGGGAAGCGTAGTTTACCACAAAGACCTTTACATCGGCCTGAGAGGCGTACTGTACCGAAAATACTTTCTGCGCACGCACAGACAATGAGCACAATAATGCCGCTATGATGGTGAGGTGTTTCATGATATGAAGTTACGGACTAACAGGTTTTGTATAGCTGCACACAAATAGCCCGGGGAGGCGCCAACGCACAATGGCATTTTTGCATTACAAAATGCACTAACTTTATAAAAATATACCTTATGAAACCTATTCTCTCCCTTTTGGCACCCATGATATTGCTGGGTATGTCATGCAAGAAAGACAGCACTTTTGTTCCGGCTGTTACTACCAATGAGGTGGCCGCAACAACAAACGCACCGGCATGGGGCACTGCGGCCCGCCCGGGAACACCTGCTATAAAAGGCAACTGGCGCCTGCGGCTCACCGGGGGTGGTATTATGGGTATGCCTCCAATGCCTGTGAGCTACCTGAAACGGCTGCGGCTGCATGCCGACCTCACCTATACTACCACCTATGGCACTATTAGCTACACCGGCACCTATGCGCTCTCCACCGTCAGCTGGCCGTTTCCTCCCGGTTACAGAAAACTGATCACCTGGTCGCCTACTTTGCCACCCACCCCGCCACCGGGCACAGTTATTATTGGCTCATCTACTGTATGGCAGTACACATTCTCGGGAGACACATTGTCGATGGCACCTGCATCGGGTGCAGACATGATGTATGAAGTATATGTGCGGGAGTAAGCCCTTGAAATCAAGGGAATCCGCGCAATAAGATATTCAACAGGAAAGATCAGGATCAGAGCTTGATGAGATCGTCGGTCTGGGCGTCGTAGAAGTTGTATTCGGTGAGGGGCGAATCGTTGTCGGCTATCACTTTCAACTTTACGGTGTGCGCCTTCTCCCATTTTTTGGCAATGGAAGGTTTCAGAATATTGCCCTTGGTGAGGTAGGCCTCCAGTATGGGGTGCACGCTCAGTTTGAGCTTGCGCATACCCTGGCTCACTACATATTTAAGGTCTTTCTCAATATCATCGGCCAGCAGTATAGACGGACCTATTTTGCCCGTTCCGCGACAGGTAGGACATTCTTCGGCGGTGGTGATATTGATCTCGGGGCGCAGGCGCTGGCGCGTTATCTGCATGAGCCCGAACTTGGATATAGGCAACACGGTGTGGCGGGCACGGTCGGTGGCCATAAGGGCCTCTACCGCATCGAGCAGTTGCTTGCGGTTCTCGGCCAGCTTCATGTCTATGAAGTCTATGATGATGATACCACCCAGGTCGCGCAGGCGCAGCTGGCGCACTATCTCGGTTGCGGCCTCAAGGTTGGTGGCAAGGGCGTTCGCCTCTTGTCCGGCCTCGGGACTGCGGGTACCACTGTTCACATCTATCACATGCAGTGCCTCGGTATGCTCTATGATGAGGTAGGCACCACTGTTCAGATTCACGGTCTTGCCAAACGCGGCCTTCACCTGCTTGGATATACCGTAGGTATCAAAAATGTTCTGCTGTGCGGTATGCAGGCTTACAATGTCTTCCTGACCGGGTGATACACGAGAGATATAGTCGCGCGCCACGGTCATCAGGTTTTTATCGTTGGTGACAACCTTCTGGAAGGAATCATTGAGCAGATCGCGCAGGATGGACGTTGTCTTGTCCTGTTCGCTCTGTATCATCTGCGGCGCCTTGGCACCCTTCAGGTTGCGCTGAATGCTCTTCCACATTTTCTCCAGCTCCAGTATGTCGGTATGCAGTTCGGCAGTGTTCTTGCCTTCTGCAGCCGTGCGCACTATGACACCGAAGTTGCGGGGTTTGATGCTCTCTACTATACGTTGCAGGCGCTTGCGTTCTTCGGCAGAATGTATCTTGCGCGAAACAGCCACCACGTCGTTGAACGGAGTGACCACCACAAAACGACCCGGCAGCGATACCTCGCAACTGAGGCGCGGACCTTTTGAAGAAATAGGCTCTTTGAGCACCTGCACCAGCACCTCCGGTTTTCCGTTGAACACCTCTGTGATCTTACCGGTCTTCATGATCTCGGCCTCGTTCTTGAAACGGCTGAAATCGTCGCCCCAGGTAGCATTGTCCTCTACGCAAGCCTTTGTGAACTTGAGCAGGGAACGCAGGTAGGGACTGAGATCGGTATAATGCAGGAAGGCATCTTTTTCGTAACCAACATCCACAAATACGGCATTGAGCCCGGGCATGAGCTTTTTGATCTTGCCGAGGTACACGTCACCTACGGCAAATTGCCCCTGCCCACGCTCGTAGTGTAGTTCGACCAGCTTCTTGTCTTCAAGTAGCGCGATCTCCACACCCTCGCCAGATGCATTGATTACTAATTCTTTGTTCATTGGAATGGACCAAAACGGCTTCAGCTCCGTACAGTGCACAACGGCACCGGCAAAATTGCTGTAATAGTAACCGGCACATCATATGTGGCGCCATGCGCTACATATGATGTGCGGTATAAATAACGGCAGCTTTAAAAAAGGAAGCAGCGGGTTTTATAACCTATTTGTTCTTCTTATGACGGTTCTTCCTCAAACGCTTTTTACGTTTGTGTGTAGCTATCTTATGACGTTTCCTCTTTTTACCACAAGGCATAATATGAGTTTTTAAAAGTTACTTTAATGAATTTATGTGTTGGTCGATCTCCCTGCTGAATTCGGGGTTATTCACCACCTTTTTGCATTTTTCCAGCGTCTCGATCGCCTTTTGTTTATTTCCTATTCCTTCGTAAGCCTGAGCAAGGAAGTATAAAGCTTCTTTGTTTTCGGGCTCTGTTGTCAGTACGGTCTCAAAGCGTTTTACAGCTTTATCGAACTGTCCTGACTGTATCGACATCCGTCCGAGCAACATATTTGCAGGGACATTGTCGGGTTTTTCCTTTGTTACTGCCAGTGCCATCTGCACACCTTTCATCGGTTCCGAGGTTCCCTGAATGTATGCTGAAGCCATTGCCAGTCGGGCTTCTTCATTATCGGGGTGGTCTTTTAAAACGCGCTCCAGACAAGCGATCGCTTCATTGGCCTCCCACATCTGCAGGGCACGGTCTTCTTCGTGCTCCAGCAGCTCCAAAAATAATTGGGCTGCAAAGGTGAGGTTTTTTTCGGAATTTTCCAATTTGGCTGCTTTCGCCTTGTAGAAGACCGCTGTAGGGTATTGTTTATTTCGTTCCCACACACCGGAAAGGCGTGTAAAAACAGCAGCCATCCGCGAGGAATCGCGAATGGCTGTAAGTTCATTTTCGATAGCTGTTACCGAGTCGGCGGCAACCTTTGAGAGCTGCTTGCGGGCACCGGCGAGTAGGGCATCGAAAGATGCAGCACTCATAGTGTTAGGACCCTGGGCACCGCGGGCGGCCGCTGCCATAGGCGTCGGCTCGCTTTTCTTTGGCGGAACGGTATTTCCTCCCCAGTATAAAAGTGCAATGAGTATGATGCTGACCGCGATAGCGATGTAATGTGTTGCCTTCAAGTTGACTGTCAATTTGCGGGCAAAGGTACGGAACGGTCGCTACACTGCAGGCCCTTGTTGTTGCTACTGTATTAGTCGGCCATATCGGCTTCCTTGTGTTCTACCAGCTCGTGTGCCGATTCTTTAACGGCCTGTACGAACTCTTTTGCAGGCTTGAACGCAGGAATGAAATGCTCCGGAATATCTACCGCCACATTTTTCTTGATGTTGCGACCCACTTTAGCCGCGCGCTTTTTGAGGATGAAGCTGCCGAATCCGCGAACGTAAACGGGTTCTCCTTCTACAAGCGAAGTTTTTACCTCCTTAAAGAAGGCTTCGAGGGCTACAAGGATATCTACTTTTGGAATTCCTGTCTTTTCGGCGATGCTGCCTACGATGTCTGCTTTCCTCATGGTCTAACTGTTTTAAAATGTGAACGTTATGTAGTTGAAAAGACAATTATCACGCCATGTTTTGCCAAAATTCAAAAATGCCGATGCTTTATTAACAAATAGTTGCTAAACCACTTACTAACAAACATCAAAACATTGATAATCAGCAATCAAAGATTTAAAATAAATTATCTTTTACAAGAACAAAAATACGAACAAAATGGAACAGAAAACAAATAATACATAACACACTCAAAATGTGTGGAATGCAGTGTGGAATATTTTCCCCAGATCGGGGTGCAGGAAAACAGAAAGCGCATCAATGAAAACGCACATCGGCCGAATAAGGCATAACTGCCACCTGGAAACGCCGGCCCGTTACCGGCTGCAACGTATTGAGGCTGTACACACTATACCAGCCGGCCCTGCCGCCACAGGCTGTGGCATGGTGGGGCGCGGGCCCGTCGGGGTTGGCATTGCTGCTGGCCACCGTGAACTGCTCCGTGCGGTCGTCCACACAAATGCCGTGCGGCTGGTAGAAGTCGCCATAGATCTTCTGCACCACCTCATAGGTGTTGTAGTTGATCACATAAACCGATCCGCGCCGGCCGGGCAGGGTATTGGCGGCATCTTCCATACAGGTCACAAACAGGTAGGGTTTGCTGCGCGACATGGCCAGCTCCTGCGGCAGCGTGCCCACCGGAATAACAGCCAGTACCGCATCGGTGCGGGCATCCAGCACACGCACCTCGTTGGTGCCCTCGCAAGACACAAAATACTTGCTGCGGTCGGGCGACATCATGATCTCGTGCGGATTGGGCGATGTTCTGTCGCCGCTGCCCGTGGTGACGGGCGGCAGTCCGTTCAGGCTCACCTTGGCATACCACGGCTCCTTGGGTGCATATTTATAGATCACATTGCCATACTGTGCTGTAATGTACATGGTATCGAAGCGGGCATCGCTGGTGATGCCGTGCGGAAACACAAACGCACCGGCACCGCTGCCCGTGAGCCACGGCTGTGTGGTGAGCGATGTGGTGTTGGCAAACACAATGCTGCCATTGGCGGTCCAGTCGGTAGTGCACAGGGCGGTGTCGCCGGGCGCTATATACAGTATGTTCCACGAGCCCGTGCCCAGTGGTATCTGCCCCACTACCTTGTCGGTGCGGGTATCTATCTTTTGTATGGCAGGCCCGCCCAGAAAACTCACGTAGGCATACTTACCATCGGCCGATACACGCAGGCAGTGCGGGCTTTCTATAGAGCCCGGAATGGTGCCTACGTTAATGTAGCGCATCACCAGATTAGTCGCTGCGTCTATCACCGCCACCAGGTCACAGCCCTGCTGTGTCAGGTACACCTTTTGGCGGGTATCGTCGTTTGAAGAGAAGGCTATATTGCCCGCCTTGTCGGGTGCGCCCTCCTGTATCCAGCTTTTCAGTGTGTTGTATTCAATCTCCGACAGATGGCCTGTGTTGCTGCCCGTCACATCATAGGGCATGGTGGGCAATGCCACTACACCGCGCGCGGGATCGGTGTTCACAAAGTACAGCAGCGGACTATACTCGGGCGAGTAGGGAACAACTGCTGCTCCGCTGCCACCACCCTCAAACAGATGCGTCCACGAATCCAGCAGCAGACCCGCACAGTTTTGATAACTGGCCGCATTGTGGCAGCCAGCAGTGGCGCACTTGTCCACTATGATGCGGCCAATGGCATCGGGGAAGTTGCCGTAGTTGGGCGTAGGTGGAAGTTCGGTCTTGCGGGGTTTGCAGGCAGTGAAGACCACAGCAAGAAAGACAGCGAAGGAGACTACCGTTACAATTATACTGCGCATTGCATAGTGTTTACAGTATAGTAAAGTTACGGGAAATGCCTTTTGATTAGCTTTTCCCTTTAAGAAAGCAGAGAGCACGTCGGTTCAGTGAAATGAGTTGGTCACCAGCCATGTATCTCCATAGCATCGGCAGTGTCGCCTGTCCCGCAGAATTGCGGGATCACTCACTTGTACGTTCGGGGCACTTGCGGCAATTAATAGTCATATTTAGCGAGAACACCTTAGTCACTCACTACAATACGGGAAAAAACTATGCTTGGCGTAGTATGACAGAAAAGGAATGAAAAAGTGTAGGTAGCGGATGCGATGAAGATGAAACGTTCACAGAACTGGTTTTTTCGGTCGTCCAGGATGTGCTGCGACAGCAGCGGCAACAACGGGATACCATTGGAGATCAGTCGCAGACCGTTTAAATAACACAATCTGAGCATACGTCCTCGAAGTATCTGCAGCATAATAAGCCCAGTTTAAATTAATGGATGCAGCACTGTCTTGCGCCTTGCATGTTAATGATACGAGCAAACAGAATGTTGCTGCGATTATTGCCTTTTTCATGGTGGAGATTTTAAATTTTAGATAATGGGGATATTATCTTACTGTCAACTTGCTGGTGATTTGCTGCCCGTCAACATCTGCAATTACTATATAGCAACCGGGCGGCCAAGGCGTTGAAATAGTAATTTCTTTGTTGACTGGTATCTTTTGTCTTAAAACTTCTATACCGTTCATATTGGAGACTTCTAATTGAACATGCCTACCTTCGATACCAACTACCATTATCCTACATTTACCGTTCGATGGATTAGGGAACATTCTAATTTCTGCTGTTTCAGTTCGAGTAATTCCTACACCATCGGTTGAGTCCTTGATAACACGGATGCGACAATTACCCGCATCACCGACAAAAATGTCACCGAAAAAATTCAAGGCGACTCCGCTTGGCCACCATAAATTAGCAAATATTGGAGGGACTCCATCTCCATTGTAATTCTGAAATCCCGTGCCTGCAATTGTATTTATTGTACCATCGGAACTAACTTTCCGAATACGATTTGCACTAAACTCTGCACAAAATAAATTCCCTAAATCATCAATAGCAACCGCTACAGGAGATATTTGAGCAGCTGTTGCCGATCCACCGTCTCCTGAATACCCCGGTATTCCATTCCCAGCAATAGTGCTTATCGTTCCCGAAAGATCTATTTTTCGAATTCGTCCACTATCTGTGAAAACCAAATTCCCAAGTCCATCGATATCCAGAGATAACGGATGATGAATTTGTGCTGCATTTGCCATGCCGCCATCTCCATTATAACCGGAAATACCTGTACCAACTATTGTCGAGATAATTCCGCTTGTATCTACTTTTCGAATTCGATAATTGTAGCAATCAGCAATGTAAATATTACCAGTATCATCTACAACCACCCCATATGGGCTGTTCAATTGCGCAGCTGTTGCTGCGATACCATCTCCATTATACCCGGGAACGCCAGTACCTGCTATGGTATTAATTACTCCATCAAGCGTTACCTTACGCACGCGATTATTCCCAGCGTCCGCAAGGAATACATTGCCAAACTTATCTACAGCTACATCATGCACACCATTTACTCTCGCAAAATAAGCGGGTCCACCGTCTCCGCTGTAACCTGCTGATGTTCCAACGCCGGCAAACGTGGTAATGGTGCCACCGGAAGCAGGGCTGACCTTTCTAACACATTTATTATCACAGATGTATAAATTCCCATCCGAATCGATTGCAACTCCCTCGGGATGTGCAAGCATGGCTGCTGTTGCCGATCCCCCATCTCCACTAAAACCGTATGTGCCATTTCCAGCTACAGTCGAAATTATTTGCGCACTGGTGTTCTTAACCAAAAGAGTAACGACGAGTATCGATAAAATGAACCTCATAATTTTTAGGCATTTTCGGGTGAGCGATAAATGAGAACCAACTACATTAATACAAAGTTCCAGCATATTTTCATAAATATATCGGGTATTTTTACCTGTTTTTTAAAACAGGTAAAAATACCCGCCCGTTTATCATTTCCCTTCACCAATATCCTGTCTTTGTTCATCAACTTTTTTCTATCATACCCCAAAAAACGCACTATCATAAAACTTTCTTTTGCCTGTTTTCATACACGGGTGTAACTTGAACGGAAGTTGAAGAAAATGGGGCAAAGTGGACTGTATTAAGAAAATATCACACTTATCGCCTGCGCATCAGGTGAGAAGAAGTGCGCAGTTTTTGCGCAGTTTTGAGAAGTAGTGAGAAGCAGAACTTCCCACCTTTTTATTGATAATCAATGAAGTACATAAAAAGTGCGCAAAAGAAAAAAATCGCGCAATCAATTTGCCGTTACGAAATATTGAGAGTACTCGGCCGATGAGTAACGTTTATCGCGCAGGTCTTTGGCAAAGCGCAGCACATCGGGTTTCACGTCCTTGCGCAGCCGGTTGCGTAGGGTGAGCTTCACACCAAAGTAGGCACTGGTGCGGTTGCCCAGAGTAGGATGGTTGAGCGGGAAAAACGAAAACACCAATGTGGGCCAGCTGGCTCGGCTACCCTGTTCGAAAGACACTATTACCGGGAAGCCCGATATCTCGCCCTTCAGGCGCTCGGTGGTATAGAACAGACGGCTGTTCTCGTTGTTGAGAATAACAGAATAACCGTCGTCGAAGAGGCTGAGAATGGAGCGGTCGGTAGTATCGGTGGTAATGCGGCGCATGGTGCGGAAGTGATTGATGCCGCGGATAACGAATGTACCGGTGAACACAGCGCAGATAACGGCCGAGAACATCACTACACCCACGGGATCGGCCTCCGCCGCGCCGGTAAGGATAAGGATGACCGCACCCGCCAGAAAGGAGAGTGCTGCCATGAAGAGGACCTTATTGCTGTTGTATTCCCAGAACTTCATTTGAGTACAAATAAGGACACGTGACAAGACCGGTAAACACCTTCCTCAACACCAAATGTCGGGCAAAGCTGAACAGATGCAGTTATAGGAAGATAGAGCGTTCCTGTCAGTTAAATATTGTAACAAAAATTATGCCAAGAAATGCTAATAATCAAAGGACTACACGTGATCTGAGAGTAGATATATGCGCCGCGGCTGCGTATGCGGCGGGCTGTGCGGGTGTTACCGGCTGCTCAGAACACATGACCAACATTATCTTTTCCCAAAACACTTTTTGCTTATCTTCATCAAAAAATAAACCATATGCAACTACTTGACGGTGTTCTCGTATCGGGGCACATAAAAGAACAGATAAAGAAAGAAACACTGGAATGGCAGGCATCGGGTGGCAAGAAGCCGCACCTGGCCGCTATACTGGTAGGCAACAACCCGGCCAGCGAGGCATATGTGGGTTCTAAAGTGAAACACTGCGAAGAGCTGGGATTCGACTCTACGCTGCTACGCCTCTCGGCCGATATTTCTGAAGCCGAACTGATAGCCGAGGTGAACAAACTGAACAATGACGACAAGGTAGATGGCATACTGGTGCAGTTGCCCCTGCCGGCGCATATATCTCCCGATTCGGTGATCAACGCCATAGACCCGGGCAAGGATGTGGATGGTTTCCACCCAATCTCTCAGGGCCGCATGGTGCTGGGTCAGCCCACCTTTCTGCCGGCAACGCCCTATGGCATCATGCTGATGCTGGAGTACTATAAGATAGACACTACCGGCATGAATTGCGTGGTGATAGGCCGCAGCAATATAGTGGGCACACCCATGACATTGCTGATGAGCCGTGCGTCCAATCCGGGCAATGCCACTGTGACCATGTGTCACTCTAAAACGAAAAACCTGAAAGACTTCACCCGCAATGCCGATATCATCATTGCGGCAATAGGTCGTCCGCGCTACGTTACCGCCGACATGGTGAAGGAAGGTGCAATCGTGATAGACGTGGGTATCAACCGCATAGACGACCCTACCAAGAAAAGCGGCAGCCGTCTGGTGGGCGATGTGGACTTTGACAATGTGGCGCCACTGTGCAGCTACATCACCCCGGTGCCCAAGGGCGTGGGTCTGATGACCATTTGCGGTCTGATGAAGAACACACTGCTGGCGGCCAAGCTAAAGGGCAAATAAGTAACGTATCCACAGAAGAATAAGCCGTAAAGCATGTATTCAATTACATGCTTTACTTTTGTGCCTCAGTTTCATTCAGTCTTCACGTTGACCAACAACTACGAAATAGCGGGCTACCCTGTCATGGAGCATTTTTATACGCTTCAGGGCGAGGGAGTACATACAGGCAGGGCAGCCTACTTTATTCGGCTGGGCGGCTGCGACGTGGGCTGTGTGTGGTGCGATGTGAAGGAAAGCTGGGATGCATCGCAGCATCCGCAAATGACCAATGAAGAGCTGGTGCGTATAGCCGGAGCACACGAAGGCCGTGTAGCCGTGATAACAGGTGGCGAACCCGCCATGCACCCACTATCGGCACTGTGCGACGCACTGCATGCATACGACTTCAAGGTGCATATAGAGACATCGGGGGCGCACCCGCTGAGCGGGCACCTGGACTGGGTGACACTTTCGCCCAAGAAGTTCAAGGCGCCGCTGGAAGAGAACTTCGCGCTGGCCGATGAACTGAAGGTGGTGGTGTTCCACAAGTCGGACCTGGAATGGGCCGAGCAGCATGCCGCGCGCGTGGGCAGCCATTGTCGCCTTTTCCTGCAACCTGAGTGGAGCAAGCGCGACGCCATAACACCGCTCATCATTGACTACATCAAACAGCATCCGCAGTGGCAACTGTCGCTGCAAACTCATAAATACATCAACATTCCGTAATGACCTGGCTCGATACCGTTATTCTCAGCGTGGTGGAAGGGATCACCGAGTTCCTCCCCATTTCCTCAACCGGCCACATGATACTTGTGGACGCCATTATGAACAATGGCCAGCAGCTTACAGCAGACCAGAAGGAGTTCAAGAAGCTGTTCGAAGTGTGTATTCAGTTGGGAGCCATACTCTCGGTGGTGGTGCTGTACTGGAAGAAGTTCCTGGACGTGAAGCGGATGGACTTCTATTTCAAGTTGATAGTGGCTGTATTCCCTGCGCTGGTGTTCGGAAAGCTGTTCTCTGACAAGATAGACGAGTTGCTGGAAAGCCCCACCACAGTGGCGGTGGCATTGCTGTTGGGCGGCATCATACTGTTGTTTGTAGATAAGCTGTTTGCCAAAAGCGAGTTAGACCATGAGCAGAACATGAGTTATAAGAAGGGCTTTATGGTGGGCATGTGGCAGGTAATAGCCATGATACCGGGCACCAGCCGAAGTGCGGCGACCATCATAGGTGGTATGCAACAGGGCCTTTCTCGCAGGTTTGCGGCAGAGTTCTCGTTCTTTCTGGCGGTACCTACCATGATGGCGGCAACCGGCTACAAGCTGCTGAAGGCAGTGAAAGAACACCCCGAGATGCTGAAGAATAAAGACAACCTGGCTATGCTGGGCGTGGGCAATGTTATAGCGTTTGTAGTGGCGTTCATTGCCATAAAAACGTTTATACAGTTCCTGCAAAAGAACAGCCTGCGTGCATTTGGTGTGTACCGCATAGTGGCGGCAGTGGCCATTTTCGTGCTGATGTATCTGGGGTATATTTCATAGCGGCTGCACCAAACGAAGACCCGCCTTGCGGCGGGTCCTGAAAGTTCTATACAGTAAATAGTGACTGAGGGTAATGGCCGTAAGGCATCAATACTCATCCTCATTGAAGAAGAAATCTTCCTGTGTCGGGTAGTCGGGCCAAATGTCCTCGATACCTTCGTAGATCTCGCCTTCGTCGTCAAGTTCCTGCAGATTCTCTACTACCTCAAGCGGTGCACCCGAACGGATCGCGTAGTCGATCAATTCGTCCTTAGTGGCAGGCCATGGTGCATCTTCGAGATGTGATGCCAGTTCTAACGTCCAAAACATATTGTAATATTTTAATTTTTTAACTACTTTCCGCAAATGTAAGCGAAAAATCAAAAAACAAAAGACAATTTTTACGAGATGAAAATGTTAACAAAAAGTGTTGCCAAACAACAGGTTTGGCTGAATGTTCGCCGCATTCTTTCCAATTAATAGATAACTTGCACCATCATGCTTTCGGCTAAAGACCTCACTAAAAAATATGGTTCACTCACGGTTGTGAAGAATGTGTCTATAGAAGTAGGCAAGAGTGAGATCGTGTCTATAGTGGGACCGTCGGGCGCAGGTAAGAGCACACTACTCCACCTGCTGGGCGGACTGGACAAACCTGATAGCGGAAGCGTGCTTATAGACAATACCGATATGCTGAAGCTGCCACCTAAAAAGCAGGCACAGTTCCGCAATACACACATAGGCTTCGTGTTTCAGTTTCACCATCTGCTGCCTGAGTTCAGCGCGGTGGAGAATGTATGTATCCCGCTGTGGATAAAGGGGCTGGGCAAAAAAGAAGCGACGGAGCAGGCTCGTGACATACTGAACATAGTGGGACTGGGCCACCGGCTGGAGAACAAACCGTCCGAACTTTCGGGGGGCGAGCAGCAACGGGTTGCGATAGCCCGTGCATTGGTGAACAAGCCATCTGTTGTGATGGCCGACGAACCTACCGGTAACCTCGATACCGAGAATGCGCATCACATTCACCAACTCTTCCTGGACCTGCGCGACAAACTGGGACAGACGTTTGTGATGATCACCCACAACGATGCACTTGCCCGCATGACCGACCGCACACTGCACATGCAGGATGGAAGGATAGTGAAATAAAATATCAGGGAAGTAAAGCACGTCGCCAAGTGCAGTGCACCGCCAAAACCGCTACAATATCTTCGGAGATAAGGAACACGATGACATAGGGAAAGCGTTTGACCTTTACATCTCTCAGCGTATGTGAATTGCCAATGTAAGAGTAATTTAGAGGGGCTTCGGATAATTTTGCGAATTGTCCTGCTACCTCATTAAGGAAGTCCTCTCCCAAACCGATCCTCTTCTTTTCATAGTAACCGTAAGCATCTGCCATGTCAGCATGTGCAGCAGCAGTTATCTCCAACCTATAGGTCATCCCGTAAATGTTGTTGCCTGATCAGCTTTAAAGACTCTTCTACAGAATAGGTTTTTGTTGAACCGGAGAGATATTTATCGGCACGTTCGTGCAACATATTCAATTCGGTCTCCGAATAGCTATAACCCGATGATACGTTTCCGCTCAAAAGGATATACAACGCCTCAATCTTCTCATCATCGGAAGAATCGATAAATTCATGGAGTTTGCTCCTTAGCGCTGCTTGTCCCATTATCTCAGGTTTGAACCAAATTTACGAAAATCAAACATACACCCTTACTTAAAAAATGATGCAACACTCCTATCGGTGGCTTCCATTACCTTTGCAGCCACACAACATTCTATGGTAATGAGGTATTTCAGAACGTATCCGTGGGGCATGCAATTGATGCTGTTCTTGCTGATGTCGTTCACATTCATGGCGGGGATAGGAGCCATTACACTCAGCGTGTTCACTAAGTTGACGGGCTTTGCAGTAAGTCAGTTGTCGGGTATCACACCGCAGAGTCCCACGGCATTGATAAAAGCTTTTGTCACACTTCAGGGATTACAGAACCTGTTTGTATTTCTTGTTCCTGCAACGGCGTTTGCCTATCTGTCCACACCCCGGCCTGCTGAGTACCTGGGGTTGCGCAAACCTGCAAGACCCATGCACCTATTACTCTCGATACTGTTAATGGCAGGCGCTATGCCGCTGCTCTTGCTGATACAAACGGCTATGCAGCAATTCAACTTCGGGGCTGATGTAAAGACCGCACACGAGGCACAAATGAAGATGAATGAGGCTATCATGCTGATGCCGACGTTTGGCGACTTCCTGCGCACATTTGTTGTGATGTCCATTATCCCGGGCATCGGTGAAGAGCTATTCTTCAGAGGAGTAATGATGCGGTTTGTAAAGAAGAGATCGCGGGGCATGCTTGTGCCTATGCTGTTCACAGCAGCCGTATTCTCCTATTCTCATGCCAATGTTTATGGCTATCTGTCCATATTCCTTGCAGGTTCATTACTGGCCGGGCTCTATTATTTCACCGGGTCCATTTGGTGCAGCATAGCGGGGCACATTTTCTTTAACGGGTTCCAGGTAGTGCTGAGCTATATGGGGCGAAGCAATGCCACTATAAAGGCGTTTGTGGACAGCGATACCGTTCCTGTTTACTACGCAGTAGCCGGCGCAGTGGTTTTTGTGGTAGCTGCTTTTGTGCTGATAAAGACACGCACACCGCTGAAACCGGGCTGGACGGACGACTATACCCCGACCGAACTGGCGGCTATGCAGAACGAAGGTGGCCGGCCGCTGTGATAAATTCTGTACCTGTTGACAACGTTGCAGGAAACAATATATATTTACAGCAGTATGGACTTAGCCAAATTCAGAGCCTCAGCGAAACGCAAACAGAAATCTCTCTCTACTTTCCTTGACAAACTGGACAAGATCGTTCCGCCCGACCTGCAGGATATTGCTGACCGGGCCGATGCAGCCATGTGGAAAGAAACAGACTGTACTACCTGCGCCAACTGCTGCAAAACCATGACCCCAACCTTCACGGTGAAAGATATTAACCGCATCTCCAAACACCTGGGCATGAAGCCGAAGGAGTTTAAAGACAAATGGCTACTGCATGAAAAAGAAACAGGTGATTGGGTGAACAAAACACAGCCCTGCCAGTTCCTGGAGAATAATATGTGCTCCATATATGAGGTGCGCCCGGCCGACTGTGCCGGCTTCCCGCATCATCATCTGAAGCCTTTCGATCTGTATAACGATATGTTCAAGGCCAACATCATGCACTGCCCGGCCACACTCTCTATGGTAGATCGTGTGAAGAAGGAAGTGGACCGCCGCTACGACATGTAATGTGTACTAACGGGTGAACTTGTACCCGATGCCACGGATGGAATGGAAGTGGCGAGGGTTGCGGCTATCGGTCTCGAAGAACTTGCGAAAATTGAGGATAAAGTTGTCAATGGTGCGCGTGGTAGGGTAAACGTTGTAACCCCACACGATCTGCAGTATCTGCTCGCGCGATACCACTTCTCCTTCGTGCTCGGTGAGCAGGCGCAGCAGGGCGGCTTCCTTCTTGCTCAATTCGCGGCGTTCTCCGTTCTTGTCCACACATTCGTGCGCGCTGAAGTCGATGACACAGCCTTCAAACTCGTAGGTGTCGCTTACTGCCTGTGGTTCCTTAATTTTCTTGTTCTTGGTTACCAGTTTATCTACCCTCAGCAGTAGTTCTTCCAGATTGAAGGGCTTGGTAAGGTAGTCGTCGCCACCCTTGCGCAGGCCTTCTACCCTGTCGGACCCGCTGTTGCGTGCCGAAAGGAAAAGGATAGGCACATCATTGTGCTGCATGCGTATGGTCTCGCAAACGGTGATACCGTCCATATCGGGCAGCATGATGTCGAGGATGATGAGGTCGAAGTATTCGTTCTTCACCGCCTTGATAACCGCAGGACCGTTATCGACAGTGGTCACTTCATACCCTTCCAGCTCCATATTCAGCTTCAGCGCCTCCCTCAGTGTCTCTTCATCTTCTGCTATGAGCAGCGATGCCCGATATTGTTTGCCAATCATATTTACTGTTTGCGGCAACGAAATTACAGATTATTGGGGATAAGGCGGCAGGGACCGTGCAGATGTACACTGGGGCTGATTTCTGTGTTACTTTGCACCAACATGAACCAGGGCATCTTCCGACACCAATACTACCGGCACATACTGTGTGCGGTGCTCCTGGTGTGGATAGTCATTCCGGGTTCATTGCTGCACGCACAGACCGCACCCGGCTTCGGGATAGATGCCCGCATACTTGGCGGGAGGGTATTCAAACATGAAGCGAAGTTCACCCTTCCTATTCCGACATTCACAACAGGGATGGATGTGAACCTGGTATGGCATACCGATGGCAGGAAGGCGTGGCAGCAACGGAGGCATTATCCCAAAATCGGCGTTGGTGTGGTGGGATTGCATTACGGCAACGACGCTGTTTACGGCAATATGGCGGGCATTTACCCCAATATCACGTTCCCGCTAGTGACGGGGCGTAACCTTGAATGGACGCTACGACTGGGGAACGGAATCGGATATGTGACCCGCCGTTTCAACCGTACCGACCCCGTGAACACGGTAAATGTGGCGATAGGCGCGCATGTGAATGACCTTATCATGATCAACACGGCGGCTACCTGGCACGTCAATAAACACTGGCTGCTGCATGCGGGCGGGTTTGTGACCCATATCTCGAACGGATCGGTGCGCAAACCCAATCTGGGCGTAAATGTGGCAGGTGGTTCACTTGGGGTCAGCTACTTTCCGGTAACGGCAAGGCCGGCGCTGATGGTGCAGGAACTGCCTGAATTGAGCAACCGCTGGCTGTTGCAACTGCGCGGCAGTATGTCACTGGTGTCGTCCAATACCGCGGGTGGACCGCTGTACCCGGTGTATGTAGGCACGGCAACCATGAGCCGCAGGTGGCGTGGCATGAATAAAGCCTTTGCAGGTATAGATTACTCCTACCACACCAATCTGGCAGCACATATGCGCAACAACGGCCTGGAAGCTGGCAACGAACGACAACATAGTTACAAAAGCGCCATTTTGGCTGGCAACGAGTTTTTGTTGGGCAGAGTGGGCATAGCGGTGCAGGCAGGTGCCTATCTGGTAAAAGGCTATCTGCAAAAAGAAGACATCTACGAAAAAGTCACCCTAAACTACTACTGCGTGCTGCGCGAGAAGGGTCCGCTGAAAGAACTGTGCCTGTACACCGC
Source organism: uncultured Flavipsychrobacter sp. (assembly GCA_964652995.1). GTDB lineage: Bacteria > Bacteroidota > Bacteroidia > Chitinophagales > Chitinophagaceae > Nemorincola. Next base: position 62,558 of record CAZZCR010000008.1, on the reverse strand, counting down.
ACTGAAAGCCCACCTGAATGTGGCTGAAATGGGTGAGATGGGGATAGGGATAGGTCTGTAAAGCCGCGAATACGTAATTTCGCCCACCTGAATCAATGATTATGCACCCCGGAGAACTGCGCATAGAAGATTTTACCTACGACCTGCCCGATGAACGGATAGCCCGCTATCCCCTTGCGGAACGCGATGCCTCGCGCCTGCTGGTGTATCGTGAAGGACAAATTACAGAAGACACCTACCGCAATCTGGCTGCTCATATTCCAGCCAATACAACCATGGTGTTCAATCAGGCAAGGGTGGTGCATGCACGGCTGTTGTTTCAGAAAGAAACAGGCAGCACCATAGAGGTCTTCTGCCTGGCACCACACGAGCAATATGGCGACATACAAACGGCGATGCACACCCGTGGCGAGGTGCTGTGGGAATGCCTGGTGGGCGGCGCATCGAAGTGGAAGAAAGATACAGTGCCGCAAATGGTGTGCGAAGAACCGGCCTTCACACTCACTGCCCACATAGAGGAAAAAAGAGCGAACAGCTATATACTGCGGCTGAAGTGGACCGATGAGTCGCTGACGTTTGCAGAGGTGCTGCATTATATGGGTAAGGTGCCGTTGCCACCCTACCTGCGCCGCAATGCAGAACAGGGCGATGAAACCACCTACCAGACAATATTTGCAAAAGACGAGGGCAGTGTGGCTGCACCTACTGCGGGACTCCACTTCACGCCCAGAGTCATGGACGAACTTGCGGGCAAAGGAATAGGATCGGCGTTTGTAACGCTGCATGTGGGTGCGGGTACTTTTATACCGGTGAAAGCCGAGACCATGCAAGACCACAACATGCATGCCGAATGGATAGAGGTGACCACCGGTGCCATAAATAAGTTGATCTCTGCACTGAATGGCAACATAGTTGCAGTAGGCACAACTTCATTGCGCACCATAGAAACGATCTATTGGCTGGGCAACAAAATACTGAATAACGAACCGCTGAACCTGCAGGATATTTCCATTGATCAATGGGATGCCTATACTTTTCAACCGCAACACGATACTGCCACCGCATTGACAGCACTGGTACACTATATGCAGCAGCATGATATGGAACGGCTTATAACCCGCACCCGCATTATGATAGCGCCGGGTTATAACCTGCGTGTGGCAAATGGTATCGTCACCAATTTCCACCAACCACAATCTACACTGCTGCTGCTGGTGGCAGCCATTATAGGCAACGACTGGCATAGGGTATATGACCATGCACTGAACAATGGCTATCGTTTTCTGAGTTATGGAGACGGCAGCCTTTTGTGGAAGCGATGATCCGCTACAAAACACTACAGGCTATTGCAAGGAAGAGATCCTGCAATAGCCTGTGCTATTTCTGAGCTGTTGTTGTTTACAACAGTCCCCTTACTTTTTCTATTACTGCGGCCAGGCCTGCAACGTCCTGTCCACCGGCAGTAGCCAGTGACTTCTGACCGCCGCCGCCACCCTTGATGAGCGGCGCCACATGTTCTTTGATGATCTTGCCGGCATCCAGTCCGCGGGCAGCATTCACTTTATCATCTACACCCACCGCCACAAATGCTTTGCCATCTATATTGGCGCACAGAACGATCACATGATCGTTGAGGTGCGATTTAAGATCGGTACACAATTTCTTCAGTGCATCGGCAGTGCTCACTGTCACCATCTGACCAATAAAGGAGATCTGGTTGATGATCTCGTCCTTGGTGAGCAGCTCGTTGCGCACACCCACCAGCTGACGGGCTTCCAGGCTCTCTACATGCTTTTCCAGCTGACTGCGCTCCTCCTGCAATTTCTCAATTGCCTTTACAGGGTCCTTCGCATTCTTCAACTGAGCCGATATGTTATTGATAAGCTCCAGCTTCTCATTGATAAAATCTTCGGCAGCCTTGCCGCTTACCGCCTCTACCCTGCGCACACCTGCAGCCACCGCGCCTTCGCTCGTGATCTTGAAGTAGCCCAGCTCGCCGGTATAACCAACGTGGGTACCACCACATAATTCTATTGAGTATGCTGCATCCATGATCACTACACGCACCATGGTGCCGTACTTCTCACCGAAGAGTGCCATAGCGCCCATGGCCACAGCATCGTCCTTGCTCATGGTCTTTATAACCACCGGAACGTTTTCGCGGATCTTACGGTTCACGATGGTCTCTATCTGTTTGATCTCCTCATCGCTCACTTTAGCAAAGTGCGAGAAGTCGAACCTGAGGTGTTCTTCGTTCACCAAAGAACCCTTCTGTGCGACGTGTGTACCCAATACCTGACGCAACGCCGCGTGCAGCAGGTGCGTGGCACTATGGTGCACCGTTGTAGCACTGCGCTTTTCGGCGTCCACTTTCGCCACAGCCGGCGCCGATACGTTCTCGGGCAGCGTTGGCGTAAAGTGAATGATCATGCCATCTTCTTTCTTGGTATCAACTATAGCAACAGTCTCGTTGGGGAATACCAGAGTACCGGTATCGCCTACCTGACCGCCACTCTCGGCATAGAACGGTGTAGCGCTCAGCACCAGCTGGAAGAGTTCTTTTCCTTTGGCACTTACGCGGCGATATTTCATGATAGACGCATCCGCTTCAAGGGTCTCATAGCCAACGAAGTCGGTACCGCCCTCTTTCAGTACCACCCAATCATCTGTATCGAGCGCAGTTGCAGCACGGCTGCGCGCTTTCTGTTGTTGCATCTCTGCAGTGAACGCAGCCTCATCGACATGCAGGCCCTGCTCGCTGCCTATCAGCCTTGTGAGGTCAATAGGGAAGCCGTAGGTATCATACAGTTCAAACGCCGCCTTACCGTCAATGGTCTGTGTATTTCTACTCCTTGTCTCATTGATGATATCGTCGATCTTTTTCAACCCTTTATCGAGTGTGCGCAGGAATGCATCTTCCTCTTCCTTCACCACACGACATACAAGGTCTATCTGCTTCTGCAGTTCGGGGAATACATCCTCAAACTGTTTTGCCAACACCGGCATCAGCTGGTGAAGGAGCGGCTGCTTGTAATCGAGGTATGAATAATAGTAACGAACGGCACGACGAAGGATGCGACGAATCACATATCCCGCACCGGTATTAGATGGCAACTGACCGTCGGCAATAGTGAAGCCTATTGCACGGATATGATCTGACAATACGCGGAACGCAATGTCGGGACGGCTGTCGGTATAACCGTATTTCTTACCCGTTATCTGCTCGATAGCAGTGATGGTTCCGGTGAACAGGTCTGTATCATAGTTGCTCTGACGGCCCTGCAACACACGCACCAGTCGCTCCAGCCCCATGCCGGTGTCTACGTGTTTGGCAGGCAATGGTTCCAGTGTACCATCCTTCAAACGGTTGAACTGCATGAACACGTTGTTCCATATCTCTATCACCTGCGGATGGTCGGCATTCACCAGGTCCTTGCCCGGTATTGTTTTCTTTTCGTCTTCTGTGCGGCAGTCCACATGGATCTCAGAGCAAGGCCCACACGGACCCATATCGCCCATTTCCCAGAAGTTGTCCTTTTTGTTGCCCAACAATATGCGGTCTTCTGCTACGTGCTTCCTCCAGAAATCGTATGCTTCCTGGTCCATAGGCAGATTTTCGGCAGGGTCGCCACCAAAAACAGTTACGTACAGTTTCTCTTTAGGTATGCCATAAACCTCCGTGAGCAGTTCCCAACTCCAGTCAATGGCCTCTTCCTTGAAGTAGTCACCAAAGCTCCAGTTGCCCAGCATCTCGAACATGGTGTGGTGGTAGGTATCAACACCCACTTCCTCCAGGTCGTTATGCTTACCACTCACACGCAGGCACTTCTGCGTATCGGCTATACGATTGCTGGTAGGCTGTCCGTTGCCCAGAAAATAGTCCTTGAACTGGTTCATACCCGCATTGGTAAAAAGCAGGGTAGGGTCGTTCTTCACTACAATGGGTGCTGATGGCACTATTTCATGCCCTTTCTTGCGGAAAAAATCTAAAAATTGCCGGCGTATCTCGTTAGCTGTAAGCATCTGGTAATGTGTCTGTAATTATATAGGCTGCAAAACTAATAGAAAACAGGAAAGGATTGCAGGCCATTTTCACGTTACGGATTATGTTGTATATCTTTAAATGAAAATAACACACTATATGCACCTTTCCGCCAAAGGCTCCATCAACCGCAGCTACGAGGTACTCGATGCCAACAAGAACACTATTGCTACCGTGGTTTATCCGTCGAGGTTCATATACCGTTCAGCCGAGATAACGGCCGGCAACCGGATGTGGCATACCCAACCCGCACAATGGCTGAGCCGCAGAATAGAGATACTGGACAACGATACTGTTGCCGGAATGATGAAGTTCAAGGGGATGAACAGCTTTCAGTTACAGTTGACCGGGCACCCTACCTACACCATACGCAGAGTAGGATTCTTACGCACCCATGTGGGGCTGTTTACCGAAGCCGGTATGGAGATTGTAAAAGTGACACAGCCCAACAAATGGGCGTTCAGAACGCTGGGACTGGAAATTGAAACGGACGATAACTATGCGGAAGCGAAAGACCCTTTGATACTGAGTTGTGTTATGTGGTACATAAATTACCTGCGGGCTGCAGCCAATGCCAGTGTGTAGCTCATCAGATCTGGATACCGAAGTTGGCAGTACACTCTATGACCGCACCGGGGCCGGTGATATAGAAGAGACGGTAATACAATTTGTCTTCCTCTGTAAGGCCCACATAAGTGCCGCGGAGCCCACCCTTCACGGAAATGAAGAAAATGCCGCGCTGGTAACGACGACCGTAACCAGAACCTATCCCGGCATAATCGTACAACACCCTGTCATAGTTGGTGGGCAATCCAATAGCTTCGAACTTGTTGGCAAGATATTCTGATTCTCCGCTAAACAGTTTTACATAAATATAGTCCTGGTGGTACCATTTGCGGTTGCGGTGCACCCAACGATTGCGCATGTAAAACGACCATGTAAAGTCCTGCATCTTGCCCTCATACACACCTGTATAAAGGTTGTAGGTGCTCATGTAGCTGAAATTGCGACGACGGTACTCTATTCCCACGCCGAGGCGGGACATTGCATTAGCAGGGTTGGTGAGTGTGAGCGCCATGGAGTATGGACGCATATCATAAGCTCTGCTCCATGGGCTCATCTGGGCAGATAAAGAAAAACAGGTGACTAAGAAAATGGCAACAAGTAGAGGTCTTTTCAATGTATGGGCATATTTATCTATAAGAAAGAGCAAAAATAATACACCGGCCCTGTAATTAAAATTAATACAAGTATTATTTTATCGATTGTATCGATGCCCGCTGTTGTGGAATTTTCAATTCTTCGGCTCTTTTAGATCAGACAAAGTAATTTTGCACTCAAACTCACGGTAATGAACCTCGACGACAGAATAGAACAAAGTGCCACATACAGCTCATTCCGCACCAGCCTGGATATTGCCATGGGAGCCATCTACATAATTCTTGGCGTCATATTGGTGAGCCTGAAACAGTTCGGCGCACTGGAACTGAGCACTACGTCGGCTTGGGTACTGGGATCGGCCATGGTGCTTTATGGTGCCTTTCGCATCTACCGCGGCATCACCGCAATAGGTGCGCTGCGCAGAACAAGGAATAGAAACACAAAGCGTTGATTATCATTTATTTGCCTCAAAATAAGCGTGGGCAAACCGGACACCAAAACGGGTGTTAAATTATTGTTAGAGTAGATATAACACCGCCGTATCTATAAATTATTGAGTAAAATTGCGTTCCTTATGCGAATCAGAAGCAGGTTTTTATTTATATGTTTGTCGGTTTTCTTCTTCGCTTCCTGCGACGATCGTCCGGCACACCCCGATTCGCTGGGCAAGGGTGAGATAGATATTTCGGTAGATGAGACCTACCGCCCGGTGATGGAACAGATCAGTACCATCTTCGACAGCAGCTTCCCCGATGCCAAAGTGCACATACACTACAAGCCGGAAGCTGAGTGTTTCAAAGATTACTTTGATAAAAAGGCGAGGCTCATTTTGGTGACCCGCGACCTGAATCTGCAGGAAAAAGACGCCTGCAAGTCGCGCCAGATATATCCGTTTTCTCTGGCTGTGGCGCGAGACGCGGTGGCGGTGATACTTAACAACGAATCGCCGGACTCACTTCTGGACATGAACATGCTGAAGGGGATACTTACCGGTCAGTACAACAAAAAATACACGGTAGTGTTCGACAACCAGGCATCAAGTACAGTTCGGTTCATCAACGATTCGGTATTGAAGGGCGAAAAAATGGGAGGTAATGTGTTTGCTGCCAAGGGCAATGCCGAAGTGGTGGATTATGTGATGAAGAACCCCAACGCGATAGGCTTTGTGGGTTTGGGCTACGTAAGCGACTCTTCAGACCCTAATAACACGGGCGCTTTCATAAAAAGTGTTAAAGTTGCAGCCATCAAGAACGATGCTACAGGCGAGTTCGTGCAGCCATATCAGGCCTATATAGCGCTTAAAACCTACCCTTTGACCCGCCATCTCTACTACATCAACAGCGAAAGCTACCACGGGCTTGGCACGGGTTTTGCAAATTTCATAAGTAACCAGCGTGGGCAATTGGTTTTCTTCCACGCGCACATGTTCCCGGTGCGATCAGAGATGGTCATCAGGGACGCACAGATAAATCAGTAGATCATTCTTAATCCAATAAACAAAACGGCACTAAACGTGCCACGCAGAACATGAAAAGAATAATGGTGATGCTCGCATTCGTTGCCTTCGGCCTTACAGCCGGCGCGCAGGATGCATCAGTGAAAAATGGTATCAAGCTGTACAACTACAAAAAGTACAAATCGGCACAGGCTGTCCTGGCCCCACTTGCAGAAAAAGACCCGATGGCCAACTACTATCTCGGACTCCTGCACATTGCTACAGGCAACCTCGATCAGGCTGCTGCCGCCTTTGCACGCTTCCCCGAAGATCTGGCGAATATATCAGGTACTGCCCGCGTAGCATTTGTCAAGAAAGATGTTACTACCGGCAACAACATCGCTAAAGCGCTCGCCGCAAAAGCAAAGAAGAAAGACTTCCTGCCACAGAAATACGCGGCAGACGCTATTACTTACAGCGAAGGTGGCGACTACGCACAGGCTATAGCATGGTATAAAGATGTGCTGGTAAAGAATGCCGGTGGTGATAATGCCGATGTGCACATTGGCCTTGCCGACGCTATGAGGAAAACACCGGGAGGTGGTGGTGAAGCCATGACCAACTATGAAATGGTGACTGAAAAAGACAAAACAAACTCTCTGGCATTCACCCGCATAGGTGACCTGTGGTACGAAGCCCGCAACTACCAGAGCGCGCTGGACAACTACGCACGCGCCAAAGATGCGGACAACACCAACCCACTGCCTTACAAGGCACTGGCAAACGCTTACTCACGCTCAGGCAAGTACAAACTGGCACTGCAGAACCTGGAAGAATACCTGTCTCACTCTGACAATACAAACGAAGACCAGTTAGAGTACGTACGCGCCCTGTATCAGGCACAGAGCTATTGCGATGCTGCCAAGCTTGCAGAAAAACTGATAGGCACACAAAGCGATGCAGCCCGCATCACCGAGCTGACAGGTATCCTTGGTTTCTCGCAGGTGAACTGCAATGACTCTATGGCGGCACTCACCAACCTGCGTAAGTACTTTTCTATGCAGGACCCTAAGAAAATATTGCCGGGTGCTTACCTGGAATATGGTAAACTGTTCCTGAAACTCGGCATGCTCGACTCAGCCGGTGCCTACTACACAAAGGGCATCGAGGGCGACACCACCAAGAACAAATCTGACGTGTACCGCGAGGTTGCAGAGGCATTCAAGGGAAAGAAAGAATATTGTAATGCTGCCGAGTGGTATGATAAGCTTGTGAAAGCGAATCCGGGCACACAGCCGCTTGACTACTTCTGGAGGGGTTATATGTTCTACTACTGCAACAGCATGGATAAGGCTGTGAAAGCGTTCGAAGAGTTCGAAGCCAAGTATCCCGATCAGCCATCAGCTTACTACTGGCATGGCCGTGCTGCCGCTGCTATAGACTCTGAAGCAACAGAAGGTCTTGCTACTCCACACTTCACAAAGTGGTTGGAGAAAGTAGGTCCTAATTATGAGAAGAAGAACGACATGAAGATCGCTTATCAGTACCTCGTGCTTTACTACTATAAGAAGAAAGACAAGGAGAACCTGAAAGTGTACATGGACAAACTGGCGGCTATTGCACCTGAAGATGCATTGCTGAAGCAGATACAGGACGCTGACAAACCGGGTTCGGCAAAAAAGCCGGCCGGCAGTAAGTAGGTCACAATTATTTTATTTAGTGAAGCCCCGGTTCTGCCGGGGCTTTTTAATTGGTATGTCCTACTTTTATGGTGTCTGATAAGATCATGAAACGCTACCCCCACGATACCGTACTTATGTTACTGATCGGCACACTATGTGGTGCGTTGTCGCTGTCGTCATGCGGAGAACGGAACGACAGCAAAAACAAGACGTCGGACATCAACCAGCTTGCCAACAAGATAGGGCGCAAGACCGCAATGGAAGACTACCCCAAGATACCCGGCGAGGAGCTGCTGCAGGACCTGGGGAGTAACCGCCTTTTTGGTGAGCTGCAAAGCCGGTATTCGCAGCAATTGGTGGCTTTGCATGCGGCAGTAACTGCCGACAATGCCAAATTCATTGTGGTGATAATGGGACCGGATGTGGGCAAATTCGCCTCGCCTTCCAATACCTACGGCATTTCATTCATCACCCAACTGTGCACTAATCAGAGCATTGACAGGATAGATCTCACACCAGACATCTCAGAGTGGACAACAGTCAATGACCCCAACCGTGCGCCGGTGAACGGCAACTGGTCTAAGGCCGGTGCGTCAATGGCCGCTAAGATGCTTGCCGGTGCCGTGTCCAAGTATGACGACTACACCAATACCACCGCGCTTACTACTGCCGACAGGCCCTACTCTTTCGGCGACCTGCTGAAACCGGACGCGGAAGAAACGGAAGGAAAACCTGCAGTGCGCATGCATGTGAACGATCAGGGGCTGCGCATGGGGTACAATATCACCTTCCCCAAGTCGAAACAAAGGGTACTTTTGCTGGGCGATCAGAAAATACTGACTCCCGATCTTGATGACGACCATACCATCACTACCTACCTGCAACGCGCATTTCCCGATAAAGAATTCATCAATGCCGGTCATCCCAATTATACCATAGAAGACTATGTTTCGCTGTATCAGGAGAAGGCGCGCTATACGGAACCGGATGTGGTGATATTATGCACCAATGGCGGCGACATACTGGACGAGTACTTTTCGCAGCGCAACCACTTCGCACGCTCGGGCAAGGGCTACCGACCAACTGAAACAGAATTGAATTTTTATAAACAGTTCACGAAATCAAACTGACCGACCATAATATGGAAGCGAATATAGAAGAGATCAAATACCCTATTGGCCGCTACGTGCGTCCGGACGCCTATACCACCGACCTGCTGCAGGAGTGGATAGCCGTACTGAAAGCGCTTCCATCGTGGATGGACGTATGTATAGAGAACCTTGATGCCGACCAGCTGCGCGTACCCTACCGAGAGGGCGGCTGGAATATTCAGCAGGTAGTGCACCACCTGGCCGACAGCCATCTCAATGCCTATATACGTATCAAACTGGCACTGACAGAAGACAATCCCACGGTAAAACCCTATGACGAGAACGCTTGGGCCGTTCTGCCCGACGTGGATAGCGTGCCCGTCAACGTTTCGGTGACCATGCTGCATGCCCTGCACCGCCGCATGGTGGCATTGCTGGAATCGCTATCCCCCGCGCAATGGGAACGGACCGTTTTTCATCCCGAGCACAAACGCACAATAGCAGTGTGGGAATTCGCGGCATTATATGCATGGCACAGCCGACAACACACTGCCCACATACAGCAATTGCGCCTGCGTATGGGCTGGTAACAACCGTCTAAGACAGACAGTTTTTCCTCAGAGAATTACAGATGAGCAGTTTTTTTGTTGAAAAAAATATATTTTTGAAATAGGGACATAGGTTTTACCCCTCTTATTGTTCGAAACAATTAATCAAATTTGGCTTTTAAAAGCACCTTTTTATGTTGTCCAATCTCTCCCACTTCGTATTGCTTCATAGTGTTCTGCGCTATTTCATCCTCATTTTCGCCCTTATCGTAACTATCCAGAGCCTTGTAGGGATGACGGGTAAACGCCCTTTCAAAAAAGGACAAAAACAGATGGCACTGATGCTGCTCATTTTCTGCGACCTGCAATTGTTGCTGGGAGCATTGTTGTACTATTATAAAGTGATAGGCGCCGGCATGTTCAGCAGCGGTGGACTAATGAAAGATGTGTACATGCGCTTCTATGCGGTGGAGCACAGTCTGGCCATGGTCATTGCCATAGTGCTGGTGCATGTGGGTTATGCCGTTACAAAAAAGAATATGGACGACGACCGCAAGTACAAAAGGCTTTTCTGGTGTTCGTTCATAGCATTGGGCATATTCCTGGCCATGATACCATGGCAGGGCAAGCAGGTAGTGGGCCGCCCGAACATCCCGCAAATCGTGCAGTAGGCGCATGCTCAAAAAGATCCTTCAACCTTTTTACGCCCTGTGGGTGTTGCTCACCTTTTTGGTAGGCCTCCTCATAGTGTTGCCGTTTTATCTCACGCTCAGTACGCGCAATACACTGCGTACCCGTAAAGCTATTGCCCGGCTGCTCACCGGCTGGATGAAAGCGTGGTTCCTGGTTATGGGTATGCCGATGACAGTATCGGGCTACAAGCCACACCGCCAGCGTTTTGTGGTGGTGGCCAATCACATCTCCTACCTCGACCCTCTGGCGTTATTCCCTGCATTGCCACACTATTTCAGACCGTTGGGCAAAAAGGAATTCTCTGAGGTGCCCTTGCTGGGCTACCTCTACAGCCAGATCACGGTAATGGTGGAAAGGGGCGATGCCAAAAGCCGCGCCCGCAGCATGCGCACCCTTTGGCGCATACTTAAAGAGGAGGGGGACATCCTCATCTTCCCCGAAGGGACCTTCAACGAAACCGGCAAACCGCTAAAAGAATTCCACAACGGGGCATTCAGTCTGGCCATCAACACACAGACGCCAATTTTGCCGGTCATTTTCCCCGATACGGTTCATCGCTGGCATTATAGCGGCTGGTGGAAGTGGTGGCCGGGCCCCAACAGAGCCATTATTCTGCCACCGGTTCCCGTCACCGACCTCACGCTCGACGATCTGCCGGCATTAAAGCAGCGGATATTTGACATCATGTGGGAAGAACTTTCCAAATATCCCTATCCTGCCTAATGCATCATAATGTAGGCGAGGTATATGATACATGCCATTGAAAGGGTCAGTATCAGTACAATAGCCACTGTATTAAGTGTTCTCTCGTTATCCATAGCGCACAATTCCTTTTTCCTTTCTACCCTTAACAGGCAAGTACAATAATCAGGCCGAAGTACCGAAGAATATCGATGAAGTGCTGTTAAAGCATAGCCATATCTGTTGTGTCGGGCAGTGTTTTAACGTAGCTATCGCAAAAGGACCTGCGTAGTTTTAACAAATAATCCGTTGCACACCTATTATATTTGCGCACTAATAATAGCTTATGCAACGTTTCCTCGCTATCATAGCGCTTGTTTTTCTTTCGGCATCCCAACTGATGGCGCAAGATAAAACGACCACCACCGATGCGCCGCGACCCATCTCCAAGCCCTCGCGCGACTTCGTACTCCTTCAGTTTGGCTACACCAGCTGGACGGTTCGACCTGATTCTGTGGACCCTAAGCCGTTTGCTTACACCTTCAACGGATACCTTTGTTACGACTTCCCTATCAAAAAGACTCACTTCAGCTTTGCAACCGGTGTGGGCATAGGTACTACAACCGTGTATATGGACAAACAGCAACTTGCTTTGTCTGACACCGGAGTAAGGGGTGCCGATGCTACCTTTATAACTGACACTGCCAACTACAAAAGGTACAAGTTCAATACCGCCTATCTGCAGGCACCTTTCGAGTTGCGTTATTTCAGCAATATCGACAACCGCAACAAAGGCTTTAAAGCAGCTATAGGTCTGCAGGTAGGTACTTTGCTGGGTGCACACACCAAGGCGCTGCGCTCTGTAGAAGGTGCCAACATAAAGGATAAGATGAACACCAAGCGCTACATCAGCCCGTGGAACTTTGCGGCGACTGCACGCATAGGCTGGGGCAACTTTTCGGTGTTCGGCTCATACAACATCACACCTGTATTCAAAGACAAGGCCGGACCACCCATTACGCCTATGACAATAGGCATATGCCTTTCAGGTCTTTAAGCAACTATGTCAGTACGCTATTAACGGAGGGTGCCCGCACAGGCATCCTCTTCTTTTTGCCCCTGTTCGCGGCTGCAAATAAAGAATGGGTGCCTGAAAAGACACCCATTTATGGAAATATCAATAAGGGCATTTCCGGAGTAACCTTAATTTCCATCAAACACACACGCTGATCGGAAATGCAAAAAGTATAGTTCAAAAACCATACCACATTTACCCCTGCCATTCCGTTTTAACTTTTCGTGTGGCCCCGGGTTGACACCCGTCAGCCGCCCCCTCCGCCAAAATTGATTAATTTCGCGCCATGTCTCGCAAAGCAATGCTCATCATTATGGATGGCTGGGGTCATGGTCAGGTACCATCGGCCGATGCCATCGCCAACGCCAATGTGCCATTTGTAAAATCACTCTACAGCCGCTACCCCAATACTGAACTCACTACCTGCGGCGAAGCCGTGGGCCTGCCCGACGGGCAAATGGGCAATTCTGAGGTGGGTCACCTGAACCTGGGCGCGGGCCGCATTGTGTATCAGGAGCTGCAACGCATCAATGTTGCCTTTCGCGAGGGCGAGGCCGCTACCAACAAAACACTGCTTGCCGCATTCGAGGCCGCCAAACAGAACGGCGCCACACTGCACTTTATGGGCCTGGTGAGCGACGGTGGCGTACACAGCCACATTAGCCATATTGAAGACCTGTGCACACTGGCCCGCAAGGCAGGTGTGCCGCGCGTAGCCGTACATGCCTTTACCGACGGGCGCGACTGCGACCCTAAAAGCGGGCTCGCATTCATGGAGCAGCTGCAAAACCATCTCAATGCTACCAATTGCCTGCTGGCATCGGTCACCGGCCGTTTCTACGCCATGGACCGCGACAAACGCTGGGAGCGCGTGAAAGTAGCCTACGACGCACTGGTACACGGCATAGGCAAGCACACCACTGATGCTATAGCCGCCATAAAAGAAAGCTACGACCACAATGTAACCGACGAGTTCATTACGCCGATAGTGGTGTGTGACAAGACCGGAACACCTAATGCCGTTATCAAGGACGGTGATGTGGTGGTTTGTTTCAACTTCCGCACCGACCGCTGCCGCGAAATAACCGTGGCACTTACACAGCAGGCCTTCCACGAGCAGAATATGCACCCGTTGAACCTGCATTATGTGACCATGACCGAATATGACAAGAGTTACAACAACGTACATGTAGTATTCGAGAACAAAGACCTCACCAATACTATGGGCGAGGTGCTGGAGAAAAATGGTAAAACTCAGATACGCATTGCCGAAACCGAGAAATATCCTCACGTCACATTCTTCTTCTCGGGCGGGCGAGAGCTGCCGTTTGATGGCGAAAGGCGTATCATGGCCCAGTCGCCGCGCGATGTGGCCACCTACGACCTGAAACCCGAGATGAGCGCACGCGAACTCACCGAGTCTATTCTGCCCGAGATCAACCAGCAGAGTGCCGATTTCATCTGCCTCAACTTTGCCAACCCCGACATGGTGGGCCACACCGGTGTGTGGAATGCTGTGGTGAAAGCCGTAGAAACGGTGGACGAATGTGTGAGCCGCATTGTACCTGCTGCATTGGCCAACGGCTATGCTGTATTCCTGACGGCCGACCATGGCAATGCGGATTGCATAGTGAACGAGGACGGATCGCCCAACACAGCGCATACACTCAATCCCGTTCCGCTGTTCCTTATCTCAAACGACTACTCAGGGTCGCTGAAACCCGGCAAGCTGGGCGACATTGCGCCAACCATACTCACCTACATGGGTGTACCCGTACCTGCCGATATGACCGGCAATGTGCTGATAGAAAAATGAGTGGAGAATAGCGTAATTTTACAATAAATGATACCTGATGATACCCGACAAAGAATTAAAAATATCGTTGAAGGAACTCTCATTGAAGGGGGCGCGGATCATTGCATTGCAATCAGAAATTCACTATGCCGAAGCTTTGAAACAAGTACAACGGTTAAAAAGGACCTCGAAAGTAAAGCAATCATTAAAGAAGAACAGGCTCGCTTCATAGAAGAATACTGCGCTCGTTGACAGTTCTGATACTTGAAGACATGCACGATGAGAACGTGCTGGTGAATACTAATACACTCTTTTTCATTGACTCTGTCTTCTATACCGTTACACCACAAACGCATTGACAAGTAAGCCTGTTTGTATCCTTCCAGCGTGTCAGTACCGCATTTCCTAAAACACCCTTGTCAGCTCTTCAAGGTGGGTCACCTCGTAGGTGGGTTTGAAGGCATGCGGTAATCGCAGAGGGTTGTAGTAGGCCGAATCCCAACCTGCGTTGATGGCGCCCATTATATCTATATCCACCGCGTCGCCTATCATAATGCTGTCATCGGCGGTGGCACCTGCAGCCTGTAGCGCAAACTCAAATATGTCGCGGTGAGGCTTCATACTGTTGCTTCGTTCTGATGTGATGAGGTGATTGAAATAGCGGGCAATGCCTGAGTACTGCAACTTCAGCCGTTGCGTGGTCTCAAAACCATTGGTAATGAGGTGCATATCATAGCGGTCCTTGCAGTGTTCCAGCAATTCCTTGGCATGCGGCACCAGCAATGTTTGTGTAGGCAGTATCTCCAGATAGGCAGTGCTGATCTCGTGCGCCAGATTGGTATCGGCTATCTTAAAGTCCAGCAGCATCAGCCACATCCTCTTCCACCGCAGTTCATCGCGCTTTATGTAGCCGCTGCGATAGCGTGCCCACAACTTATCGTTGTGCACATTGTATGCCTTGAACATAGCATCAAAATCTTCAATGCCCCTTTCTGCCAGTCCATATTCGGCATAAAGGGCGCGCATGGTGGCCTCAGAGTTCTTTTCAAAATCCCACAGGGTATGGTCCAGGTCAAAGAAGAGATGCTTGTATTGTTTGCTCATTGTGGCGTTGTGTAGCGGGATAGTGCCCTGTTGACAAAATTACACGAAAAAAACCGGGGGCGGGAGACACTATCAGGCCGCATTGGCCGAAAAACGCCTGATCTTGTCCAGTTCACTGCTTTTCCTTCGCTGCTCTTCTTCCAGGTCATAGTCGGCCTGAAGGCCGAGCCAGAATCTCGCCGAATTACCGAAGTATTTTGCCAAACGTAAAGCAGTATCCGCGGTAATACTTCTGGCGCCCCGAACTATTTCAGATATCCTCGTCTGTGGCAAGCCTGTTTCCTTGGCCAGCCGGTAAGCTGATATACCCAATTCCTTCAGAAATTCTTCCTTCAGCACTTCACCCGGATGTATGTTCTTTAATGTCTTCATCTAAACCGCTTTTTTTAATGGTAATCACAAATTTCCACGTCACCGGCATTGCCGTTATCCCATTTGAATACTATACGCCATTGGTCATTTATCCTGATAGAATAGTGATCCCGCAATTTGCCCGACAATTTTTCGAGTCTGTTGGACGGAGGTATCATTAGATCGCTCATTGTATGCGAGTTGTTCAACATTCTCAGTTTCCTGCGGCCAATCTCCTGTACCTCGTTCGGCAATTTACTCACCCGTATGCCTTCCCATATTTTTTCGGTGTCTTTAGACCCAAATGAAATGATCATACTATTGCCCGGCGTTAGTAACGTCAAAGGTAAGCATATTAACGGGAAAGTATCTCACAAAATAGTATTTACATAGAGAAGGCACCCGCATGTTCGAAAAGAACAGATGCTAACGTTTAAACATATCAATAAGTACAGACCACAAAGTTGCGGTAATTGCCGGTCGTCTGTTTCATTTTTCCAGTGCGGATATTTGTTAAGAGTGTAAGAAATCACTAAATTGTATTACAAATTTCTATTCCCATGATATCCATTGCAGTTGCCGACGACCATCAAGTTGTGCGAAGCGGCATCACCACATTGTTAGACAAAATGCCCGGATTTAAGGTCACTATTGAAGCGGAAAACGGCTTGGACCTGATCAATAAGATTCACTCCTCAAAAACGCTGCCCACCATTTGCATAATTGATATCAACATGCCGATCATGGATGGATTTGCTACAGTTGCGGTGCTTAAAGAGAGGTGGCCAGAAATTGGAGTACTGGTGTTAAGCGTGCATAACGATGAGAGATACGTTATTCGAATGATTCAGCTGAAAGCAAATGGATTTCTACCCAAAAATAGCAATGCTGAAGATCTTCGTGATGCAATTATAGCCATCACACAGGAAGGAATTTATTACTCAGACGCGGAAACCAGAAAATTTATGCGCGCTGTTTTAAGAAATGAAATCAGCCTTCCCAAACTGTCTGCGTTGGAGATCATTTAGCTAAAATGGATCTGCACTACAGATTTAAGATATGATGCAATCGCACAAAAAATGGGCTTGACCAGCAAGAGTGTTGAGTCACATAAAGAAGCTTTGTTCAAAAAGCTAAATGTTAACGGAAGGGTTGGCCTTACGCATTTTGCTTTGAGGTTTGGTTTTATCCAGGTAGATACGTTTTCAAATGGCGACAATATTTTAAATGAGAAGGGGGGGGGCGGGTAAATCCTGAAAATAGGCCGGATTTTTCCTCAAATTTCGCATGTTGTTGCACTTTAGATTTGTTATAGAATAAAAAAATTCATCACTTTCTAAATCAAGAAAACAATGTGTCAAAACAATTGCAATGATTATTCGTTACGCACCGCCAATACCGGATTAGCGGTGATAAGTGTAGCTAACTCAAATCTCGATGGAACGTCCGGAATTGTTACAACTGTTTTTACAGCTGGCCTTTCCGGTGCAGTTATTAAATCTGTTACCATTAAAGCACAAGCGCCCGTTACAACCGGTATGGTACGGCTATTTGTAAAAAATGTAACCACAGCGTTGTTTAAAGAGGTAAATATTCCGGTTACACCGGCGTTAGCCAACACTCCTACACCTACACCGATACTGCCACTTTTCGAAACGACACTTGTTGGCGACCTCGAATTGCAAAGTGGATGTTCGCTGCTCGCAACTACCCAGGTTGGCAATTCTTTCAGCATTATTGTCGAAGGTTACAACTGGGAATATCCTTCAACTTTGCCAAGTACATGTTGCAATTTCAAACAAGTAACAGCGGTGACGGGCGTAAATGTTGCAAGTGTAGCGAACCCTTTCACTAACGGTAATGGTACCATCGTACGGATATTCACTGCCCCACCCGCAGCTTCATCAAATGGATCTTTTGTAAAGAACGTTACTATCAAAGCATTGGGGAGCACGTCCATTAACGGAGCTATCCGGCTGTATATTGGCAATGGGGGCGGAGCCTACCAGCTATTTCGAGAAATAGTCGTACCACAAACATCTCAATCTGCTTACGAACCGTCCTGGAAACAAGTTGTTGAGTTGAATTTCCATTTGCAGCCCGACTATGTACTTGGTGCATCTACCGAAAATGGTGAGTCATTCGCAATAACAGTGGAAGGGGAAGAGTGGAGCTACCCTATCTAGTATCTTTTATAATTGTGACAAAAACAAGATTGTTAATATTAATAAAGCCTATAGGCATTATGGAATCTAAGACCAATGCAAATAATACGTTTTTGAGTTCGCAAATTGAAGGCGATTGCGGATGTAATGGCAACATGAATTCCCGACTACAGGATAATATCAATAGCAACTTAATGCGCCTGAATGATAAAGATTATGCGCAACATCTACCGAGTTTATACGACCCTGACTCAAACATGGGCCGGCGAAATGAAAGCCCAGTTAATCCAGAAAAACTGCTAAGTCAAATGGATGGGAATACCTCGATGACACAGTTAGGAAATTTCAGAGTACTAGCAAGAGATTTTGCAGATCTTCCACAAGTTGAGGGTGACGTACTTGCATTCAGAGATCCGGAACAATTTAGTTCATATTACCAGTATCTTGAAGACATGACCAATTACGTTGGAAAAAGTGCGTTTGGGCTTTCGCAAGAGGGCTTCTTTGATAGTATTGAGAAAAAGATTGGGTTCTTGTCGCTTAGAAAGGTGACAAACGAAGCCTTTGCTGCCCTGGCTCAGGAAGGCTGGGAACGTTTTGAGGAGATACCAGAAATTCATTTCATAACTGACATGCTATTTCGAAGTTTTCTCAGCCCAAGTGGCGAAATGAAAATCGGGAGTTATGTAACGCGATTCATCAACGAAAATGTTGCTGTTTCTGTGTCCAGTTTCAATTCCGAGCTTCGATCCTTGGTTAAGCAGTTAGGTAAAGAAACGACCTTAGCGGAAGTAAAGGCGATAGAAATGCATTATCCAAACGATTTCCGTGTCGATGAGTGGAACATTCAGAATTATCCAGCTGATATCTCGAATGACGATCGAATCAAACAAACTGATGGTTTACTTCCCACAAACATCGTATTAAAGCAGAATGGTGCCGATAACGAAGGTGTTTTGATAACACAAGCATCCAGTCGGCTTAGAGTTTTAAATCCTAGCCTCGATTCTGGTAATTTAAAAACTGATTCTTGGGTTCCATACGTCCCCAAACCCCAATATAACACAGACGTTCAAGGAACTCCAACAAATAAGCCCACCGCATTAGAAACGAAGATACATACCACCGTGGGAGTGAACGATTGCACTGGTGAAGTTAATATTACTTATGTGCTCCTAGAGTATAGAGAAGATGCCCTGTTTGCTAAACAATATTCCTGGCATGAAGTCAGCAAAGTAGGATACATAGTTGATTGGGGAGACGGCGAAAAGACTATATTATCGGCACGTACATTCAACTCGCATACTTACAAAGATCCTGGTAACTATACCATTAGTATTTATGCATATTCTTCAGGTGGTACACTTTGGTCCTCAATGCCACCGCTTGTGAAATCAACCGCTGTTAATGTTCTCATTGGCTGTGGCGTTGGTGCTAACAAAGAGGGAGAAAGATGGGCAGAGCGAGCTGATGGCTATCGCAAGATTCGAGGTACACACAAAATTCAACAATACAAGAGTGGATTTGGGACAATAACCAATGGTAGGGCAGTCGCTAGAACTGAGGCTTTCCATTGGGAAAAGGACTTTTGGGGAAGATGGAGGTGGCGTCAATTTAATAGAAACAAAGTATATGTATACATGCGTTTTGATAAATACAGTAAAGATGCCTGTCATTTCGAAGGAAACTTCCCTTACCATGCTGATGACATCGGATGGGAAGTGGAAGTACATGCGTCACAGAAAACATTTTTTGGCTGGAAATACATCCTTTCGAAGCATGAACTTTTTAGCTACCCGAATGTCATAATAGAAGAATTCGTCACACGGCGATGCTAGTAACTCAGCCATCCACCCCTCTAGTCGTTTTTGGAACTTTTTTGCTAACTTACAACGTGAAAAAAACTATCCTATTACTATTCTTGTTTTCCGGTTCCCTTTCTTATTCCCAAAAGCGAACCGGGTACAGTCGCCTATACCCGTCATTCACCGTACAAAATTACTTTGATCAAAACAGTATCAAGTTCGACGGACGTCCGCCTGAGGGACATATCCACGCAAAGAACACCATTGGCTATAACTGGGGCTTGCAATACGAGCGCGTTACCCGCTATGGCTTGGTACTCGGCACTGGTCTGCAATTTGGGCGCCGCCATTACGACATAACTATCAAACAGGATATGTCCGATTTTGACTCTACAGCGACCAACAATCTCACTGGCGTTCTTTTTACTAACAAAACAAAGGTTGCTGTAAATTATTGGACCTTTCTACTACTGTCTGGATACAAATTAAAACTGAACCAGAAGCTCGCGATAATTGGAAAGGCAGGCGTTTCGTTGCGTTTGTTCTATGATGGAAACTGGGACCAAAATGAATATACGATCTCCTACTGGGAAGATAATAACTTTACGAGAGCGTCCGCATTAGTTACAAAAATTAACAATGAGTTTGGCAGAGACCCTGCTATGAAAAAATCGGGGGTTATTGGTCGCAACAGGTTCCCGGAAGGATTACTTTCTTATGAAATGTACATAGGCATAGAAAGATCCTTCGACAGCTCTGTGATCAAAAATGTGTCAGTTGGGGTGGAAGGATGCAGAAACTGGTTTATGTGGCCGTACACCGAAGAAATGACGATTTGGACGAGTCGGTCATTTGGTAATATATTGACCAGCAAAGAGGTTTTTTATGATCGCAACATATCCCTCGGTTTGAGGATAGCCGTCGGGCTTTGGCGATAAAAGCAAATTAATGAGAAAGACACTTTTGGCTTTAGTCATATTATTTAGCTCTGCTGTATCGGCACAGGAAGTGAGCGGATATGACAGGCTTTACTTTTCTTACTCCCGACAAAACTACAGAGATAAAAAGTCTATCAAATACGATGGCATTAACCCCGATAATCACCTGGACCCAGTGAATCCGGATTCTCATTGTTGGGCGTTGCAGTATGAACGTACGACTTCCTCCGGGCTTACGCTTGCGGTTGAAATTCAATACGGAAAGAGGAGGTATAATATGTCAATCGTACAAGACCTAACCAATTTCGACCCCAATGCTGTGACTGCATTAAGAGATTACCGGAACAGTATTGGCAGCTATGGCGCCAGAACTATATATTGGGGACCCAAGGTACTTATTGGCTATCGGAAGAAACTAGGAAAAAATTGGACTGGTACCATTAAAGTGGGTATTGCTGATAAACTCTTTTTGAGCAACGGCTGGGGCATGTCCTACGTTGACTTTAAATATCCCACTGATAACGGAAGTTATAACTATGTCCCATCAGCCCTGGTCGTAGAAAGCAGGTATGCACGCCCCGAACCGTACTATAGCAAACCGAAATTCCCCAATACAATTCCTTCCTTTGAACTATACCTGGGAGTTGAACGTGAATTGAAACTACCCGTGCTAAAAAACCTCGCTATCGGCATTGAGGCCTCTCGTGGTTGGTGGATGTGGAATAGGCACGAAACCGTAATAGTACATTCCAGTCCGTCAATATCTCAGATAGGCGCAAGCAAAGACATATTCATTGACCGCAATATTTGCTTCGGATTGAGGATAGCAGCTGGGTTCTGGAAATAAGTCATTTTGTTCATTCTGATAGTTATTTACACCAAAATACCCTGCCTTCCCTATTGCAAGCACAATTCCACTTGACATTTTACCGTTTAAGGCGTGCTCTCGAAGTCTATTCATGTGTATCAGAAACTGGTTCTAATTCGTATATTACACTTTCACACTTAAAACATTATCATTAACCACATACAACAAGTTTTTGAATTAGGGGGATAAACTGTTAAAATCTCAAAATTTCGCATAAATTTGCCAACCCTAATAAAAACACTGAGTATATAATATACAATACAAACCTACAATGGCTGTAATTACAACAATAAGAGACAAGTACGGAAAAATAGCAGGTGGTATCATTGCACTGGCGCTGGTTGGCTTCATCGTTTCTGATGCTACAAGTGGTTCTCTTTCTACACTGTTCAACGGCAGAGATGCCAATGTGATGGAAATTAACGGCACTAAGATCGACCCCAAAGAATATAGTGCCAGGGTTAAAGAATACGAAACACTGTACTCTATGTACAACAACGGCCGTCCGCTGGATGACGCGTCACGCGCGCAGATGAGCGAACAGCTGATACAGATGCTGGTGTTTGAAGCAACGGTGAATGCCGAGTGCGACAAACTGGGCATAGACGTATCTAAAGAAGAAAAAGACCAGCTCATATATGGCGGCAATGCCGACGGTATGGTGCAGGGCTTTACTATTGGTGGTCAGCGCATTTTCGCAGATCCTCAGTCGGGCAACTTCGATCCGGGTCGCGTAAAAGGTCTTGAAAAAGAACTGAACGACCGCGGCGACAAGATCGATCCGGACGGTAAAGTACGCGAACAGTGGGCTGCTGTAAAAGCTTACGTAGAGCGCTCTGCACGCGTTCGCAAGTACACGTCAATGTTCACCAACTGCGCATACATGCCTAAGTATCAGATGAAGCGTATGATGGCTGAACAGAACGGTAACGCGTCTATCCGTTACGTAAAGGTTCCTTTCTCTGCTGTATCTGATGCAGAAGTGAAAGTATCTGATGATGACATCAAAGCATACATGCAGAAGCATGCAGCACTCTTCACCAACGATGAGGCTACACGCAACATAGAGTATGTTTCTTTCGAGATCATCCCGTCTGCTGCAGACACAGCGCGCACACTTGCTTCTCTTGAAGAGCTGCGTGCCGACTTCGGAACGACAAAAGATATCGAAACGTTTGTGAACGGTAAGAGCGATGTGATGAACTCCTACACAAAGGCTTACTTCAACAAGCGCACACTCAAATCTCGCTATGCCGACACGATCATGACGCTGCCGGTAGGCCAGATCTTCGGCCCATACTACGAAAGCGGCAGCTTCAACCTCCTGAAAGTTACGGATCGTCAGAACCTTCCTGACTCAGTGAAACTGCGTCACATCTTGGTGAAAACCAAGGAGCAAGGCAATGATATGCGTACAGATTCTGCTGCAAGCATGAAAATAGACAGCGCTATCGCTGCTATCAAAGCTGGTGGCAAGTTCGACTCAGTTGTGAAGATCTATACTGAAGACGATCCGAGCAAGGGTGGTGAATACACTTTCACACTTATGGACCGTCCGAACCTGTCGAAAGAATTCGCAGATTTCGCATTCGAAGGCAAAGTTGGTGAGACCAAGAAAGTAAAGGTGTCTAACGACAACTATGCCGGTTACCACTACATCGAGATCCTGGAGCAAACAGGCGTAGGCAGCAGCAACCAGCTTGCTATTGTGTCTAAGAACCTGGCGCCAAGCGACAGTACTATCAATGCGCTTTACGGAATGGCCAACGAATTTGCAGGTAAGAACACTACTCCTGAAGCATTTGACGCGGCTGCAAAGAAAATGAACCTTGACAAGCGCGTAGGCGACAACGTGAAGGTGAGCAACTTCAACGTGAACGGCTTGGGCCCTGCACGCGAAGTGGTAAGGTGGATGTATGAGCACAAGGTTGGTGATGTATCTCAGGTATTCCAGCTGGGCGATGAGCGCTATGTTGTTGCTAAACTGGTGTCTGTGAATGAAAAAGGTCTGCGTACACTCAGCCCTACCGACCGTGCCGTTGTAGAGCAGCGCATCAGGGAAGAGAAGAAAACAGAACTGATATCTAAGCGTTATGCAGGCAAAGCTCTTGATGCTATTGCTGCAGAAACACAGCAGACAGTTGCACAGGCCGACACAGTAGTACTGGGTGGTTCATACGTGGCTAACCTCGGTTATGAGCCTAAAGTGATCGGTTATACGTTCAACAGCGCATTCCAGCCAAACACAGTATCACCGGGCATCAAGGGTCAGGGTGGTGTTTACTTCATCACTGTTCTGAACCGTGTTCAGAATCCACTGCCACCCGATGGCGGCATGATGGACCAGATCATCGGCCAGCAGCGCATGCAGCAGGAAAGGCAGATGGCCAACACCATCGACCAGGGTCTGCAGCAGTCAATGACAAGGAAGGCAAAAGTGGAGTACTACCCGGGTAACTTCTAAGAATAACTCCCGCAAGGGTAATGAACATAAAAAGAGCCGCTTCCTCACCGAAGCGGCTCTTTTGTCTATTGGCCCATAAGACCGCCTGCATGAAAAGTATCGGATAACCCCTTATCTTTGTGTTCCCGAACTATGACCACTATGGTGCAACAAATTACAGAAGGCGTAAGTATTATGGTTGAGACCTTTTACCAGCCTGCACAGTCCGATCCGTTCCGATCAGAGCACCTTTTTGCTTATCGCATCACCATAGAGAATCTCACCATTTACCCGGTGAAACTCATCAGCCGTCATTGGCACATCAAAGACGGCAACGGCATACACAGGGAAGTAGAAGGAGAGGGTGTAGTTGGTCAGCAACCGGTCATTCAGCCCGGCGACAGCTATCAGTACACATCAGGCGTAAACCTCAATACCGATCTCGGAAAGATGTATGGAAGTTACCTGATGGAGAACCTGTTCAATAAGAAGAAATTGACTATGGCCATACCTGAATTCAGGCTGGTGGTGCCCGCCAAGCTCAACTAAGCATTGGCGATCAGTTACTGCATACGCAGCAGGTATTTTCCCAGCACATCAAATTCCATGTTCACTACCGTGCCCTTTTCTATGCGGCTGAAATTGGTATGCTCGTAGGTATACGGGATGATGGTGACTGTACACTCATCTTTGCCGGTATTAAACACCGTAAGACTGACACCATTGATGCAGATAGACCCTTTTTCTATTACCAATGCACCATACTGCGCCGGAAAACGGAAACGGAACAACCAGCTACCGTCCAGCGTTTCTTTAGCAATACATTCGGCAGTAGCATCTACATGCCCCTGCACAAAATGGCCGTCCAGCCTGTCGCCCAATCGCAGCGAGCGTTCTATGTTCACGAGGTCACCCACCTGCCACTTGCCCAGATTGGTTTTGTTCAGCGTTTCAGCCACAGCCGTCACTACATAGGTATTACCCTCTATGCTCACCACAGTGAGGCAAACACCGTTGTGCGCCACGCTCTGGTCTATTTTCAACTCCTTCGTGAGCGGACTTTCTATTGTAAAGTGTATGTTGGAGCCTTCGTGCGCTATCGCGGCCACTCTGGCCAGCGATTCTATAATGCCTGTGAACATAGATGTTTTATTTGCGGCGGGCCCTGCCCACATGTATTGTAGTGCCCGTGTCGTTGACAACGGTAAATGAAACGTAGATAAGCGAACTGTCCACCTTGTCTCGGGTGAGGGTACCGGTAACGGTATCCTGAGGGCGGCAGAATATCTGCCCGGGATGAATGGTAAGCGAATCACCTACTGTAGTATCTGCCGAGGCGAGGTACGCTGCCTGTGTGGTGAAAAGCAACTTCTGACCCGACAGACAGAAACCATTCAATGAAATCTTCTTCTTGTCTGTCTTTGCTATGGTCACCAACATAGAATCTGCGGCAAGAAACAATTCGGAGTTCGGATCGTAAATAGTGTCGTGCAGCAGGTAGGTCCCCTGAAAAAGGTCGGAAGCGTAATAGCACACCGAATTATCGGGTTTGCCGGGAAAGCCCCAGTTGTAATTGACCGCATCGGGGTCGTTGCAGTAAGGGTTGGAGATCTGAGGATTGTCCTGCGGTGCAGGATCCTGCCACTTCTTGCACGACGGCAAACCGCCCGCAAGCAACAACAAAAGCCCAAGTGCAACTATCGGAGATCTCATAACTTGTCTAAAATCAAACGTCGCGGACCCGCCGCGACGTTCTATTCTAACGGATATTTCTCAAAATTATTCAAAATATGCCGTAAAAAACCTAAAAATGTTGTGTCAGCTATTATTCAACAGGCTTGCCTGCAGACTGCCATCCACGGATCCCGCCATCAAGGTTGATCACCTCCGCAAAACCCATGTCGATAAGCATACGCTGAGCAGACGCGCTACGACCACCGGAACGGCAATAAACCATAACAGGCTTCTTCTTGTCCAGCTTAGCCACTTCTGCCTCAAAACTGCTGCCCTGCACATTGATGTTGAGCGAGTTCTTAATGTGCCCTTCCCTGTATTCTTCAGGCGTACGCACATCCACCAGCTGCACATCCTTCAGCGCAGTCATTTTTTTCTGAAAATCATCTGCCGATACTGTTACTGATACAGACGTTGTGCCGTCAGGAAGTTTTTTGCCTGCGCTCTGGCAGGATGCCATGTTGCCCATCAATACGAGCAGTAAAAGTGTAATTACCTTGTTCATGATACTGTTTGTTTGTGATTTGTTTGTGAAATTATTTCCTTTTCATTGTTGCAAGCATTCCATAGCCTGTAGCCGCCGGATAGGTTGCGCACTCTGTTAAATCCATTCTGCAGCAAGATCCTTTGTGCCAGATAACCACGCAGCCCGGCCTCGCAATAAATGTAAATGTCCCTGTCGCGCGGCAGGTCTGCCAGCACCGACCTGATCTCGTTCACCGGTATGTTCACTGCACCGTTTATGGCACCATCATGAAACTCTTCCGGATTACGGACGTCCAGCAGGAAAGCATCGCCGGGCAGTTCTGCCACTTCATTCCAATAGAAGATGCGAAGACGCTCCTGCATAATGTTGTCGGCCACAAAGCCTGCCATATTCACAGGGTCTTTTGCCGATGAGAACGGAGGCGCATACGCGTGTTCAAACTCCATCAGATCGTATATCGTTCCTCCGGTTTGCACAATATGCGCCATCACATCCAGTCGCTTATCCACCCCGTCATAACCCACAACCTGTGCACCCAGTAGCTTTCCGCTATCCTTTGCAAAAGCGATCTGTATGGTCATCTGCTGCGACCCGGGATAATAACCGGCATGCGAGCCACTATGCGTCGTAGACACAATATGCTCTATCCCGGCCGCTGTCAGGTGTTTGGATGCCATACCGGTTGCCCCGGCGGTCATTTCAAACACTTTAACGATAGCAGTGTTGATGGCGCCCTTGTACCGATGTTTGTTGCCAAGCACCACATTGTCTGCGCAGATGCGTCCCTGCTTGTTAGCAGGACCCGCAAGGTAGGTAGGCATTGTTTGCCCCGTTATAGGGTTCACGAACTCTATGGCATCGCCCACCGCATATACATCGGGGTCAGAGGTCTGCAGATATTCGTTCACCACAATCGCGCCTGTGCGTCCCGTCTTAAGCCCCGCGTTCACCGCCAGTTTAGAGTCGGGTCTCACACCTATTGATAGTATCACCACATCAGTTTCCACAACATCGCCACCCGCAAGCAATACCCTTAGTCGGCCATCAACTCGTTCAAATCCTTCTACTTTGGTCTGCAACAACAGGTCCACGCCTTGCGCTCTTATATGTTGCTGCAAAATGGACGCCATCGGCGCATCTACCGGAGCCAATACCTGACTGCCCATTTCTATCACCGTCACACCCAGGCCCAGCCCATGCAGGTTCTCAGCCATTTCCAGGCCAATGAACCCTGCGCCTATCACCACTGCACTTTTCGCCCCTTTCTCGTCTATATATCCCTTTATGTAGTCTGTGTCGGCAACATTCCTCAGGGTAAAAATCCCTTCAGAATTGATGCCCGGCAGTGGTGGACGCATGGGTTCAGCGCCCGGCGACAAAATAAGTTTGTCGTATGATTCGGTGTATTCATCATTAGTAAGCAGGTTGCGGGCGGACACGGTCTTATTCGCAGTATCGATCGATGTCACCTCTGTGCGCACTCTCACGTCAATATTGAAACGGCTGTTGAACGCCGTTGCAGTCTGCACAAAGAGTTTGTTCCTGTCGCTGATTACGTTGCCTATATAATAAGGCAAACCGCAATTGGCGTAAGAGATGTACGCGCCTCGCTCAAATATCACTATCTCCGCATGCTCGTCCATTCTGCGCAACCGTGCCGCTGAACTGGCCCCGCCTGCCACCGCACCTACAATGATGTATTTCATTTTGCTATTCCTTTAGCTGTGCTGATCTATAACGTGCTTCAACTGATTGGCTGGCACCACTCCCGATTGCCTCCACAGCATCTGTCCCTTGCGGAACAACATCAGCGTTGGCACACCCGAAATGTTGTAGGCGTTTGCCAGTGCCGGGTTGCGGTCCACATCTATCTTCACAATAGTCGCATTCTCGCCCACAGCATCCTTCAGTTGTTTCAGAATGGGCGCCATCATTTTGCATGGTCCGCACCACTCCGCCGAAAAATCAACCAGTACCGGTTTGTCGTCGCTTATGATCTCTGAAAATGATCTCGTTTGCATAGTGTCTATTTTATTTCTTCGTATTCTGTTATTTCTTCCGATACGCGCGGTTGCTTTTCAGCGCGCGTATTGCCTGTATAGCAGCCTCCGCTGCCGCAGCAACCCGTATCAGTTATTGCCTGGTACAGAAAGAAAGAGCTGAAAAGGCCTGTCACCCAGTCGTGCGCCTGTATGCCTGTTACCAGCAACATGCCGCCTATCACCAGGCGCAGCACACGCATCATGTGCCAGTTGGTCGTAAGCCTTTGTTTCAGTTCACTCATTTCTCATATTTTTTCAGGTTAAACCAACTGCCGCCATTGTACACCTCAAATCCGTTTGACTGAAGCATAGATTTAGCCGATCCGCTGCGCATACCCGACGCGCAACAAGTGATCACAGGCTTGTCTTTTTTCAATTTACCCATCTGAGCACCCAGGCTCGCCAACGGGATATTGATTGATCCTTTTACGTGTCCGCCCGCATATTCGCCGCTGGTGCGCACATCCACTATTACCGCGCCTTTCTGCATCACCGCATCCAGGTCCACCGAAGGGCCTCCGCCCAGAAGTTTCTTAAGAAATCCTAACATGATTAGTTGTTTTTGTAGTAGTTAACGTTTGTCCATCCGCCGCCATTCACGCAGTTGATACCATTCTGCTGCAGGAACATGGTCACCTGTCCGCTACGGCCACCCGACGCGCAACAAAGCACTATGTTCTCCATCTTGCGGAACTCATCCAGACGCGCCGGCACTTCGCTCAGCGGAATGTTGATGCTGCCGGCAACGTGACCACCAACAAATTCTCCCGGTGTCCTTACATCTACAATAGTTGTCTTGTCTGATCTGAGCAATTCTTGTAACTGATCCATCTTCTTTTCTGTTTTTATTTGTTTTGTGTTTTTGTTTCTTTCTTAAAAATGCTGAACCCAAGCACTCCCATCAACGCACCATAAACGGTGCTGACCGTGGGGCTTGAAGTAATGGGGCAACTGCCGGACGCACAACCTACATAATACCAATAACTCCACCCGACAATTGCCCCTGCTATCATCCCTGCTATCTCTACTTTATACCGTGCTATCATCGTCTTCATTCCTCTCTTGCAATTATGACACAAAGGTCAGTTCATTTTCACCCGTGGTCGGGAACATTTGTTGTATAACTCACACACCACACCAAAATATTTTGTTAAAGCCTTTTATCCCCGGTATTGCCTGTTTTGCAGGTACTGATACCAAATGGCAGGTACAACGGGCAGAAACATACCAGGCTGGTGAGTACAAATACTATTGCCAGCGCCATCAACACTATTCCGGTGGTTCCGGCTATAGTACCCTGCGCGTACAATGCGGCAATGATCAGTGCCACGATCACACGCAGCAATCTGTCTGTGGCACCCATGTTCTTTTTCATAACCTTTTGTGTTTATTTGTTCAGCACAAAGGTCTCAACTGCGGAAAATAAAAAAGGGAACAAATGTTCCCTTTCTATGTAAGTAATTCTATGGTGTTGCGCCCCAGCCGCAGCATGTTCTTCTGCTCCATCGCCCGCAGCAGCCTGCTTATGGCCTCTCGGTGCGTGTGTAACTCATCGGCTATTATCTGATGGGTGATGTACAATGCGTTGGTACCGGCTGCTCTCGCACGTTCCTGCAGATAGTGCAGCACCTGCTTATCCATATTACTGAAGGCTATGAGGTCTATCACTTCCAGCAACTCGGCGAAACGCTGTCCGTATGTGGCATTGATGAACGTCTTCCATTCCGGATATTTGAACCATTCGTCTACCATGTTCACAGGTATCTGTAGTATCTCGCTGTCCTCTTCGGCTATCGCCTTTACAGTACTCTTCTTCTTTCCCTGACAGCAGTTGATGGCTACCGCACAAGTTTGCCCGGGATAAAGGTGATACAGAAACACTTCTTTCCCTTCGTCGTTCTGCCGCACTATGCGCAACACTCCCTGCTGCACTATGGGCACAAAGAAAATATCATCGCCCGGCGACATCAACACTGTTTCTCGCTCTATTGTCTTCACACGGGCATACATCGCTATCTCGGCCTGTAGCTTGGGATCGTTGAAAATGGTCTTGTTCATTTCCTATGGTTTTCCGGGTATGAATCGTCTCCTCAGTTATTCTGAGCTCTCAGCAAAAGGCGTGCTATAAAATAAATGTCTTCCTGCTTCAATGAATGATACATTGGCAAACACAACACCCGCTTGCTGATGCTGTCTGATACCGGTGTCTCGCAACGCACCACATAATGCAACGTAGATAGGCTCGGATAGAAATACCTGCGCGGATATATCCAGTTAGCATTCAGCTCCTCCATGCTCTTCAGCAGCAACTCCTCACTTTCAAAGATCACCGGATAGTAAGAGTAATTCCATTGAGCACCCTCATGAATGGTCTGCTTCTGCACCCTCAATCCCTTCAGTGCCTCATCATAGGTCGCTGCCTGTGTTTTGCGCGCGGCCAGCAGTGCGTCTATATGCTTCAGCACAGCCAGGCCCATTGCCGCATGAAACTCAGAGTTCTTCCCGTTTATGCCCACCGCAGCAAATGTCTCGGGGCCGTTATGACCAAAGTTGCGCAGGAACGACATCTCCTTTATCAAATCCGGATCGGTAGCAAATACCGCGCCGCCCTCCGTACTGTGAAATATTTTGGTCGCGTGAAAGCTGGACGTGGATATGTCGCCATACTCAAACACGCTGCGCCCGTTCACCGTCACGGCAAACGCGTGTGCGGCATCATAGATCACCTTCAGTCCGTGCTTCTTTGCAATCGCCTCTATCGCTACTACATCGCACGGATTGCCGAAAACATGCGTAGCCAGTATGCCCGTGGTTTGCGGCGTTATTTTCTCTTCTATCCTTGCCGGGTCTATGTTCAGTGTGTGCGGATCTATGTCTGCAAACACAGGTTTGCAACCTTCCCATACAATGCTGCTGGTAGTGGCTACATAACTGAACGGAGTGGTGATGATCTCCCCCTTCAGCCCCAGCGCCTTTATGGCTATCTGTATGGCTATGGTCCCGTTGCCCAGAAACAGCATATGCCTCACCTTCAGGTACTCCTTCAACTTCAGTTCCAGCTCATTTACCAACGGGCCGTTGTTGGTGAGCCAGTTACGGTCCCAGATACCGTTCAGGTACTGCGTATATTCCTCCATAGGAGGCAGGAAAGGTTTTGTAACGTTGATCATAACTAACTAACTATGTAAAGTATGGAACGTGGATGAATACCGTGACGGTCAAAAACATCCCTACCGAAGTGATCTACTCCCAACTGATCTACTTTGAACCCCGCTTTCTCCAGATTGCCAACAAAACCCTTTTTAGAGTACATACGCACGTGGTCGTCCTGACCAAAGTATTTCCATCGGTCTGCATCGGTTGTTATCGCGTCATTCTCATAGGTCTCTTCTATCGCGTTGGTGATCGGCACCATCGCAATTCCCCAGCCTCCCGGCTTCAGCACACGGCGCAGTTCACGCATAGCTTTCATGTCGTCCTTTATGTGTTCCAGCACATGAGAACAGATGAAGATATCGAAACGGCCATCCTCATAAATATTCATATCCGTGATGTCCACTTTGTCGTCAGCAGGATTGTACAGATCTGCCGACCTGTAATTAATCTGTGGCATCGCCCGCAAGTATCCCGAAAGTAACGAGGGTGCAATATCCAGCAGATTGTATTTTTTCCCCTCCGGTGTGCCGGCAAGACGCTGCTCTATATATAACGCATACAGCCTGTCCCTGTCATTGGAATAACAACGCGGGCACGAATAGGCGAACATATTCATGGTCTCGAACGAGAACATAGGGTACACCATCTGATACCTGTCTGCAGGCTCTATCAGGTGATAGTCTATTGTGCGGAAATGATTGATGCCCGTTTTGCAGATGGGGCAATAATGTTTGTCGCCCATGTAGGGCAGCTTATGTGGATCCGAACGCAATTCCTTCAGGAAACTATGAACGGCTTTTTTTATCCTTAGTACGTTCTTACTCATGTTGACCTATTTTAGCGAGAACGGCAACGTAGTAGGGCGCACCGCACCCACCCATTTCCCGAACCATGCACCCTGACGCTGCTCGTCGATCACTTCAAACGTAAGCAGGTCATGTACCACATACTCGATGGCTGATGTGTCTTTCACGAAATACAACGATATCGTGTATACATCGTCATTCAGCAACTTACCCGGAATCGACAATACACTGGTATGCCAACCCTTGGCTATCAACGTAGGCTGGGTCGTCACATTGAACACGCATACACCTGCGGTGGTGTTGAGCACCAGACTCAGGTTCATATTCACCATCTCGGCACTGCTATAAAACTCAAACCTGATATCAAAAGGAGTATTTACATCAATTATATTGCCTGCTTCAGGGTTTTGCAGAACGATCTCTGCCGATGACAATCTTACCTTGTCATTACCCGGCATGTCGTCTTGCTCTTCCCACTTGCGCACCAGACAGTTCTTCACCTCCCGGTTCAGGTAATTGTTGATCACCACGTCAGTTGGTCCCACTTCCATCACCCTGCCCGATCTCAGGTACATCGCGCTCCGGCACAGGCTTTGCACCGCCTGCATATTATGGCTCACAAATATCACCGTGCGGCCATGACTGGCCACGTCACCCATCTTTCCCAGACATTTTTTTTGAAACTCGGCATCACCCACCGCCAGTACTTCATCCACTATCAGTATCTCCGGCTCCAGATGCGCGGCCACACCAAAAGCAAGCCGCACATACATACCCGACGAATAACGCTTCACCGGTGTGTCTATGTACATCTCTATACCCGAGAAATCCACTATCTCATCAAACTTCCTGCTGATCTCCTTCTTGGTCATTCCCAGGATAGTGCCATTCATGTATATATTGTCTCGTCCGCTCAGTTCAGGGTTAAAACCGGTACCAACCTCCAGCAAGGACGCGATGCGCCCCTTTATCTTGATCTGACCGGTTGTTGGCCCTGTCACCCGCGACAACAGTTTCAGCAACGTCGATTTGCCGGCGCCATTCTTGCCTATTATCCCCAACGTGTCGCCTCTCTTTATCTCAAAATTTATATCCTTCAGCGCCCAGGCATACTCGCTGTTAGCTTTTCTGGTACGGTCGTTTTCAACCCCTACTTTCAAAAACGGGTCTTCCTTACCGCGCGCCAATGCCCACCACCTTTTCAGATCGTGGCTCAGCATACCCGTGCCTATCTCACCAAGGCGATACTGCTTGGATATGTTTTCCGCTTTTATGACAACGTCATTGTTCATGAGGTCTATACTGTGTCTATGAACTTCTTTTCTACCTTGTTAAATATCACAATACCCACTGCCAGTGCAACTATGGTCCAGATAACACTATAGCCAAGCCAATAGTAGTTGAACACGCCTGAACCCTGCCCCAAAAATGCATACTTAAACGCTTCGAACAACGATGCCAGCGGGTTCAGCCACAGCCACATGTGGTAAGAAGGATTCTTAATAGATGAGATCGGGAAGATCACCGGTGTCACAAACTGCAGCAATTGTATACCAAATGCCACAAGAAAGTTCAGGTCACGGTACTTGGTTGTGAGAGAGGTGATGATGATACCAAAACCCAGACTCATGAACGCGATGAGCGCCAGTATAACCGGGAAAAATACCATGTGCCAGTTCGGCGTAATCGCTTCTTTAACCCACAGATAGTATGCCCAGATAATGAAAAACAACAAAAACTGTATGATCAGCTTTATGATACCCGATATCACCTTTGACAATGGCAGAATTATGCGGGGAAAATAGACCTTTCCAAATACAGTTGCATTCTCTGAAAAAGTCTTTGACGTCACTTTGAATGTCTCAGCAAAATAGTTCCATATCGTAAAGCTACCCAGATAGAATAAAATCTGAGGGGCATTGCCGGTGGAGATACGCGCCACCTGACCGAAAATGAAGGCATAGATAATAGCAGTAAGGATCGGCTGAAGCATGAACCAGATTGGCCCCAGGATCGTCTGCTTATATACAGTCACGATGTCCTTTTTAACGAACATCATCAACAGGTCTCGGTAACGCCAGATCTCACGAATATTAATATCAAGGTATCCGCTATCAGCAGATATCTTAATATCCCATTTTTCATTTTCGTGTTCTGTCTGATGTTGCACCATCAAATGTTCGCTTTGCACAGTGTATATTTCTGCTGGATTTATGAATTTTTCTTTTTCAGGAAAGAGCCAAGCCCCTTGCGTTTCTTATGTTTGTCTTCTTCCAGATAATAGCCATCCCCGTAAGTACCGTAACCATAGCCGTAGCCATATCCATAGCCATAACCGTATCCATAGCCGTATCCATATCCATAGCCGTATCCCTCCTCATATCCGTACCCATAAGCGAAACCGCGGTTGGCCACAACGTCGTTCAGAATGATGTTCAGCTTAGGGATACGTCCGCTGAAGTACAACTCGTTTGGTATGCCCAACTGCTGCTTATACGTGTAGCCCTGACGAACTACGTATATTGCCGTATCAGCATAGCGATTCAGCAACTGCGCATCAGTAACCAGACCCACTGGCGAGGTATCTATGATCACATAATCGAAATCTCTTCTCAACATCTCGAAAAGGTCTTCCGTGCTCTTCAGCAGCACCAATTCTGCAGGGTTCGGCGGAATAGGACCGGAAGGCAGGACGAATAGATTGGCGTCCACTCCCGACGGGATAATCACCTCTTCATACGATGCCTTACCTATAGAATAATTGGAAAAACCCACTTCATTGTTCAGACCAAGCATCTTCGATATCTTCGGCTTCCTGAGGTCAAGCTCCATGATCACTACTTTCTTCCCCGACAGCGAGAGTGTCACCGCAAGATTGATGGCGATAAATGACTTTCCCTCACCACTCATGCTCGATGTAACCATGATCACTTTCTGGTCATTGCGCGTCAGCAGATACTGAAGGTTGGTACGTAATGCTCTGAACTGCTCAGAAATGATCGTACGACTGTTGCGGGTCACCGCTACGCTTTCGCCGCTGCCATTGTTTCCTATCTCACCAATAATTGGAATGGTGGTTGCCTTAATAATATCCCCTTTACTGATGATGCGGATATTCAGCGCCCTGCGTATCATTATTATCGCAAACGGCAACATTGTTCCAATGAGGAAAGAGATCATCAGGATCCTGCGCTTGTCCGGGGCCACTATACCCGTTGTCAAAGCAGCATCTACTATAATACCGTCGGCCACAGTAGATGACTTTTCGATCGCGGTCTCCTCTCTCTTTTTCAAAAGGAAAATAAACAACTCTTGTTTGATCTGCTGCTGACGGGCGAATTCAAGCGATTCGCGCTCCACCTTTGGAATGTCCCTGATGTCCTTAACATTCAACTTCAGCGACTGCTCTATCATCCGCACTTTGAGCTCGGTTTCCTTTTTTGACGATGCAAGTGCATTCGCAAGGCTCTTTTTAACCTCATCCTTCTGCTTCCTTAGCGTTCGTGGTATGGGGTTGTCTTTGTTCATTGTCAGCTCCGCTTTATCTATCTGTTCAGTCAGATAATTATAACGGTTCAACAATTCGGAGAGACCTTTGTTATCAAGTAAGGACGCCGGGAGCGTAACCAACTTGTCGTCAACTTTCTGAATATAGTCACTTATAGTGCCTATCACGCCCAACTGCAATCTGGCTTCTTCGAGCTTTAATGCCGTGTTTGATTTCGTTGTTACGAGTAGACTTGCCTGTGTACCTATATCGGCTATTCCGTTAAGCTGTTTGAACCGTTCAATTTCACCTTCCACTTTCGACAATTCTTCACCCAGCACTTTCTTCCTGCGGTCAATAAAGGCGATCGTACTGTCTGCTATCTTATTGCGATCCTCAACATTCTTGCGCTGATACACACTCATCAATGTATTGATGATGTCTACCGCACGTTCAGGAATGGTGTTCATCATACTTATCTGAATGCAGGTTACCGCCTTGTTAGGCACCACATAGTTTACCTGCCCCTGATAACTGATTGCAGAATACAGAACGGGTATGTGCTGAACAGCGTACTCAAGATTTGAAAGAGAGAATGCAGGCGTCTTCTGCAGCACTATCTTACCAATATCTTCAAGTGTTACTGTATCTCCCCAGCGAGCATTTACGGTATGATTCTTGCCATCCACAAGACTGTAGCTATCATTACTCAGGATCCTTACCTTGCAATTGAAACTCCCGTCAAACGTATCAACCTTTACCAGCTCGAATGGCTTGTTGTTATACAACTCGCTTTTCTTAAAGCGCCCCTCGGTGGTATAAGTCATGTTGAGCTTCAGTTCCTTGACGATCTCGGTCATCGTTGATCGGCTCCTCAATATCTGGATCTCATTGTCTATGTTGATCTTATTGTTGTTGATCTTGAGTGCCTTCAAAAGATCATCTGATCCCGCACTGCTCTTTTTCGAATCGTTGATGAGCAACTGTGCTGAGGCGCTGTAAATAGGCGTGTAGTAACGCAGATAAATGTTGCCTGCGATAAGGGAAATAATGATGCTTCCCAGCAACCATGGCCATATTGCCAGAATGGTGGTGAGCAACCATTTCAGATTGAACGAGTTACCCCCTCCTTCGTCGTTTTTAGGCAATACCTGATCAGGCCGGTTTTTCAGGGCATCATCTACTGCAGCTTTGTTATTGCCTTCCATTCGTTTCCGGTTTCGTCAGAGGTTTTATTTAATGATTCTGGTGAGGAACAGCAGAGAAATGATACCGATAACCCCTGAACCATAGCTCAGGTACCGGGTAAATGAGTTATCACTGCTTTGCCGTTTAAAGTTATTGGCTTCTACGTAAATGTAATCGCGCGGTTGAACATAAAAATACGGCGACTTAAATATATCAGAAGAGGTGAGATCAAGACGCACAAATTTTGTCTGGTTCCCTTCCATCCTCGCCAGCATGATGTTATTGCGTTTGGCGGTCAGGTTCAGGTCACCTGCCATAGCTATTATATCTAACACCGTCGCTTTTTCGCTCGGCACCGTAAATATGCCCGGCCTCACCACGTCTCCGAGTACTTTTACCTCAAAATTAGCAATACGGACACGAACCGCAGGGTCCTTATAATACACCTCCGCCTTATGCTTTATCAGCTCTCTTGCCTCGGTTGTCGTAAGTCCCGCTACTTTCACAAACCCTATCAATCCCAACTCTATATATCCACTCTTATCAACCAGATAGCCCCCTAATAAGTTGGTGGCAGGTGTGCCGGAGGGTTCCACAGGAGCATTATTCTCATTCTGAACAAGGGTCTGGATATTGATAGTGAGGATGTCGTTTGATTGGATAATAGGATCAGAAAACTTGGCGTTACTGTCCTGCACCACAACTATTTTCTCAAGGCTGTCGTCCTTCAAATTGTTGAAATAAACAAATTTTTTCGCCGGAACACAGGAATGCATCGTGGTCATTATGACAAAAAAAGAAAGCAGGCACAGGCCATGAACGCCTCGCCTCAGTACGTGCTGCATTTCGGGAATTTTCATCAAAAATAGTTTAAAATAAGCTAAAAATGAAACCGGCAACCACCCCATGGTGCCCCTGCACTTGTCCAACCAACCCTACAGTCGGGCATCAACCATATCCGTGCTCAGGCATCCCTTCACGTCATAGATCACTCCGTTGGCATTCACATGATCGCGCCAGTTCACAGAAACGAACTCTTTATGCGCCACGGCCAGGATAACTGCATCATAACACGCTCCCGCCGGTAGTGTGTCCGTAATACCTAAACCGTACTCGTGCATCACATCAGCCGGCTTGGCCCACGGATCGTATATGCAAATATCAGTGTTGTAAGAGGCTAGTTCGCTTATGATGTCCACTACGCGGGTGTTACGTACATCCGGACAATTCTCCTTGAACGTGATACCTAACACCAGCACTTTCGCCGCCTTTATGGTAATATCTCGCTTTATCATAAGCTTAACTACCTCAGAAGCAATGTATTTACCCATTCCATCGTTCAACCGACGACCGGCCAGTATGATCTCGGGATGGTACCCCACCTCCTGCGCTTTCTGCGCCAGGTAGTAGGGATCCACACCTATACAATGGCCACCCACCAATCCCGGTTTGAACGGAAGGAAATTCCATTTTGTTGCCGCTGCCTCCAGCACCTGATGGGTGTCTATCCCCATACGGTTGAAGATCATCGCCAACTCATTAACAAATGCAATATTTATGTCGCGCTGAGAATTCTCTATCACTTTTGCCGCCTCTGCCACCTTGATGCTGGCCGCCTTGTGTGTTCCCGCCGTGATCACAGATCGGTATAACTGATCAACTTTCTCTGCCACCTCAGGCGTAGAGCCCGACGTCACCTTTAAGATCTTTGATACCGTGTGGAGTTTGTCTCCCGGATTGATGCGCTCGGGCGAATAACCACAGAAAAAGTCCTTGTTGAATACCAGACCCGACTGTTTTTCCAGCACCGGCACACACTCTTCTTCTGTTACGCCCGGGTAAACGGTTGATTCATAGACCACTATATCTCCCTTCTTCAACACCTTGCCCACTGTCTCACTCGCCTTATAAAGCGGTGTCAGGTCCGGACGGTTGTTGCGGTCCACAGGTGTAGGTACCGTCACTACATACACATTACATACCGAAAGGTCGGCCAACGCTGCAGAGCAGTACAAACCCTTGTCTCCGGGTTTTTCCACCCCCGTCAACACCTGATTCAGCAATGCCTCATCTAGCTCCAGAGTAATATCTACACCACCCCTCAGCTCGTCTATGCGCTTACGGTTGATGTCAAAACCCACTACAGAATAGTGTTTAGCAAACTCAGCAGCCAGTGGGAGCCCCACATAGCCGAGTCCGATAACACCAATGCAAACCGAAGAATTCTCCATTATAATAGTTTATATATGCCGCTATTTTCGGCATCGTTTTCATAAGACAGGCGCAAAAATATACTTTCCTCTATTATAAGTGAAAGATATCGGTCACAATCTCGAATTTAAAAAAGGATAGCCCGTTATCTTGTGATAATCACGGGAACAGGCCATAGCGCGCAATACCGATAAGTGTTTTTCGTGGTGCCCGTCAGACCCGCAGTAGTCGTACATGCCCATCGACAACAGCTTCTCGGCTACCGCCTTTATATGCTGACCATAATACCCGGCTATGGACAGCATGTTGAGTTGCAGGTAGCAGCCACGGTCCTTAAGTTCCTGATAACGACCCAGGTCTCGGTGAAAGAACACATACCGCTCGGGGTGGGCGATGATCGGCTTGTATCCCGACGTCTTTAGCTTAAATAAAGCTTCCGCCAGGTTGGGCGGCTCTATCATCATAGAGAACTCTACCAGCACCTCATTTTTCTGTATCGTCAGAAGCGGCTCACGATCAATGAGTTGCATAAAGTAATCATCAATGTAATACTCTGCCGCCGCCCTCAGTTGAATGTCAATGTTGTGCTCTTTTACCAACTCCTGCATCGTGGACAGCGCATTGGTGATCGTCTCCCTGGTATTAGGATAATAGTCTATAAATACATGGGGAGTGGTAATAATGGTCTTATACCCCATGCCCGCCATCGTGCGCAATAGTGCCAGCGAATCTTCGGTTGTCTTGGCACCGTCATCTATGCCGGGCAGAAAATGCGAATGCATGTCCGCCCCCAGCAACGCCCAGCTTGGCGTCTCGGGAACGGGTAAATGGTCGTAGGGAGATTCTTCCCTCCTGCGCCTGCCGAATAGTCTTGCAAACATGCCCGAAAGGTACAAAAAAATACCGACCCCCCGCTTGACCAGCCCCCCCAAACCCTTTCGCCATACTGTTAGTGCTTTTCTTACTTTTGCGCCAACGAAAAACATTATGGAATTACCAGACCATTTGTCCATTACCGGACTCGCTTCATTTTCCGGCTCCACCCCCATCGCAGTTTCTGACGCCGCATCAGCGCGCATCACGCACAACCGCAAATACCTCGACGATATCCTGGGCAAAGGAGATACCTACTACGGTATCAACACCGGTTTCGGCTCGTTGTGCAATGTCCGCATCAAGGACGATGAGTTGTCGCAACTGCAGGAGAACCTCGTTTGCTCGCACGCGTGCGGCATGGGAGATGAAGTACCCGCCGACATCGTGCGTCTGATGCTGTTGCTCAAGGTACACGGACTTGGTCGCGGCTACAGCGGCGTCCGTCCGCAGATCGTGCAGCGTCTTGCCGATTTCTACAATATGGACATCCTTCCGGTGGTCTACGAACTGGGTTCTCTCGGTGCTTCAGGCGACCTTGCTCCGCTGGCACACCTTTGCCTGCCGCTCTTCGGCAAGGGCGAGGTGCACTACAAAGGCAAGCGTATGCCTGCATCCGAGGCACTGCAACAGGCCGGCCTCAAACCAATAGCACTCGCCGCAAAAGAGGGCCTCGCCCTGCTCAACGGCACACAGTTCATGAACTCCTACATCACATGGTCGCTTATGGCATCACGCCGCCTCTCGGCATGGGCCGATGTGATAGGTGCCCTCAGCGCCGACGCCTTCATGGCCAAGGATGAACCCTTCCAACACCCCATTCATCGCGTGCGTCCGCACAAAGGCCAGGTAAACACTGCCGCCCGCATGCGGGAACTACTGAAGGGCAGCGCCATTCAGCAATTGCACAAAGAGCAGGTGCAGGATCCTTATTCCTTCCGCTGCATACCGCAAGTGCATGGTGCCACGAAAGATGTGATAGACACAGTGACCCACGTTGCCGAGACCGAAATAAACTCCGTGACAGACAACCCCATCGTCTTCCACGATGAGGACGCCATCATGAGCGGAGGCAACTTCCACGGTCAGCCATTGGCGCTGCATGCAGATTTCCTCGCGATCGCGATGGCCGAACTGGCCAACATATCAGAGCGCCGCACCTACCTGCTCATCAGCGGGCAGCGCGGATTACCTCCATTCCTCACACCCAATGCCGGCCTCAACAGTGGCTTCATGATTGCACAGTACGCTGCCGCCGCGATCGTCAGCCAGAACAAACAATACTGTACGCCGTCATCGGTAGATAGCATCGTAAGCAGTAACGGACAGGAAGACCACGTGAGCATGGGCGCCAATGCCGCTACCAAGCTCCGCAAGGTGATACTGAATGTGCAGCGCGTACTGGCCATAGAGTTGCTCACCGCCGCACAGGCACTCGAACTTCGCCGCCCGCACAAATCGTCGCCTGCTTTGGAAAAGGTCTTTGCTGCCCTGCGCGAAACAGCACCCTTCATGCCTGTAGATGACGTGCTGCACTACCGCATGGCGGCTGCCGAGCATCTGCTCAACCAGGACCCCGCCACCATTACGGGTATGTAATTTATCTTTGGCAACGGACTATGGAACAACAGACGAACTATATAATATTTCAGTGCTACGGAAATGAGGGGGTGTTTTATGAGTGCGCTTATGCCCTGCTTTCGCTGTCTCGCCTCTATGGCGGCGGCGGACCAGCAGGCACCGAGATCTGGATCTACACCGACAACCCCGGCTGGTTCAACATCCTACGGAATCCCGGCATTCAACTGAACTTCCGCCAGATCGATAACGACCTCATCACCAAATGGAAGGGCACTATCGACTTCGTTCACCGGGTGAAAATAGAGGTGCTGCGCGAATTCTCTAGTCACCGGCAAGGAAACATTCTCTATGTTGATACCGATGTGGTGTTCACGCGCCCCATCGAAGAAATGATGCGCAACATCAATGCCGGAGACCTCTACATGCACGTCATGGAAGGCATTGTAAGCAATAAGGCCAACCCTGTGATGGCCAAGCTGGACGCACACCTGCGCGAGAACACCCCCATGAAGGTGAATGGCCGCGCACTGTGGGACCTCGCCATGTGGAATGCCGGCGTGCTGGGCTTCCGCTCGCAGCACAGGCCGCTTCTCGAAGATGTGCTCACCTTCACCGATACCGAATATCCACGCTTCAGCAAACACATTGTAGAGCAGTTCGCATTCTCGGTGTTCTTCAGGCAGGCAGGCCCCATCAAGACTGCCGCGCCCTTCATCATGCACTACTGGAACCTGAAAGAGGCACGCATTGTCCTCGCTTCGTTCTTCAACTTCTTCAAGACCAAGGCATGGGAAGACCTCATTGCCTGCGGCCACCTGGTGCAGATGCCCGTGCTCATGCAGGAAAAGGTCAACTTCCTGCAGAACCGCGACATCACGGACAAACTACTGAAGAAGAACTGGCAACCCGCCGAATACGACTGGAAAGATCTCATGAGTCAATTATGACTTGATAAAAATAATTGTACCTTTATATGACACCCAAAAACAATACTATGGGATTCATTAATGATTTTAAGGCCTTCGCAATGAAAGGCTCTGTAGTAGACCTCGCTGTCGGTGTCATCATAGGTGGCGCTTTCGGCAAGATCGTAACTGCCATGGTAGATGATATCATCATGCCAACTGTCAGCATCTTCACCGGAACAGGTGAGATGTTTGCCGACAAATTCCTGGTACTAAAAGCCGCCAAAGACGGAGATGTTTACAAGTCGCTCGATGAGGCCAGAAAAGCAGGTGCCAACGTATTTGCTTACGGCCACTTCATCCAGACCATCACCGACTTCCTCATAATAGCGTTCTTCATTTTCCTCGTCATCAGGCTCATGGCACGCGTCGCCCGCAAGGAAGAAGCGAAAAAAGAAGCAGCGCCGCCACCGGCTCCTTCTGCCACCGAAAAACTCCTGGCAGAGATACGCGACGAACTGAAGAAGAAATAACGTTCCCGAAAGATAAATGTCTCCCGAAAGAAACACCATGGTACTGTCTCAGTTAAAGGCACTGAAGGCCCAACGCCGCAGTGGCTTTGCTGTGCTTGCCGACCCCGATAAGATAGCCCCTGCAGAGATGCAGTACCTCGCCCGCCTGTGCAACGATGCAGGTGTCGACTATCTGTTCGTTGGCGGCAGCCTGCTCATGGCGCACCAGATGGACCAGTGCATACAACGCTTCAAGTCCGAGAGCGACATACCGGTAGTGCTCTTCCCGGGCAGCCCGGCTCAGGTCACGCCCTTTGCCGATGCATTGCTGTACCTGTCGCTCATTTCGGGTCGCAACCCCGATCTCCTCATCGGCCAGCATGTGGCGTCAGCGCCCATCGTTAAGGCCAGCGGGCTCGAGGTCATTTCTACCGGCTATATCATTGTAGATGGTGGTGTACCCACTACCGTCTCCTACATGAGCAATACCGCACCACTCCCCGCCGACAAACCCGACATTGCCCTATGTACCGCATGGGCAGGTGAGCTGCAGGGCAAACACGCCATCTACCTCGATGCCGGCAGCGGCGCGCAGCAACCGGTCTCAGAAGAGATGATCCGTAAAGTGAGCAACAACATAAGTGTACCGCTCATAGTGGGTGGTGGCATACGCACGCCCGAAAAAGTCTACGATAACTGTCGCGCCGGTGCCAACATTGTGGTGGTGGGCAATGCCATCGAACGCGACCCGCTCCTCATCCGCGACATGGCACAGGCCACCCGCGCTGCCCACAACTATCAGGACGCCTGATAATACGACCCTTTCGTATCTTCGGCTACATGTCTGTAGCCTGGTTCCTGCTTTTACTGATGTTGCTATCCGTTAGCACCGCGCTACCGGCGCAACCGCACGACCATTCGTCAGACCTACCCTGCAAGGCCCACCCCATGCGATTTGCCACACCCGCCGCACGTCCCACCGTACTAAACACTGCCGAGGACGACTACGACATTCACCACCTCTTCTTCGATCTGCACATCAGCGACACCACCGAATACCTCTCAGGTGTCGTCACCACACGCGCAACCGTTGTAGCACCCTCCATGTCACGTTATTATTTCGAACTGGACGACACACTTACTATCGACTCGGTAGTGTGCAACGGGGTCGCACTTGCCTGCACCACTTCGGGATACATGCGCTACGTGCAACTGCCTGCCCCGTTGCTACAGGGTGCAGCTCTCACCACTACAGTCTTCTACCACGGCT
Organism: uncultured Flavipsychrobacter sp.; assembly: GCA_964652995.1. Taxonomy (GTDB): domain Bacteria; phylum Bacteroidota; class Bacteroidia; order Chitinophagales; family Chitinophagaceae; genus Nemorincola. The sequence goes on along the minus strand of CAZZCR010000008.1, from coordinate 18,429 downwards.
TCCCCCGTGCCTATGGCAACCACGCCCCCGGCTACAAGAACGACACTGCCACCCACACCACATTCACACTCGCCGAACCATACTTCGCGCATCTGTGGTGGCCTTGCAAGCAGTCGCTGCGCGACAAGGCCGACTCTATGGATATGTGGCTCACCGTGCCTACGGGTGTCAAGGCAGGCAGCGCAGGTCTGCTCACTGCCATCATGCCTGTCGACGCACAGCACAACCGCTACCAGTGGAAAACACGCTACCCCATAGCCTACTACCTCATCTCTATTGCTGCCGGGCGCTACGACGATTACAGTTATCACATGCGCTTCGATGGCAGCACAGACTCTATGCTCATGCAAAACTACGTGAGCACCGACACACCCAAAAGCATCGCCGACCTCAAACCCTGGCTCGATTCCACCGCCCTCGTGGTCAACTATTTCTCGTCACTATGGGGGCGCTATCCGTTCTGGCAAGAGAAGTACGGCCACTGCTACATACCGTCCTTCACCAACATGGAGCACCAGACCATGACCAGTACCCGCTTTTCATCTTTCACTGTGCTGGTGCACGAGCTGGCCCATCAGTGGTTTGGCAACCTCGTCACCTGCGGCACCTGGAAGGACCTGTGGCTCAATGAGAGTTTTGCCACCTACGCGCAGTACCTCGGCTATGCGCAATTCAACGGGTCGGCATCTGCGGCAGCCTATTTACAGAAGGTGCACAACAATGTTCTCAGCGAACCCGGCGGCAGTGTTTATGTAAATGATACCGCCAACTGGTATCGCCTCTTCGATGGCCGACTCACCTACAACAAGGGCGCCGCCGTGCTGCACATGCTGCGCCACAAGATCGGCAACGACAGCCTGTTCTTCGGCATGATGCGTACCTACCTGCAACGCTACACCCATGCCAATGCCACCACCGAAGAGCTGCTGGCACATGCGCAACAATACACGGGCATGCCTCTCGATACCTTCTTCCGCCAGTGGATATATGGCGAGGGCTATCCCGCCATCTCCACCCGTTGGAATCAGATGGGCAATAAACTCTTCCTCGCGCTTACACAAACAGCGTCGGCACCAGCTTCTGTTGCTCTGTTTGATATGGACGTGCCGGTACGCGTCTTTTACGCCGGTGGCGATACCACACACTTATTACACCTTAGTCGCAACGCGCAGGGATTCACCATTACCAGTCCGCACACGGTAGACAGTGTGGCAATAGACCCGGATCATTGGTTGTTGCTGAAAGAAGAAAACCCGCCCGCGCACGATGCCTCCCTCACACTGGCGCAGGGGGATGTAGTTGTTTTCCCAAATCCTGCACATACAATAGTTTATATAAGCGTCACCGATCTGCCACCTTGCAGCTTCCGGCTATATAACGAAACAGGAAAACTGATACTGGAGAAAACACTTAGAGCAGGCACCGACAGTACACCTGTTGACGTGTCTGCCCTCCCTCCGGGAAACTACCTGTACAGGGTAGCCGGAGATCACGAATATGGAACCGGGAAAATAATAGTAAAGTAAAACCCTCAGACTATACAGCAAAGCTGTCGCCACAGCCGCAGCTACGGCTGGCATTGGGGTTGCTGAAATGGAAACCCTTTCCATTCAGTCCGTCCGAGAAATCAAGAGTGGTATCGCACAGGTACAAAAAACTCTTCAGGTCGGTCACAACGCGCACACCCTGGTCTTCAAAGACCTGGTCCTTAGGTTGTGTCTCATTGTCAAAGTCCAATTTGTACGACAATCCCGAGCAGCCGCCGCCCACCACACTCACGCGCAGAAAATAGTCGTCGCCCAACTGAGCTTCGTGCTTCAGTTCAGCTACCTTTTCTTTCGCCTTGTCACTTACGTAGATCATCTTATTTTGTTTGTTCGCCGGGCAAAAGTAGAAAGCACCGCGCATTCATTTTATGCGCACAGTACTTTCTACTTTCAGCCGGTGACGTATTAATGTGCTTTCTTTTCGGCCACCAGTTCAGGCAGGCCATTCTTTACGCGGTAGTCATTGATGGCCGCCTTGATAGCGTCTTCTGCCAGTACCGAGCAGTGTATCTTCACCGGCGGCAGGTTCAACTCTTCCACAATGTCCATATTGTCTATAGACAATGCCTCGTCAATAGACTTGCCTTTCAGCCATTCTGTTGCAAGTGATGAAGAAGCGATGGCCGATCCGCAGCCAAATGTTTTGAATTTAGCATCACTGATCAGGCCGCTCTGCTCGTCCACTTCTATCTGCAGGCGCATTACGTCGCCACACTCGGGCGCGCCCACCAGACCGGTACCCACGTTCACCTTCGCCTTGTCCAGCGTACCCACGTTCTTGGGGTTAGAATAATGATCAATAACTTTTTCTGAGTATGCCATGATGTTTAATTGAATGTTTTAAAAAATGCTGCTTCTGTTTCTGTCTCCTCATTGCTTAGTGATGCGCCCACTCTATCGAGTTCAGGTCTATCCCTTCTTTATACATTTCCCAAAGCGGGCTCATTTCGCGCAGCTTCAGTACAGTGTTCTTAATAGCGTCTATCGTAAAATCAATCTGTTCGTCGGTTGTGAACCTGCCCAGACCAAAGCGCAACGAGCTGTGTGCCAGGTCATCGCCCAGGCCCAGTGCCTTCAGTACATACGATGGCTCCAGCGATGCCGATGTGCAGGCCGAACCGCTCGAAAGGGCTATGTTCTTGTTAAAGCCCATCATCAGGCCCTCACCCTCCACATACTTGAAAGAGATATTGGTAGTGTGCGGCAGGCGGTGTTCGCGGTTGCCGTTCACATAGGCTTCTTCCAGTTGCAGCAGGGCATTCTCCAGCCTGTCGCGCATAGCCGAAAGGCGCTTGCCTTCCGCTTCCATTTCGTGCATCGCTATTTCGCATGCCTTACCCAAGCCCACTATGCCCGGCACGTTCAGCGTGCCGCTGCGCATACCGCGCTCGTGGCCACCGCCGTCCATCTGCGACGTCACTTTCACCCTCGGGTTCTTGCGACGCACATACAGCGCACCCACACCCTTAGGGCCGTACATCTTGTGTCCGCTGAAGGACATCAGGTCTATACCATCGGCATTCACATCCACCGGCACCTTGCCTACTGCCTGCGTACCATCCGTAAAGAACAGCACACCATGTTTGCGGGCTATCTTGCTGATCTCACGCACCGGCTGTATCACACCTATCTCGTTGTTGCCATACATAATGGCTATCAGTATCGTTTTGTCGGTAATGGCCGCTTCCAGTGCTGCCAGGTCTATCAGACCATCGGGCTGCACATCCAGGTAGGTCACCTGTCCGCCCTGCTTCTCTATGTGTTTGCAGGCATCCAGCACCGCTTTGTGCTCGGTAGTGCAGGTGATAATGTGGTTGCCCTTAGTGGCATACATTTCAAAAACACCCTTCAGTGCCAGGTTGTTGGCCTCGGTAGCACCCGATGTGAAGATGATCTCCTTGGCGTCAGCACCTATCAGTTTCGCCACCTGCTCGCGGGCATAGTCCACAGCTTCTTCTGCCTCCCAGCCAAACGAGTGGTTACGGCTGGCAGCATTGCCGAACTTTTCAACAAAATAGGGCAGCATCGCCTCCAGCACACGCGGATCCATGGGAGTGGTGGCGTTGTTATCGAGATATATCGGTAATTTCAGTTCCATATTATTTGGTTCTTGTATAAGAATCAGGGCAAAATTACGCCAAAATGATAACTTTACCCCTTGCCCGAAGCGTTGCTACGCTTATGTAGGTATACACAAAAACTATTTGAACACATGATCAGGATAGAGCACCTCGGCATCGCGGTAAAAGACCTCGGCATATCAGTTCCTTTATACGAACAACTCCTCAATACCCCCTGCTACAAGAAAGAAGTAGTGGAGACAGAGGGCGTGAGCACTGCCTTCTTCCACACCGGCGAATCCAAGATAGAACTGCTGGAAGCGACCAACGAGAACAGCCCCATCGCCAAATTCATCAATAAAAAGGGCGAAGGCATTCACCACGTGGCATTTGAGGTAGAGAACATAGAGGCCGAGATGAAACGACTGGCGGCACTCGGGTTCGAACTGCTCAACGAAACACCCAAGAACGGTGCCGACAACAAACTCGTTTGTTTCCTCCACCCAAAGACCACCAACGGCGTACTGATAGAACTCTGCCAGGAGAAAAAATAACCCCTGTCATCCTGAGCTCCGTCGAAGGGCATCCTTATTTCGTAGTTGAGTCTCCTCGATTTTTCTGCGAGCGACTCAACGGGATCAGGGTATCGCAGTAAGTTTAGGCGGGAGACTGCCACCTCCCTCTTACGGGAATCTGACAAGCTATTGCTTCCGACTTCGCATTTTTTTCTTTTTGCGCACTTTTTACGTACTTCATTGATTGTCAATAAAAAGGTGGGAAGTTCTGCTTCCCACTGCTTCCCAAAACTGCGCAAAAACTTCCCACTTTTGCGCATGTGAGAAGTGGTGTATTTTCATCATATATGCCGCTTTGCACCATTTTCTTCAACTTCTTTTCAAGTTACACCCGTGTTTGAAAACAAGCAAAAGAAAGTTTTATGATAGTGCGTTTTTGCGAGTGTGATAAAAATTGATTTCAGGAAATAGGTTGAGACAACTAGCGTTACAAACGCTGAACCGCCGCATCCTTCCCGAAATAATCAGGACAGGCCGTTGCAAATGGAGTACGAACAGCTTTCTGTCCACAACAACAAATAGGATCATAAATCAACAAAGTAAACCTGTTTCATGACGAATCAACTACAACCCCACATACCCTATATTTACAATCAGAAAAAGAACCAACAGATATGAAACGCATTTTATTGATAGCAGTTATTGCTGCCACACTACCCACCCTCTCATTTGCGCAGAAGAACAAGATAAAAATAGAGACCGAGTACGGCAACATAGTATTGATGCTCTACGACAACACCCCGCTCAACACCAACAACATGGTGAAGAACGCCAAGGAGCATGTGTATGATAGCCTGCTGTTTCACCGTTGTATACCGCAGTTCATGATACAGGGCGGCGACCCCGATTCCAAACGCGCCGCACCGGGCGCCCGTCTGGGCAGTGGTGGCCTCACCTATACAATTCCGGCCGAGATCGATGATGCCATCTACCACAAGCGCGGCGCTGTGGGTGTGGCCCGCGACGGCAACCCCACCAAGGCAGGGTCGGCCACACAGTTCTACCTCGTTTCGGGCAAGAAATTCACCGATGCCGAGCTCGACAACATCGCCAGCCGCAACGGCCGCAAGTTCACCCCCGAACAGCGTGAGATGTACAAAACACAAGGTGGCACCCCTTTCCTCGATGGCAACTATACCGTCTTCGGCGAGGTGATAGAAGGTATGGACATTGTGGACAAGATCGCTGCAGAGCCCCGCGACGCAGCCGACCGCCCCAACAAAGACATACGCATGCTGAAGGTTACTGCCATCACCAAAAAGCGCTCGTTCTTCGCGCGTCTGTTCGGCCGCAACAAGTAGGCTCCTGTACCCGCGGCGGTGGTGTGCGAAAAGGGTTTTACTTTTGTGCCCATGCAAACGAAGCTCTCGGTCAATATCAATAAGATAGCCACACTGCGCAACAGCCGCGGCGGCAGTCGCCCCAATGTGCTGCAGGCAGCCATAGATTGTCAGCGATTTGGCGCCGATGGCATCACTGTGCATCCCCGCCCCGACGAACGCCATATCCGCTACAGCGATGTGCGCGAGATCGCAGGCATCATCACCACCGAGTTCAACATTGAGGGCAACCCCAAAGAAGACAAGTTTGTGCAGCTGGTGCTGGAAGTGAAACCCGCGCAGGTGACCCTTGTCCCCGACGACCCGGGGCAGCTCACCTCCAACCACGGCTGGGATACCATAAAGGAGCAACGCTACCTGCGCGATATATCAGAGGTGTTCAGCAAGGCGGGCATCCGTGTTTCCATCTTCACCGATCCGGTAAGCAGCATTGTCGAAGCCGCCGCCGATACCGGCACCAACCGCATAGAGCTCTACACCGAAAGCTATGCGCAGCACTACCGCTCCAACCGCGAGGCCGCCATTGCCGACTATGTAATGGCAGCACAAACGGCCACCCGCTGCGGACTGGGCATCAATGCCGGCCACGACCTGGACCTCGATAACCTGAGCTATTTCGCGCGCATGGTACCGGGGCTGGAAGAAGTGTCCATCGGGCACGCCCTCATAGCAGACGCGCTATATTACGGACTGGAGAACACGATACAGATGTACCAACGCGCCCTGCGCAGCCATTAAACCCCGACCAAACTAAAGACCAATGCGTGTATTCACCTCCATATATGTCCTCATCCTTGCCTACATCATTGCGGCACTCGTCTTCTGGGAGATGAGCCTGCAACGGCAAAGCGGACGCATCTATGCACAGGAGGTGACCACCCTGCGCAACCAGATAGACAGCACCCGCCTACCCAACATTTACAGGCACGAAATGACCATGCTGCGCGAAAAGCTGGACTCGCGCACCCGCCAATATGTGGCAGAGGGCGCCACTTTCCTCATAGTGATACTAATAGGCGCGGCAGTAGTATACGGCTCTTTTACCCGACGGATCCTTGTGTCAAAACAGCAGAACAACTTCATGCTGGCCGTGACCCACGAACTGAAGTCGCCGATAGCCGCCATAAAGCTGAACCTGCAAACGCTGGAGAAACACAGGCTGGACGAGGAAAAGCGCAACCTGCTCATTGACCGCTGTATCAGAGAATCGAACCGGCTGAACGACCTGTGCAACAACCTGTTGTTCGCGTCGCAGATAGAAGGGCGGCAATACAAACCCGCCATGGAGTCTTTCAGCCTTTCGGGCATGATGGAAGATGTGGTCTCTGACTTTGCCGGTCGCTACAACCGCAAGTTTGAAGAGGATGTGACAAGCGGCTGCAAGAGCACCGGCGACAAAGCCATGCTGCGTATCGCCATCAACAACCTTATTGAGAATGCCATTAAATACACGCCCGAGGATAAGCCCATCCGCATATCGTTGGCACGCAACGAAGATGGCACTGCAATAGTGAGCGTGGTAGACGAAGGACCCGGCATCCCGGATGGTGAAAAGAAGCGGGTCTTCGACAAGTTCTACCGCATAGGTAATGAAGAGAGCCGCAAGAGCAAGGGAACAGGACTGGGTCTGTACCTGGCAGGCAAGATAGTGGCGCAGCACGGAGGCTCCATCACCATTCGCGACAACAGGCCATCCGGCACCATCTTCGACGTGACGATACCGGTCACCGCATAGATCAGTGGCGGAACAACCGCACGATCATCACTATAACCGCGAACAGGAACATGAACAGCGATATGCGGTTCATCCCGTGCATAAACTTCAGGTCGAGGGTCTTGGGAGAATTCGGATCTCGCTTACGGAGGTAGAAGTACGTAAGCACCTGATTCCAGATACTGTCTTTCATAAGCCGGCTGGTTTTTGCTAAAGGTAGCAAATATACGTTTGCACTATCCGCCCCCCGGTTTATGGGTGTATCCGTTTTCTTTATACCAGGTGCATAACAAAAGTGCGCCCCGGTTATTAAAGCCGGGGCGCACTGGGTAAATGGATCCTCAAATTATTATCGTTGCAGTACCATGCGTACCTGCCGTATGCTGCCATCGGCACCCACGAAACGACATATGTAGGTGCCTGCTGTGAGGTCGCTCGACAATTGAATAGCGGACTCGCCCACGCCCAGATCGAAGGACGCTACAAGTTTGCCGTCAATCGAGAGCACCTGCAAGATTCCGGCGATACCCGCACGCACATTGAGTGCGCCTTCGGAAGGGTTAGGATACATGCTGAACTCGGCGATTGTCAGGTCGTCCGTCAATTCAGGTCTTGCACCTGACGTTATCGTCACAGGGAACGTGCTGCTACAAGTGGTAGCAGGTATGGTACAAGTGATGATGGCACTACCCGCAGATACACCGGCAACGATACCATTTACCGAGCCGACAGTAGCTATGGGCGTAGCTGAACTGCTCCACCTTGCCCCCGAGATCGAGCTGATGAAAACACGAGAGCTGCCCACCGCAATTGTTGAATGACCGGTGATCACCGGCAATGGTCTTACAGTTACGGCAGCAGTTCTGTAGCACCCTGCTGCATGATAGCTTACAGTTGCCGTGCCTGCGGCCACACCTGTAACAACTCCCGATGAGTTGACAGTTGCAGTTGAGGATGGTGTGCTCGCCCACGTACCACCTGTTGTAGTGCTTACCAATGTAATTGTGCTACCGGCACAAACTGCAGTAGGTCCGGTAAGTGCCGCCGGGAGCGGTTTGACAGTGAGAAAGCGCATTGACGTGCATGTACTCCGGTTATAGGTAACATTAACAGAACCGGCAGATACACCTGTCAGCAAACCGGTGGTTGCGTTGATAGTAGCAATTGCGGCATTTGAGACAGACCATGTGCCACCAGCAACCACAGCTCCGAAGGATGTGGTTAAACCTGCGCATACTGTAGACGAACCGCTGATGGATCCGTTGTCTGACGAAACGGTTACGCCTTGCGCTCTGCCGCAGGAACCTATAGCGTAGGTGATAATCGCCGTACCCGCAGAAACGCCGGTACGCAACGCGTAACTGTTGGATGCTGTAGCACTGTGATAACTAATTGTCGCCACAGAAGTGTTGCTGCTACTCCAGGTGCCACCAGCCGGCGATGCAGTAAGCATTATGGTGCTGCCTGTACAGGTAGCCGGTGTAGCTGAGAAAATGGTGTTCACGGCATTGATGACACGCGAACTCTTACAGGTAGATGAATAAGTATAGTTGATTGTAACCGGCTGATTCCAACCAGACGTGGTGCTGGAACTCGCAAAGTATTGTCCGGTTGTTGCATTGAGCGTACCGTAAGCAGGTGGGGTCGAAAGGGTCCATGTACCGCCTGACATTGAGGTTGAATAGGAACCAATTGTACCGCCACATACCTGAGCGGGGCCGCTTATTGTTGGCGTAGGAAGCAGTGATATATTCCTTGTGGCGATACAGCCATTAGGCGCTGTGTATGTAACAAGTGTGGACCCGGTGTCGGTAGGATAAACATCGATATAGTTGGTATAACCACTAACGGCTGCCAGATAGGAGGCGCCCGGATTGGAGTTGCTCCATGAACCTCCGGTTATTGTTGCATTCAGGCGGGTATAGTTCCCGTTGCAGGCATAGTTGGTGCCGGTAAGACCGGGAGATGCCAGCACAGTGACCGTTGCGGTCTGGGAGCATCCTGTTGGTGCCGTATAGGTTATCCTCGCAGTTCCCACACTATTGCCACGAATAATTCCTGCAGTATAACTCACCAGACTGACTATTGTACTATGGCTGCTGGACCATGTGCCGCCGGAAACAGGAGCAATGAGCGTATCGTAAGCGTCTTTACAAATTGTAGACGGACCGGTAATGGCCGATATCGGCGCACTGACGGTTGCAACCTTTGTTGCAGCACAACCCGAGGTGGTGAGATAATAGATTGTTGCTGTACCTAAACCCACACCTGTTACACCACCGGCAGTATTTACTGTTGCAACTGAAGAGTTTGACGTTCCCCAGGTGCCGCCGGTAGCCGTTATACTGAAAGGCGCATAACTACCAAGACATATATTGCCATTTCCCACTATAGCCGGTGGCGCCACGTTAACCACCAATGACTTGACTTTGAAACATCCGGAAGCAACATAGTAGGTGATCAGAACAGTTCCTGCAGCAACGCCGGTAACAACACCCGAGCTATTGACGGTAGCCAAAGACGTATTGCTGCTGCTCCATGTTCCACCAGAAGTTGGATGACTCAAAGTAGCAGTTGTGCCGATACATACAGTAGACGGTCCGGAGATACTAGGATTTGCCACAACGGATGTGGTATATGAAGCAAAACAGGTCGGGTTGATCGTGTATCTGATATGTACGGGTGCCCCGGCGTTCACACCCGTCACAACTCCTGTAGAAGAAACAGTGGCCAATGATGTTGCAGTGCTACTCCATGTGCCGCCGGTTGCACCGGTATAGAACGTAGCACTGTTTCCCACACAGATAGGTGCAATTCCTGAAATGCCCGGTACCGGGGAATTTACTGTGACTGTAGTAGTTGATACACATCCTCCGGAATGATAGGAGATGACCGCGGTACCCATAACATTACCCTGAATGTTTGCAGTGGCCGCTACAGTGCTTGCACCCGTTCCGGTAATAGAAGCAACTGACGGACTTGCGCTTGACCATGTTCCGGTATAAACCGAACAACTAAGTGTAGTTCTGTTTCCCATACATACAGTTGCGGTACCGGTGATAGCCGGTGGAACGCTAACCGATACCACTTTTGTGACACGGCAACCTGTTGGTAATACGTAAGAAATGGTCGCTGACCCGGCAGAAACTCCGGTCACAATTCCCGATCCACTACCTACCGTTGCGATTGCGGCATTGCTTGTTATCCATGAGCCGCCTGTTGAGGCTGAACTAAGTGTAGTGGTAGCACCGGCACATACTGTTGTAACGCCACTAATAGTATCGGGCAGAGGATTGACTGTGACCACGGCTACGCGGCTACATCCGTTCGAGATGCTGTAGCTCACGGGTACAGTTCCGGAAGTTACACCGGTAACGACACCGGTAGACGCGTTAATAACGGCGATAGCCGGATCGGAAGAACTCCACCCGCCGCCTGATGGTCCTGATGCGAGCGCACCAGATGTGCCCGGACATACATTAAGCGTTCCGGTAACAACTGAAGGAAGTGCCTTAACTGTAAATGCAACTGTGGTGTAACAAGACGGCGACAAATAGTAAGTAATTGTCGGTGTACCTGCTGCAACGCCGGTAACCACTCCGGTGGTGCTGTCAACTGAAGCAAGAGAAGTGTTGCCGCTGACCCAGGTGCCACCTGATACCGGATTGCCGAGTGCAGACGTTGCACCGACACATGCATTGGTTGTTCCGGTGATCGTAGCAGGTGCTGAATTGACGCTGATAGTATGCGTGGTGAAACAGCCGTTACCAGCCACAGAATAGGTTATGATGGCACTTCCGGCTGTGACCCCGGCAACAATACCAGCTGAACCAACTGTAGCGACTGAACTACTGCTGCTGCTCCACGTACCGCCGGAAGTGGCGCTGGTAAGAGCAACGGTACCTCCGGCACACACTGAAGTCGAACCCGAAATAGCCGATGGAAGCGCACTAACTGTGAGCGCAGCTACCCGAACGCATCCTGATGCTGACGTATAGGATATAGTTGTGACACCCGGATCAACCGCATTCACCAGCCCGGTCGTGCTGTTGATAGTAGCGACACTTGGATCTGTGCTGGTCCAGGTGCCACCGGCCGTAGCACTAGAAAGGGTGATGGAGCCTCCCGGACATACGGACGCCACACCTGTGATAGTGCCCGGCAAAGCACCTCCTGTAATAGAAGCAGCAACGCCACAGCCTGTTGACAGTGTATAAGTGAGTGTGGTGGTACCCGCTGCGATGCCGGTAGCCAATCCTGAAGTACTTCCAATTGTAACGACACCAGTGTTCATGCTGGCCCACGTGCCGCCTGATGGCGTAGCAGTGAGTGTAGCTGTATCTGTAGCGCAAATAAATGACGGAGCAGAAACGATGGTTGGTGCGGTGTTGACTACCTGTGTCCTGGTTACATAACAACCGCTTGACGCGATCATGAATGTAATGGTAGTGGTACCCGTTGCAACACCATAAACTGAACCTGAGCCGGAACCCACCGTGGCAACAGAAGGCGTGCTACTACTCCATGAGCCGCCACTGGTGCTATTTGTAAGTGCGGTGCTGTTGCCTTCACATACCGATGAAGCACCGCCAATAGCTGCCGGCAATGAAAGAATGTAAACTGTAGTTGTTTTGAAACAACCCGCGGCAATGGCGTATGTTATTGTTGCGGAACCCGATGTAATACCTGAGACATTGCCGACAGTATCAATAGATGCGACTGAACTGTTGCTGCTGCTCCAGGTGCCGCCCGCTACCGGATGGCTGAGCAAGGAAGACTGACCCACACAAATACCGGTAGTTCCTGTTATTGAAGCTGTGGTGCCACTAACTGATGTTGTGAATGTAGCAAAACAAGTAGCACCGGTGCTGTAAGTGATGATTGCCGTACCGGTCGATATCGCTGTAACTAAGCCGGAGGTGCCCACAGTTGCAACAGAAGGAGTGCTGCTGCTCCATGTGCCGCCTGATCCGGCAGTTGTAAAGGTTGCCGAACCACCCAAACACATAGTTGCTACACCTGAGATAGCATATACGGCACCACTCACTGAAACGGCAGTTGTAACGGTACATCCACCAAGTGTGTAGTTGATATTAGCAGTGCCGGCCGCAGCAGAAATGACAGTTGCAGTAGTTGACGTTGTAGCACCAATATAGGCTACAGAAGTGTCGCCACTGAACCAGGTGCCACCACCCGTAGAAGTACTAAGCGTTGTGGCCCCGCCGGCACACATTGTAAGCGTGCCTGATATCGAAGCGGTAGGCGCATTTACGGTTACTGTTGCTGTTCGGCGACAGCCGGTTGGCGCCGTGTATGACACTACAGCAGTGCCAGCCGTAACGCCGGTAACAACGCCTGATGCTGAATCGACAGTGACTTTGGTCGAGGACGTACTCCAGGAACCTCCTGACGTAGCATTACCGAGCGTGGTTGTTCCCCCAATACAAACCGATAGAGTACCTGTTATGGTTGCGGGCAGCGAATTGACTGTTACCTGAACTGTGCGTACACAACCGTTTGTACCGGTATAAGTGACGGTAGGCGTTCCTGATGCAACACCTGATACGAGACCCGAAACTGTATGGACCGTAGCCAGTGAGGTGTTGGAAGACGACCAGGTGCCGCCGGTGGGGGTTGAAGACAACGTTGATCCAACGCCGATACAAACAACCGGAGAACCTGAGATTGCAGAGGGGATGGATTTCACCGTGAACGCCCTGGTTGTATAGCAAGATGGTGTTATTGAATATGTTGTCGTTACGGTACCGGCAGCAATTCCAGACACGATACCGGTTGCGCTATCAATAGCTGCGATAGCATTGTTACTGCTGAGCCATGTGCCACCTGATACTGCATGGGTCAGTGTTGCTGTAGTTCCTACGCAAATACTTGTAGGGCCGGAAATTGCCGCTGGTGCAGCGTTAACTGTAACCGTCGTAATACTCCGGCATCCGGGGGTTGATAACTGGTAAGTAATATTGACATTACCTGCACTTACACCTGTAACACGACCTGCAATGGTGCCGGCAGAGCCGACTGTGGCAACTGAAGTAGCGCTGCTGGTCCACCAGCCGCCTGAGGTGGCATTAGCCAATGTAGTAACACCACCTACGCATACTTCCGGATTTCCTGTATTCGCGGCAAGGGCTGCATTTACAGTTACTGTTGTAACTCTGCGACAGCCGGAACCTATTGTATACGTAATGGAAGCGGTTCCGCCGGAAATTGCGGTAACTAGGCCCGTGGCGCTACCCACTGTAGCAACCGAAGTGTTTCCGCTGGTCCACACACCACCGGATGTGGCGCTGGCAAGCGTAGAGGTGCCTCCAGGACACAAAACAAGACCACCTGTTATTGCCATTGGCAGCGCGCCTATATTTACCGTTCCTGTACTTGCACAACCATAAGCGATGGTGTAACTGACAACAGGGTTTCCTGTTGCAACTGCGGAGAGCAGCCCGGTATTAGAATCGATAGTAGCGAGTCCGGTGTTGCTCACAGACCATGTGCCTCCCGCGGTTGGGCAAGAGAACGAAGCAGTGTCAGCCAAACAAAGGAATGACGGACCTGAAATAGCAGCCGGAGACGGAACGACTGTCTGTACCCTTGTCACATAACATCCCGACGGAACAGTCCAGGTAATTGTTGTGGTACCGGTGCTAACGGATGTACACAGGCCGTTTCCTGTTCCGATAGTAGCTACAGCAGTATTGCTGCTGGTCCACACACCTGAACTACCGTATGGCAAAACGTTGAGACCTGTAAATGTTCCCATACAGGTTGAAGAAGGGCCGAAGATAGGGTTAGGAGAATTTCCTACTAATACACTCACTGTCTGAGTGTAGCCGGCGCCTATATGGTAAGTGATAGTTGCAACGCCCGGCGCAACAGCCGTGAGTATGCCTGTTGCCGAACCAATAGCGGCAGCAGCCGGAGCACTACTGCTCCATGTTCCTCCGCTTATGATGCTACGGAGCGTATCCGGCACATCGGCTGTACACAATGGTGGCACATATCCTGTGAGGCTTCCGGGAGAGGAAAGAACGGTTACAACGGCGGTATCTGATGCAGAACAACCGTTGCTGTTGGTAGCCGTAAGTGTAGGTATAAAAGTTCCGGCTGATGCGTATGCCTTAGAAGGGTTGTTCACTGTTGAAGAAGACGCGTCTCCGAAACTCCATGAATAGGCCGCCAAAGAACCATCTGAAACAGTAAAGTTCACCGGAAGACCGGGAAGTGTTGGGTTGGGGGTGAAAGATGCAATTGCAATGACAGGCAAAGCATTTACTGAGACTGTTTTGGTTGCAGTTGCACTGCAACCAGTCATACTACCGGTGATTGTGTATGTTGTGGCTACAGTGGGGCTTGCAACAACACTGGCACCTGTGGTAGCTGAAAGTCCGGTTGAGGGAGCCCATGTATACGTTGTTGCACCGCTTGCAGTAAGCACACCACTTGTTCCGATGCATATTGCAGTATCGGCACCAGCGCTGACACTGGGGTAAGAATTGACTGTAACTGAAACCGTAGCAGAATTTGAACATCCCGACTGTGTACCTGTTACTGTATATGTGGTAGTTACTGTTGGCGATGCTGTGACAGAGCTACCCGTGCTCGCAGAAAGGGAAGTACCTGGTGTCCAAGAATAAGTTGTCGCTCCTGATGCTGTAAGTGTGGTAGCGTTGCCCGTACATATTGCAACACCTGAACCGGCGCTTACGGACGGACTTGCCGTAACCGAAACTACCTTTGTTACTGTGATTCCACAAACACTATAACTTATCGTTGCTGTTCCCGCTGCAATGCCCGAAACAACACCGGTAGTGCTGCCCACCGTAGCAACAGACGCGTTGCTGCTGGCCCATGTGCCGGACGCCGTAGTGCTTGCAAATGTAGTTGTAGCTCCCTGACATAGCGTGGAGGCTCCCGTAATGGCACTAACCGGATTAACGGTGTTGCAGGTGCCCATCATTCCGGATGTGAAGTTGGCCGTTGTTCCGGTAAGTGAAAAACCAACCAGTGTACCACAATTACCGTTCCCGCTATAATCAATAACGGATGTGATACCTGTATTATTACCATCGGCCACCCCCTGATTGAATCGATAGTAGGCTTTCAGGTTTGTGTTTTGGGGCACATCGCAGGTCATATTATCCTGGATCTGTGTTTGCGTACGTGCAACATTCCATATGCGCACTTCATCCATTTTTCCACCAAGGAAGTTACCTCCCAGGTATGCGCCAACCGAGATCGCGCCGGCTGAATAAGCAGATGCTGTGGAGCTGGAAGCTACGACCACCCCGTTTTTGTACAGCTTCATTGTCGTAGTAGCGGCATCATACGTAACCGCTACGTGTGTCCAGGTGTTGAGTGGGAAAGCTGCGGGGTCAGTAATATCTGTTGAACCCTGAAGCGCACGCAGATGGCCATATGGAACCCAGAACGGATGCGGACCGGCACTAATAATGTTGTTGGCAAGCGATGGATTGGTCACATAGATCCATGCTTCCTTTGTGTAAGACTCACCGGAAGCAAGGATGTTTGAGGTCTGAACATAAGAACCGGTTCCATTCAGTGCTATCCCGTTTTCCGAAGCGAATATTGTCACATTAGTGGTTGCTATAGTAGCACACCCATTCGTAGTGACCGTGTATGAAATGGTTGCATTTCCGATAGTCACGCCTGTAACAACGCCGGACGTTGAACCGATTGTTGCAATTGAAGGACTTGCTGACGTCCATATTCCGCCACCCGTTGTATTGCCGAGTGTTGCGGTGCTGCCTGTTGCAATGCTGGTTGTGCCGGTTATGCTGCCAACTGTAGGGTATGCATTCACCGTTACAGTTTTAGTTGCACCGGCGGTACAGGAACCCGTAGTACCCACAACGGTGTAGGTAGTGGTAATCGTTGGAGATGCTGAAACAGTTGCCCCGGTTGTTGCAGACAATCCGGTTGCGGGTGTCCAAACATATGTGGACGCACCTGTAGCTGTCAAAGTAGCCGAGTTACCTGTACATACAGCTACACCCGAACCTGCCGAAACGTCTGGTGCGGCATTTATTGTGATAATAGCCGTGGCCGTAGAAAAACATGTGGTGTATGAAATAGTTGCTGTACCGGCTGTGTTGCCCGTAACTACTCCTGATGTTCCAATGCTTGCAACCGTTGGATTGCTGCTGCTCCAGGTACCACCAACCGTTGAATTTGATAGAGTAGAAGTAGCCCCGGCACATAAAGACATAGTACCGGTTATTGCTGCTGATACGTTGATGCTGTTACACGTTGCGATCGCACCAGAAATAAAATTCGATGCACCACCAGTAAGAGCCATGTCGTAAATGGTACCGCAGTTGCCTTTACCACTGTAGTCGGCAACTTTGGACAAAGATGTATTCGTTCCTCCTGCAACCCCTTCGTTAAACCTATAGTTAGCAACCAATGCAGCAGACTGAGGCACATCACAATTCATGCTTGCCGCTATCTCTGAAGCTGTCCTGATCGTATTCCATACACGCACCTCGTCTATGTCACCGGCAAAACTCTGAAAACCCAAACTACCATCTGAACCATTTGCTACAGCCAACGCAGTTCCCTGACTTGCTACACTCATGGTGAATGTGAGAACCAAAGATCCGTCGTAATATATTTTAGATCCGTTTGTAACACCGCTATTGAATGTCAGTGCAACATGATGCCAGTTACCGTCATTGGGATACACACCCGTTACCTGATCCATACCTCCCCCCCAATCAAATGCTGCCAACTGGTTATCCCTTAAAAACAGACCGTAAGCATATTGCTTAGTAACAATACCCCTCCAAGAGCCACCTGCGTTGGTGGTTCTGATCCATGCTTCTACCGTACCGGAAGTAAGCTGAGTACTAGCTGTGTTTGAAGCAGAAATATGATCATCAACGCCATCGAAATTCATCGCTTCCCTAGGTCCGGGAGTAATAATGGCATAGCCATTTCCGTTATTATATCCCTGTGTATGTGCAACACCCGTGGCCAAAGTGGCATGCGTGAATGAACTTCCGCCGCCGCCGCCGCTGTAAGAGCCGCCGCCGCCGCCGTAGTAACCACCGCCGCCGCCGCCGCCTAACGACGGACTGGCACCCATTCCACCATTACCTAACGAACCTGAAACAGCCGCTGAAACATAAACACCACCTGCGCCCCCGGACGTTGGCGTTCCGCCAAAACCACAACGGGCATCGCCGTTGGCGCCATAAAAGAAACCATTTGCGCCGGTGAGGCCTCCGCCATTACCACCGTTGTGAGCATTTACCCCAGTGCCGGCATATCCCGCTCCTCCGCCACCGCCAGCAACAAGCACACGGTCGCTTAATGAAGTCCCTCCGATCCGGATATCTGTTGCGCCGCCACCGCCGCCAGCCATTACTGACAGGCCGGCATCCGTTGTACCTACACCGCCGCCGTTAAAGCCACCGGCAGCATTAGCCCAAGCTGTTTGAGTTTGGCCGGCACCACCAACGTATATGTTTAACACCTGACCGGCCGTCACTGCAAGAGAGCAGACAACTCGCCCCCCCTTTCCACCAGCCTGCGGATTTGAAGATGCGCTATGTTCACCTTCTGAGATGCTGACTGAAGCGTAATTGCCCCCTTTAGCCCCTGCCATGTCTATGAGCAAGGTACCGGTGCTAGTTGCCGTATACGTTTGTACTGCGCCTGTATAATTGAAGGTTGTGGATTGCGCAAATATTGCGGTATTCACTGCAAATACTGCACAAACGAGTGTAATAGAATTTTTGCACATGTTTCGGGATGGAGAAACCGCCATCAGCCGCCTAAAGGCTTTCCCGGTTATTCCGAGCAGCATTGTGTTTGCAAACATATATGACATTTTAATTATTGAATATGCCTAATAAAATTGCCCTCATGTCCAAAAAAAGTGACAAATGAGACAAAACCTATTTATATCCAAAACTATTTGTTAATTTTTAAATGATTATAAGTTTGTTCTTAATCTACCCTCTGGTGTTCTGAATGGTACGTATTCTGTTCTGAATGGTAATTCGGTGCTTTGGAATATTGTATATTTTATCTAATATTATTTTCAATATGACCATCGTACCCTATCCGATAACACCACTAGGTTTGTAGTAATAGATCTAAAAAAACAATGGGCGTAGTGTTAACACTACGCCCATTGACATTATCATTTCCTCA
>CAZZCR010000007.1:0-186395 GCA_964652995.1 uncultured Flavipsychrobacter sp. | reverse complement strand
TAGTTATACAGAATGTTCATAAGGGCGTCCCGAACAAAAAAACGGCACTTCCATTTCCCCAACATTTTCTATCATACTACACAAAACGCACTATCATAGATTTTCGTTTTGCCCCGTTGCCATCCCGGTTGTAACTTGTATTGATGTTGCAGGAAAAGAGGCCAAGTGGTAGGTACGGTGATTTTATTTGCTCGTCCCGAAAAGCATTCGGGATGAGAAAACGAGTGGGAGTTTTTTGGGAGTTTTTCGGGACGCAAACTGCCCTTTTACTCCCCACATATCCATTGATAATCAATGAGAAATCCCCAAACAGCGAATGAATTTAAAATTGCGAATTTGGGAGAATTTGTGTTGAGCAATACGAGGTTTCCGGCGCATCGCATCCATCAACTTCCTAATTTGATCCGGAAAAAGAAAGAGAAACAGAGCGAGAAAGAGGAAAAAATGAGAGCGGGAGGGCATCGCTCTTCGCTCGCCGCTCCCGCTCTCATTTTTGTGCCCCGAACAGACAAAACTTCGAACCCAATAAGGAATTTATTTTATGAGATCTATCGAATTAAGTCAGCATTAGGACACTGATTGCAAGCGAGTCCAGAAACCATTTACTATTCTCGTGATTTCAAAACAGTATCGTGGGTAATAGTCCTTGCAGAATCAACCCTGATGGTTAATGTGGATTTTGTTTCCTTAGCCACCTCAACGCTTGAAGCATTCCCCTTTTCCTTATTTATACTGGCCCCTACAAAATACGCTAAAGAGGCAACACCTACCATAAATGTCACAATCGCAGCTATTCTCAACCGCAGTAAAACGATCTTACCATCATACAACAAATCGTCCGCCGGCTGCTTTACGCTTGCAACTTCTGCTGAGTCATATGCATCCGTTTCATTAAATTTCTTTTTTTGTAAGTAAAAGTCGTTGACCGTTTTCCAAATCCTGTCACTCGTCCAAGCAGAGTATACAAATGTAATCATCATTACTGCTACTGACACAATAATAGCGGTCCACGCAATGAACAAATAATTTAAACTTATTGCCTTTTCTATTTTTACAATGTCCTTAATAAAGGTGATTGAAAAAGCGAGTATACCTCCTGCAATAAGTAAAAAATTTTTTCAAAGGCATCTAAATTCTTAGACAGCGATGTCGTGAGTGACGTTTTGTATTCCTTCAGTTCTTTAACGGTCATGAATATAGAGTTAAATATTACCACCCAGGAGGGTCGTCAAAATTTTTACCAGGTTTAAATTTAGGGATTTTTCGAGAGTTTATTTTGATTACAGCTCCGGTTTGAGGATTGCGACCATTACGGGTTTTCCGTTGCAAGACCGAGAATATCCCAAAACCGATCAAGGTAACGCGGTCACCTCTTTTAAGAGTTGTAATTACCGTTTTTGTTAAAGCTCTAAGTACTTTGTCTGCTTGACTTTTAGTAATGCCAACATCTTTGGCAATTATTGTAATTAAATCGGCTCTATTCATACAAGTAGCTAATTATCACCGCATTTGTTTTAGCTGTTTGTAAACTTAGTTAATTATTATTGATATTCAAGTAGAGAGTGGATTTCGATCCTTTTAGTACCAATTTAGTAAAATCGCTGTGAAACTTTAGATAGGATTGAATAGCTCGATAAACCTAACACCCTTGAATGCATCGCACTATTTCTTGACTTTCCAATTATGCTTTAGCGATGAAAAACTTCAAGTACATGTTAATATCACAACTCTACTATATTATGAAATGGGATTGGAGTAGCCGCTGAAAAACCGGCTCTAGGAGGCGCATCCCCACCATGGTATCTTAAGAGCATACCTTGAGTTTTGTACGGAATTATTTTCCTGCGTCTAAGAGCATTCGTTACTATTTTCGAATAATGCGCTGGTTCTCCTAATTTTGCGCAAGATATAATAGCCATAGGTGCATAAACGGAATCTAAAATCCCTTTTGATACATTGCGTTTGCTACCATGATGTGGCACTTGAAAAGCATTTAAGCCTTTCAAATTAATATTATTGGCAACGGAATAACGAATTGCATCGTACATACCCAAAATTCCAGCATCGCCTGTAAACAGAATTTTTTGATTGGCAACATTGAGATACAATATTAAGCTCATATCGTTTTCAACAGAAGTATCATCTGGTGTTTCGCCTAAATGTTCACTGTCAAAGCTCAAATCTTCATATGCTGTAGCCTTTTCCGCTTCAGAAAAAGACTTTGCGATTCCTTCAGAAATCCCCATTTGAGGCGTTTTGTCAGATGCTTGCAACAAATTGAGATAAAGTTCTTTTCCTGGCCCTAATACACTTAGTAAAGGTATATTGTCACCTTGGTGATAATAGGCTCCTTGCTGTGGAGCAAAAATTTCGATTTTCCTCTTGATTGCTATTTGCTCTATTTCGTAAGCATATTGATAAGCATCACGGAGGCGTTCTCCAAAGCTTGCTTTTGTAATTCTGCCATCTTTAATTGAGCCTTTCAAGTCAGCCCAATGGTTCCATGGGCGATGCATCCATATTTTGCCCACTTCTAAACTGTCAACTACGGACCGCAAACCTGAAGCATGGTCACCATCTGGATGTGTTAGTATTACTCTATCTACCTTATTCGTCTTGTATACATCGTTGACGTGGGATATCAAAGCTTCGCCACTTGCTTTATTTCCCCCATCGATAATAAAAACTTTCTGATTTTTCCATTGTGAATTTTCGTAGGTTCCAAAACGAAATGCAATCGCGTCTCCACTTTTGGAATTTTCGCCGACCGGCAGAAAATCAATTTCTAAGGCATCTGCCATATTCTTTGTTTTTAAGTGAAATTATCAATTGTCTGATGATCGTGATTTTTCTATACCCCAAGTGGCTTTCGCTAATTCCTCTATCTTGGCTATAAATTTGTCAACATTTAATCCCGCTATAAATGCTAAAGCAAAGAATCCTAAATTCGATGCATCCATTTCCTTTTTTGCTTCGAGCACTAGTAATCCTGCCTTTAAAAATAAATAGCTAACTCCACCAGAAATAAGACTTACTACAGGACGAACAAAATACCATATAATCCAGTCATTATCCCAGTTTTTTTTAACGCAATAATTCAAGTAAACCCCTCGAAGACAATATAAAATACCACCTATGCCACCAATAATAACACATTCAAATAGAAGATTGAAATTATCTTTAGGAAAGACAGTTTCGTACAATAGTTTGTAGCCAAATATTGTATACGTTATTAGTAATCCTATCAAATATAAAATGGCGACAACGACTGTAAATTCCTTTTTCATCCTAAATTGATTATGTGGTTTTTATGAACTAATGGACAGTTATGTTATGATGCTCCGCAAGCTGATATGCCTGTAGGATTTACCGGCTGGGTGTATCGTGCATGACGGTATTCCAGTTTTACTAAAGATAATCATTATCGGATGATCAGTCAAATACTCCTTTTGATTTGAAATGTCAGTTAAGCTCCGTAAATCCACATTGCTAGGTTTGTTATTTTCATTTGGATGTGAATGCCACTCCCCGAGATATATCGCTTTGTCACCGTGTTCCACGAATAAATCATCCAGAAATTTTTGACAGAACTCTACATCCTTCTCAAATCTTGTTGGAGATTGTACCGCCTTGGGGCCAGGGCCTGATGCGAAAAGGATTGAGATATTCTTGTTCGAGTCAATGTGCCCAGCTAATATGCCGCCAGTTTCAGTTCCGGCCTTATTTGTGACCAGCTCGACCATATATTCCAGGACTCTTTCATCAATATTTGCAAAATCAGGAAATGAATTATTATTACAATATTGGCAATGTACGTGTGGTCTCAAAAACTGTTCTTTCACAACATCAGATTGAGTTAACGACGTGTTTGGCACAATTTCAGATGACCATATCCATTGATTTACGTCCGCATTCCCATTTTGGAGGTGATCAATGACTATTCTTGATGTCAACGCACCAATTAATTTGAGATCTGCCGCACTTGCAGGATGAATAGGGTTATTGCACTCGTTTCGAAGTATTGGATAATTATCATCGCTTGGGATTTCTATGAATTCTTGTCCGCTTTGTCTATATAACTTTAGACAATTTAAGCAGGCGTCTACACCTGGAATAACCCTAATTATTCTTCCAACTTTACCACCTCGTAAGGCCCTTGAATAGAATACTGGCCTATTAATAATAACCGACTGTTCATTTATATAACCTTCTATGTTATCGTCAGCTATGCTTGAAATAGTTATCGAGTCCTCGGGCAATTCTGTGCCAATGTCACAACATGTAACGCTATAGGCCAGTGCTAGCACTTTTATAAACGGGTTGTGCTCTTTAATTTGACTATGCATTGCGTCGACTTTGAATTGGCCAGCTTGCCTTAGTCCCGCAACATGGCGCACAACATTGTGGGCATTCATTCTTTGGTTGTCAACAAGAAGTAACGTTCCAATTCCTGCTTTTCCCAAACTATCAGCTATCTCACTACCAAGCGCTCCAACGCCTAATATATTTGCAGTACAGTTTTTAAGCACTCCACGATTAGCTCTTTTTGTGTTCCGCTGAAAAAATGTTTCTTCGGAGAATTTTTCGCAAGCAACTGCGTCTACAGCAGAGTAATTCTCTACAACAACTTTCATGGTTTCAAGTGGCTCACAAAAAAGCGGAGGGGCGATTATTTCAGTTGGCGCAACTTTTCGAATAACGAATGCCTGAAACTCTATTTGCTGGCGTCTATTGGGATAGCGAATAGCAACTAGTACGTCATCGGGGAGAGATTTAAAGTATTCATATCCAATTGCACTTAGTCGCTTAATACCTTCTTCACTTGTTCCGTTACCAATAATCGTTACTAGTTGCGAGAAATATTGAAAAGGTGCAGGTTCGGCATCAACGTCAAACCAGATACCCTGTTTTAACTGGCCGACATTCACTAGCCGCCTAACTGTATCTGGTTTTGTCTGAAGGTCTAAGGAAGTGATTAATCCTTCATCCTTGATATGTTCAGGGACATTTAAATCACCGGGAGCATCCGGTGAAATTCCGGTTTCACTTACACCTGTAATAAACGTTCCTAAATATGCTGAACCTATATTTGAATATCGGATATCGTTGGCAAAAAGGAAATATATTGAGGCATAAAATTCACCTTGAACAATATGAGATGTACAAACAAATGACTCAGGGTAAAGTATATGAAACTGATTGTTAATCGTAGTGAAGTGGTTAAATAATGCGACTTCTTCACTGTCGGGAGGAAATTCGCCAGTGATGTGGCCTCGATACCAGTCCTTAACACGAGATATAATGGAAGTTATTCCATAAAATTGAGCCCCTGTATCAAACGCATCCCATTCTAGAAAGCACAACGCCCCCGATCCATTTTGATGTCTGAGGTTGTGATAAAAGCTTATTGATTCTTGCGGAATTTTAAAATTGTAATCAGAAGCAACCGCCATAAGTTCCTCTTCCGTTAACACTCGAGTAAGAGGATATATGTATGGCAGCACGTAAGGGGTTGCAAACGAGTATACAATTAAAATAGGAAACCTATAGACCTTGTCTAAACGCACCAAAATATTGCCGTGGGAAACAAATAATTGGTCTCGTTTCTGAAACAGCTCCTTGTAGTTGCTGTCATGCGATAAGGCCCAACTCTCAGCTCGTAAGAATTCAGGATACTTTTTGAACCAATGTACCATCTTATCCCATTGGCTTTTGATCTATCCGAGTAGTTTGCGATCCGATTACCGAAGCCTTTCTTATGGATTCGTTTTTTGAGCCGTTACCATCTTCTCCATCATTATCGTCATCCGACTTCCCATATTCTTCAATTAACTCTTTATCAACTGTAACGGTGATGTTTCCTTTGTCGTCAATGTCAACTATGACGGACTCTAGATTTTCTCCAAGATGCAGTATGCAATCTTCCTCTACATGCTTTTCATATAATTCAACAGCATCGTCATGTGGATGCCCGTGAGGGCTATCTGCTTGTTTAGGAGCGCTTATAATAACGTACGTTGGTTTGATTGCTGTTATGTGGTCCTCATAAACGTCTTCATCTTCCTCGCTAGTTTTAAAAAATGTTCGAGATCCATGGTGGCTAGCACTAAGAACATATGCGGGTAGTTTGTCTTTATGATAGTCGGTGATATGCTCTTTCCACGCTTTTTTGTCTGAGTCGCCAGTAATAAGTATGCTCTTTGCATCAGAACCATATGTAAACTTAATAACTCCGCACTGTTCGTGAATTCTTCTATATCGCTCATCGGCGTCTGCATCCTCAATGTCATCACAAAGATATTCTGCCGGGGATAAAACAATAAAATCTACATTCCCCAATTTTTTGATAACTTCTTTGTCATCAGTTGTTCTTATTTTATTTTTATCATTAGTTCCCTTCAGGTGGTATTCATTCTTTTTTCCAACCTTGTCTATGACGTATTGAAAATCCTTGTACTTGTCAGCGTGTTTTCTTCCTGGCTTATGATTTGAATGCCAAACTTCTTTTAGTCCGACTTCGCCATATACCTCCTTAATCCCACCGGTGTGGTCATCATGGGGATGAGTGTTAATAAATACTTCCAGTTCACCTTTGTTTTTAAACAAGTCTTTGAGAAGCGATACGAGGTCAACTTCGTTTTCTTCTTTATCTCTATCACAATCAACCAAGATGTATTTATAGTCATCGGCGTTAGGTCCGGTCGGTATTACCATTAACGTAGACTCTCCTTGCCCGGTGTACAAAAAGATAGACCTGAAAATTCCAGCTTTTGTTGGTTTAATTATTTTTTCTGCTACAGTCATTAGTGAATGTGTTACATAATGTGTTTATCAAACATTAGGCCAAATATAATTATTGACAATTTGTCGGCTTCTGCTACTAAATGTTATGCAAATTAGGCAGAAAAATAATTTTTATAAGAATTCAGTCTTTTAGTTGTTGAATAGACATAAGGATGAGAGATTGGTTCAGTCTATTTTTAGAATACTATCATTTCCCCGCCTGCATTTAATCTACCATATTGCACTGCATTTCCCCGTTCTAGAATCTCTATAACGCTGTCTGCATCTTGCTGAAATGTATTAGTTCCTTTAAATGTGCCATCCTTAGTCGTCATAAAGATGAAAACAAAAGAATTGTCAGGATACATTGAGCGTAGCTTATTGAAATCCTCCGGTTTAATCCCAACCAGTTGTCGCTTTGTAGGAAGATAAATTTATAGAACGTCAGGATGGGAGGGGTAGTTGAAGCTACATATCGTTTAGGGTTAGAAAAAAAATACATGAGGATGAAAATTAAATGAAAAACACTTAACTTCGATGGAAGTTTATTAGGTAACTAATTTTATTTTTTCTTTCAAAAAAAACATTTATGTGTAAATCTAATGATTACTCTGATTACTCGTTGCGGACTGCCAACACTGGGATAGCCTCCATCAACACTGCAAACTCCCAACTGGACGGTTCAGGTACAATTACTACCGTCTTTACCGCGGGACAATTGGGAGCTATTGTCAAATCAGTTACTGTTAAGGCGGTCGGTGCTGTCACTACAGGGATTGTCAGGTTATTTATTCAAAGTCCAAACCCGGCAGCCTCATTTTTATACAAAGAAGTACGAATACCAATCACACCAGTTTTGTCAAACACCGGTACACCGACACCTGTTCTTCCGCTATTTGAAACCGTTTTGACAAGCGATCTTAAACTAGAAGCTGGTTATAAAATAGGGGCATCGACTCAAGTGGGAGATGCATTTAATATAATAGTCGAAGGTTTAGACTGGGAATACCCCGTTACGCTACCTAATACTTGTTGCAACTTCAAGCAAGTGTCAGCAGTTACCGGTCGGAATATAGTAAATGTTGCGAATCCAAACACGGATGGTAGTGGTGCAAAAATGATAGTGTTTACTGCCCCCGCATCAGGGAATTCAAATGGTTCTTTTATAAAGAACATTACTATTAAAGCGCTTGGAAGTACGAGCATAAACGGAATGATACGGCTGTTTGTAAGTGGAAATGGTGGTAATGATTATTTTTTGATGCGTGAAATATCAGTCCCTCAAACTACACAATCTGCTTATGAGCCATCTTTCAAGCACGTAATAAAACTCAATTATTATTTGCAAGCTAATTATATAATTGCAGCAAGTACTCAAAATGCAGAGAGTTTTGCATTGACGGTTGAAGCTGAAGAATGGAATTATCCAATTTGATTTTATTATTTAATTTAACAATAAAATATAATATTTATGAAAAAAAATATGCAGCAACTATGTAAATATAGACTTAGTAGTGATGAAATGAGCAAGATTATCGGTGGTGCACAATATCTTGGAGCTACCGTATACGATGGCCCTATGGGATGTGGAGACGATTACGTTTATTGGGAGGCTGGTAGGGTTGGAGTTTGGTTAAGCGATGATTTGATTGAGCAGCCATGTGGTTACGCTAATGTTTTAAATCCATCAAATGATCAAAATAGTTTTTCGGCTAACGCTAATAACAGTACTGGATTTGATAATCCACTTCCTCCTGTTTTTAACACTAAAAATGGCAAGATTTTTCAAGTAGATTTTGGAAATCTCGGACATGTTAATATCAGACCGGTCGCTAGTCCCCCTTTTAGAAACATCTCTACATCTATTATTAATAGTGTTAGTAGTAATATCAACTCCTTAAACTCAGATTCTGATTAGGATTTTGGAATTGAGTTCATTTTGTCTATTTCAGAGTATCTTAAAAGCAAGACAATAAATTATTACCTTGCTTTTAAGATACAAAACCCAATAAAATAATATAAATATGAATTTATTTTTTGTAATTATTTTTATTTTGTTATCGTATAGTGCGTCATGTCAAATTACCTATTATGATAAACAAAAACCACATAAAGACAGTGTCGTATTACAGCAAACAAGTATACTGAACTCTATTTTACATTTTGATTCTTTGCAATACAGTCGAGTATTCAATATGGTAACTGAAATAATGAAGAATAGAGATTCATTATTTAATACCAATTCAAAATTAAGCGCCGATGAAATGTGGAAGCTTAATATGCAATTTGATGAAAAATTGAAAGAAATTATTACTGACGAGCAGTATAGGAAATATTTACATTATCAACCAAATATATTCATATATTAATATATATGTCTATTCTTATCATTTCAGAAGATGGTGATAACACCGTTGATGTCATTACACAGTGGATATTACACATAAGTACCACTCCAGTTTATAGAATTAATCAAACAGATACAATCAAAATTCTAAATGTAGAGATTTGTGCCGACGGAACTAGTAAATTCTCGATTACAATTAACGAGTGTCAGAAGATAGAGTCACATGAAATTTCTGCATATTTCTATAGACGTGGATCGATCAGCTATAACAAATTGAATATAAATTCAGATCTAGATACGGAATTTGATACTTTTTTTTATAATAAACTTAACGAATATTATTACTCAGAATGGATTGACACGATAAGCTATATTCAACATTTATTACGTGTTTCAAACGTTCCGTCAATCAATAGTTTATTTGATGTATATACGAATAAGCTAGTAAACTTAGAAATAGCTAAAAAGCATGGGCTGAGTATTCCTCATACTCTAGTTTCCAATGATGTTAAAGTCATTCGCTCGTTCATTGAAAAATATAGAAAAGTAGTAACTAAGCCGGTCAAATCACCTGGTATCGTTTTCAAATTTAATAACTTATATCATTCTTTTAAGCAAAAAACGAATATTTATACTTTGTCTGATTTTGAAGACGCAGTAAACACAGTTGAAAAATTTCAACCAACTCAATTTCAAGAGTATATTGAAAAGGAATTTGAGATAAGAACTTTTTATTTAAAGAATATTTGTTACTCCATGGCTATTTTCAGCCAACTAAATGAAAAAACGAAAGTAGATTATCGAGATTATGACACATCTATGCCCAATAGGTGTGTGCCATTTAAGTTGCCAACAAATA
The DNA here is from genome assembly GCA_964652995.1 of uncultured Flavipsychrobacter sp. Classification (GTDB taxonomy): domain Bacteria; phylum Bacteroidota; class Bacteroidia; order Chitinophagales; family Chitinophagaceae; genus Nemorincola. The sequence continues at coordinate 176,406 of CAZZCR010000007.1, read as the reverse complement.
TTGAGATGGCTATAAAGGAGTTAATGAATGAATTGAGTTATGATTCAGGTTCTATAGACATCATATATGGAAATGATAATTATACGTTTTTGGAAGTTAATCCAATAGGACAATTTGGGTGGCTTTCAGAGAACTGTAATTACTATCTCGAGAAAGTCATCTCTCACTATATTATTGACATTAAATAGAAATATTATGATTCCAAATTATTCTAAATATCATTCATTAAACGGTGTGTTTTTCAAACATTATACAAATGATGGAACACAAAAGCACTTTGTTATAAAAAAATACCGTTCCTTTAAGAATGCGAATAAAATAACATTATATAAATCTATTTCTAGAACTTATCAATACACTAATAAGGATGCAAAAAGCGATACGATTATTTGAGAATTGCCATATTACAAAGGGTGTGTCGAGAAGTGTGATTGTTGATTTTCAAAGGGGAAATTTATACATAATTCCAAATGAAATAGCCGATTTATTCGATCAAAGTAATTCCATAGAGTATACTAATATAGACGAAAGTAAGATCAATTTAGAAACCCTTAATAAATATATAGATTACTTAATAAGTAATGAAATTTGTTTTTTTATCGACTCTAAATTGAAAGAAAATTTTACTAAAATTAATTATAACGATTGGGACTATCCTGCTAAAATTACAAATGCCATTGTTGAAATTGATTGCAAAAATGCAATTAATATTTACGATGCCTTACATGGCTTAATTGACGTATTTCATACAAGGCATATAGAATTCAGTATTCTTGGTGATATTTGTATCAATGAATTATTTGAATTTATTAGCAAGTTTGATTCATTTGATCTTCTCTCATATAATATTATTTTTTCAATTTGTGACAATGAACATTTAGACGACGCAATAAATATACTTTTAACGCAGCATAAAATTTGTGATGTAATTCTTCATTCTACTACCAGAAATGATGTTATGATTTTCAATAGTGGGTTAAGTAAAATTATTCTTACTGAAAAAGTGTTCTCTTACAAAACTTGCGGTATTGTAGAATATGACCAGTTTGTATTTGACATTAATCATATATCAGAATCCTTTAATCATAACACTTGTCTTAATAGAAAAATTACAATTGATTCAAGTGGGAATATTAGAAATTGTCCAAATACAAATACTGTTTTTGGTAATATTTTTGTAGATGATTTAGGTAGTATAATCGATTCAGATGTCTTTAAACGTATGTCTAACATTAGTAAGGAACGAATCTATATTTGCAAACATTGCGAATTTCGGCATGTTTGTACGGATTGTCGGGCTTTTTTAGAAAATCCAGACGATGAATTTAGTAAGCCTCTTAAGTGCGGGTATGACCCATATTTGTGCGAATGGACGGACTGGAGTAAAAACCCAATCAAAAAAGATGCAATGGAATTTTATGGTTTCTAAATCATCAAAACAATATTCTCCGGCAGAATTTTTTGAAAAAGAGGTTGATCTTGATCTTTTCTTTTCAAAAATCGTAAATGACTGCGGTCCCGTTTGCCTGGGAATTATATCCAAGTACTATGGGAAGCATTATGATATTGACTATGTTAGATCATTGTGTCAAAAAAATATGGATGGTGTAACATTGCTTGCGTTAGATAATGCAGCGGAATGTTTGGGGCTGAAAACTATGTCAATAAAGATTTCCTTGCGAAAATTAATGGAGTACGTTAGCTTACCTTGTATTATTTTTTGTGACAAAAATCATTTCGCTATATTATACAAAATACAGGATAATTTATTTTATATATTAAGTCCAGGAACAGGACTAATTGTTTTAGATATACATGCTTTTAAAGCGATTTGGTTAGATGACAGTGGAAAAGGCGTTTCGTTAATCATGGAGGATTCGGCTAGTTAAGGAATGTACATAATGTTCTGTAACCAACATTAAAGGAAAACGGTTAGCTTTGCAAGGCGACGTTTCGCTGAAACGAAAGATAGTAATTTTCCAACACGCCGAAATGCAATCTTGCGTGGGCATACGCTCCCGTACCCCACAATTCCCAAAATTACTTCGGCATGGAATTTCATTATCTCTCCTTGCATTCTATGGATAAAACTAGGTCTTACTTCTCGAATTTTTGAGTGTTAACAAATTGAGTTTCACGTTTTTAATTTTGGCAAAGATCCTACTAAGCGTATAGCATCGAATTGGATTTAACATCAACATCTTTTTTTCCCTTCCTTTGTTTTGCGTTGATAATACTCAGCTATCACATTGGCAACTCTATTTGAATTTGGTGCACACATTTTCAGTAAGTTTTTTTGTCTGGCTGATGATGGACTATTGTCTTACCTCGGACCGAAAAATCATTGGAACATTCGAATGGCACAACGCCTGCATAATATGTCAATTTTCGAAATCTAAAAAACAACTTGTGGCTGTTATGAGATACACTGCTTTCCATGATTCTACGCTAGGGCGCTGGTTATATGCTGATATTGCTTTCGAAGAAGCTGATACTGCTGGACTACCTCATTTTATCTTTCGTCCGCCAATGTCAATGACTTTTCCAGTGCTTTCTGAGCAATGGAATGGGCTTTTTTATCCTCCCGCAGTACTTCTTGTGTAGAATACCTTCATTTTCTTCGGTTGTATTTAACGTAAATAGTGCTTTTAATAACTTCTCTCTTTCTGTCCGGAGCAGTTTCAATTTTAATATATCTGTCTCAGGCAGTTGGGACAATTTGAGTTTATGTTGATGGAGTAGGCATAATAGGCGATGTCACGAGCATCCACCTAATCATTCTTACCCCTGCGAGTACCCAATTAACGTTTAATTTCCATTGCTGGTACAACCCAGAAGTCAGCGTTAATAGAATTAAGATAACAAGCGAATAGCATGGCGGTAATACCTGTATTTTCGATACAAAACAACGCTTCTCCACGGGCTATCCCCTACTTTGAAATCATGACCAACATTTTCTCAATGCATTTCCCATTGTTCTCCACAACTGCATATGCATGCTGCTTTAAGGCGAGAGCTGTTACAAAACACACATCAATCTTGCTTGTTGACACATCAATGTCGACAATCAGTTTGTACTTCTTTATTAATTTATTTTTAGGGAAAAAAAGTTGAAATGCATAAAAACCTATTAATTGACTTGAGAGTCTAAGATACTATTTATGCCATTCAACTGATTCAAAGGGCGAACTGAGGACTAATACTGGGAAGAAGCCGGTATCTTTCCAGAGTCTATAGTTCACCTCCGCTTTCTGTAGAGAATTTTATCAACTCTTTTGTGATAACAAAGTAAAGGCAGGGTTCCCTATTCGGAGTGGTGGCTGAGTCAGGGCTACGGCTGATGCTGAAAGTGGGTCTTACTTGATGAAGCTTTTTCAGTGAAAATAGCACTTCCAACCCCCCTCCGCATTCCCCGCAACATTTTATATCATACTACACAAAATAAAAAAAGCCATTCTGAGGAAAGACTACCCTCTATAAACCGTATCATCATAAAGTTGCTGGTTTACTAAAATATGTCCGTTTCGCCCCCTTGGTTAAACCGTCCAAACTGAATGGCTTTACCCCTCTCAGCCACTTCAATTACGCTATCAACATCATGCTGGAATGTATTTGCACCTCGGAACCTACCGTCTTTAGTTGTCTGAAAAATGTAGATAAATGCTTTTTGAGGGTACATCGTCTTTAATCTGTTTAGTTCTTCTGGTTGTAAGCCCAACTTATTTACACTATCCAGAAAGATGAAATCATAGTATGATAGGCTATCTGGTATGGCAGACGCTACATACAGGTTCTGGTGCTTCACTTCTTTATCATTCAATTTATCCTGCAAGGTTTTATCCAGCCCTTCCTCTTTAGCCACATACAAAACTTTGCCATGATTGCGTGCCAGGTATCCCGCAAAGTCAATACACAGATATGATTTACCCATTTTAGGCTTTCCGAAGACCATGATAGAAAAATTGGTTGACGGATCACCAATCAAATCCAGCCACTTGCCGCCCAAGCCAAGTGTTTTGAACCTCATGTTGGCAAAATCCATACTGTTCATGATTACCGGCTTGTCCCCTTGTAAATCATCGTCAAATCCGTTTAGATTATGGCAGGAACAACCGCCAAGAATACCTTCTAAGCCATTCAGGCTGTTCTTCTCAATTTTCAAAACCTTTACATTCTTATCTGCAATGAAGGTTTCCAAGTTCTTTTTGATTTCGTGCATTTCAATGATGTAGGGGTCGCTGTCTTTTACATTGCCTTTTTCGTATGCCCGGTTTATCTGGCCCAGCAGCAGTTTTGCCTTTTCTTTCATCCCGGCCTTACCATTTAGGTTGATGTACCGCTTGATAAAACCTATTGATGGCATCACTTTTTCGTCATTTGCGATTTTACTAAGCGCCTCAAGGGTTTCAGGCTTTAGCTGAAATGCGATTTTTGCACCCATTTCATTATAGGTTTCAATTAGCCTGTCCTGAATAAACCGGATTTGTTCGGCATAAGGCGATGTTTTGCGTATCTTCTTCTCCAGAATGGATTTTTGGAGACTATTGAGAAAGGTTAACACCTCTTCCTTTGTTTTCGATTTGCCGTCAAGGTTCACAAAACGCCTGATAAAACGTATCTCGTCCGGCATACGTTCCACCATTGTTGGCTGATGTTCAGAAACTACTTTGCTGGCTTTGGATTTGCCTTGTCTGCGCATAGCTTCTACCATGATCTCCTTTGCCGTGTCCTTCTGCTTTGTTTTTCGGTTGGAAGACTTAGCCGCCTTCTTTTGACTGCCGACAAAATCAGCCAGTTTATCAAAATAGGTATTGATTGTTTTTTTTATGGTTTCGCTGGAATGATAATTTGTCCAGTTTGTGCCATTGCTGGTAACCTTGGTTACGAAGTCATGTCCTTTGCGAAGAGCTTCAGGAAGCGTGTTGAAAACCAAGCTATTGATTTGTGCAAAATAATTGTCTGGTGTGTACATGGTTTTATATTTTATGCTGCGAGTAATTCAAGTTCTAATGCGAGTGCTTCTGCTTCCAGTTCCAATAAAAGAACCGTATTGTCCTGTTCGGTTTGCTCAGGGGTTAATACTGGTAATTCTATTTTCTTGCGGCTGCTATACCTATGGTTGCTTTTGCCTATTTCGCTGAACTGTGCAGAACTAATGGTGACAGCGCAACTATGGTTGATTTGTAAGACTTCGACAAGCTGGCTGATCCGGTTGTCCTCGATCATGGCTACCATCTTATCGGACACCTTGTCAAAGTTGTTTCTTTCTACCAACTCCAATATTTGCTTGTCGAGATATATTTCGCCACCCTTTGAGCGGGATGCAGCTACGATAATTTTGTAATAACTGCCTGTTCGGAACAATGATACCCCGGTATTGGTAACAATCTGCTTTCCGTTCACCAGCGACTTGATGAGCGGTAAGGCTTTAATGATCGGCACAACTACCTTGTCTTGTATCTGTTCGCCCGGATTCCAGTTCTCCGGCATTAGTATACCCTTGATTGTTTTCCCATCATTGGTGGTGTAACTAACCAGCTTACCCTTAAAATCACTAAATGCCTGTAACAAGTTGCCCGTGATGATATGTCTTACTTTCCGGTCAACATAATTTTGTTTGGTGTAGTCCTCCCATTGTCTCATCAGCGTGTCCGCATCGGGCTGGTATTGATCCGCACTTGCACCTATGATAGACATTACATCTTCAGAATAAGAGGCTGGTATAGAGAGGTATTTACTGCTGTTCGCTACGGCAAAACGAAGTTTTATCAGCGAGGGCGCATAAGGGTTACGTTTTTTCTTATCAATGGTATATCCGATAAATACAGCCGGAACAAGTTCGTTGCCACCTGTAAAACTTTCAATCGGATATCTAAGCGTTCTCCCGGTATAAAAAAAGCGAAATATTTTTTCAAGGTACTGCCTGCGATTGTTGGCTTTAACCCGGAGTACCTTTAGCTGCCCTTCTTTTGCATCTGCAAGTTCCTTTTCCCGCTCCCTGATTGCCTGTTCCCGCTCAGCTGCACCAGTAATTTTTTTGATCTTCTTTTCTTCAGGTACATTCCTGGTCAACTCATCATACTTATCAATAGCTTCCTGTTGGTCTTCCTGTAACCTGCTTTCGCTGTCTTGCTGGTATTCGGCAATCAGTTCCTGTTGCAGCGATAAAGCGTCACCACCTTTTAGTGCTTCAGCAAGCAGGTTTTGCAGCTCAGTAGTAGTAAATGGCTTTTTCAGCACATTAGCTCTTACCGTCTCTAGTATGCTATCCTCCCCAAATGCGCTGTCTGATCCCTTACCCATTTTTACCACTTTGGCACTGAGCGTTTCTGTGTCTAGGTTCATTGCTTCCACCTCAAGGTCATATTCGCCTACCTGTCGCAGGTACTGCTCGTAGTCATTATACCGCTCCGCTATCTCCACGTAAAAATCCTGCTGCATTTTAGTGGACAATACCGCTACACGCCCGCTAACCTTGTGCGCTGCATCTTCCGATACCGTTGTTTCCTCACTGCCATCTGCTTTGCTGTCCTTTAAACGAAGCGGATCGTCTAATAGGTCATTTATGTCCGGGTTTTCACCCAAATACTCCTTTACGATTTTATCACCGTACTTATTGAGAAAGTCAGGCACGTCTAATATCTTGGTAGATTGTTTTTGATTAGAAGTGGTATTGGCATCCAATGACTTCAGCTTTTTCTGAAGCATCATCATTAACCGTTTTTCAGCGGGTATGGCAGAAGTTACATAATCATAGATAGGCTTGAGTATTTGCCCGGTACGGTTGATTCTGCCCCTTTTTTGTACCTCGGTGTTGATGTCCAACTCCGCTTGCAGCACGATCATTACCCTTTGGCGTACCTGATTAGCAGGAACTTTTGCAGTTGGTATCGCATGAGCCGATGCACCTGTGCTTCCGGACTGGTTAATCATCAGTACATCCACCTCATTATTATTGAATTGCCGGAACGCATCGTTAGTATTCAGCCGCTTACGGGATAACACCAGCCCTTTTCCTGTTTTGGTATTTAATTGCAATTCGTATTTGCGCCCGGTTACTTCCGCTACGGTATAACCAGCATCTTTTAGTCTTTTCAGGATTACATCTATGGGGGATATGGTTATACCTGTGGACACTGACCGAATGGCGGCAGCAATGCGGTTATAGTCCACCTGCGCTTCCGGTGGTAATTCGCTAACTTCAAACTTTTTGTATATGGAGTTTCCGTCCACGTCTTTTTCGGTATAGCGCAATATGCCATCCAACCCCTTCTTCAATACTTCTGAGAAGTCGGCATTTATGGTGTCGCCATCACTAACGGGTAAACCCTTGTCATTCTCAATGGTTTCAATGAAACTACCCATTGTGGAAGCAAAAGCAATGATTGGCTTTTTACCGTCCTTCAGGCGCATTATTGCCCTTTCTGCTACCGATTCCGCCTTGATGCTAAATAACATCTGGTTGATAACCTGAAATACCTTGCTGAAATAGGGTTGGTTATCTACGCCAGCCTGTGAAGTCCCTTCCCGTACCCCAACCTCTTTCCCTTCTGCAACGGCTATCTTATCCAATTCGGCTACCTGTTCATTAATGAACCTGTCCTGAAAGCTGATGATCTCCCTCAGTATTTCGGTTATGTTGTCGGCAATTGCCCTGTGTTCTTCCGCTTTATCATCAAGACTGATGTAATTGACCTCAATACCTTCAAAGCTGCGTTCCCTTCTTAACATCTGCCCTTCGGCTACTAGTTGGGAACTCAGCACTTCCTGTAAGGCAACACCGCCCCTTGTAATGGCATCCACCAATTCGTCTTTACTCATGTTGCAATCCGAAATAGCCGTCTTCATGGCATATATCGGCATATTGTCTGGTCGTTTAGCAAATGTTGCCGATAGAAATATCACTCCTTTGGTGTTGCCGACTACCCGTTGCAAAAACTCACCCGTATTAGATGAACCCGAACTGTTATGCGCCTCATCAAGTATGAAAATGTTGTCCTCGGCAATGGCCTGTAAAAACGATGGTTTTTCGGGTTTCTTTTCAGGGCTGTTGAATTGCGAATAGGTAGCCACCACAAAGTCGTACTTGGCAGGCAATTCCCTCGAAGCAAAAATGGACTGTTGTTCAGGTGCGGCGGGTGCCTGGTACACAATATTGCCATCCTCGTCCTTTATATCGGTTTTGCTTTCCTTGCCATTTACGATAAAGGGCTTTAAATACCCCGAACCAATGGCAGAAAGATCACGGTAGATGTCGGAAAACAGATTTGCTTTTTCTGTCAAAAAAACGGGTTTCAATCCCTGACAAACAGCGTAGCGGATAATAGAGGCGGCAATTCTGCCCTTGCCGATCCCGGTTTGGTCTCCAATAATCATGCCTTGCCCCCTTGCCTCAATATTATAGATTGCTGTTGCCACCGCATCGATCTGTTCGGCTGAAAGGGCTTTACAAAGAGCGGTATGGGAAGAAAATTTAAGCCTGTGGCGTACAAAACTGTCGATGTCTCCACCTACTTCTTCCTTTACCTGTGCAATAGCCGATTGTGTTTCAAACGCCATACTATCCGGTACTTGGGTATTCAATACCACGCAACTTTCAGAAGCAGGCATGTAGGGTGCGCCCAACTCGCCAAAACCAAATGCAGCTTGTAATTCGAGTGCTTCCCTTTCCAATTCGCTTAACCTGTTCATTTTGTGTGCTGTTTTTGTGTCCATTGCATCTGTTACCCTTTCATACAGTTCGTCAAAAGTTGTTACTACTTTGTCTTTTTGCGGGTCAAATACAGGTGCAACACCTGCTGGTTTTTGTTTCCTTCCATTAACCAGTATCAACCGCACATTAAATGATGTGCCTTGCCGGGAGTATAGTTTTTTGCCGTTTATCAGCAATACATCTGCGACATGGTAACGGCTGTACAGATAATTAAAAAATATTCGGTTTCGCCCTGCCTGTATCCTGCCTCTATCATCCCAGCTTGTATGCCCACCGATGATGATAGCCGCCTTGCCGTCATAGGTCATTGTTTCCAAAGCACGCAATGCCATCAGATGGTCAAGGGTGTCAATTTTGAAGGTATCGAATAGTACAGGCTTATCCAATTTGCCAAAAGGCGGGTTGGTGATAACCGCTACAAAATTGTTTTGCACGTCAAAGAACGGCTTTGAAGCATCTCTGTCCCAAACATTGGCAAACCCCTGTGTGCGTAAATTCCGGTTACGGATCGTATCCACCTCATTGACATAGATCCGTTCCGGTTTTCCTGCTATTGTGAGTAAACCATTGCCTGCCGATGGTTCAAAACTATATCCGCCATGAATAGAGAGTTTGTCTAAACCGCAAAAGATACCAGCTATATAACCTATCGGAGCAGGTGTAGAATACTGCTGCAACAAAATGGATTGGCTTGTCCGGTGCGATAGGTTGACCTGTTTATAGTATAAGGCTACTATACTATCAAAATGCTGCTTTACTGTCCCTGCACCTGCTGCTATCGTCCTTGCCTTACGGACAATCGCCAGTTCCGTCAACTCCTTTACTTCTGTTTTGTCTCTAATGCCATAAGTGGTTGCCAGCTTTTCAATAGACGTTTTGTTGTACGATTTCCCGGTGGTTAATTCCTGTTCCACCTTTTGCACGAACTGCATCAGCCGTTCATCCGGTAAAGTCATTGTGCCCTTTGATGATAAATTGTAGCTCATTGTTGTTGGTTAATACATGTAAAAAGACCTGTCATTCCATACCTTATTAAAGTCTTTACTGGCATCTGCCCACCTGAAAGAAGTAAGTGTTCCGCTCTGCTTTATTTCCAAAATCGCCCAAACAGGTTGCGAGCCGTCTGCGTTAAGTGTGGAAGAATAACCTTTGTAGCTAAGGCCCGGAAAGGGGTCATCAATAAGCTGAGGTTCCTTAAAATGATCAGTAGTTCCATGTAGTGATAATTCTATCGCTGCTAATGCCGCTATTACCGTGTCTAATTGTGAGGATAGGTTAGTTTCCCTGCTGTGCATCATTGCCTGCAATGCAATGACCAACTCATCCATATCATGCGTACCTGGCTCCTCCACATCAGGGTAGTTGATATATAGCTGTTGCAATACTCCCTCTCCGGTATTGATACAGATACGCCCGTTGACAATTGCGATGTCCTTTATGTGAGACTTGTTGATGAGGCGTACTGTATCTCCAGTTTCAACACGGATACCTGCTGCGGTATCATATATCCTTGTCCTCATTTTTTTTGTTTTTTTCATTCAGTTTGACCTGTTCTGCCAGCCCATCGCCAATCAGTGTTCCCAAAAAGCCACCCAGCATTACAAGGGGAGCGGCATCTTTTCCGGCTGCCTTCGCATACCAATAGGCAAGCAAGGAAGTAACGACTGTGGCTGTAGAAATGATTGTTTTCTCTTTCATGTATGATTCAATGTTTGATAAAGCTGTAAACCGCTATGCCAGATACCAGCATGACCCCAGCGGAAAGGATTTTGTTTTTAACGTGCAACCGCTTTGATTGCCGGGCAAATAGTTTGTTTTCTTCGAGTAGCAACTCATTATTTGCGAAACAGTTGTCAAATGATTGCCGTATGGTAGCATACATCTGTTGTCGGACATAGAGTGTGCTGTCCTTATTGCTGATGATCTCATTTAACACACTTACTTCACTTTCATAAAGGCTGTCCTTGTGAGCGGATTCAGTCACCCATTCGCCGACCGCTTCCTGCAAGCTGTCACACATAACCAGTTTAGCAGGCGTGTCTGTTGTTGCTCTTGACCGTGCTACAAGACCGTTAACCTGCTGTTGCAAACTCCGGTTACTTTCCTTCACCTTGTATAGTTGCGCCTTTATGCCACTTTCCTTTATCTGTAATGAACTGGCAATTGCGGCAATCGAATCAAGTTGCGCCCTGTACATCTTGTCCAAATTGACTGTAGCAATTTTACTGATCGGATAATCGGGCTTATCACGCCCTTTCTGGGCCGGGCGTGGGTTGGTAACGTGGAATAACCCATATAGTGCTGCTATCAAGCAGAGCAGGGACAATAGAATGGTCAATTTTCTGTTTTTCATGTTCGTTGTTTTTGTAGTTGAAATAATAGTTGTTTGTAATGCTGTTTTATGGCAAGTCGTTATTTGGAGGGCTGCCCCTTTTTTCAAGAGAATAGCCGAAACACCCTGCTGCGATCAGGCTGGAGAAAGAGAAGAACATGAACTCCGGTATGTCTTTCCCAAAGAACTGCATGGCGATCCAGCTTGTGAGTAGGGCAAGTAGTAATAGCGCAATAGCAATTTCTCTCATGCTGTAATTGCCCGATTTGTCCTTGAATAACTCCTGAATGAATTTTTTCATAGCTGATGTGTTTTAGGTAATTGTACAGTTATGCCGCCTGTTGTAATTCGGATTCATTGAGTAGGGTGTAACTGAAGGAGTTGCCGTATAGCTTGCTGTGTTTTTCACACAATGCCATGAATGCATTGAAATCCGTTGCATTAGCGAATACCTGGCATCCGGCAGAGTGTTGCTCTACGACATTGGTTACCCCCTCAGGCTTTGCCCTGTGGATATTGATACCAAACAACCCTTTTTCCTCCTTTCCATTAAAGTCGTGTCGATCATCCCGTGTCGCATCCCTGATTACTGTAACTGTGCCCCGCTGTACTAGTGCCGTGTACTTGTTGCGGTGCAGTCCGATAATGTGGGAGTTAACGTATTGTCCAGCTTTAAGAATAGCCGTACCGGATACATTCATGGGATTTTTCAGCCAGTATAATCCGGGATCTGTTGTGGCAGGATAGCGGAGTGCTTTCCATTGCCCTTTGTCGTCCTTGTACACCGCATTGATGCTGTCATTAAAGACGTTAGGCGTTCTGTCGCTGCTTCGTATGCCAACGATATTGAGTTCAAATGGGCGAATAAGTACCCTGTAGCCCCGGCTCACCAGAGCGGCAATTAATCTTTCCGTCATTGTTTGGGTGTTAACCTGTTAAGAATAGAATGTCCGCAGGCTATGCTGCGAGAAAGGCGGGGATGTAGTCGTTTAGCCACGCTATCAGGTCAAAGCCGGGATTGGCATAACCATATAGGTACAGTTTATCGGCAGGTGTTATCTGTGCTTCGGGAAAACGATCTGTCAGCAATACCAGCGTATCAAACAGGGAATCGCTTTGCTCTTCCGTCCGGTTATCGGTATACCTGCCATACCTGTCCAGACCGCCGAGCCATGCCACTTCTACTGTTTTATCTTCCTTCCTTACTGGTTTGAGGTTAATCAGTTTGCCACCTCTTGTGATGATGAAGTGATAGGGTAGCTTGTTGAGTTCTCTAACCCGCATATCCGGTCTTGTTCCCGTGTTGTGTACTACGATGTGCCGGACATGTCCATTGCCTGTTCTTTTTTTGTGTCTGTTTTTCATGTTATAGATATTTGATTGATTGTGTTTTGACTAAAAAATACTTGTTGTTGTTTTCAAAAAGGGTGTAGTCCAGCCTGCGTGTTACTTCATTGCCCAACACCATCATCGCAGGCACTTGCAGGCTTTGGGCGGAAGAGATCCAAACGGTGGCGGGTTCTGTTGTTACTACCGGCTGTCCATCAAAACCAGCCAGGCTCCACTTGCTGCCATTGTATTGCAAACCCATACGAACGAACTCCATACCTATCTTTTGTTTCTGCTCTGCATTATCAAAGCTGCTGAGTAGTCCGTTGACGAGGGTCTGCCTTACTCCCCGCAACCGTAATTGCAGGAAACTGTTGCCAACTTGCTGGTAGTCCTGTTTGTTCCTGATGTTTTTGAGTAAACTCAGCACACTATCAAAATTTTTATTTGATGCGGCAGCATGTAATTTTTTCGCTATTCCGGTAGCATCTCCGACATTACCACCCGCCTGTGTGAGCAGGTTGAACGCACTTTCTGTTACTGGCATTGGTATTCCGTACTTCTTCAGTGCATTGGCGGTTTCTGTTCCGAAATCACTATCAGCTCCGTACTTGGGTAAGGCACTACTGCCATACTTGTCAATCAATGCCTGTTGCAAAGTCCTGACCCGGTCACCCTTGCTTCCTTTCTTCAATGGAAAATCGTCATTGCGGCTTTTGGTATAGCTTCCGGGTGAAGGGGTAGATGTTTCCTTTATGGGTTTAACGGGTTTGATAACCGGAGTAACGAAATCAGTATCGGTGATATTTATATCCGCATCGTTGCGGGTAGCCATGCGTTTCTTCATGTACTGCCAGCCGAAGTAACCTGCGACACCTGCAACGCCTACAGCAAGGGTAGTCATGATGATCTGCCCTGTCTTGTCCTTTGCAGCAGGTTTAGCAGTTGCCCCTTTTACCATGGTTTGTTTTGCCTTTCTTGTCTTCGGCTGTTTGGGAGGTGCTGCTTTGCTGCTCTTTTTTGTTGCCGCCTTTTTCGTTTTCGTTGCCATGTTTAATTTTTTGGTTTGCCGGAAATAAGCTGCATCATCGGTGCGTATTCCCATAATTCAAGTTCGCTTTTGAGGTCGTCCGTAAAACTGTTACCGTATATGGATTGATACACGGCTGTCATTCTCCGGTATGCTTCCTGTGTCGGTATTTCAAGGAACACCGCTCTGATCGCTGGCTCATCTGTTCCCGGAAACGGGCCGTAGCTGATCTCAAATGCCGCCCTTACCCGTTTTGCCCAGCTTTGCAATTTTTCAGTCGTTACTTCGTTGGCAGTCCCTTCGCCATGTTCCGGTTTTGTTGAAATGATTGCCAGTATTTCATTGTACTCTGTACTTTTTAATTCACCCTGCATATCTGCCAGCAGGTTTCTGCCGTATAGCTTTTGGTAAGAGGTCATTACCTTTCTGAATTCGCCCTTACTTGGTATTACCCGTACCACCTGCCGTAACACATCTTTGTCCGTTCCCCACCAGCCGTCATTGTCAAAAGCCATTTTTATCTGCTTGGCATACGTTGCGGTATTGCCCTCTGTATAGGTTTTGCGCTGCTCATTGCTGGCGGTGGCTTTTTTTACAATTGTTCGCCCAAGCATTACCGCCCCTCCCAACACAAGGACACCCAGCAAGGAGTATTGTATTTTTTCACGGACGGTAAGTTCCCCTTCGCTACTTGCTTGTTCATTGTTCGTGTACACGGTTAGATATACTTTTTGGGTTTGTAAACTTTCTTAGCCTAAGACTTGTTCCTAATTGAGTTTGAGGAATTTTTTTGCCAGCCGGGTGGTTACCGGGTCTTTTTCTACCACCAATGCCAGTTTTACCAGTTCGTTGGTTTTTAACTTGCTTGCAAGCATTGCCAAGGCATTGATCTTTTGTTCAGCTTCTTTTTCCGTAGTTGCTTCGATAGTGAAATCGTATTGATGTGTCATTGTTTTTTATTTGTCGTTAAGAATTTCTATTACTGTTTGTATTTGTTCCGGTTTGGTGGTCAGGTGTTCAATAATGGAGAACAAGCCCACCATTTGCAATTCATTGAGTTTTTTCTGTAGATCCGCTATCAACGCCATCCGGTTTTGGGTCATCTCATCTGGTTCGTCCGCTGGTTTTTGTTTTTTAAAGGTCACCTTAGACGGTTCCCCATCCTGTGGGAGTTCTATAGGTTGTTTTTCTGTTTCAGCACCAGCAAATAGTCCGGCAAGCATTTCACCCCCTGGCAGTTTGCTGGCATTGGTTTTGATTATAGAGCCAATGAACGCATTGAGTAAGTCTCCGAGGTTGTTGTTGTCGGACAGCTTCTTGCTTTTTAAGGTGTTGATCGTCTGTTCCAGCGTTTCATTGTACTCCAAAGCCTGATCTAGTTCATCTTGTGTCCGCTCCAGATCTTCCTTCAGCTTCGCAACCATATGATCCCTGTTGTTTTCGTCGATCCTCATCTGCACCAGTTGATCAATTTCCCCAAGGCTGCCCAATCCGTTCACCGCTTTTCGGTTTGTGGTTCTTTCGTCATTGAAGTAGAAAGAATGCTTTGTGTTTCGGTTGGTTGTCGGACCATCGTAAATGAGGATACTAAGGCTGCTAGTATCATTCCTTATTTCCTGTTCATACTCATCAAACTCATCCACATTATTGGTTCGGGAAACCACCTTAAAGCCATCCACTACAATTTCAAAGTCCTTCTTTCTGTTCTTTGATGCTTCTCTTAGCAGGTATCTTTTCAGACTATCTACCCTGTCCTGGTCAAATTTTTCTTCTATCTGTGGCATTGCGCTTCGTTTTTAAATATTACCTGTATCATTTGAACGTGTTGCAGTGAAGGACTGTAGTTGGTTATATCGAATATGCCCTGAAACTCGTATTGTAGCTCGTTGACTGCTGTTTCTGTCAAGTCAAATAGTGCTGTTTCACCTTCTACCCTGATATGTGGTGATGGGTCAACCAGCACAAATAATGCTGTCCCTCCTGTTATTCTCTGTTCACCCAAAGGGGGCAGCACATAATGCCTGAAACGGAGGTAATATTGATCGCCTTGCTCAAGCTCTGTGGCTCTTTTACGGATATACGCTATTGCCAGTTCTTGTGTCATTTCAGTTGTCTTTTCTTTCCGTCCATAAATACAACCCGGCAGTATAAACCAGATCCCTGCTTATTCTTTTGCCATATACGTCCGTATAACTACCATACAGCGTGTTCGTCTTGCCGATCCTTACTTGTTCCGGTTCCCGGTTGTAGCTGCCTACGTAGGTATTTTGCTGCCAAGCTGTATAAGTAGGGTTGAAGCCGGGCTGGTTCTTGTCCAAACTGCTGATGCCGACATATACCTGAGTGCTGTAGCATTGGTTGGCTATACCTTCGGCTTGCAATTTTATCATCCCGGCAACCTGCCTGCCAATAATTTCCACCAGCGTAATACCCGATAAACCCGTTATGCTTGCCTCTATCCCTATTATACTGTTCACATCTTTTGGGATAGCAACCTCAAAAAACACCTTCTGTCCTTGTCGTGTTATGGGTATTGGCACTATAATTACATTGGTCAACATTGTTTTGCGATTTATCCGGTTAATAGGCTTTCAGTTCACAATCGAGGTAGAGTGAAATCCGGTATGCCTCAAATGGCGCACGGCTATCATCCTTATCCTTGTATTCGATCTTTACCAATCCATTACCGATGGGCATATTCCCCGTTAGGTAGTACCGCTGGTTGACCGGGCAATTAATACCGCTGATTACCAGTTTGCTTTCATAGCCTTCAGGGAATATTTCCTGCCTGTTGATCTCTATCTTTTGCGATCCCCTGTAATACATCAGGTCGTCCTTATCCGATGTAAGCAAGACTCCCTTTACAAAGGCAATCGTCTTATCCAGCTCGAATGTTTGGGTGTAAGTTGCATCCCCTGCGGTTATTAGCAGGTCAAACCGCTTTTTGACGATGCCTGCTATATTGATTGCAGGCGCATTGTTTTCGTTCATCTGTTTGTTTTTTAATCGTTATACCGCTACCTGCCCGCCTGCACTCTTGTACACATCGCTGAGTAATGCAAGGCTGCGTTCCCTTTGTCCATATCCCGCACCGGGGAGTGAAGCCCATTCTTTTCTACATTTTTCCACCGCTTCTCCAAACCGCCCTGCCAACACCGCTTCCAACGCCCCCCTTCGCCGGATCAGTTCGATAGCTGCCCTGTTCTGGCTTGCCGGGCTGAAATCCGGCAGTTGTAATGCCTGCTGTACGCTTGCCCATGTCCGGTACAATATCTGGTATGCACCTGCGGCTGTGCTGATAATGCCGCTTCTGGTGATTGCGATATTGGGATGCTGGGCATAGCTGTTGAATAACTGTCCACCATAATGCATACGGTAGGCATTTTGTCCATAAGTGCCTTCCGCATATTGGATCATCGTGAGAAAGGCTTTCAGGTTATTATAAGGTATCCTTTGGTTTGCAGCCTTTGCTTTCTTACTGAAAAGCACCACCAATGCAGGAACGGCAATGCCCATGGCTATATAAGGCAGATAGGGTATGTTGGATAGCCTTTTGCTTATCAGGTTTGCCATATTGTTGATTTAAGCGGCAGCTACCGCTGGGCAGTAGCTGCCGCTATCGGTTATGGAGTGGTGATCGTACCATGCAATGCCGCATACAGATAGGTATTGGCGGGTATGCCGTCCATTGTACCCAACTCAACGGTCAGTTCTATCAGCACATCATCAAGGATCAGACGGGGGTTAGCCAGCTTGTAATAGCCGGCAGGTACGCCATGATAGTTACCTGTCTTGAATACGCCACATCCTGTTTCCGGCACGATCTGCTTCTTGTTGGATTTTAGGTTAAGTTCTCCAGAAGCAATTGCCGGGAAAAACTCAATACCCTTGTATTCCGTTGCCATAACCTTGTCGTTGGTCGCATCCGCTGAAGTGCCAGCCAACAGAATAATACCACTTACCAGCAATACCTGGTTCTTGGGCAGTTTGGCATTGGAAATGTTGCGCAAGCCGATTTCCTTAGTGTCTTGTGTTTCAAACATTTTTATCGTCTTGGCTCCTACCTTCTTGATAGAATAGACGATAGTATCCGCAAGGCGCAATTCACCTTTCACCAATGACTGCTTGATATTGGGCGGCAGTTCACCGAAGTGTTTTTCCATTTCCGCCCTTGATCCCTTGCTTGCAGGGCCGCTGTTTGCCAGCTTGTTGACTGTCTTGGCTCGTTTGATGGGGTTCATGCTCCTTAATGCGCCTAACAGTTCCGCATCATCCAGCCCGTCCACACCCAGCAATGCGCCCTGGTTACTGTACTCTTCAATTCCGTTGAATTCTAACATAATAGTTGTTTTTTGGTTTTTACTTTGGTTATCGATTGTTGTTATATTGTTCGTTACAGGTTTAAATCTGATGCGTCTATTGATGCCAGTTCTCCCATTTCCCCAAATTCTCCAAACTCACCCATGCCCGATACATGCATCTGGTCGATACCGCTTTGTGCAATTTGCTGTTCCAAGTCCTCAAGGGCTGCCAGTTCATCGTATGCGCCATTCACATCGTTTGGGTAATTGAAGAACTGGAGTTCCCCTATGCCATTTGCAGATTCAGTGTTAGCAGAACGTCTGCCAGTCAGTTTGTCTATAAAAAGCTTCTCGGAAAAATTGTCTCTGTAGGCTTGTATGCGGTTGAGGATTGCTTGTTTGTCCAGTCCTTCCAGTCCGTTCACTGATTTCGATCTTTGGAAGCCATTGGAGGCCATCAGCCCGATCCCGAACAGCTTTAACAAGTGATTGTCCGTGAAGTGCCCCGCACCTGTTAACCCGATTCCGACAATGAGGGAGGGTTTGCCTATTGCCGCACCCGCCACACCGCCACCTATTACGCCAATCAGTAAATCTTTGCCTGTTTCGAGGGCTGAATTTTTTATGTTGTCCTTCGTCTGTAATCGCTGATGAAAGTCAATAAATCCCGCCTGTTTTGCTTTCTGGGCAAACTTATTTTTGCCACCTTTCTTTTGTTTTGCCATTTTGTTTTGTTTTAATTGTTGAAGATGAATCACAACAGTTTGACTGATTTTTTCTTGCCCTGCTTTTTTCCTTTGTTTCTCTGGTGGTTTTTCCGGGAGGGCAGCCCGTGCATAGGTTTTGCCTTTGCAGGTATAGGGGTATTGGATTTTGATTTCATAGCAGAGGCTGCTATGGCTATTATCGTTAACCCGCCTATGCCTATTCCCACCGGAAGCAGCCATTTTTTATGTTTGTTCCAAAATCCTTCTTCATTTGTAGCTGCACTTGTATCTGTGGCTGCTTTTGCCGCTGTCTTTTCTTCACCCTCGGCTATTTCGGTACTTGTCTGTGCTGCTGGTGAAACAGCCGTAGTAGCTCCGCCACCACTATCGCTGGGTATTGGGTTGTCGTATGAAGCGGATGGAGTTGTGGTACTTCCGGGCGATCCGCCACCGCCTTCATTGGTTGCAGATGGGCTTGTTGGCGTAAATGTTTCGGCAGGTGATACACCAGCTTCTCTTGCTTGTTGGGTGATCGCCTGGGTTTCTTTTTCCGCTACTGCATTTTCAGCCTCGTTGAAGTCTTTAGAGCCTTCGCCTTTGCCACCGAAGATGTCGCCAATTTTCTTGATAAGCCCGGCAATCGTTGCGATTGCGCCCGATGCTGCGGCAACCACCGCAAGAGTAACCGGTTCTCCTAATTCGCCAAGCGACTGATACCCGTTTTCGGAATAATATATTTCAGGGCCAAGCAATTGTGACAATGAAGTATGTACGCTCATTTGTGCCGCATCACTCCTGTTTCGCAAGCCATCGAAGCCGTCAAAACCGTTTACCGCCTTATCGCTATTACCCTTGCCACCGAGTATTGCCTTTTTCAGATTGGCAGGGTTACCGCCAGCACCATAAAAGATGTTCTCCAGCTTTTGCCTGGTCTGCACAAGCTTATTCCACCTGTCCATCTGCATCCCCTTCGCTTTCGCCTGATCGGGAGTGAGGTAACTCCACCGGAGCCGCTTTGCTACATTACTTACATTCAGCTTCATGCCCGCCAGCAATCCATTACGAAGGGCTACCGTTGCCGGATTCACTTTGTTAACGACATTCAGCACCTTTTTCAGGTTGGCTTTTTTCGCTGTGGTAGCTATTTTCTTACCTGTATTCTTTACCGCTCCTCCGGCTGCTTTTGTGACCTTTTTTGCTGCTGTACCTATTTTTTTGAATACGCCACCGCCTTTTTTATTGCCGCCACCTGAGGCAGGTGCGCTGGCTTTCTTTTTAAACAGCTTTCCTAATTCTTCCATTTCGCCTGTGCCGTCAAACAGGCGGTTGTCGTTGTAGCCTATATCATCTAAGCCATCTAAGTATTGTAGATCCATTGAATAGTCTTTTTTTTCGCTGTATGGTACTTCAAAATCAAATTGGTCTGTAACACAGTCCAGTATTACGTCCCTGCCGTTACAGTTGGCAATAGGATAGATGTGCTGGAAGTAGGGTTTGCTGTACTTGGTTATTCTCAACTTATGCGCAATACCTAAATTGGTAAGTATGCTGCTGATGAACGTGGTATAGCAATCACAATCAACTCCGGTTTGACGGTCATGCCATGATCTTGCCGGACTTCTGATCTGCTCGTAACCATCTTTGTCCCGGCGGTAGGCAATGTGGTCGTACACGAACTGCCAGATATTACGGCATGTGTCGTACTCGTTGTTTCCTTTCAGCACTTTGGCAATAGCCTTTGTATGATGGAGGGTTTTTCGGACGACTTTAGGGATGAACGCGACGGTGTCACTCACGCCAGCGTTTGTCATTATGGTATGCGTATCTGTATTTGCCTCCGGGAACAATCGGCTATACTGCTCACCGCTTTTAATATTTCGTTTCTTTCTTGCTTCCACTATTTACTTTTTTAGGGTCATGTCCTGTTTGTGTTCAATAGCTACCTGCGTTACGCCTAAGTCCGCAGTGGTGATTACTGATATGGTCAGTGTTATAGGCTGCTTGTTCATCAGGGCTTTGATGATGTCGTAGCCAACCGAGAAAAAACTTAGCACGGGTACTTTGATCATAATATCCTTTATCATCACCTGCCCAAATGCGGGTATTTTTATGTCCTTGTTGACAGCCTGAGAACTTCCTAACAGTGCGTCCTTGTGATTCAACTTGACAAATGGATACTTGATTTTAAAACTTGCACCAGTTGGATTTTTTAGTAACGCATCTACTCTTACGGTTAGTCCTTCAAGGCTTATCTGGTGAATGTTGATAACAGGTATAATTTCCAATTGTGCCTGCGCTCTTTTAATGTTTTTCAGGTAAGCAATGGCGGCAATGGCTCCGGCTCCTATAACAGTGCCCGCCAAAACTTTGTTTGCTGTACTCATTTGTTTTTCGATTTACGTTTCCGTTCCAGGTAGTCAGCAGTTATCTTATACCCAAGCCATATTGCCCCGCCAAAAAATGCCTTGAGGCTATAGTCCAGCAAACCATTCATATCCACATTGGCAAGCAGTATTGTTCCTGTAAGCATCACATTACTGAAATTTGAGGTTGCGTTTACTGTGTCTGGTTTCATCATTTTTCTGCTTTTATACGACAAAGGTCTATTGCCATTCTGGACTGCTTTCGCCATCAGAAGCGATATTCCCCGATCAGGACAAAATCTCCCCAATCAGGACAAATTTTCCCCGATTTACTAGTGCTATTCAGCGATTAAAGTGCCGGGAAAACCAATTTTTTCAATAATTGTCTGTACCTGATTGACAGTAAAAAAGTGTCCTTTCCGCTCTCCGATCTCTTCAGCAAACGGCTGTAGCCATTTATTAAATGTCTTTTTGCTTACCAGATACATCGCACTAAGTTGCAATGGTGTGTAGGGTTGCAGCGGAATACTCGTTGCAGCAGTTGTATTGATTGTCTTGCCCATTATTATTGTATTGAGTAGTTGAGATGAATGATAGAATTGTAGAAGTATTGAAGTAGCTTGTATGCTTTCAATTCAAGCAGCTTCTTCCTGCATCGGGTAAATACTTTGGCAGAGGGCTTTAGCGAATAGTCGAGGTAGCAACTGGCGACAACGGAGGTTTGTTGCAAATAGCCGGGTATTTCTTCCCGTTGTAGTTGTAACCGCTGATACCAGCTTTTTGTTCCTGCAAAGCCGAACTCATAATTTCTGTTGAACCACACGGAGGGGTTGGGGACATATCTTTCAGGACGGGCGGAAACGTATCGGTCTGTAAGTATAATACGTTCGCAAAAGCTGGCAAACGCTTTTTTCTTATCCGTTGCCAACTCAAAATAGGACTGTATGGATTCCAATGTCCTGTTCAGATCTTCTTTGCTGAATGTTTGTTCCGGCCATAAAATGGTATGGGCGAAATTCCATGCGGCATTGGAAAGTTTATCAATGGTGACAACCTTCCTTTTGTGGTCAGGTTGTTTGTTAGGTATGAGGTGTATGATCTTTGCCGTGCGCATAATTCGTTGTTTTGCGACACAAAGATGCTATTACGATAAAGTGGCACTTTCCACTTTCTAACACTTTCTAAACCTTTCTCAACATGATTGAATAAGATTGTTACTTTCTAAACGTTTGTAGCATTTTCTGCACTTTTTTGACAAGAGTTGAAAGCATGTAAAGGTTTGTGCATTTTTCTGAATAGAAAAATAACAGGTACAGAGTGTCATTATAGACAATCGCTATAATGCGTGTAAATGGGGGAGGAGATTCCTTAAAAATAAAGGCTTATAATTGTTTTGCTAAATTTCTTGGTTGTTTTCATTTTCGCTTTTTGGAATTTAACCATGCAATAGGGGGGGGATTATTAAGACTTTCCGTAAAAGCTTGCATTTCATCCCAATAGTCCCCAATTGTATCTTTACTCATTCTATAGTCCATTACATTTTGCTGTAAAAGTTGTGTCTACAAAAAGTAGTTCTTTTTAGCTCCAAGCCTTGTTATGCCTTATTTATTCTCTCTTTTTTACTGTAGAAGTTTGGTCTATTCGAAGCTGTTCTTGAACGCTTATCCCTAACTTATTACAAATTCTACTTCTTGTTTTGTAGTCAGTATCGAACATATACATGTAGTCAATTACAAGATTCTGAAGTACCACCATACTAAGTTTGTTTTTCTCCATTTCTTCCTTGTAATTTTCTATGAGTTCAATGTGAGTAGCTATACTTGAGTAACCCAACTTAATTGCCAAGTCAATTAGTTTTACAGAGTTATAAGGCAAAGCTTCAAGAGCCTTATCAAAGCTGTTTTTTAATTTATCGTAGCCAATTGCATTCGATACTCTTTTTGTTATTCCGAAAGATGTCATAAAACATAGCCTGAACACGAAACTCTTTGACGCTTCCTCTATCCCTTTTTGCAAACTATGTTTGTCCTTAAAGTGCTTTTCTTTAATTAACTGGCTTATATGTTCAACAATATCTTTTGAATTTCTTTGGAGTAGCTGTAAATAAAAATCAAGCGTTTTTAGTCCAACATTATAAGTGGTAGTTACTAAGCTCAATTTCTGTTCTCCATCTAATTCACCCCAGTGTTTTTTAGCAACCTGTCCTAAAATATCAATTGTCTTTAATGCCCTCGTAATTTCAGCAAAAAAATCAATGGATGAAATATCATCATCAAGCGAGAAATCATCATAGTTAGTCGTTTCTGCTTCGAGTTCTTTTTCAAGATTTTCATTTTTTTCCTGATCCTGAAGTTCTTGACTTCGCTGCTCATCTACATTTACAACTGCCAAAACTTGTTGTGGAATTTTCTCTACAAGCTCATTAATTTCCTTTATTTCATCTTGGAGTTTTGCAGTATTTGTTTCGGGAAGTAATGAATCTGCAATTCTGGTTAGCTCACTTATTATGTAATTGTCCTTCGAAAGATGTGTTACAAACATTATTATACTAGCGTATTCATCACGAAATACGCGCAAACACATTTTTGTGATAAGCTCTTTAATTTCCTTCTTATTGGAAATTTCGTTTGCGATATATTTGGCCACGAAAAAATAGTAAACATATTTTTCTTTTATGTAGACGCGACCGTTTACATAAAGCAACTTTGCAGAATCAAACGTTTCGAGAATAGTTTCTTTTCGGTACGTTAAATCGTGCTTATCACAATATAACTTGTGAAAAACCTCAAATTCTTCAAGCGAAACATCTTTTATACCCTGTTCAAAAAGAAAGAAGCAAAACTGGGTAAGGTAATTGTAATAAAGACTTATTTCCTTTTTGTCTCTTACTGCTCTGCTAAAACACTCATTTATTAATACTTCATAGTAAAATCCGTGAATCGAATAGTTCGGATTATGAACATTACCACTCTCAAGTGCTTGTAGGATGGAAAGTAAATAGAATGGATATGAAGGAATATAATTTTTACCGATTATTGCTTTAATATGAGAAATGTACGCATCATTTTTTCTTAGTAGTTCGTTATGATCTAAAAACCTTGTTTCTATACCGATAGTATTCCACTTATTCACCAAATCATATCTGAATTTAGGCCCAAATTCTAATATGGAATATACCTTAAAATTTTTAAACGGGTCTTGCTTGCTTAAATTTTCAATTGGCATTAGACTGTTGCCTGTTACAATTATATGCTGAAATAGACCTTCTAAATTGCTCATTAATGCAGGCCAATATTTGCCTTTACTCTTAGTTGCTTTGTGAAAGTCATCAATAATTACAACAACCCTGGAGATATCAATTTCAGCTAGTTTAAACGCTAATTCATATTGCTCTAATATTTTTTGTTCAAAAAGCGTTTTTAATGTGTCTGGCCGGATATTTGAACTAAGTTCAGTTCCATTTACTAGAATCGGATATAGTCCAAGTTCAAAGTATTTTTGAAAAATATATTTACAATTTGCTGATTTGCCTGCAGAATCGTTTCCAATTAACGCAAGCTTAATTCCGTCAACGTCAATAACACTAACTAATTCTTCAAGATTTTCAATCTTGGGGATTGTGGATTTTTTATTATTTGTCAAGTCCTTCAGGTCAGGCGCAATGTAAATATCTTCAAGACATAAATTGTCTACTTTACTATGAGCAAATCTTGCCTCAATATCATTTAAGAACTCTTTGAAACTGGCATTTATTTCGGGGATTATCTGCCGTTTCTCTCCTGCCGCCAATTTATGCACCTCTGTTGAAGTATTTTCTTCTTTTAAAGTATCTTTAACATACCGTGTCAAATCCATTCTTAGAGTTTTCTCAAAATTGCTTGTTGAATCGAATGTTTTATGGTATGCTCCTAAATCTTCAATTTTCTTTTTGAAGTCTTTAACCTTTTGAGCCTGCATCAAATCTGCATCTTGCGGTATTGGTGCAGAATTAAAATAGAACATTATTTGTATATCCTTCTTGTGGGTATACCTGTCGTAGGCAAGTTGAAATTCTTCTTCTGTCCCAGAGCCAGCTCGTTTAGTTGGAGAGCCAAATTTCTTCCACATTACTCCAATGAAAATCTGATAATCGCTACCAATCTGTTTATTAATTACATCCTGCCCATCTTCACCGAGAGATGGATATGTATCAGTTTCCCATTTCAACAATTCAAGTCTAAAATTATCCCTTGAACCGATTGATTTATTAATTTCATCAACAGCAGCTCCTGCTGCAAGTCTCTCATTTTCTGTGTCTCCCGGTGATGCTAAAAATATTTTAAAAAGTTTCATTTGAAATTTGTATTGTTAATTTATAATTTCTTCGAGTTGATATGCTAATTGCTAAGGTATGAATTTACGGATTACTTCAATGTCCTATGTTATTATATTCATTTAGATGAAAAACTACGAAGAGAAACAGTTGTCAAAAACTCTATGTATCCGAGAACATTTTCTTAAAGACCTTTCAAATCTTCATAGAGTTTGTATCCTATTTATGCTTCAAAACCCTTCGGTTGCTTGTTTATTTTCTGATTGGTAAAATTGTTGTGAATCCTATGAACTACACATAATTTCGCGATTTCATGATTAGGAATTTGTTCGTGGGGGATTCGCGGGGCGTTTGAGAATGTTTGAAAATGTACGGTATTCTTCACGGCAGTTCGGCTTTTCGAAAAATATCAATTTGGCGTATCTATTTGGACAAACACTCACTGTCTGAAATAATATAGGAAAATAATTAGTGGAATTAATTAGGTAAATTACAAATCGTGTATTAGGTTTGTATCGAAATGCGAAATCAAGATGATATGATTAACAAGAACATGATTGTTTTAGCAAGAGAGGCGAGGGGGATCACGCAATTGGAACTAGCGAACAAAATTGGTGTGGCAAATACTACTGTAAGTAAAATGGAGAAGGGTGACATGAATACCAGCGATGAAGCTATTGCCGTAATTGCTGAGGTTACAAATTTTCCTGTTTCATTTTTTTATCAGGAGAATGATATATATCCTGAACATCTGAATTATCGTAAAAGAGATAGTGTTGCTCAGAAACTACTTACACCATTAAATGCTAATGTCAATATTGTAAGACTGCATGTTCAGCGATTATTGTCTGACTTAAACATTAAGAAGTCGGATTTACCATCATTTGAGGTTAACGATAAAAACACGCCAGCCATCATAGCAAAGAAAATCCGGAAGGCATGGAAAGTCGATAGTCCCATTATTGACAATATTGTTGAATTGCTTGAAAGGAAGGGAATTGTTGTTACAAGTTTTGATTTTGGTACAGAGCGTGTTGATAGCCGTTGTGTGCTAACCGATGAGTTGCAACCGATCATAATTTACAACAATACTTTGCTTGGCGACCGCCAACGGTTTTCTTTGGCATTTCAATTAGGGCATCTTGTGATGCACACATCAACAAGTGTGGATTGGGAAAGGGATGTTGCACATGAGGCGAACCTGTTCGCATCTGAGTTTCTGATGCCGGAAGCTGCTATCAGAGTGGATTTTGATAATGGTGTTACGTTGCCTTTACTTGGAGAGCTAAAACGCAAATGGAAGGTGTCGATGATTTCTTTATTATACCGTGCCGATGACCTTGGCTACCTCACACCCAATCAAAAGCGGTACTTATTGCAGCAGTTTAATGAGCAAAAGATGCGAAGGAGGGAGCCTAAAGAACTAGATGTCCCAATTGAAAGAGAAATATTGGTGAAGAAATGGATCAAAGAATTAAAAGCTAAACAGAAGTTGAATGATAAAGGGGTGGCTTCCCTGTTTCATTTGAATATAGATGAATTTACAGCACGGTACAATTAGATCACGAAATTACTATCTCACAACTCCACAGCGAAGATGAAATCAAGACACAAGCGTATTAACAGTTAAACAATTTGGTATGGACACTATATCGAAGAATAAAACAATCCCATTGCGGCCCTATTCACTAAAAGAACTCGCTGCACTATATGACGTTAAGCCCAGAACAGTAAAGATCTGGCTTCAACCATTTTCGTCTGTAATCGGAGACAAAAAAGGTAGATTTTACACAATCAAGCAAGTTGAAATTATTTTCGACAAAATTGGCGAACCAAAGGAGATGGATGCTGCCTGATTTTTATGAAATCGGGGAAAATTTGCCCTGATCGGGGAGAATTTGTCCCGATCGGGAAAGTAGTATTTTAGGTCTGGATACTTTGCACGAAATGTAAATTTTATGAGTTGCAAAGCGTTAAAGCCGGAGAAATTTAGAGTAGATGCTTTTACTGATAGGGTATCATTAGAGGTAATGAGAAATATCTGGAATGATAAGGAACATACATACACGGATGAGCAATTGTTGAAAATGAGAGAGTGGGTGTATGTATTGGCAGATGTGATCTTTAATGCTTCCAAAAAGAGAAAGGGAAACAACATTATTAATTTTAACCCCATTAAGAATGAGACAGAAGAAAGCTATCTTATACATCCGGGTGAGTACAGACGAGCAAGCTGAGAAAGGACACAGTTTGCGGCACCAGGAAGAGCGGCTGCGTAATCACTGTGCCATCAATGGTATAGAAGTAGTTGCCCTGTACAAAGAAGATCACTCGGCTAAGACCTTTGAAAGGCCGGAGTTCAGGAAAATGCTGGAGTTCCTGAAAAAGAATAAGAGATATGCTGACTTGCTGTTATTTCTGAAATGGGATAGGTTTTCTCGAAACGCACCTGAAGCATACAACATGATAAGTGTGCTCGGGAAATTGTTTATTGAGCCGCAAGCGATCGAACAGCCTTTGGATATGGGTGTGCCGGAAAACAAAATTATGCTAGCGGTATATCTAACTACTCCAGAAGTGGAGAATGACAGAAGATCGCTCAATGTTATTGCCGGAATGAGAAGGGCATTAAAAGATGGCAGGTGGATGGGGCAAGCCCCCAAAGGTTATATTAACAGAAGGGATGAGGCCAACAGACCCTGCATTATACCTAGTAAAGATGCGCCATTGGTTAAGTTCGCTTTTGAGCAAATGGCAACCGGGCAATATAACATCGAAGCAGCACGAAAATTAGCCAATGCCAAAGGTTTGAAAATAAGCCGTAACATATTTTGGCATATGGTGCGCAACCCAATTTATATTGGGAAGATCGTCATTCCGCCGTATAAAGATGAAGAAGCCACAATCGTGTTGGCTAAACATGAGCCAATAATTTCTGATGCTTTATTTTATGCGGTACAGGATGTGATTATGGGTAGGAAGAAATTGGGATTCCCCACACATAACAGTAAGCAAGAGGAATTGCCGTTGCGGGGATTTTTAAAATGTGCTAAATGTGGTAAGACACTCACCGGTAGTGGTTCAAAAGGGAATGGTGGTAAATATTATTACTATCATTGCTTCGACGGGTGTGCAGAGCGTTTTAAAGCGCCAATTGCTAATGACTTGTTTTATGGGCTACTGAATCAGATCAGTGGCAATAAGAAGTTGTTGCAGACCATTAAACACATTACTACCGACCACTACAAAAAGAACAATAAAGACCAATCGCTTGAAGTTGAGAAAGTAGATCGGGAAATTGAAACCCACCGCAATAGGTTACAAAATGCTCAGACTTTGATGTTAGATGGAGACTTGGATGCTGGCGAATATCGCAGTATCAAGTCGAGATTGGAACCGGAAATTGAACGGCTGGTAAGAAAGCAAATCAATCTACGTGAGAAGAATCCGGAAGAGCAGGAAGTAATGGAATTTGGGTTTTATTTTTTGAGTAATATGACTAAACTCTTTGCAGAAGCGAGTTTGGAGGCAAAACACCAAATAATTGGTTCGATGTTCCCTGAAAAGCTTGTTTTTGAAAATAAGGAACTTCGAACCAATCCTGAGAGCGGTGTTCTTCCGCTGCTTATCAATGTCACAAAGGATTTCACGCTAAAAAAAGGGAAAGGGTCGAATAATTTCGACCCTTCTTCCCTTTTGGTGCACCGAACAGGAATACGAAAAGGATACGCACGATCACAGGGTCCATATTCAGCCGGGCCGCGATACCGCTGCATACGCCGGCTATTATCTTGTCATCAGCATTCCTGAACAGTCGTGTCTGCTCAGCTCTTGGGGGATGGTTTTCTGTTCTGTTTTGTTTGCTGCGGTCTTGTCCTGAAGTACTTTCGTCGCCATCAGCAGCCATCAGGTCTTCTATGCGACCTATGTTGTCGATAACTGCATTCATATCTGCGCTATTGATGCAGGCTGCCCCTTGCTTCAGTTTTGCTGTCAGCAATTCGGCTATGCGGTTCTCTATGTCGTTGATGATCTCTTCTCCGCTTTCCTCATTGGCGAAGTGGCGGCGCAGACTGTCGGTATATTGTTTCAGGTGGTTGTAGGCCGTTTCTTCTATCGGAATGACGCGCCCCTGAAAGTTGATATTGATTACCTTTTCCATATTATTGTTTTATGCGGTGTGTCTCGGATTTTTTTGTACTACTGCGGTTGTTCTTCGGTTTCAGCTTTAGGGTCTTGCATCTGTACCGCCGTTTCGTCTGTTACCGGTTTCAGCGATTCTTCTTTGTTCTTTAGTTTGTTCACTGCGTTGGCTAGTTCGTTCCAGGTGCCTTCCAGTTGCTTGTAGAATGTTTCACCCTGCTCCGTTAGCGAAAAGTATTTGCGTGGCGGTCCCGAGTTGCTTTCTACCCACCGGTAGGTGAGCATACCCGCATTTTTAAGTCTGGTCAGCAGCGGGTACAACGTTCCTTCCAGTACCTGCAGTTTCGATTCCTTCATCTCTTCTACAATATCACTGGGATATGCCTCGCCTCGCCTTATCACCGACAGTATGCAGAATTCCAGTATTCCACGTCGCATCTGGCTTTGTGTGTTCTCTATGTTCATCTTGTTTTCCATAACAGGAACTATTTACCACACAAAAGTATGTACAGTACGGTACTTTGTAACACATAGTACTGTATATTTTATTTTGTTTATCGAAAGAAGTTGATTTTCAGTATTAGTTATAGATATTTATATGCGTTTAAAATAAAAAAGCACCTTGTTAGGATAACAAGGTGCTTTAGAAGTAGCGTTTTTATGGTCAATGTTGCACGCAAACTGTAATAACTTTAGTTCCTGACTCGTTTATCAGCCTTACCGTGTATAGACCGTTTGGAAGATCTGCAGTGTGAACTGTGGTCTGGGTGGTTCCGGGTATCGATTCGGTGGTTTTTACCGCACGTCCTACCGCATCGTACAATGTAATAGTGCATGCACTATTGAAGTCGTCATGCGCTATAGTTAGTACATCCGAGGTAGGATTCGGAAATGCGCGCAAAGTCTTTTTGATTCCCACACTCTTGGTATTGGTTGGTACAACGGAACAGTCTGTAACCTGCACTTTGTATGCTATTGTCTGATAGCCGTTCATTGGGCAAGCATTGTCATAATACTTGATAAAAAACGTGTGCAGACCATGTGGCGCAGTAGTTCCGTTCCACGAAAAAGTGCTCACAGGAGTTGGAGTACCGTTTCCGGTAATGCTCAAAGTTGCACCGGCCGGCACGCCGAATGGCACAAGGGTAATGCTGTCCGCTGCATCCGCATCAAAAGCAGGTATGGTGGCTGAAAAACTGCCGGTGGTGTCGCATACAAGAATTGTGGTGGTGTCCACCAGGGTACACCCCAGGGGTGAAGTAAAATATCCGCCTGGCAAGTGATTAGTGGTTGCGTTAATAAGGATTGTAAGTTCACGTTGCAGTGAGCCAATGAGCGTACCTCCGCGGTATTCTTTGATATTGTACAAAGCTGCCGCGCGTTGCAACACATTAGGATAGAAAGAAAGCTGCCCAGAGTATGTATTAAATGAAAAAGTGCCCGGTGCGGTCAGTAGTGGGGCGGATCCCGATAAGCCCCCTCCATAGGTAGGTGGTGTGCCATAAATGCAAGTGGATGTTGCTGAACCGTTTGATAGGTCGATCAGGTTATAAACCAGACTATCCCCCTCAGCGTCTATGGCCACGGGGTTATAGTTGTGAAACATGTTTACAGCGTAGTAGGGCAGGGGGATCACATTCAATACCGGGCTAGTGTTATGACCGGATGTGTTATTCAGTTTAGCGCTCAATGCCATATTTGTTGATCCGGCAGTCGTCAAATTCGTAATAGCGTTTGCCCTGCCTGCAGAACCGCTGGTGCCTAAATAACCAGCATACCTGAATTCCCAGTTGGCCGATGTGGACGGGAGAGTATAAGTGCCGGTATATTCGAATAGTGTAATTCCGGGCATTGTGGAACCGACCGAATCGCATTGCGACAAAACACCGGGGCAAAGCGGTGGTGTTACCTCAATACCCAATGAAGGACCTGTGATGCTCAGGTTAAAAGTGGTGACGAGAGTGGTGCCGTCATAAACGCAGATTTGGGGGACTGCCGTAGGAAGTCCTGCATAGGCTGCCGCACTGGCCGGGCCGCAATCAGCATAGAGTGTCAATCTCACGGTGTAGGTATTTCCGGAAACCCAGGAATAGGTGAGGTCGCTACCCACAATGTGCGAGGCAAACGAAGAGGATGATGTAAAGGCAAGAAGGCATAAGCATACTGCGAGCCTAAGTAGGTTAGGTGTCTTTTTCATAAAGGTTATTTTTTTGGGTATAATGATTGGTTGGTATATAACAAAAATAATGCCAGTCTTTCATGTGGTCACGATCGGGTTGGTCAAGACTACGTTCATCGGTCTTGTATTTGCATGCCGTCTATAACATAAAGCACTTCGCCGGAGCGGCCTCCACGGAAGTTGAGCCTGGCACCCAACTGGTTTTGATACACACCCGGAACCATTGTGTTGATCACATTGCACAGGTCTGTATATGGCATGGTGGCGAGGGTAGATGGCATCTGTACGATTTTTATTTCCTGTGTTGGTGCGGGATTGGGTTCCGGAACCGATAACGGAGTCATGCTGATTTCGAGTGGTGCCAAATCATAACGGGTATTTGTCAGAGCGGCATTTACTTGATTGCCGTAAACCACGAGGAGCATCAATATCAGGCGTTTCATAGTATCCTTTCTATGTAAGACGGTCAAAAACGCTGAAAGATTGGGTTAATTAAAAATTAATGGCGAACGTGGATTATTTCCATCTGACTGAATCTTTCCTCATCGGTCGCAATTCTATGAAATACGCTGTCATCAGGTAGTCGGCATATTGAACGTCGGTCATTATCTCTTTCAAACGGTCGTCTAGTTTCTGGAAGTTGGCAAACCTTTGTTCAGTGGTGAATCCGTGTACGGACTTCATGGAATCTCTGCTGTTGCGGTAATTCAGAATCGCCTGCATAACTTGTTTTTCCTGAGTATTCGTCAGGGAGAGAATGCTCTTGTACTTGTCTGCATACCATTTCGCCACTTCCCTGTTGCTCATCGTATCTTCCCCCGGCGGGTGCAATTGTAGTTGCGCTTCGCACTGAAAGGCCATCAGAATAGCCACGATTGCCGGTAAGATATATTTCATACGTTCCTAAAGTTAGTGAAAGAAACCGATCATGTGTCTCATTCATCTCAATACCTCACTATTTGAGAGGGTGGTATTTGAGAGCGCGTGTCCGGCAATCAGCACAACCCATATCTTTGTCTCAGAATCTATTGTATGAAAAACCTGCTCATCCTCGTTACAGCGTTGATTTTTGTTACGGTATCATCGTGCCGAAAGCCCGATACCGTTACTGTCAAGTCGAACAGCCCGTACAAATTCAATTTCCTACTCGATGGGAATGGCTATCAACTGAAAGCAACTGAGTTCAAATACATGTCCATAGGCACCAATGAGGTGGGTGCCTATTTTCCTTCAAACGCCGAGTCTTTCGTACCTTCTTCAACCTATCCGGTGGTCGGTTTGGTGTATAGCTGGCCGGTTGGCCACAAGGTTACCGAGGCCGACCTGATGGGGCTGAGTAAGAAGAACCTCAATTTCGGAGACACCTCTGTGCGTCCCGAGATCATCTTCAAGCCCTCAGCAACCTCGCTCGAGAACTGGACAGCCATCGACACCGGCTACTTTGCCATTACGCTCAGTAGTATTCAGTTTCTGAAAAGAGATACCATCGGCGGTACACCGCTCAAATGTTATACCGTATCCGGAAATACCACAACTGTTTTGTGGTATAATACCCGTTTTCAGACGTTCAATAATGGGGAGTTTAATATGGTGCTGTTGATGCACGAGTAGCACCGTTACTATTTTGATGGAGATCTCAGCCCGCTGATCATCAGGCCCAGTGATGCTATGCCAAGTACAAGGCAAAAGATAATCAGTGCGTTCACTTCGTGAAACTGTTTCCACAGATCTGAGGATTCCTTCAGGAATCCGTAGGTAAATACGCCGCCCAATATCGTTTTCCAGTTCTTGAAATTGTATTGCATATTTCCAAACATACAAAATTTGGAGGTTTGGGTTGTGCCGGGTGCCCTCGCGACACTAGATACCGGTCGGATTAATTCGGTGAGCGGTGTATTTGTGGTCGTAGTAATGTGATCGATCCCGATTCCCTGACCTCAATTACCAATTCCTCAAATCCCTATGCTTCAAATTGCTTACCTTTGCAGCCCCAAACAGGGGACTGATGCCGACGGGTTGTACATAAGTTGCCCGGACGCATCCATAAGTACCAGATATTATGATTTCAGTTAGTAATTTATCGTTGCGCTACGGAAAGCGTGTGTTGTTCGAAGATGTGAATACCAAATTCACAGAGGGCAACTGTTATGGTGTCATCGGTGCCAACGGTGCCGGTAAATCCACATTTCTAAAGATCATCTCAGGGGAGATTGATCCTACCACCGGCCGTGTGGACATAAGCAAAGGCATGCGTATGAGCGTGCTGAAACAGAATCATTACGAGTTCGACGAAGTTCCTGTACTCGAGACTGTCATCCGTGGCAACACCGTGTTGTACGAAGTAATGAAAGCCAAGGATGCCATTTACGCCAAAGAAGACTTCAGCGAGGAAGACGGTCTGAAAGCGGGTGAACTGGAAGGGCAGTTTGCTGAGATGGATGGCTGGAACGCCGAGAGCGACGCCGCTACACTGCTCAGCAACCTCGGGATCAAAGAAGAATTCCACTACAAGCTGGTAAAAGAACTGGACGGTAACCAAAAGGTGCGTGTGCTCCTTGCTCAGGCGCTGTTCGGTCACCCCGATATACTCTTGTTGGACGAACCTACCAACGACCTTGACCTTGAGACCATCAACTGGCTCGAGGACTTCCTGGCGGGTTACGATAAGATAGTTCTGGTTGTATCGCACGATCGTCACTTCCTCGACACCGTGTGTACGCACGTTGCCGATATCGACTTTGGCAAGATCAATATCTTCACGGGTAACTACACCTTCTGGTATGAGTCGAGCCAGCTCCTTCTGAAACAGCGTAGCGACCAGAACAAGAAAGCCGAAGACAAGATCGCCGAATTGAAAGAGTTCATTGCGCGATTCTCGGCAAATGCGTCTAAGTCTAAACAGGCTACCAGTCGTAAGAAAGCACTCGATAAGATCAAGCTCGACGAGATGCGCCCATCCAATCGTAAGTACCCTGCAATCCTGTTCAACAACCAGGTACGCGAAGCCGGCGATCAGATACTTGAGGTGAAGAACCTCGGTAAGACCCTTTCCGGCGAAGTACTTTTCAAGAACATCAGCTTCGATCTGAAGCGTGGACAAAAAGTTGCGGTATTGTCAAGTAACTCATTGGCAACCAAAGCGTTTTATGAGATACTCGCCGGTGAAGATAAGGAGTTTGACGGCATGTTCAAGTGGGGTGTAACAGTAACAACAACCTACCTCCCCGGCGATAATACCAAGTACTTCAAAGACAACGATGACAACCTCGTCGACTGGCTGCGCCAGTACTCCGAAGAGAAAGACGAGACGTTCATCCGTGGTTTCCTGGGTCGCATGTTGTTCAGCGGCGAAGAGACGCTGAAGAAAAGCAGCGTACTGAGCGGTGGTGAAAAAATGCGTTGTATGCTCAGCCGCATGATGATGCTGAAAGGTAATGTGTTGATGATGGACGAACCAACCAACCACCTCGACCTCGAAAGTATCACTGCTCTCAACAACGGCATGAAGGACTTTAAAGGTACTATCCTGTTCACCACACGCGACCACGAGTTGGCCAACACAGTTGCCGACCGCGTTCTGGAACTGACACCAAGCGGACTCATTGACCGCGAAATGACTTTCGACGAATACGTTACTAACGACAGGGTAAAGGCTGTAAAAGCCGAAATGTATGGTGTACCTGTAAAAGGATAGCAAACAAATTTTCCTATTCAACGACCTGATGTAGCAACAGCTACGCAGGTCGTTTTTATTTGTGCCTACCTCAATCCCGCATTCACAGCATCCAATGCGCCGTTTCCGGGGCATAGTTCCTTCTCGGTAAGCTTGTTGAGTGGGGTAGTAGTGGTGTTAATGATGGAATGCAGGTCTTTAGTATCCGGGTCTATGTATAGCAACCCCGTCAGTATCTCGTGGTCAGCCGCTGCCTTCTTTATCGCGTTCATTGCGCTTAGTCTGTCCTTAGGGTTCCAGTCCCGGGCCAGTTTGTGCAGCTTCAGGGCCGAGCCATCGTGCAATTCCACCGTTTCGCTGCTGCCCTCAGCATAGTCAGCCGTTATCTCACCGGCAGCCGGTACAAAGTCTATTGTGCCTGTGGCCTCTACGTGTTGGCGCACATAGTCGTATGACTTGGTAGATCCAACATTGTTGTTGAATGTGACACAGGGCGAGATGACATTGATAAATGCGAAGCCCGGGTGTTTCATAGCCGCCTTTATAAGTGGCACCAGTTGGGCCTTGTCGCCCGAGAAGCTCTGTGCTACGAACGATGCGCCCAGTTCAATTGCAAGGCTCGCGAGGTCTATGTTGTCAAACAGGTTCACATTTCCCGACTTGTTCTTCGATCCCCTGTCTGCCGTGGCACTGTCCTGGCCCTTGGTCAGGCCATAGCAGCCGTTGTTCATTACTATGTACACCATGTTCAGGTTGCGGCGAATGACGTGTACAAACTGCCCCATACCAATTGATGCCGTATCTCCGTCGCCCGATACGCCGAAGTAGATCAGGTCGCGATTGGCAAGATTAGCACCCGTGGCTACAGACGGCATGCGACCATGCACCGAATTGAAACCATGCGAATTGCTGAGGAAGTAGGTGGGCGTTTTGGAGGAGCACCCTATGCCCGATAGTTTGGCCAGCTTGTGTGGTTCTATATTCATCTCATATGCCGACTGCACAATGGCTGCACTGATGGAGTCGTGGCCACAGCCGGCGCACAGGGTGGAGAGCGCTCCTTCGTAGTAGGCCATTGTATATCCAAGATCGTTCTTGGGTAATGCCGGATGGCGGAATTTGGGACGTACGTATGTCATGATACAACGATTTTAAAACCCCTGCCGCAATCGCGGCACAATGAATGAATAAGAACTAAGGCTTATGAAAGATAAGGTGTTTTTATGTATAAACAAAACTTTGTAAGCATTATTGTGGCTCCGTCCTTAAAACGAACGAACGCACACGGTTGGTATCGTGTGCGTTCGACTAGAATAGAGTTGGGTTGATATTAGATGCCTCCAAACCTCAGACCAACAGTGATTGGGCGCTGGTCAATTCCGTTCTGATACATAGATCCAAGCTGGTAGCTGCCGTAGAACCTCAGTACGCCTTCTATTCCGAACTCAGCTGTTACGCAGGTGTTGAAGTCTGCCAGGTCAAAGTTGCCGTGCGTTTTGATCTTGCCGCGCTCGTCAGATACTTGTTTGTTCCATGAAGATACTCGGTAGCCTGCCTGTACGCCTGCGCCATATACCAGCCAAGTGTCTTTGTGCAACCTTGTTTTCGCGGTCATCATCAGCGGCACACTAAGGTAGTTCACAGCCAGTTTGTTCTTTTTGAAACTGATGGTATCCATGATGATACCTGCCGGATTTTTTGTGTAGCTGATATCTTTGTCGAACCTGAAGTTATATACCTGGAAGCCAAGGCCGGTAGCAAGATATAGCCGCTGGTTCTTTGTTTTCACTATAGGCAGTTTCACCATCAGCGGGTAGATGTTCACGTTCATTGACTTACCGTTTTTCAGATCGAAAAGGTCGGCTTTACGGTCTGCTGCCGGTACGTTCAGGTAAGTTGCCAGGGTAGGATCGCTATAGTTGGTGGCATCGTTCAGCATATTGAAGCCAAGGTCGAACATAGCGAATGTCAAATGTGGCTTACCAACTTTTTCTTTATCGGTTTTTACCGGCTTTTTAGACTTTGCTGTGTCGTTTGTTTCATCGTAAAAAGTGATGCCCTTGTTCGATATGGACAGCGACATGGTATTTTTCTTCTTAGCTGTGCTGTCTTGTGCGAATAGTGTGTTGGTAAAAAGGAGAGCAGTAAGGGTAGCGGCTGCAATAAATATGCGTTTCATAAAATTGAGTGTTTTAGATTTTTTAGTTTTTTTAGAATGATATTACCAGTTTTCTTTTTTCAATTTTTAAGGAGATAGCGGATCCGGAGATCTCCTCACGAAGTGCATGTACTTTGTTGTAACCGGTGGCCACCGCGGAAGCAACGTGTTCCATGCCTTTCTTTTTCAGTTCATCGATCGGCAGTTTGTCTATTATCGAGTTAGTGCCTTTCTCATCCCCTTCATGCATATATATCGAAGCAGGTGGCACATTTGTTACAAAAACTTCAGAAAAATTTTCCTGATTTTTCCATGCTATCATTTCTGCAGGTACTACAGGGTTTATCTGCTCAGTTGCAACGGTATTGTTAGCGGCAACTGCCGTTTCGTGCGTAGTGTTCTTCACTCCGTTCACACGATCCGCATGCTTCACACGGTCATGTTTTGTTGTGTTGGCAGCCAGCATTGTCTTTTGCTGTGGCGCCTGCGTTTCTGTGGTGTTGGTAGTTGCAGGTACTGTGTTATCGGTATTGTTTGGGTTTTGTTCCGGTGTTGGGTTTACGGTTGTGTTGGTCACAGGGGCAACGGGTGTTGTGGCAGCGGGTTGGTTGGTTACAGCCGCAACTGTTGTTACTTCTTCAGTTGAGCCGGTGTGTATTTTCCAGTAAGAAACGAAGAAGATCGCTGCTACACCTGCTGCCACGGCATACTTCCTCCACACCGGGAAGGCGATCACTTTTTTTCCCTCTTCGGGCTGCATCAGGGCGTCTTTCTTTTCAAAAACGATGTCCGTGTCCGGTATCATCTTTGTCATAGAGAAAGCGGTAAGCTCGCTCTGCAACTCCGGATGCTCATACAGGAAATTCATCAGCTCCTGCTCCTCAGACGGCGATAGCTCGCCATCGGCGTGCATCACCATATACTCTTCATAATTCTCCAGGTTGATCATCTTATATAATATTTTCAACGCTAACCAGATATTCTTTTAATGTCTTCCGCGCACGGAAAAGGTACACCTTCACTTGCGACTCATTCAGATCTGTGATCCGTCCTATTTCTTCATAACTGTATCCTTCATAGTCTTTCAGCAGCACCAGCGCGCGCGACCTTTCGTCCAGTTGTGCCAGCGCACGCTCCAGCACCTTCTTCAGGTCGGGGTTGGCGGGCGAGTACGATTCCTCGGGCGCTTCCTTGAATGCGATCTTGGAACGCTTGCGGAAGTTGTCAACCGACTGGCGGTAGGCTACCTGAAACAGGAAGGCCTTTGCTTTCTCCGGCAGTACTTCGTCGCGCTTCGCCCACAGTACCTCAAAGGCGCCCTGCACTACATCATGCGCATCGCTGGCCTGGCCGGTGCACTTCACCGCAAAGCGGAAAAGAGCATCAGACCATTCCTTGACACAGCTATTGTATTGTTGGGCGTCCATGTGTATAGTTTATCGGTGCAGCAGCGAAAAAGTTACAGTTGGTGATAATTTTTTTCAAAATTATCATTCTTGCCTGATAATCTTAATATGTGTTTTCTCTTGCCCTACGTTCCCAAAAAACGATTCCCCACCGCAAAGGGTGGGGAAGTGTATTGAAAGTCAATAGTTTATGATCTTATTCGCCCTGTGCCGCATCTGTTTCTTTCGGCTTTTTCATAATGGCATATACCTCTACCGCAAAGCCGGCCATAATAACCAGTGGTGCCAGTGTCAGGCGGCGGAAGCCATACAGCTCATCATACTTGAAGTCGGCGGGGTTCTCGGCCTTACCACCCGACAGCAGGAAGAAGCCAATGAGTAGCAATACAATACCACCTATCATCCACATATAGTTTTGCTTATCAAACAGGAAAGCAGGCTGTGGCTTGTTGTTATTGTTGCGGGCGGCAGTTGCGGTCAGCGACGGACGCGGTGTTTGTTTGCTTGGTGTTGACATTGTATCTCTTACTTATGATTGCAAATATAGATTTTTCCTACCGTTCTCAAAACCCGGCTATTAGTACAGGTCGTCTACGTGCATCTTCAGGTATTTCACTACCGAGCGGTGCGTGCTGATCATCGATATCAGGATACCGAGTATCAGCATACTGAGGATGAGCATCGTAATAAGGAATGTATCGTTCAGCAGGTCCAGCACCGGCAGCTGCGACTTGGCAAACGACATCACCATCCACAGACCTATCACGGCTATCACACCGCTGGTCAGCCCGTTCAGCAGCGCACGCTGGTCGAACGGCCGGGTGATGAACGATTGTGTGGCGCCCACCATTTGCATGGTCTTTATCAGGAAGCGATTGCTGAACATGGCCAGGCGCACGGTATTATCTATCAGGAAGATAACCACTATCAGCAGCAGCGCGGTAATGACACCCAGAATGATGCCGATCTTGCGGAAGTTGTTGTTCATCTGGTCCACCACCATGCTGGGCCAGGTCACATCGCGCACCACATTGCTCTGCATAATGAACTGCCTGATGCGGCCCAGGCTGTCACGGTTCACATAACCTTCTCCCATTTTCAGCGATATAGACGCAAACAGCGGATTGTACCCCAGGAACTCTACTATATTGCTGCCCTCCACCTGGCTCTGCATGGCAGCGGCCTCGGCTTTGGTGATGATGCGCGACTTGCGCACAAACGGTTGTTTGTCCAGTATGGCTTTCATCTTAGCCACATTCTCGTCGCTCACATTATCATGAAAATCCACGTTCACTTCCATGTCCTCTTTGAACGCACGCGACAGCGCGCGACCGTTGATGACCAGCCAGCCCAGTATGCCCATAAGGAACAGTACCAGTGCCACACCCATAATGGCGTTGACGTATGATGGTTTTGCTTTTTTGCCTGTTGCCATGTTGTTCCAAAAGTATAAAATAATACGGGTATTCGGGGCACATAAATACCGTTTCTCACTCGTTTTTAACAATCACCTTCCCGGCCCGGCCCCCGGCCCCGTTTTGCCCATGTGTGTGGATAACTACTTTGCCGCTCCCACCCATTGTTCCGTTCGTTTTTCTGTACTTTTAACTCCGTTAATCTGCTACCTCCGTATGAACGACCTGCACTACTTCCTCGACGCGACCCACTTTATAGATTCCAAACCCGAACGTTACTACGAGCCCAGCCAACTGGGTGCCGGCATAGCCTGTTTCACGCAGCCCGGCTTCAGTATAGACGATGCCGATATAGTGCTGGTGGGCTGTGCCGACTGGACCGGTGTGGACAAGTCTATGCCGCAGGGCAACGGACCCGACGCCGTGCGCGAGCAGCTCTACAAAATGTACTACTGGCACACCGACATCCGCATTGCCGACCTCGGCAACATACGTCAGGGAGCCACACCTGCCGATACCCGCGCCGCATTGCAGCAGGTGCTGCACGAGCTGCACCTGGCCGGCAAGATAGCCCTGGTGCTGGGTGGCGGTCACGACCTGATGCTGCAACAGTATGAGGCGTTCCGCAAGTCCGAGCAGATGGTGGTGGCATCGGTGGCCGATATGCTCATAGACCTCGACGAGACCGAGGAGGTAAATGCTTCCGGCTTCCTGCTGGAGATGCTCACAGCCTCTCCCAACTTCATATCACACTACAGCCATATAGGTTTTCAGAGCTACTACGCTCACCCGCAAATGCTGGAAACGCTGGATAAGCTGCGTTTCGACTTCTACCGCCTGGGTAAGGTGCGCGAGCATATAGAAGATATAGAACCCGTGCTGCGCATCAGCAACCTCTTTGGGCTGGATATGAGCGTGGTGCGCTTCAGCGATGCCCCTGCCAATGTGAACGGATCGCCGAACGGACTGACAGGCGAGGAGGTGTGTATGCTGACCCGCTATGCAGGTATGAGCGAGGCCCTCACCTCTTTTGGCATATATGGTTTCGACGAACGACACGATGTGCACAACATGACCGCCCGGCAGATAGCCCAGATGATCTGGTACTTTGTGGATGGCTACCTGGTGCGCAAGTCGGAGGCACAACTGACCGACCGCGACGAGTTTGTGATGTTCAATGTGGTGTTCTCTGACATGGATACCTTGTTTCTGAAGAGCAAGCGCACCAACCGCTGGTGGATGAAACTACCCGAAGGATCGTTTGTGCCCTGCTCGCTGAAGGACTACCAGATAGCCAGTGGCGGCGACATACCCGAGCGGTGGCTGCGCGAGCAGGAAAGGCTTTCGTAGAGAAGGGGGCGACCTCTCCCCGGCCCTCTCCAAAGGAGAGGGTGGGGTCGAATGAGCGGCGTGTAGTACTGATGTTTTTTGGTTTTCATATAAATATCGATTCTTCAGGGTAGAGGGTGGGGTCGAATGAGCGGCGTGTAAGACTGATGTTTTTTTTGTTGTCATTTAAATATCTGTTTATGGACCAACTGACGAAGACAAAGCTCACCTACATAGGTGCCATAGTGGCTGTGAACGTGGTATTTCTGTACCTGCGTACCCGTGTAGCGCCCGGCGAGCAAAAACTCATCACCGGCATGCACGTTTTCTTTGGTGGGCTGCAGGCGGTGTACCTGCTGCCCAAGATCTTTCGGAATAAGTGGTAGGATCCCATTTATGTTATGGTGACCCGTCGGGCCGTGTAACCGTTACCGGTTCTAACGCTCAGGTCACTTTGTGCACTGTCGCTCCGCAAGTTGCTGCGCAATTTTTTCTTTTGCGCACTGTTTACGTACTTCATTGATTATCAATAAAAAGGTGGGAAGCGGGTGCGCACTTTGCTTCCCAAAACTGCGCAAAAACTGCGCACTTCTTCTCACCTGCCTCGCCGGCAGGCAGGCTTGCGTTCCTAAAACTGCGCATCCCGAACGCTTTCGGGAGAGCACTTCTGCGCACCTTAGAAGTAAGATTATTTTGTAATGTGAGCATCCGGACACCTATTTTCTTCAACTTCTATTCAAGTTACACCCGTGTTTGAAAACAGGCAAAAGAAAGTTTTATGACAGTGCGTTTTTGGGGGTATGATAGAAAAAAGTGGGCACAGGACCGGTTATGGGACGGCATCAAGGTGAAGACGTTCTGAGAACGGGTTTTATTTAGAGTTCCGGATGCCCTGCGGAACATCCGGAACAACAGAGCGCAACGAAAACCAATTAAAAGACCCTCGCCAATCTGGAGATTGGCAGCCACGATGACGTAGTCGGAGACTACGCCAAGCAGGAGTAATTTTCCTACAATTTTGGAAACGAATATGTATCCGAATTGATATTTATGCTATCAAGTAGTTTTCCTCTGAATAAATAGTAATCTATATTGGTATCCGAATACCATATCCAAA
The DNA here is from genome assembly GCA_964652995.1 of uncultured Flavipsychrobacter sp. Classification (GTDB taxonomy): domain Bacteria; phylum Bacteroidota; class Bacteroidia; order Chitinophagales; family Chitinophagaceae; genus Nemorincola. The sequence goes on along the minus strand of CAZZCR010000007.1, from coordinate 133,899 downwards.
CGAATTTGACATATAATGAATCGATGCCAACAAATCTCGCTTCATAACTGGAAAAGTGCCTTTTGTCTTTCTCTATATCGTAATATATTTGACTTGAAGACATTGGAAAATATTGGAAGGTCTGAATACCTTTCGAATATTCATTTAGCAGTTTATTAAAAACAAGTGTTCTATGTCGAAACTCAATTTGATTGAAAACGCTACTAGAAGCAAATTCAGTGTCTGCATATGTCGAATCGATGGCATTTGTATAACACTTGCCGACATAGCGATATGCATATCCACCTGATGGACGAAATAAAACTGGCGTTGCATTTTGCAAATTCAAACCTCTATTATTATTTGCATTATCACATGCTGATAACCATGTGAATATTACAATTCGCAGCATGAGATGCATGCATCCGATCCTAATATTATTTTTTCCACCACTCACGTTTATGACCTTTTTTAATAGACTGGGATTTCAGTTTATTGAGTTTTTCAAGAAGTTGCATTATTTCCCTAACTATTGCCTTCTGTTCAGCATCCGAAAGTTTTTTATTAGATAATTTAAAATGAAGTAGTCTTATCTTATGAAGTAATCCACTTGTCCTCGTTTGCAACGAGGATGCTGCGGTGTGGCGTTTGTAACGCCCCTTGGGTTGTTCTGGATGTTCCTTAGGGCATTCGGAATACAAAATAGAACCCGTCCTCTGAACGTTGTCATTTCGCTACGGTCCAACAAACACTCCTCTGCCAATTTTTTCTATCATACCCCCAAATTCGCACTATCATAAAACTTTCTTTTGCCTGTATTCTTTCATGGGTGTAACTTGACTTGAAGTTATGAAAATTGACGAATGTAGTTTATATTAAAGCTTTATTCTACTTATCATGTGAGAAGCACCTGCGCAGAAGTGGGAAGTTTTTGCGCAGTTTTGAGAAGCAGGTAGAACCAGAACTTCCCACATTTTTATTGACAATCAATTAGTTGTCTTTAAAACGGGAAAAAGAAAAAATACTGCGCAGTGGGAAGCGGATAGGCGGGTGCAATGGGGCAAAGCAGCTTGCTGACACAAAAAACCGACCCTCGTTGAAGGTCGGTTGGCAATATGTTGTTGTGTGGTAAGTTTAGTAATTGGTCCAGCGGGTGTAGTTCTGCTGCAGCGAGCGGTACACCGTTACGCAGCGGTCTTTCACCACTATCTTGTCGCCCTCGTTCACTTCCACCTCTCCGCAGCCGGTTATAATATAGCAGCCATTGTTGCTGCCCGGTATGGTGAGGGAAGCCGAGGTGTAGTTCTCAAACTTTACTTGTTTGTACTCTCCGTCTATTTTCACCTTCATTATATAGCCCTTGTGGTCCTGATTCTCGTATTGCACGGTAACGGCACAGAATGCAGTAGTAGCAAGGATGGAGAAGGTTGCCGAAAGGAAGAATTTCTTCATATAGCGGTTGTTTTTAGAACAGGTCAATGACCAAATGTAGTGAAAAAATGGTTGTACACAAATACCGGGCAGGGGTTTTGGTCATAACCGGGTATGACGGCAGTCATTGCGGCGGGCATAAAATGGGGGCACTTTTGCGGTCACAAATCGAACAGCGAGATGAAGACCATCATAGAGCCATTTAAGATAAAGTCGGTAGAGCCGATCAATTTTAATACCCCCGAAGAGCGCCGGCAGATACTGAAGGACGCATTTTACAATCTGTTCCTCGTCAAGTCCGATGATGTGCTCATAGACCTGCTTACCGATAGCGGCACCAGCGCCATGAGCAGCGATCAGTGGGCAGGCATCATGAGGGGCGATGAGTCTTACGCAGGCAGTCCCAGCTTCTTCAGGTTTAAAGACGTGATAGAAGACATAACCGGTATGCCACAGGTGATACCCACGCACCAGGGGCGTGCTGCCGAGAAGATCCTGTTCAGTATTCTGGGGGGCAAGGGCAAGTATTTTGTAAGCAATACGCTGTTTGATACCACCCGTGCCAACATAGAGTTCTCGGGTGCCGAAGGGGTGGACCTGCTGTGTGCCGAGGGTAAGCAGCCATCGGTGCCGGCCCCGTTCAAGGGCAATATGGATGTGGAGGCGCTAAAGCAGTTCATAGCGGCAAAGGGCGCGGCCAATATCCCGTTGTGCATCATCACCGTCACCAACAACTCGGGTGGCGGGCAGCCGGTGAGCATGCAGAACATTAAGGATGTGCGTGCGGTGTGTACCCAACATGGCATTCCGCTGTTTATAGATGCGTGCCGCTTTGCCGAGAACGCTTACTTTATAAAGCTGAGGGAGGCAGCCTATGCCAACACATCGGTAAAGGCGATAGCGCAGGAGATGTTCTCCTATGCCGACGGAGCCACTATGAGCGCCAAGAAAGACGCGTTTGCCAACATAGGCGGTTTCCTGGCGGTGCGCGATGGCGCATTGGCGCAGGAGTGCCGCAACCTGCTGGTCATCACCGAGGGTTTCCCTACCTATGGTGGGCTTGCCGGCCGCGACCTGGAGGCAATAGCCATAGGGCTGCAGGAGGTGATGGAGGAGTCGTATCTGCAGTACCGCATACGCAGCATAGAGTACCTTGCCAACAAGCTCATAGCGGCCGGTGTGCCGGTGATGCAGCCGGCGGGTGGCCATGCGGTATATCTGGATGCCAAGGCATTTCTGCCGCACATACCGCCGCACGAGTTCCCGGGCCAGGCACTGGCCGGCGCGCTCTATGAGGTAGGCGGCGTGCGGGGTGTGGAGATAGGGTCGCTGATGTTTGGTAAATATGACGAAAACGGCGCACCTGTGGCCGCAGCGCTCGAATTGGTGCGGCTTGCCATACCGCGCAGGGTATACACACAGAGCCATATTGACTATGTTTCTGAAGTTGTTATTGAAGTATTTGAAAAGCGTAACGATATTTGCGGTCTGCGAATAGTAGAAGAAGCGCCACTTTTGCGCCACTTTACAGCAAAACTGGCACCGGTGAGGTAACTACTGCATGCAGTTAAAGAAGAAGGACATGATGACGATTTTCAGGCAATTCACATTCGATTCGGCTCATTTTCTGCCCTATGTGGCGGAAGACCACAAATGCAGGCAGATGCACGGCCACACCTACCGGCTGACCATTTATATGACCGCCGAACCCGATGAACAACTGGGCTGGGTGATGGACTTTGCCGACGTGAAGAAGGTGATGACGCCCATACTGGATATGGTGGACCACAAAACGCTGAACAATGTGCCCGGGCTGGAGAACCCCACCTGCGAGCTGCTGGCCAAATGGCTGTGGGACAAGATTAAGAAAGAGATCCCTATCCTCAGCAAGATAGAACTATACGAAACACCTAAGTCGGGTGTGGTGTATGAGGGTTAGTGCGTGAGGGTGTGTATATTATGTATTAATATACTGCACTATTATTTGTGATGTCTCCGTGTATTGTGTATTTTTGGGAAAGACCTTACTACAATGAGAAAAATTTCCCAAAATGGATAAATACAGGATATTCATAGTAGAAGACGATATGGTGTATGGGGAGATGCTGCGCTACTTCCTGTCGCTGAATCCTGACTATGAGGTATTCAGGTACACTACCGCCAAAGACTGTCTGGCCAATCTGGGCAACAAACCCGATCTGGTAACACTCGACTACTCACTGCCCGATGCGAAGGGCGGCGATGTGCTGGAGAAGATAAAGAAGTATGATGCCAACATACCGGTCATCATCATCAGTGGTCAGAAGGATATCACCACGGCCATAGAGCTGCTGAAGAACGGAGCGAGTGACTATTTTATAAAAGACGATAATACCAAGGACCTGCTGCTGAACGCGGTGCGCCGTGTGCGCGAGAACCACTCTCTGCGCAAAGAGGTGGAGCAACTGAAAGAGGAGCTGAGCACCCGCAACGATCCCGGCAAACTGATAAAGGGCAGCAGTCGCGAGATACAGAAGATCTTCGGGCTGATAGAGAAGTCGGGCAAGGCCAATATCAATGTGTCTATCACCGGCGAGTCGGGAACCGGTAAGGAGTTGGTGGCACAGGCCATTCACCACTTTTCTGACAGGAAGAAGAAGCCATTTGTGGCAGTGAACATGGCCGCTATCCCCAGGGAGCTCATAGAGAGTGAGTTGTTCGGTTATGAAAAGGGGGCCTTCACCGGCGCGGTGGCCCGCAAGCTGGGCCGCTTTGAAGAGGCCAATGGCGGCACCCTGTTTCTGGACGAGATAGCCGAGCTGGACCTGAGCGTGCAAAGCAAGTTGCTGCGTGTGCTGCAGGAGCGCGAGCTGGTGCGGGTAGGCGGCAGCGAGCGCATAAAACTGGACGTGAGGATCATAACCGCTACGCACAAGAACCTTGCCGAGGAAGTGAAGCGGGGCAACTTCAGGGAGGATCTCTATTACAGGTTGTCGGGTATGCCCATAGCGTTGCCACCCTTGCGAGACAGGGGCAACGATGTGTTGCTGCTGGCCAAGTTCTTCCTGGACAGTTTCTGCAAGGCGAACAATCTGCCGCAGATGACCATAACGCCGGCAGCAAAAGACAAGTTGCTGTCTTACTCATACCCCGGTAACGTGCGCGAGCTGAAGGGGGTGATGGAATTGGCAGCGGTGATGTGTAGTGGCAAGGAGCTGGAGCCGGACGACATAACGTTCCATGCGGCAACGACGGGCAACCAGTTGATGATGGGTGAAAAGACGTTGCATCAGTACAACATAGATATTATCCAAACCTTTCTGAATAAATATGACCACAACATTCTGAAGGTGGCAGAGAAGCTGGATATAGGTAAGTCGACCATTTACAGAATGGTGAAGAAAGCAGAATTGACATTGAAGTAATAAAAGCGAAGCAAAACCAAGCAGGGTAGAACCGCAGAACATGGGATTGAACAAGAAGCTTGCACAGCAGATAAAGCAATTTTTTCCGGAGGCCGACCTGGACAGGGACGACTTCAGGGACTTTATTGATGCTGTGAACGATACCTATAATGAGATGCTGCCGGTAGTGAAGGAGAAACGCCTGAGCAAGCGCGAAGCGAAGGAGAGTGAGCAAAACCAGAAGGTGACAACGGCGATAGCCGATATGAAGGAGGCGATGTTTGTGTTGGGGGGGTATCCGCAGGACGAGATCACGGTGGAGGATGACATAGTGAATCTGGCGGCCCTGCTGAAAAAGCAGGTGTGGGAATCCAAGAGAAAGCAGCGGCTGCAGCAGGAGTTGAATGAAGAGATACTGAACAGTTTGCCGGCCGACATTACGGTACTGGACCGTGACGGGCGGTATGTGTTTGTGAATCCCAACGCGGTGCGCGATGTTGCTGTTAGGAAGTGGGTGATAGGCAAGACAGAAGAGGAGTGTACAAACGGGCAAAGCCAAACGGCGTTGCCGGTTGTGGGTAAGGCCAGACTTGAGGAGGCGCGACGAACACGCCAATCGCTTACGTGGGAAGATAGGACGGCCGGTGTCACGGGTGAATTGCAGTACAAACTGAAAGTGTTGCAGCCGGTTATGAATGCCAAGGGGCAACCTTACCTGTTCATTAATTACGGTATTGACATTACAGAGCGCAAAAAGGCCGACGACCTTATCAGGCAGAGTGAGTTGCGCTACCGAAGCATTTTCGATCATAGCCAGGCACTTATATGCACGCACGACCTTGACGGAAAGCTGATAGAACTGAATCAGGCATCGGTGGATACTTTCGGGTATGACTACAAAGACCTTCAGGGTAAGTCGCTGGCAGGACTGTTGCCAAAAGACAGACAGTCTGATTTCGAAGATGTTTATCTGAAGCAGATAAGAGAGAACGGAAAAGCGGAGGGTATTATGGTGGCTCTGTCAAGAACGGGAGAGCGTATCTATCTTTTGTATCAGAATTTCCTTGTCACAGATGAGGGTGATAAGCCGTATGTGATCGGGTTCTCTCAGGACATAACCGCACGCATCAAGGCGGAGCAGGCCTTGAAAGCGAGTGAGGAGAAGTATCGTCGCATCATCGAGAACATGAACCTGGGGCTGCTGCAAGTGTCGCCCGATGAACGTATTGTGTATGCTAACCAGAGTTTCTGCGACATGAGTGGCTACACCATGGAGGAGCTGATAGGTAACTCGACAGCATCGCTTTTTGTGCGAGGTGAAAAAGTACATGCTATAGAAAATGTAAACGAAAGGCGCCAATCAGGCAGATCGGATGCGTATGAGCTGCAGGTGGTGGATAAAAATGGTGCTGAAAAGTGGTGGCTGATAAGCGGTGCGCCGATCTTTGATCCTGAGAATAACTTTGTTGGGTCTATAGGGATCCACCTTGATATCACATCGCACAAAAAGCTGGAGGCCGATCTGCGAAAAGCTAATGAGGATGCTGCGAGTTCGGCACGGGCTAAAGAGTTGTTCCTCGCCAACATCAGCCATGAGATACGCACACCTATGAATGCCATTATCGGGCTGGGGCGTCTGCTGGCAAGGACCAAGCTGGACCAACAGCAGGAGGCATATCTGGAGATAGTAAGGAACGCTTCGGATAATCTGCTGGTGATCATCAACGACCTTCTTGACTTTACTAAAATAGAGGCAGGCAAGGTGGCTTTGGAGGAGATAGGTTTTGTTGTTCAGGATACGGTTGAGAATACGCTGCGGATACTAAAGCACAAAGCTGAGGAGAAGGGGATATCCGTACGTCGGGTGTTTGATAAACAACTTGCCAAGGTCCTTATTGGAGATCCATACAGGCTTGGACAGGTGATCATGAATCTGCTGAGTAATGCCATCAAGTTCACAGAGACCGGGGAGGTGCTGGTGGAGTGTACGGTGCTGGAGGATACTGATGAATCGCAGTTGGTGCATTTTATGGTTCAGGACACAGGTATCGGTATGAGCGAAGAATTTGTGCGACACCTTTTCGATAAGTTCACTCAGGAGAATGAAAGCATCACAAGAAGGTACGGAGGTACGGGCCTTGGCATGAGTATCTGTAAGCAACTGGTGGATCTGATGGGTGGCGACCTAAAGGTGTCGAGCCGGAAAGGGGTGGGAACATCGATATCATTCACACTCAATTTCAGGAAGGGAAGTGAGGAGCATTTGCCGAAGCAGCATGCGTTCAATATTGATACGCAGGTGCTGAAGGGCAAATCGATATTGCTGGTAGAGGATAACTCTATGAACCGCGTACTGGCAAATACGATATTGTCTCAATATGGTGCTGATGTGACAGAAGCGCACGATGGTGCCATGGCAATAGATGTATTGCGGAAGGGTGCGTTCGATCTGATATTGATGGATATTCAGATGCCGGTGATGGATGGGCTGGAAGCGACAAGGTTGATACGAAGTGAGGTAGATAGGGGAATACCCATTATAGCACTGACTGCCTATGCCAATAAACATGAGGAGCAGAAATGTCTGGCAGCGGGTATGAATGATTTTATCTCGAAGCCGTTTGACGAAGATAAAATGGTGCAACTGGTGGCACAGTGGCTGGGGCGCGAATCGAGGATCAAGGAAAAGGTGACCAAGGCCAAACAGGTGAAAAAGGCATCTGATGCATTATACGATCTGGGAAAGGTGCGGGCATTCAGCGGAGGCGACGAAGATTTTGTAGTGAATCTTGCAGGGTTGTTTGTTGTGGAGTCGCTGTCTGGTTTGGAAAAAATGGAAGCTGCCTTCCAGGGGAATGACTGGGATGAAGTGGCGGCTATGGCACATAAGATCAAGCCTTCAATGCACACATTCGGTGTGACGGTGGTGGTGGCTGAATTGGAGCAGATCGAAGCATTGGCCAAGCAGCGCATGGCTCCCGAGATAATACGTCCGCACATAGACTCAGCAGTGAAGACCTGCACAGAGGTGTTCGCAGCTATTAAGATGCAGTTGAAATTGCCATAGTGTTACGGATCGCCGGCTTATTTTCATATTCGTAGTTGACGGCATTATTTTTTTTCTTTGTGTTCGGAAATAATGCCTGAGTTGTGTAATATTTATATATGAATAATGAATTTATTCGTATTATATTTACCTCTAAAGGGATTTGAGGTGAAGGACTGTCGGGAAAGTGGGGTGTTGTTATAACCTGTAAAATGAAGATGTTGTTGCCAAAATGATGCTGTTGCGTCACATACCATTTCTGAAAGCAGTGTTCCTGTATTCGTTTACCGCTTTTGGCGGTCCGCAGGGGCACATGGGTATGATGGTGAAGACATTTGTGCAGAAGAGAAAGGACCTTACCGAGGATGAGTTGCTAGAGTATAATGCCTTTTGCCAGATGCTTCCCGGGCCTTCCTCAACACAGACGGTGATGCTGATAGGAATGAAGAGGGGAGGCATCCCCTTGGCGTTGCTGACATTGCTATTGTGGGTATTTCCGGCAGCGTTGCTGATGGCTGTGTTTTCGTTTTTAATGTATCATTATCACCTTGGCAAGTTTAGTGAGAGCAGGCTGATATTGTTGCAGCCGATGTCGGTGGGGTTTGTGTTTTATGCAGCCGCACGCATGATGAAATCCAGTATCAAACACATTGCTACGGCCAGCATAATGGTGGGCAGTCTGTTCGCGACATTGTTCATTAATTCTCCGTGGGTTTTCCCGGCCTTGCTGGTTCTTTCGGGTACTATCAGCAATTTTAGTAACAAACGTATCCCTACGCCTTTGCAGAAACCTAAGAAGATCAACTGGTTGCATCTGTGGGCGTTTGCGGCCATTTTCATTATTGCGGGTGTATTGAGTGAGCTGGCAAGGACCGAGGCGTGGCAACATGGCAGGATCTTCAACCTGTTCGAGAACTTCTATCGTTTCGGTGCTATAGTATTTGGCGGTGGTCAAACCCTTATGCCGATGATGTACTATCAGTTTGTGAGCAGGCAGGGTTATCAAGTCCTTACTGCCGGGCAGTTGCTTACCGGTTACGGATTGGTGCAGGCATTACCGGGGCCGGTTTTTTCCATATGTTCGTTCGTTGGCGGTATGGCCATGAGTCAGTATGGAGGGATATGGCAGGCAGTGGGAGCATTAGTGGCCACAATCGCGGTGTTTATGCCCAGTACTTTATTGTTGTTCTTCCTTTTCCCGATCTACGAAAATCTGAAACACCACGTAATCATTTTCAGGGCGTTGGAGGGGATAAATTCGGCAATTGTCGGCATCATTTGGGCTTCAGGTATTATTTTGTTCCGTTATATCGCTTTTGATGCATCGTTGTCGTTTGAGTGGTTCCATCTGGTAGTGGCCGCTATCACATTCTCGCTCCTGTATTTTTCAAAGATACCCGCTCCGCTGATAGTGCTGGGTTGGTTGTTGCTGAGCATCGCCCTGAAACTGGGTGTGTAAGGATTAGCCGTCCCCAAGGGGGGATTTTTGACGGCAAAGCTGCGGTCGTTGAGGAAAATTGGTGTTTACTTATTACATTACACGTTCCAAACTAATATTGTTTTCGATGAAGAAACTACTCATCCTTCCCTTGATGGCGTTTGTTGCCTTTGGTGCAACAGCCAAGAACAAGAAGAAAAAGGATAGCGCACCGGCAGCGACAGCCGGAGCGCCTGCCGCAAAGACTGACACTAGCGGCGCCAAAAAAGGCCCGAAGCCATTCAATAAAGTGATCACCGACAAGGCTGTGAGCCGTAAGGGCCTTTTCAGTGTCCATAAAGTTGATGATAAATGGTATTTCGAGATACCTGATTCTATCATGAACCGGGAGATGATAGTGACGACCCGTTATAGCAAGATAGCCGGTGGTGGCGGCGTGTATGCCGGAGAGATGGAAAGCCGTAAGTCGGTTTTGTGGGAAAAGGGACCAAACAACAAAGTGTTTCTGAGAGTAGTAACAACGATAAGTGTGGCGGATTCGGTTACCGACATCTTCAAGGCGGTAAGCAACTCAAATATGAACCCGATCGCTTTTTCATTTGACATCAAGGCATTGGGTAAAGACTCGAGCTCAGTGGTGTTGGATGTTACAGATTTCTTCAATGGCGATAATCAGCCTGTGAGCCTGAGCTCGTTCACAAAGCGTAGGTTCAATCTGACGAATCAGGTTTCTGACAGGACGTACATTTCGTCTATCAACACCTATCCCATAAACACCGAGGTGAAGGTGGTGCGGACATTTACATCTACGCCACCGGTTGGTCCCTCCGGTGGACCCGGACAGATGCCGAGCGTGACGTTGCCTGCTGCTATGGCTGCCGGAGCGGTGACGATGGAGATCAACAACTCGTTTGTATTGTTGCCAAAGGTGCCTATGGCCAAGCGTTTGTTTGACCCGAGGGTAGGTTTCTTTGCTGATGATTTTCAGGTGTTCGATGATGCGCAGCAAAAGGTGGACGATCAGGTTTTTGCAGTTAGGTGGCGCCTTGAGGCGAAGGATGCAGATATGGAAAAATGGAAACGGGGAGAGCTGGTTGAGCCGAAGAAACCGATCGTCTATTACATTGATCCTGCAACGCCGAAGAAGTGGAGGAAGTATCTGATACAGGGTATCAACGACTGGCAGGTAGCATTTGAACGTGCCGGATTTAAGAATGCTATCGTAGGCAAAGATTGGGACTATTCAGATTCTACGCTTAATCTTGAAGATGCGCGTTATTCTGTGGTGCGTTACCTGCCTTCGGACGTGCCGAACGCCTATGGGCCAAATGTGCACGACCCGAGGAGCGGAGAGATCATAGAAAGCCACATAGGCTGGTACCATAACGTAATGAAATTGGTGCACGACTGGTATTTTGTACAGGCAGCAGCAGTAGATGAGCGTGCCAGGAAGATGGTATTTGATGATGAGCTTATGGGGCAACTTATCCGTTTTGTGTCATCGCATGAGGTGGGACATACACTTGGTCTGCGCCATAACATGGGTAGCAGCAGTCGGACCCCGGTAGAGAAGCTGAGGGATAAAGCATGGGTGGAAGCACATGGCCACACGGCGTCTATAATGGACTATGCGCGTTTCAATTATGTTGCTCAGCCAGGTGACGCCATAGGCGATGCAGGCATGTTCCCTCGTATAGGTGACTATGACAAGTGGGCGATAGAGTGGGGGTACAAGGCAACATTTGCCAAAGACGAGAAGGCTGATCAGAAAATCGTGAATAAGTGGATAGTGGACAGTCTGAAGGCAAATCCGAGGTTGTGGTTCGGAACGGAAACGAATCCGTTCGATCCGAGGTCGCAGACAGAAGACCTGGGAGATAACAGCATGAAGGCGAGTGAGTATGGCATAGCCAACCTGAAACGTATTGTGCCAAGGCTGCCTGAGTGGACTGCTGAAGAAGCTGACAAGTATGAGAATCTGGAGACCATGTATGGTGCTGTAGTGACCCAGTTCAACAGGTATATGGGGCATGTGCTCAAGAATGTAGGCGGTGTGTACGAAACACCTAAGAGCGTGGAGCAAAAGGGGGAAGATGTGTATGAACCGGCGCCGGTGCAATCACAGAAAGACGCTGTGGCCTTCCTCGGAAAGCAGTTGTTCACAACTCCCGAATGGTTGCTTGACAAGAACATCCTGAATAAGATAAATAACCCGGTGGCAACTGATCAGCTGACCAATGTTCAGGTAAACGTACTGAATAGCCTGCTGTCTGTAGGCAGGTTGAACAGGATGGCAGTATCGGCCAACCGATTTGGTGCGGCGAGAGTGTACACCCCTGATGCTATGATGGACGATGTAAAATCGTTGGTATGGAGCGAGCTGACATCGCATAAACCGATAGACGGTTATCGCAGGAATCTGCAGAAGGCCTATATAGACGCGCTGAAGCGTGTTGTGAATCCTGACGCTGCAATGATGCAGGCACCCGGAAGTGCTGCTAACATCTGGAACACCGATGGTGTGTCAGTTGCAAGGGCACAATTGCTGGCGTTGAAAAAGCAGGTTGATGCCGCTATTCCGGCTACGAGCGATAAGATCAGCAAGTATCACCTGCAGGATGTTTCGGACCGTATAAAGAAGGCGCTGGACCCCAAAGGATAGCGCGAAATATATAGTTCAAAAGAATAAGGCGACCGAGTGGGTCGCCTTATTCTTTTAGTATATTTCAAGTAATTACAGTTCGAGGAGCGTTTTCACCGGGTCGTGTCCGAAGAGCATGAAGTCCGGATTTTCCAGCAGTTCTTTAACGCGAACGAGGAAACCTACAGACTCACGACCATCAATGATACGGTGATCGTAGCTGAGTGCAAGGTACATCATAGGGCGGATCTCAACTTTGCCGTTTATGGCCATAGGGCGATCCTGTATCTTGTGCATGCCAAGGATAGCTGACTGCGGGATGTTGATGATAGGTGTTGACATCAGAGATCCGAATACGCCACCGTTAGTAATGGTGAATGTACCACCGGCCATTTCGTCGGGGGTGAGTTTGCTATCCCTTGCTTTTTTAGCAAGTTCCACAACCTTCTTCTCTATGTCGGCCATGCTCAAGCTTTCCGCATTGCGGATAACCGGAACAACGAGACCCTTAGGCGCTGACACAGCGATAGAAATATCGCAGTAGTGATGGTAAACCAGTGACTCGCCGTCGATGTAAGCATTTACGGCAGGCCACTCCTGGAGGGCGATGCAGCAAGCCTTTGTGAAGAACGACATGAAGCCGAGGTTGACACCGTGAGACTCCTTGAAAGCATCTTTATGAGCTTTGCGTATCTCCATTATACGGGTCATGTCCACTTCATTGAAGGTGGTGAGCATGGCCGTGCTGTTCTTTGCTTCTACCAACCTGCGGGATACGGTTTTGCGGAGGTTGCTCATTTTGTCGCGTTTTTCCTCGCGAGTAAATGCCTCTGCGCCACCTTTGCGGCCCGGGTTTGCGATTGCGTCCAGAACATCCTGCTTCATGATTCGACCCTTAGAACCTGATCCTTTTACGTCGGCAGGTTTTACTTGTTTGTCGGCCATGATGGCATTTGCAACCGGAGTAGCTTTTGTGTCGGCGGGGAGTGTGGCTGCAGGTGCTACAGCCGCTTTTTCTTCCTTAGCCGGAGCCGCAGCAGGTGCCGGAGCAACTTCCGGTGCACCGGCAGGTTTTGGCGCTGTCTCATCGATAGAGCAAGCAAGGTCTCCGATGTTCAGTGTAGCGCCTTCTTCTGCTTTGATGTGAAGGACGCCAGCCTGCTCGGCATTAAGTTCAAAAGTGGCTTTTTCAGATTCCAGCTCGCACAACACTTCGTCCCTGTTCACATAATCGCCTTCTTTCTTCAGCCATTTTACCAAGGTGACCTCACTTATCGATTCACCAACCGGTGGTACTTTTATTTCAGTCATTTTCTATCAGGAGTTGCTTTACGGGGGGCGAATTTACCAAAATAAACTGAATCGACGGGTACTAAATTGCTTCATTGTCCGGTTCGAAGTGCCTATTCGTTCCGGTGTGAAGGTCAGCGACTTTTGTATCGGTTGTCCAATCTTCTATTGAATTCTGCAGCGCAGGGCTCGTAGCCGATATTGTATTTTTTTGATCTGAATTTGTAAGGGTTCTTTTTGTGCTGCTTTTTATAGTTGAAAAAATCGAAATCTATTGTGGTAATGTATGCCACCTGCCTCATTTGAGGATCGTTGATGTTTAGTGCTTTTCCGTTAGGCATTCCACCCCAATACTCTGCTTTTGTCGTGTCCCATTGACGTTTAGAAGTTTGCCATTGGGCTATGCCATAGTTTGCAATAAGGAAATAATCGTTTGGCCGGATGTTAATGTCGGTTGCAGGTCGCAGGTCGCTATTTAGCAAGACGCCTTCAAATTTACGTTGCTGAATGGCGTCGAAATTTGTGTCTATATAAAAATATACCGGACGAACCGAGAAATGGTCCCGGAAGTCGGCGACAGTGGCCATCATGCACTGGTAGGCTTCTTTGCGAAAACGCTCTAACTCGTTCATTCTTTTTGATCGTATAAGCGCATCCATACGTCGTTTTTCAGACTTCAATTGTACTAAAACAGCGACAGGATTCTTATTTTCGGAGAATTCCTGCGCCGATACTGTGAACGAACCGGCAAAAATGAACAGTATAACAATTACACTTTTAATATGTTGAACCATAATGTTGCCCAAAGTTAGTTAGTTTCAAATTGTACAACGATGGGTTGTTATATTTTAGCAGCAAGGTTGATTCCGGCTTCTTCATGACGACGTTTTTTTCATGCAAACGCTTACATTTTTTAAAAGGTAGTCGATTAAATATTAGTTACTTTCAAAGAAACTATTAATTTTATGGCCTGACCGTGTATTCCGGTCTGGTTTCGTGTGCTGTTTGTTTAGAGTGATGGCTGATTCAGTCGCACCTTGAAACGAGCAGCTGAAAAAACAAAACAAGAAAAATGAAAATTACAAGGACGATATTCGTTACGACGATACTTACACTAATGGCTTTCGGTGCTGTTGTATATACTTCATGCAGAAAAGACCGTTGTAAAAGGGTTGTGTGCCAAAACGGAGGTACCTGCAATGATGGTTTCTGTTATTGTCCGTCGGGCTACACCGGTACTTATTGCCAGATAGCGAACGTATCGTCGATAGCATTTAAGAATACTACATACACGCCTGTAACAATCATTATTAAGGGTATTGAGTACACGGTGGATACCGGTAAAACTATCACGTTCACCGGCTCGCATGGCGACCGTCTGAAACCAACTGCACGTACAAAAGGGCTTTACGGTTTGAATGTGACCATACCGATGCCGGAAGGTAAGGATTCGACGCTTTTATACTTTCCTGCTCGTTATACGAACTTCATTGAGTTGAAGATACCTAAAGAGTACTTCTTCCTGACGGTAACTAATAACAATCCTACCGAGCCTGAGGTGTCGATGGTGTATGTAAATACTCAATTGGCTGCCGATTCCAGTCTGGACGTTGTGACACTGCCAACGCCGATAAAAAATACCGGTAAACCATTCCACATAGGCTATTACAGGGCATATGTTGATTCAAAGGTGAGGTTGGAGAAAACACCGAGGAAGTGGAATTATGCCAATCTCTTTGGTCCTGCATCTACTGCCATCCTTAAGGAGAATCAGTTCTATAACGCGGTCCTTCCATAGTTGTTCCGTTTTAAAAATTCCTTTATAGTTTCCGGCGAGCATACTTATATATGCACGTGCTGATGCTTTTTCGTATTTTCACAGACATTGTACTGTGATATGAATATGAAGAAGTTCATTTTTCCGATATTATTTTCGTCACCATTACTGGGACTTGCGCAAACGGCTATCACATCGACGGATAGCAATGCCGCGCGGGTGATGATGGGTAACTATGATCCGGCGGTTTATGCAGCGACTATGGTTATCAATGACCCGTTGGCCATTGCAGCGGATCTCCGTTCGGCAATTTCGTCTGATTCGTTACATAAATGGCTAGATGTTCTGGGTAGTTTTCAGAACAGGAACACCGGTTCTGATACTATGTCTAATGTGCGTGGCATTGGTGCAGCGCGGCGCTGGATCTTTTCGAAGTTCAGTGAGTTCAGCGCGAGAAACGACAACAGGTTGATACCTTCTTATTTGCAATTTGACGAGGCTATCTGCGACATAACACGACACCGGAACGTGTTTGCGGTTCTGCCCGGGACAGATACCAGCGACCGGTCGGTGATATTGATAGAGGGTCATATGGATAGCCGTTGCGTTGGGCTATGTGACACTACTTGTATAGCCAAAGGGATGGAAGACAACGGCAGCGGTACCGCCCTTGTTATGGAGTTGGCGCGTGTGATGAGCAAGTACAGCTTTAAGAGAACAATTGTTTTCATGGCCACTACCAGTGAGGAGCAGGGCCTGAATGGCGCGAACGCATTCGCAGTGTATGCACAGATGCACGGTATCAAGATAAAGGGGGTACTGAATAATGATGTGATAGGAGGGGTGATATGTGGCCACACAAGTTCGCCGCCGAGTTGTCCCGGATTCAAGCAGGTGGACAGTACGCAGGTGAGGCTGTTTTCTTTTGGAGGGTTCAATTCATTTCACAAAGGACTGTCGAGGTTCATAAAGTTGGAGTATAAAGAAATGCAGTTGCCCTTCGCTACGGTGCCAATGACCATCAGTATCATGACGGCGGAGGACAGAACGGGTAGGGGCGGTGATCACATACCGTTCAGACAGAAGGGATTTGTGGCCATGCGCTTTACGTCGGCTAATGAGTCGGGAGACGCGAATGTTTCGAGTACGTCGTACGTTGACCGTCAGCACACCTCGTCAGATAGTATTGGTGTAGATAATGATCTGAACGGGTCGCTTGATGAGTATTACGTTGATTTTAATTATCTGGGCAGGAACACACTGATCAATGCAAATGCAGCAGCAATGATGGCTTTAGGACCCAAGACCCCTGATTTCACGCTGTCCGCTACGCCCGGCACACTTACTGTGAACCTTACCGCTGAGACCGGGTATCCGCAGTATAGAGTAGGGGTTAGGACCACGACAAATGACTGGGATTCCGTTTATACGTTTGCCGGCGGAACCACTACGTTCAATGTGCCGGTGCCGGGGACGGGCAATCATATTGTAAGTGTAGCTTCGGTAGATGATAAGGGAGTGGAGAGTCTGTTCTCGAAAGAGTTGCAGACAAGTGTTGTGGCGGGTTTTGATATGGTTCCGGCACGGAAAGCACCTATAGAGTTATTGCAGAATGCTCCGAATCCTGCGGATGAGGCTACGATGATCA
This sequence comes from uncultured Flavipsychrobacter sp., assembly GCA_964652995.1. Lineage (GTDB taxonomy): Bacteria > Bacteroidota > Bacteroidia > Chitinophagales > Chitinophagaceae > Nemorincola. The sequence goes on along the minus strand of CAZZCR010000007.1, from coordinate 117,266 downwards.
CAGTATTGGTGAATGGTCGCCACGCGTATAAAGAAGCGTTCCTTTCGATAAAAGACATGAATGGCCGTGAGGTGCGCAGGATGCCCGTTTCGCTGGAGGAAGGAGTAAATGAGGTCATCTACGATCATGGTTACAACATGAGTGGCATCTATATCTACTCGTTGGTTGTTGATGGGAAAGTGATCGACTCAAAGCGAATGACATTTACTAATTAGCAGGTACGAGAAAAGAAAAAGAGACGGCTGCATTATGCGGCCGTCTCTTTTTTTGGTAAGAACTAAGCGGGTATTATTTCTTCTCCAGTATAGTGTTGTAATTGATACCGTTTCCTGAAATGCTGACAATGTATGTGCCATAGCTGAGGCTTGTAACATCAACTGAAGCAGTACCGTTTGTCTGAGCCATTTCAACAGAACGGCTGATAACCCGGCGGCCGGTGATGTCTGTAATTACAACAGAGGCAGTGCCGGTGGCTATGTTGTTCCATTTTACGTTCAGCACGTTCTCAGTAGGGTTAGGGTATACGCTAATATCAGCGTTGTTCGTGTTCACAGTACCAACGGCTGATGTTACCGGAGTGATGGTAAGTGAAAGCGTGTGTTGTATAAAACTCGCGGTGCTCATTGAAGGCGCGCTGCTTGTAAGGGTGATAGCCGGGTATGGCGTAGTAGCATAGTTGATCAGCTCAGGGTAGATCTTGATAGGTGTGCCTGTGGGTAGGTTGCTGAACGAATAGTGACCTGAAGCGTCGGTTATTGTGCGTTGAAGTATTGCACCGGTGCTGTTATTCACACAATAGATGAGCAGACCAACCGCAGGGATATCGGCAGTGCCTTTGTTAGCGCCGGTGGTAACATCGCCGGCAATGAAACCTGGTCCTGATGTAGTGGTTCCGTAGCCCATGGTGATGTTCTTATTGATATCGTGTGTGCCCGCTACGTGGTAGATAACAGTGGCTGTGCCCCAATAAGCGCTAGCGTTGTGGTAGGTAGGGATGTAGCCGGTACCTGCAACCATTGAGTCATCTGCAGCCTTAACACGGAATGAATCGGTACCCATGCCGCAGAAAGAATAATGCGCACTTGCTCCGGAAGCGTAAACGTAGGTTGAATCGCAGGCAGTGAGCATATGGGTGGTTGGGTTGTATTTGATGAGCCATACTTTTACCGGACCATATAATGGCGTTCCTGTGAAAAGTACGTCGCCCGAGATGCAATCGGCTGCGGTAACAGTAACTGTAGTAGTTGTGTATACAGGACCTACACAACCTGCAATCGTATAGGTGATAACAGCTGTACCTGTGGCAATACCTGTCACAACACCGGAAGTGCTGACAGTGGCAACACCCGTGCTGCCGCTGCTCCATGTGCCACCGCTAACGGTGCTGTAAAGTGAGGTGGTGAATCCAACTGCCACTGAAGTTGTGCCAGAGATAGTGCCCGCAGAACCGCCTGAAGTAACAGTAACTGAACGCGTAGCTGTGTAAGGACCGCAAGGACCGGAAACAGTGTGACTAATAAGTGCGACACCTGTAGTAACACCTGTTACCACGCCGGCAGAAGATACCGTTGCAATAGAAGGAGTTGCGGATGTCCAGGTACCTGATGTAGTGGAAGACAGCGTGATCGTTCCTCCTACGCAAACAGTTGACGGACCTGAAATTGAATCGGGAACGGTACCTGTAACGGTAACCACTAATGAAGCGCTGCATCCGGTAGCAAGCGTGTAGTAAATAGTTGTGGTGCCTGCATGCGCTCCGGTACATAGGCCTGTAGACGCGCCAACAGTAGCGACATAGCTTGAACCTGAATACCATGTGCCGCCGGAGGTAGCACTTGCTAATGATATAGAAGATCCGACGCAGAAAGATGAGCCGGCGCCTGTGATAGCTGCAGGAGCAGGGTTGATAGTGAATACCGCAGTAGAGGTGGTGCTGCCTGTAAAGGTGATTACAGTTGTACCGGGGGTAAGGCCAGTGAGAATTCCGGTGGACGAACCAATTGTAGCGACCGCCAAATTGCTGCTAGACCATGTGCCTGCTGACGGACCAGGGCCTGATGAGTCGAACAAAGTGGTTGCGGCGCCCACACATGCGGTGTGTGACGTGGGATAGATGACGGCAGAACTTTTTGTAGCCGATAGCATGCCGATGAGGGCGAATGCGAGGGTTAAGAGTTTTTTCATTTTTTTGGTTTTTCTGTTTGTAAATTGATTTTCGGATTACTGGTAACTATGACGCAGTAGTTTTTCCATTTGTGAGGAACCCGACAAAAGAAATTTAAACCCAGTAGGTGGACATGTAGTTTGCTAAACTTGCGATAGCGTTTAAATGGTCAGTAGGTGGGCAAAAAAAATACCCCTGCAGAAGCAGGGGTACCATTGATCCTCATTGTTCACTGTTTTTTATCACAATATCAGCGTACCTGTAAAGGCGTGTGATATTATCTGAATGTTAGTAAAAACGATAAATAATTGTTTTTCTAATAAAAATTATATTTCACCCCACGTTGCAACCGACCTATTGAGTAAGTTGACAAGCTCTTTTTCGTTCTTCTGTAGTTTAAAACGCAGCGGTGCGAATGGCCAAGTCGCCCTGAGTTTGGAAAGGCGGTCGTCTGGAGGGAGAAAAATGAGCCTGCTTATCCACCTGAGTGGCGCATAGGATCGAAGAATGTTGGAAACCCTAACGAAGTATACAATGGTTGAAGGATTGCATTTTTCGAGTAATTCGGCGACTTCGGCAGGGTCGGAGAAAGATGAAACGCACAAAACGGCACCCGTGGACGGGTTGAAATAGTCGTGCAGGGACATGTCGGTGTGCCAGGCGCTGTTGCTTATGACGCGGGCTGTGCGTTCTGCCTCTGACATCTGATCGGGCAGAGAGAGCTGCTGGTCGGGTATGAAACGAATCTCCCAGTCTTTTTTTGACAGTGTGTCGTAGATCGTCCAGACGCAGTTCTTGTAATGGTTTAGCATCTCGCGGGAGTAGGTGTCATTCAGCCATTGTTTATGGTTGCCTGCGTTGAACGATGCGTAGAAGTAAAGATGTGAGGCGAACGGTTCATACATTTCGGGTATGCGTACTACCAGTTCCCTGTTCTTTGCATAGACCTTCCATACAATTCTCCGCACATCGTCGCCACTTTCAAAGCCCTTATAATTGAGGTATTCTCCATCTACCCGGCGCAGCTGGTCGATGCGCACCTCCATTGTATCGGTTTTTTTAGGTTGTGCATCGGCATCATTGCCTTTTTGCAGGACGGGCGGTTGATAGAAATGACCTTGCAGCGGATGTGCAGATGCAAGTGAAAAGATATGGAGCATGTCCTGAAAATAGATGAAGCCTCCTTTCAGGTCATATTCTTTTATGTCGGGCAGGTATAGGCGGCTTTTACCTGTTATCGCAGCCCGGCGCAGGCTATTGGGTTTTTGCTTGTTGGTGAGCAGGCCAAAGCTGTCGGTGAGTATGTTGTCATCATAATACAGACGGCCCTTGACGAATCCGAGGATGGGGCGGAAGATGCCGTCTATGCTAGCTGTAAGGAACAGCCGGGGGAGTTTACCGGCAAGCTCTTCCATGGAGAAATCGACACGCAGAGCTGTTTTGTTGCTTTCCCGTAGCCACGTGTAGTAAAAATAGGCTGCAAGCGTACTGAACATGGATACAAGGCCGAGTGCTACCACAAACCAAAGTGTGAGTTTGCCCATGAGAATGACAAACGGGAGAAACGGCGAAGGGTATTCGCCATTGGGAACCGGTTTGTATAGCAGTTTAAAACTCACCCAAGCGGCAATAACATACAACACCGTGTTGATGGTGAACGGGAAGTATTGCCAGTAGTAGCGGAGTTTCCATTTGAGCTGTTTCCTGTCCATTCTTAGCCGGGAGCTGAAGTATGCGTGAAAGTAGGAAAACGATCTTGTAAAAGTTGTTAATTTTCAATTGTGTATATGCGGTAAACAGAATTGTATTGTTTACCGATAGGTGACTAAATTTGCCTTTCGGGCACCTAAGTGTCTCAAGAGTTAGAATGAGCGAACGAATAGAGAAGTTACTGAAATTTCTGGAGGCCAGTCCGAAAGATTGTTTTCTGAACCACGCATTGGCACTTGAATATGTAAAAGCAGGAGACGAGGCGCGTGCCCGTACTTATTTTGAGATCAACCTCAATAACGATCCGGATTATGTAGCTACGTATTATCATCTGGGAAAACTGCTGGAGCGAACCGGTGCAACCGATGCCGCGGTGGCCATATACGAGAAGGGTATGGCAGCCGCCAAGTTGGCCAAAGACATGCATAGTTATAACGAGCTTCAGGGCGCTTATGAAGACCTGGTTTATTAATTGACACAACGAAACCAACAATATTGGGCAATCTTTTAACAGAGTTTTCGAGTGAATGGGAGCGCGCGTTTTCGCACCTGAAGGGTTCAAGGGTACTGCTGGCCGTTAGCGGGGGTGTGGATTCGATGGTGATGGCTGAATTGTTCCAACGCGCAGGTATAGGGATAGGTGTTGCGCATTGTAATTTCGGGTTGCGTGGTGCTGAATCTGACGGAGACGAACGGTTGGTGCGCGATTGGTGTGTGACGCATGGCGTGCAATGCCATGTGACGAAGTTTGAAACCCGTGAACGTGCTGAAGAATGGAAGAAAGGTACACAGGAAACAGCCAGGATATTGAGGTATGAGTGGTTTAATGAATTGGCAAAAGAGTTTGGTTATGCAAGGATAGCGACAGCGCATCATGCGAATGATAATGTGGAGACGGTATTGATGAACCTGTTCAGAGGAACAGGGTTGAAGGGGATGCATGGCATTCAGCGTGAACGTGATAATATTATCAGGCCATTGCTGTTTGCTACGCGAGCGGAAATACTGGAATTCAGCCGACTGCAGGGGATCGCGTACAGAGAAGACTCATCGAACGAGTCGGACGATTATCTTAGAAATTCAGTGAGGCATAATCTGGTTCCGGTCGCTGAAAATTTATTCAGGGATGGTGTGCAAAGAGCCAACGACACGATCCGCAGGCTGGCTGAGGCCGAGGTGCTTTACGAAAAAGCTTTGGAACAGGAACGTAAGTCGCTTACAGAGCGCAGAGGCAACGACATCTACATCCCTGTAAGGAAGCTGATGAAGCGCAAGCCGCTTGAAACAATATGTTACGAGCTTGTTCGCCCATACGGATTTATGTCGGCGCAGATGCCTGATGTGATGAGCCTGTTGGGGGCCATAAGCGGCAAGTATGTGATGTCTGCGACGCACAAGATCATCAGGAACAGAGAGTTTTTGATAGTTACAAGCCGCGCGTCTGAAGAGGCTGATCTCATTCAGATAGAAAACGTGCCGGCGGAAGTCGCAACTATTAACGGGAAATATTCGTTTACGATTGTCCCAGTTCCCGATGATATGAAGATGCCGGCCAACAAAGTGCTGCTGGATATGAATGAGGTTAAGTTCCCGTTGGTTTTACGTAAGTGGAAGACAGGAGATTACCTGTATCCATTGGGGATGGGTATGAAGAAGAAAAAGGTCAGCCGGCTACTGATTGACATAAAAATGCCGATACACGAGAAGGCGCACGTTTGGGTTCTGGAAAGCGGGAAACGAATTTTGTGGGTCTGCGGGATAAGACCTGATGAGCGTTTCAAAGTGAAAGCCGGCACGAAAGAAGTGCTGTCTGTTACTCTAAGCCGACCTTAGGGATTCAACACTGCGTTTATAAATAGTTTACCGTGGGTCGGATCGATGATCAGCGCGTAGACGAGGCCATAAATGGCACCCCAGAAGTGGGCATCGTGGTTCATGGTGCCGCCACCTTTTTTGGCCATGTACGCCTCATAGACGAGGTAAAGCACACCGAACAAAATTGCCGGAATACCTATTGGCAGGAAGATGATATACAACTTACTCCATGGGGCAAAATAGATGAAAAAGAACATGATGGCCGCTACGCCGCCTGATGCGCCTAATGATCGGTAGTAGGAATTGTTGCGGTGCTTCAGAAACGATGGGAGGGAGGATATGATAATGCCGGTAAGATATAGCGTGAGGAAGCCCATTCCGAGAATTGACTCGGCACTACTGCCAATAAAATACAACGACACCATGTTGAAGATGAGGTGATTCCAATCGGCGTGAATGAACCCGGATGTAAGCAGGCGATAGTATTCCTGCGGGTCATTCATGTAGCGTGGCCACAGAATGAGTTTGTTTACAAGATTTTCGTTGTTGAAGGCCGCTATAGAAATAGCGACTGTTACGATGACCGTTATTAACGTAAATGACATTGCTGAGATGGTCGTTGAAAATGTGTGTCAAATGTAAAGCCAAACATGGATACATCTAAAGAAGAGTAGAAGTATTAACAATTTGCATAGGCATAAAAAAACTCCGGCCAACAGCCGGAGTTTTTCGAATATTACGATTTGAAATTAGTGGCACTTGTGTTTTTCATTACCGCCAGCGCAGCAATTACTTTCGTGCTTGCCGTTGCGGTAGTGCTTCATTGTGTAGTTGTACCTATAGTAGCGCCTGTTGCGGAATTTCCATGGAGCCGCGTCATCTGGTGCATTTTTGTAGCAAGTACAATTGTTGATGCTGTGGTATGAGCCCGAAGGAGCATTGCTGCTTTCGGTTTCATTACCCGCCATGTCATCATTATATGTCCTTTCTGCTTTCTGAGTTGGCGCAGCCATGTTCTCAGCCGGCATTGGTGCAGGCGAAGCAACAGGTGACGCTACCGGTGAAGCAACAGGAGTTGTTGCTGCTTTTTTCTTTGCTGCTTTTCCGGCAGTAGCTGCTTTTTTTACAGGTGCTTTCGGAATAGAGGCAGATTTTGGTGCCGGTGCAGGTTTGGCCGCAACAGCTGGCTTAGGAGCCGGAGCCGGTTTTGGCGCTTCTACAGCTTTGGGAGCAGGAGTCGGTTTCGGCGCTTCTACAGCCTTTGGCGCAGGAGCCGGTTTGGCAACTACAGGAGCAGGCTTTGGAGCCTCAGCCGGTTTTGGAGCTTCTGCTGGTGTAGGTTTTGCAACGGCTGGTGCTGCAGGTTTTGCCACCGGAACTACCGGGCGTGCCACCGGAACAGGCATTTTGTTGACCGGAGGGGCCACTTTTTTTACTGCCGGTGCAGGTTTTTGAGCAAATGCGCTACCGCAGCACATTGCAGCTACAACAAATAACGGAACAAAAAATTTTGTCATAAGATTACTTTTGTATTAGCGAAGATATAAAATTTCTTCAATCGCAATAGTATCAGCCTCATATTTTCATAGAAAGATGACGGTAGGATAGCCGGTGATCTTCACCCCTTAATTTTTCTTTGAGCCACTATTATCTTGTTTTGTCTATTTTGTGGTTTATAACATTATTGAAATATGAAAAAAATAGTCGGTATCGGGGCTCTTTGTGTAGCAATTTCAGCGACGGCTTTCAGGGGTGATCATACAGAGCGTGTAGACATGCACCGAGTTGCACAGATAAAAAAGGAAGGATTTGGCAACCCGAAGATAATGCAGTCTTTGTTTGAGTTGACTGATGTGAACGGGCCGAGGCTGACCGGTTCTGACGGCATGAAGCAGGCCGAGGAATGGGCAGCAGCCAAGCTGAAAAGTTGGGGATTGAAAAATGTTCATATCGAGCGTTGGGGCGGGTTCGGGAAAGGATGGGAAATAAATAAGAGTTATGTGGCTATGAAGACGCCCTACTACCAACCATTGATAGGAGTGCCGCGGGCATGGACACCCGGTACGGGAGGATTGATAAGTGGTGACGCTATTCTGGTAAGAATAGAAAAGGCGGAAGACATGGCGGCCTACACCGGCAAATTGAGGGGGAAAGTAGTGGTGCTGTCAACGCTTAACAACGAGACAAAGCCGAATTTTAGTCCCGATGCCCGTCGGCTGACTGATGAGGATCTACGTAAAATGGATTTTGATCCGCATGCGGATGATGCCGTGACCAATCTGAGTCAGAAGAAACCATTACCGGCTGCGCCAAGAGTGAATATTCGTCCAAAAATAGATTCGTTTTTATTGGCTGAGGGAGCGATAGCGGTGTTGAGTGGCGGTAGAGGAACCATGGGGACGGTATTCACTTCGAACGGTTCATCGAGGAAATGGGATGCGCCGACAGTGTTGCCTGAACTGGAAATGGGTAGCGAGCATCTGGGTGTATTGGGCAGGTTGTTGGAGGCCGGTAAGAAAGTAAGCCTTGAACTGGACACACGCACCACGTTCCTAACAGAGGATACCACCGAGTATAACGTAATAGGCGAAATACCGGGCACCGATCCTGAGCTGGCTTCAGAGGTGGTGATGTTGGGTGCCCATATGGATAGTTGGCATGCATCGACCGGTGCAACAGATAACGGAACCGGAACTGTTGTGATGATGGAGGCCGTGCGGATACTAAAGGCTATCGGTGTGAAACCAAGACGCACCATCAGAATTGCGCTTTGGAGCGGAGAGGAGCAAGGGTTGCTCGGGTCACGCGGATATGTGAAGAATCACTTTGGCGACCGACTGACCATGAAGCTGAAACCGGCACAAGAAAAGGTGTCAGCCTATTATAATCTCGACAATGGGGGTGGAAAGATACGGGGCATATATATGCAGGAAAATGACGAGGTGCGCCCCATTTTTGAAAGTTGGTTTGCTCCTTTCAAAGATCTGGGAGCGGGTACCCTGACCATCAGGAATACCGGGTCGACGGATCATATCTCATTTGATGAGGTTGGGATACCCGGCTTTCAGTTCATACAAGACCCTCTGGAGTATGGGACACGTACGCACCATACGAATATGGACTCTTACGACAGGGCTAGCGCGAATGATCTGATGCAATCGGCGGTGATCGTTGCTTCGTTTGTCTATCATACCGCGATGAGGGACGAAAAACTGCCCAGAAAGCCATTGCCAAAAGTGAATAAGGCGCCTGACAGCTACAAACGATAAAATGCTCAAAATAAAAATGGGGGTGGTTTTTCAACCGCCCCCATTTGCTTCCTGCAGATAGTATCTGCTATGGATTGTAGACAAGCTGTGCTGCTGCTGAAGATCCGTCTTCTCCGACAAAGCGACAGTAATAGACTCCTGCGGCAAGAGTGCCCGGGAGGGAAATTTGTACAGATGGCTGGTCAATGAAGTATTCACTCACCACACGGCCGTCTTGTGAAAACAGATATAATGTTCCTTTCGTTCCCGCTGATACTGTTATGTTACCTGTAGTAGGGTTGGGGTAGAAGCTAAAGCTGAATTCAGCCGGTGTAATTTGTTGGTTGTCTGCCGAACGGCCCGCGATTGAATTCACAGTAACAGTGCGGGTTGCAAAACAACCGGTAGTTGTGATACGGTATGTGATAGTGGCATTGCCTGCTAATATGCCGGTTACAACACCTGTTGTAGAGCCGATAGTGGCTGTGCCTGTACTACTGCTGCTCCATGTGCCTCCTGCAGTTGCGTTTGCCAAAGTGACCGTAGATCCGGTATTCACTGTTGCGGTGCCTGTGATAGCCGCGGGAGAGGCTTTTACAGAAACAGCGAGTGTTTTTGCGCAGCCGTTTGTCAATTTGTAGGTGATCGTTGTTCCGCCTGCGGTCAAAGCAGACAAGTTGCCATTTGTTAAATTTATAGTGGCAACTGTGGGAGCGCTGCTAACCCATGTACCGCCAGCAATTGTATTGGTTAGTGTAGACGATGTTCCTGTACACGGTGATGAAGAACCTGCGATAGTTGCAGGTGCCTGGTTAACTGTAACGATGGCGCTTGTGAAACATCCTGTTGTTGGTATTTTATAAGACACCGTTGCTGTACCCGCGGCGATACCCGTTACCATTCCTGATGTTGAATTTGCCGTTGCGATAGCATTGTTGCTACTGCACCATGTGCCATTGCCGCCTACTGTTGCAGTGAGTACAGTGTAAGAACCTTCGCATACTGTAAGGTTTCCGGAAACAGGTGCAGGAAGTGCATTCACAGCTATGGTCTTCACCGCGAAACAACTTCCGCCAGTGGCATAGGTGATGGTAGCTGATCCGGCTGATATACCTGTAACGATACCTGTTGCTCCTACGGTTGCCTTAGTGGTCGCTGAGCTTGACCAGTTGCCGCCGTCAATGCTATGAGTGAGTGCGATGGTGCTGCCTACACAAACATTTGTGGTACCTGTTATTGAGGCGATAGTGCTGCTTACGGTAACCTGCTTAGATGTATAGCAGGTTGAGGAAGTAGCATAAGTTATGATCGTTGTGCCGTTCGCAACGCCTGTCAATACCCCTGTTGTGCTGTTGATTGTTGCTTTCGACGTATTTGTACTTGACCAGGTTCCGCCCGCTGAAGTGTTTGTAAGCGTTGTGATTGCTGCAGGACAAACACTCGTGTTGCCAGTTATTGCCGGAAGCGCGGCATTTACAGTTACGATGGTTGTTCTTGCGCATCCTGCGCTGAGGTAAGTGATGTTCGCCGTTCCTGCAGTCGCACCCAAAATATTACCGGTGCTTGCATTGATAGTTGCATTAGTCGATGAGCTATACCAAGTTCCGCCCGCAGGACTGCTGGAAAGGGCAGTTGAAGATCCGACACAGAGGGTTGAGGTGCCGCTAATTGTTGCGGGTAGTGCTTTAACCGTCACAGATGCCGTAACGAAGCAGCCCTCACTAACGCGGTAAGTGATGGTGGTATTTCCTGCAGTAACTCCCGATACTACTCCTGTAGATGAATTTACTGTTGCCACCGCTGTATTGGCTGACGACCAGGTGCCACCGCCTACAGTATGCGACAATGTTGTTGTGGAACCAACGCAGAATGTGGTTGCACCTGTGATGCCTGCCGGTGTGTTGTCAATAGTTAACTGGCGTGTAGCCCTGCACCCCATGCCCGGCATACTGTACGTAATGGTTGTTGTTCCGATTGCTACGGCAGATATTAGGCCGGTAGAGGAGTTGATTGTAGCAATTGACGTATTACTGCTGGCCCATGTTCCGCCTGCTGTTGCGTTAGTCCATGTTGCTGTACTGCCCAGACAGATCACATCGCTCCCGGACGGAGCTGTTGGTTGTGTGTTTACAGTAATGGTTTTGGTTCGGTAGCATCCGTTGCTGCCGGTGTAGAAGGCAGTAGCTATACCTGCAGTTTGTCCTGCAACAGAACCCGATGTTTCGTCGATCGTGAAGATGCCAATATCGCTGCTGCTCCATGTGCCACCGGTGGTAGAATTAGTGAGATTGTAGCTTGCTCCCTCACACACCACAGAGCTACCTGAGATGGTTGCAGGGATAGATTTTACTGTTATGTATAGTGTTTTGTAACAGCCTGTTGCCAGGGTGTAGCTGATTGTTGTGCCACCTGCAGTTAATGTATTTACTGTTCCCGCAGAGCCAACAGTAGCTACGCTTGCATTGCTTGATGACCATGTGCCTCCGGAAACGCTGTTGGTGAAATTGCTTACTTCTCCTGCGCAGATGCTTGTTTCGCCATCTATTGCGTCGGGTGTGGTGTTAACGGTGATGTTTTTAGTCTTATAGCAGCCAGATGATGCGATGAGGCATGTAATAGTCGCTGTGCCTGCCGAAACACCGGTGACCATTCCTGAGGTAGTGTTAACAGTGGCAACCGATGTGTTGCTGCTGCTCCATGTACCACTGCCGCCAACGGTACTGTATAAAACTGTGTTGCTGCCAGCGCAAAATGTTGAAGTGCCGGTTATGTCATCGGGTAGTGCATTGATGAACACTTGTTTTGTGGTGGAGGCAGTACCAATTGAGTAAGTTATTGTAGCTGAACCGGCAGAGATTCCTGAAATGTATCCTGACGAGATATCAACCGAAGCTATGGATGTGTTGCTGCTGGTCCATGTGCCACCTGCCGATGCACTTGAAAAAGTAGTTGTGTTGCCGACGCATAATGACGCTATGCCGGTGATGGCAGCCGGTGACCCGTTTACGGTCATTATTGCCGTTGACAGGCAGCCGGTGGTAGAAAGATAAGATATAGTAGATGTGCCGCCTGAGACAGCAGTGAGTTCTCCTGATGCATCTATCGTTACATTGCCATTTGACGCACTCCACGTCCCACCCTCGGGTGTGCAAGTAAGGGTGGCTGTCGTTCCCGGGTAAATTGCTGCAATCCCATCGATAGTCGCCGGAGATCCCACTGTAATGTCGGCTGTGGACAGGCATGTATTGGGTAACTGATAGGTTATAGTTGTTGTGCCCCCTGCTATGCCGGTCATCTCGCCCCATTCATTGATGGTTGCGACAGATGTATTGCTACTGGTCCAGGTACCGTCGGTGAATGCGTTTGTAAGCATCGTTGTTGTGCCGGCACAGATAGCAGATTCGCCCATTATTCCTGAGGGTACTGCATTTACTGTAATGGTAACGGTGGCTGAAGTTGGAACGCCCAGAACGGTTGCCGAAACTGTGTACGTTGTTGTGACTGCGGGTGACGCCGTCGTTGTTGCGCACGTGGTACATGAAAGGCCGGTTGCAGGCGCCCAGGAATAGCCGGCGCCGCCAGATGCGATAAGCGTACGTTCGTCACCGAGGCACATAGAGGTTCCGGCGCTTACTGTCAGGCTTTGTGCTGATGCGCGGTTAAATCCAACCAGCAATAGCGCCACTGCCAAGATGTTGAGAATCAGATTTCGTGTTTTCATTTCTATAATGTTAATTGTGTAATTAAAATAAATTATTAAATAAAAATGTTTTGTGTTATTTAGTTTTACGATTTATATTATCATAAAAACAAATGGTAGGTAATTTTATTACTTAACGATATGTTGGCAGATCATAACTCGAGTTTTTATGGTGCACCTGAGGTTTGCGTTATGTTGGTCATGGAATATGATTTTAAATTATTTTATTTTTTGTTAACTCAGGTAATTGATGGCTTGTGATATATGCTGAAATTGAATAGTTTACCGTTTATTTCGCATCAGTTTGTTTTCTGATACTGCTACTTTTTGCTTTATATACTACTCATTTTCGCTGTTTTATTCGGTGTTAGAAGATCCTATTTCTGATTTTAGCCGCTCTTCTGGCTAATAATTTCTTAATGATGATGCAAAATTAATAGATAGTAAATATGACAATACTACTTAGATTAGTAGTTTATGTGGTGATATATGTCAGTTGTGTATAAAATGAAAAAATGACCAAGATCAGGTTTCGTTTGCCTGATATCATCTAACATGGCTTCGTTTGCCGGTAGTGTTATTGATAGGGTAGGATATATATTTGTCAACTACAAAAAGGCAAGACACGGCTTATGGTACACAGTTTTTTGTTGGGTGGAGATCTGTTGATAAACAGGATGGGATTTGGTGCAATGCGCATAACGGGTAAAGGAATATGGGGAGCACCCGAGGATAGACACGAGGCGATAGAGGTTTTGAGAACATTGCCTGAACTGGGTGTAAATTTTATAGATACTGCGGACAGTTATGGCCCGAATGTGTCGGAAGAACTGATAGCTGAGGCGCTGCATCCTTACAGAGACGGAATGGTCATAGCGACGAAGGGAGGTTTTATGCGCACAGGGCCTAATGAGTGGCATATCAACAGCCATCCTGATCACCTGAAACGTTCGCTGGAAGGCAGTTTGAAGCGTTTGAAAGTAGACCGGGTCGACCTGTATCAATTACATCGCATAGATCCCAATGTGCCTTTCGAAGCATCTCTGAAATTTTTGAGAGATGCTCGTGATCAGGGTCTCATCAGGCACATTGGCCTGTCGGAAGTGAGCGTTGATGAAATAAAGAAGGCGCAGGAGTATGTCGACGTGGCCACGGTTCAGAACAAATACAGCATTGTTTTCAGAAAATGGGAGCCTGAGTTGGAGTATTGTGCTCAGAACAACATTGGGTTCATTCCCTGGAATCCAATTAATGCAGGTAATATCTTGTTTGTGGAGTTATTGAAAGAACTGGCTGAGAAGTATGGTGCCACTATGCAACAGGTAGCTTTGAGCTGGTTGTATCACCATGCCCCCAATGTTATTCTTATTCCAGGTACATCGAAGGTGGCGCATCTCAGGGAGAATGTGGCTTCGGTGAATGTGAAGTTGAGTGCCGAAGACATGAAACGAATGGCAGATTTTGCGGTGTAGGTATGTAGCGAGCTACCGTATCAGAAAGATCTTGCCGTTTCCTCCTGCCGCAATAGTGGTGGTACCTTTACGCGCGCGTTTCGCCACATGCAACTGACGGTCGTCGGAGTATGGAAGCCACGTTCTGCCGTTGTTGTGAGAAATGTCTATGCCGCGTGGACCTAGGGTCAAAACTGATTGCTTTTTGTTGGGTGTTGCCCGGCTGATACATTCACGATATCCACGTGGAGGCACTTTGGGTCTGTGCCATTTCTTGCCTGCATTTCGGGTATAGAAGGCGTTGTCTGTTGTTATGGTGTCCTTCGTGTAATCGCCACCCACGATGAGCCAGTTCTTTTTGCTCACTGCATAAAATGAGAAAATGCCGGTAGAGGTCTTTCCCTGAAGGATAGGCGTGGCGATACGTCGCCACGATCGGCCACTATTCTTTGTTTCAAGTAGTGATGATACTTTGCCACCGGTGGCGATGATCCAATGTTGGTTGGTAAACATGTGAACACAGGTGCCACTTGCAGCAAAGGAAGCCTCGCCAGGATTCAGCTCAGGACTTTGATCTGCTGGTAGAGCGGTCCACGATTCGCCATTGTCGGAACTGGTGAGTACCAGCAGCTTGCCGTTTAATGGGTCTCCGTATGCAATACCGGCACCGCTTTCCGTGAAGGTGATACCGTCGATGAACGCGTTTGTGTCATCCAGTCTATATGTTTCTTTCCAATGCTCGCCGCCGTCGTGTGTAATAAAAATTACTGCAGGCGTTCCGGCGTTTGCGATCACAGCAGAGCTGTTGTCTAATGCGAATACGCTTCTGAAGTCACATTTTTCGCAGCCCGGTACATTGTGCCATTTCCATGTGTAGCCTCCATTTATAGAGACGCCCACGGTTCCGTTTGTGCCACCTATCCAGGCCACGCTGTCGTCTACTACTGACAAGCCACGGAATGATGCTGAGACGCCACTTTTGATCTCAACTGTTGCAACCGTTTGTCCAAACGAAATGTAAGGTATCGGCGTAATGCAGGCAGATAGCAAGCAGCATGCAACTGAAAGTAGGGTTCGTTTCGTTGACCTGTAGGCTGTGTTGTCCATTTATTGTGATATTTAACGTCAGTTATGGGGTGCGCCTGGTCGCAGCCAGTGAGTCATCGCAGGATATAGATTTTCAGAACGTTCTTGTTCGGTAATACAGGTCATGCCCATCCATGCAAGCAAGTGATGCCCCAAGTATTGGCCGTTGTGGAAATTACGGATCAGGTCTACGCCACCATTCTTGTAACCCTCTTCATGGAAAACAATTTCAGGCGGAATATTGAGGTATTTCAAAGCGGCCCATGACCAGGCAATAGCAGCCATCTCTGCTCCGCCCGCCTGCAGGTCACCGTTTATGTTCTCGGGACTTGAGGCGATTTTTCGGTCCACAGGTAGCAATACGGCAACATGACCTGCCTCGTGCAACAGATCGCCGGGATGTTTCATTTTTTCATTGTCATACCAGATGGTGCCGTTCCTGATGTCGATGCCGGGAAGAAATGTGTCATTTGTCAGTTTGGCGGGCATGCAGGGAATGCCTATCTGACTAATGAAATTGATGATGGTGTCTGTGTGATCGTTCATGGTAGAAATTAAGAACTCAAATATATTATTTGCTATCGGGAAAGGGAAGAGCAGGCACTGATATTCCTCAAAGTTTAAAATGTTCGGAAAAGTGACATTAATCAGTCAGTGAAATGACGTGTCTATGACACGGATTTTATGCAACGAAAAGCCTTGAAAGTACCTTTGCGTAGTAGTTCGAAAGACATCAATGAGTACACAGATAGGTCAATATTTTCATGAGTTCAGGGTTGTAGGTATCAACTACAAGAAAAGCGAGGCATCCGTAAGAGGGATGTACGCTGTGAATCAGGATCAATATGCGACCCTTCTCTCAACAGCACCTGAGTACGGAGTCAGTGATTTCTTTGTTCTATCTACCTGCAATCGCACAGAAATATACGGTATCGCAGAAAGCGAGGAGCAGTTGAAGTCTTTTGTGAGCAGTGTATGTGCCGGTGATGCGGAGACTTTCGCGCGTTTGTGTTATTCAAAAAAAGGCACGGATGCTATCAGGCACTTGTATCAGGTAGCCGCGGGTCTCGATTCCCAGATCTTGGGAGATTTCGAGATCATGGGTCAGATAAAGGCTGCTGTGAAGGTGGCCAAATCCAACGGTTACATTAAAACATTCTTGGAAAGATTGCTCAATTCAGTGATGCAATCTTCCAAGGCAGTAAAGACCCGTACAGAGCTCAGTGGTGGTACAGTTTCAGTTTCTTTTGCAGCAATCCAGTACCTGAAAGAATATGTGGTGGATGTTCGCGATATCAGGAAGATGAAGATAGTGCTGGTGGGAACCGGCAAGATTGGAAGAGTGACCTGTAAAAACCTTGTCGATTATCTGGGCACACGTAACATACTGCTGATCAACCGCACAGAAAGCACGGCACAAGAACTTGCATCAGAAATGGGGTTGATGTCAGCGCCTTTAGAGCGCCTGGGAGCCGAGTTGAGAACAGCAGACATCGTTCTTGTCTCTACCAATTCCCCTGAGCCGGTTGTGCTTGAGGAGCACCTGAAGGAAGCCGGAAAGAAGTTGATCATTGATATTTCGGTGCCATGCAATGTGTCGGTAGGTGCTCAGCGTTTGCCCGATGTGTCCTTTGTAGATGTTGACACTCTTTCCAAGATTAAAGACGAAACACTTCAGAAACGCAGCGCAGAGGTACCCAAGGCGTTGGCCATAATTGACGAGCATGTTGCGGAGTTTGGTGAATGGTGCGCCATGCGTAAACATGTACCGGTGCTCAAAGAGGTAAAAAGCAAGTTGCTTGGTCTACCGATAGCGGCAGGTGTTTTCGGGCAGGTAGCCGAGACGGCCAATAAGGAAGAGCGTGCGCAAAAAGTGATCAA
The DNA here is from genome assembly GCA_964652995.1 of uncultured Flavipsychrobacter sp. Taxonomy (GTDB): domain Bacteria; phylum Bacteroidota; class Bacteroidia; order Chitinophagales; family Chitinophagaceae; genus Nemorincola. Next base: position 100,211 of record CAZZCR010000007.1, on the reverse strand, counting down.
TTCTCTGGCAACCAAAATGCGTACAGAAAACGCACTTGGTTGCCAATATATTCAAGCAATTAACGATTTTATAGCCTGATGATACAAAAAGTGATCCGGATCGGTACCCGTGAAAGTCAACTTGCGGTGTGGCAGGCTACCCGTGTGCAGGAGTTGCTGAAGGGGTTTGGATATAGTTCGGAGTTGATTTATATCAAAAGCGAAGGCGATACAGACCTGAAAACTCCGCTTTATGAGATAGGCGTCCAGGGGATTTTTACAAGAGCGCTCGATATCGCGTTATTGAATGGTGATATAGACATTGCCGTACATTCCATGAAGGATGTGCCCACGGTGATGGCTGCCGGAATAGTGCAGGCTGCAGTATTACCGAGGGCCTCATACACTGATATTTTAGTACCGGGTCCCGGATTCACGGAAGTTGATGGATTTCCGAGGATTATTGCAACAAGCAGTGTAAGGCGCAAAGCACAATGGCTGCATCGTTTTCCCGCAGATAGTTTGGAAAATCTGAGAGGAAATGTAAACACCCGCCTCAGAAAGGTAGCAGAAAGCAATTGGCACGGAGCTATTTTTGCAGCGGCAGGCCTTGAACGCATAGGTTTGCGGCCTGAAAATGCTATTTCGCTCGACTGGATGTTGCCTGCACCGGCTCAGGGAGCAATAATGGTTGTTTGCAAGGCCGGTGACGACCACTGCAGGGAGGCGTGTACCTTTTTGAATGATGAAGATACCGAAATGTGTACACATATTGAGCGTCAATTCCTCCGAACGTTGATGGGAGGCTGCACGACACCTATAAGTGCTTTGGCCCGTGTTGCTGATGGTATGGTCTTGTTTGAGGGAAGTATACTTAATGTGGACGGAACAGAAAAGATGGCCGTCAATAAATCAGTTTTATTATCTGAGGCGAGAGGGTTGGGTAACATTGCCGGTGAAGAGTTGTTGGCAATGGGCGCTGCCAGACTGCTTGCAAAATAGCCATCAAATGAAGAAAATATCGATCCTCAGTACGGCGATCTTAGGTGATGAAATTACCGGCGGTGTGGACACGAACTTGTTTTCTGTAACTGAGTCGGCATTTATCGATGTAAGATCGTTAGGTGGGGTCGAGCTACGGGAATTGATATATAGTTATATTTCCGCAGGTTTACCGGTAGTGTTCACAAGCAAAAATGCCGTAAAGGCGATGGCTGCTTTGGTGGGAGATGAAAAGTCGGACTGGAAAATATATAGTTTGGGTCCCAATACAAGTAAGCTTGTTACAGAGATGTTTCCCGGTTCTGCAATTGTGGGAACAGCTCCCTCGGCAGACGGTTTAGCAGAGCTAATTGTGGCAGATGGCAACAAAGAAGTAGTCTTCTTTTGCGGAGATATCCGGTTGGATACGTTGCCTGACAGGTTGGGGAAGGCGGGTGTGCGCGTGAGCGAAACGATCGTATATGAGACAATTTCCTCACCTGAAAAGATCGAAGGGACTTTTGACGGGGTATTATTTTTCAGCCCGAGTGGCGTGAAGAGTTTTTTCGAGGCAAATGATCTGGGGCCTGAAACCGTAATTTTTGCAGTTGGTAACACTACTGCGGCCGAGGTTGCAAAATACACCGGCAATAAAGTATTTGTCAGCGAAGTCCCGAAGAAGGTAGAAGTGTTGAAAATGGCGATCGGGTATTTCCTGAAAACCGTTTAGTGCTTATTGAGTTTAAAATTTGTAGTAAGTTTCATAAATAATTTAAAATCAAGTAGATGTCAGTTTTAAAAAATGATCTTATTCTTCGCGCACTGAGAGGCGAAACTGTTTCAAGGCCGCCTGTTTGGATGATGCGGCAGGCAGGCAGGTATTTGCCCGATTACATAAAGTTGCGTGAGAAATATGATTTCTTTACCCGTGTTGAAACGCCGGAATTAGCATGTGAGATCACACTGCAGCCTGTTGATCAGGTTGGAGTGGATGCAGCTATTATATTTTCGGATATACTTGTAATTCCTCAAGCAATGGGTATGAAGGTGTTGCTGGAGGAAGGACGCGGGCCACTCTTGCCTGATGTGATAAAAAACGCGGCTGACGTAGATAACCTGATTACTGATGATGTGGAAGAAAGGCTAAGCTATGTGATGAAGGCATTGGAAATGACCAGCAAGGCGCTGGATGGCAGGGTGCCATTGATTGGTTTTGCCGGTGCTCCCTGGACTCTCCTGTGTTACATGGTTGAAGGTAAAGGCAGTAAGACATTTGACAAGGCAAAACAATTTTGTTTTACTCAGAATGAATTGGCTCACAAATTGTTACAGAAGATAACGGATGTAACAATCAAGTATCTTAAGGCTCAGGTTAAGGCCGGTGCTAACATGCTTCAGGTGTTCGATAGCTGGAGTGGGATGTTGAGCCCGGCTGATTTTAAGACCTATGCACAACCATATCTCGTGCAAATTGCTGATGCGCTGAAGGACGATGCTCCCGTGATATTATTCCCTAAAGGAAGTTGGTACGCATTAAGGGATCTGTCATATACAAGCGCTGCCGGACTGGGGCTCGATTGGACGGTTACTCCGCAGTTGGCCAGAGAGCTTACGGGGGGCCGAGTTACTCTTCAGGGGAATTTTGATCCATCGAAGCTACTGGCACCAATCCCGCAGATAAAGAAAGAGGTGAAGGAAATGATCGATGGTTTTGGGGTAAACAGATATATTGCGAATCTTGGTCATGGAATATTGCCCAATATCCCGGTCGATCATGCGAAGGCTTTTGTGGAAGCCGTGAAGGAATACGGTCAGTAGTTGACGTGGAATACTGCATTATATGAGTGATATTAGTTTGAAAGATAGATTTGTAAAATATATTCATGGGCTTCAGGATGAGATCTGTTCGGGTCTGGAGCAGATGGACGGGAAGGCCGTTTTTCGTGAAGATAGCTGGGATAGGGCAGAAGGCGGTGGGGGCCGTACACGTGTTATTGCTGATGGAAATGTTTTTGAGAAAGGCGGTGTGAATACATCAGCAGTGCATGGCGTTTTACCAAAGGCGATGCAGGAGGCATTCAAGGTGGGCGAAAGTTATTTTTTCGCCTGTGGTCTTTCGTTGGTTATCCATCCAAGGAATCCTTTCGTACCCACTGTTCATGCCAACTGGCGTTATTTTGAGTTGTACGACAGTGCAGGAGAAAGGATAGATAGCTGGTTCGGGGGCGGAGCTGACCTTACACCATATTACGTTTTTGAAGAAGACGGACGCCATTTTCATACTGCGTTGAAGAACGCTATCGATCCGTTTGGAGCTGAATTGTATCCGGCCTATAAAAAGAACTGTGACGAATATTTCTGTAACAAACATCGCGGAAACGAGATGCGTGGCATAGGAGGGGTTTTTTATGATTACCTGAGACCGGTAAGCGACGAGGATAGCGAGCGTTTGTTCTTATTTCAGCAGGCGAACGGGAACACATTTCTTACCGCTTATCTGCCGATAGTAGAGCGCAGGAAAGACATTGCCTTTGGTGCAGCCGAGACTGAATGGCAGGAGATCAGAAGGGGGCGTTACGTTGAGTTCAACCTGGTACACGACCGTGGAACCTTGTTCGGCCTAAAGACCAACGGGCGGACCGAAAGTATCCTTATGAGCTTGCCACCCCGTGCACGTTGGATGTATGACCACCACCCCGTTCCAGGCAGCAGAGAGGAGCAAATGCTGCAGTATTATTTCCCCAAAGACTGGGTAAATATGTAGCCGCCTACAATTTTTCGCGGCGGGGAATCCAGAAACTATATTTTTGCTGTTATTATATGGCTTCATCACTTAGTAATAAGGTTGTAATTGTTACCGGCGGCTCGTCAGGCATTGGAAAGGCACTTGCAGAAGATGCACTAGGCCGGGGTGCGAAGGTGGCAGTATGCGGCCGGAATCTGGAAAAATTACAGTCGTCTTTTGGTCAGAACAAACATCTTTTCTGTTTTCAGGCCGATGTGAGCCGCGAAGAGGATTGCAAAGCTTTTGTAGATGCCGTTGCGCAGAAATGGGGCGGCGTGGATGTGCTGATCAACAACGCGGGCATCAGCATGCGGGCCTTGTTTGAAGACGCCGATCTTAAAGTGATACGTGAGTTGATGGACATCAACTTCTGGGGAGCGGTATATTGTTCGAAGTTCGCTTTGCCCTATATAATGAAGAGAAAGGGAGTCATTGCGGGTATTTCCTCAATTGCCGGATATCGGGGGCTTCCGGGGCGCACAGGTTACTCTGCATCCAAGTTTGCTATGCAAGGGTTTCTCGAGGCTCTGCGCACCGAAATGCTACATACCGGTGTGCATGTAATGTGGGTTTCGCCCGGGTTTACTTCTTCCAATATCAGAAATGTGGCGCGTACCGCCAATGGTACATCTCAGGCCGAAACCCCGCTTGATGAAGGAAAACTGATGAGCTCGGAGGAATGTGCGTCAATAGTTCTGGACGGTGTTGAAGCCAGGAAACGGACTATTGTGATGACAGGGCAAGGAAAATTGGCTGTATGGTTGAACAAGCTACTGCCATCATTTGCTGATAAGATGGTCTATAAACATTTCCTGAAGGAGCCTGATTCGCCTCTGACAAAGTATGAGCGATAGTTCCCGGTACTCACCGTTCAAACCTTGGTGGAAATATTTTCCTAATAATATAGTTGGTGGCGGTTGCTACATCAATATTAGGTAACTTTATGTAGCATTATTGTTATGATCATCAGGAGCGTTGCCTATATACTACTATCAGTTCTATTCTTTGGTTTCGGTGCATCGGCACAAGAGTTTTATCAGCACGATACCACTGTAAAAGTTTTTTCCGGCAGCCGCGAGCTTTCGCTGGCATGGTGCGGAGGTTTTAATAATCCCCAGTTTTCGGAGGCCGACATCAACCACGATGGTAAAAAAGACCTGGTTGTTTTTGAGAAAGGGCTTGGAGTAATGACTTTACTGAATGTTGGGGTTTCTGCCGGCTTGCCTTTATACAAGTATGCGCCGCACTACGCACTTAATTTTCCTCCGGCTTATGATTTCATGTTGCTGCGCGATTACAATTGCGACGGTATACCGGACCTGTTTAATAGAGGTAATGATGGGTTCGAGGTATATCGTGGCTACTACAACGCAGGCAATGAATTGTGTTTCACCTTTTACCGTAGCCTGTTCTATTTCAACGATGTAACAACGGGTGGTGTGGTGAATGCTTTCGTGAATCCCGGCGATATTCCAGGTATTGAAGATGTGGATGGTGATGGAGATATAGACTTTGTTGCCTTTTATATTACCGGCGGGTACATGTACTATTACCGCAACATGCGCGTAGAGGAAGGTTTGCCCTGCGACAGCATCAGGGTGAAATTGAAAGACAGATGCTGGGGTAAGGTGTATCAGGGGTTTTACCGCGAACACACATTAGGCTATTCGTGTAATAATTCAGGTTTGTTGAGGCCGGCAGGGTCTGAGGAAAAAGTGACCCACTCAGGTAACTCTATCTGCCTGTTCGATTGGGATATGGATGGGGACATGGACTATCTGGACGGTAATGTATCGTTTGATGAACTTACTTTTCTTAAGAATGGGAAAGTTGAGACCGGTTATCCCGTCGACACAATGACGGGGCAAGACTCAACGTGGCAGACCGGAGGTAAAATAGTGTCGCTCCCGGTATGGCCATCGGCCTTTCATCTGGATGTAGATCAGGATGGAAGGAGAGATCTTTTGATCTCGCCGAGCGCAGGTAGCGGAGCCGAGAACTTAAAATGTATCTGGTACTACCGAAACAATTCCGGCGCAGGCACTGCAGATTGGCAGTTTGTCTCAGACTCTTTTCTGGTGGACCGAGCGATAGACGCAGGCACTGCCAGTTATCCGCATTTGTTTGACTACGACAAGGATGGTAAGTTGGACCTTATTGTTGGAAGTGATGGTTACAGGCAAGCGGGTGGTGTGCTGCGCAGCAGGTTGTCGTTGTACAGGAATACTACAAGTGGAGGAAGTGCTTCGTTTACTCTGGAGACCAATGATTTGGGGAATTTCAGCGCACATAGTTTCCAAGGGGCAGCACCTGCAACCGGAGATGTGGATGGTGACGGAATTTCAGATCTGATAGTAGGTCATACCAACGGTACGCTGAGTTATTTCAAGAACATGGCAGCCAGTGAAAGTGTGGTGCCCGACTGGCAGCTGACAATGTCCACATTGAAGGACTTGTCTGGCGCCGATATCAATGTGGGGGGCAATGCTGCACCGTTTATTTACGACATAGACAAAGACGGTAAGAAGGACATTATCATCGGAAACCTTTACGGGTTTATTCAGTACTACCGAAATGAAAGTACTACGCCCGGTGTTATACGGTTGAAGCTGGTGAACACCAAGCTTGGAAAAGCAAAGTCCGACCCGCTGCAGAATTTCGGGAATTACTCGGCGCCATTCATTGGTAAACTGGACCCTTCGGGAACCGATTATCTGCTTATGGGCAGCAACTCGGGCAATTTGTACCAGTATTCAGGTTTCCAGACGGGCGATACCACAGCCGTTTATAGTCTCTTGGACGGAAGATATTCCTACATTGATTCTACATTGAGTTTGTACAACCATCCGGCAACTACCTACGGCCGATATGGAAACAGGAGGTCTACTGTTGCTGTAGGGGATATTGACGGAAGTGGCAGTTACTCGCTCATAAAGGGGAATGTGCGTGGCGGACTAGAGTTTTATAAGCGTAAGGTATATATTGCGCAGGTGCCGCCTGTGTATGACGAATGTCTGGTGAACATATATCCTAATCCGGCCAGTGAAGTTTTAAATGTAGCGTGGCTGGGTGTGTATGAAAAGGATATCAAAGTCAATATCGTAGATGTAGCAGGCAGAATATGCATCAGCAAGCAGCTCGATTCTTCATTGGGTAATTCTTCGATAATGGTGAATTCATTGCCTTCCGGTCTATATATCTGCGAGTTGCACGCTGATGGATGCAGATATTACCGGAAATTCACAATAGTGAGGTAGTTACAGACAATCACATATTAACTAATGGTTATCGATTGTGGCGATATAGCCTGCCTTTTAATGGTTATCTTTGCCTAACTGATCTAGCAATTACAAATGGAAAAAAACTACCGGGCGATATTGCTCACGATACTTACCCTGTCCACCTTCACATTGGTGATCATAGAGCTGACCGGTGTCAGCAGAAATGCCTTGTTCAGAAGGTTTAAGGGTGGAGGCGAAGGCATCTTTTACAGCAAGGATGGTGAGACTTATCGTGGTGAGATCTATCCGGAGCAAACATTAACTCGCTCCCAGCGTGTGGCCGGCATGGCAAAGACCACCATGCAGTTCTATGAAACAAAATATAATTTCGGGAAGCAGCCTGAGGGCAAAGTGCTGAAACACACATTCCGTTTCAAGAACACAGGTTTCCACCCGTTGATGATAGCAAAAACCGATGTGACCTGCGGATGCACTGTCCCTAATTTTCCTGAGGGAACTATTGCGCCCGGAAACGATGGAGATTTGACTGTGGTGTTCAATACGGCAGGTAAGTCGGGCATACAGCAGAAGAATATCATTGTACACTCTAACGCGCTACCGGAAGCGGTTTCAATAGGAATAGAAGCAGATATCAGATAGTATGGAAAGTGTAGGTACGTCTCCGCTGCGCAGGCTGAAGGATTATCTTTCGCTGGTCAAGTTCAGCCACACCATTTTTGCTCTTCCTTTTGCGCTTATCGGGTTCACGTTGGGTACCATTGAACTGAAACTGTCAGGTCAGGCCGACCCGTTTCAATGGCCGTTATTTGTAAAAATGCTCCTTTGTATGGTGTTTGCCCGCAGTGCCGCCATGTCTTTCAACAGGTATCTGGACCGGGCATTTGATGCGAAAAATCCCCGTACCGCCCGGAGAGAGATACCGGCGGGTGTGATCAGTCCGGAAAGTGCACTTGGTTTCACTGTCATCAACTGTATTTTGTTTGTGGTAACAACCTGGTTCATCAACCCGGCCTGCTTCTGGTTGTCATTTGTGGCTCTTTTTGTAGTGCTGTTTTATAGTTACACCAAGAGATTTACAGCACTTTGTCACCTTGTGCTGGGTGTGGGTCTTAGTTTGTCGCCCATAGGTGCCTATCTTGCAGTTACCGGTAAGTTTGCATTATTGCCCTTGTTCTTTTCGTTCTCTGTCATTACCTGGGTATCAGGGTTCGATATCATATATGCATTGCAGGACGAGGAGTTCGACAAGAGTCAGCAATTACACTCTATACCGGCCGCACTTGGCGTGCGTCGTGCGCTCAGTGTGTCTTCGGTTTTGCATGTCTTCTCTGCTTTGTTTGTCATTGGTGCCGGTATTTATGGCCATATGCATTTTGTTTACTGGTTAGGAGCGGCATTCTATTGTGCCATGCTGGTGTACCAGCATAGGCTCGTAAAGCCGGACGATCTGAGTAAAGTCGGTATTGCATTCGCCAATACCAACGGATTGGCCAGCGTTGTTTTTGCTGCTTTCACAATAGTCGCGGTGTTGCTTGGTGCCTAAAATCATATATGTTGGCAAGGTCTTTCAGATACAATAAGGACGCTCTATTTGCGTTATTTACTTTATTTTTGTAATCCATGTATCTGATGAATTTCAAGCCTCTTTTCAGGTCAATATTTTTAGCAAGTATTTTCTTTGTTTCAGCGGCCAACGGGCAGGATAAACCTATAGGAAGCTGGCGTTCATTTTTGCCTTATAACAACGCCATCGGTGTTGCGATAGGAGGCAACGTCCTTTATGCAATAAGTGAGCAGGGCTTTTATTCATTTGATGCCACCGACGGACAGGTAGATGCTTATAGCAAGGTGGAGGGCATGCATGATCTTGGTATGCAATGTATCGGTTATGATGATGCAACATCCACTGTGGTGTTGGTGTATGCCAATGGTAATATTGACCTTTTTAAGGACAACACGTTTTATAATGTTCCGGAGTTGAAAATAAAAACTGTGGCAGGTGCCAAAACAGTTTTTAGTGTATACACGCGCAATGGTCTGGCATACCTCAGTACGTCTGTTGGTGTAATTGTGCTGGACCTCACCCGGAAAAGTATCAAGGAAACCTATGAGTTCAGTGTAAATAGTCTGGCTATACCTGTCAGAGGGCTTACGCAACAAGGCGACTCGCTGTTTGCTTTAACTGAATATGGTGTGTACCGTGCAAACGTAAACAGTCCCGAATTGCAAAATTTTCAAGCTTGGCAAAGGATCGATACTATAAAGGGATTCAAATATATTTCCGCGTTACCTGCCGGCATATTCGTAGCTAACGACTCTCTGGTGTTCAAACTGGAGGGCGGTGGAAGGACGTTGATGTACAGAACATCTGCCGATATCCAACACATGGATAGAGTGGGCGATGACCTGTATGTGGGGACTTACGATAGCAAAGTATTTGAAGGAACACTCGCGATTCTTTCAGGAAGCGGAGTAAAAGATTCAATAAATATGGGTGGCCGAAAACCGAGGCAGGTGGTTCTACGAGGAGACGGTTCTGTATGGATAGCCGATGAGTTTGGGGGACTAATGAAGTATGACGACAAAAAGGAATTCAATTATTTTACACCCACCGGCCCCACCGACTTCAATAGTTTTGACATTTATGCCCGTAACGGCGATCTGTGGATTGCACATGGCGGATTCAATGGAAAGTACCAGCCACTTGGGAACTTCGCCGGCATCAGCAATCTGAAGGACGATAAGTGGAAATACCTCACCAGGTATACCTATCATCCGTTCGATACCTTGTCTGATTTCAGTGTGTTTCTGAAAGACGAGCAAAGTGGTGTGATCTATGCGGGGTCAATGACAAATGGTCTTTTCATTCTTCAGCCTGACGGCAAGTATGAGCTCCTCGCAGACGGTTCCATATTCGACCAAGTTCCGTCTATTGCTCCGCATGAGCGCCAAGTAGCAGGTATGGCGTTGGACAGCAAAAAGAACCTGTGGGTGGCCACGTTGTTCTCTACCCATCAGCTCTATGTAAAAACGCCCGAAAATGTATGGCATAAGTTTACTGTGCCTAATGTGCAGTTTGGTGGGCAAATGGTAATTGACGACTATGATCGGATATGGTTTGTCGGCTACAATGGCGATGGGGTAGTAGTGTACAATTATGGATCTGATGAGACCGTAGGCGACAAAAGTGACGATGCGTCATACAGACTGGTTTCGGGCAAGGGATTCGGTAATCTGCCTGCAAACACAGTGAACTGTCTGGCGAAAGACAACAATAACAACATCTGGATAGGTACAACCAATGGTATAGGCATTGTGAGTAACTGCACAGTGCCATCAACACAAACGCCTCCCTGCGATGCCGATATTCCGATTGTTCAATATGACCAGTATGCGGGTTATCTTTTTGCCGGCAACAACGTGAGGACAATAGCGGTTGACGGTGCCAATAGGAAATGGGTGGGTACCGATGACGGTGTTTGGCTGCTTTCTCCCGATGCAAGTAAGATTGTCTACCGATTTACAGTGGACAATAGTCCGTTGCCATCCAATAAAATTCAGAAGATATCGATCGATCCGTATACCGGTGACGTGTACATTGGTACAGAACAGGGTTTGGTGAGTTACAGAAGTACTGCCATCGAAGGTGGTACTACAAATAGCAATGTAGTTTCGTTCCCCAATCCCGTCCCATCGGGTTATCAAGGTACTATCGCGATTAAGGGACTCGTTGCTAATGCCGATGTACGGATCACTGACATCAGCGGACAATTGGTGTACCGTACTAAAGCTCTTGGTGGACAGGCAGTTTGGAATGGTCTTGACTACACAGGCCGCAGGCCACAAAGCGGTGTGTATATGATCTTTGCGTCTGATGCTAACGGCAACGAGACGTATGCTGGCAAGATGGTCTTTTTGAAATAATATGTTGCAAAAAACCAGAGGAATCGTTCTTCGACCTGTAAAATACGGGGAGACCAGCCTCGTGGTCACCATGTTCACTGAGGTCTATGGTCTGCAGGCATACATGGTACAAGGTGTTCGCAGTAGTGCTGCAAGCAAGAATAAGGCTGCATACTTTCAGCCCGGAACTATTCTGGAGTTGGTGGTGTACATGCAACCGGGAAAGAGCATGCAGCGTATAAGAGAGTTTAATGTCTCACATATATATCAGTCTGTGCATGGAGACGTAATAAAGAACAGCATTCTGCTTTTTGCCTGCGAACTTATGTTGCGTCTATTACCCGAAAATGCACCCCTGCCTGAATTGTTCAGTTTTGCGAATGAATTTCTTGTGGGACTGGATGACAGGATCACAAAAAAGTGCGCCAACGCGCCCATCTATTTTCTGGTGCAGTGTGCCAGATTATTGGGTTATGAATTGAGGGGTAGTTACAGTACCGATACTCCATACCTTGATCTTCAGGAGGGTGGGTATTCGGCACATCCACCTACGGTTCCACCGTTCACGTCTGATGAGGATGCCTGCGTGCTGGATACAGTGTTGCAAAGAGATGGGTATGACGGTATTGCTGATTTGATGATGGGGAGCGAAATGCGCATGCGGCTGATAGACTGGTACATTACATTCCTGCAGCAGCATACACAACATCTGGGTAATGTGAGGTCGCTTGCCGTACTTCGGACGATATTACACTAAAGAATGGCGATCAGGAAAAAAGAAGTTCGGCCTGCTCTATACTGCCGGGCTTACCAACGTCAATGAACCGATTACCGGTATGATCAAAACCCTTTATGATGTAGCTCTTTGCCTGATACAGGTACACATCTATCATGGAGAATTTCCCAGAGAAAGGTATGTTTTTCATGAGGTCGGCGGAAACTACCTGAACGCCGCTGAATGAGAACTTCGCCGTCGATAGGTCGGGACGTGAAATGCGCTCTTCTCCTGTGCCATTGTTTATCCAGCCGCACAATGTTAGGTCGTCGTTAAACAGAAGCTGACGGGATGAGTCTCTCTTCATTACTGCAAGAGTAGCCATGCCGCCGATGTTTTGATGGTGGTCTATCATTTTGCCCAGGTCGAGGCTGGTAAGTATGTCTGCATTCATCACCACATAGTCAGATTCTCCTTCAAAAAAGTCAAGTGCTTTCATTAGTCCGCCACCTGTTTCCAGTAGCGCTTCCTGCTCGTCAGACACAGAAACGTTGCTGCCAAACCCATTATTGTCTTTCAGCTTTTCAATAACCATTGAGGCAAAGTGGTGTACGTTGATGACCACATCATAAATGTCATAACGTTGCAGGTAGCGGATGTTGTGTTCCAGTAAAGAACGTCCGTTGACCTCGGCCAAAGCCTTGGGGCTATGGTCGGTGAATGGTTTCAGGCGAGTACCCAGACCCGCAGCGAATATCATTGCTTTCATATCTGTGCCGACAGGTGCCTGTGATAGCAACTGTCATCCGGCAAGATACATCATAACGGCCACCGGTGCATGGCAACGAATTTGAAGCAGGGAGCTGAATTTGTTATATTTGTGTGTCCTGTGACGGGCGGCACGGAATAAAAGATAGCATACAATGAAAAAAATACTGGTTTTGATCTTATTGTCGGGAGCGGCTTTGTCGGTAGAAGCAAAAGTCAAGGGCCGGTCGAAACCTGTATCGCAGGTGAGTCCTGCATTCAGAAATGAATTGTATACGCTGATCAATGCGACAAGAAAACCATCCGGATTCGATTCATTAAAACATACGGAATTGAGCACGGCCCTTTGGCACTGCAGGTTGCCGCTGACAGGTTTTATTCCGGTTGTAACGATAGATCCGGTGCACCCTGCCGGCAGGCTTATCGTCTCGGCTGTTTCGTCCGACCGGTCGGCCGCAGGTCATGTAAAGATGTTGGTGACCAAGGGAATGCCCGGGTTCACAATTCAGGACTCAGACCGTGACCGTACTGTAAAATATGACGCTGTGAATGAGACAAGGCGTGTGGTATTTACCAAACGAGAGCGCCATGTTCAATCGGTAGTAACGGTGATATACAATGCGCACCAGCAGGCATCGATACGCTTGCAGATAGAAGCCTGGCAATATCGTTGATGCTCAATTTACAGGGTAACGATGAACTCTGAACCCTCATTCTCCCGGCTTCTTACCTGAATATTTCCGCCAAAAGACTCTACCTGCGCCTTGGTGATATACAGGCCCACACCGCGGCTGTTTTCGTGTGAGTGGAAAGTCTGGTTTAGCTTAAATATCTTGTTGCCATACTTTACAAGGTCTATACCAAGGCCATTATCTTTGACGGATATTTTTATTCTGCTATCTTCTTCATAAGTACGCAACAGTATTTCAGGGATGCGTTCTTTGCTAATGTATTTCAAGGCATTGCTCAGCAGGTTGTATATGATACTTTCAAGAAAAACTTTGGGGTATCGGATCACAGGCACGGATAGGTCAAGTTGAACGAAAGCAGCCGATTCAAAGATCACGCTGTTTAATTGCTCAAGAATTTCCTGTGCAATGGCATACACGTTGCAGTCGTCAAATGGTATATTACGGTTCATGCTTACCTGCACTGCTTCCATCAGCGTGTTCAGGTTATTCACCAGAGATGAGCTGCTTTCTTTCAGGTAATTGATGATCTCATCGTTTCCCAACTTCAATCCCGATTCATCTGGTTGCGCCTGTTTATCATGAAGCATTTCCACCAGCATAGCTATGTTATTGGCTGGTCCTCTCAGGTTATGGGCAATGATGTGGTTCAGCTCTTCCAATTTGGTGATGCGGCTTATAAGATCTGTTCTTACCGCTTCCAGTTCGCTGTTCTGCCTGTTCAGTTCATCGGTCAGTTTTTTTCTTTTCGTGATATCTATAACTTGAAGAATGTATATGGTCTGACGGTCGTCTTTAGCAGCAACTTTCGAAATGGTATGGTGAGTCCAAACAATGCTATTCTGACGAGAGATATATCTTTTCTCTAAAGAATAATAGTTAAGCACATTATTCAGAAGGCGATTCAGCAATTTCTCATCGTTTGCATTGTCATCGGGGTGCCCGATATCCATTACTGTGTACTTGAGCAATTCATCGTGGTTATAGCCGGTTATCTGACACAATGCGTTGTTCACTTCCATAAACCGGCCGTCGGCATTAAGGATCGCCATGCCTATGCCCGAATGAAGGAAGGCGCTTTGAAAGCTGCTTTTCTGCGTGGGTGCCGTCTGAAGTTGTTTTTCTGTGATCAAACGTCCCCGGTCGCCTGTTTTGTTTTTCGTGACCCTGCCGTATAACAGCGTCTCTTTTTTTGACGTTGCTTTCCTATGGTCAATATTGAACGGGACTATTCTGGACATTAGTCTGATTGGGCAATGAAGAAGGCCTCTGAAGCAGAGTTGAGTGGCAAATGTAGCCCAATGCCACCGTTATTATTAATAGCCGGAGGTGATTAACATTAGTTTTACTTTGCATTAGCGAAAAGAAACTATTTGCGCTGAATGTTTGGCGGTTTTGGCCGGTTTAAAGGTAGTGCTATCAGGCAAATAAGATATACCAGGCCGGCGCCAATGACATTTAGCCACAGGAAGGAGACCCAACCGGTAAGATAAACACCTATAACGGCGAGTTCTGCGATGACTGCGGCAACGAAGGTGATGCGACCATTGGCGCGTTTCAGGTATAATGCCACCAGGAATATGCCGAGTATGGTACCGTAAAAAAGCGAGCCAAGAATATTTACTGCTTCGATGAGTGAACCCATTTTTGTTGCGAACATGGCCACCCCAATACAGAATAGGCCCCAAGCAAGCGTATGATTGCGCCCTTTGCGTACCTCTGATTCAGGTGTGTCATCGGCTTTGGGTATGCTGAAATCAATGAGAGAAGCCGCCGCGAGTGAGTTGAGTGCGGCAGAAATGGAGCCCCAAGATGCAAGAATGATCACTGCAAATAAGAGGCCTACCACGCCTGCAGGCAAAGAGTTCTTAACGAAATAGAGAAAGATATAGTTGGTGTCACTTTTGTCAGGAGCGTATTTTTTATCTGAAATGTATTGCGAAATACTGTCGCGAAGATGCAGCTTCCTGTTTTGAGCTTCCTCATATCCTGCCAGTGAATTGGCAAGGGTTTTCTCGTTTCCCGATTGTCGGGCAGCTATTACTTGTTTGGCGTGGTTGCGGGTTTCGTTGATAAGGTTATTGTAGCGGATGATTTCTTTGTTTGCTTTTTCGGGTTCGGAGGTCTGGTAGTGGCTCAGCGCTTTTGAGTTGTAGTAAGGATCAGCCTGATTAAATGTGTAATAAATGAAAACTAATACCCCGATGAGCAGTATCAGAAATTGCATGGGTATTTTGACCAGCCCGTTAAGCAGCAGACCAGTCTTGCTTTCTCCTGTGTCTTTGGCGGTTATGTATCGGCCTACCTGACTTTGGTCTGTTCCAAAGTAGGATAGGGACAAGAAGAACCCGCCTATCACACCACTCCAGATGTTGTATTTGTCATGCCAGTCAAAGTTTGTGGTGATCGCGTTCAGTTTACCGCTTTTGCCCGCCAGGTATAGCGCATCTGCGAAGCCAATGTTCTCCGGTAACCGGTTGACGACAAGGATCCCCGATAGTGCCATTGCCCCGATAATAATAAGGAATTGTAGTTTTTGTGTGTGGGCAACGGCTTTTGCTCCACCTGCCCACGTGTATATGATCAGCAATCCACCCACCAAAACGTTGGTGATGTATATGTTCAGGTTGAGCATCGTTGATAGGATGATAGCCGGGGCATATATGCTGATTCCCGTTGATAGGCCACGCGAAAGCAGAAAAAGGAATGAAGTGAAGAGGCGTGTGCGTCTGTCAAAACGTTCTTCGAGGTACTCGTACGCGGTAAATACATTCAGTCTGCTGAAAACGGGTATGAACGACATACAGATCACCACCATGGCTATTGGGAGGCCAAAATAATTCTGCACGAACCTCATACCATCGGTATAGGCCAGGCCAGGTGCCGAGAGGAATGTGATGGCGCTTGCCTGTGTGGCCATTACTCCCAGCAACACCACATACCATTGCATTTTACGGTCGGCAAGCAAGTAAGATTGTGCCCCGTTCTGTTCGCGACCCTTGTGCAGGCCATAACCTATCATCGCAGCAAGGGTAAGAAGTAAAACTATCCAGTCTATTGTGCTCATAGGTGAGTGCAGAACGGGTGTAATTTACATTATATGGCGTATCGGTTGTACCTTTGCAACACATGAAAGTGCAGGATGGACAAATAGTCAGGTTGTCGGAGTTGCCGGCCGGAACCAAGGCTGTTATCAAAGAACACGATGAAAGTGATTTTCAGCTCACGCTGATGGAAATGGGCTGTGTGCCCGGCGAGCCCGTATGGGTGGAAATGGTGGCACCCTTGGGCGACCCGCTTGCAATAAATATTGCCGGATATTACCTGAGCATCAGGAAAAATGACGCCGATAAAATTTGGGTTACCTGCGATATGAGTAATTAAGACATTCCTTCCTTTGCCGCTTCGGCAAATTCTGCGTTCAGTTCCTCTATGTAACCCAAAATATCCTTCCTTCCCAGGAATTTCACCGAGCTTGTCATGAAACTTCTGGGGATGAATTCCCATTCTTTTTTCATGGCTTCTATGAACATTTTGGCGTTGCGAGCGGCGTCTCGCTGCGTGCTTTTGTCAGCTTTGGTGAATATTACATTGAACGGGATCTCCCATTCACCCAGTTTACGCAGGAATTCCAGATCAATATTCTGAGGTTCGTGACGGCTGTCAATGAGCACAAAAACGGTCAGAAGATTCGTACGTTCCTTCAGGTAATTTTCAATCATTTTCTCCCAAACGCTACGGGTGTTTTGAGACACCTTCGCAAACCCATAGCCCGGCAGGTCAACTATATAAAATTCTTTATTTATTAGAAAGTGATTGATCAGCTGAGTTTTGCCGGGAGTATTTGAAGTTTTTGCAAGATTTTTTTGACCCGTCAGCATATTGATCAGTGATGATTTGCCAACATTGGACCGACCTATAAAAGCGTATTCTGCCTTGTCTGGTTTTGGGCAGAGATCCACTTTCGGGCTACTGATGACAAACGTTGCTGACTTAATTTCCATTTGGAATGAATATGTGGTATTAGTATTATTTGCATTGCAATCAACGGAATCTTCCGAATGCAGCCACCACAAAATTAATGATAATATGCCACCATGGCAATTATACTTATGGTGCGTGGATGCTATTTAGTTCTTTGTATAAAATGAATTTATATTTGTGCTAAGGCTAACAAATTCAGTTATATATACGCCTGATATGTATAGTGCAGGGTGTATATTTGTCATTGACTCCATCTTGTTTATTAATCACCGGCTAATGAAGTTGCGTTTATATTCTTTTCTTGTTCTGCTTTTAGTCGCTTTTTCGGCAACTTCCCAAACAATTACCGGTGTATTGTCGGTATGTGAGGGTGGCAGCACAGGGTTGACCGGAACTCCTGCCGGCGGAACATGGGCCTCAGCCTCACCGGCTGTGGCAGCCGTGAGCAGCACCGGCACGGTATCTGGTTTGACGGTGGGCACAGCGGTTGTAACGTATACTCTCGGGAGTACTCCGGTAACTGCGGTTGTAACAGTGAACGCGGCGCCTGCGCCCGTCACCGGCGGGACAGCCGTTTGTACAGGTAGCACTATTCCATTATACAACGCTACAGGGGGCGGAACGTGGTCTTCATCTTCTCCGGCTGTTGCATCTGTTAGCCCCTCTGGGATAGTCACAGGTTCGTCAGCCGGTTCTGCGGTTATCTCCTACAGTTTGAGCACGGGATGCTATGCCGTTAAGTCAGTTACCGTTAATCCCAATCCATCCTCAATTACCGGGCCGGGCAATATATGTACGGGTGTAATATCCTCTATGTATTGTTATCCGTCAGGTGGCACGTGGAGTACCACCACTTCATCCTTATTGTCGATCGGCTCATCGTCCGGTGCTGTCAGTCCTGTGTTTCCTGGTCTAGGTACTATCATATATACGATACCCGCAACCGGCTGCTATTCATCACGTGTCGTCACTATAAATGCCAGTCCAGGTCCTATCTTGGGCATGTCTGCTGTGTGTCCGGGTTCCTCGATAACCCTGACGAATACCTCAGAGAGCGGTGTTTGGATCAGTAGTAACACTTCAGTGGCAACAGTAAGTGGTGCCACAGGCAGCGGAACCACAATGACAGGAGTGGCAGGGGGAACTGCAACTATCAGCTACGTTATAGGAGGTGTGTGTATGGTCACCTCTGTTGCTACAGTCAATCCTTCTCCTTATGCAGGTGCCCTTACAGGGCCAGCCAGTGTTTGTGCGGGCTCAACTGCAACTTTGACAAGTTCTCTATCGGGCGGCACGTGGTTGAGCGTAACGCCCGCCATCGGAACTGTTGACCCCAGCACCGGAGTTTTCGCCGGCCTTTCTGTGGGCAATGCTATCGTTAGTTACATAAAAACAAATATGTGCGGTACGGCTACATCTACTTTGAATGTCACAGTAAGTCCCATGCCCGCGTCGATCTCAGGCACTATGTCATTCTGCCGGGGCACGTCTTCAACACTCTCTAATTCAGTAGTCGGTGGTACGTGGAGTTCAGGAACAACCTCCGTGGCTTCTGTTGGCTCAGTTTCAGGATTAGTGCTTGGTGTTACGGCGGGAACCGCAACCATATTTTATCACACGGGTAGCGGTTGTTTTGTTACGACGACAGTGACTGTAAATCCTGCTCCCACTCCCATTTCATCAACTGCTTCTTCGGTTTGTGTGGGCTCTGTTGTTGCTCTGTCAGATACAACAGCGGGTGGCACGTGGACAAGTAGCAGTTTGCCGGTAGCCACAATTGCCACCATAGGCAGCAGTACGGGAGTCGTGACAGGTGTAAGTGCCGGGACAGTTACAATGACCTATGCCATAGGATCTTGTATTGCTGTAAAAACGCTCACTGTTAATCCTCTTCCCACAATTTCGGCATCGTTCATGCCTGATGGATGCGGAGGTGGATACACCATGAACGCCACCGGATCGGGTATCGTTTCTTATACCTGGGCACCGGCGGTTGGGCTGTCATGCACAGCTTGTGCTACTACTTGGGTCAATCCCACAGCTACGTCTTCTTATACTGTAACGGGAGTCAATGGTTTTGGATGTGCCAATACTGCAGTAGTGACGCTGAACGGCGATCGTATAAAGGGCTATGTGTCCTTTGCCGGTGCGCCACCTGCCGTTCCTGATGTCAAGGTGTTCCTGATGAAGATTGACCCATCAGACAGTGGGGTATTGGCAACCGATTCAGCTACAACATGTTTTGATGGTGTTGGATATTATTTCGGATTCACAAGCAAGGTTGCAGGAAAGTACTATGTATTGGCTGAACTGCAAGGGACTATTTCGGGGATAAGTGGTTATGTACCTACCTATGCAGGGACCTCTGCCTACTGGGCAAAGGCAACGATAAATGATCACATTTCAGGCAGCGGCAATGTAGCAGACATAACTATGGTTTACGCATCTCTGCCATCGGGGCCGGGAACAATAAGTGGTTACATTTACTCGGGTGCAGGCAAAGGAACCGCAGGAGAGGTGGCAGATGCGGGAGTGCTGGTTTTTCTGAAAGATGCACTCACCGGCCAGATATTGACACATACATACACCAATGCAGATGGTAAATACTCATTCGGCAGTATTGCAGAAGGAAGTTATCTGATTTACCCTGAGTACTACCAATACTATACTACACCGTCTTCTGTTATCTCGGTTACTGCCGCAAACCTCACTGTGGCAGATGTAACTTTCAAGAGGCATACAGGTAGCCGCACCATTACTCCATTTGTTGTGAATGCGGTGTCCGATGTAAATAATGCCGGAGCATTTTTTGCATACCCTGTGCCGGCGAAATCATTTGTGAATATTGTAAGTACCCGCGGGTTTGGTGCTGATGCTAGTATTACCTTGACCGATGTAACAGGCAGAGATGTTTATTCACAAAAAATACTCACGGGCAACACCGATACTCATCGTGTAGATGTGTCGGGTTTCAGCGCGGGAATGTATCTGGTGACCGTACGTTCGTCAGAAGGTATATCGTCTATGAAGATTTCGGTTGAATAGGGAACTTAGTCCTATTTAGTTATCAGGTAGCATTTTCTGTGCAATTTCCCCTGAAAATCGAATGGTGTGGTGAGTGCTGTAATGTCTTTGACAGACACTGCGGGAATAGAGTCTCGTTCCAGAACAAAGTTCCGGTAGTTGTTGCTGAAGTAGATCTTTCCTCCCTCGCGGCAACCCTGAAGCAGTTTTTTTAGCAGTTTCACATGATCTCGCTGTACATCGAATGTATCTTCCATTCGCTTACTGTTTGAAAACGTCGGTGGGTCGCAGACAATAATATCGTAACTGTCTTTCGGCATGTAGTCTATCCATTCCATCACATCGGCATGAATAAATTCGTGTTGTTCGCTTTTGTACAGCTTGTTATACTGCATATTGCGTTTGGCCCAGTTGATGTAGGTCTTAGACATATCCACCGAGGTAACGGTACGTGCACCGCCATGTGCCGCATAAACGCTGAAAGATCCCGTGTAGCAGAAAAGATTGAGCACATCGAGGTCTTTCGCTTCGCTACGCACCATGCCTCTTGTAATACGGTGATCGAGGAATAGACCAGTGTCAAGATAGTCGGTAAGATTAATAATAAAGCTAAGGCCACCCTCAGGAACTATTTTTTCCACCTTTTCCTCATTAAATTTCTCGTACTGACCCTGGCGTCCCGCCTTTCGCTGGCGGACTTTCATATATATGTTGGCGGCATCGATTTCCAGAACTCCTGCAATGGTCTCGCGGCACGCCTGCAGCCAGGCCTCATGTTCTTCGTCTTCCATACCATGGCGCCGTTTGTACTCGGCAGCATGTACAGCGCCATTATACCAGTCAATAGCAAAGGGGAATTCAGGCAGATCATGGTCGTAAAATCGGTAACACGCAATCTCTTGTTTGCGGGCTATCTTGCTGAAGTGCTTATATACCTTCGCCAACCGGTTTTGGAACATTATCTGCTTTTCGCTGCTCAATTCTGTGTGTTTGAACGGTAAAAGTAAAAGAAAATGTTCACTGCCTTACATATACGGGTATTTGTGCAATTGCCTATATTTACAAAGCCTTTTGAAGAACATTCACGAATTTCCTTAGGTTTGTAATTATCAATATCAGAACCAGCAGATGCAACTAGCTCAACGACTGAACTTATTCTCCGAGCCGCAAACTATAAAGATGGCCAAAATGAGCCGCGAGATGAAAGCAAGGGGAATCAATATAATAGATCTTAGCCTTGGTGAACCGGATTTTAAGACACCGGAACACATCCGCAACGCAGCGATAACAGCAATCAACGAAGGGTACAACAAATACACGCCGGTGGCAGGCACTCCGGAGTTGCTCGAGGCCATTTGCACGAAGCTGAAGAGGGATAACAATCTCGATTATTCAACATCTGAGATATTGGTATCTACCGGTGCAAAACACTCCTTGGTGAATGCTGTCCTTTGCCTCGTCGATCCTGGAGATGAAGTGATCATACCTACGCCTTTTTGGGTGACCTACGCCGCGCAGGTGCAGCTTGCAGAGGGGGTGGTGAAGTACATTCATTGCGGTATTGAATCTGATTTCAAGCTCAAACCTGAGCAATTGGAAGCGGCAATAACGCCGAAGACCAAGTTGTTCATGTTCTCCTCGCCATGCAACCCTACAGGTAGTGTGTATACCCGCGATGAGTTAGCTGCCCTCGTGGAGGTATTCAAGAAATACCCCCATGTATGTATCATCAGCGACGAGATATATGAGTATATCAATTTTATCGGCGGGCACGAAAGTATAGCGCAGTTCTCTGAGATACGGGATAGGGTAGTGGTGATCAACGGCATGTCGAAAGGATTTGCGATGACCGGATGGCGTCTTGGATACATGGCTGCACCACGTGAGTTGGTACAGGCTTGTGATAAGCTGCAGTCACAGTTTACGTCGGGCGCCAGCATTATCACGCAGCGTGCCGCAATAACTGCTTTATTAAGTGACCTTGGTCCCACCCAAGAGATGGTAGCCGCCTACAAACAGCGTAGAGATTTCGTGTCGGCGGCATTGCAAAAGATCCCAGGGGTAAAAGCAAATAATCCCGGTGGAGCTTTTTATGCCTTCCCCGACATCAGCGCTTTCTTCGGAAAACGATATGGCGAACATGTGATCGAGAATGATGTGGATCTGAGTATGTTCCTGCTACACGAGGCGCATGTCGCCACCGTCAGTGGAAGCGCATTTGGAAGTGCGCAATGTATCAGGTTATCCACTGCAAATTCTATGGAGAATTTGCGGGAGGCGCTTGAGCGAATCACGAGGTCACTTGCATTACTGCAGTGATCGCCAGTTGCATTTCATTAAACGAATTGTATTGTCAGCAGTCATATCATAATGTTGTACTCCCGGCCAATTGCCGGGAGTACTTTCTTGATAGAGACTCACATTGAATGCCTATGAAATTCTGTTCAGTTGCCATATTTTTCCTTTCCGTGATGTTGGCGTCCGTGTGCTCTTCTGGTCAGGGGCGAATTGTGTCGGGACATGTGATAGACAAAAAGGACGCGTCAGCACTGTCAGGGGTTGCAGTGATGCTTGTAGATGTGGTAGATTCAACAAAAAAGACCGGCACAGTCACCGCCATTGACGGTGATTTTAGCATCAGTAATGTAAGTGATGGTAAGTATCAGCTAACACTGCGATATGTGAGTTACCGCACAGTGAGGCGTTCTGTCGACGTTGCCGGCAAGGATATCTCATTGGGTTCTTTAGAGATGGAGTCGAGTGCCAGAGAGCTGAAAGGTGTTACCGTTTCCGGCCGCCAGATAAGGGGAGAGCAGAAGGGCGACACTAGCCAGTTTAATGCAGATGCGTATAAAACTAACCCAGATGCTACCGCAGAAGAACTGGCTGCTAAAATGCCCGGGATAACGTCTGATAATACAGGGGTAAAAGTAAACGGTGAGGCCGTACAGCAGGTGCTGGTGGACGGTAAGCCGTTTTTCGGGACAGACCCCACGCTGGCGCTGAAGAATCTGCCTGCGGAGGTGATAGACAAGATACAGGTCTTTGACAAGTTAAGCGATCAGTCAATGTTCACCGGTTTTGATGATGGCACCGCCCAGAAGACCATGAACATCATTACCCGACGCAATAAGAGTGAAGGGGTATTCGGGAAACTGTATGCAGGGTATGGAACGGACGACAGGTATCTTGCCGGTGGAAATATGAACTTCTTTAATGGCGATAGGCGCATAACCATATTAGGACTTGCCAACAACATCAATCAACAGAATTTTAGTCAGGAAGATGTACTGGGACTAGGTGGAGGGCAAAGCCGTGGCGGTCGCGGACCGGGTGGTCGTGGTGGTGGAGGAGGTTCCAATAATTTTATGGTGGGTCAGCAAAGTGGTATCAGCGCTACAAATTCTTTCGGGTTCAACTATTCAGATAGCTGGGGCAAGAAAATGAAAGTGTCCGGGAGTTATTTTTTCAATGGCACTGATAACAACAATGACTCGCGCACTTCCCGCACGTATTTTGCGGGTCCGTCCAATTCGTCGCTTTACGACGACAGCAGCCTATCCTCGACAAACAACCTGAATCATCGGTTCAATATGCGCTTCGAGTACACTATAGATTCAGCAAATTCTATCACTTTTTCTCCTTCGTTGAGTCTGCAGCACAATGACGCATCAACGTCATCATTCGCTAAAACGCTGGCAGCAGATATTCTTCAAAGTTCCACCAATAACGCCACGTCATTATTGAACGATGGGTATAATGCTTCAGGTAATTTACTCTATCAGCATAAATTCAGAAAACCTAGACGCACGATCTCTTTTAATGTAAATGGCGGTGCCAATGAAAAGACAGGCGAAGGCACCAACTACTCACAAAATCTATATTTCAATTCTGTTGTCACGGGAGCAGGCAGGGATCAACGCTATGATCTGCAAAGCGATGGTGCTAATGTCTCGACCAACCTCACATACACCGAGCCGATAGGGAAGAAAGGGCAACTCCAATTCAGTTATAACCCTTCGTTCAGCGAGTCAGTTTCCGATAAAATGACATACAGCAAGGATGCGGTCACCGGCGATTATTCAAAGCAAGACACGCTGTTCTCCAACAAATATGCCAATACATATACCACTCAACGCGGCGGCATCAGTTTCCGGTTAGGAGAGCGCGACAAAAAAACAAGTTTCAATATTGGGGTCAATGTTCAACAGGCCAACCTTGCAGGAGACCAGGAGTTTCCGGCTGTAGCGCACATCTCCAGGTCTTTTTTTAATGTTCTGCCCAATGCCTTTTACAATTTCAGGGCTGCAGATGGCCGCAATATGAGAGTAATGTACCGAACCAATACCAACGCGCCCTCCATCACACAGTTACAGAGCGTAGTGGATATCTCAAACCCGTTGTTGATGAAGACCGGTAATGCTGATCTGAAACAGTCATACGAGCACACGTTTGTGGTGCGCTACGGTCTCACCAAAGCAAAAACAGGTCGTAATCTGTTCCTGAATATATACGCCAATAAGACTTTTGATTATGTAGGATCAGCCGTTTACCAGCCAACAAAGGACAGTCTATTCGCCGACAAGGTTTCTGGCACTTCTATCCTTATTAACAGGGGCAGCCAGATAACCCGCCCGGTCAATCTCGACGGTTACTTCAGCTCACGATTCTTTATCACTTACGGGTTTCCGGTCGCGGTCATCAAGAGCAACCTTAACTTGAATGCCGGGCTTAATTATAATATTACACCGGGTCTGGTCAACGATGTGTTGAACAAGGCTGCCAATTATATTCCTTCTTTTGGTGCCATATTGAGTAGCAATATCAGCGATAAGATCGATTTTACTGTGTCCTATACTGGCAATTATAACGTGGTAAGCAACAGCATTCAATCGCAGGTGGCCAATAATTTTTACAACCACGTAGCATCAGTAAGATTCAATTGGGTGTTCCTGGAGAATTTTGTTTTCAATACAAATTTCTCCAATAACTACTACACCGGATTTAGCGGCACCGGTGCTCAGAACTTCAATTTGTGGGGAGCATATGTGGGGTATAAGATGTTGAAGAAAACACTTGAAGCAAGGATCAGCGTTTACGACATCCTGAACCAAAATACCAGTGTAGCCCGCACAGTTACGGAGACTTACTTCGAGAATGCCAATACCAACGTATTGCGCCAGTACTTTATGGCACAACTTACCTATACTATAAGGAAGTTTAAGTCGGGCGCACCGCCCGAACCCGAAAAGCAGGATGACATGATGATGCACCGCGACAACGATCTCAGAAGGCGCAGGCAATAAAAAATAAAGCGGCAGTTGTGCCGCTTTATTTTTTTATCACCTTATCAGATGTTGATTGTTAATGCAGACCCATAGCGCCCAGATATCGTTCTGCGTCCAGTGCTGCCATACATCCGGTTCCGGCGGCACTTACTGCCTGCCTGTATATTTTGTCTTGCACATCGCCGCAGGCAAACACACCTTCAATATTGGTCTTAGTAGAGCCGGGTTGCGTGATCAGGTAGCCCTGATCGTCCATATCCAGAATGCCGTTGAACAGGCTCGAGTTAGGCTGGTGTCCGATAGCTACGAAAAACGCCTTAACAGGAACAATTGTTTCCTCATTAGTCTTGTTATTCAGCAGCTTGATAGAGTCAACTTTGTTTTCACCCATTACTTCAAGTGTTTCTGAGTTCCAGTACACTTTGATGTTTGCTGTCTTCAACACCCTGTCCTGCATCACCTTGCTGGCACGCATCTCACCACGACGCACTATCATGTGAACCTGACTACAGAGTTTAGACAGGTACAACGCCTCTTCACATGCGGTATCACCGGCACCAACTATTGCTACCTCCTGACCTTTAAAGAAGAAACCATCGCAAACCGCACATGCCGACACTCCATGACCGTTGAGCCTTTGCTCAGACTCCAGCCCCAGCCATTTGGCTGATGCACCTGTCGCTATGATCACGGAGTCAGCCTCTATCCATTTTTCTTCATCTATCTCAACTTTGAATGGACGCACTGAGAAGTCCACCTTGGTTGCCATTCCCCAGCGGATATCAGCACCCATGCGTTGCGCTTGCTGCTCAAAATCTACCATCATCTGAGGTCCCATTATCCCATTTGGATAACCGGGGTAGTTCTCTACTTCTGTAGTTATAGTAAGCTGACCACCCGGTTGCATTCCCTGGTACAGCACCGGTTTCAGATTGGCACGTGAGGCATAAATGGCGGCTGTGTAGCCTGCCGGACCTGAGCCTATTATCAGGCAATGTACTTTTTCGTTCGCGTTCATCGTCTATGAAATTATCCTGCTTTCGCAGATTAGAAATATTTTTATCGGGCGTTAAAGATGCAAAAAAATCATGAAACTACCCCTGAGTGTACTCATTTATGGGGTACTGTCAGTGTTTTTTCAAATACACCGTACCCGGCCCAAACACCCAATGCGCCGTTTTTCATATTCGTTATCGGGTTGATAGGCGTTGCGAATGGGTTGCCCACAGCACCTTTGGCAAATTCAAGCGAATTATAGAATTGGTATACCCCCTTGTCTATCGCGCACCATTTGAGGGTTATCGTCTCGCCCGGGAAGAAGTACAAAAGAGAGTCGCGGCTAATGAACGTCCCCGAAGTTTCCTGGTAACCTGCTACGAGGCCTATCTGGTTCAGTTTTTTACCGTTTATTATCTCATCACTAAAGTTCTCGGACGGATAGAACGGGTCATTATTCCTGCTTGTGAAATATCGCACATAGTCTCCGGTTGAATCCGGGTCAGAATAGCTGACAAAGAGTTGCCGGGCGCTGTCGGGTGTGTTATCGCCGGCAAAAAGCGGCTCTGCAAACCACATACTGTCCACCCCTTGCGGGTCAGGTATCTTTGTGATGCCGGTATATGTTTTGCCTTCATAGGTCACAGACAGCGTGTATGTTTTTCCCACTTCGCCCAATATCAGATTATTCAGACTGAAATTGGTAGTGTCTATGGTATAGACCGAATATTTGAATGACAGACCTGTGTCAACTGTATATTCCTTCAGCGTCACAGTTTTGCTACCGTCAGATACTGTAACTACTGCATTGTGAATGAAGCTCTTTTCCAATGTACCCAGATCTATCTTTGAAAAGAAACTCATAGATGAATTGAGAACCACGAAAGGGATGTTTCCTGATTCAATGGAACCCTGCACCACCACCTGTGGTGGAGAGCTTTTCAGGTCTATCTGTACCTCCTTTTCGCACGATGTGAGCAGAACGGATGAAAGTGCAATAAATGCAATTTGCAGAGAAGAAAAAATGAAGTGTTTGTGTTTCCTCATGAAGTTTCGTGTTATTGGTTCAGGTATTTTCCGTCGGCACCATAGAGTACAGGTGCCGGTTGGTGATGTAGTTCAAAATAGTCATACCCCGACTTCAAGGAAGCCCAGAATTGATGTTTTTCTGTATTTCCGGGATAGGAACTTATCAGGTAATTGATTCCTTTTTGCGTCATTCGGGTGGGGTAGATATGCACCGGAATGTGCTCTTGCCCGTTGAGGCGTGCACCAAGGCATGCCGTGTACAATTCAGAAATCCCATCATCTCCCATTGGCAGGCATCCCACAGTAAGGCATCCACCATGAATAAAAATATTTCCACCGGGGCGTGCACCCTTCGTTTGTGTCTGGTCCGAATAGTTGGGGTAGTTGATCTCCAGAGATAAGTAATATTCGCTGTTGGCGTTAAAATCTTCAATAAAGTAAAACCCTTCGGGCACCTGCTTATCACCTTGTTGACGTTTCGGGCCCAGCGCTCCTGAAATCGCGCACACCCTGAACGTTTTTATCAGCTTATAAGGTTCAGTAGGGTTATTGCGGGCCCACAACTCCAATTCATTCTGCGATTTAAACGCCCTCAGAAATACCTCACAGGTAGGCCATACAACATCTTTAGAAGCGAAAGTGCGCTTGGTCGTATCAGAGAAGCGTTTCCAAGCAGATAACACTCTGTCTGACGAGAACTGCGATTCCTTATAGGCCCGGACGTCGGTTTGCGCTTTCACCAATAAGGGAAAAAGAGACAGCAAAAACATTAAAAATAACCTTGTCACGAACATCGGGAGGTGCGGCACACCACATTTAGTCGATAAAATTAGGAGAACTATATTAAATGTTATCTTAAAATGCCTTTATGCCTGCTGGTAGCCGACCAATATTGCTGCCAACAGTAACTGACAAGAGCTATAAAAGCTTGCATTTTTCGATTACTTTTGAGCCGAAGGTCTGTTCTTTTTCGTGTTTTGCCTGTATTGAGGTGCATTTACATGGGGAATTGGGCTGATTTTATTGTTCTATTACTGAAAAACATGCTTCCTCAGGTATCTTTTGTTATTCCACTTTACAACGAAAGTGAGGTTCTGCCAAAGCTGGTGGAGCGGATCAATAAACTGATAGATACACTTCCGATGTCTGTAGAGGTGGTTTTGGTGGATGACGGAAGCCGGGATAACACGGCCGAATTGATCCAACAATTATCACTTACCGACAAACGGTATCATGCCGTACTACTGGCGCGCAATTACGGGCACCAACTGGCTTTGAGCGCAGGGCTGTCGTCGGCAAGAGGCACCGAGGCAATAATGGTCATAGATGGTGACCTCCAGGATCCACCGGAACTGCTGCCGGACTTCTATGAACTTTATAAAAAGGGTTATGATGTTGTTTATGCAGTTCGTAAAAAACGCAAGGAGGGATTTTTTAAGAAAATGGCCTACCACGCATTCTATCGGATCCTGAAGTCGATTTCTTACATTGACATCCCTTTAGACAGCGGTGATTTCTCTTTAATTAGCAGAAGGGTAGTGGATGTGTTGAACAAGATGCCCGAAGAAAGCCGGTACATCCGGGGTATGCGTACCTGGATAGGTTTTAAACAGGTAGGCTATGAGTATGAACGCGATAGCAGGGCGGCCGGTGATTCAAAATACTCGTTCAAGAAACTGTTGAAATTGGCCCACAACGGCATTTTCAATTTCAGCGAGTTCCCTATCAAACTTATCACCAATCTTGGGTTGTTCGCCATACTCGTATCGCTTGTTTATCTGGTCAATACGCTGGTTCAGAAGTATATTTATCACAACGTTCCGCAAGGTTTCACTGCATTGTTATTTGCAATTATTCTTTTCAGCGGTGTTCAGCTCATTTCTTTAGGCATTATCGGCGAATACGTTTTGCGTATCTTCTTTCAGGTGAAGGGTCGCCCATTATATATTATCAAGAAAAAGATAATAGAGGCCGAAGTGGTTGATTAAAACCGAGTAGATTTTCTTTCCAATAAGCTATCACGAGAATGAGTAGAAATTATAGGGTGGTGTTGTGGGTACTGGCAGTCATTTATGTTGTTTACCATTTGGCTACGCTCATTTACTCGCCTCTTCCCTGGTTCGATGAAATCACCTTCCTCAGTATGACCGAGTCATACATGAAGGATGGTACGTTGTTCGAACAGGTGCGCATTTTAGGGGAGCCGGCCGAGAAGCTCAACTACGGACCTATTTACTTTGTGTGGCAGGCATTCATGATAAAGACATTTGGTTACGGCATTTTCACTGTTCGTATCACAAATATGTTGTTTGGCTTTTTGTCTTTATTCCTCATTTACAAGATTGCTTTAAAATTGCGATTGCGTCACGAGCTGGCAATTGCCGCGGTAGTGTTTACAGCAATTGAGCCCAATTTCAACCAGTTCCTGCATTCCGGCCGTATGGACTTCATCGGGCTTACGTTCTTTTTTCTGGCCTATCTTTCGTTTCGTGCATCTGAAAATGGAGGCAGGGTCTCGCTGTTCCTTTTCCCCACTATAACAGGTGTGCTGTTGTGTAGCTCCATACTCACCAATCCTCGGTTTGTGTATGCATTCCCCGTTTTTATTGCCTATTTCCTATATGAGATGTTGGCACCGGGTGGGGCTAGCCGCATGAAGGCCTTCATGAAGTACGTCGTCATCGGTGTTTCGTTTGCGTTGGTATATTACCTGTGGGTGTACCTCACTTTCGGCGGCATCACAGAGTATATCGACTTTACCCAAAAGGCTACCTACCTGAAAGATCACCTGGGTATGGGCACACATTTCCGTATTCGCTACAACCTGTTCATCTTCCTGTTTTCTTTTATTGCGGTAGGATATTTCGGGTTGAAAGACCGTTTTAAAACAGATGTACATCTGGCATTATTCACCGTGCCGGCAATAGTGTCTTTTGTGGCTATAGTGAATGGTGGTATTGAGGGGCGTTATTTTACGTTGGCAATTCCCTTTGTGGCATTGCTGCTGATCGGTATGTCGTTTCAGTTCATTGAAAACCGGGCGTTTAAATATGCCACGGGTGCTATTGCAGTCATGTTTGCAGGCGTTTTTGTTTTTAAGGCTGCATACATTGTTTCAACGGTACCGCAACACGACCCTGTGCGCAACGAAAAGCGCATATCCCCTTTTTTGGAGTCGGGTACGTCTGTTTTCGGCGATTTTGAGTTCTATTACATCGCGCGCAAAAAGAACTGTTCTTACCTCACCACCCAAATGAACGGGTCGGTGCCTGAGCTGACTGAGTATATCCTGTCGCATAAAATTCAGTATGTAATGCTGAAGAAGGGCAGTGACATGAAGCAGTATTATGAGCCCGCCTTTCTGAACGATCATTATCAGCTAATTGCGACAATAGAAGACGAAACTTACTCGAATTTCTTCGGCGCTATCATCAATAAGTTACCTTACAAGATAAGCGACAGCTACTCTTGCTACATTTATAAGTTTAAAGGGTAGATCCGGTTAGAATTATTTAAGCAGCGTTGGGGGCGTGAACATATGACCGGGACAACCATACTTTTTGGTGCCACAAGATGAAATAGAGATCAATGCAATGATCGCTATGATGGGTAATACACGCTTCGTTCTGGAAAGTAGCTGCATACTTATTTGGTTATGAATAGTAAAAAGCTCGATTAACTTTGTACGAAGATACGAAAAGTAGCAAAACAACATGCAACAAATACATTTTATAGCAATTGGTGGTGCTATCATGCATCAGCTGGCACTTGCACTACATAGAAAAGGATATTTGATCACCGGCAGCGACGATGAAATAACAGATCCCGCCAAAAGTAATCTGGCTGCTGAGGGATTACTTCCTCCGCAATGCGGTTGGTTTCCAGAGAAGGTAACCGGTGCGCTGGATGCCGTGGTGCTGGGTATGCACGCCAAGGCCGACAACCCTGAGTTGCTGGCGGCAAAGGCGGCCGGTGTTCCGGTTTATTCCTTTCCGCAATACGTATACGAGGTAAGCAAGAACAAGAAAAGGGTAGTGGTTGCAGGCAGTCACGGAAAAACTACTATAACATCTATGATCATGCATATCCTGAAGCATCAGGGTGTTGATTTTGATTATTTGGTGGGTGCTCGCGTAGCCGGTTTCGATCAGTCGGTTCGCCTCACCGATGCGCCATTGATAGTTTTGGAAGGAGATGAGTATCCTGCATCTGCCGAAGAAAAGCGACCCAAAATATTCTTTTATCATCCGCACATCAGTGTGTTGAGCGGTATTGCGTGGGACCACATCAATGTTTTTCCTACCTATGACATCTATTTCAATCAGTTTGAGCAGTATTTGTTGGGCATGGAGCAGGGCACAAAGGTGTTCTACAACGGAGAGGATACCGAGGTGATCAGGGTGATCGCCGGTTCTGGCGGTAAGACCGATGCCCGTGCCTACGTGACACCGCCATTTCATTACGAAAACGGTTATCCGGTCATGGAAACAGCAGACGGTCCGGTTCATGTTTCTGTATTTGGCAGGCATAACCTGCTGAACATGCAGGCCGCTATCGATGTCTGTATGGAACTTGGTGTGAGCGAAAAAGATTGTTATGCTGCAATTGCGTCTTTCACCGGCGCGGCCCGTAGGCTTGAAAAAGTGAAAGAAGAGCCCGGATTGCTTGTCTACAGGGATTTTGCTCACGCTCCCAGCAAGTTGAAGGCAACGCTCAATGCGGTGCGTGAGGCTTACCCGACCCATCACTTGGTAGCATGTTTTGAGTTGCACACATTCAGTAGTCTCAATGAACAATTCCTTTCAGAGTACAGCGGAAGCATGAACGGCGCCGATGATGCTATCGTGTTTTTCAGCCACCATGCGCTAAGCCTCAAAAAACTACCCAATTTGTCTACAAATACAGTCAAGGGTTACTTCGATCGCGAAGACCTGACCGTCGTGGACAATAGCAGCCAGTTGGAGGCATTGGTGCGCGATCGTATTTCCGGAAAAGATCGTCCGGTTTTCCTTTTGCTCATGAGTTCCGGTACGTTTGACGGAATTGACTGGAATACCGTAAGTTCGCACTAGAAACACCGCCAATGTCGCAACTGAATTTAAAGAAGCCAATTGTATTTTTTGACCTGGAGACCACCGGGACCGATCATGTCAAAGACAGGATCGTTGAGCTGGCATTCGTGAAGTTGCTTCCGGATGGAAAGAGGGAAAAATATGTTAAGCGGGTAAATCCGGGTATTCCGATACCGCCGGAGGTGACCGCCATTCACGGCATCTCTGATAAGGACGTTGCGGATAGCCCGACTTTCAAACAGATCGCTCATCACTTGTTCGATTGGATAAAAGGCTGTGATCTTGGCGGGTACAATTCCAGTAAGTTCGATCTGCCGCTTTTGGCGGAAGAGTTTCTGCGCGTTGGTATCAACGTCGATTTTACCGATCGTCACATGGTCGATGTGCAGCAGATCTTCTTTAAGATGGAGGCACGCACATTGAGTGCCGCCCTAAGTTTCTATTGCAACAAACAGCTCGATAATGCCCATAGCGCCGAGGCGGATATTGATGCAACCATTGAGGTTCTGGAAGCACAGCTGGACAGATATGCAAATCTTGGAAATGATGTTCCTTCGCTACACCAGTTCACCAACAATGACGATTATGTGGACTATGCCCGACGTATCGTTATGAAAGACGGACACCCTGTGTTTAATTTTGGCAAACACAAAGGCAGGAAGGTAGAGGACATATTTAACGCGGAACCTCAGTATTATGATTGGATGATGCAGGCCGATTTCGCTTTACACACCAAACAAAAGATTTCCGAGATCCTCAATAGGATGAAGCTGAAGAAGGCCGGATTGAAAGTTTAGCATTTTTTTGGCCACATTTCATCAGTTAATACTTATTTTGCCGTCTAATTTGCCCGATTCTTTTGGATAAGCTTGTAATCATACCGACCTATAACGAGAAAGAGAATATAGAAAAGATCATCCGGAAAGTCCTTTCACTACCCGGTGATTACCATATTCTTATAGTTGACGATGGTTCGCCTGACGGCACCGCAGGTATCGTCAGGTCGCTGCAGTCCGAATTTGGCGGACGGATACATTTACTGGAAAGGAAGGGTAAACTGGGGCTGGGTACGGCATACATCGCAGGTTTTAAATGGGCGTTGGAGCGCAGTTATGAGTACATTTTTGAGATGGACGCCGACTTTTCTCACGACCCGGAGGACCTGAACAGGTTATATGCTGTTTGCAGTACAACGGCAGATGTAGTTGTTGGTTCTAGGTACACAAAGGGAGGTAAGGTGGTAAATTGGCCGTGGGACAGGATTTTTATCTCCAAAGGCGGCGCTATGTATACTAAATTAATTACATGGATGCCGGTGAATGACCCCACAGCCGGTTTTATTTGCTATAGGCGCAATGTGCTGAGCACAATTCCGCTTGATGAAGTGCACTTCGTGGGTTACGCGTTTCAGATAGAAATGAAATACCGAGCCTGGAAGCTTGGTTTCAAAATAGACGAGGTTCCCATTACTTTCCGCGATAGGAAAGAAGGCGTTTCCAAAATGTCGGGTGGCATCATTAAAGAGGCGATGTACGGTGTCTGGAAGATGCGTAGCTTCTGATGTAGTATTTTCGGTGCCTTGCAATTACATTAGACTTTTACTCTTCATTAAAAAAATCGCAATAATTCAATTATTTTTGCGTCCCAATTATTCCTGATGAGTCGTATTTATTTTGATAATGCTGCAACAACGGCACTAGATCCCGAGGTGCTGGATGCAATGATGCCATACCTTACTGAAAAATTCGGTAATCCTTCGTCCGTTTATTCTTACGGCAGGGAAACCAAATTGGCGATCGAAAACGCAAGGAAGTCTGTTGCACGCATTCTCAATGCAGCTCCCGGAGAGATCTTCTTTACGTCGGGCGGAACTGAAAGCACCAATACGGCTATCGCTGCCGCCATCAGGGATCTCGGTTGCAAGCATATCATCACCTCTCCACTTGAACACCATGCTACGCTGCATACGGTTGAGTATTACGCGCATACTGGTCAGGCCGATTTGAGTTTTGTGAAGCTCGCTGAGAATGGTCACATCGATATGGCTGACCTCGAGCGGTTGCTCGCCTCAAGTAAGGTGCGCACTGTGATTACTTTGATGCACGCCAACAACGAGATAGGAAATCTGCTGGACATTAAAGCCGTTGGAGAGTTGTGCCGCAAGTACGATGCTATTTTCCACAGCGATACAGTGCAGACGGTTGGACACTATCCTTTCAATCTTAAAGAGATTTACGTTCATTTTATCAATGGTGCCGCGCATAAGTTTCATGGTCCCAAAGGTGTGGGCATACTCTATGTAAACGAGAATGTGTCTATCAAACCTTATCTGAACGGTGGTTCGCAAGAACGAAACATGCGTGCCGGAACAGAAAACCTGTACGGTATTGTAGGGTTCGCAAAAGCACTTGAACTGGCGACCAATAGGTTTGAACAGGACAGCGAGCATATTAAGAGCGTAAAGTTATACATGGCCGAAAAGCTGAAAGAGAACTTCCCCGATGTTGTTTTCAACGGTGATACTTTTGGCAATAGTCTGTACACTGTGCTGAACGTATCTTTCCCGCATTCCGAAAAGTCTGAGATGCTGCTCTTCAACCTGGACATGGCCGGCATTTGCGTAAGCGGAGGCAGCGCTTGCACAAGCGGCGCCTCGTCGTTGAGTCATGTTATCAAAGCAATCAGCGAAGGTAATGCCACAGATGTGGTGCCTATAAGGTTCTCTTTCTGCAAGCACAACACCAAAGCAGAAGTTGATATCGTGATCGCGAAGTTGAAGGAACTGGTCTAACCAGATCTGCGGCACCATTAATGGTTATTCGGCCTTTTTAAAGAACACAAATCCGTTTTTGCTGTAAAGCAATTTTAGCTGCGGTTTAGCTGCATATTCTGCACTGTCATTTATCTTACAGATGAAGTAGGTGGGCTTGTCTGTTTTTCCATTCAGCAGCCAATGGCTGTTTGCCTCCGGCGTTTTTCGTCCGTTTTTGTCGGTACGGAAGTAGATGTATTCCGGGTTTGTGGATGCGTTCTTTCTGGTATAGAACAAGTTGGCATAACTACGGTAGCCAAGAGGTTGCACATATACGTCTTTCCCGGCCATACCTTCAAAGAATTCAACAGCGGCCCGCTGCGTGTATCCTTCTATTTTTGGCGTAAAATGCAGAATGGTCACCTGTATCATCACTACCTGTAGGCCCACGATAAGTAATAGCCCTTTGCTGGTGTTGCGTTTCAGATAACCTATGGCTATCCACAACCCTGTCAGATATGCCAGTCCCCACAGACATTCAAAATAAGACCAGTGCACATTGGCCTGCAGATTGCCTACTGCGAACTTGTCCGCTATAAACGGCGCAAGTTTATCTTTATTGATCCCCACTACAGGCAAAAAGGTAATAAGTAGCGCAAGTATAGAGCCAACAGAATAGAGCAATACCCGAACCCACTTTTTGATGGCCGCTCCCTGGTCGGTGAGGTTATATAACTGAACTGCAGCCAGGTAGGTGAGCGGGAAGTAGCAAAGAGAAGAATAATGAACGATCTTAGTTTTGACGATAGAGAATAGTATCAGAACCACCCAGAATAATATCCACATCCATTGTGTTAGGCCGTGTGTGTTGATCTTGCGTTCTTGTCTTTTTCCGATGTACTGGAACAAAAATGCGGATGCAGGAAAACATCCGATGAGCAGCACTACAAAGTGGTAGATGAAAGGTCCACCGTGGTCGGAATCCTCAGTGCTGAACAACCGTATCTGGTATTGGATGAATTCGTTTAGGTACCATTGCCCGTATTCCGCACCGTGCATCAGTGTCGCACTACCGATCCAAAGTAAAGCTGGAACAAACGCAAACAAAATGATGGTCGCCAGATGTTTGATCTTATATCCGTCGGTTCCCTTATTCACTACCAGGTAAGCTGCAAACGACAACCCTGCAACGAGTATAGCCACCGGCCCCTTGGTAATGGCTGCCATACCCAGCATTATCCCCGACAGCATTGCATGAATTCCCGGTCGCTTACCAACTTTCAGTAAGTATATCTGCAGGAATGCGAGAAAAATAAATAAGTTGAACGTAGGGTCAATAATGCCCGACTTGAAGTAGAGGTGGGGTAGCCACGATGCTGCAAACAGAATGGCCCACCACGTACCCACTTTTTCATTCACAGCGCGCCTACCCGCGTAATATACCGCACACAATGTTATAACTCCGGTAAGTGCATTCGGGAATCGTGCTGCATATTCACCAACGCCGAATAACTTCATAGCCACCACTTGCAGCCATATGAAGAACGGAGGTTTCTCCCAGAAAGGCATGAAGTCGATCTGCGGGCGAAGGTAGTCGCCCGAGACAATCATCTCGCGGGCACACTCCGCAAAATTGATCTCGTCCCAGTCAAACAGATGTACCCCACCCAGAAAAGGGAAGAATAGTATCACTCCAATTATTATCAGGATCCCGTAACGCTGCATAATGTCTGTGTCGTGTTACATTTCATCAGGGGTAACGTAACTTGAAATGAAATTCCGGCAGTGATTATTCGTTAAAAGTGAGGGTAGGCAAAAGTACACAAAACAAGCCACCACCGCTTAAAAAAAATGTGCCACACTTTAGCTGTGCGGCACACCCAAAATAATAAACTATCGGCTATTTTACTTCAACCAACCTGAAACCCAGTGACATTGCCTTAGTATCAGGCAGGTATGCCGCGCGCCTTGTTACGATGGTCTCATTTGCAGTGCTTGCGTAAGAACCGCCACGCACTACCTTAGACTTACCACCAACAGGGCCTGCAGGATTGCTTACCGTATCTTTACTGCCATAGTTGAGTGCATACCAGTCTGCTACCCACTCCTCGGCGTTGCCACACATGTCATAGATACCCAGATCATTTGGCTGCTTCAGCCCTACGCGATGCACGTGGCCGTCGGCGTTATTCAGGTACCATGCAATTGATTGCGGACCGGTTTTACGACCGCTGAAACGCTCGCCCGATTTCGTCTTTTCCGGAACCATCATGCCCTTCTTGTTTTCTGCAACCAACAATTCATTCACCCCTCCGCGAATGTGTTTACCTTCACGCAGTTCCTCGTTTATACCTCCGCGTGCGGCAAATTCCCATTCCGCTTCCGTTGGAAGGCGGTATTTTTTGCCGGTCTGGCTGTTCACTTTGCTGATGTATTCCTGCACGTCATCCCAGGAGACATTGGTCACAGGGCAATCGTTACATTTGTAGAAAGACGGATTCTCATCCATTACTGCCATCCACTGTTGTTGCTTGATCTCATACTTTCCCATATAAAAATCGTCGAGAACAACTGTGTGAGCAGGTTTTCTATCAGCCGATCCTTCGTTACTGCCGAGGTCGAATGTGCCACCCTGAACTTTCACCGTTTCTATATGGAGCGGGCCAAGAATTGTTTTGTTGTATTTTCTTTGAGCCATAGCAGGCTGCACCAGCAGCAGCAACAACAAAGATGACAATCCAAACTTCATATTTTTCTGTTTTTGTTAGTGTTCTTTTTACTCAGCACTCATCTGAACAATTCGTGTAGGCTCCATATTAGCGTTGCGCATTGCCACATTTCGTGCCACCGCTTGCGCCAGCTCTGTAAAAGCCGCTTTAGACACTGGTTCGTCGTCTACAACGGCCGGTACACCACGGTCTCCACCTTCGCGAATGCTCTGAACTATAGGAATCTCCCCCAAAAATGGCAAATCAAATTGTTCTGCCATTTTTCGGGCTCCGCCCTTTCCAAATAGATAGTATTTGTTCCCGGGCAACTCCTGCGGTGTAAAATAAGCCATATTTTCTACAATTCCGAGTATCGGCACGTTGATCTGTGGTTGTTTGAACATCATGATTGCCTTTCGTGCGTCTGCGGCTGCCACAGCTTGCGGGGTGGATACAATTACAACACCGGTCACAGGTATGGTCTGAACAAGTGTCAGGTGAACGTCTCCCGTGCCCGGCGGCAGGTCTATTACCAGATAATCCAGCTCTTCCCAGTAAACGTCGGAGATAAACTGCTTCAGCGCCGAGCTGGCCATAGGTCCCCTCCATATCACTGCTTGCTTTTCATCAATTAGAAGCCCTATAGACATCGCTTTTACACCATAGCGCTCCATAGGAACGATCATTCCTTTGCCGTTCACCTCTGTCATCTTGGGGCGTTCATCACGCATGCCCAGCATAATAGGGATAGATGGTCCATATATGTCGGCATCCAGCAGGCCCACTTTGGCACCCTCGTTGGCCAAGCCTATTGCCAGATTGGTAGCGACGGTAGATTTCCCGACTCCGCCCTTGCCCGACGCCACCATTATAATGTTGCGTACTCCCGGAAGTACAGCTTTGTTGTCCTTCCGATTACTGTTCACGTTGGAGGTCATATTGACCTTAACAACTGCTTCTTTACTTACAAGATGTTTTATTGCGTTTATGCACGCCTTTTCTATCATCTCCTTCAGTGGACAGGCAGGTGTTGTCAGTACTACTGTAAAAGAAACATTATTCCCATCAATCTCAATATCCTTCACCATGTTCAGCGTCACCAGATCCTTCCCCAGATCCGGTTCCTCTACTTGGCCCAGAGCAGCTAATACAGCGTCTTTCGTTATCATATAAACCTTTGTTAAAGTGTCAAAACAAGATAGCAAAAGTACAGCAAAACGGACTTACTTTGTCTATAACGGAATAGAGGGCTCCTTCTGTCAGATTGTTGCCTGATATACTAAATGCGCTAATTTTATATCGTAATGCGAATGAGGGTACTTTCTGCCTTTTCTATATTTTCCGGTGCCCTTTTTTCGGTGCTCAGTTCGTTCGGACAAACCGGATATGACAATATCATTCAGATAAATGGGGTGGTAATGACCGCCGATAGTCTAAGGGCCGTACCCGGCGCTACAGTACTGGTGAGAAACAAGAACCGGGGAGTAGAATCGGAATACACCGGTGTATTTTCTCTCGTATGTTACAAAGGCGACACGCTTGATTTCAGCAGTATAGGTTTCAGGTCAAAGACATTCGTAGTTCCCAAGGACATACAAGGACAGTATTATTCCATGATACAGCTAATGGTTCAGGACACATTTTATCTCCCGGAGACCATTATCCGCCCGTTGCCTTCCAAAGAAGCATTCGATTATGCCTTTAAATATTGGCACATCCCGAATGACCAGTATGAGATAGCGAGAAAAAATACCGATGCCTATCTGCTACGTATGCTTGCCTATTCCTTACCTATGGACGGCAGAGAAGCACAGGCACGCCAGTTGCAGCGGCAGGCACAGGAGGCCGTGTATTACGGCCAGCGACCACCAATGAACATTCTAAACCCTATTGCTTGGGGCGAGTTTTTTGAGGCTTGGAAACGGGGCGACTATCGCAAAAAGTCTTACAATCCATACCGGAACAACAGGTGATAAATCATTCGGATCCGATGAGTATTTATGACCGGATCGGTCATAAAATAAAAAGAGCCGCTCCGGGAAATCGGACGGCTCTTTTACCTATTATTAATGTTGCAGGTTATTCAACCTTTACACGAACGATGTGTTGAGTGCCGGTATCTGAAACAAACTGGCCAACATACAATCCGGTAGCAAGTTCTATCGGCAGATCGATCACGTTTGTCCCTGTCTGCACCTGTGTGGCAAATACACATTTGCCATCGTATGACATGATCCGGAATGACCCCGATTCATTCGTCTCCAGATGCAATGTTCCGGATACCGGGTTAGGGTATACGCGGAAGGCTATTGCCTCATTTTCAGACAGTATGTCTTCCTTAGCAGCGGTTACAGTGAATGTCACCGACTTGAAGCATCCGTTGGGGGCTGTGTACGTGATTAGGGCTGAACCGGTAGCTACACCGGTTACGATGCCACTTGCCGATGTTACTGAAGCGATGCCACTGTTGCTGCTTGTCCACGTTCCCGATGGGGTGGTGTTGGCCAACGTACGTGATGCTCCCACTGCAGCAGTGAATGTCCCCGTTATGTTTGCCGGAGATGCATTTACAGTTCTTGTTGTCGCAAGGTAGCAGCCATTTGCTCCTTTATAGGTGATCACTGCAGTTCCTGCCGTAGCGCCGGTCAGTGCTCCCGAGGTAGTATTGATGATTGCGACGGCAGTATTGTTGCTGGTCCACGTGCCACCTGTAGGGCTGCCGGTGAGGACAGTTGCACTACCGGTGCATACGCTGCTGTTGCCTGTTATTGCTAAGGGCAGCGCTTTTACGGTGAAAGTTGCTGTTTTGTAGCAGCCTGCAGAGGTCGTATACGTTATCAGCGGAGTTCCGGAAGAGATACCGGTTACCACTCCTGATGATGCATCGACGGTTGCCACAGCGGTATTGCTGCTGGTCCATGTGCCCCCTGAAATACTATGTGCGAGGGTACTTGATGCTCCCACGCAGGCATTTGTGGTACCAGTTATCGCAGTCAGTGCCGCATTGACGGTTACTTGTGTTACGGAGATACAGCCTGCACCTGATCTGATATACGATATATTAGCTGTGCCGCTTGCAACACCTGTCACAATGCCTGACGCCGACCCCACGGTTGCCTTGGTCGTCGCGCTGCTGGTCCATGTGCCGCCGCTCGTTGTGTTTGAAAGGGCAGTAGTGCCGCCTGCGCAGATGGTATTATTGCCCGAATTTGCCGCCAACGCAGCATTTACTGTAACAGTCGTCGAACGTGCGCATCCGGTCGACAAGGTGTAGCTAATAATTGATGTGCCCGAATTAGTAGCAGTAACTGTACCCGAACCGGCTACCGTAGCAGCTACATCGTCAGACGACCATGTTCCGCCGGTTGTTGCCGAGGTGAGCCGAGCCGAGCCACCAACACAATAAAGTGTCGCACCGGTTATTGCGGTCGGCACGTTATTGACAGTAACTGTCTTGATTGTTCGACAGCCTGTGCTCAGTGTATACGACAATCTCACAATCCCTGCAGTAATGCCTGTGGCAGTTCCTGACGCAGATCCGATTGACGCAGCAGACGAATTGCTACTGGTCCAGGTACCACCACTTGTCGTGCTGGAATAGGTCTGAGTAGAACCAACGCAGATCGTATTGCTGCCTGTTACGGAAGCTGGCAACGGATTTATTGTTGCTACAGCGGTTGAGTAACAGCCTGTTGTATTTAGCCGGTATGTTACCGTAGCAGTGCCGGCTGTTACCCCTGTCAGCATACCTGAAGTAGAGCCAATGGTGCCCACAGCGGTATTGCTGCTACTCCAGGTCGCACTCCCACCGCTCACGCAAGTGAGCGCTGACGAGGAAGCCGCACATACTGCCAGGCTGCCACTGATGGCTGGTGGGTTGTTCGCAATATTTACCGATTTGGTGATAAAGCACCCATTACCAGTGACGTACGTAAGTATAACTGCGCCGGCTGTAATTCCGCGTAGCACACCTGTCGCACCATCAATGCTCCCCACTGCAGGATTACTGCTTGACCATGTTCCACCCGTAACGGCATGTGTGTAAGTCCCGTCTGTGTTGATGCACACATAACCCGGCCCGGAGATTGTTGCCGGGGTAGGGGATATAGTGACTGTTTTTACTGCAAAGCAGGAAGGGTTTACTTTGTATGTTATCACTGCGGATCCGGTAGAGATTCCCTTTACAGTACCGGTTGCGCTACCCACCGTTGCTCTCGCTGTTGCGCTGCTCGACCAGGTTCCGCCACCGGTCGAATTTGCCAGGTTCGTTGTTCCACCTATACATAATGTGCCATCACCGGTCGTTGCCGTCACAGCAGGCGTCACAGTGAGTATTGATGTGGCAACACACCCTCCACTGTGATTGTAACTAATGGTGACCGTACCTGCGGAGAGTGCCGCTGCGACTCCGTTGGTCGATCCGATAGTTGCAGTGCTTAAATCTCCACTGCTCCATGTTCCGCCTGTTGTTGCATTGGTAAGTGTCGTGTTGCTGCCAATACAAGTTGATAGCAAACCACCTATAGCAGCAGGTGGTGCGCCGACGGTCATCGTTTTTATCGACCTGCACCCGGTAACGGCTTGTGTGTAGGTTATTCGTGTTGTACCGGTTGCTACTCCGGATATTTCTCCTGTTGTGGTGTTGATGGTAGCCGCAGCCGGTGTGGACGATATCCAGGTACCCCCGGCAGGTGTGCATGTCAGCGTCGTTGTGGCTGTTCTGCATAACCCTGCAGGACCTGCGATCGCAGCCGGTGTAGCATTTACAGTTACTTCAGCAGTGCGGAAGCATCCGCTTGTTAACTTATATGTGATAGTCGATGTGCCTGTTGAAATTCCTGTTACTGTTCCGCTCGGCGATTGGATCGTAGCTACTCCGGTGTTACTACTTGTCCAGACTCCCAGAGTAGTGGTACTTAAGAGATTGGTCGTAGTGCCTACACACGCGTATTGATTGCCCGTTATTGGCGCTGGTAGCGCTTTCGAATTGAACGATGCTGTGATCCAACAGCTAGGATTTGTCTGGTAGGTTATCATTGCATAACCTGGC
Organism: uncultured Flavipsychrobacter sp.; assembly: GCA_964652995.1. Taxonomy (GTDB): domain Bacteria; phylum Bacteroidota; class Bacteroidia; order Chitinophagales; family Chitinophagaceae; genus Nemorincola. Next base: position 57,246 of record CAZZCR010000007.1, on the reverse strand, counting down.
GAAACTGCCGTTACCACGCCTGAAGCGTCAACAGTTGCGATCGACGTGTTACCGCTGCTCCACGTTCCGCCTGAAATAGTGTGTGCAAGCGATGAACTTGCTCCGACACAGGCATTCAGTGTGCCCGTAATTACTGTTGGGGTGGCGTTTACCGTCTGTATCCTCGTGGTATAGCACCCTGGTCCGGCCACAAAATATGAAATGACTGCTGTGCCGGTGCTTATACCCGCCACAATCCCGGTAGCCAGACCCACCGTTGCTTTGCTAGTATTACCACTCATCCATGTTCCTCCAGATGAGGTATTGCTAAGCGTAGTATTTGAACCGACGCAAACAGATACTTCGCCGGTAATAGCCGGCGGAGCCGGGTTCACGGTAACAATTGCCGTACGGGCGCACGAACTGGAAATTGTGTACGTTACCATAGTCGTGCCTGTGGTCACCGGTGATACAACACCTGATGACGAGATCGTCGCGACGCCCGGTGTGCTGCTTGTCCATGTCCCACCCGAAGGCGAAGATGACAATGTTGTGTTACCGGCAGGACACAGAGCCAACGATCCGCTTATGATGGCTGGCATATTGTTGACTGTTATTTCAGCTGTTACGCGGCACCCTGTAGAAAGCGTATAGCTGATAGTTGCAGATCCCGCAGAAATGCCGGTAACCTCACCTGTGGAACTGTCAATTGACGCGATACCTGTGCCACTTATAGACCAAGTTCCGCCCGATGGGGTGCTCGTAGGCGTGATTGTACTTCCCTGACAAACAAAAAGCGACCCTGCAATAGGTGTCGGACCGGCAACCACGTTCACTGTAGTCGTCACTTGGCATCCTGAAACGGGTATCCTGTAGGTGACTGTAGTCGTGCCCACGCTCATTCCTGATACCATACCGGAAGTAAGGTCGGGGTTTGCAATTGTAGTATCCGCACTGCTCCAGGTTCCGCTTCCCCCCACCGTACTCGATAAAACGGAGTAAGATCCGTTACAAATAGTGGTGTTACCGGTTATCGGTTCTGGTTGTATTTGTATAGCCACCCATTTTGTTCTGAAACATGTTCCTCCAAGAGAATAGGTGATAGTTGTTGACCCAACACTCAACGCTGTGAGTAAACCGGTAGATGCATCGATTGTTGCCTTGGTAGTATCGCTGCTCGTCCATGTACCACCCGAAGTGGCGTGTGTCATTGTCGCAGTAAAACCATTACATACACCCGATGGTCCGCTTATTGCTCCACCCATCGACGCATTAACACTTACTTGAACAACTGCACGGCAACCATTAGTGCCTGCATAAGTGATGTTACTCGTGCCACCGGAAATGCCTGTTATCTCACCTGTAAGTGAATCGACACTCACAATTGCCGGGCTACTCGATGCCCAGGTTCCGCCCGATGGTGTCCCGGTAAGAGTTGTCGAGCTCCCGTCGCAAACCTCCAGTGTGCCGGAGATCGTCGGCGCCGCATTTATTGTTACGATCGCTGTCTTGTTACATCCCGCAGCAAGGCTGTATGTGATTTCAGATGTTCCTGCTGTCACTCCCGTTATGATTCCGCTTGCTGATCCCACGGTAGCTACTGAAGTCGCTGCCGAGGTCCAAGATCCGCCTGTCACTGTATTTGTCAATGTTGTTGTAGCTCCGGCGCAAACAGTTAATGTCCCGCCTATCGCCGATGGGGTCTGATTAACGGTGAACGTAGCTGTTACGTAACATCCTGATGAGGTTAGCCTATAACTTATTGCAGCTGTTCCCGAGGCAACACCTGTCACAGTTCCTGTCGAAGAACCAACTGTGGCGACCGAAGTGCTACTGCTCAGCCATGTTCCGCCTGTTGTCACGTTTGCAAGGGTTGATGTCGAACCTTCACATGCGCTCAATGTTCCGGTTATTGACGCCGGACTCGCGTTCACGGTTGTCGACTCGCTTCGCGAACAGCCTGTGGCAAGTGTATAGGTGATGTTAGTTGCTCCTGCAGATACACCTGTCAGTAGTCCGGATGTTGAGCCTATTGTAGCGACACTTGTACTGCCGCTCAACCACGTACCGCCCGCGGGTGTGGTTGATAAGGTTGTAGTGATGCCGACACAAATGGCGGAAGAAGCTGTGAATGCAGCAGGTGTCGGATTGACTGTGAATGTCGCGGTTGAGTAGCAACCTGTTGTAGTTAGTTTATACGTGATTGTTGCTGTGCCCGCGCTTAATGGAGTCACAACACCTGTAGAGGACCCTACCGTCGCTACTGCAGTGTTGCTGCTCGACCATGTTCCGCTCGCGGTGGTGCACGTAAGCGTTGTTGTTCCCGCACCTGCACATGCCGATAAAGTTCCTGCTATTGATGCGGGATTTGCATTTACGGTCACCGCCGAGTTCTTGTAACAAGCATTACTTTTATAGTAGGTTATTGTTGAATTTCCTGCAGTCACGCCCGTCACAACTCCTGTTGCAGATCCTACCGTCGCATTGCCATTACTACTGCTCCATGTTCCGCCCGATGTGCTGTTTGCGAGGGTTGTGGTTTGCCCAACACAGACACTTGCTGTGCCGGTATTCGCCGGCAGGGCTGCATCTACGGTGACCACGGTTGTTGCCTGACAGGATGAAGGGCTGGTTGTACTGTAGGTAATGTTTGAAGTACCCGTTGAGACAGGATTGATCAGACCGGTACTACTATTAATAGTTGCTACCCCGGTGGTACTGCTGGTCCACGTTCCTCCCGTGGTTGTATTTGTTAAAGATGCAGTCTGTCCTATGCAGTACAGTGTCGTTCCGGTATTGGCGGTCATAGGAGATGTTACTGTTAGTGTCACAACCCTTGAACAGTTTGAAGCATTTGTGTAACTAACTGTTGTTGTTCCTGTCGCTACTCCTGTAACAACACTTGTCGTTGTATTAAGTGTCGTTATTGTAGCAATAGAAGTATTGGCTACACTCCAGGTTTGGCTGGCAGTGCCGGATGTGAGTTGCGTGGTGCTCCCCGAACATACACTATTGGTGCCGCTGATAGTTCCGGGTATCGGTGACACGGACACAGAAGTTGTAGCTGAGCATGGACCGTATGTGTATTGAATGTTGGTTGAGCCGCCCGTTATCGTTGAAAGAACACCACTGCTGCTACCTATTGTTGCAACTGTTGTATTGCTGCTCGACCAGGTTCCACCTGCAGGCGTTCCGGTCAGTGTTTGGGTTGTTGTAGCACACACCGGGGTACTTACACTGAACGATGGTGCTGCGTTTACCGTTTGGACCGCAGTTGTGCGGCAGCCGGCTGTGTTGTGTGTATAGGAAATGGTTGTTGTTCCTGCAGAAATCGCATAGACACTTCCACCCGTATTGATTGTCGCCACTGCTCCGTTTGAGCTGCTCCATGTGTAGCCTGTGGTAGGTGTGGCCGTGTAGGTTGTGGTGGCACCTACACACGAGTTGTTGCTTCCTATCGAAACCCCTATGGTCGGCGTTGTATATCCAAGCATTGCTTTTGTTGCAGTTAATGTGCCGCATGCGCTACTCACCACATAGCTTATTGAATATGATCCGCTCGCAATGCCTGTCACAACTCCCGTTGAAGACACTGTACCTACTGCAGTATTTGATGACGACCATGTACCACCCGGCGTCGCACATGTCAAGGTAGTAGTCTGCCCGCTACACACTACTCCGCTACCGGATATTGTGTCAATTGATGAAGAAGCGTTGACAGTTACGATTTTTGTTATTGGATTATTTAGAACACAGTCAGTGGTGCGCGTGTATGTTATAATAGATGTCCCTGGTGTTACACCCGTTACAATTCCTGTGCTGCTTCCCACCGTTGCAATGCTCGTACTACCGCTACTCCAGGTGCCTCCGACTACTGTATGCGTCAGCGTGGTGGTGGATCCGGCGCACACTGTTGCTGTGCCACCAATCTCATCGGGAGCTATGTTATAGTAGTTCTGTTGACCACAGTCTAATGCTTGCCTTTCGCCGGTGGTGATAGCTGCGGAGAACAGCACTATTTCCCAAAAGTTTATTTCAGCTGTTGCAGTTACCGAAACGTGGCGACCGATTCTCATAACGTTCAAGTTACTAGGTAAGGTCTTAGTTGCAGTCCCTTCAAGAATGCTACTTTTGTAAAGGTTCAAACTGCCATCACTTTCCCAAGTGAATGTGAGTGTATTTGTAAAAGGAGCAGTTGAAGTATTTCCCAGTGTGACAAACGACAAACCGTCATTTCTTGCAAATCCGGTATTATTTCCGTTGATAACAAACATTCCGTTAGAGGCAGGAGTTCTGTCTATTATTGCCGAAGGCGCTCCACTCTGAACATTGTAGACTGCATTCAATGTTCTGTCATTGGTAATTCCATATGTCGTTGAGCCTCCGTCCATGAAGTTCGTTCCATTGAATCGGATCGCGGGTTGTAAATTTTTTCTCAGTATCACTCCTCCGCTTACCAGTATGGGCTGCGATCCGTTTGTGTTTTGAAAAGCATTGTTTCCGTTTCCACTTTGATCATACCAGATCTTTACAAAGCCATTTCCTGCCCCTACAAATGTTTTGAGCGCAGCTGTGTCTAAATGCCCGCTTGCATCGTAACCAATATCGCTGGTAGTGTTGTCTGAGCTTCTTCTCACCTGGATGAGATTTCCCGTATAGCTAGTGCTAAGCCTTCGCATGGAGTAAGCTACTTCTATCTGTGAAGTTGAAGTAAGACCTGCCAGGTCAAGTGTGTTTTGTGCAATTCCTATGTTCGCTACCATTGAAAGCAGCAACGTTGATACCGCATGTGATATCATTTTGAATCCTTGGAATTTTCCGGCTGACTTGATCATATACAATTCGCTTTGCTTTTTACTATTACTACCTAATAAATATTAATAAATAATTTATTGCAAAGTTATTTCCGACGTCAACCGGCTATGCTACTGATATTGGTAGTTCGGGTAAAGAGTTTCTAACGCAATTGGCACATTCCGGTGGTCAACTCGCGTTTTTTATCCCTTGCCATTGCGCAATATCCTATTGATCCTATCGGTCTAAATTCCAAGTATGTCTCCCCCCGCCAGGTTATGGCGGTTTGTGAAAGCTGATGTCAATCTATTTTCAGTTTTGTTATCTTTGAATATCACACCACCAGCAGAAATGTCTCAGTTGGTAGAGCATCAGCTTCCCAAGCTGAGGGTCGCGGGTTTGAGTCTCGTTTTTCCGCTCTTTTGTTTTCACCCTCCTTCGGGAAGGTTGTTTTTTTAGACATACATCTGACAGTTTTTTCCGCCAAACGGGGTTATCTTCACCGCCGCTACTTTTTTAATAAACTATTTTCATAATGTTCAACAAATTCATTTTTACTGCTTGTATAGCCTCTTTTGCTGCCTTAAATGTGCATGCGCAAGATCAACCTTGTGCTACAGATCATCATCACGAGCGGTTGCTTCAGAAATACCCGTTGCTGGCTGAATATGAGCGTCAGTTTAATGAGCAGCTAGGGGCAAAGCTTGCTGCGAAGACCACTGCGGCGATTCCGGACACTGCTACTTATGACATTCCCCTTGTTGTGCACGTTGTGCACGATTATGGCGTTGAGTACCTCAGCGACAACGACATCTACGATGCCGCAAAAGAGTGGGCGCTTGCATTCGTAAAAAAGAATGCCGATACAGCCAATGTAATTGCGCCTTTTGTTAAATACATCGGTAACGCCCGTATGAGGTTGCACCTGGCCACTATCGATCCACAGGGAAACCCTACTAAAGGCGTGGTTCGTCATTTTTCATACCTCACTTACAATGGCGATGATGACTCCAAGCTGGAGCCGTGGCCCAATAACAAGTACATTAATATCTGGTTCACGAGTTCACTCGGCTCTTCCGGTGCTGCCGCTTACGCATACTATCCATCATCAGCTGCTTTCATGCCATACTATGATGGGGTCATCAGTCTGGCCAGCTACCTGAACACATCCAAAACTATCCCGCACGAGTTAGGGCACGTCTTGAATCTTGCACATGTTTGGGGTAACAACAACAATGCGGCCGTTGCCTGTGGCAACGATGGAGTTGACGATACCCCGCCAACCAAGGGGCATACTCCCGGTTGCGTTCCGGTTGCCATTTTCGATACTGCATGTGCCACCGGGTATATGAAAACATACGTTTCTATGTCAGGCCTTGCCGATTCCGTTGTCGACTATCCCGATACGACAAATGCACAGAATATAATGGACTATACCTATTGTGCCCATATGTTTTCTAAAGGGCAATGTGTCCGTATGCGCACAGCCCTCACAAGTCCTGTTGCTGGTCGCAACAACCTCATTACACCTTCCAATCTTGCCGAGACCGGCGCTATGAACGAAATGCCGGACCTTGCACCCGTCGCAGATTTTACGCTGAATAAAGCCGTTGGTGCCGGTCTCACCACCGACGTGCGTACGCAGTTCCTCACCTACACCAACGATGGTAGTTTTGTCTTCAAAAACACCTCATGGAATGATACCGTTTCTTCCGTTAATTGGACATTTTCCAACGGTGCCTCTGTTCCGGCGTCTACTAGTATGACGACTGTAACGAACAGATTCTCTGAGCCGGGTTGGGTTACCGTTTCTTTGACGGCCAATTCAAATGCCGGAACTACAACCTTTACCAGCAACTCACTTGCTTATGCCGCCGATACAACACCAGCAGGTGGGGTAGGGTACACTCAGAAATTTTCAAATCTTGCTGATATCAGCAACTGGCCCATGTTTAACTATTACAACAACCAGTTCAAGTGGGAATATTATTACGGCGCAGGACGCGGCGATAACAACTGTATCCGCTATCGTTCCTTCGACACTACTGACAAGATCAATGGAATGGCAAAAGGCGACCGCGACGATGTGTTCACACCAGCCTTTAACCTACAGGGAGTGGCAGGTAATTTATATGTTAATTTTTACACCTCAGGCGCCGCTACACCGGCAGGGGGAGGCGCCTCGCGTGATTCTCTCCAGATTGATGTGAGTACAAGCGGCGGAGCTCGTTGGACCAAGATCGCCGGTTTTCGAGGCACTGAGCTCGCTAACAACGGCAGCAGATCATCTATGTTCATACATGGTGCATCTTCATCATGGGTTGCCAGGTCTGTTTCTGTTCCCGAGATCCACAGAACCGGTCAGACCTTCTTCCGTTTGCGCTATTGGCCTGGTAATGTCGGAAATAACCTCTACCTCGACGATTTTAGTATTGGTGCATTCCCCGCGGAATTACAGGAGTTGTCTGAGACCTCCGGTCAGTTTGTACTCTTCCCGAATCCGTCCGAAAACGGCACGAATATGGCTTTCGCAGCCGGCAATGACGGTACCGCCACATACACTATCCGCGACCTGGCGGGCAAAGTTCTGACTTCTGAGGTGCTCACCGTTACTCCTGGTGCCACCAATCAGGTGTTTATCAGCAGGTCACTCGTTCCGTCGGCAGGTCTTTACTTCATTACCCTCACAACCGGAGGTACAAGCACTACCCGCAAAATGGTTGTGCAGTAGCATTTCAAAAAAAATATTCCGTTATACCAAAGATTATTTAATTGCGTTACGTCTATTTTACTGATAGGCACTTTGTAAACCCGGTCGTTATAAGCTTCAGTAAAAAGTACTACTGAAAAAAACAATACAATTGTTGGTTTATGTTTTGTGTTTTCTTTAACTTTGAAACTTTATAATCCATTTATGCAAATGAAAAAAAATTATCTGTACCTGGCGTTGGCTATGTCGCTGAGTGGTACTGCCGCGTTCGCCCAGGCGCCCTGCGCTTCGGACGAAATGCATAAGCACTACAAACAGCAGTTCCCCGAGATAAGTATGTATGAAAAGCAAATGAATGAGAGCATCGCTTCTTTCATTGCTTCGCAGGGTTTGAAAGGAAAAGTTGCATCGAAAACAACTGCAACTCGTTCCGACACCGATTTTTATGACATTCCTGTAGTAGTCCACGTTGTGCATAACTACGGTACAGAATTCGTGAAAGACAGCAACATCCACGTGATGATCAAGCAGTTGAACGATTTTTATAACGCTAAGAACAACCTGACCGGCATTATCACTCCGTTCAAGAAGTACATCGGTAATGCGAAAATCCGTTTCCATCTTGCCTCTAAAGATCCGTCAGGTAATCCTTCTACCGGCATCACAAGGCGTTACTCCTACCTTACAATAGGTGGCGATGACCAGGCCAAAGTGGATCAATGGCCTCCGCGTAATTACTACAATATTTGGTTGGAGAACGTTATCGGCCGCAACATAGGTACTGGTATCGTCTTGGCGTATGCTACTTTCCCTTCTTCGGGTGAGTCTTTCCCTTATTCTGATGGCGTTATCACAAGGGCAGACCGTATTATGGACGGAAACACAATGCCGCACGAAACTGGTCACTACTTCAGCTTGTATCACCCGTGGAATAGCGGATCTGGTGTAGGTGAGGCTTGCGGCGATGATGAAGTTGATGACACGCCCCCAACAAAAGGTCACTTTAGCGTTTGTGGCTCAGGTCAGTTGAATGACACCGCTTGCGCCAACAACTATTACAAGCTGTACACCAGTGCTTCAGGCATGATGGACTCTTTGGTGAACTATCCTGACACTACCAATACGCAGAACATAATGGACTACTCCGATTGCCCCACTAACATGGTGTCTATCGGACAGGTTTGGCGTATGCGTGCTGCCCTCAACAGCAACATCGGTGGTAGGAACAACCTTTGGGATAGCGCTAACCTTGCTGCTACCGGCGTTCTTTCAGGTCCGGTTGATATGACTCCGGTTCCTGAATTCGTTTCAAGGCAGAATGTAGGTGCAAACGGTACTCAGGCTTACTTCACGTTCCCCGGAACTCCTTTGTTCTTTACCAACAAGAGCTGGAGGGATACTGTAACCAGCTGTACCTGGACATTCTCAAACGATGCATCTAAGCCAACGGTTACATCTACTACGTATACAGCACTGAACAGTCCGTTCGATGTCTCATTCAACACTCCGGGTTGGGTGAATGTCAAAATGGAAGTAACCGGCAACAATTCAGGTACTGCCACTAAAGAATTCAATAAGTCAATTTTCGTGGCCGACGCAACAGGTGTTGGACCTGGATACATTCAGGAGTTCAACGAAGGCGGTGACCGTGATAAATGGCCGATGTTCAACTACTACAACAACAATTTCAAATGGCAGTTGGCTAACTATGGTGTTTATGACAATAACTGTGTAATGTATCATGGTTATGACACACGTGCAGGATCTGAGTTGTTCACAAACACTCCGAGGGGCGACTTCGATGATATGTTCTCGGTTCCATTCGATATCAGCGGTTTCGGAAGCGGTCCTTGCTACCTGAACTTCTCTTACTCAGGTGCATCACGCACGGCAAGTGCTGCTGATATTACCGATACACTCCTCATCGAGTATTCAGTAGACAAAAAACATACTTGGTCTACACTTACTGCGCTTGGAAAGAGCACCCTGATCAACAAGGGCGCAATTTCTACACCATACTATCCTACCAGTGTACTCGATTGGGCTCCTGCTGCTGTAAACATCCCTGCTGCTGCACGCACTCCATACACTGTGTTCCGTTTCCGTTACAAACCCGGAACGTTCAAGGCCACTATGGCTTCTACTGTTAGCACAGGCAACAACTTCTTCCTCGATCGTATTCAGGTTACTCCATGGGCAGCAGATGTGGCAACCGTTAACATGGGCAACGTAGATATGAAGGTTGTTCCAAACCCTACACATGGCGATGCTTATGTAGTGGTGAAGGACATGAACAACAGCAAAGTTGAAGTAGCGGTAACTGACATCACTGGTAAGACAGTGTTCACAACTACCGAAAACATCAGCGGTAACACTTCAAGGATCGTGATCCCTCAGCAGTCAATTTCTGTGAAAGGAATCTACCTCGTAACTGTTGTTACTGGCAATCAGGTTAACACGCAGAAACTGGTTGTTTATTAATAGGTAAAATCATAGCCGATTTTATACGGAGCCATCGCGAAAGCGATGGCTCTTTTTTTATAATTGCGTTCTTTCAGAAACAATTTGCAATGCGCTCCGCTCTCTGTTAATGCCGTCTTATAACAGAACGTTTTAACGTAGCTTTAACCCTGTTTTTCCTCACTGCTACTGCATTCCGAGTATTTTTGTATCCACCTCAAATGAAACGCATTATACTTAATATGTGGCGTTATTGCATTGTGTTGCTTCTTTTGGCAGGAGGATGCACAGGTACATATGCTCAGAATGTTGTTTTCACCGCAGTAGCAGGTGCCAACAAGGTTGGCCTTCGAGATCAGGTTCAGGTTCAGTACACCATTCGTGATGCGCAGAATCTTCAGTCCATCACCAATCCCTCAGATGCCGATTTCATCATCGTTGGCGGCCCGTACCAGTCGCAAAGCTCCAGCACCCAGATTGTAAATGGCAAGTACACTACTTCGTCGAGCGTGTCGCTTACATATGTACTTCAGCCTCGGCGGGAGGGAACATTCACGATTCCCCCTGTAACAGCCCGCGATGCTGATGGTCATGCCTATCAGTCAAATGCGCTTACCATACAGGTTGTTCAGGGATCGGTGGTGCAACAGCAGCAACGCCGCCAACGTGCAGTGGATCCATTCTCAGACCCCGATGATGATGTTATGGCTATGATGCGCCAGATGCAGCAAATGCAGCAGCAGATGATGCAGCCCTTCCGTCATGCTCAGCCGCAGCAGCCACAGCAACAACCACAGCAGGGACAGGCACAAGCGGAACCTCCAGTAAACGATGCCGAGATAAAGAAAGACCTCTTCATCCGTGTTACTGCCGATAAAAGCAAGGTACACCTCGGCGAACAGGTCACCATAAGTTACAAGCTTTACTCGCGCATACCAATGCAGATGGCCATCTCTAAGTTGCCGTCTTTAAATGGTTTCTGGACTCAGGATTTTGATATTCCAAAGCAGGCAAAACCCACTGAGGAAGTTCTTGATGGTAAGAAATACCAGGTTTTCCTGCTTAAGAAGTCAGCGCTCTTTCCGCAGCAAACAGGGACGTTGGAGTTAGATCCCGCTGAGGCAAAGGGCGTTGCTCGTATAGTACAGCAAGTGCGCAGGCGGGTGGCTGACATGTTCGATCCATTCGGTGCAGGCACGCTTATGATGAACGATCCGTTCTTCAATAATTCTTACTACAACACCATGGCCTATCGTGATGTGCAGGTGCATCTGAAAAGTACCCCCGTCAAGATAACGGTCACACCATTGCCTGAGAAAAATAAGCCTGATAATTTCAGCGGAGGTGTAGGCTCGTTCACTGTTGCTTCCAAGATCGATAAAAAGGAGTTGACCACTGATGAGGTGGCTACGCTTACTTTGAACATTAACGGAAGTGGTAACCTCAAATTGATACAGGCGCCGAATTTATCCTTGCCTAACGGCCTCTCAACTTACGATCCTGTTATAATCGACACAGTCACAGGCAGAAGCACAACGATCAGCGGTTCCAAGATCGTAACCTATGTTATCAGCCCCATGTCTCCCGGCGACTACGAGATTCCTCCTGTCGATTTCACCTACTATAATCCCGAGACCAATTCATACGTCACAGAGCATACCGAGCCCATCAAACTCCATGTAACGCCTGGTAAGAAAATTGCCGGCCAGCAGTCGTCAGGCAACAATGTTACTTACAAAGACATCCACGATATAGTGAAGCGGCCTCCCCCCGCATTGGCTATGCGGTCTGCTCCGCTCCTGTTCCGTTCCGTTTATTGGATATTATTCGCGCTACCTCTGTTAGCTTATTTATTATTTGCCTTCTACAAGCGTAGGGAGGATGAACTCTCCCGCGACACGGTGCAGCTCCGCAAAAAGCGGGCAAACAAGATTGCGTTACAAAGGCTGACAACCGCCCGCAAGTTGTTGCAGCAGCAGAATAAAAAACCTTTCTACGAAGAGGTGTCAAAAGCAATTTGGCTGTATCTTTCTGATAAGTTGGTAATTCCGCTGTCATCGCTGTCCAAAGAAAGTGCGGTCGAAGCGCTTGTTAACCGTAAAGTGCCTGCTGATGTCTTACGCACATTGGAGGATGTTATCTCCGAGTGCGAAACATCGCTCTATGCAAGCGGTGGCAACAGGCAAATGTCAGATACTTACGATGATGCCGTAAAAGTGATCAGTAACCTTGAAGATATCTTTAAAGCATGAAACGGAATGTGATCATACTGATATTGTCTCTTTGCGTCCCGTTCTTCGCAACTGCCGGCGATTACAAGGCCGACTGGAAAAAGGGTACGGATTTTTACCTGCAGAAACAGTTCGATAGTGCTGCCTTTTACTTTGAAAAAGTAACGGCTACTAAGCCTGCAAACGCCGAGATATACTACAACCTCGGCAATGCATACTACCGTCTGAACAAGATAGCATTAGCTGCAGTCAATTACGAACGTGCATTACATCTTGATCCGAGCTATAAAGAAGCTCAGGAGAATCTTACTATCACTCAGGCCCGGATCAGTCATCATGTCGCCGTAGTAGAAGACATTTTCTTCGTTGCATGGTGGAAGGATATCACCGCCAATGGCAAGGCGTCGTCTTGGTCAATTGCAGCGCTCATAACCTTTACACTGGTGATTGTCCTCTCAGGCTTGCGTCGATTCACTACAGCAGGGCAAAGGATGCCCGTTCAGCTCCCTTGGATAATAGGCGCGGTTTGTGTCATTTTCCTCTTATTTGGCACAGTTGCCGCTTTTCGTGAGGCTGCGCCGGCAGGTGCAGTTGTCTCCGAAAACGATGCGCCCCTCATGAATGCAGATCTGAAAGGTAAACCGTTGATGCTTTGTCCTGAGGGAACCTCAGTGCAGGTGAAAACCGACAGGGGCAACTGGTTGGAAGTATCCCTGCCCGACGGCCGCACAGGCTGGATCAACCGCTCGCAGTTGATACGTATTTAGCAGCTACGGTGCTTGATTCAAAATAGCTTCAATTATGCAGTTGACTTGTTCTGTCTGTGCATCATTTCCTTTACAACTCCTAAATTACCCTCTTACTTCGTGCCAATGATGCGGAAGTAACTTTCCACCATGTCTCTGTAGTATGGTTTTAGTTGTGGTGGCACAGTTTTGTACTGTTCCAGCATCTGACGTTTGTCTGTGATATACTTCTGCAATGCCGGTGGTATCGGCCTGCTCATTTCTTCAGCACTTCGCGACGTGCGTTTGTCGTCTTCCTCCTGTTCCCGCATCGACTTCTCTGTTTCAAGCAGGCGAGTTTGTATCTCTTTCTGCCGCTGTATCAATTCCGGATTGATTCTCCGGTTCACCAGATCGGTCTCATTTTTATCCATTTTCTGCTCCAGTTCGCGCAGCTCTTTTGCAAGGCCGCCCATTCCTTTGCTGCTCAGTTTGCTGGCCAGTTCATTCAGTTGACGCCTGATAGCTGCTTGTTGCTGCGCAAGACGTGCCAATTGTTCAGAGTTACCATACTCGCCGTTCTCACCTTCACTTCCTTCACCGCCACCATTTCCTCCTTGACCGGATTGACCTCCTTGTCCCTGCCCTTGCCCTTGACCTGGCTTTTTGCCCTTACCTTGTTCGCCTTCCCCTTTTTCTCCGCCGGGTTTCTTTCCGCCAGGCATCTGCATCTTCTGCATACCCTCACCCAGTTGCTGTTGTTGGGTGATGATGTCGGAAAGTTGCATCCCCGGTCCCTTTCCTTCACCTTTCTTACCTCCCGGCTTTTTGCAGGCGCCGCCACCGCCGCCTTTGCTACCTTCCGATTGCATCTGCATCAGATTCGAAAGTAGCTCGTTCAGCAGAAGCGCAAGGTTGTTGGTGTACGTCATTATATACTGCTGATCGGTTGCAGCAAGGTCCACTCGGCGCGCTTCCAGATTGGCAACAGCCTTCGCCATTCTCCGCTCCAGATCAGTAGTATTCTTATTGATGGTCGGTGCCAGCTTCACTATCCTTTTACTCAGCGCAAACAGGCTGTCACGTATCATCTGCGAGTTCCTGTGCAGGCGGTGTTGCTCCTCCATATTGGTAAAGTACTTCTGACTGGCAGGAGATGTTTTGCGCACCTCATCCATCAGGTCCTCTTGCGAAAACGACAACCTTATCAGATTACTGAGCAACTGCCTTGTTGCCTTTATGTCGATTTCTATCTGTTCCATGTCCATCCCTGCCGCCTTCTCACGCAGGCTTTTGGCCATGTTCTCCAGATTTTTTGCTGCATCATCCTGTTCCTTTCCGGCTTTGTCATTCTGTTTCTCGTTCAGGTCTTTCTCACTTTCCTGCATGTCTTGTTGCGCCTGTTCACCAGTCTTTTCCTCGTTCTCCAATCGGTCTTTTTCCTTCGTCTCTTTAGCCAGTTGCTGGGTTTGTTTCAGGTCTTCTTTAAGCGCCTTCTCCAGTTTCTCTTCCAGTTTCTTTTGCTCCTTTGCAAGGCTGGCTGCGTCTTTCTTATTCTGTTCCGTTTCTTTTTTCAGTTCGCGCTGTTCTTTTGCCAATGCATCCATGGTGTTCGCAAGGTCCTCCATCTTCATTTGCATTTCCATCCGCTTCATCAGTTCTTTCATCCTGTCCATATCCATGTTGAAGAGTTTATTCTCCTCCTCCAACTCTTTCATGGCATCTACTGCACGCTCTTTGTTCAGCTTTTGCATCAGGTCCTGAAGCTTCTCCATCTGTTTCTTCAGTTCCTCATTCAGCAGATTGTTCAGTTGTTTATTTAGTTCCTGCTGTTTTTCCTTCAGATCTTCGCTGTAGTTCTTTTGCTCACTTTGCTGCATTTGCTCCTCAAAGCGCTCCTTCACATTTTCCACCTGATTTTTCAGGTCTTTCTGTTTCTCCATCATCTGCTGCAGCATTTGTTCCATCTGCCAGTCCATGTTAGAGTTTTGCACCATTTTGCTTTGAGCATCTTTATAGTCTGTCTGCAGCTGTTTCGTCTTTTCAGAGCTGTTGCTGATGCCTGAGTTGATCTGCTTCGAGTTTTCGTTGATTGCAGAGTCAAGCTGTTCACCGTCAAATGCCTGATAACTCATCAGGTCACTGCGGCTTGCTTTGCTGCCATGAATACCGTCATTGTCCCATGCCTCAACATAGTAAGATACTTTTTGGCCAGGTTTCAGGTTCAGTGCCTGCACATCGAAGTAGTGTTCGAATGTCGTAAGCGCCCCACCCGAAGACTTCAGTGCTATACTCTTACTCGTCAGCACTTTGTTCTTGTCGCTGATCTCGTAATTGAAATGAACACGTGTGATGGCATAGTCATCGCCTGCGCTGCCTGTCACCAGTATCTGTTTTCCACTAATCGTATCTCGGAACTGCTGCACCTGTATCACCGGATACTGGTCAGGTATTACCTGTACATGGTAGGTGAAGCTATCGGCAACTGTAGCATTGTTGTTGTAAAGTGTAATGGTGTAGTTCGTGTCATTCAGGAAACGGAATTTATAATCGTACTCAGATGCGTTATCACCAAGTTTCTCTTGGCTCCCATTCCCGAACTTTATTGTCGCGTAGTCGGTATGGCTGGTTACAAAATGCCATTCAAATGTAGTACCCGCAGGAACTACTATGTCTCCAAGGCTATTACGCATTTCGTTTTTCCTGCCCGTATAAGAGGGGTAGTTCAGCGCTATTCTGAAAGACTTAAGCACCGGGCGCTGAATAACCTTAATCACTTCCGGTTTCGACCGGAATCCTGCGGCATAAAAGCGGAGAGTAACATCTTCTGTTATGTTTCTGAACGTGTATTTGAATGAGTGCCCCTGCATTGCCTGCATCGCTATACGGTCGTCGCCTATTTCCACGTATGCCTCTGTAGGTAGTGCATCACCAGTCATGTCCAACTCCAGTGTGAAGTCAGAATTCCTCACCGCCAGCAAAGACTTGTTCCGCACGTTGAACCTAAATGGTGCCGGTTTCTCAAACGTAGTAGTAGGTTGCAGCAGCCTTTTTGTACTGTCTTTAAAAATGTTAGGAGCAGCAACAAGAATGAATAACCCGGCCAGTAATGGTGGTAACAAGTAGGGTAGGTAGCGTTTGTTCTTAGATAGGTCTATCGCCGCCGCTATCGGTACAACGGATATCTGACCTATCTTTTGGTTGATGCTCGCTTCTGCCAGCTCCCTGCTCGATACGATATCATTCCCGTTCTTTAGTTGCAGGATATTCAATAGCTTGTCGCTCACTTCCGGGAAGTGGGTACCTATGATAGTTGCAGCCTGCTCATGAGAGATCACGCCACCCAGACGCGCCATCTTTGCCAGGGGGATTATTACCCAGGCAACAAGTGCGGCTCCCCCCAACGTGACAAACAGAGACAGTAGTGTTACCCTGGCCCAAACAGGCAGGTACAGATAATACTCCCCAACGCTTACCGTCACAATATAGAACAGCAGGCAGCTGAGGAAAACCAGCGTACCCCTGATCACTTTATTGGCATAATACTTCCTGATAAATGCATCTAACCGCGCAACCAGCCAATCGTAATTATTCATAATTTTTGTCTACACGCAATTTAAGTGAATTTTCTCTTGCATAATGGTTAAAAAACTCACGTGGATAAATATTGCTTTTCGGTCACTGTATATCCTGTCCCGGTGTCCAAAACAACAAAGCCACTCCTTTTCAGGAATGGCTTTGTATCATGTTTTTTAGCTTCCGAATTCCGGCAACCCATGTTAGCCGTCGTGCCGAAATTTATTAGTTCTGTGGTTTCTCCAGCAGTTTGAAGAACTGGTCCAACTGCGGCAGTATCACAATGCGGGTACGCCTGTTAGTTGCATTACCTTCTTTCGTGTCGTTGCCGGCTATAGGCATAAATTCACCACGTCCGGCAGCGGTCATGCGGTTAGCAGGTACCTTGTATTTCGATTGAAGTACGCGCACAACAGAGGTAGCGCGCTTCACGCTAAGGTCCCAGTTGTCAACCAGCACACCCGAACTGAAAGGCTTGTTATCTGTGTGTCCTTCCACCATAAATTCTATATCAGGCTGGCTGTTGATCACCTTTGCAACTTTACCCAATACCTCACTTGCCTTATCTGTTATATCCCAGCTACCACTCTTGAAGAGCATTTTGTCAGAGATGTCTACATACACAACACCCTTGTCAACTTTTACGTTGATATCTTGGTCTTCAAGGTTGCCGATCGCGCTCTTCAGATTGATGACCAGAGCCATATTCAAAGAGTCTTTGCGGTTGATCGCCGACTGAAGTTCCTTAATGTATGCGTCTTTTACTCCTATGTTATCGAGGGACTTTTTGATGCTCTCAGCCTGTGCGCCTGAGATAACCGAAAGGTCTTTTAATTGATTTAACACCTGATTGCTGTTCGCCTTGCTGTCCGCCAGTTGCGATTCAAGCAATTTTATCCTGTCCAGATCTGCTTTGTTCGATGCTTGGCATTTTGCGTTTTCCATCATCAGAACCCTATAGGCGCTGTCGAGTTTCGTGTAGTTTTCACCACACTTTTTCAATTTCTTTGGAGCCGAGCAGGAAAACAGTGCCGCCGAAGCCACTCCCATAAACATGATCTGTGTTAGTTTCATAAAAATTCTGCTGTTGAGATTAACGGATTTCGTGCAAAACTATTCATAAAGTCCTTAATAATCAGTTAAGAATTACTAAAGAATGAATTGTTTTATTCGTAAAATATGTGTGCTGTTAACTGCTGACACGCAGTTTTATATAAATTTTAGTCCTTCGTGATACTTACTTGATATTATCAGAATTTAAAGCCTATCGTCATCGCTATGTTGTTCAGACTGAAATCGGTCTTTGCAACCGGTATCGCAGCTACAGGCTCTATGTCGGTCTTGATGTAGTTATAGTCAATGGCATATGGTTGCAGTTGCCCCTGATAGATGCTATGTACAAATGCCAGGTCTATAAAGAAGTCTTTGTCCCTGAAACCGATGCCTGCATTGAAGTCCATACGTTGACCGTTGATGGTTGATACTTTGTATGGATTTCCGTAATAGCCGAATCCTACACGTGCCATAATAAATTTAGACAGCAGTCCTTCAGCACCTATGCGCACGTTGGATGTGTTCTGGTACGTACTGGTGATCTTCTGGTTCATGTCATATTCCTGTTGTGCATAGGAGTTGCCGTTACCGTCACTCATAGGGTAGATATAACCCATTGAGCCATAACCCACATATTCATAATCAAGTGTCACAAACCCTATTCCTTTCATAATGTACGAGCCACTCAGAATACCCCTCCACGGTGTTACAAAACTGTAGCTGAACTGATCTGTCACCGTACCTTGGTTCGACGTATTCAAGTTAATGGTCTTGTTCGCAACCGCCGAAGAGATCGATGGTGTGTAGGTTTCTGTCAGTGCATAGATCGATGGCGAATGAAAAGCGGCACCCAAGCGTATGTTATCATTCGGTTTGAAGATAGCACCCACTTTCAGGTTCACACCATTTCCTTTTACGTTAGTGTACTGGTTGTATTTAAAAGATACAAATGTATCAGGGTTCGCCGCAACGTTGCCCGGTGCCAGCGACTCGGTTATAGTGTAGTCTGCCGTATAACGCACCGTTGGTAATCCCAACGTGGCACCCAGCATCAGTTGCTCCTTATAATTGCCGCCCAGCGACAACGCGAATTCGTTGATCCGTCCCCGCTCTTTTACAGTCACTTCCTGCCGCACGCCACCCGAAAACGGCACACTCGAAGCGAATTCGTATTTCTGATTGTTGTAGTTGTTGATAACGTATCCCTGATATCCTATGTATCCGGGCACGCTTATTGGGTTCGTGCTGTATGGGTCTTCATAGAATTTGTTCGCGTCTGCCTCAAACGTCTGCGACGCGGAGTTCGCTGAGTTGTTTCCGGCAAAACTGTAATTGCGGTTAAAGTCAGCAACACGGTTGTTCCCAATAGCGAAGGATACCGCTTTCCATTTTCTTTTCTCGTACCGTTTTCCCTTTGGTGCATTGGTGAAAACGATACCAACATTATTGAAATTGAAACGTGTATTATTGTCTTCTTTCACTTCGCCCAGATACTGACTGCTGGCACTGTTCATCCTCAGGGTAGGGGTGAATGTCAGTTCCGATGATCTGTACACACCCAGTCCCGCAGGGTTCACACTCAGCGCACTGAAATCACCCCCTATAGAGCCAAGTGCGTTACCAAATCCCATCGATCTCGCAGTGCCTTGCACCGTCAGGTTCGATAAAGCGTATGCCTGTTGCACGCCGCTGTTCATTCCCTGTATGTTTTCAGTTATCTGTGCGCTCGCCGTGGCCGCGCCTATCGAGAGTGTTGGTATCAATACAAGCTTGGTGTATCGCATAATGTTAGTGTGTTTGGATCAGGATATATCTGCAAAATAACTACAAATACTGTACCTGTTTTAATGCTTAAATCTAAAAGGCATCATTACCTCGGGTAACAATGCCTTTATTATGAATAGTTTAACGCTAAGTCCTATCGGCGACCACCACCTCTTATTCCACCACCACCACCACCGCTTGGTGATGGATTACTGCCACCTGGGTTCCCGATTGAGCGACCACCTGGGTTTCCACCACCCGGATTGCCGAACGACCTTCCTCCGGGATTGCTATTGCCAGGGTTCGGGTTGCTGTATGTTCTGCCACCCGGGTTCGGGTTGCTGTAGGACCTGCCGCCTTGGTTGCCGCCACCATTGGGTTGTTGTTGGTTGTTGTTATACCTCGAACCACTCCCGTTGTCGAAGTTGCGTTGTTCGGCAATGTTGCGGCCAACGTTGTTGAAAAAGCCGCGTGTCCGGGCTGGCTCATTATTCTGCACCCCGTTGTTGCCGTTTCGGTTACCACCCCAGCCATTATTTCGGTACGTCCGCGATCCGTTTTCCTGCCCGTTTTGTCCTACTCGGTTGGTATTGAACTGGTCGCCCCGCTGAGGTGCACCGGTACGGTAGCCGTTGCCATAGGTCCTATACGTATTGTTCGGTCCGTAATTTCTCAGGCCCAATTGGCTTGGGGCTGAGCGGTATCCGGTTCCGCCCCTCGGACCGTTGTATGCAGTATTCTGGTACACCCTTGTGCCTGCCGGACGGTAGTAACGGGTGCCGTTGTTATAGTTGTTGCCGTAATGGCCTGCATAATATCCGTTCCAATATCCATTATAATAACCACCGCAATATCCGCCGCCATAATTGTACGGTGAATACCAGCCGCCATAGTAAGGGTAATTCCAATAACTGCCCCACGCGCCATATCCATACCAGGTGTTCCAACCCCATGCCGAACTCCAGTACGGTCCGCCATACCCAACGCTCACGCTGAACCCGGGGCGCCATGGGTTGTAACCCCAGTATGGGTCATACCAGTTCCTGTTGTACCAATACGGATTGTAAAACGTACTGTAGTACCCCATATTGTAGAAGTCGTTGTCAAAACGGTTCATGCGTGTACTATACGAGTAGTCGTCATCGTAATCTACGTAGTCATCGCCACCGTAGCTGCCATCATTATATTGGCCGCTTTGATCGCCTCCGCCATTGTTTTCATCATATTGGTTTCGGTAGCTGTCAGTGCGTCTTTCTTCACGCTGTTTCCTTCGCTCTTCACGGCGTTGTTCTTTGGCCGATTGATTACTTTGATCTGAACCCGATGCATAAATATCATCCACCTGAGCAGTTGCTCCCTGTATCACTCCCGCTATCAGCAGTCCGGTCAGTACGAAACGTTTCATTTTGAATTGTTTTTAGGTAAAATCCTTAGTGAAATTACTACATTTGCGCCATTCGGAAGACTTCATACATTGAATTTTAACAATTTATAGTTGAGCTCAGGTCCGGTCTTTCTGTCTTTTTATCAGACTATTAAAATTACCTCAGGTTTACTTTTATGTCAAAGGAAATAACATCAAGAAGTGAAGATTATTCACAATGGTATAACGACATTGTTTTGAAGGCCGGACTTGCAGATTATTCTGCTGTAAAAGGTTGTATGGTCATAAAGCCACACGGTTATGCTCTGTGGGAAAACATGCGCGATGTGCTCGATCGTATGTTCAAGGAGACCGGTCACCAGAATGCATATTTTCCTTTGTTTATTCCCAAGAGCTTTCTAAGCAAAGAGGCTGCTCACGTAGAAGGTTTTGCCAAAGAATGTGCTGTAGTTACACATTACCGTCTCAAGAACGATCCCAATGGCGGCGGCGTCATTGTCGATCCGGATGCTAAACTTGAGGAAGAGCTCATCGTGCGCCCTACTTCTGAGACGATTATTTGGAACACATACAAAGACTGGATCCAATCTTACCGCGACCTGCCATTGCTCATCAACCAGTGGGCCAATGTTGTTCGCTGGGAAATGCGCACACGTCTGTTCCTGCGCACCACCGAGTTCCTTTGGCAGGAGGGCCACACCGCGCACGCTACGCGCGAAGAGGCTATCGAAGAGACCCAAAAGATGTTGGAGGTCTACGCCACTTTTGCCGAGCAGTACATGGCCGTGCCTGTTGTTCGTGGCGTTAAGACCGCCAATGAGCGATTTGCAGGTGCTGAAGATACTTATTGTATTGAGGCGCTCATGCAGGACGGAAAGGCACTGCAGGCAGGTACTTCACACTTCCTGGGTCAGAATTTCGCAAAGGCATTTGATGTTACTTTCCGGGATAAGGAGAATAAGCTTGATTATGTTTGGGCTACATCCTGGGGCGTTTCTACACGCTTGGTCGGCGCGCTCGTAATGGCGCATAGCGACGATCAGGGCTTGGTACTGCCTCCGCGTATTGCGCCGCTTCAGGTGGTCATCGTTCCTATCATGAACAAGGATCCCGAAGCACAGGCACGCATCAACAACTATGCCAATTCATTGGTGTCAGAATTGCGTTCAAAAGGCATCCGTGTCAAATTTGACGATGACGATACGGCAAGACCCGGATGGAAATTCGCCGAGTATGACTTAAAGGGTGTTCCGGTGCGTATTGCCTTAGGTGCACGCGACATGGAAAATAATGTTGCCGAAGTCGCACGCCGCGATACTAAGGAGAAAGCATCTGTCTCCTTAGACGGATTGTCAGCTCACATTGGCGCATTACTCGACGATATACAGTCCAACATGTATGCGAAGGCGCTACAGTTCCGCAACGATAATACCCGCAAGGTCGATACCTGGGATGAATTCGTAAAAGTACTGGACGAACAGGCCGGTTTTGTTGCCGCTCATTGGGATGGTACTCCCGAAACAGAAGAAAAGATCAAGGAATTGACCAAGGCAACCATACGTTGCATTCCGTTGAACAACGAGCAGGAAGCAGGTGCGTGTATCCTTACCGGTAAGCCATCTACACAAAGGGTCTTATTTGCCCGCGCTTATTGATCTGGAAAATATTATTTTTGTTCAAAGAGGCGCCATACGGTGCCTCTTTTATGTTTATGCCTGAACACAATTCCTCAGCGAGAAATAGAATGTCGATCCTTCACCGGTCTTTGATGTGGCCCATATTTTCCCTCCGTTCGATTCGGCATATTCTTTACACAACATCAGACCTATTCCAGATCCTTTTTCATTTGCTGTCCCTCTTGAGGCCATATTAAACTGTTCAAATAGTTTTTCCATCTGCTCTTTGGGTATTCCTACGCCTGTATCTGCAACACTGAACACCACAAATCCTGGTTGGGATTTGGAATCGGCACTCAACTCTACAGTCCCTTCCTGATGCGTGAACTTGATAGCATTGGAAAGGAGATTGCGCAATATGAAATCAAAGTGCGAAGGGTCGGCCATAACGCATAAATGTTCCGGTAACTCGTCTTTTAAAAGTATTCTTTTTGCTTTCGCTTGGGCTGTAAGTAGTTCAAGTGTCTCAGAGGCTTGCTCTTTTACATTGATCCGGGTCTCATTTTTCTCATTTCCCTGCATCTGTTTGGTTCCCCAAACAAGCAATTTATCCAGTGTGTCTATTGAAGCCTTCGTCTGTGCCGATAATTCAGACACTACATACCGGCGCTCATCTGGTGTCATGCTATCGCCTTCAAGCAATTCAAGAGACGGAGGTATCTGCCCCAAAGGTCCTCTCAGGTCATGGCCTATTACGGAAAACAACCTGTCTTTAATGTCGTTCGAACGTCGGAGATTTTCTTTTTGAACGCTCAGCTCTTGATTCAGTTTCTTGGTTCTTCGATAGCTCCCCGCAACAATGAATAACATTGATGTAAGCACTAGCACCAGTATCAGGGTGAACTCTTTTATTGTTTTATCTGTTTTGTGTTGCGCCTCTATCTGCACGACCTTGCTCTTGGTCTTTTCCAATTCATATTGCGACTGAAGGTTGGCCATTTCCTGCGTTTTTTCAAGATTTTCAAGCGAGTCTACGAGTGATCTTACCTTTTTCAGATATTGATATCCTTGTTCATATTGTTTCAGTCGCTCACACGATTCTGCCATGCAGTCATATATGTCCGCTTCCAGTGTTTTAAGTCCCAGTTGCTGCGCAAGTAACAGTGCTTCCTTCAGCATTTGTAAGCCTTTTGCAGGATCTGTTTTATTCACTACAGAAGCTCTGCTCACGCTCAGTCTCGCGCGGTTTTCCGGTAGTTCTTTGTCTGCAGTTATTGCTATAGCTTCGTCAAAGTATTTCAAGGCTTTCGCATCCTGACCCATTTTGTCATGAAGTATACCCAGGTTATTCAACGTCAGTAAACGCAGATCTGTGAATGCGGGCGTGGTACAGCTATCCAATGCAATTTGCAGGTATCTGAGCGCTTTTTCAAGTTGCCCCATCTTGCCGTAAACAATTCCGATATTGTTGAAGATCCATGCAGGGTTTGTTCCTTTCACGGGGCTTTTCTCCATTTCTTTTATCGCCAGATTATAATATTCAAGCGATTTATCCAGATTATTGCTCGCTTCATTTACAGCACCCAGCTTCTGATACACGTTCACTACGCCATCCCTGTCGCCTATAGACTCAAAAATGCGTAGCGCTTCCAAAAAATGCCGCGTGGCAGCTGTGAAGTTGCCCGATTTTACTTCCAATATCCCGATGCCGCTGTGTGCGGTTGCCATCCCTTTCAAATGTTTCACTTTCGAAAAGATCTCAAGAGCACGGGTGTGTTTTTCTTTTGCCATCGCACGCCGTCCCTGGTCGGCATCCATATATGCGTCCAATACTGTCATCGCACCGATGCCGATCTGATTATTGGTCGCTGTGAATTCTTTCATTCCCTCACGCAGATACTTTTTAGCAGTGTCTGGACTGGAAAATTCATAATATTTAAATATTTTCTTATAAGCGGCTATTCGCTCCTCTGGGGTGGTGGCCACAGCAAATATCTCAGCTGGGACCATGCGAGTCTGGGCACTCAGTTTGCTACACAGTATCGGAAGCAACAGGATCAGTATCCATTGTCTTGTCATTATGCTACGTAGTGGGGGTATATTTCACTCACAATGTAAGTCATTTCTATCTGATTTTTTAACTATTTTAAGTAGTGCAATATGTTTTTTAACGCAAATATTTAAACGTTATTTTGTTCAACTACTGCCAATTCATTCACGGCATCGTGCTACCTTTACACATAATATGCATTACCTTTCTGCTGAGCGTATCAGCAAGACCTACGGGATAAAACCACTGTTTACAAATATTACTTTCCATATAAGTGAGGGAGATAAGATAGCCCTCATCGCAAGGAACGGAACGGGCAAGTCTACACTCCTCCGCATTCTCGCCGGCAAGGACACGGTTGATGAAGGCACCGTTTGGGTGCATAAAGATGTCTCGGTGGCTCTGTTCGAACAGGAGCCGAAGTTTGATGAAAATGCCACCGTTCTCGATAATATCTTCCATTACCGGCATCCTGTAGCCGAGGCGCTCCGTCATTACGAAAAGGTCGTAGCCGAGAAAGAAAAAGATCCCGCCGAGCTCTCGGCCGCCTTGGCGCGCCTCGACGAGCTGGGTGCATGGGATTTTGAGGCAAAAGTCCACCAGATCCTCGGAAAACTGAATATCCACAATCTCAATCAACCTGTTCGCACCTTGTCAGGGGGGCAGCGCAAACGCGTGGCTCTCGCACAAATACTCATCGACATCGGTTTCGAACATCGGCACGTCCTGCTTATAATGGACGAACCTACCAACCATCTCGACGTTGGTATGGTGGAGTGGCTCGAAAATTACTTGAACCAGGAAAAGGTCACTTTGCTCATGGTCACCCACGATCGTTACTTCCTCGAAGACGTTTGTGATGTCATCTGGGAACTCGACGGTGAACAGATTTTTACCTATCGTGGCGATTACCAGGAGTATTTGGAGAAAAAAGCCGCCAGGATTGAAAATACACTCGCCAATATCGACAAAGCGCGCAACCTGTACAGGAAAGAGCTCGAATGGATGCGTAAACAACCCCGCGCCCGAACTACTAAATCCAAAAGTCGTCAGGATAACTTTTATGAGGTTGAAGCCAAAGCCAAGCAAAAAGTAGTGGACTTGCAGGTGGAGCTTCAGGTGAAAATGACACGCCTCGGTGGCAAGATCGCCGAGATGAAAAAGGTTTACAAAAGTTACGGCGACAAAGTCATTCTTAAAGGATTCGACTACACTTTCAAAAAGGGAGAACGCATAGGTATCATCGGTAAGAATGGTGCTGGCAAGAGTACGTTCCTCAATATGTTGCAGGGTTTTGAGCAGGCTGATAGCGGCAAGATCAACATCGGTGATACGGTTGTCTTTGGCAATTTCTCACAGCAAGGCCTCGAGATAAAAGAGGATATGAGGATCATCGAGTACGTAAAAGGTATTGCCGAGAATTTTCCATTGGCCAATGGTGGCACCCTCAGTGCCGCACAGTTCCTTCAGTTATTCCTCTTCCCGCCAGAGCAGCAGTATACCTACCTGTCCAAACTGAGTGGGGGAGAGAAGAAGCGACTCCAGTTGCTTACGATCCTGTTCCGCAACCCCAACTTCCTGGTTCTCGACGAACCTACCAACGACCTCGATCTTCCTACACTTTCGGTACTCGAGAATTTCCTCGCCGAGTTTCAGGGTTGCCTAGTCATAGTGTCGCACGATCGTTACTTCATGGACAGACTGGTAGATCACTTGTTTGTTTTTGAAGGTGATGGAGTGGTGCGCGATTTCCCCGGCAACTATTCCCAATACCGCATCGAGGAGCGTACGCGCGAGAAAACCAAAGAAAGCGCCGCTCCCGAACCAGCTACCGCTGCATCCTCTGATCAGGTCACGGCTGTACCATCCGCCAAACGCAAACTGTCATTTAAGGAAAAACGCGAATTTGAACAGCTCGAAAAGGATATGCCTGCTCTGGAAGCCGAAAAAACAGCAGTAACAGAGCGCATGGCTATGTCTGGTCTGGCCTATGATGAGATACAGAAGCTGAGCGTACGCATAACCGAGATAACTACCGCGCTGGAGGAAAAAGAAATGCGCTGGCTCGAACTGAGCGAATTCATGGAATAACCTGTTTCAGCGTTATGCACAAAAAATGAATTTCCTATCTTACATTTGATTAACTAGTAAGATCAGCATTGTTATGTCAAAGAATCTAAGCGAATTATCAGGCCGTAAAGGCTTGCGCGAAAACCTGTTTGAAGAGCTCGGCATTGCCGCTTCTCAGACCGGCGCCGTTTCCAAAGAACAGGCATCAGCGCTTGCCGATGAATTTTTGATGGGTAAGGCGAATGTGTATGGTGCCGCAACCTTTTATGATTTTCTCCGCCCCGAAAATCAGGGTAAAAAGGTCTACGCCTGCAACGGTAGCGCTTGTTTGGTCGCCGGTACTCAAGACGCCCTGCATAATAAGCTGAAAGGCGCCTTTGCCGAAGATGAGATAGGGGAGATGTGCTGCCTTGGTCGTTGTCACGAGAATTCTGCGTTTCATTACGCCGGCCGTAACTACTCAGGTACCGACATCGACAAGATAAGTGACATCAAAGACGGTGCAGCCCTTCCTATGGACAAGTACCATGTTGCTGCTTCAGGCACGGAGTTACTCACTGCACCTTTCCCTGGCTTAGCACCATATTATGCGATACTGAAGAAAGCGCTGTCCATGTCACCCGATGATCTTCTTGCCACACTCAAAGTGTCAGGACTCAGGGGCAGGGGAGGAGCCGGTTTCCCCATCGCATTCAAATTAGAGTCTTGCAAAAACACCGCGGGTGATACCAAGTTCATCGTCTGCAATGCCGATGAAGGCGATCCCGGCGCGTATAGCGATCGTTACTTATTAGAGGAACGCCCTCATTCTGTCCTCCTCGGCATGATTATCGCCGGGTACATTGCCGGCGCTGGTCATGGTGTGGTCTATATCCGTGGCGAATATCCCGAAGCGGTTGCCATCACTCAGGCGGCTATCGACGAGATTCGCACCGCTGGTTACATCGGTCAGAATATCCTCGGCTCTGGTTTCTCTTATGATTTCAAGGTCATAAAGGCGCAGGGCGCCTATATATGCGGCGAAGAGACCGCCCTCCTTTCCTCAATTGAAGGGCAGCGTCCGGAAGTTCGTGTGCGTCCTCCGTACCCCACACAACATGGTCTGTTCAACAAGCCTACTGTTGTCAACAACGTCGAGACACTTGCATGCATCCCCTGGATCGTCGAGAACGGTGGCGATGCGTTTGCAGCAATAGGCAAGGGCCGCTCCACCGGCACCAAACTCGTGTCTCTCGATGGGCACTTCAATCGCCCGGGTATTTACGAGGTCGATATGGGTACGCCCCTCCGCGTTGTGACTGATACCCTCGGTGGCGGCTTCCGCAAAGCGGTTAAGGCGATGCACATTGGTGGCCCGCTTGGTGGGCTGGTGCCTGTCAGCAAGATCGACGAATTAACAGTCGATTTCGAATCCTTCTCACAGGCTGGTTTTCTGCTCGGCCACGCATCAGTCGTTTGCCTTCCACAGGAATATCCGGTTATCAGGTACGTTGAGCATCTTTTCCGGTTCACCGCTCATGAAAGCTGTGGAAAGTGCTTCCCATGCCGTCTCGGTTCAACACGTGGTTACGAAATGGTGGACAAAGCCATCAATACCGACTACAAAATGGATCGGGTACTCTTCACCGATCTTATCACAACTATGGAGATCGGATCGCTGTGTGCCCTTGGCGGTGGCTTGCCACTACCAATAAGGAATGCACTTCAGTACTTTAACGAAGAATTAAAGCAGTACTTCGAAAATTAATAGCAAAATTTACGCTCAGGAAAGTGGCTCTTATCGGGCCACTTTTTTTATTAATTTTTGGTTAGTAGTATCATGCGAACATCGTTCCGGGCAGTTGTTTTAGGGTTTGTCTATAAGAATATAGATAAATAAAGTGCTGTAATTCAACTCAATATTGAATTTTCAATACTCGTTTTTACTTATATTGCATACCGTAAATTTTTCTTGAAGTAAATATTTTTAACAAAAATGAAAAAAAGAATAGGTTACGTCGGCATTGCCCTTCTGCTGTGCTTTTTCGCAGTACGCTCATTTGCTACTAACTACACGCCTATGGACGCTTTCATCAGTCGCATGAAAACGACCAATGAGTTTGTAACCGTTAGTAACATTTGGACCCCTGACAACAACTTCGACAAAACCGAACTGCTCAAGTTTGTCGAAGAGGCCCAGCCACTTTCTATCGACTATGCGCACGTCGCTGAGTTCATGAAAGCCAAACATTCGGCTATCAGTCTGGTTGTGCCCGGTGTTAATGGTAGCACGTACACCATTGAACTGGGTAAATATGACATCCTTGCCAATGACTTTGAGGTGCACGCGGTAGGCGAGAATGGCAAAGACACCAAGGTCGATTACACACCCGGTCTCTACTACCGTGGTATCGTAAAAGGTATTCAGGGTTCTGTCGCTTCGTTCTCATTCTTCAACAACGAGGTTTACGGTATCTTCTCAATTCCTGATGTGGGCAACTTCGTACTGGTGCCAAACAGCATGACGGGCAAAGAGTGGGATTACCACCGCGACTACATCCTTTACAATGACGTAAAGATCATCGACAAGTCACAAGGCCCCGGTTGCGATGCTGATCTTTTGCCGGACGTTTATGGCGAGCAGAAGCTGGGCGGAAAAACAACTACATTCCTTAATAATATGGTGTACAACAGCTGTAATCAACTCCGTGTTATGGAGGTTGCCGACTACGACACTTACACCAAGAAAGGATCAAACGTAACAACCGTTACCAACTTCCTTACAGCGCTTTTCAACAACCAGGCAACTATCTACCGCAACGAGGGCGTTCCTATAGTGCTGCGTTACGTACAGGTTAATACCGCAACCGACATCTATCAGGCCATCACGATCAAGCAATCTATCCGCTTCCTCAAGAAGTTCGGCGGTGCTACTAAGAACGTGATGCATGGTTGCGACCTCGCACTGTTGCTGTCAACCGTTTCCGGCAACATGGGCGGTGTGGCATGGCTCAAAGCGCTTTGTTCTTCTTATGCATTCGACTCAAGCGGCCCTTATGGCTTCGCAAACATCTCAAACAGCGGTGTCACTAATTTCCCTACCTATAGCTGGAACCTCATGGTGCTTGCCCACGAAATGGGACACATTGTTGGTTCGCCACACACACACCGTTGCTGCTGGAATCCTCCTGCACGTATCACTGCCATCGATGCATGTATGACCCTTGAAGGTTCATGTGCTACTCCTTCTCCCGCTTACCCTTCAGGCGGTGGTACTGTAATGAGTTACTGCCACTTGCAGAGCGTTGGTATCAACCTTACCAAAGGTTTTGGAATGCAGCCCGGCGACACCATACGCAGGCACATCCGCACCAAATTCTCAACCACTTGTGGCGAAGTGTATCGCCCTAACGTGGCCCTTCAGGTTGCAGGTAAAACACTTAGCGCCAACAGGGAGTGTACCGACATCTACGGTGGCGACACTACTACCTACTACTGGTTCGACAAGAACACTGCAGATCAAGCGGATGACACACTGGTCCTTGTGATGAAGAAACACCGCAACAACATCGGCACGCTCGATTCTGCAGGCTTCAGCGTCATGACCGCTACCATCTCAGGTTATGGCGGCGGCACTGCCGACCTCGTCTCTTTCCCTGCAGGTACGTCAGGCACTTCTCTGACCAACAATTATGCTATGCGCCGTTACTGGAAAATCACTACTACTCAGGAGCCAACCTCTCCTGTTACGGTAATGTTCCCATTCACTGCTAAGGACACATCAGACGTAAACGGCAGCACACCGGGTGCTTCTCCGCTCACCAGCTACAAGTTCTACAAAGTGAACACACCAACCAACCCTAATCCTGGAGTGGATAGTGTGATGTTTGCACCATCGGCAAATGTTACTATTTATGGCTATGCTACTTCACCAAGCACCAGCAAGTGGTCTTACAGCAACATCGGTACCACTTTGTTTGCCAGCATGAAGATGAGCACACTCAATGGCGGCGGCACCGGTTTCTATCCAAGCAGTTTCACTGCAGTGGGCGATCTTTACGGCAGCAATCCTTCGCTTGCTGTGTTCCCTAATCCTACTAAGGACGAGTGGAATATCACTACCGAAGCCGGTACCGATCAGGTTATGTTCCGTCTCTATACAGCCGATGGCCGTCTGGTACTGGAGCAGGAACTGAAGCCGGCATCTGTTACCGCTATCAGTGGTAAGGCGCTGGCTGCGGGTCTCTACTTCTACCGTGCGGTAGGTGGCAACAACGTGTACACAGGTACACTGTCTAAACAATAACCAACTAACGTTTTGTGATACATGAAGGGCGCCGAAAGGTGCCCTTCTTTTTTGCTGCTAATGGCCGCCGTCACGCCATCTTCGCTATGCACATCTCGGCGCAGCGCTCACCATCTATCGCTGCCGATACAATGCCCCCCGCATATCCCGCGCCCTCCGCACATGGGTACAGACCCTTTATCTGCACATGCTCCATAGTGTCCTTGTCGCGCGGTATGCGCACGGGAGAACTGGTACGCGACTCAGTAGCTACCAGCACCGCATCCTCCGTGTAGTAGCCCTTCATCTTCTTGCCAAAGGTCACCACGGCTTTGCGCAGTGCATCGGTCACTTCCCGTGGCAGCACCTTGTCCATAGGCACCGATGTGATGCCCGGTAGATAGGAGCAATCGGGCAGGGTAGAAGAGGACTTGCCCGTTGCAAAGTCCGTCATGCGTTGGGCGGGTGCCACCAGCTGGCCACCACCGGCCACGAAAGCGCGCTGCTCCACCATCTGCTGGTATTGCATCGCCGCCAGCGGACCTTTAAAGCCATATTTGGCAAAATCATGCTCGTCAACGGCCACTACTGTGCCCGAGTTGGCATACGGGTTATTGCGCTTGGAGGGCGACCAGCCGTTCACCACCAGCTCGCCGGGTGCTGTAGCCGCGGGTGCA
This sequence comes from uncultured Flavipsychrobacter sp., assembly GCA_964652995.1. Classification (GTDB taxonomy): domain Bacteria; phylum Bacteroidota; class Bacteroidia; order Chitinophagales; family Chitinophagaceae; genus Nemorincola. The sequence goes on along the minus strand of CAZZCR010000007.1, from coordinate 25,893 downwards.
ATGATGCCGCCCGGGCACATGCAGAACGAGAATACGCCTCTGCCATTCTCCTGCGCCACCAGCGAATAGCTGGCAGGGGGCAGGTGCGCGTCGCGCAGCTGGCAATGGTATTGTGCGGTGTCCACCAGGTGTTGCGGGTGTTCTATGCGCACGCCCAGTGCAAACGGTTTTGCCTCTATCAGGATGCCCTTACGGTGCAGCAATTCAAATATGTCGCGGGCAGAGTGACCGGTGGCCAATATCACCGAATCGCATTTGATGGTTTCGCCCGCCGCTGTTCTGATGCCCGCTATCTTGTCGCCGTCCAGTAGCAGGTCGGTGAGTTTGGTCTCAAAATGCACCTCTCCGCCACATTCTATGATCTGTTGGCGCATGGCCGTAATGATCTGCGGCAGCTTATTGGTACCTATATGCGGATGAGCGTCTATCAGAATATCAGCATCTGCGCCAAAGTGGTGGAAAAGCTGCAGGATACGCAACACATTGCCCCGCTTCGTAGACCGGGTGTAGAGTTTACCGTCGCTGTAGGTGCCGGCGCCGCCTTCTCCAAAACAGTAGTTCGATTCCGGATTGACCACCCCCTCTTTGTTGATGGCGGCCAGGTCGCGGCGGCGGCTGCGCACATCCTTGCCCCGCTCTATGATGATGGGTTTCCTACCAGCGGCTATCAGCCTCAGTGCGGCAAACAATCCTGCCGGGCCGGCGCCCACTATCACCACCGGATGCCCGTTACTCACGTTGCGCAGCTCGGGGTCAAAGGCGGGTGCTTCCGTCACTTTGCCATCAATAAACACCTCCAGTTGCAGTATGTACTTTGCCTGCCGTGACCGTGCGTCTATAGATCGTTTCTGGATATGGTAGCCCGTTATCCGCTTCGTGTGCACCCCGCATTCCTCGGCAGCCACGCGGCGGATCACCCTTTCATCAAAGGCATCGGCAGGCAGCAGCTGTATGGATACGGTCTTTACCATGAGAGCGATGTTGGGGCGGGATATTAGTTGTCGTTACCGAAGCTCATTTTCAGGTAACCGAACACCAGTACTATAGACATGGCCAGACTGGTGGCCGACAGCAGCAACATCACATTGATGAATGTATCGAAGCCCGTTTTGCCGCCCGAATAGGCAAACTGCAGCCCCCAGAAGATGGACGCCGGCAGTATGATAAGCCCCAGCACCAGATTGGCAATGCGGTTCTTGTAATAGGCCTGAGCGCTGAAAACCGCCAGTGTGATGAATGCCACCAGATTGAAGTAACCACCCACCACAAAACTGGTAACGAACCACGCCAGTGCGAGTGCTATAAAGAAACCATATGCTATCAGGATGGACTTTGTCAGTTTGTTTGATTCGGCCATGAAACGTAAAAGTAGTTGCAACTGGGGCAAAGATAGCCCAAACCGCCCATAGGTAGCAATGTGTACAGTAGTGGTGTTTGTCATTTGCTTGCTTAATTGTTATATTTATACCGTCTTTTTAAACTGTTTACTCATGAAGTTGTTCTATACTTTGGTGCTGTTGGCACTGGCTCAGGGTGCATCGGCACAGGATTTTTGCAAGCTCTTAAAGAAGGAGGTGTCTGAGAATAAGGTACAGACCGACTTCTCTACTCCGTATAAACAGAACGAAACGCCGGCCATCAGGCTCAAGCGCAGTATCAGTAAGGACGAAGAGTTCCCCTACGACAACTTCGTGGCCATGTTCCATGTGGTGTGCCCGCTCGAGGCCATTTACAATGCAACTGCCGATGGCGGACAGACCGAAAAGCAGGAGAAATCGCTGACCATAGTGTTTGACGATAACTCGCGCATAGTGGACGACACCGTTGATGTGAGTCACGACTTCACCGACGACCGCACCGAGGCCACCCGATACGTTTTCTACACCCTCAATCCCGGCCAGATCGACGAGATCTCATCCAAGAAGATATCCAAATTCATCATTGCGGGTCAAGAGAAGACCTTCCCTGCCGATAGTGCCAACGCCATTATGCAGTTTGCCAAGTGCATGAAGACGGCCAAATAGCCTATCTAAAGCGTAGATACCGGCGTTTTCACATCGTGGTAAAACAGGAACTGCCAACCTTCGGCACGGCCGCGCTCGGCATATTGCTCGCGCAGGGCCATTGCCTTTTTGCCGTCATAGTCGTAGCGGGCCACATAGCGCATCTTCATTTGTTTTAGTTGGGGTGCCTCGTCGCCGCCAAAGAACACCTTGTCCGTGCCATCGTCTATAAGGTACACAATGTGCTGGGGGCAATGCCCGCCCGAGTGCATGTAGTGTATGTAACCGTCTATCACCCCTTCTTCGCCATCTATCCAGCGCACACGGCCCGTGCCCAGTATCGGCTCTATATCCTCGGGATGGTACGATGGCATGCCCGTTGCCAGTGCATGATCGGCCTCGGGGCGGTAGATGTAATAATCGGCATTGGGGAAGGTGGGCAGCACCATGCCATTGCTGCGGAACACCAAGCAACCCGCATGGTCTTTGTGCAGGTGTGTCAGCAGCACCTTGGTCACGGCGGCGGGTTCGTAGCCGTGGCGGCGCAGATTGTCATGTATCTGCAGCACCCCATCGGCATTGTTGAAGCCCAGGCCGGTTTCCAGCACTATCACATCCTTATCTGTCACCACCAGAAACGGTTGCACCTCCACCAGCAGCGACCCCGTGGGCCGGTCGGTAAGCACATCGGTCTCCACATTAAACGGTACAAATACTTTATCGTGTCCTATCGTAAATACCCCTTCTGATAACGGATGGATAACTGCCATGCTGCAAAGCTACTTAATGTAGCGATTGTTGGCGGGAGGGAATTAGGATGATGGTTTGTGTAAATGTCATGGTGAGCCCCGCCGAACCATTGATAACTTAAAAGGAGTATTTTCGTTGAAAACGAACCGGGTCGCTTGGACGATTGAGCAGTGAAAAGGGGTAGTTGTAACCTGAGTTGGTTATTTGTCTATAGAATATCGCAGCATAAATAACTGTAAAAGACAATACTGGTATCAGCCAAATAAATGAATTATGGATGATGAGATGTATAGGAAGAAAATGAGACGCTTAGCAGTGGTCTTGTTGCTTAACTGCTTAGTAATTCCAGCTACTTTCATTGTTGTATCGCGATTAATATGGGTGGATAAGCCAATTGTTTTCTTGGGGTTAATAGCATCATTAGTATGGGTGTATGTATTTGGAGGGGCAACTACGAAGAAAATTCTGAAACTGAAAGAGCAAAAAGATAAACATCAAGATATTAATTTAGAATAGGCAATCTACTTTTCTCTGTATCGACACGTACATAATCTGACCACTATTCACCAAAATGAATGCTACGAAAAAAAACAAGGCTTTTATTATTAACCGCATGTAAGTTGATATTGTGCGTATTTGTAATTCCATTTATTATTTTGGAGATGGGAGATTATGCGTTAGATGGTCTTGCCTATGTGTTGATCATATTTCCAATTTTGATGTTGTGGATATATTTTTTTGGTAAAAAGCTGGTTGCAAGGATGGTTGAGCTTCGAAAGGAAATTGATGAAGAAGAGAATTGATTCCAGTTATTTGGTATTCGTCTCCTTTACATACAAGTATCCGTGAACTACAAACGATTTTAGAATGAATAATAGATCGAAGTATGGGTAATTTAAAGGTCTTAATAGCATGCTCTTTAGTATTTTTGTTTGTTGGGTGTAATTCGGAAGTTGCTGAAAAAAAGAAAAAGAGATCAAAACGAATAACCGTGCAGGTGTTATGCGATAGTTGGTTTTTACCTCACAATAGAATTAATTGTTGTTGCGTCGGAAATGCTTGGGGGCATAACAACAGAGAATATACGATGCGCGGCGATGAACCTGAATATGATTCTATTATTAAATACATTGGCTCAGGAAGGGTAACCTATGACACAGACAAACGAATTGATGCAAGAATGAACATACGTGTGTATTCCGGTGACTTGTTGGTAAAGGAGATTTGTATGGATAATTTTGGTCATGCGGTATATTCTGATAGTAAGTACTTGTTCGTCAATTATGAATTGCCAAAGTACATTTGGAATGAATTCTGTAGATAAATAATAGGTGTTGACCGCGGGGTATAGCGTTTGTAACCCCTGTTAGGGTTTCTGATCTCCATAATGCCCCGCCAAGCGCATTTGTTTGAAAAGCCGATAGGTGCTATCGCTTTGTAGCAAAAAAATGAACATTGTAGTTCAATGCCCGGTAAGGGCTATCCATACATAAATGGGGGAGCACCCTACGGGGCTCTTTCCTCAATTATTCTTATCAGCTACAAAGCGTTAGCCCCGACGGGGCTCAGGGTGACATATAATAGAATATTTGAAAGACGTTGATCGACTTTCAATTATTGTGTTTTCGTTCAGGCTTACGATAGGGGCGGACGTCAGATAATATTGCCGGTGGGATTGTCTGCGGGAGGTGGAGTTATAGTCAGTTCTCGCCATGATCTTTTGGGTTGGGTGATATCGGGAGTGGCGGGTTGCGCAGGAAATTTTATTTGTATGCTTTTTTGTGAGGGTTGTTGATTATCAATGGGTGTGTGGGAAGTTTGCTTCATTTTACTTCCCAAAAACTGCGCACTTCTTCCCACCTGTGTGTCGGTGTGGGAAGTTTCGGGAGGGGTGCTCTTTGGCGGTTCGGGGGAAATTTCTTCATTAGTTATAGGTGATACGGGTTGGTCGGACGAGGGTTGTTCGTCGTAGGGGTGGGGGATGCCCCATTGTTTGTATGCCTCTATAACGTCGGGGTCGCTGAGGTATTGTTCCTGACGGTCGAGCTGAGCTTCGGTGTTGTCGACCTCAGGGACGGGTATCCTGCCCATGGAATTGAATGTATCGGGTTGGATGTGTTGTGTGTAGACTGAGGCGCGTGCAGATATAAATTCGTCGATATATGGGTGTATGTTGCGGGCGAGTTCGGGGTTGCGCTGCGAGACCATTTCCATGAAGTAGCCGAAGAGCTCCATGTTCTCGTTTATGGTGCAGCGGTTCTGCAGCTTTTGGGCTGTGAGGGTGAGTCTGTGCAGACCTTCTATTTCTTTGAATGTGATGGGGTTGGTCATCCGGCTCTCGGAAAGGTAACTTTCGGTAAGGTGGCCGATGATGTGATAACAATTCTCGGCCAGCATGGACGGTAAGTATTTTGCCGACTGTTTGAGGCGGTTCCAATCGCCCTCTTTGACCCATGTGGATATGCTGCGACGGCTGACGTTTAACAGGGACGCGATCTGGCTGTTGTTGAGTCCTGACTGGAAGAAGAGGGTTTTTGCCTGGTGTTTCTTTTCGTTTAGCATGATAGTGGTATTTTAGGTTTGGCACAAAGGTCTGGTGCCGTTCTGAATTTACCGGGGACAAAGTTTTATGATAGTGCGTTTTCTGTAGTGTCATAAAAACCTCTCCCCGGCCCTCTCCGAGGGAGAGGGTGAGGTCGAATGAGGGCTTTGTTGGGGGAATTGTCGGTTGTCTGAACCTGCCTGCGGTGGTTTGTCAGAACTAGGATTGATAAGATTTCAAGATGATTGGATGCGCGAGTGCTTTTTGTCTGAACCTACCTATCGGTAGGCGGGCCTGCCTACGGTAGGCGGGTCGCGGATTAAACGGATTAAAAGATCACACTGATGGGCTTTTCTGCTGTGGGTTGTCTGAACCTACCTATCGGTAGGCAAGCTAAGATTTATGTGATTTCAAGATGGTAAGATGTGCGAGTGTTACAAACGCTGCCTGACGGCAGACAGACGGCGGCATTTTTATTCCCGGCCATAGTACATTTTGAGATCAATGATGTAGTATTGTGTAAGGAAGCAACTGAATAGTTATGCCGGCACATGCTGTGCCAAATTGCAGCACTATGCAGGGTGAAATCCGGTAAGTAGTACCACTAATTCCTATAAACAATACGCATTTCTCCTACTTATGAACAAAAGATACCTCTTCTTACTGGTTTTGCTAATTGCCGGGCTTGCGTCGTGCAAAAAAGGCGGTGATAAATCCCCATGTGATGGTACGTTGATCATCCCCAAGATCACAGGGCCTGTTTCTGTGTCTATCGGCAATACAATAAAGCTGAGTGCAGACATGGCAGGCGGCAAGTGGACCAGTGGCAATGAAGCCACTGCAACGGTGAGTAGTGATGGGGTAGTGACGGGAGTGGCTGCAGGTGTGGTGGCTATCAGGTATTATGTCAATCATACTTGTGGCGGTAGTGGTAATGCGCAGGAAATTGAAGTGACCGGCCCGGTATCTTATACCATTGGTGAGCGCTATGGCGGTGGTGTGATCGCGTATGTGTTGCAGTTCGGAGACCCGGGATATGACGCGGGCGTAAAACACGGACTGATCGCATACACAGAGGACTGGGGTACCACGCCGCTTGTGTGGTATAACGGAGCGATGATGGTGACCGGCGCAACGGGCACGGCCCTTGGTACAGGATCGGCAAATACCGGCACTATTGTAGCGATACAGGGTACAGGTGCCAATGCCGCGGCGGAGTGCTTAAGACTGGTGAGGGCCGGCTATGACGACTGGTACCTGCCCAGCAAGAACGAACTAAACAGATTGTATCAGAACAAGGCCGCAATAGGTGGTTTCGGGACGGGTAGTTACTGGAGTTCAAGCGAAATTGATGCAGATAATGGCTGGTCGCAAGAGTTTGGCACTGGCACCACGGCAAGCGATAATAAGGCCAAACAATGCACTGTGCGGCCTGTGCGTAGTTTTTAAGGGAACTGCAGGTGATAAAATCGGAAACTGGTATTTTTACATTCAAATAAGTCTACCATGAAATTTTCACAGAGAATAGGCAAGACCCCAGTAAGAACGTTATTACAAATTGATGATATTGACGCACCCTTGAGAAACAGGCTTTGGACTATAATTTTGGATGAGTTCATTAATCAATTACATCACAGTCAATATGGATTAACATTAGATGTACTGTACACGGGAGTATGGATAGATTTATTCAAAAGGCCTATCGATACTATACCTCACTATCAAGAATATTATTTTAGTGAAAGGAAAGTTCGAAAAGACGAAGTGTTGGGCGTAATAAGAGATTGGTATTTTACCTGTGAATGGTATGAGGTTTATGATTTTGTTGAATATCTTTCCAAATCCGATAATGCTTTTGGGAAGTTTTTGAATTTCGATGGCAAATGCAATTTTGCATTAAAGACGGAAATGTCAGGTTTTAGAGTAGTCGAAGGTAATGTCGTTCAGATAACAAGTGACGAGGAGATAAAAGAGATTGAAGAGGCGTTAAGCGATACAGGTAAATGGAATAGTGTAAATACACATTTATCAACTGCATTAAAATTTCTTGCCGATAGAAAGGTACCAGATTATAGAAATTCGATAAAAGAATCCATTTCAGCTGTTGAGGCATTATGTGTTATTATTACCCACAATCCCAAGGCAACTCTTGGAGAAGCGCTAAGCGAAATTGAGAAAAAACACTCTTTTCACAGCGCGCTTAAAAAGTCATTTTCTTCTTTATATGGCTATACCAGTGATGCTTCTGGAATTAGGCATAGCCTAACTGAACACGACAATGCCATAGATTTTGAAGAAGCGAAATTTATGTTAGTTTCATGCTCCGCGTTTATAAATTTCCTTAAATCAAGATACACGTCTTGACATATCTGATCCCATTTTCTTACAAATTTCTATTTGCCTATTTGCCTCAAAATGTTTTTCATTCCTATCTTTAATGCAACAACACACATAAAGGTTTATGAAGAAGATAGCTGTATTGGTGACTACGGTGGCGCTGGCAGGATGTTTTGCGTCGAAGAAAGCAGAAATAGGTACTGCGGATGTGGAGCGCGGTGCTGCGAAGTTTCCCGGATATAATGTTGCCGATATGATGGAGGGCAAAAAACTATACGAGGCCAATTGCGGCACTTGTCATGCACTGAAAAAACCATCGGCCGAAAGTGAGGCTACGTGGCGTGCCATGGTGCCGCCAATGGTGAAGAAGGTGAACCAGAACAGCAAGGTGCTGGATGCGCATGCTGAAGAATTGATACTGAAGTATGTGGTGACGATGAGTAGTCACTAACGTTTTATCTGTCCATCGGCCATTTCTATAATGCGGTCGGACCGGCGGGCAAAGTCCTCGTCGTGGGTCACTGTTATCAGCGTTTGTTTGTATTCTACCGTCAGTTGGCGGAACAGATCGAAAACAATGCCGGTATTCTTCGAGTCGAGGTTGCCGGTAGGTTCGTCGCCCATGATGATGGCCGGATCGTTGATGAGTGCCCGGGCAATGGCCACGCGCTGCTGCTGGCCGCCGCTCAGCTTGCCTGCTTTTTTGAGTGCCTGGTCTTCCACGCCAAACATCTTTAGTTTCTCGTAGGCGCGTTGTTCCACCTCCGCAGCCGAATACTTGCCGAGGCGCAGGGCGGGTATCATGACGTTTTTGAGGCAGGTAAAGTCGGGCAGGAGGTAGTGGAACTGGAATACGAAACCAATGGACTCGTTGCGCAGGTGTGCCAGCTGGTTCAGCGACAGGCCCGTGGTGTTGGTGCCGTTGATGGTGAGTGTGCCTTCGTAGTCGGTATCCATGGTGGACAGCACATAGAGCAGGGTAGACTTGCCGCAGCCCGACTTGCCTATAATGGAGACGAACTCGCCCTTTTGCACTTCCATATTTATATCGCGCAGCACCTGCATGGTCACGGGATCGTGAAAGTACTTGTTGATGCCGGAGGCCTTTAATGCTATGTTGTCCATATTATCCGCGTATGATGGTTACAGGATCTACTTTAGAAGCCTTGCGTGCCGGGAAGTAGCCGGCGGCAATGGTGGTGAATATGCCGAATGACAGTGCCTCGAGGTAATGAGGGATGTAGAATGACATGGGCAGGTATTTGAGTGAACCCGCGCCTATGTATATCCTGGATACCATGTAGGTGAGCGAGAAGCCGAGGGTGAGCCCCACCAAGCCACCCAGTATGCCGATGAACACCGCCTGCTGCAGGAAGATGCTGGTGACGGCGCGCCCAGAAAAGCCCTGTGCCTTGAGGATGGCGATCTCCTTGATCTTTTCGTAGATGGTCATGTTGAGGATGTTGTAGATGCCGAAGCCTGCCACCAGCAATATGACCCCTATCACAGAGTTGAGGATGACGGCGCGCACCTTGAAGCCTGCTTTCAGTTGTTCGTTGGCCTTTATCCAGTCTTCGGCCTTGTAGCCGGTGATGGTCTCTATCTCGCGGGCCACGATGTTGGCACGGTTGTAGTCTTTGAGGTTGATCTTGATCTCGGTGACGTAGCTGCGGTCTTTACCGATCAGGCTTTGCACCCTTGCAATGTTGGCGTAAGACTTGGTCTCATCCACCGCCTTCACCGTAGTGGCGAAGATGCCCACAACCCGCATGATGACGAGGTTGCCGTTGCCGGCGCGCACGGTGATGTTGTCGCCCACGTGCAGGCTGAGCTTGTCGGCAATGCCCTTGCCCACCAGAATGCTGTTCTGCACGCGGTTGAGGTCGTGGAGGCTGCCGGCCACCATATTGCCCTGCACATCGAACATGAGGTTCTCTTCCTCTATGTCCACGCCGGCAATGTTGCCGGGCAGTTCCACACTGCCGCTGGTATAGATGACATTGCCGGTGACCTGTGGCGTGATGCCGGAGATCTCTTTGTTGCGGCGCAGCTGCGCAATGATGCCATAGGGGTTGGTGAGGCCCTGCGACTGTTTCAGCTGCTTGGGGTTCACGAGTATCTTCTCGGAGGCGTCGTTGAAGAAGGTGCGGAGCATGTGGTTATCGGCCACCTTGTTCTCGCTGAATACCTTGATGTGGGGCGTGTTGGTGAACGACATCTTTTCGAAGTAGTCGTTGGTGCCCTTCATGAGCGACTGCATGAAGATGAACATAGAGATGCCGAACATGACCCCGGCCGCGGCAACGAGCGTCTGCTTCTTGCGCGAGGTGAGGTAGGTGAGCGCTATCTCGGTATTGACGTTGAACTTCATGAGGTGGTTATTTCTGTTTAACGATCTTGTCGGTAGCGGAGATGCCTGAAATGACCTCTATCCAGTCGTCTGATACGATGCCTGTTTTGATGACAGTGGTGTCTATTTTGTCGCCGTGTTTCACCAATACCTTGTTGCCGCCGGTAACGAATGCATGCGGAATGAGGATGGCATTGTCCTTGCGACCGGTGATGATGTTTGCCTGCAGCTGGGTACCCGACAAGATGCCTGTTTCCTCTTTCAAGAAACGTGCTTCCACCTTGTAGGACTGTGATGTTTCGTTGAAGTGTGGGTAGATCTTGGAGATGCGCGCCTCGAGTGTGCGGGTCTTGTCGGTGTTGAGTTCCACCAGTACCTGCTGGCCCACCTGTATCTTGCCGATGCTGCCCTCGTCGATGTCCAGATACACGATGATGGAGTCGGGGTTGCCGATCTGTGCCACCTTGTCGCCGCGCTTCACGAGGTCGCCCTGTTTCTTGAATACCTGGTAGACCTTGCCGGCGCCAATGGCCACGAGGTCGTAGTACTGATTGCCGGCACGCGCGTTCTGCAACTGAGAGCGGGTATTGGCCAGTTCCTGCTTTACGCGGTCGGCTGTGGCGCGGTAGTTCTCCTGCAGGGCCTTCCAGGAGCTGAGCGACGATTGGTAGGCCGCATTGGCATTGTCCACGTCCTGGCGGGACACTGAGCGGGTAGCATAGAGCCTTTCGTAGCGGGCCAGCGTGGTGGAGTCGGTCTGCATGCGCACCCGGGCTGACTCCAGCTGGGCGCGTATCTGCGCCAGTGCCGGCGACGAAGCCGAAGCGTTCATCTCGGCATACTGCACATTGGTCTGTGCTATCTGTACCTGTGTGTTCTGCTGGCGGTTATCGAGGCGGAAGAGCAGTTGTTTGTCGGAGACCATGTCATTCTCAGACACATATGCCTTCTGAATGAAGCCGTCGGAAATGGAAGTGAGTGTGTAAGCGTCCTTGGGTTCTATGGAACCCGACGCAAACACAGCTTCTGTAACCGGGCCGGTTTTCGGGGTGCCTTCTTCAAATTTGGGTTTGCACGATGCTACCAGCAGCATTGCCGCAGCGCCGGTGAATATGATGGTCTTATTCATATCAGAATGTTTGTTGGCGTATCTTGATGTTGTATGATTGGATCAGCATCTCGGAGAGGCTGTTGAGGTATTGGTTCTGGTAGTTGATGAAGTCGGAGAAGGCGCGCAGGCGGTCTTCGAGCGAGGCAATACCTTCTTCGTAGCGCAGGGTGGTGTGGCGGTAGTTGTCGTAGGAAAGGTCCATGATGTTCTGCGCGCGGGTGAGCAGTTCGGCTGCCTTGTTGTAGGAGAGGCGGAGGTTCTCATCGGTGATGACCGACTGGCGGCGCGCCTGTTCCAGATCGGCAGTGGCCTGCTGGTAGCTTATTTTGTTGCGTTGCGATTGCAGCCAGCGGTTGCCCCCGTTGAATATTGCCCATGATGCCTTGAGGGTCCAGAAGTTGGCTTTGTACCACTGCGGGCCGGCGGCATCGAACGGACGGAACGTATTGTCGAACTGCTGGGTGTTGGTGCTGTACTGCAGGCTGATGGTTGGGAACACACCGGCATTGGATGCCTTCAGCTTGTCCAGGTTCAGCTGCGACTGATGGTAGGCAAGGCTAACGGCGGGATCTTCTGTGAAGCCGGTGAATGCGGGCTTCTGTCCGGGCTTGAGGTCGCCGGCAATGAGCAGCGAGTCGGAGAGCTCGAAGCCGAGGAGCGAGCGCAGTGAATTGAGTGAAGTGCGGTATTGATAGGAAGCGGTAATAACGGTCTGGTGGGCGCGTTCGCTGTTCAGTTTGGCATTGTCGAGGTTGGGCTGGTTCACAGTGCCCTCGTTGAACTTGTTAGTAACGGCTTCTACCATTGAGTCGGCCACGGCGGCGCTGCGGTTGGCAAGACGCAGGGCTTCCTTGTTCAGCAGGCAGGCGTAGTACTGGCCGGCCAGTTGCTGATAGGTATTGCGCCGGGTGTTGGCCACCTGTGCCTGATTCACGGCTTCGGTCTCGTGTGCTATGCGGGCGTTGTGCCAGGTCTGCAGGTTCACGAGATCCAGCTGGGCGGTGATGCCGGCATTGTAGCTGTATTTCTGGCCGAACTGCACGGGTTTGTACACACCATCGGGTCCGCCGAAGATGACAGCCGGTATGAGGGTGGTCTGTATAGTAGTATTGTCGGTGAAGTTGGCAGAAGTGTTCACCGAAGGCAGGAAGGCCATGTACGCCTGTTGCGTGCCACGTTTGGCTTTTTGGGCTTCAAGCGTTGCATTGCCGATTGATACGTTGTGCGTCTCGGCATACTTCCATACGTCCTCAACGGAGGAGAAGGTGGTTTGTGCGCCTGCGTTACATGCTGCAAGTGCCAGCAGGATCGATGTTACCGTGTTCTTGTGCATACAATTCGATTCAGTTTTTTTTATGATCGATCGGGTTTGTTTGGTTCGGGGACAGGTGTAGTAAGTATGGTCTTTACCCAGTGCGGGATAAGCTTCTTGCGTTGCAGCATCATCTCGTTGTATTCTTTTACCGACATACCTGAGCGGTTGCGTAACAGTGGGGCGGCGATGAAGGGGAAAACTGTCATTGCCACGACGTTGCTTATGAGGTGGAGTGGATGAATGGGCTGTATCTCACCGGCAATGGTCATTTCCAGCCACTGTTTTGCAATATACAGGTCGCCGGCATTGTGGTTGCCGAAGCCTACTTTGTCTACCAGGTTTTCCGGGTTGTTGTTCACCTCGTTCATTACAAAGATGGGCAGACCGGGATTGGCGATGAGCATATCAATATAGTGGTCGATGGCAATCTCCAGTTTTGTGAAGAGGGTTGTGGTGGGGTCGTTGAGAATGCCGGTAACCGAGTGGAGGAACAGTTGCACCTGTTCGACCATTATGATGTTGTAGAGGTTTTCTTTACTGCGGAAGTAGTAGTTGATGAGGGCGAGGTTCACGCCGGATTCCTCGGCAATGTCGCGGGTGCGGGTAGCAGCAAAGCCCTTGGAAGTGAAAACCCTTCGGGCGGCTTCCTTGATCTGATCCTCTGTGGAGCCGTTATGTTGCTTTTTTGCTGCCATGTTTCGGGTGTAAAGGTAGTATGTGTTTTTGGAATTTAAACAAATTATTTAATCAATTGATTAAAATTAACTTTTGTGGATTTGATTTTAGTGTAATGTGTATATGTGTGTTTATAATATTCGTATGTGAAAAACAAAACGAATTGTGAAAACTCATAACTTTGATAGATTGCTAATTAACTCAACCATTCGTACAAAAAAATGTTCAGGAGACTATTACAGAAATGTATTGTAGCATTGGTGTTGCTGCAAACGACCGCTATCTATGCAAGAGAGAACACGCAGATTGAGGGGTTCATTGAACGGGTGAAGCTGACCAACAAGTTTGTAACAGTATCCGACATATGGCAACCGGACAACAATTTTGATAAGAAAGAGCTGCTTAAAAACGTTACAGAAGTGCAGCCTTTGTCAATCGATTACCTGCGTTTGGCAAATTTCATGCACCAGAAAAGCACAGCCATTAATCTGGTTATACCCGTGGCAGGTGGTGAGAGTTATACATTGGAACTGGCCCGTTACGACTTCCTGACGAATGACTTTGAAGTTCACTCGGTAGGAGAGAACGGTGTCAATAAGCTGGAGTCGTACACACCCGGATTGTATTATCGTGGGGTAGTTAAAGGCGTACCGGGTTCGGTGGTTGCGTTTTCGTTCTTTAAAAATGAGGTGTACGGACTCTTCTCTATTCCAAACGTGGGCAACTTTGTTGTGGCGCCCAACACAATGGTAGGCGAAGATTACAACTACAACCAACATTATGTTGTTTATAACGATCAGGACCTGCTGATAAAGGACAGAGCGCCTCAGTGTCATGCCGATGAACTGCCACGCAACGATATGTGGCAGAGCCCGGCGGCTAAAACCACGACCACACTGAATAACAAGGTGTATGTGAACTGTAAGGAAGTGAGGAGCATGATGGTGGCTGACTATTCAATGTACGTTAGGAAAGGTTCAAGTGTTACGAACTCTACGAATTACATCACCTCACTTTACAACAACATCAGCGTGTTGTATAAGAATGAAGGCATAATGACTGTTCTGAAATATGTTCAGGTAAACACTGCAACCGATCCGTATCAGACTTTGCCTGCGCAATCGAACAGGTGGCTGACTAAGTTCGGTTATGTGACATCTACATCGCCCGGTGGATTGAATGGTTGTGACCTGGCAATGTTGCTTACTACAAAGTATGGCAGCATGGGTGGTATAGCCTGGCTGGGTGTTATGTGCGCGTTCTATAATCCAACGGATTCACTCGGTCCGTTCGCGTTCTGTAACATAAACAATAGTACCTCTACGTCGGTTCCGGCTTTCCCTACCTACGGATGGGATGTGAATGCATCAACCCACGAGATGGGGCACAACCTTGGTTCGCCGCACACGCACCGTTGCTGCTGGAACCCGCCTGCACGCACAACCGCTATCGACAAGTGTTATGCGCTGGAAGGTTCATGCGCTAATCCGTCGCCGCTTTATCCGAGCGGAGGTGGTACGATCATGAGTTACTGTCATCTGCAAATGGGTGTGGGTGTGAACCTGAGTAATGGATTCGGTCAGCAGCCGGGCGATACAGTTCGGTTCTATCTGAAAGGCACAGGCAGTTCTTGTGGTAATATATACCGTCCAGACAGCACGCTTACGCTCCCAAACAGAACTGTGGTTGCAAATAATGAATGTACTGATCTTACGACGGGTATCACCTATTATTGGAAGGACGCCAATACGGCAAAGCACTCTGACGATACATTGGTGCTGATGATCAAGAAGAACGGAAACAACATTGGTAATCTGAATTCTACCGCATTCAATGTGAGCATGACCACTCTTGCTTCATATGGAGGTGGTACCGGTGTGAATGTTTCGTTCCCATCGGGTACAGGTGGTGTGGCAGCAGCAGGGAATAACTTCTCAATGCGCCGATACTTTAATATTACTCCGGTGGGCTCGACCACACTAAGTACAGCTGTTAACATAGGCATACCGATAACGGCTGCTGATACCAATGATGTGAATGGTAGCGTGCCGGGTCCTACTGCGCCCTTCACCAACTTCAGGACATACATCGCGAAGAGCCCGATAGATGCGAATCCATCGGGAGGTTTCCCTTCTGCATCTGCTTCCGACATATCTGTGTGCAGCTACAGTACAGCCACACCGTCGACTGGAAAATGGTATAAGTACCCTTCAACCGGCAACTGCGTTATTGCAATGATGCAAGTGACCAAACTTGGTGGTGGCGGTGCGTTCTATGCCAACGGAACAGTATCAGGTGTGGGTAACATCAATGAGATGGAAGGTGTGGATATCTTCCCTAATCCGACCAACACGGTTTGGAACATTGTATTGCCTGAAAGCAGCGAACAGACAATGAGCTTCCAGTTGTATTCTGCAGATGGCCGTATGGTTCAGTCTCAGGTACTGCACACAGGAACTGTCAATTCGGTTAATGCAGGCGAACTGCCAACCGGTATGTACTTCTTTCGCATGGTAAGCGGTGGTAAGGTGTACACAGGAAACCTGATGAAATACTAGCAAATAACTAAGCTATAAAATCAGAAGGGATGCCGATCGGCATCCCTTCTGATTTATGTCAAGTACCGGAGGTACTAGAATTCTGCATTCTTGGGTGTACGTGGGAAAGGAATCACGTCGCGGATGTTGGTCATGCCCGTTACGAACAAAACCATACGCTCGAAGCCAAGCCCGAAGCCCGCATGTGGCACGGTACCGAAGCGGCGGGTGTCAAGGTACCAGTATAGTTCTTCGTGAGAGATGTGCATCTCTTCCATACGCTTCATCAGCATATCGAGGCGTTCTTCCCTTTGAGAGCCACCCACGATCTCGCCGATGCCAGGAGCGAGGATGTCCATAGCGGCAACGGTTTTACCGTCGTCGTTCATGCGCATGTAGAACGCCTTGATATCCTTGGGATATCCCGTAACTATAACCGGCTTTTTGAAGTGTTTTTCAACCAGGTAGCGTTCGTGTTCGCTCTGCAGGTCGATGCCCCATTTCACATCGTACTGGAATTTCTTCTTTTTGTATGCAGGTGAATCGAGCAGAATGTTGATAGCATCGGTGTAAGTGATGCGTTCAAATTTATTGTCAACGACAAAGGTCAGTTTCTCAATGAGGCCCATTTCGCTGCGCTCGTTCATTGGCTTTTGTTTTTCTTCATCGGCCAGACGCTGAGCAAGGAAGTCGAGGTCTTCGCGGTTGTTATCCAGCACGTATTTGATGAGGTAGCGGATGAAGTCTTCAGCGAGATCCATATTATCGTTGATATCGTTGAAGGCAACTTCGGGTTCTATCATCCAGAATTCGGCCAGGTGGCGCGCTGTATTAGAGTTCTCTGCACGGAATGTGGGGCCAAAGGTATATACCTCGCCAAAAGCAGTAGCACCAAGTTCAGCCTCCAGCTGACCACTTACGGTAAGGTTGGTGCTGCGGCCGAAGAAGTCTTCTTTGAAGTCGATGGCTCCTTCTTCGGTGCGCGGAGGATTATCGAAAGGCAGGGTAGTGACCCTGAACATTTCACCTGCTCCCTCGGCATCGGACGCAGTGACGATAGGCGTGTGCATGTACACAAAGCCGCGATCGTTGTAGAATTTATGAATGGCAAAGGCGAGGGCGTGGCGCACACGGAACACGGCACCAAAAGTATTGGTGCGGAAACGAAGGTGCGCAATCTCACGGAGGTATTCGAGACTTGGGCGGTTTTTCAATTGCAGCGGGAATTTCTCGGGATCACATTCGCCAAGGATTTTTACTGAGTCTGCTTTAACTTCTACACGCTGGCCTTTACCCTGAGATGCCACAACAGTGCCGTCCACACTGATAGAAGCGCCATTGGTGATCTTCTTAACGATATTCTCGTCGGTGCCCAGATCGATGACAACCTGCACATTGGCGAGGCATGAACCATCGTTGAGGGCTATGAACTGGTTATTGCGGAATGAGCGGACCCATCCTTTTACGTTTACTTTATAATCGGCTTCTTCGCGGCTGAGAATGTCTTTGATCTTGGTGCGCATATTAGGAAATACTGCCCATGAGGGCGTTTTTGAACGTGCAAAATTACAGGTTATTTGTCGAAAAAGAGATATTTGAGCGATACCAACAGCAGGAATACCCCGAACACCTTTTTAATGATGTTATCGGGGAGGTCCAATACGATCTTGCTGCCCAAGAAGCTGCCCGCCACGAAGGCAACAATAAGCACACCGGCGACTTTAAGGTCCACAAAGCCGGCTTTGTAGTAATTGATGACGGCAAAAATGCCCACAGGTGGCAATAAAAGCGCCAATGATGTGCCTTGTGCTGATTTTTGGCTCATGGCGAAAAAGTAAACAAGGACCGGTACAATGAGTATGCCACCACCAATGCCTACCATGCTACTGAGCATACCTGCAGCTACCCCCAGCAGCAACAGGCCTAATAAAGTTGCGATCGTCATTTTCATCTGATTTAGCTGGTACTAAAGTACCATAGGCGGTGCGGCCTACCAAATATCGGAACATCAAAATGTTGTGAGTGAACCTATTTTTATACGTGTACAATGACATATATTTGTTTCAGAGAAAAATACCCGATGAGAGCTACCTATACCCCGGGCCTTCACATATTGGCTACGTTCACTGCAGGAAATGAACTACTGCAGGATATGCTGCGTTGCCGTGAGTTGTTTGACCGGCTTATAGCCGAGTTGTCTCTCCAAAAAGTGGGGGAGACGTACCATTCATTTGAGGGGGCAGGCTATACAGCCACCGTGTGCCTTACTGAATCGCATGTGGCGATACATACATGGCCGGAATTCGGCAAGGCTACCTTTGACGTTTTTCTCTCGAATTACAACAACGATAACAGTGAAAAGGTGAGGCAGTTCTATGCCGGTGTAGTGGCGTTTTTTGGTGCAACAGATATACAGCAATTTGAACTCACCAGATAGTATGAGCACGCTTACAACAACAGAATTGATGAACAACGGCCGGGTGAAATGCCCGTCGTGCGGGTGTGACGTTTTGTGCAACGACACAGCGAACAGCACCTATTTCTGTTGTGTGATGTGTGACACCTATTTCAAAAAGGAAGGTGATAAGGATGCTGAGAAAATAGATGTTTTTCCAAGGAATCTCATTTACCAGCCGCTTTTGCCACTGGGTTCCAAGGCTACTTTTGACGGACGGGAGTTCTTTGTAACGGCATTTTTGGTGAAGAAGGACAATGCATCGGGTGTGGTTTGGCGAGAGTATCTTCTGCGTTGCGAGGGGCAGTCCTGGTATACCACGCTTGCTGAGTTTAACGGGCATTGGAGCATAATAGATCAGGTGGAACGCGATAACTACAAGTGTTATCGTAATCGTTATGACGGTACATTTTCGGTGTGGCAGGGTGAGCCATTCAAGAAGTTTAAACAGTATACTTCCTACCGATACAGGATAGAGGCGCTACGTGGTGAGTTTGACTGGGACATTGTTGATGAACAGGAACATATGTTTGTGGAGGAGTACATCAATCCGCCTGAGATCATAGCGATGGAATCTTACCGGGATACAGATGTGACCTGGTACAAAGGACGCTATTTGGAACGTGATGAACTTGCAGCCGGTTTCAATATCAATATTGACGACGTTCCGAGGAGTTCGGGGCTTGGTGCTATTCAGGTGCATCCATTAGACAATCAGTGGCCGGCAATAAGGACATTGTCTTTGCTGATGGTGGGGTTGATCTTTCTTACACAGTTTATGGTTGGTTTGGCACGACCATCGAAGGTTGTGTTGAATGAATCGTACACAACGACTGCCGACACGGGTGCGTGGGGCGGTAACTATGCCCCCATAAGAACCGGTTCCTTTCAGATAAAACAATCGGGACCAGTGAATATCAGTGTACGTGCCGATGTTTCGAATGAGTGGATGGAGATACCTGTGTCTATGGTAAATGAAAAGACGGGGAAAGAATATGAGTTTACGAAAGTAGCTGAGTCCTACTTCGGGTATGAGGACGGGGAAAGCTGGAGTGAGGGGAGCAGTGAGATAGAGGCAGTTTTTTCGGCGGTGCCTGCAGGGACTTATCATATCAATATGTACCCTTATAGTGAAAGCAAAAAGGAACACAACATAAGTATGAATGTAGAGTCAAACACTACCCTTTACTCAAACATGTGGTGGTTGTTGCTGCTAGTGTGCGGGTATTGGTTTGTGCAGTATCAGCGAAAGGTGTTGGTAGACACTGAGCGTTTTTCATAGGTAAATGCAAGAAGATGAACCTAACAAGCATTTTGAAACAGATATGGTCAATTAAGTGGCAGGCATTGCCGCTGGTGGCTTGTTATTTAGTGTATGTGTGGCTGGCATGGGGAGGAATAAGGCTAACGGGAGACGATAACGATATAAGAAACGCACCGGCAGGCAGGGCGGCCCGCGCAGGTAATCATTTTTATCATAAATAATAATACCGGGTAAGTATGGAAATGATCAATATGAAGTATGTAGTAGCATCGGTGGTGTATTCCTTTCTGGGTATCGCCGTGCTGGTGATCAGTTTTGTAGTGGTGGAGAAGATCACTCCTCAGAACATGTGGAAGGAGATTGTTGAAAAGCAAAACACAGCATTGGCAATAATGGCTGCAGCATTTATGATCGCAATTGCTATGATCATCAGTTCGGCGATACATGGATAACGGAACGGATGATGTGACACAACTGCAGCAAAGGAAACAGGGGCAAGGATTGCTCCTCTTTTCTGTTTTTGTGATCGCTACCTGCGGACTGATCTATGAGTTGGTAGCAGGTACAATGGCCAGCTATCTGCTTGGTGATTCGGTGACCCAGTTTTCTACTGTGATAGGGGTGTACCTGTTTTCGATGGGTATAGGGTCATGGCTTTCGGGCCAGGTTGAAGGCGATCTTCTGAAGTGGTTCATCCGTATTGAAATACTTGTAGGTGTGGTTGGCGGTTGCAGTGCTCCGTCTATGTTTCTGCTTTTTGAGCACGTAACTTATTTTCGCATTGTTCTTTATTCTTTTGTTGTTCTTACCGGCATTCTTGTAGGTCTTGAGATACCGATTCTGATGCGTATTCTGAAGTCTGGTATTGAATTCAAGGACCTTGTCGCACGGGTTTTTACTTTCGATTATATAGGAGCACTACTTGCATCGCTCATTTTTCCTCTGTTACTGGTGCCATATCTCGGGTTGATACGCACATCGCTTGTTTTCGGAATTTTCAATATCGCTGTCGCTGCTTACCTGTTGTATTATTTCGAGGAGACTTTGAGATATCGGCGCAGGCTGCTTGTTCCTATTTTGCTGAGTGTAGCCGCATTGCTTGCCGGGTTTGTTTATGCTGAGCGCATCATGTCATACAGTGAGACTTTGGCATTTCAGGACAAGGTGATATACAGCAAGAGTACACATTACCAACGGATGGTGCTCACCCGCAACAACAGAGAGTTGAAGTTGTTTTTGAATGGAAATCTGCAGTTTAGTTCGTTGGATGAATATCGGTATCATGAAGCGTTGGTGCACCCCGGGTTGCACGTGCTGAAAGGAAGTAAGAAAGTGCTGGTATTGGGTGGGGGAGATGGTTTGGCTGTAAGAGAGGTGTTGCGCTATCCGGACGTTGCGTCAGTGACACTGGTGGATCTGGATCCGGCTATGACACAGCTTTTCAGGAGTAATGACATGCTGCTGGAGTTGAATAAACGATCGTTGCTGTCGCCGAAGGTGAAGGTGGTGAATGATGATGCATTTAACTGGGTGCGAAGAGACACAGCACGGTTCGATTTCATTATCATAGACTTTCCCGATCCGTCCAACTACTCATTGGGCAAGCTTTATTCGAGTAAGTTCTATGAAGAGTTGCAGCATGTGCTCAGCGATAGCGGGATCATTGTAGTGCAGGCCACATCTCCGTTAATAGCAAGGAAATCGTATTGGTGTGTGGGTCACACAATGGAGGCCGCGGGGTTTGTGATCGTTCCCTACCATATCTACGTGCCATCATTTGGCGAATGGGGGTACATTATGGGCATGAGAAATTTTGGGTGGCATACAGGCGCTCAATTGCCTCCGGGACTGAGGTTTGTAGATAAGGACGTGTTAAAGAGTATGTTGTTGTTCCCACCTGATATGAGTGAGGTGGCTACAGAGGTAAACAAACTGAACAATCAGGCTTTGGTAAACTATTTTGAAGATGAGTGGGCGCCATATGTTCATTGATGGCGCCGGCAGTACTGAACGCAGGCGATTTCTGAAGCAGGTGCTGGCACTTGCGGGTGTATCATTTGCGGGAAGGTATGTTTCAGGATGTGGAGAAGGCAGTCATGACAGGGTAATTCCCGGAGATATAGTGGGAAGCGGATCATCGATAGGGCACATGATAAGGGATGGTAAGGCAATTCCGTCCCCGACTCAGGAAATTCGTACCGGTATTCTGATAGTAGGAGGTGGTATCTCAGGATTGTCTGCAGCGCGATGGTTGCAAAAAAAAGGAGTAGAAAATGTGATGATGGTAGAGATGGGTGGGGAGACCGGGGGGAATTCTGTTTTCGGACAAAACAACGTTTCCGCCTACCCGTGGGCGGCACACTATTTGCCCATACCCGACGCTGCTAATGAAAATCTTATTGAATTTTTGAAAGATATTGGTGTCATAACCGGGTTTGTAGATAGTGAGCCTACTTACAATGATTATTATTTGTGCCACGACCCTGAGGAGCGATTGTATATTGATGGATATTGGCAGGAAGGATTGATACCGAAATTCGGTATCACGCGTGAGGGTGAGGCGCAGATAGCAAGATTCATGAAGCAAGCAGAGGATTACAGAGCAGCTACGGGAGTTGATGGAAAGTACGCCTTCTCCATACCGTTGGATACTTCATCTGCTGACGAGCAATTCAGAAAGCTTGACCAGATTTCTTTCCGTCAGTTTTTGAAAGACAATGGTTATAGTTCAAAGCCACTTTTGTGGTATCTCGAGTACTGTTGCAAGGACGATTATGGCGCTGGTTTGGACAGCACATCGGCATGGGCCGGGCTGCATTATTTCGCATCTAGAAGGGGCAAGGCGACTAACGCCAGTTCGTCTGCTGTGCTGACATGGCCTGAGGGAAATGGATTTTTGATGAAGGCTTTGCGTAAACACAATTCGTATCCGGTTCGTACGGGTCTGGCTGCCTTCAAAATAGAAAATGCAGAAAATGGTGTGCGTGTAGATTGTTATGATGCAGGCAGGAAAAGTACGGTGCGTATAGTTGCGGAGAAGGTATTATTGTGTACACCGCAACACGTGAACAAATATCTCTTGAAGTCTGTAGTGGCTGAACGTGGCATCTATGATAAGGTACAATATGCACCCTGGGTAGTGGCGAATGTAACTTGTAACGGTGTGCCTGAAGGGAAGGGTACTGCGCTTTGCTGGGATAATGTGGTTTATGGCAGGCAGTCGGTTGGTTATGTGTTTGCCAATCATCAGAACCTTGTGCGGAAGAATGAGGGTGTGCTGACGTGGTACCTGCCATTTACCAAGGGTACTCCCAAGGAAGCGCGAAAGGCTATTTATAGCAAGACCATCGAAGACTGGAAGAAACTTGTGGTGGAAGATCTTGCCTATGCTCATCCCGGGATCGAGTCGCTGATAACCCGTATAGATGTAAAAGTGTGGGGGCATGGCATGATACAACCTGTGCCCGGATATGTGTGGGGCAAAGAACGAAGAGAGGCCATGCATGCGATTGACGGAAGAATATTTTTTGCTCATTCTGACCTTAGCGGTATCTCTATTTTTGAGGAAGCATTCAGTCAGGGTATCAGAGCGGCTGAAGAATTATTGCTGACATGACAAAAGGAGCAACATCATATCGGCAGCCGTGGTTGCGAAGCGCATTCTTCGATAGCGTGTTTATTCTTTTACCCGGACTGTTGGCATTGCTGTTCACGATTTTTCTTCCATCGGCATACAAGTATACGGACGTGATGCCAACGTGGGGTTGGGTAGTGCTTGTATTGTTGGTTGATGTTGCCCATGTGTACAGTACGTTGTTCAGAACCTATTTTGACAAGGAGCGTTTCGCGAGGCATAGGGTGCTGTATACCGCCATACCAGTTGCCTGTCTTGTGGCCGGAGTGTTGTTGTATTCAATGAATGCTTTGGCCTTTTGGCGCTCGCTCGCTTATCTGGCAGTCTTTCATTTTGTTCGGCAGCAGTATGGTTTCATGAGGCTGTATTCGCGGACGGAAGACAGGAAACCTTACAGGAAGTATATCGATGCTACAACGATCTATGCCGCGTCAATTTATCCACTTGTCTACTGGCATTGCAGCCCGGGCCGCAATTTCAGTTGGTTTGTGCAAGGTGATTTTGTCGTTGCCGATCTTCCGATGATCAGAACGTTGGCTTTCTACATTTACCTTGTTGTTGTTGCTGTGTATTGTGCTTTTGAGGTAGGGGACATTATTAAACAACGAAAGTTTAATTTCCCCCGAAATGTATTGTTATTCGGTACGTTGGCGTCGTGGTATGCGGGTATCGTATATTTTAACGGAGACATGGCTTTTACCATGCTGAATGTTGTGGCGCATGGAATCCCGTACATGGCGCTGATCTGGTTGCTTAAAGAAAAGGAGGGTGGTGAGAAAGGTAATCACTCTGTTTCTGTTGCCCGGTATCTGCGAAGTGCAACGATCTTTATTGTTGTCATTGTTTTGTTTTCGTACCTGGAGGAGGGTTTGTGGGATGGCCTAGTATGGAGGGAACATACTTCTGTTTTTCCTCTATTCTCATTATTGCCACACCTGACCTCGAAGGAGATTTTGTCTGTGTTGGTGCCATTGTTGTCCTTGCCGCAGTCTACGCACTATGTGTTGGATGGGTTTATATGGAAACGTGGTCATAGCTGATCATTCGATCATTGGTTCATACCGGTAATACCTTGTGAAGAATATCGACACAGCCAGTGTGCCGGCGAATAATGCAAACCACCAAAGCCCGAATGATGCGACAAACAGTAGTGAAAAGAAGAACGATATCGCTACATATGATATGTAGCGCTCCGTTGTGAGTTTTGGCAGGTATTGCAAAGAGGTGTAAAGTAGGGATGCGGCTATCGCTGAAGTGTAAAGAGAGCATATCACTTGCATGGTGAGCGCATGATGAACGTTTATAGACAGGAACAGTATTTCGGGTAAGAAGATGACACTGAAGGTGAACAGATATTTTGAGAGATGGCGTGACCGACTGACGGGTATGTTGCGCTGAAACGACATCTGCTGTTCAGAGAAGCGAACGTAGTATGCAGGCAACATTGCATGTGCGGCTATGAGGAACAGAATGAGGAAGGAGAATGACTCCCGGTTGGGTTCTGTTCTGTTTGCCGCCACCATTGCCTGAAGTAATAATAACGACAAGAGTTTTAAGCCGGCAAAGGTTGTTTTCCTGTCATTAATAGAATAGAGTAACAAATACCATCGCTGTCCGAAGTTGAATCTTCTGTTCGGTAGGTTTATTGTAACTCGCTTTTCATTCCAGGTATTGTTGATAGTGTGGAGCGGGATGATCCCGGCAGTAAACAGTGTGACCTGTAATATCAAAAACAGGGTGGGGTATAGTATGTTGCCGTGAAAGTACCCTACCGAGGCTGCTATGGTGCCGTAAACAGTGAGTGGTGCCATCATCAGAAATTGGAGCACGACGAACAACGTTTTTTGTTGTTTGTCGCTTAGGGTCTGCATGGTATAAAGAAAGGCGCCTGACGGGTCTTTCAGCGTTCTTGTGGTGAAGTTTAAACACTTGATGGTATATGCTATCCAGACCAACGATGCTCCGGCGAGAAACGATAATGAGCTGCTGATGCCAAGCATTATCTGGTAGTGCATGTCTATGACGGCTTTCCCATTCATCAGCCCAAATAGCAGAATGAAAACTGTAAGAAAGAACCCACTGTTGATGCGGTAGAATTGCATCACAATGGTTTTGACGAGAACGTTCCTCATGGTTGCAACAGTGTTTTGTTCAGAACCTCCAATGTTTTTATCGGTACGTCGCTCACACCGATATCCTGGTGTGAGGTAATAAGAAAGGAAACACCTTCGTTGAGTTTTTGCCGTATGATAGTGCGTAGGTTTTCAACTGTTGCTGTATCTAACGTAATGAGTGGCTCATCGAGGAGGATGAGTTTTGGTTTGCCCATAAAAGCCAGTACCAGCGATATCTTCTTTGTCATGCCGCTGCTGTAGGTTGCTATTCTGTTGGCAGAGAATGGGTTGGTGCCGAATGTGTTGGTGAGGTAGTTGATGTTCTCCTCTGGTGTTGGTTTTGTCTCTTTGTAAAATGCGATGAGGTCGTTACCGGTAAGAAAGCCCGGGTACATTGGTTCTGCCTCGGCATAGTTGATTGAAGAGGTGTATTTCATTCTGTCTTCCCGGATCGATACGCCACC
Source organism: uncultured Flavipsychrobacter sp. (assembly GCA_964652995.1). Taxonomy (GTDB): domain Bacteria; phylum Bacteroidota; class Bacteroidia; order Chitinophagales; family Chitinophagaceae; genus Nemorincola. The sequence goes on along the minus strand of CAZZCR010000007.1, from coordinate 342 downwards.
AACCTCTATGATGCCATCGAATGGAACCATGCCTGCGATCGATCGCATTAGTGTGGTCTTTCCGGATCCGTTGGTGCCTTTCAGCCAATAGATGCCCGGTTGTAGTTGCAGTTCGGCTATTGATATTATTTCGGTTGTGCCGTAGGCCTTTTTGAAATGTTTTATATGGAGCATAGAGTTGGTCAAAAGTATTGTAGCCATAGTTATCGGGCACATAAGGATATGTTATAAAAAAAGTGGCAGGCGTTTCGGCCTGCCACTTTAACATTTGTTTGTTGTTGGACTATTGCTCCATCACGAAGTGGAACACTTTCTGTTCTGTTCCGCTGCGGAGTGTGAGGA
>CAZZCR010000006.1:0-186542 GCA_964652995.1 uncultured Flavipsychrobacter sp. | reverse complement strand
AACGTCGCAAAAGTCTACATGGAACAACAAGGCCAGAAAAAAGATATGGACGCGGAAGAGATAGCTGAAACTAAGGAAGAAGCTGACATCCAGATCGATCTTCATGGCGCTGACTATGGTATCAAGCGCACACTAAAGGGTATGGAAACTGTTGAAGTTGCCAATGCATACATCGTTGAGGCAGTTGGCTCCGACAACAAAAAGACCATCGAATATTACGACGAAAAAACCGGCTTGAAAGTACGTGAAACACGCACTGCCAAAGACCCTCAGGGCAATGACGTACCAATGTCGACCGATATGTCTGATTACCGTGAGGTACCAGGCACAGGTGGCTATAAAGTTCCTTACTTTATCAGCATTCCGGGCCCCGGCGGCATGAACCTGAGCATGAAAGTAAAATCTGTTGATGTAAACAAAGGCATTGCCGACACAGAATTCAACTAGTCGACACTTAGTCACACAAAAAAGAGGTTGCGATCGCAGCCTCTTTTTTTGTGCCCATGCGCATGCAACCTGCTCTTACAACGAATATTGTATCTTCGCGGCCATGAAATTCCTGATCGTTGGCCTTGGAAATATTGGTGCCGAATATGACGCAACCCGCCACAATATAGGCTTTGATGTAGCAGACTCGTTTGTGATAAAGAATAGCGGCACATTTGCGCTGGACAGGCATGCGTTTGTATCAGAAGTGAAATGGAAGGGACGCACGTTTGTTGTCATCAAACCTACCACCTACCTGACCCGGAGCGGGAAGGCTGCCAAATACTGGATGGACAAGGAGAAAAGTCCGGTTGAAAATATGCGGGTCATAGTCGACGATCTGGCACTACCACTGGGCACTTTGCGCCTGCGTGCATCTGGCAGCGATGCCGGGCACAATGGCCTCAAGAACATTCAGGAGGTCCTCACACACGACAAGTACCCAAGGTTGCGCTTCGGCATAGGAAACGACTACCCCAAGGGCAGGCAGGTTGAATTTGTATTGGGCAAATGGAAACCATCCGAGATGGATGCCGTAAAGGACGGCATTTTGCGCTCGGTAGATGTTATTGAGTGTTTCGCCACACAGGGCCTCAATAAAGCGCAGAATCTCTTAAATAAGTAATTAGCTCTATCAGAAAGGGCTCTTGAAATCAGCAAGCGTTCCGAACGAAAGATCACGGGCCGAAAGTATCGGTGATGCCACCTGCCAATCGAAGCCAATACTGTCGTAACGAATGCCCGTATCGTGTGGACCATTGTACACCGACGAAACCAGGTAGTAGGTCATCGCATTATCGGTAAGTGACTTGAAACCATGAGCAAAACCTTCGGGAATAAAGCATGCCTTGTGGTTCTGCGCGCTAAGCTCGGCAGCATAATACTGACCATAAGTCGGTGATCCCGTCCTCAGATCCACTATTACATCCAGAATTGCACCCTGCGGACAGAATACCACCTTACTGTGCTGATGAGGTGGCAACTGAAAATGCATGCCTCGGATAACGTCTTTATGTGAAAATGAAAAGTAACTTTCCCTCAGAGTAAACTGAATACCCGCCTGCGCCAACGAATCTTCATGAAACGCCTTTACAAACGTGCCTCGGGCATCAGCCGATGACGGCATTGTTATAAGACACGCACCACTCAGGGGCAATTGTTCTACTTGCATGCTTTGTTACTTGCTTCTGGGTTCACCGGTTAGAAATAAGCCTCTATCTGTTTCATGCACTTTTCGTGCGCTGTATGGTGCTTGTCAGCATACCATTCTGCAGTCCACTGTATGGCTGTCCGTGCATCCATTTTAGACTCCCACCCCAATTCTGTTTTTGCCTTCTCGCTATTCAGCAACAATAGTTTAGCCTCGTGTACCGCCTTTGAGTCCGACGTATCCTGATAGTCACCTGCACCGTAATGTTCTATAAACACCTTCGTAAGGTCTTCAACAGTCAACATATCATCGGGGTTTGGTCCAAAATTATATGCAGTGGCATATTTGACCGGGTCTTCAGCCATGGCCGCGCCCAACATCAGGTAGGCACTCAGTGGCTCCAGTACGTGCTGCCACGGCCGCACCGATGCAGGATTACGCAAACCCACTGTTTCACCAAAAGATATTGCGCGCACGATGTCGCATACGATACGGTCATCTGAATAATCGCCGCCGCCTATCACATTACCGGCACGCGCAGCCGCAATAGATTTATTGTGCTCTGAATACCGCGAGGGATTGAAAAAAGAACGCCTGAATGAGTCAATAACAATCTCAGCCGATGCCTTGCTTGCCGAATATGGATCATAGCCACCCAGCTTATCATCTTCAGAGAACGGTAAACCACGCTCTGGATTGTCATACACTTTGTCCGTAGTGATCATCACGCCTACAGCCTTACCCGGCAGTGTGCGCATGGCATCAAGCATGTGCGCAGTACCCTGTGCATTTACCATGAACGTGTATGACGGCATCTCGTACCCTCGGCGAACCAAGGGCTGTGCCGCAAGGTGAAATACAAAATCAGGTTCAAAGCGACCCAGCTCCACCTGCAACTTCTGCTTGTCGCATACATCTGCTATCACCGAACTGTAGCATAGCTTATCGCCGTCTATCTGATTATAAAGGTCTTGCGATTTTTCAGGGGCCAGCGAATAGCCTTTAACATTGGCTCCCAGCCAATTTAATATCTGCAGCATCCACGCACCCTTGAAACCGGTATGGCCGGTCAGAAAAACCTTTTTGCCGCTGTACGCCCGGCGCAGGCCCTCAACCGTTACCACTTTTTCCATGTTGGTTCTGTTTGCCACATCTGTTCCAGCTCTTCCTTATCGCGCAATGTATCCATACACTTCCAGAATCCATGATGTTTGAATGCAGCGATCTGCTTGTCGCGCGCCAGATCGTTCATCGGTTGGCGCTCCCACATAATATCGTCGGCATCATTATGCAGATAGTTGGCTATGCCCGGCTCCACAACAAAGAATCCGCCGTTGATCCATGTCCCCGAATCCTCAGGTTTTTCTTCAAAGCTCTCTATCGTGCCGTCATCTTCCATTTTCAATACTCCGAAACGGCTGGTTGCCTGTATCGCGGTCATCGTGCATATTTTGCCGCTGTTCTTATGAAACTTCACCACCTCGTCCAGGTTCACATCACTCACACCATCACCATAGGTCAGCAAAAACGTCTCATTGCCCACATATGGCAACACACGCTTTAGCCTGCCGGCGGTCATTGTGTCCAACCCGGTATCGATAAGCGAGATCTTGAATGGCTCAGATGAGTTTTTATGCACCTCTAGCGAATTGTTAGACAGATCTACGGTAATGTCTGCATTGTGCAGGAAGTAATTGGCGAAATACTCCTTAATGATGTGCGCCTTATATCCCAGACATATTATGAACTCTGTGTGGCCATAGGCCGCGTAGATCTTCATAATGTGCCACAAAATCGGGCGACCGCCGATCTCGATCATTGGCTTCGGCCTCAAAGCCGATTCCTCGGATATACGGGTGCCCCTGCCGCCTGCAAATATTACTACTTTCATCTTCTTAAAAATTGGATTCATCGCTCCGTTGTATGGTTATAACGGGGAGCAACAAGTTTTATGGCAACAAATATAACTGATATTTCCAAAGAAAATTTCTTAAACAAAGTTGCCCGGAAAGTGCCAACCGGATGTGATTGACACCCTGCCCGAAAGAGCCCATTCCCTTGTTTTCCACACACTTTCGGAAGATTGAAAATAATTTGGATACTTCATCGGTTTAGTTAAATTTGTGTCCTATTCATCACTTAAAAAAAGAATTGTGTCGTACGAAAACAAAAACTTTGACGAAAGCAGGGGCGAAAGCCGTAATGAAAGTCTGTACAGCAAACGCATAAAGGCAGGCAAGAGAAGGACTTACTTCTTCGATGTGAGGGCTACGCGTGGGAACGACTACTTCATCACTATCACCGAGAGCAAGAAACGTTTTGACGACAATGGTTATGACCGTCACAAGATGTTCCTGTACAAGGAAGATTTTAACAAGTTCCTGTCAGGCCTCACCGACACAATCAACTACGTGAAGACCGACCTTATGCCGAATTTTGATTTCGATGCTTTCAACCACGATAACGAAAACGAGGAGGGCGGCATGAGCATATCTTCATCTGTAAGTGACGAAATGCCTGCTATCGCAGCTTCTTCAAACGATAACACAAGTGTAGACGAGTGGAAAATGTGATCTGACTCATCTTCATAAATAACGAACCTCGCTTACCAGCGAGGTTTTTTTATGTTGCCTGATCTTCACCTTTTTAGAGAAACTTTCCACATTCTTGCCAGCGCCATGAGTCGCGATCTCATCATATGTACTCCACCCAGGTCTAGCGATACAGGAGCTACACCAGCTGTTGTTGCTGCATCCAGCACTCTGTAATAACGCTCCAGGCAAACATCCAAACTAAATTCAGCCTCAGCCAATTTTCTTGCGGCAGCACGCCGCTGAACAACCGGTATGGCCGAAATCTCTCTGATCTTATTCACAGCCTCTGCAATATCCCCCACATCAAACGACCTGAAACAGTCTGCGGCAAATTCATGGTGTTCGTAGTCCTCAATGCCGCTCACCCGCGTGCCTGCAAAGCCACAGCCTGCAGCCAGCGCTTCCATCATCACCAGCGGAGTACCCTCAAAATTGGACGTAAGAACGAGCACATCCGCCCGACCCAGCAGCTCATTCACCTGCCCTGCACTCAACCATCCGTTGAACGTGACTTTGTCACCTGCCCCCACTTCCTCAAAATATCGACTGTACTCCTCCTTGGACAAAGCGTCATTACCCGCTATTTCCAAATGGAAATGAAAATTTTGATCTGCTAATGCACCAGCGATCTTTACAAGGTCGCCAGCCCGCTTTTGTTCGTCGTTAAACCGGCCAATGAAAACCAACCGCGTAGGTTCGTCCACCTTGCTTTCCTGTATTCGCACCGGTGGCAGGTTGATACCGCAAGGAATTGCGCTCACCTTTTCAACAGGTACGTCAGGGCAATGGTGCAAAAACAGACGACGCACCCTTTCGGACACACATACACAGGCCGCCATCTGGTCCTTGTATAGGCGCCCAATCTTGTAATAATAGGGATCATCGCAGTGCAGCACTCCCACCATCGGGTTCCGGTCCGAAACAGCGGCAGAGCCAGCCCAAACTGCCCGGTCATCTGAAATAATAACCGGAACACCCTGTGGCACACCCTTCCTTATAAGCCTCGCATACACCACGGCCCGAAATTCCTCCGTTCCGAATTCAAACTCATACCCTGCCTTTTCGGTCACTACAGTCATGCTGCCCTTATGTGGCTGTAAAAGTGACCAGATCGACTCGCGCCCTCCTGAATTATGAAATTCGGCAGACGGCTGCACGGTCACAAACCACACCGTATGGCCTTCCGATGCAGCATTTGCAGCCGCATCCACCATCCACCGGGTAACACCACCTCTGTGGTAGGGATGACACAAAAATGCCAATTGTCTCTTAGCGTTCATCGCAAAAAACCGCTAGCGCGGCAAGTGTCCAAATTAGTGTTTTTAGGCAATTCGTGACGCATATTTAATTCTCTATCCAAACAAGGCGCCATACTGCGTACATTTGCATCCTTATCAGGCAAAAAAATGAGCGAAGAAAAATCACTTAATTTCCTCGAAGAAATAATAGAAAAGGATATCGAAGCCGGTTTGCACGGTGGCCGTGTACACACACGCTTCCCACCCGAGCCCAACGGCTACCTCCACATAGGGCACGCTACTTCTATCTGTCTCAACTTCGGACTGGCGAAAAAATATAACGGCAAATGCAATCTGCGTTTCGACGATACCAACCCCACAACCGAAGAGACAGAATATGTAGAGAATATCAAGAACGACATCAAATGGCTCGGCTTCACATGGGACAACGAACTGTATGCATCCGACTATTTTGAGACACTTTATAGTTTTGCAGTAAAGCTCATCGAGAAAGGATTGGCATATGTTGACGACAGCACTGCTGAAGAAATAGCCGCTCAAAAAGGTTCCACTACATCACCTGGTATCAACAGTCCTTATCGCGACCGTACAATTGAAGACAACCTCCGCCTGTTTCGTGAAATGCGCGAGGGTAAGTACAAAGACGGCGAAAAAACCTTGCGTGCCAAAATAGATATGGCACACCCAAATCTGTTGCTACGCGACCCGTTGATGTACCGCATCAAACACGAACACCACCACCGCACAGGCGATAAATGGTGTATCTACCCAATGTACGACTTCGCCCATGGTCAGTGCGATAGCATTGAGGAAATAACCCATTCTATCTGTACGCTCGAGTTCATTCACCACCGCCCGCTCTACAACTGGTTTATAGAACAACTAGGTATTTTCCCGTCCAAACAATACGAATTCGCGAGGCGCAACCTCACTTACACGGTAATGAGCAAGCGCAAGCTGCTGCAACTGGTAAATGAAGGCCATGTGACAGGCTGGGACGACCCGCGCATGCCCACCATCAGCGGTATGCGCCGCAGGGGCTATCCGGCAGAGGCCTTTATTCGTTTCTCAGACACTATCGGCATTGCAAAACGAGAGAACATCGTTGATATAGGTCTGCTCGAGTTCTGTGTACGCGAACACCTGAATAAAACCACCAACCGGGTTATGGCCGTTCTTGACCCCGTGAAACTTGTGGTAACCAATTATCCCGAAGGAAAAACAGAGATGATGCAGGCCGAAAACAATCCCGAAGATGAGACAAGTGGAACCCGGCAGATCCCGTTCACCCGTGAACTTTGGATAGAACGCGAGGACTTTATGGAGGAAGCACCAAAGAAATTCTTCAGGCTCACACCCGGCAACATGGTGCGCCTTAAGAATGCCTACATTGTGAAGTGCGACGGATGTGTGAAAGATAGCGACGGCAACATCACAGAGATACATTGCACCTATCTGCCCGAAAGCAAAAGCGGTAACGACACCAGCGGACTTACTGTAAAAGGTACCATTCACTGGGTAAGCGTAGCACATGCACGCACGGCCGAGGTGCGTTTATATGACCGACTGTTCAGAGTAGAAGATCCGTCAAACGAAGACGGCGATTTTAAAGAATATATTAACCCGGACTCAATGCAAGTATTGCCGGCAGCGTATATAGAACCTGCACTTGCTGAAGCAAAACCCGGCGATAGGATGCAATTTATGCGCAAAGGCTACTTCTGTGCCGATGTGGACAGTACGGCAGAGAAACTGATCTTCAACCGTACCGTTACCCTTAAAGACGCTTGGGCCAAAGAGCAGAAAAAAGGATAAACGCACTAATATATAAAATGCGGCATTGACCACCCCAAGGCGTCAATGCCGCGTTTCAATTTAAACAAAACGGCTTTAGTTACCTGGCAGCAACCATGCTGATCTCCACCTTTACACCCTTGGGAAGGCCTGCTACCTGAATGGTTTCGCGCGCAGGTGCATCGTTGCCGAAATAGCTTCCGTACACCTCATTTACCTGTGCAAACTGCCCAATATCCATCAAAAATATAGACGATTTCAGAACGTTGGAGAAATCCATTCCCGCGGCAGAAAGAATAGCCGACAAGTTTTTCATCACCTGACGGGCCTCTGCCTGTACATCCCCCTGAATCAATTCTCCAGTTACCGGGTCCAGAGCTATCTGCCCGGAAATGAATAGCATATTCCCGAATTGTACTGCCTGATTGTATGGTCCTATTGGCGCCGGTGCGCTCGTGGTATTAATGATTTTCTTTTCCATGACCACAAATGTACAGCGCTATGTACATTTGCACACTATTTATGGCATACCTTTTACATATTGATACTTCTACCGATATCGGTACTGTGGCTGTCAGCCACAATGGCAAGCTCATCCATTCCGTCTCAGGCGTAGCAGCCAGAAATCATGCCGGCACGGTCAACACCATGATCACAGACTGCCTGGCAAGTGCGGGCATTTCGCTCAACGATCTATCTGCCTTGGTGGTATGTGCCGGCCCCGGATCCTACACAGGCTTACGCATTGCTATGGCAACAGCAAAAGGAATATGTTATGCGATAGATAAACCGCTCATTCTCAATAATAAATTAACTCTGTTGGCCTTGAAGCGCTGCAATAAAGAGAATGATGATATGTCAGATTTTGTAGCGGCAATGCTTGTTGCACGCGAAAAAGAATACTACATGTCCATATACAACATAAATAAAATATGCATTCAGGAGCCAATTCACATTACTGAAAACGATGCATTGGCAGTGTTAAAAAAATGCCAAAAATTGCATGTTATCAGCGACTTACCCGAAGAAGAATTTCTTAAAATGAACGTTGGTCCCCTCACCTTCACTGCAGACATTACAATTGACTATATTTTTTGGGCGGCCTACGCTTATGAAAGGTTTACTTGTCAGGATTTTGTCAATATCTCATCCGCCGCTCCATTCTACCTAAAACAAGTTTACACACATAACTAATTGATTTTCAATAAACTAAAAAACATTAACGACTTTATTAGAATCTATTTTAACGGAATGTTAACTTTTTTTATAAATATTTAGCACCTCATATCGCTTTAAATACGTATGTTTGCAAAATATTCACATTGATCCTCTCATACTGAATAAATAATCAAGTTTTTTAATCATTTAACATCGTAAAATTTAATTAATGGAAACGACGGTATCGGCAAACACTCTGGTAATTAAGGGTTCGAACGAACAGATCAAATTGGACTACGTAGCTGTTAAGAATGCAGCTATGACATTGAGGGCTATTAACCATAAACTGCGCCAGCAGATCGTGAAATTGCTTGAGGAAAACAAACGCATGAACGTAACTGATATTTACGTTAAGCTGCGTCTGGAACAGTCAGTAGCGTCACAACACCTTGCCATCCTTCGCCGTGCAAACATCGTGATCACTGAGCGTGACGGTAAATTCATCCATTATGCACTGAATCATGCACGCATCGCTGCTGTCGCCAAGTTCGTGAACGAACTGGTTAACTCAGAAGAAGCTGCTAACTAATCAGACTAACTTACTGATAATAAAAAACCCCGGAAATCCGGGGTTTTTTATTTATATATAAATTCTGTTAGAAATTACAAACGCTCATTGTTTCCCAGACGTTTCAGCATTTTCGCATGCGCCAGCAATGCGCTTCGTACTGAAGGCATTACCTGGTAGGGAATGTCGTATTCCTTGGCAACATCTGCAACGATCTTCGCAATACGTGGATAGTGAATATGGCAAATGTGAGGAAACAAATGGTGCTCTATCTGGAAGTTCAAACCACCAATAAACCAGCTCACCAGTTTGTTGTTGGGCGCAAAATCAGCAGTGTTCATGATCTGATGCACCGCCCAGTTGTTTTCCATCCTTCTGGTATCGTCAGGACGGGCAAAATCCGAGGTCTCAACAACGTGTGCCGGCTGAAAGATACATGCCAGCGAAAAGCCCGCCACGGCATGCATAGCCAGAAAACCACCTAACACATGATACCAGGCAAATCCGGAGAAAAGTATAGGTAGCACAATGATGTAACCTACATAAAATACCTTCAACAGGCTCAACTCAAGGATGGCCTTTCTGAAAGTCAACTTCTCCTTAACTAACAGTCCCTGCTTATTGTACAATGAGATCTTGATGTAATCCTTGGCAATAACCCAATAAATATTCATCAGACAATAGAGTCCCCATGCGTAGATATGCTGATACTTATGAAAGCTCCTTAACGGTTTTTCGGGAGTCATACGCAGCGCTACTCCTGTCTCAATGTCTTCGTCGAGGCCACCGATATTGGTGTAGGTATGGTGGAGAACGTTGTGCTGTATGCGCCAGTTGGGAGCATATCCGCCGATAAAATTCAGCAGGTTGCCCAAAAACATATTCACCCCCTTGTTGTCGGAGTAAGCTCCATGATTGGAGTCGTGCATGATACTGGTACCTATCCCCACTATCCCTGCCCCCATCAGCAGCCATAGACCGTAATATAGTCCCAAACTGAATTGAACCAAACCTGTGACTATCAACAGATAAGGAACTACATACATAGCCAGCATTGCTGCTGTCTTTATGTACATTGCTCTATTGGAATAATGACTAATTTTATTCGAGGAAAAATACTCGTTTACTCTGCTTTTCAACGTATCGTAGAAACTGTCGTCTCCTTTGGGGGCAAATTTTACTAATTGCTTCTTTACTATCTCAGCCACTTAAAAAACTTTTAGCGAATATAACAAATAATATTTGATTTTACAACAATAGATATAATCGTCATTCAAAATATAAGCCCCCAAAACCTAAAATTGCATGGGGGAATAGGATCATTTTTTGTCGGTGGTGCTATCTTAAAGTCTCGTCCAGCCACTTAAAAAACTCGCGCTGCCAAGCGATGCCATTCTGCGGGTGCAGCACCCAATGGTTCTCGTTGGGCAGGTACAACAATTTCGACTTTATGTTGTGCAGTCTTGCCGCCTGAAACGCTTCCAGTCCCTGCTCAATAGGCACCCTGAAGTCCAGACCACCCTGAATGATCATGATAGGCGCCGTCCATTTATTCACAAAATTGCTCGGATTGAATTTGTCGTAGCTGGCCGGCACGGGCTGCTTCCAGTATGGGCCGCCAATATCCCAGTTCGCAAACCAAAGCTCTTCAGTAGTACCATACCAGCTCTTCAGATCAAACAGTCCGTCGTGGGCTATAAACGACTTGAAACGGTTGTTGTGAATCCCTGCCAGCATAAACACGCTGTAACCGCCATAACTCGCTCCCACACAACCCAAACGGCTTTTATCTACATAAGGAGCCTTGCTCACCTCATCTATCGCTGTCAGGTAGTCCTGCATGGGCAGTCCGCCCCAGTCCTTACTGATCGCCTCATTCCACTGCACACCCCAGCCCGGCATACCACGGCGGTTGGGTGCCACAATAATGTACCCCTGCGCAGCCATAAGCTGGAAGTTCCAGCGGACGCTGTAAAACTGCGAAAGCGGCGACTGAGGTCCTCCCTGACAATAGAGAAGTGTGGGGTATTTTTTCTTCGGATCAAAATCAGGCGGATAGATCACCCACGCCCTCAAGGTAGCGCCGTCAGGCGTAGGTATAGATTTGAGCTCTGTTTTGCTCATCTCTATGTCCTTGTACATGTTGTCGTTCTCTGACGTCAACTGGCGCATATCGCCATACTTAGGCTTCACGGCATACAACTCTGACGCGTGATTCATGTCGCAGCGAGAAACGATGATCTCACCCCCTGCCTGACCCACTATGCCATTGATATCCCACTTTCCCTTGGTGATGTTATTAACATCTATCTTGTCTCGGTCGCTGCGCGGAACAGCTACATCAAACAACTGCACGGTACCCTCAAAAGGCGCATTGAAGTATATACGGTCTCCTGATGTATTCCATATAAAACTCTCGGCAGTACCGTCCCACTTCGAAGTAAGATTGATCTTCTTGCGGGTGCCCACGTCCATCATTACCACATCATTCTTATCAGCCTCGTACCCGTCGCGCGACATGCTGAGCCACGCTAATCTGCGGCCATCACTGCTGAATGACGGATTGGTATCATATCCGGCCATGCCTTCTGTCCAGTTGGCCGACTTGCCGGTAGCAACCGTGTAGAAATAAAGATCAGTATTGGTGCTGATGGCGTATTCCTTGCCGAATTTTTTCTTGCACACATACACAAAACCCTTGCTATCCGGCGACCACACCAGATCTTCTGCTCCGCCAAATGGCTTCTGCGGACAATCATGTGGCTCGTCCTCCATTATGTCCTTAACAGTACCCTCTTTAAGGTCGGCTATAAAGACGTGTGAGAACTTTCCGTCTTCCCATGTGTCCCAATGGCGGTAGTTAAGGTCAGTGTACACTTTTGCAGTAGTGTTCGGCAGATCAGCGTATATGTCTGTGCCGTTCATAGGCTTGATCAGTACATCTTTCGAAAAAGCAACGTACTTGCCATTCGGAGCAACCCACACATTCTCAGCGCCCTGTGCGCCATTGAATATCTCCTTCCATGTATTTCCGCTGTCCACACTCTGATACACTGCATTATCAGAAAACGAATACCACGCATTTTCATACCGCTGGCAAATGGTGCGGCCCTCTGTGGTAAACTCCTTACGGCTACCATCCTCCAGATTCAAACGGTATTGGTGTACCGTACTCTTCTCTGTGCGCCAGTCCACCGTCTTCGATGTGTAATAAACATACTTACCGTTGCGGCTCACTTCGTTGCCGCTTACACGGTGCAGACTCCAGAGTGTCTCGGGCGTCATACGCTTCATTTGTGCGTTCGCTACCGCAGAACACACCATGAGAAGTAATACAGATATCCGTTTCATATTATTTCTGAATTATCGGTTTTTATTTGAATTGTTGCCTTTGCCGCCATCTGCTTTCCCGGCCGCCTTAGGCTTTTGTTCGAATTCAATGGTGTGGTCCCAGCCTGCTTTCAGTACCAGTGGCTGTGGACCGGGATACACGATTTCAGGCTGTTTTCTACCCAACAGGTCGCCGGTGCTCCACTTGCCATTCCCATCTTTGTCGGCAATGATCCTGAAGGTATACGTTGCGGGCTTTAATCGTTTGAACGCAACCACCGAATCGGTGATACGCTCCTGATACACCGTGTCCGCGCCCGCAGTCATCATCAGGATGTGATCAAATCCACCCTTCTGCCCCTTTGCCGAAAAACGTCCCGGTATCTCCAGCTTTATCTTACCATAGTCGTCCCTATCCATGGTCCTGAATCGGTATCGGGCGCCCTTAATGGCTTTCCCCGCCGTATCTGTCACAAAAGCACTGTCTACTACTAGTTCGTAAACCGCATTGCCAGCCAGTTCTGCTACAGCGTTGATACGCGTATTTCTATTCAAATCCTGCCTCACTTTCAGGGACACCGGCACCCAAATGCCGCCGCTATCGCGGCTCAGGTGCAAGCGACCTTCCTGTAGAATCACAGGCACGTTGAACACAAACCGGAACGAATCTGTAACATCAAATGTCCTTTTGCTAACGTCTGAAGAATCTACGTTCAGCGAGTAGAAAAAGCCCGTATCCCTCGACATGCGCTGTTTGGTACGCATGCCCCCCTTCTTCCCCGACACTGCCGTATCAGCAACAGCGCTCGCACTATCGGTCACTTCCGGAAAAAGTCTCAGTACCGGTATCGCTATTGAGGTATCTCCCGCGCGAACAATATCATCATTGAAGGCAACCATTTCTACACCGCCGTCATACATCATATTGCTGTTGTCATCTCTTATCGCGTACAACCTGAAATCCCGGCCGGGCAATCCTGCAAACCGGAACATCCCGCTTCTGTCGGGTTTTACGGCATACATGGGCTTCTTCCTTATGATGGCAGTATCATTCTCTGATGCTTTGTACAACACAACAAGCACACCCGATGTATCAGGAATTCCTGTCGTTGCGTTAAGCACACTTCCTTCTAGTGACAACGAATCAAAATACCCCCCTGTACTGAAGGTATAAGTGTACTTTGTGAAGGGGTTCCCCTCATGGAGGTCGCGTACCGCGGTCCCGAAGCTGACCCTATAGGTGGTGTTCTCTTCAAGCAAGGTATCAGCAATAGTAACCACTACGTGTTTGTTGGTTGCCACCGCCGTAGGTGCAAACTGCAATATGGGTGAAATAGTGATCTCCTTAGACGGCTCCGCCAGCGTTATGTACTCGTCAAAATACAACTCCAGCTTTTTTACCCGTGTATTCAGCAGTGAATCTCCCGGGGTCAGTCGCACCAATTTGGGTGGGGTGATGTCTTTCTTGCCTCCTGTGGGTGCCGAGATGTTGGCACAACCCGCCAGCAGGCTGAACAACACCACCAATATCGCAAATTGACTACCTCTCATCAGACCGCCAAAAATACACTATTCCCTGTCAGCAAACTGCAGTAGGCACTAAAAATGAGTACTATCTGCCCCCCTGAGAACGCCCGGGAGCCGGAGTGGACTCCCTTTGCGGAACCGACTCTCTTGGTTGCTGCTGCCTTGCAGGTGGCCTCGCAGGCTGGCGCGGTGTTGCGGCCGGTTTTGAAGGTGATGCAGGCGCTTGTCTCGGCTTGGGCTCCGGAGTGACATCCTGCTTCACATGACGAGATACATCCCATTCATAAGGGTTTTCAGACCGTTTCGTTGCCTTTTGCGGCTCAGCCACCTGATTGATGTTAGTACCCGGTATCACCGCATTGGCTTTCTTCTCTTCATTAACCTTAACCCTGAATGGTGGCAGACTGCCGGCACCGGAACCCACTTCCATCGGCGCACGCAATGGTTTGGGAGCAACAGAAAACTCAGCAGGAGCGGTTTCTTTGGGATTCACACGCGCCATTTGCCTGATCTCCGCAGGGCGGAACATCCGGACCTCGTCGTTATGAATGCGTGTAACCTGATTCTTTGAGTTACGCACTTTGAACACCTGCACCGGATTGCCCGTCACCTGGCGCACCTGCGCAGCATGCGGTCCGGTATGGTACACCACGCCGCCATGCTCAAAGGTATTTCCGATGATGCGGGTGTTCTTGATGTTCTTTTTATTGTCGCGCGGACCGCTCCAATAAGCGTAATAATGATCGCTGTAGATGTAGCGCGGTGGTATGAACACCCACCAGTCGCCCGGGCACCTGTATGAATTGAGCGACATGCCTTCTTTATAATCGGGACCCAGGGGCGCCCAACCATAAAACGACTCACCAACCCGCCAGCTTACCCATGCAGGGCCCCAGTAATTGCCCGGTATCCACAACCAGCCGTAATATGCATCATAGGTCCACCGTCCATAATGGAAACAAGCCCAGCCCCACGGATACTCCGACACCCAGGTATTGCCGAATTCCGTCATAACCCAATGTCCATTTGTATAATATGGACGAAAAGAGGCATCCTCCGCAGGCGACCACACATATCCATACTCCGGATCCTGTATCCATTGTCCGTATGGCGCCAACCCCTGATAAAAATCGTCATAAGACAGATAGTCATCATCATACTGCGCCCTGCAGCTCACAGAAGGCAAGGCAAGTACCAACAGAATAAATAGAAATTTCTTGCAACCGTCGACTACCGACAAAAAACGAGATTCCCGGGAAAACATAATAACAGGCATGTAGTAAGTAATGCTGCCAATTGCAGGCAACTTGTAAACGCGGTAAAGATAACGCTAATACATGTAAGAGAAGGCTTGGTATGTTGAAAAAAAGAGGAAAGTGCCCCGTCTAATTCTTGAAATTATCACATCATGCTGTTATCTTTGCCACACTTAAAATTAACGACAATGCCAAAAAAGATCAAACCAACGGGTAAGCAAAAGTCAATGTTTTGGTTGCATAGCGTGGTTTTTACCATAGCAACTATCCTTTCCTTCATGTTTTATGACAAAGGTGTGAAAGGTTGGGCATATCCTTGGCATGCATGGACAGTTGCGGCATGGGGTCTTTGTTTGCTGGGTCATGCGTGCATCGTTTTCGCAAGCATCGAAGACCCGGGCTACGACACTTACCGTCAGCAGCAGGGCAAACAATAATACATTTTCAACGACATTTACAGCGTTGGGATCCTGAGAATTTAGCTTCAAACGTAGTTTGACGATGTTTGAAGCACAAAAGATGTCTTTCTCTACGGATTTCCAAACAATAACTTTTACCAGTCCCCGAATCTTCGGGGACATTTTTTTCATATTTTATTTCAACGTTTATGAAATCTTATGAAAAATACTGTAAATTGTGAGTAATTAACTTTCGGCAATATTTTTTTAACTACTAAAATTATAAGTAAATGGACACTTCAAAAATGATCAAAGCATACTGCCTCAAGACAAAGGAAAAGAATGTTCCTATGCAGGACGCGGTTATCACACGCACAGCTCGCGGTGGGTATATGGCTGCAGGTCACGATGGCAAAGGCAATAAAATGGCTGCTATCCTCAACGAAGCAAAAGCACTTCAGGCCATTAAGGACGGAGTAGCAACGAAAGGATTCTAAGCCGCTGATAAAAGCACACATCAGGCCCCGGTCTGCATAACTGTATGCAGACCGGGGTTTTGTTTTTTCACCTGCCTGCTCCGCATTTTCACATTTCTCTTGGTGCAGACTTTCTTATTTTTGAGCAAATACCATCCCGATATTATGCGTACACTACTTGTCACCTTATTGTTGCTCCCTACTTTCTCGGCGTTACTGGCCCAATCGGCTGCCGACAGTGTAGTAACGTGGAACAAATGGTGTGCTAAAAAAGATACGCTGCTGCTTTTCTATGGCGCTAACAATACCATTCAGGTGTATTGCAAGGGAATGAAACCTAATGAATTTAAATTGAAGTCGCTTGACAAAGGTCTTCGCATCGGGTCTCCGGAAATCAACGGCGACACCGTTTCTGTTCTGGCCATGCCCTACAAAGGAAAAGACCCCGTGCTGAAACTTGCCGTCCTCAACAGCAAAACTTCGAAAGTGATGCGCACACTCGCCTTCTCTGCCGACAGCATACCCAAACCGGCAGCAAGGTTGGGAAGCATCAATAATCCCGAGTCGTTCAAAAAGACAATACTCAGCCAATCAAAACTCAGGGTATATTTTCCGAACTCACTTTATAGCTACCCCTATACCGTGAAACAATATGTATTCAAAACAACCAACCTCAAAGGCCCGGTTTCCATTCCTGTCAATTCATTCTTCCTGAATACACCCGTATTGCGTGAGATAGCCGAAACACCGGACGGAAACACTATAGAATTCACTGAGATACAAGCAACTTGTCCCGAGTGTGCTACACGTACTCTCGATGACCTGCGTATAAAAATAAAGGTGGCGTCGTTAGACTCCACCCATATTATTCGTGTCCCTGCTAAATAGCGATAGTGACCACTATTTCTTTTTGAACAAACCTTTCAAGCCTTCTTTTGCTTTCTCAGCTGCTTGTTTAGCAGCGTCCTCAGGTTTTTTATCACTTTCGCCGGTAAGCTGTTTCTTTATTTCCTCCTTGGTCTCGGTAACCACCTGCTGCTTTATCGCCTTGACCGTGTCCTTCACTACTGTCTTCACACTGTCCACCTTCTTCTCTATTGTCTTCTTGATCTCCTCCTTAATGTTGTTCACCGCATTACCTGCCACGTTCTTCAGATCGGTCTCTACTTTAGGCTTCGTTGTCGTACCTGTGATGTTCACTGCGAAATTGATCTTTTCACCCAGCGTTATAGGTATTCCTTTGCTGGCCGCCTGACTCACCAGATTGTTAACCATGGTATTGCCCGCACTACCCAGCAGCGCTCTTGGCACCACCACATTGGCACCATACTTCAGCGTCTGGTCAAAGCCGTGACTACCCGCTACCTCTGCCTCTATATCGTTGCCAAGCTTCATCTTGTAAGGCTCTACAGTCACCCTTCCGTCCTTGAACGAGAAAAACAGCTTCATATCCTTCAGCGTGATGCTGCGGAACTGTGTCAGTTTCAGCTTTTCAGCCAGTTGCTCCGTAACAGGGAAGCCGCTCAGCAAGCCGCCCAACAACATCAGATCGCCTTTACCGCTCAATGTGTTCATTAACGGACTCATGTCAGGCCCCAGTTTACCAGTCACTGTCAGATTGGTGTTCACCTTGCCCGACATATACTTAGCTGCAGGCATCATTTTCTGCACTGTCTCAAAACTGTTGAAGGTCTTCTGAATATCTACGCTCTGTACACTGTAGTTGAAAGCAATGTCCGGGTTTTTCTTGTCTACTTTGGTCGAATAGGATCCGCTCATTTTCAACATGCCGTCAAACCCCTTGCCTGCAATATCATTCAGCATTACTGTCTCGTTGCGTATCGCCATACCGCCGCTCACATTGGTCAGCACAATGTTGTCATACTTCAAAGTACCTACCGTCACTTTCAACTCCACGTCCAGATTGTTCGGCACCACGAACGGCTCTGTAGCCGGCGCGGCAGCAGGTGTTGCAGTGGTGGTTGGGGTCGTGCCCATGAACTTGTTCACATCAACCTGGTCTGCCACAAAGCTCAGAGTACCCGAAAGGGCCTGATTGCTCATATAGTACCCCAGAAGATTATCTACACTTCCGCTACCGCTGAAATTGGTTTTAAGGTATTGGCCACGCAGATCAGCAACGGTCACATTCTTCGGATTAAACGTCAGCAACAGACTGTTTATCGCAACGCCTTCCGGATAGTCTTTTGATGAGTAGGAAAGGTTCTTGATAGCTATTGTACCCGCCGCGTCTATCTTGTCGAACTGTTTCTTTTGTGCCTGCGCCATAGAACCTTTCACCGATACGTCTGCACTCACCTCTCCGGCCATCTTTGTACCTGCCTCCAACGACACAAACTGGCTCATCCTCGACAGGTCCACATGCCCTTTAGCCGCAGCATCTATCCATTGGTCTGTCATAGGGTTGCGCAACAACATCCGCAGATCAAATGGCTCTGCGCCCAACTCCACATGGCATTTCTCCAGGTTCACTACCGTATGGTCCGTTATACCATCTGGATTCACCACCTTCAGCTTCACTTGTATATTAGAAACCTTTTGCGGCAATGCGGGGTATTGGAACGATCCGTTGTCAATGACCAGGTTCAACATGTAAGACGGCATCTGTGTAGCATTATACTTGCCTTTTACAAAACCACTCAAGGCCAGCTTACCTGTCGTTTTAATGTCTTTAAAGTCGGCAGTGTAGATACCCGGCACCAAAGACAGGATGTCTTTAAAGTCGTTTGATGGCGTACCGAACTGAATATCCATTACCATGTTGGTTGTATCAGGCATCTGCACAAATCCCTTTGTGTATAGCTTTAAACCGTTCAGTTGGATCTTCTCTGTATTGAAGGAATATTTGCTTGCCTTGTTATCTATCTGCAGATCGAGATCTATCGCTGTCTTAACTTTATTCAGATAAGGTACGCCTCCATAAATGTAGGTAAGCGCATCTGCTGTGGTATTCGTCGAAAGCGTAAATGCGTCACTCGTAAAGTCTCCCGACCCGCTGTGATTCAAGTTACGTATCACTGCCTTCATTTTGCCCTGACGGTCGTCGTACTCTATGTAAGTCCTTTCTATTGAGTACTTCTTCAGCTTCATTGCAAATGGCGCGCTTTCTTCTTTCGGCGCCGCCTCCGGCGTTGGTTTTGTGATATCCCAGTTTGCCTTGCCGCTCTCCAGCACTATCGCATGGATCCGCGCGGTACTCAAACCCACGTTCAATATCTCATACTGGCCATTTATCGCCTTCATCAGATCGATAGCAAAGTCAATATTGTCTGCAGCGATCAGCGTGTCATTCTTAAAATCATCACGCCCTATCACGGACACTCCCGATATCCCTACTGAAAGACGCGGAAAACTACGCAATATGGATATGTCCACATCCTTGAAATCAACAGTAGCGTTCAGGTTATCATTGGCAGCCTTCTTCACCATCACCAGTATCTTGTCTTTAAAAAACACAGGAATCGCGATAGCCGTGGCAAGCAATAGCCCTATCAGAATAGCAAAACCAATAAAGACGCGCTTTACGATCTTCATAATAAAAGGTTGTTTAGATGGTAAAAATAATACTAATAGCAGGATAAAAACCGACTTAACGAAGAATTATAAATTCCTCTAAGCCTTTACCTTATCAAGGTCACGTCGCCCTTATGGCGTTCCTGCGTTCCGGTGAGGCACATACCCTCAAAGAAGTAAAAATAGGTACCGGGTTCGCAAGGCACCTGTTGCTGGGTACCATCCCAATACTCATCGGGATTGTAACTCATAAACACTACCTGACCCCAGCGATTATAAACCACCAGCTTATAATTCATCAGATTCCCCGGAGAGAACACCCTGAATCCATCGTTCTTCCCGTCGCTGTTAGGCGTGAACGCGTTGGGGTATACAAAACTGCAGCACGACTGTATATTTTTATACGTAACATTCACTGAGTCGGCACAGCCATACTCGGTTATTGCTTTTACAGTGAATTGACCTGGCCTTGTGAGTCTTGTAAATGGTCTGCCATCAGCAGTTTCCATCACCCTGTCTTCAGGGGTCCATATATACTTGACACCGCCACTCGCCTCAAGAAAAAGAGTATCGCCATAACAGATCGTTGCCGGATTCGTCAATACCTGTGGCGCCGGCAAAGGGTGCACGATCACCTTTACTGTGTCTTTCTGCGATGTACATGCCTTATACTGCTCGGTGAAGTACCACTCCCTGGTGCCTGGTTCACCTGTAGAGATCACAGGTGCCGTTGTAAGCACATTGTTCCCCGCATCATACCACGTCACTACAGAAGCTGTGCCATATACCGGCACCTCCAGAACCCGCACCGAGTCGCGCTGGCATACCTCCACCACTCTGCTCGCCTGCGGCAATACGCCACTGTCCACAACTGAGAAATTTGCTGATACAACACACAACGGACTGCTCGACGCAACAATGGTATAATTGCCCACCGGCAGGCTGTCAATGATCTTACCTGTTGTGTCAGTGTAGGTTGCAATTGTCTTACTGCCTGCCATAATGGTAACTGTCCTGGGCAAATACCCATAGGCCAGCTCATATTGCAGCTTAGCCAGATAAACACAACGGGTCGGCTCGGTTTCAGTCACCCCCACCGTGGGGTAAGGCGTAACATTGATGGTGTAGGCGATAGTCTGCCGGTTGGCTATAGGGCAGTGATCGTTCTTCACATCAAGAAAGAAAGTATAGGCACCGGGCTTCAGTGTATCGGTACCGTTCCAGGTAAACTGAATGATCGGCCTCGGGGTATTGTTTGCCGCTACCGCCAGCACAGCCCCTGAAGGTACATTACGCTGAGTGATGATGGTGGTATCCTTATCCGGATTGCTCACCGAAATACCAAACGAAACACTTGGAGTTCCAACGCAAATGTTCACCACATTTTTCCCAGTTATAGCTCCTCCCACTACATTCACCACCTTCAGTGTTGGCGGCGTTCCTTCACAGTCCGGCGATATAATAAATGTCATCTCTCGTTGGCTGGTACCCACCAACACCCCGTTGCGATACTCATATACCTTGTACACCACCAGCGCACTTTGTGATATGGATGGCGAGAATGTTAGCTGACCATTCAACCCGCTGAAAGTGAACCCACCTGCCGAAGTCACGATCGGCACCTCGGCGGTATATGGCGATATGTAAGCGACGCCCGGCGACTCGGGCAGTGTGTTGGGATTACCATCGAGTGCGGGAACCAGCTCAAACACCAACGAGTCCGAAGCTGTGTCTACCGCACCCAGGCCAAACTGCTGATCTTCCAGCATACAGTAGAATGGTGTGGGGATAGATGTATATTCCGGCGAAGAGTTAGGTCCCGCAGCATTATTAAGCGTTGCTTCAAGGTAGGTCTTGGTAGAGCCCGCATTCTGAATATTAGAAATGTTGTTGCTCCTGCCAGCCAATCCGCCGCTTCCCAGTGTCCCCACAAATACAAATCGCCAGTTGGCGGATGCCGCAGGCAATTCTACTGTGTCCCGGTAAACAAACTTTTTTACTCCCGGCAATGTACCCGACTTACAGGTAGTATTGTTTAACTCCTTCGGGCACACCGGCGACACCTCAATCCCCTCGCTGGGTGCTACAACCGGCAAAGGCACCATTTTCCAGAAGGATGCACCGTTATAAATATAGATCTGGGGTGTTGCTGAAGGAAGTGAGGAAGAAACAACAGAAGCACAATCGCCAAAAAGGGTCATGGTAAGCACATACTTGTTCCCTGAAATGTGTTTGTAAAGCAGATCTCCTGCAAAAATATGGCTCGCGTACAGGTTCCCTGAACCCACCGCAAACAACAGAGCTAATAAATAGCGAAAAAACAGTCTACTTAACCTCATAAATTCTAACCAGTTGTAGAAAAACAACTACTCAACTTCGCAAAAAGCAAAGTTGAGGCATTTATCTCGGATAGCAAAAAACCTAATGACACATATATGTCAATTTCCACTCACACCCGCGCTACCACCCAATAAGACGAAAAATCAGGACCGATCCTTTGAAATTCCTGCATACATTTCATTGATATATCCATTACCGCCCGTCCCGAGAGCGATTATTACCCTATTTTTACAGCCAAATTTTTATCCGGATGGACCTGGAATTCAATAAGAATGAAGACGCGATGAAACTCGCCGTCAGCGAAATGAAACGCCGCCATGGCATTATCAGCCTCGGTGGTGGTAAAAAAGCCATCGAAAAAGCCCGTGAAAAGGGAAAGATGACACCCCGCGAGCGCATTCAATACCTCATAGACAAAGACAGTACGTTCACTGAGATAGGTGCTTTCACCGGCTACGAAATGTATGCCGAACATGGCGGCTGCCCTGCCGGTGGCACGGTTGCCGGCCTCGGCTATGTGTGTGCCCGCATGTGTGTGATAGTTGCCAATGACAACACTGTTAAAGCAGGTGCATGGTTCCCCATCACCGGCAAGAAGAACCTTCGCATGCAGGAGATCGCAATGGAAAACCACCTGCCGGTCATCTATATTGTAGACAGTGCCGGCGTTTACCTGCCCATGCAAGATGAGATATTCCCCGATAAAGAACACTTCGGTCGCATCTTCCGCAACAACGCCCAGATGAGCGCGCAGGGCATTACCCAGATCGCGGCTGTAATGGGTAGTTGTGTTGCCGGTGGTGCTTACTTGCCCATTATGAGCGATGAGACGCTGATGGTAGAAGGCAATGGATCGATCTTCCTGGCGGGCCCATACCTCGTAAAAGCAGCTATTGGCGAAGACGCCGATCAGCAAGCCTTGGGTGGCGCGAAAATGCACACCGAGGTGAGCGGCATTGCCGACTACAAATTTGAGACAGAAAAAGAATGCCTCGATCAGGTGCGTCGCATCATAGACAAGATGGGCAACCAGCCACGCCGTGGCTATGACCGCGTGAAACCGGCAGCACCCACCAAAGATCCTAATGAGATTTACGGATTGGTCTCAGTACTGAACAACAAACAATACGATGTGGTGGACGTGATCAAGTGCATCGTGGACCGTTCCGAATTCGACCAGTTCAAAGAAGACTATGGCAAGACCATTGTATGCGGTTACGCCCGCATCGATGGCTGGGCGGTGGGCATTGTAGCCAACCAACGCAAAATTGTAAAAAGCGGAAAGGGTGAAATGCAAATGGGTGGCGTTATCTACAACGATAGTGCAGACAAAGCAGCACGCTTCATCATGAATTGCAACCAAAAGAAAATTCCACTGGTATTCCTTCAAGATGTTACAGGCTTCATGGTAGGCAGCCGCAGCGAGCAGAGCGGTATTATTAAAGATGGTGCAAAGCTGGTAAATGCAGTTGCCAACTCGGTAGTGCCTAAGATCACTATCGTAATTGGCAACTCATATGGTGCCGGCAACTACGCTATGTGTGGCAAGGCATACGACCCTCGCTTCATTTACGCATGGCCTAATGCCAAGATAGCGGTAATGGGTGGCGAGCAGGCAGCTAAAACACTCCTTCAGATACAGGTAGCGTCGCTCAAGGCTAAAGGAGAAGTGATAGATCCTGAAAAGGAAAAAGCAATGCTCAACGAGATCATGGCTAAATACGACAGTCAGACCTCTGCATATTATGCGGCTGCCCGTCTTTGGGTCGATGAGATCATCGATCCGGGAGAGACCCGCAAAGTAATATCAGAAGGCATCAACGCAGCCAACCACGCACAGGAAGAACGCGAATTCAAAATGGGTGTATTCCAGGTATAGATCTCAGGAGGACGTGCTGCAAACCGCACGTCCTCTTTACTAAAGCAGCGCGTTAAATAACATTCCGTTGGCGCAATGTTCTTTTCGTCGTCCTTACATTTGACGCATTGTGGAAAAGTAATGAGTGTAATACCGCTCATTTTCTTGATTTTTGTATCGAACAGTAGCTATGCAGCAGAAAATTAAAGACATTATTCAGGCGTCCATCAGCACCAAACAACGCATTTTGCAAGATGACGTGCTGATGAACACCATACAGCAGGTCACAGAAGTGATGATAAAGGCGTTTGCCAACGGCAACAAAGTGCTGTTTTGCGGTAATGGTGGCAGTGCCGCCGATGCGCAGCATCTCGCCGCCGAATTCAGCGGTCGCTTCTATTCCGACCGCGACCCGCTACCTTCAGAGGCGCTTCATTGCAACTCTTCCTACATGACAGCCGTTGCCAACGATTATGGCTACGATGTGGTCTATAGCAGGATAGTAAAAGGCACCGGCCGCCCGGGAGATGTCCTCGTAGGCCTCAGTACCTCAGGCAATTCTGTTAATATTATCAAGGCGATGGAAGTTGCCAAAGAAATTGGTATGATTAATGTAGTATTCTCAGGAGAGACGGGTGGAAAGCTCAGATCGATGTGCGACTATTTGATCAACGTACCGAGTACAGATACTCCGAGGATCCAGGAATCCCACATCACTATAGGACACATCATCTGCGAGCTGGTGGAAGCCGGATTATTTAATAAATGAGCATCAAGATGAACCTGACAGAACAGAAACCGGAAGTAAACAAAGATTGGACTTTATTTCTCGACCGCGACGGAGTGATCAATATTGAATCAGTAGGTTCCTACATCACATCATGGGATGAATTCACTTTTCACGACGGGGCACAAGACGCGTTGCGAACCCTGAACGGAATTTTTGGCACTATCGTGGTAGTATCCAATCAGCGTGGTGTAGGCCGTGGCATTATGAGTATGGATGCTCTCCGTGAGATCAGCAACAATTTGAAATCGTCGGTTGCCGAACACGGGGGCCGCATAGACAAGGTGTATAACTGCATTGCTACCAGCGACGATGACCACAACCGCAAACCCAATACCGGCATGGGGCTACAGGCACAGGAAGACTTCCCTGCTATCGACTTCAAACGTAGCATCATGGTGGGCAACAGCATCAGCGATATGGAATTCGGCAAGAAATTATCGATGCATACGGTCTTCCTGACCACAAAACACGAACCATTTGTATTGCCGCACGATCTTATTGACGAACAGTACGAATCCCTCATAGCATGGGCACGCAGCATGGTGCCCGCCGAAATGGTAGGATAAACAACATAGCAAAAGAGCAGGCCGAAAGCCTGCTCTTTTATCATTCCTTAATATCGTATTCTTTGATCTTTCGGTAAAGCGTGCGCTCCGATATACCCAATTCAGCAGCAGCATCGCGCCGGCGGCTTTTGTGTTTCTTCAACGCCTTGGTAATATATTCTTTCTCTCTGTCGGCCAGATACAATGTCTCTTCAACATCTTCATGGCGCGCGTTAGGCTCCAGCAGTATCGGAGTATTCACCACATTAAATGTATTCGATGACGTGCCATGATCTACATCCTTATACACAGGCACAAGGTTCGCATTCGCCGCAGGATCTGCGGGTGTATATCCCTGATGATGCGCTACATCAAAAATCATCTGCTTCAGGTCATTCATGTCCTTCTTCAGATCGAATATCAGCTTGTAAAGGATATCCCTTTCTGTGTTGAACTCAGACGCAGAAACGGGTACTGTACCACCCACAGGAGAAATTACCGCCAGGCTTCGCGACATGGTGTTATGCTGTGGCAGGAACCTCGACAACGCTTCACCGGTAATATGTTTGTCCTGCGACAATACAGATACCTGCTCGGCAATATTCTTCAACTCTCGCACATTGCCGGGCCACGGATAATTCACCAGCATGTTCAGCGCAGCACTATCCAGCTGCACCGATTGCGTCTTATATCGCTCAGCGAAATCGGCTGCAAATTTCCTGAACAACAATGGTATGTCCTCCTTACGGTCCCTTAGCGACGGCACCCTTATTGGTACTGTGCTCAACCTGTAGTAAAGATCTTCCCTGAAACGACCACCCTGCGCCGATTCCAGCAACTCCCTGTTGGTAGCCGCTATCACACGCACATCCGTCTTCTGTACTTTCGACGAACCCACACGAATAAACTCACCGGTCTCTAACACACGCAGCAAGCGAGCCTGTGTGCCCAACGGCATCTCACCTATCTCGTCAAGAAAGATCGTACCGCCATTTACTGTCTCAAAATAACCTTTCCTGCTATCTACCGCACCGGTGAACGAGCCTTTCTCGTGACCGAACAATTCACTGTCTATCGTACCCTCCGGTATCGCACCGCAGTTCACCGCAATGAACGGGTTATGCTTGCGCTGAGACAAAGCATGTATGATCATAGAGAACGCTTCCTTACCAACTCCGCTCTCACCCGCTATCAGCACCGAAAGGTCTGTTGCCGCCACCTGCACCGCTGTGTTCAGGGCATGGTTCAGTGCCGGCGAATTGCCGATAATGCCAAACCTGTTCTTTATGCTCTGTATGTCCATGGCTATACGCTTGTTGTTTGTATTATTCCGCTATCATATTTCCCAGCAACGTTGCAGAGGTCGCACTGTGTATCTTCACACGCACATAATCTCCTTTCTTCAGGTCGCGCTCTGTCTTGGGGAAAACCACAACTTTATTCTGCGAGTTGCGGCCCACCCAATCCCTATCACTGCGCTTGCTTTCTCCTTCTATCAGCACCTCAAACGTCTTGCCTATATCGGCCGTATAACTCTCTTTAGATAGATTGTTCTGCAGATTGATGATCTCTGTGAGCCTGCGCTTCTTCACCTCTTCAGGTATATCGTCAGTATAACGACGTGCTGCCAGTGTACCCGGGCGCTCGCTGTATGAGAACATATACGCCATGTCAAACTTCGACAATGCCATCACCGAAAGTGTGTCCTGATGCTCTTCCTCAGTCTCTGTGCAGAAGCCCGAGATCACGTCGGTGCTCAATCCGCAATCCGGTATGATCTCCCTGATACGTTTCACTTTTGCCAGATACCACTCACGTGTGTACGTGCGGTTCATCAATTGCAGGATACGGGTATTCCCGCTCTGCACAGGCAGATGTATATAATTACAGATGTTCTCGTATTTCGCCATCGTGTGCAACACATCATCTGTAATATCCTTAGGGTGAGAGGTGCTGAACCGTACTCGCAGCAATGGTGATATAAGTGCCACCTTCTCCATCAGCAGCGCAAATGTCACTTCTTCACCACCGGGTTGCGCAAAATGATAGCTATCCACATTCTGTCCCAGCAGGGTCACCTCACGGTAGCCGCGCTCAAAAAGATCACGACACTCAGCTACGATGCTATCCGCATCACGGCTACGCTCCCGGCCCCTTGTGAATGGCACCACGCAGAACGAACACATATTGTTACAACCGCGCATGATGCTTACAAAAGCGGTCACTCCATTTGTATCAAGGCGCACTGGCGATATGTCAGCATAGGTCTCTTCCCTGCTCAGCAGCACGTTCACGCTCTTCTGCCCGCCTTCTGCCTCAGCCACCAGCCCCGGCAAAGTGCGGTAAGCATCCGGCCCCACAACTATATCTACCAGCTTCTCTTCCTCCAGAAACTTCGCTTTCAGGCGTTCGGCCATACACCCCAGCACACCAATTAGCATGCCCGGCCGGCTATCCTTTACCTTTCTGAAAGCCTGCAGACGATTACGAACAGTTTGCTCTGCCTTCTCCCTGATAGAACAGGTATTCAGCAGCACCAGATTCGCCTCCTCAAAATTGCGGGTAGCACCATATCCTTCTTCGTGAAGTATCGAAGCCACTATCTCACTATCGCTGAAATTCATCTGACAGCCGTAGCTCTCAATATAGAATTTTTTTGAAAATGTATTAGGGTCCTCGGCAAACGGCGCAAACGCTTCGCCCTGCCTTGCCTCCTCAACATCCTTCTTATATAACTCTGAATGCACTTTTTGCAGCAAATCTGCCATAATTTCCGATTTTCGGTTGGCGCAAAGGTAAGGCAAATGATCAAAACGAACCGTTAAGGCTATCCGGAAGCAATTTTAGCTCCCAAAGCCGTTCTGAGAAAAACCATGAAACAATTCAAAACTAAATAAAACTATTATAATAATTCTATTCACTGTAAAGTCATCGGTGAACCAGATGTAAATAGATGAACAGAAACACAATATTGGCACTGTTTTTGCGCTCTATAGTTGGCGTTTGGTCTAATGTTTGGGTATTTTTTACCAATACAAATCTAAAAACCATATTTTTGCGCCTCTTTATAATGAAACAACACCTCACGATCCTGTTTACAGCCATTGCTATCATGGCAGCCTCTTTGAGCTCTTCAGCTCAGAAGATCAGGTTTGTGGATACCGCCAACTCCTGGCAAACAAGCGGAGGCTTTAGTTCCTCTTGTATGTGGGAGCGAACTGCACGCATTGCCAACGACACAGTTCTGTCAGGCACTACTTACAAAAGATTCAAATACTCCATCATCAAGTTCAAGGTTACAACCGCCGGCTGCAATGCCGATGACGGCAAGGGGTACTTCGTAAGGCAGGACGGTAACGGTATGGTCTATTACCGCGCTCCCGCAATAGATGCATACGAACATGTACTCTATAACTACAACCTTGTTCCCGGAGATACGATCAGTTATTCTTATTCAATGTATCCCGGCGGGTCTGTCGCTGATAGTGTTGTGTCACTCGATTCTATTTTAATTGGCACCACCTACCACCGCGTTTGGGATTTCGTCAGCGCAACCGGCCGTGGCAACCGCGCCTATTCGGTTATCGAAGGCGTTGGCTGCACCAATCATCCGCTTTACCCCGCATTCGCCGGTTCTTGCAGCGATTTTTACGAAAACCTCAAGTGCTTTTCTCAAAGTGGTCTCGTTAATGACTTTACTATGCGCATGAACTCCTGTGCCGCACTGGGGTCAAACTACTACATCAATTGCGACTACATCCCGTTCCCGATCGCTGTCAGCAACACTATCACTACGCAAAACGTACGTGTCTATCCTAATCCGTCTGTAACGTTGCTCAACATAGATATCGACCCTTTACTCATTACCCGCGCTTCAGTTACAGTCACAGACATGACCGGCCACCCGGTTTACGTAGCTGCAGCGGGTTCACTCACCCAATCTCCGCAGATCAATACCGCATCCTGGCCAAACGGTATCTACATACTGCGTGTAGATCAGGGCAATGGAACAATTTCCCGCGAAACCGTGGTTATCTGCCGTTGATTTCTTTCCCCTTCCCAACATCTAAAACAACGACAGCTGTTTGTTCTTCAGCCGCCTGAATAGCGTTGTGTTCAGCTCCGACCTGTCTTGATTAAAATTGTACTTCCGGCAATACAGTTTGAACTGATCCCTTATCAGCTCAGCATACTTACCATCACCCACTATGCGGTTGCCCCACCTGCTGTCGCTCACCTGCCCGTCATGGCATTCGCATATCTGATGCCATACTTTGTCGGCACGGTCGGGAAACGCCTTGTACAACCAATCTTTAAAAATGTCACCTATCGCTCCGTTCAGCCGCACCAAAGTATACCCGGCCCACTTCGCTCCGGCATCGCTTGCCGACTTCAGCACATGATGCATGTGCATATCATTTAGTCCCGGTATCAGCGGTGCATTCATAATGCCGGTCGGCACACCTTCCTTCGACAGAGTTTCCAACACTTTCAACCTCGATTTGTACGATGCAGTCCTCGGCTCCATCACCTGCCGCAAACCCTCGTCCAACGAGGTAATGGACGTGAACACCCGCACGAGATTCATGCTTGCCAGCTCCTTGATGATATCGAGGTCGCGCAGCACCAGTGCATTCTTCGTGATGATGCCCACCGGATTGCGATACTCAAGGCATATCTCCAGCAGCGCCCTGGTTATCTTCATTCTCCGTTCGATCGGTTGGTAACAGTCCGTGTTCCCGCTCAGAGATATCGTAGCAGGCTCCCAGCTTTTGTTCTCAAAGAACTTGCGCAATAATGCCGGCGCGTTCTTTTTCACCACAATACGACTCTCAAAATCTATCCCGGCACTATACCCCCAATACTCATGCGAGTTGCGTGCATAGCAATACACACAACCATGTTCGCACCCCTGATAAGGATTAGCGGAATACATCATACCGACATCCGGGCTGGTCACTTTGTTCACCAGCGTCTTGCTGTCATCGAGTATGTATTCTGTGTGCCGCTTTTCATGTTCCCAGTCGTCTATGGCTTCCGCATGCTCCTGCACATACTCTCCCTTCAGAAAGCGGTTCTTTGGATTGAACTGCGCCCCTCTTCCCTTTTCAAACTGGTCATTTACATCTTGATTCACCATCTGATTATTGTTCTGTGGTTATGAGTAACATTTATTATTGTATCCGATTATTGTATCTCCCAGCTAGTCCCTGACTGGCTCTGTATAAAACCTCCGAATTCATCTTCCTCGTCCATATAGAAATCGGGCTCTGTCGGCATAGGTTCGGGATCTTTCTTCTTTATCACGATTACCTTTAGCGCTCCTTCCACCGCATCCTCTTCCAGCATATGTTTGTTTTTCACCTGCCCGTCCGTTACCAGCATATCCCTCACCGATCCGAAACCTATCGCGTCCTTCATCACATGCGGACTGAACAACTCACTCCCCTTACGCACTATGTTCTTCTGGTCGTAGTGGTCCTTTATCTGGTACACTACTTTCCTAAGCACATCCTTCTTCAGCCGGTTATCAAACAGGCTGTACTGCATTACTGTATCCTTCACAAAAGATTGGATGGCAACTGTCAGGTTCGTCACCTTGTCGGTCAATAACGTAGCTACTCCCCTGGTCCGCTCAAAATCGTGCATCCTGTCTTTTATGTAGCTGCGCATCTCTGTAGCATCCTGCAGCGGGTCAGCCAGTTTGATGGTCGTTTCCCACTTCGTCTTGTCTCGATACTTTATTGAGAAATATACCTCCCTGCAGAACATACCGCTCTTCACCAGTCTTTGTTCCAGCCTTGTACACAACGACACGATCATCGACTCCAACTGCTGCGGGTCAGCACTCTGTCGGCTGCTCATGGTCCGCGTTGCACTCATCGTCCGGTTCTCAGCCCTGCTATACATATCCACCTCTGCAAAATTCAGCCGCTTATGCCAATACTCTCCTACTACTCCCCCAAATGCCTTACGCAGCAGTGCCGCCGATGAGTGCCGCATCTCCACAGGTGTGCGTATGCCTATCAACTGCAACCTTCGCTCATTGGCTGCTGCTATGCCCGGCAGATCGGTCAGTTTCAGCTTACTCAACTGTTCGTCTATGTTGTGTTCATCTATAACCACCAGCCCGTCTGGCTTCTGCAATTCGGTGCCCACTTTCGCAAGAAAAGAATTAGGCGCAATGCCTATTGAACACTTCAAGTAGTCATACTTCGCGGCTATATCTGCCTTTATGCTCAGGGCCACTTCTCTCAGGTCCTTATAGACCAGCCGGTAAGAATGAAAATTGGCCACGGCCTCATCAATGCTCTTGGGTATCACATCATCACAGTACTTCTTCAGTATCTCCATTATGTCCACATGGATCCTGCGGTACCAGGCCGGGTGCGTCTGCACTGTCAGCATTCCCGGGCATAACTGTCTGCATTCCTGCAAACGCATACCTGTCTTAACCCCCATCCTTTTAGCTTCTATAGAGGCAGCTATCACCGCCGCGTTCGGACCATCATAAGTAAGCACTCCCAGTGGCTTATTCCGCAATTCCGGATGCCGCTGTTGCTCGCAACTCGCAAAATAGCTGTTCATGTCAATGTACATGACAAGAGGCGCCTTATTTACTGCCAGTGAGTTACTGAAATAGTCCTTACCTGTTTTCACACAGCTAAATTAGCAAAATGTCAACAATATTGACAAATTAAATTGTCATTATTATTGGATTTTACAAATTTTTAGGATATTTCTCACAAACGAAACGGGCGGATGCCATCGCACCCGCCCGTCCAAATTCAATAAATCGCCTGCAATTAGTTCAGCAGATCCATTCTCTTCTTCATATCTGCCGCCTTATCCAGCTTGCTCTGGATCACATAGATCTTATTCAATGCCATCAAAGTCGACTTGTACGTTTTCAGGTCTTCTCCTTTCAGGCTGCTTTCGTTAGGGCTTAGCGCCGCGAAAGCCTTCTCAAAATAAGGACTCGCCTTACCAAACAGTGCATCGCGCTTACCCTTCAGCTCGTCATACTTCTTCATGTCAGCTGCAGATGAACCGGTGATCGCATTGATCTGGTTGTTATAATCTGTTGCCTGGTTAAAGTAAAGTGCGCCGAAGTTGTAATTGAAACCGGCATTGTCCGGTGCCAATTTCACTGCGTTCATAAAGGCAGCTTCAGACTTACCATAATACTCCGCAGCGTTTGCAGGCATTTTTCCGTCCTTAGGGCTGGCCATGCTCAGATAGGTAGTGGCAATGTTAAACTGCAGATCTGCATTGGTAGGCTCCTTTGACGCCGCTTCTTCCAGCCTCTTGATCAATTCATCCATCCTGCCGGCCTTAATGTAGTAGTTCAGCTCGTAGTTGCGCAGTGTTACGTCGGTAGGGAATGCTTTGCGCCCTTCTTCTATCGTTGCAAGCTCCTGCGCACTGTTCTTTTGTTTCGCATAAGCATCTATAAGACACTCATAAACCGACGGCATCTTTCTGATCGGATTACCCTTCACTTTTATCAGCAATGGAATTGCCTCTTCATAGTTGCCCGCATAGTAGGCTGCATTCGCCATCGTCAGATGAGCATCGGCAGCTACGGTGTCAAACTGCTTCTGAAATGCCGGTGGCAGCTTCTCATATCGCTTACCCCCTGCACCAAGTTCATACACACGCACCACAGTTTTCATCAGCTCCACCGACTCAGTGTAGCGCTTGTCATTGTAGGCTTTAACACCATCGTTATAAGAAAGAAAACCACCGCGCAGCAACATATTATCTACGGTCGACTTCTCATAATCAGCCTTCACTTCCGCCAGCTTAATGGTAGTTGCCAACGCCTCACGGTATGGATTGGATGCCTTATATTTTTCCTGATCCTGCAACATGTAGTAGATCTGCGCCTTAGCAAACAATGCCTTCGGCTTCTCACGTGTCTCCGGGCTGGCCATGGCTTTGTCTATTTCGGTCTTAGCCTCCTCAAAATTCTGGTTCTTCATCGCTATGTTAGCCGAAACAACATACTTGTCCTGAGCCATCGCCGGTACGGTCATACCGATTGTTGCGGCGATCAAAACTAATTTTCTCATTTTATTTGTTGATTGTGATTGCAAATTGCGTTATTTATTTCAAAGTTTAAAATACTTCACTATTCTGCTGCCGGTGCGGGCTCCTCTGCCGATGGTGTGCTACCTTCTTCGTTTCCACCACCCCCCTCACCTTCTGTTTCTGTTTCTGCTTCAGCATCATCCTCTTCCTGTTCCCTTATAGCCGCTATCGCTGCTATCTTATCTCCCTCGTCTATATTTATCAGCTTCACACCCTGGGTAGCCCTGCCTGCTTCGCGGATAGAGGTCACCTTCATCCTTATGGTCACACCGCTCTCGCATGTGATCATCAGATCATCCTTCTCCTCCACCGACAACAGACCTACCAATGCACCGGTTTTCTCTGTGATGTTGATGGTCTTAACACCCTTACCTCCGCGGTTAGTGATACGGTACGACAGCATGTAGTCTTTTTCATTGCCGTCCTCGTCGGTAATGCTCACCAGGTTGCTCGCTTCTTCCTTACGCTCTTCTTCAGTAGCCTCTACCAGGAATGGCGTACGCTTACCCAATCCGTTCTCCGACACAACCAATATCTGCTTCTTCACATCACGCTTCGGCAGGCAGATCATACCTATCACTTCATCTTCATCGTTCTCCAGCTCTATACCAAACACCCCGATCGCTCCACGACCTGTCGCACGAACTTTATCATCTCTGAAGCACACCGCACGGCCACTCTTCACGGCCATCATGATGTATGACTCATCATTTACCGACAATGACACATCCAGTAAGCGGTCACCTTCTTCAATAGTGATGGCATTTACACCCGTTGATCGCGGACGGCTGAAGTCTTCCAGCTTGGTCTTCTTGATGATACCTTTCTTCGTACACAACACAACACTGTGTTTGGCCACAAACTCTTCATTGTCCAGAGCAGGCACATCTATCACCGTCCTTATCTTATCGTCCGGCGGAATCTGTATCATGTTCTGTATCGCGCGCCCCTTGCCGTTCCTGTCAGCTTCAGGTATCTCATAAACCTTCAGCCAGAAACAACGTCCTTTTTCTGTAAAGAACATCAAAGTATGGTGGGTCGATGCAATGAAGAGATGCTCTATGTAGTCCTCTTCACGTGTGCGGCCTCCCATGGCACCACGGCCTCCGCGGCGCTGTGCACGGTACTCGGCAGCAGAGGTACGCTTGATGTAACCCAGATGGGAGACTGTGATCACCACGTCTTCCTTCTCTATCAGGTCCTCAATACGCATTTCATCCGCCATATAGTGGATCTCACTCTTACGCTCGTCACCGAATTTCTTCTGCACGTCGGCAAGCTCATCCTTGATGATCTGGAAACGCAAAGCCTCATCACCCAATATAGCTTCCAGGTGCGCGATCAGTTTCATCAGTTCAGCATGTTCTTCGCGTATCTTATCGCGCTCCATGCCTGTCAAACGCTGCAAACGCAGTTCCAGCACAGCCTTGGCCTGTATCTCGGTCATCCCGAAATTAGAGATAAGGCCGTCCTTCGCGATATCCGGAGTTGACGAAGCACGTATCAGTTTGATCACCTCATCAAGATGGTCTAACGCTATCAGGTAACCCTCCAATATGTGGGCACGCTTCTTCGCTTCTTTCAGCTCGAACTGCGTTCGACGCACCACCACCTCGTGACGGAAAGCAATAAACTCAGATATCAGGTCTTTCAGGTTCAGTGTGCGTGGGCGGCCGTTCACCAATGCAACGTTATTGATACCGTAAGAGGTCTGCAGCTCACTGTATTTGTACAGCTGATTAATGATCACCTGAGCCACCGCGTCACGACGGATCTCAACCACGATACGGGTACCCTCTTTGTTCGATTCGTTCGCAACGTGTGTGATACCCTCGATGATCTTGTTGTTCACCAGAGAACCTATCTTCTCGGCAAGCGCATCGCGGCTCACCTGATACGGCACCTCGGTGATGATGATCTGCTCACGACCGGTCTTTGTGGTTTCAACTGTCACCTTACCGCGCAGTACCACTCGGCCACGGCCGGTATGCATACCTTGCTTGATGCCGTCGATACCGTAGATGATACCGCCCGTTGGGAAGTCAGGCGCCTTTACATACTTCATCAACTCGTCGATGGTTATATCGCGGTTGTCAATGTACGCAAGACATCCGTTCACCACCTCTGTAAGGTTGTGCGGCATCATGTTAGTGGCCATACCCACCGCAATGCCCGATGAACCGTTCACCAGCAACTGAGGGATACGTGTTGGCAACACCGTAGGTTCCTGCAGCGAATCGTCAAAGTTCAGTGCAAAGTCAACGGTCTCTTTGTCAATGTCCTCCATCATGGCCTCACCCAGTCGCAGCATACGTGCTTCTGTGTAACGCATCGCCGCCGGGTTGTCACCATCCTGGCTTCCGTAGTTACCCTGACCATCCACCATCATGTAGCGCATGCTCCAAGGCTGTGCCATACGCACCATCGCGTCGTAAACTGCGGTATCACCATGTGGGTGATACTTACCCAGCACCTCACCCACGATACGGGCACATTTCTTGTAAGGCTTGTTGAAGGTATTACCCAACTCATGCATGGCAAAAAGCACACGCCTGTGCACCGGCTTCAGACCATCGCGCACATCGGGCAGAGCACGACCCACGATCACCGACATAGAGTAGTCTATGTAGGCCGTTTTCATCTGCTCTTCTATGTTGACGGGAATTATTTTATTGGTTTCCTCCGGAGATTCCTGAGGCACCAGATCCTCGCTATTTTGATCCATAAATTATTTTAAGATAAGACTTGCAAATATAATCTTTCCAAGCCGTAATACCCTTGCAAAAACACTAATAGATACGTTAAAAACCGGGGTTGTGAACACCGTGTGGAAAGCGTCCGAAATGCAAACGTGAAACTACCCGTTCCAGTCTTTGCCGCAGCACACTATGCAACCGGTGTAAACGTCTGAAAATCGGACGACATTCCGGAAAATGGAATATATATGAACCAATCATATATATAATCACCTTAAATTCCTGATCAAACGATCAGCGGAACGAAATTTGCTGCCCTTATTGTACCCTACTTTGATTCGGATAGTTCTACCTTTTGTTGGTCGTTAAAATATGTTTTTGTCGAAAAAGACATTGCGGTACAAACGGCGCTTACTGCAACGCATCTATCACGTGCTGCAACAGCCCTCCTGCTCATTGTCGTCTGTCGGCAGCTAACATCGATTTTCTAACATCAAAATCTGACATTATGACTATCATCTTCGTGGCCACTCTCGGCTGCATGGCGTTTTTAATGGGCGTCAACAGAAGGGAACGCAAGTACAACGCATGGCAACGCTCTCGCCGCATGTACAAACGCCTGAGCAACAGGTGACCTAATACCGGCCATTTTCGGGACTACAATCCGAAGAATAGAAGGCAGTCCACAAAATGGAACAAATGTACTTTTAAAATACTTACAACTAATTGTTTTTCAATTACAAATTAGTTTGGCGTGTGGTTTGCATTGAAACTGTAACCTCTGAAATGGAAAGCAATACAGTAACTAAATATCAAACATAAACACTTGAAATTATGTATCCGGCAAACACTTTCAGCAGATTGGTACTACAGTGCCCTCCCCGCATAAAAAGCTGGGAAGCTTCAACGCCAAAGGCGCGCACCAAAAAAACCACAACAAAAAAACCAAATAACAACAATCAAAACGCATTTACAAACCTTTAAGACAGAACAACAATGGCTACTTTATTCATCACATTCCTTGGCTTTGTCGCATTTATTCTGGGCTATTCCAAGAAAAACCGCAAGAATCAGCCATGGGAACGCCGCCGCAGAACCTCCGCGTTCAATCCATTCCATCATTCGGCCATGTGGAGTTAGTTCAGCAGTTTAGCCAACAGTTCCTTTTCGCGCGCGGTGCCGTTGTATGCTGCAACCGCATCAGCTATCTGCCTTTTGAACTTATTCTGGGCATAGAAATACCTGATCGTCTCGGCCGCCGGACCTGCCAGCCTGCCGTTACTGCTAAGGCTTGCTGAAAGGCAGTTAGCCATAAGCTGGTCATCGCAATGATTCAGCCTGCGCAATGCAGCCATTGCGTTCCCGCGGGTCACAAACTCATAGGACAGAGACGTGTAGCCCACCAATTCATTGATAAGGGTCGCTTCCGCCTTCTCACCTATCGATAACTCCAGCCATTTGATCAATACGTTCCTGCCGTTGGTACCTTCTATACCCTTGGTTGCGGCAAGATACTTTGAAATATTAGCCGGGAATGCCGCGCACAATTTCTCTAATGCAGTAGCTATCGTCACGTAAGATGAATCCTGCAACAACGGCTCATAATCGGCCATCATCGAGGCATCAATAGTTTTGGTGTTCTGCATCACTCCTTTACGCACCAGCGCGTCTTTGTCCTTCAGCGCCATCCGCACAATATATTCGCTGCCTTTATCCCCAAGCAACTGCGTAGCGATCTCAGTCTTTATGCCGTGGAAAGTATTGCCTTCATATACCTGCTTCAGGATATCCCTTTTCTTCGCGGGCTCCATGCCGCGCATGGCACACACGGCGTCATAACGGTCCAGCATATGTGGTGCATGCAACGCCTGCTGCTTCAGCATTTCAAAAGGCTTATCAAATGTCACTGTTTTCAACACCTGACTATTCGGGTCAAACAGCACAAATGCAATCTCCTTCCTGCCCGCATTAGGCACCTTCACAATGTGCGTTTCTTTCTCTATCCACTCAATGCGTTTATCTATACTTCCGTCGGTATAATGCACTTCAAAAACAATGGGCATTTTGAACAGCCCCATCACTTCATTGGTTGGCTGCACCTGAGACACCACAAACTGTGTGTACCTGTTTCCACCGCTCGTAACGTCTTCGTAAGACACTTTGTAGTCAGGTTCTCCCCCTCTATAAACCCACTCGTCCCAAAACCACTCCAATCCCATGCCCAACTCATCCTGAAAACCGTTCAGCAGATCGTCGCCATCCACATTTTCGTACTTGTGCGCCAGCAGATAACGCTTCACCGATCTGTTAAATCCTTCTCTGCCGGTCACATACTTCAGCATTTCCAACACCACCGATCCCTTCTGGTATATGAGCGATGTCGGCGTCTGGCTGTGAGAGATCGACTTCTTATCAGCTGTTCCTATTGCAGTGTTGTATGCCTGCCTGCGCACCCAGTCAAAATGATCCTGGCCATAGCATTCGCGCTCCGCAGTTATGTTATAGTGTGTGGCGAAACTCTCCTGCAACCAGTGACTGTTACCGCTGCGTGCCGTCACCATATCGCCAAACCATTGATGCGCCAGTTCGTGTGCATTTACAGCCACATAATTGCGGTCGTTATAACTACGCGCATCCACCTCAAAGAAATCGCCGAACAGTGTCGCCGAAGTATTTTCCATGGCTCCGTACATAAAGTCCTGTACGGGTATCTGCGAGTAAGACTCCCAGCCGTAAGGCACTCCTATCTCGCTCTCCAGAAAATTGAAGATCTTCTCGTTGTACTTGTAGGTATAGTCATACCTGTCCTTCCATTCCGGATAATACCATTGACGCAACGGCACGCCCGATGCCGATTTCGTCTCCTTCACATCATACTTACCTATACCCAGCATCACCAGATACGAAGCATGAGGTTTCGACATCCGATAGTGCCACAATATGTTGCCATCCTTCAAGTCTTTCTCCATTACTTTCACTCCGTTCGATAGCACTTTGTACTCCTTGTTGAACTTCACTATCAGCTCGGTGATGAGCTTGTCGTTCGGTGTATCATAACAAGGAAACCAGTTGCGGTTGTCTACCCCCTGCCCCTGCGTCCATATCTGCTTCCGCGACAAACCCTTCGGATCATTCCAACCGATAAAATAGATACCCCGCTTAGGGTAAGCTATATACTCCACCATAAGACTGTCTGAACTACCTCGGAGCAGGGTCGCAGCCGGATAAAACCATATCCCCTCCTGATTCGTCTTGTATGTTACCGGCTTCCCGTTCAAACTGGCAGATTTCACCTGAATACCGGGGCCGTCCAGAAAGAAGGAATCCACCGCATCGCGCAGTGGCGTGAAACGATGGGTAATATTACCCTTCACCAATCCCTTTTCCGGCTCAAACTCCACCGACAGACGCATGCTCACAAAATCAAGCGGATGCTCACGCATGGCACTTCCCGGGTCATACAGCTGCGTTACATTGTGGTGTTGTGCATACACAGGCGCACCTGCGATCATTATGGACAATAAAGCCGGAAGAAACCTTTTCATATAATAACAATAATACATTTTTATATCTGAACTGATATCGGTTACAATATAGCAATTAACACTTTGCCTGCATAACCTATCCGCAGCCGCATGGGTCTTTTCCGTAATTTTGAACCCGACATATGAAATCTTTCAACGTTCCGGTACACTACCGCAGTCCGCTGGTCACAGCAATTAAGAACAAACGCAAGGCAGACGACAAAATGAAGCGCGACTTCAAACCTACGCTGCTCGAGCTGGGTTCACTGCACATTGTTCTGGCCCGACACTTCGGCTTTTGCTACGGCGTTGAAAATGCTATCGAGATAGCGTTCAGGGCTGTCGATGAAAACCCTGGCAAAAGGATATTCCTCCTCAGCGAAATGATCCATAACCCGGGCGTCAATGCAGACCTCATCGCGCTCGGCGTACGCTTCATCATGGACACCAAGGGAAACATGCTCATCATCTGGGACGAGCTCACCCCCAACGACGTGGTCATCATTCCCGCCTTCGGCACTACCCTGGAGCTGGAAGAAACATTGCGCAATAAAGGCATTGACCCCACCCGCTACGAAACCACCTGTCCGTTTGTAGAAAAGGTTTGGAACCGTGCCGAGAAGATAGGCAACGACGGCTACACAGTGGTGGTGCACGGCAAACCCGGCCACGAAGAGACACGCGCCACGTTCTCTCACAGCAAGGCACACACCCCCACGGTGGTCGTAAAAGACATGGAACAAACTCAGTTACTGGCAAAGTATATCACCGGCGAACTGGACCACAACAATTTCTACAATGACTTCAAAGGCCAGTACTCCGTGGGCTTCGATGTCACGAAAGACCTTGCACGCATTGGTGTAGTGAATCAGACAACCATGCTTGCCAGCGAAACACAAGCCATTGCCGACTATCTTAAAGGGATCATCATAGGTCACTACGACACACCCGCCGATCAGATCGCCGATCGTTTTGCCGACACCCGCGATACACTCTGCTATGCCACCAACGACAACCAGGGAGCCGTGCAGGGCATGCTCGAGGAGTCTGCCGATCTCGCACTCGTCATCGGTGGGTACAACAGCTCCAACACGTCGCACCTGGCCGAATTATGCGAGCATAAACTACCCACTTACTATATCAACGATGAGTTCTGCCTGGCCTCAGAAAAGGAGATCAGACACTACGATCAGCACAATCATCTGGAACTGGAAACAGCAAACTATCTGCCCGCTCAGCGCCCCCTCAGGGTCATGATAACTTCTGGCGCTTCGTGCCCCGATGCATTGGTAGAAAGGGTCATACAGCGCCTCGCCGCAATCACCGGCAACGAGGCTGCATTTGAAACTGCCATTAACGAATGGGCTAAGTAATACCTTGCTACAAACCTGTTCAGCAAGCAGTACCGACAAACTAATTTATCGGAGCCACTTTGTAATAACGGTACACATTCATAAACTCACTGCCTGTTACAGGGTCGGTGATAACAACTGAATCGCTTTTCGTGATCTGATTAGGATACTCCCTCACTGTCTCCGACTTATTGGTGTGATAGTCTACCGTCATCCACAGGTCTGTTCCGGCTTTATCATACCGATACATGATACGTTCGATAGGCAAAGGTTGCCATACTCCGTTCGAGTCTTTGTACTTGTTCACATGGTCCACATACTGGTACACCTTCGATAAAAAACGCAGACGCGTATAGTCCTTCAAGGTATCCACCCCCAACTTTTTACTGTCTATATCATAGGCATCATACCTGATGATGGTATCTCCCAGTCGCTGCTGCATGAAATTGAAAAACTCAGGTAGCAGGTGAAAATTCCTTACCGGCACGCTATACTGCTGCCTCCCGAATCTGTCCATCGGGTCGTCAATAACATAGTTGTAAACCGGTACTTTCTCTTCCTTGTCCTTCTTTTTCCTGCGTTGCGCCCATGTGGGCAGCACCAGTAGCAGCATGATCACCGTAAGTACAGTATTGCGCATAGTTTCAGATTGTGCGTAGTAAAGATATCCAATTAAGACAGCCGTCCACTCTAAAAAGCTAGTCGTATTTGTAAAGTTTATGCTTCTCTATCACGTTTATTAATAGCTGGGGATATTTGGGGTTGGTCGCATAACCTGCTTTCTTCAATCCCTTTGCCCATCCCTCATAGTCATCGCGGTCCAGCTCAAAGAGCGCTTCATACCTTTTTCGTTTCAAAAAATCAGAATGGTCGTGAAAAGAGGCTTCAGCATGTTTGTACCGCCTGAAACATTCGTTGGGCTTGTCGTCATCCACATGATACGTCCTTCCGTTCCAGTCGCCCGTGCATTTAATGCCAAAGTGATTGTGCGCTCTCCGCGCCAGCTCGCTGTTGCCGCTGTTCGATTCCAGTATCCCCTGCGCCAGTGTGATGCTGGCAGGAATACCATGTTTACGCATTTCCTTCCTGGCTATCTTTTTGTAGGCTGCTATATATTCTTCCGTCGTCAGTTTGTGCTTCGTGGCCCTTCGCTGTTTGTGCAACTTGCGGTGGCAGGAAGAAAACAAAACCAGTATCAGTAACGGAACAAGATAGTAACGGGTCATATGCAGTTGTGAATACTGCGAATTTAAACAAAAGCCGTGTAACTATCCCTCTTTCACAGCCTGCGGACGTTTGTGTTTCCACCGCCTGTGCGACCACAACCATGTTTCAGGTTCCGCTATGATGTCGCGCTCCAGTCGCCGCGTGTGTAGCTCCGATATCTCTCCTTCTGTAGTCGCGGCAGGGTCGGCCACCAACAACTCCGCATGCAGCTCGTAATACCCGCGCTTCACCCTGCGTATATGCACATACACTATAGGTAGCTTCAACTTCCTCGATATCACTTCAGTCCCCCAGAACACAGGCGTATCCTGATTGAGGAATGTGGTCCAGTAGGCATTATCGGGCTGCGGGGTCTGGTCGGCAATAAAAGCCGTCACATTCACTCCGCTCCTGTTACCCAGCATCTCCTTAAAGGTGTTCTTCATCGGTATCAGCCGAGCACCGAACCGGGTCCGCATCTTGTACATCAACCCGTTGAAATACTTGTTCTGCAGCGGATGATAGATCACATACAGCTGTTGCATCTGCTCCAGACTGAAACAGTTGCCACCCCACTCCCAGTTACCCAGGTGCCCCATCACCAGTATCGCGCTCTGCTTCTTTTCATTCAGGTCCGCAAATAACTGCTTCGCTCCGGGCGTCAGATAAGCGTGCTTCCGCATCGTGTCCGGACTTATGGTCAGTGTCTTAAAGGTCTCTATGAACAGGTCACACAGGTAGCGAAAGAAGGCCTTCCTTATGGCCAGCAACTCATGTTCTGTCTTTTCAGGAAAGGAATTCCTCAGGTTCTGCAACACCACTTCTTTTCTGTAACCTATCACCCCATACAACAAAAAGAAAACCAGATCAGAGAACAGGTATAGTACAGGGAATGGCAGCAACGAAAGCAGGTAGATAAACGGAAGAGAAATGTAATAGACCAGCGCTTGCAAGTTCGTTGTGTTTCGGTAAAATTAGTTTTTTCTGCCCAACCTCTGCGCGCACTTCAGGCGTCATTACAATAGAAATTCCGCACAAGTTGCTGGCAATCACTTTTTTGCGGACAAAACTTGACTATTTTTGCCCGTAACTTACCTGCTTCTGAAACGCTTTCTGTTCATATAGCTCACCTGTCTTGTTGCCGCTTGCAACAAAGACAAGAATACCACTCCCGCGACCACACAACCAACCGGACCAATGTCATTCTACAACCTTGAGTTCAGGGGTAAGAAATACAAAGAAGTGTCGGACAGTATCACATCCGTGCAGGTCGATACACTATTTATCGGCAGTAACCCGAAGACAGGCAAGCGTGAATACCAATTGCAGATCTATTGGCCGGGGAAGAACCTCACCCTTTCCGCTGTGGGCCGTAAAGACGATACCACTACTGCCACCGGCACTTATGTGACCTCCCTTACCGGGTATACGATGCCGCGCCCGGTTTCATCCGCATTGTCAGTATTAGTGCTCGGCGATACTACTTTCACCTACATGGGCACCGAGACATCTACCATCACCATTACCTCTTCCGACAATACCGGCATGAAGGGAACCATCAATTTCACGCTCTTCAACAATAGCGGCTCCTTCCCCGCAACGGGCGATTTCGAGATATATAAGTGATCATCAGATCGCTCTTGCCAGTTCCAGCAGCTTTGACACCGCTTCCGGCCTTGGCTGCAGCATTTCCTGCTTCAACGCAGCATACAGCTCGCGTTCATCCCTCAGCAGCGAATAAGTACCATCTTCCAGACCTGCATGGGCAATTCTGAGGAAATTTGTGGCGGGATTGTGAGTAAGTTTCTTACGTAAAGTTC
Organism: uncultured Flavipsychrobacter sp.; assembly: GCA_964652995.1. GTDB lineage: Bacteria > Bacteroidota > Bacteroidia > Chitinophagales > Chitinophagaceae > Nemorincola. Next base: position 142,787 of record CAZZCR010000006.1, on the reverse strand, counting down.
TATCCATTGAGTGGCTGGTTTAAATAAAAAACGTCATTCTCGTTCCTTTATTGCACCGGCTATGAAAATATATGTTAAAGAATCCCCTACCACCCCTCCGCCAAACTTCCATTACCTAATTTCGACAGAAAATCAGGGGGTTATGATGCAGATCGGGATAACAGGAGGTACAGGTACGGTAGGTAAGCGCATTGCTGCCCTGCTTTCCTCAAAAGGTTATGGTGTCACTATTCTCACCAGGTCGCCGGGCCGGGCCGGTGGTAAAGGATACCAATACGCCCTCTTCGATGCCGACAATAACCGCTGCGATCACGCAGCCCTGGCTGGCCTCCATGCCGTTATCCATCTGGCGGGCGAGCCTGTTGCCGGCAAACGCTGGACCACAGCGCAGAAAGACAAGATAGCCTCCAGCCGAATAGCCGGCACCCGCTTCCTCGTCGATATGCTTAAAGCGCATGCCCCCTCCTGCAAAACCTTCATCGGCGCTTCGGCAATTGGCTATTATGGCCCCGATAGTGTGCCGCCAAAACCATTTACCGAAACCTCACCCGTCCACTCCGACTTTCTGGGCACCGTGTGCAGGCAGTGGGAGGAGGAGGAGAACCGCGCCGCACCCACCATGCGCACGGTCAATATCCGCATTGGAATTGTACTGGCGCCCGAGGCAGGGGCATTCCACGAATTTGCCAAACCACTGGGCTTCGGCGTCATGCCCATTCTTGGCTCAGGCAAACAGATAATTAGCTGGATACATGTAGACGATCTGGCAAACTTGTTCGTAAAAGCACTCGAAGACACAACCATGGCGGGCGTTTATAATGGCGTAGCACCCACACCTGTGAACGGCGCCACCATGATGCGCACCATTGCCGATGTCAAAGGCGGACTTGCCATTCCCGCACCGGTGCCGGCATTTGTGCTCAAATTAGCCCTTGGCGAAATGAGTATCGAGATACTGAAAAGCTGCACAGTAAGTGCCGAGAAAACCCTCCGATCAGGTTTCACCTTCCGGTATCCCGACCTGCACACCGCTGTCATACAGCTACTGAAGGGCTGATCACTGCACTACAAACTTCTTGATGACTGTTCGGCCTCCTGCATCCACCAGCTTCATCACGTAGACACCGCTTGCCCACCGCGCCACAGAAAGATCGCTGTTGCCCGTGAGCTCACCGCTCCACTCCAGGCGGCCTGCCACATTATACACAGCCACCTGCACCACACCATTATTGTCTGACTTGATGTGCAGTGTGCGCGATGCAGGTATCGGATAGATATCCAGTGCCGATTCAAAATTGCGAACCACACCAAAGTCCTTCGCGTTAAGGTTAAAGAAAATGTTACCTGCCCCCTTCACCTTAAACCGCGCAGCCGTGATGTTGGTATCAGGATTGGGCACCGTCACAGTTGCCGATCCATTGTTGGGGAAGGTCCCCAAATTGTACGTCCACGTTTTTCCGCCATCGGCCGACATATAGATTTCAACGTTAGAGGTATTGATCGGTGCATTGTTTGTGGACGCCACGTCCCATGTTATGGTCTCGCTGCTGTTGCCCGAAAGCACTATGCCGCTGGTCTTCTGACTCGTCACCTTAAACCCGCTTGCCCCTGTCCTTATCACATCGATATGAACAGAATCATCAGGCAGGTTGAATGAACCATAAGTCCCCTTCAAGCTGCGAACAGCCAGCCTGAACGTCATAAACCTTGAAGTATCTGGCAGCTTCTGCCCCGATGCTTTATCTACACTTGCATTGCTCAACAGACCATTGCGTATCATTTCCAGATCAGGAAACAAGCGCATGGGCGATGAAGATGGTGTCATAGACCGGAACAGCGGCCCGCTCAAACGGGCGCCCACCTGGGTCTGGCCAAAGTCGCCTGTGTTCCATTGCTCCCAGCAATAAGTGATATTCGCTCCGCTCATAGAGTCAGTAGCAGTCGGTGCCAACAACTCAAACGGGGTGCGTGCAGGTATCGTGTAGCTGGCCCCAAACGCAGCGACGCCCCCAGGCTTGTTACCGGTAGCCGTCTTTACCGGGCAGGTGTTGCCGTCGGTCAGCATGTATTTCTGTATCTGCGCCAGGCTCGCCCTGTGAAAATACGGATCGCTATTCGGCTGCACATTGTCTGTTGTACAGATACCCGCATACGCCATTATCGTCGATCCGCTGCCCGGCTCAAATGCGGTCTTCACCATTGCGTTGGCATAACACGCGCCCGACTGATTATTGTTGAATGTGTGATCGGCACCAAATTCGTGACCTATTTCATGCACCACATAATCTATATCAAAACCATCGCCATAAGGTGTTGCGCTCCCAGTCACACTCTGCGCCTTCAGCGGGTCCTTGCACACCACCCCCACCTGTGAAAGACCACCGGCACCGGTACTGAATGCATGCCCTATATCGTAGTTGGCGTTGCCTATCGCCGCGTCACACACCGTCTGATTCTCCGCCAGTAGCGAGCTGGCACTCGAGTTGTATGCACCCAGCGGATCTGCCGAACTGCTTACAAATATTACATCCTCTTGATTCGGCACAAACGTCATCGTCACCGACAGTTCCTTTTCATACACACCGTTCACCCTGTTCATGGTAGTGGTCATCTTACTCAGCACCTGAGCCTTGGTAGGGCTGGCGCTTCCTGTTACAGCCTCGGCATACTGATGCGTACACGATAGTGCCAATCTGTATGTGCGCAGGGTATCGCCATTCAGTTCCCTCGCAGCTTCGGCTGTGGGTTTCGCCTGAAGGCCGGCAGGTTGCAACTTCAGCGCGTCATGCAGTGTTTCGCAGCCACCATTATCTTCGGCTCCGCGCACCTCGTCACGCTTGTAATGTGCTACATAGACACCGATTGCAGCTGTCCCTGCAGGATCTACAAAACTTGTATTGTAGCCGTCATAGATCATCGCATGGAAACCATACACCGTATAGTCCAGTTTCGCCGTTACGTTTGCATCATCGATAGCTACTGCATCAAAGGTCTGCACCTGAGGGAATTTTGCGGCAAGAGCTGCAGGCAAAAGACCCGACCGCTTCACCCTGAACATTCTTGTCGATCCATCAGGCAGTGGCATTTCCACCGCGCCGCCCTCTGCAAGCACGGCCTTTATATCGGCTTCATCTGCCACGAATGTCTGCCATGCGCTCGCCCTTATCACACGGTCCACAGCCATTCCGGGGCGCGCTGCTACTTTCTTCCATATGTTACCGGCCATCGCCTGCACAGTGGCGCTCAGGCACAGCACCAGGGTCACAAGTGTTCTGTTTGTCTTCATTCGTCCGTTTAGGTTCCCCGCAAGTGTATGGGAACATGTTCAACAAAAATAAAAAAAGCGCATGATGTTATTGCATCATGCGCCTTCATGAATGCTCATTTATACTTACTGTATCACAAATTGTTTCACAGTTTGCGCGCCTGTAGCCACATCCACCAGTTTCACATAGTAGATGCCCTTGCTCCACGAAGCCACGTCTATGTCAGCTTTTCCGTCTATGCGGCCTGTCCATACACGCTGTCCAACCACGTTGGTCACAACGGCATCGGCAGCCAGGGTGGTGGTCATGTGTACCACCTCCGTAGCCGGTACCGGGAAGATGTTCACCTCATTTACCGGCAACAATACATTCGATGCGCTGTTGTAAGAAATAGGCACCAGCGGATTGTAATCAACTTTGAAGTTCACGCTGTTCACGTTGAAGAACACATTGTTGGCACCCTTTACCTTGAAACGCGCGGTGGTGGTCGATGTGGCAGGGTTTGGTACCGTTATACTTGCCGAACCATTGTTGGGGAAAGTACCTACAAAGTACTGGTAAGTAGTACCTCCGTTCTGCGACATCCAGATATCTACATTCGATGCGCCTATCGGGGCCACATCAGTATTCAGTACCGTCCAGGTCACCGTTTGGGTAGAGCCCCCCAGGTATGACACACCCGCTGCGCCCTGGCTCGTAACCTTGAAACCGGCACCCGTTCCGGTGGTCACTGCATTTACGGTCACCACCTCGTCGGGTATGGTCACACAACCTTTGTTGTTGCGTATGTTTCGATAGGTACACTTGAACTTCATGGCCCGGGCCACTGTAGGTGCTTTTTCGTAGGCGGTATTAAGATTGCCTATCAAGACCGAAGCTATTTTAGGGAATACCCTTGTGTTTGACTTGGATGGAATAATGGACCGGAATATAGGACCACTCGAAGTCGTTGATGCGAAGCTACTGCCGAAGCTGCCCAGATCGTGCTGCTCCCATGCATATAATATGACAGAGTCACCGGCCGAATCTGTCACCACGGGTGAGGTAAGCTCAAAGGGGGTGAGGTAAGGAATGGTATAAGAAGTTGGCGAAATGGTAGTGTACTTAACCAGTTTGTTGCTGGTAGGCGTTTTCACGGCACAGTTACCCACTGCACTGTTCACATAAGTCAATACCTGCCCTATGCTATGCCTATGGAAGTAGGCATCGCTACGCGACTGAACATTGTCCGGCGGACAGATACCGGCATACGCCATTATGGTTGACCCGCTACCCGGCTCATAAGCGGCAGAAGACTCAGCATTGCCGCCACCGCAACTGCCGTTGGTATTGTTGTTGAATGTATGCTGCGCACCAAACTGATGGCCGATCTCGTGTGCCACATAGTCTATATCAAAGGCGTCTCCCTTGGGCGAGGCCGATCCGGTGGTACCCTGCGCCTTGCTGAATGTACACACACAACCCAGTGTAGCCAATCCGCCGGATCCGGTGGTGAACACGTGCCCGATGTCGTAGTTAGAGTTACCAACTATAGAATTGCACTGCGCCTGATTGGTTGTCAGGCAGGATCCCGGATTGGAATTGATCGCATTGAACGGATCGCCGGCGGCTGTTGTGAATATCAGATTGTTCTGAGCCGAGGTAAATACCATGGTTATGGAAAACTCGCGCTCGTACACACCGTTCACCCTGTTCATGGTGGTGGTCATCTTGCTGAGCACCAATGGCTTGGTAGGCGCAGACGGTGACGTAACCGCCGATGCGTACTGATTGCTGCATGCAAGCGCCAGGCGGTATGTGCGCAGGTCGTAGCCGTTCACCGTTTTCTGTGCCAGTTTTGGTAGCCCGCTATTGGCCATCTGCATCTGTTCTCCGGCCGGGCCGTTCTCATCTGCACCATGCACGCCGCACAACATCCTGTTGGCGAACTCCCGGTCCAGGTCGCGTTTGTAGTAACCTATATAAAAGCCATCGTTCAGATTATCAAACGGATCAATAAAGGCTGTATTCTCGCCGTCCAGCACCATGGCGTGGAAGCCATAAAGGGTGAAGTCGAACTTGGCAGTCACCGTGCGGTCATCCACTGCATAGCCGCTATACGTCCTTATGTCTGGGTATTGAGCCGCAAGGTCCTGTGGCATCATGCTGGTTTCCCACACACGGAAGTCGCGGGAGCTGCCATCGGGCATGGGTATGGTCACTATCTCGGCAAAGTTCTCGTTCTGAGGAAGATTGCTGAAGTGCATACGCAGCGTAGCCACATCCAGTTGATAGGTACGGTACACGTCGGGATGTATGACCTGCACATTTTTTGACGGCAATCCCGTCTGAACCTCTTTCCACACTTCCGATGCACCGGCAATAAAAGGGGTAAACAAACCGGCACACAGCACCAGTTTCAGGAAGAACTTTTTCATTTTACGCTTTTGATGATCTGATAAGCACTAACGGACATAGCCCGCCTTTTTCTGAATATGAGTCTTAAAATTAGGGGTTTTGACCGTATGAACCACTTCCACACTACCAAAGCCTAACGTTTTTTGCCCGAAATAACGCAGGCATGACACAACCCAACCGTGACAAAAACCATGCCGAAGTGATTGATTGTGAGGAGGAAACAGCAATACGTACGCAGCCATTGGTGCATAGCCGACAGAAAGAGTGATTCTAAAAAGGACGGTGAACAGCCAACAACAACAAGGCGGGAAAGTGAAGGTAACCGGTCTGAAAATCTCCCATTTCAGAAAAAATATCCACTACCAGAATCTCTTCTTTTTTCGTTGATTTCCAGACGCTTGCAGAAAGGGAGCATCGGCAAAACCTCTCAAAAAACTCCCATCGTGAACGGGAGGACTTATTCGCTGATTTGAAAGCGCGGTAGCCATGCCGGGACGACCGGGGCCAACCTCAGGCGATGCTACGGGAGCCGGCTGAGCAGTAGCCGGGACGGGTACAGGGTCAGCAGCCGAGGTTACAGCGGGTTGCTCTTTCTTTTCTGCTGCACGACGCTCATCTTCATACTCTTCCCGGAGTGCGCTCCACTCCCGAAAATCATCGTCGCGGTCCATGAGTTCCTTTTGGGGGAATGGTAGTGTGCCATCGGGATTATAACCCTCTAACACCATGCTGTAGTGACGAGGAGCAGCCCCTGCCGTGATATAATCCTCTACGTGAGGCAATATCTTCTGTGCGAGATCCTCGTCCTTTTCCTTTACCTGCTCCAGCAGACCGGTAAAACTCTCCATTGTTTCGCTGAGGATATTCCGTGAGCGGATCATGCCGAGGGCAGAAACCAATTTGTGGAGGGTGTAGGCTTCGTCTTTGGTGACAGTTTGATATGCTGCCTGACGGATGAGGATATGGTCGGTGAAGTGACCAAAAATGTGGTAGAGTTTCTGACCGATGATAGAGGGCATGGTGCGTGCGGACTTTCGGAGCACGTCCCAATCGCCCTGAACAGACCACTGATAAATGGTGCGGCGATTGACACCGAGCTGGTCGGCAATCTCGGTCTTTGTGAGGTTTGTTTGCATGAAGAGGTTGAATGCTCTCTGCTGTTCCTGTGTTTTCATAGCAATTAAGGTTTAGAAGGTGATTTTTTTCGGGCACCAAAATTAGCGTGGGTAGAAAGGGCTGCCAAGGATTTTTGAAAATTGTGGATATGTTCTTTGGGGGCGGGGACCTCACAGGAGACAACTGGGGATGTCTGAACCTTCCTGTGGTATGCAAGCTACGATAGGTAGGATTTTAGGATGATAAGATCGTGTTTTTGTCTGAACCACAGATTCGTGGGATTACACAGATGGCACTGATTGTGGGTTGCGAAAAGCAGTCTCGCCGACTGTGTTCTGAAAAAGAAATTGAACGTTCGTAGCAATGAATGCCGTCGGAGACGGAGTTCTATAGGGATGGGGAACGAACGAGCGTTACAAACGCTGAACCGCCACATCCTCGTTGCAAACGGAGGACGAGTGGGGTGTTTTTGTCTGAACCACAGATTCGTGGGATTACGCAGATGGCACTGATTGTAGGTTGCGAAAAGCAGTCTCGCCGACTGTGTTCTGAAAAAGAAATTGAACGTTCGTAGCAATGAATGCCGTCGGAGATGGAGTTCTATAGGGATGGGGGGACGAACGAGCGTTACAAACGCTGAACCGCCACATCCTCGTTGCAAACGAGGACGAGTGGGGTAAAAGGGACGTGGGAAGAATTTAAGGAACGACTTCCGAAGGTATTGCAGCGTTACGGATTCGGGACTGAGTTCATAGGATGGGAAACCGCACTAACGGCGGACTATGTTGTGTCAAAAACAAACAGCAGGCGTATGCTGGGCTACATGAATGAAATAAAGATGCAACTGGAATTTATGTGCAGCAAAGCTAACAACTATGAGCACATTGCAACGGACGATATGGAAGACCTGATGATGGAGTGGCTTCATCAGCATCCCGAGAAGCGATATGCCTACTCTACCCCATTACAATACTGGAAAGAAAAGGGAATGTTGTAGTAAGCGGTGAACGGGTTTCAAGTGCTTGAGTTATGGTTCCTGGAAGACACTCATGCCATGCCGAAGTACTTCTGGACATTCAGAAGATGAATGTGGACGACCGTGCCAGTAAATGCAAGGACTGCAACGCGTGAGAAAGACGGCACAAAGTTTTCAGATCAAACAGCTGCCTGTGGCAAAAAACTACGGATCAGATACGACCGCGACTTAGCTTATTAAGCAGCGAAACATAAGCTGCCCGTGCCTGCGGTGTAAAATCTTTTATGAGATCGGGTTGTATCTCGGGATAAGAACGGTCATCTTTCCAGGTCATGGAGCCACCCCATTTCTTCTGAATACCGGGTTCCAGCGACCTAACGATCTTGGAAAATGCAGATTCAAACTGACTGCGCAATTCAGGAGTAGTTACCATATAGTTGTTGTTAAAGAGCGATACTCAATGAAGGTAGACTATTAAAACCACAATCCTTGTTTTATTTCAGATGAGCGACACTGACGATGAGCTATACCAGTTTGGGTGTTCGTGCGGATGAAAAGAAAATAGCTGCTCCCGCAGGGAACAGCTATTTGAAAAACGGATATGAGAACCGGTTATTCCAGCACCACGGTGCGCGCAACCTGCTCACCACCGGCAGCATCGGTGACGCGCACAAAGTAGATGCCGCGGGCCCAGTTGCTTACCGGTACTTCCGCAGCAGCGCCTATGGTCCCCTTCCACATCATCTGGCCGGTGCTGCTGATGACGCTGAGGAATGAGTTGCCACCAGTGCCTGTGGTGATCTGCAGCACATCGTGCGCAGGTACAGGATACACTTTGAGTGTAGCTGCCAGCGTACCGGCAGGTTGGGCAATGCCGGTTGGCAGACCCGGATTGTTGGTCACAGTAACACTCTTGGTGTTGATGTTGAAGAAGATATTGTTCTCTGCCTTCACCTTGAAGCGCACCACTGCACTGGTAGCAGGCGGGTTGGGTACGGTGATGGTGGCGCTACCCGTGTTGGGGAAGGTACCCACTGTGTAGGGCCAGGTCACACCGGCATCGGTAGACATATAGATCTTTACGTTGGCGACATTGTAGGGTGCGCCATCGGTGCCAACTTTATCCCAGGTAATGGTCTGCGTGCTGCCGCCGGCATAGGTAATGCCGAACCCATTCTGGCTGGTCACCTTAAAGCCTCCGTAGTTGTTGGCTGCGCCTGTTGTAATGGCGTCTATGTGCACGGTATCATCGGGGAAGAGGAAACAACCTGTACCGGTGAAGATGTTGCGCACTGTGAGCTTGAACGTGAGGAAGCGGGTAGTATCGGGAGCTTTCTCGCCCAGCGCACCACTGGCTGTAACAGCGGTAAGATTGCCGGAGAGGATCATGCTGAGCTTGGGGAAGGTGCGCAGCGGATCGTACTTCTTAGGACTGTAGGACCTGAAGATAGGACCACGGAAATAGGTGTCCTTTATACGCGACCCGAAGTCGCCGCGGTTCCACTGTTCCCAGCAATAGGTCACAGAAGTATCTGCAACAGAGTCGACTGCTGTGGGTGCGATCAGTTCGAACGGTGTCTTGTACGGGATCTTGTAGCTGGCAGTGAATGGTGCTAAATACACGAGTTTGTTGCCCGTGGGTGTACGTACGGCACACACATTCTGAGAGCCTGCCAGTTTGCTCTGTATCTGCACCAGGCTGGATGCATGGAAGTAGGCATCGCTATGCGTCTGCACATTGTCGGACGGACAGATGCCTGCATACGCCAGAATGGTAGAACCGCTGGATGGCTCGTAGGCATAGTTGCCGGAAGCATTGCCACTGCAGCTGCCGTCGCTGTTGTTGTTGAAGGTATGGTTGGAACCGAACTCGTGGCCCATCTCGTGCGCCACATAGTCAATGTCGAAACCGTCACCTACAGGGCTGGGCAAGCCGGTAACACTACGACCCTTCTGGCCGCTGTTGCACACAATGCCGAGGCCGGAAATGCCGCCGCCACCCGTGGTGAAGACGTGACCGAGATCGAAATTGGCAGTACCGATACGGTTGGTGCAGGTAGTATGATTGACACCGAGGCACGCTGCGCCGTTGCTGTTGATGGCATTGAACGGATCGTTACCATTAATAGTGCCGGTGGGTGCGGTCCAGATGAGGGTATCCTCGTTGGCCACAAAGTTCATCTGCACCGAGAACTCGCGATTGTATACTCCGTTCACGCGGTTCATGGTGGTGGTCATCTTGCTGAGTGTCTGGGTAATAGTGGGTGAAGCCACACCTGTAGCGGCCACCGCATACTGATTGGAGCAGGATAGTGCCAGACGGTAGCTGCGTAGCTCATAACCGTTGGAGGTCTTCTGCGCCAGCTTGGGCAGGCCGGTCTCAGCGGTCATCATTGCTTCGCCGCCGGCCAGTTCATCGGCCTCATTGCGGAACTCGCAGCGCATGCGGTCATTGTCGTTGCGGCGCTCATCGCGCTTGTAGTGCACCAGATAAAAGCCGTCGTGGTAATTATCGAACGGATCGATGAACGAGGTATTCTCGCCGTCATAGATCATGGCACTGAAGCCATAGACGGTGAAGTCGAGCTTGGCAGTAACGGCAGGCGCACCCACTGCTTCTGCAGTAAAGGTCCTGATATCAGGATACTTCTGCGCCAGGGCAGGCGGCATCATAGGTGTCTGCCAAACCCTGAAGTCGCGGTAACTGCCATCGGGCAGCGGCAGCGATATGACAATGGCCTCGGCAGGGTTTTCTGAAAGGTTCCACATGCGCACCTTCAGTTCGGCCTCGTTCAGCTGATAAACGGTGAACTTGTCGGGGTGCTGCAACTGTACGTTCTTTGGCGCCGCCGACGGATCGACCTGCTTCCAGTAATTGCCGGCAAGGGCTGTGGCCGGCGCCCACATAAACTGCAGGGCAATGATCGCTGATAAAAAATGCTTCATTATTGCTATTTTGTTAACTATAAAGTACTGATAGACTGAAAAATATGAACTCTATGAACAACAAGTCAGGCAAGTTAGGGAAAAATGCCATCCGACAAAATAATCGGGTCGTAAAATATTTGGGGTCATTAACTAATTTTGGAACTATTAATGGCAACAATATCATTTGAGTACACATTAGGCAATATTGACAGTATTCCCGCGGAATTCTGGCAACATGCCGCACCATACCGGCTCATCACCTTTACCGGAGAAATGGGAGCGGGCAAAACCACCTTCATCAGTCACCTATGCAACTACCTGCAGGTGGAAGATGCCGTGAGCAGCCCCACATTTGCGCTGGTGAACGAATATGCAGCATATATAAAAGGAAGGGAAGAGGTGATCTATCACATAGACCTGTACCGCCTGTGCGACGCCGCCGAGGCTGTAAATGCCGGCATGGAAGATTGTATAGACCAGGCCAAACGCGGGAGCGCGTACTGTTTTGTGGAATGGCCCGGAAAAGCAGACGCTTTGCTGTTTGCCCCCCGCCTGGATGTGACCATAGAAGTGACCGGCGAGACGGAGCGGCGCATGACACTACATATTGTGGAGCGCTGAGAAGGTCGACGCCCCTGCAACCAACGAGCAGCACCATCCTTAAACTGCGAACTTTTCCTTACTTTCACCCCTCCAAGAACGAACATATGCACGAGATATTAGAACTATTAAAGACGCTTTTAGCCGACCCTGACAAATTAATGAACTTTATAACTGACCATGGTGGTCTCTACCTGGTCATGTTTATCATATTCGCAGAAACCGGACTGTTTGTTGGTTTCTTCCTGCCGGGCGACTCTTTGCTGTTTGTAACCGGCATTGCCATTGCCAATACCATGTCTCCGTTCGGCAACACCGCTGCCAACCTAATTTACTGGATGACACTAATAAGTGTAGCGGGTATACTAGGGAATTTTGTGGGGTATTGGTTCGGTAAGAAATCGGGGCACCTGCTGATGAAACGTCCTGACTCATGGCTATTTAAGAAGAAGCACCTGGTGCAGGCACACGACTTTTATGAAAAGAAAGGTGGGGCGGCAATATTGCTGGCGCGCTTCCTGCCGATAGTACGCACATTTGCCCCTATTGTAGGTGGCATGGCCGAAATGAACTACGCCAAATTTGTGAAGTTCAACATTATAGGTTGTCTGGCATGGGTGATCAGTATGACGATGGCGGGCTTCCTGCTGGGTGAAGTGCCATGGGTGAAGGCTAATCTGGAAAAGATCGTTATCATCATCATCTTCGTCACTACGGCACCGGTACTGTTCAAAATGTTCTTCGGAAAGAAAGACAAGGCGCCTGCAGAACAGGCCTAAAAACACAACCGGCGACTAATGGAACAGCACAAAAAAACAGCCTTACTGAGCATACCCGTCATAGTAGCGGCGCTGGGCTATTTTGTAGATATATACGATCTGCTGCTGTTCAGTATCATCAGGGTGAAGAGCCTGAAGTCTCTGGGGCTTACCGATGCACTGATAGACACAGAAGGGAAATTCATTATCAGCATACAGATGTATGGTCTGCTGCTCGGCGGCATACTGTGGGGCATGATGGGCGATAAGAAGGGCAGGCTGAGTGTACTGTTCGGTTCTATTGTACTGTATTCACTTGCCAACATAGCCAACGGATTTGTAACCACTGTGAACCAATATGCCCTGGCGCGCTTTATAGCGGGTGTGGGGCTGGCGGGTGAACTGGGAGCCGGCATCACACTGGTGAGCGAGCTGGTACCCAAGGAAACACGCGGCAAGGCTACCTCCATTGTGGCCGGTGTGGGACTGACGGGTGCAGTAGCGGCCTACTTTGTTGCCCATTCGTTCGAATGGATGGCTGAGGGTGGCAATACATGGGCACAGGGCATTGTATCGGCGCACTATGACTGGAGGATCTGCTATTTCATTGGCGGCTTCCTGGGACTGATGCTTTTGCTGCTTAGGGTGAGCGTATTTGAATCGGGTATGTACAAGAACATACAACATTCAAAAGTGCAGAAGGGCAACTTCCTTATGTTCTTCAACAACCGGAAGCGATTTAAGAAGTATATGCTGGCCATATTGGTAGGGTTACCAACGTGGTACGTGATAGGTGTCTTGATAACGTTCTCAAAAGAGTTTGCCGAACGCTTCGGCATCAAGGAGCCGGTAGATCCGGGTAAGTCCATTATGCTGGCCTATGTAGCTATCTCCATCGGCGACCTGCTCATTGGTTTCCTTAGTCACTGGCTGGGCAGCCGCAAGAAAGCACTGTACCTGTTCTATTCACTGACAGTGATCTCGATAGCACTTTACTTTTTCCAGGAGAATGGTACCGCCACCGGCATGTATGCAATATGTATGCTGATGGGTTTTGCCACGGGGTTCTGGGCACTGTTCGTAACCATGGCGGCCGAACACTTCGGTACTAATCTGCGCGCAACCGCCGCGACTACCGTACCGAATATGGTGCGCGGTTCGTTGCCATTGATCATCATGTTGTTCAACGGGTTGCAGCCTTCACTCAGCTACATCAATGCGGCGGCGGTGACGGGGGTTGTGGTGATGGCTATCAGCATCACAGCGGTACTAATGACCGAAGAGACCTTTGGTAAGGACCTCAACTTCATGGAAGAGTAAGCAGCAGGCAAGCCCTGTGTAGTAATCTGTTTCGCTTATGCAACTGTCTTTAAAACCCGATGTTCCTTTACTGCAACAACCGATCATCTATTCAGACAACATACTGCTAATAGGATCGTGCTTCACGGAACACATCTCGGACAGGCTGGCGCAGCATAAGTTCAGGGTATTGCAGAACCCGCACGGCATTTTGTTCAATCCGCTGAGCGTGGCGCAGAGTCTGGACAGCTACATAGACGGTAAGCAGTATGAAGAACATGAGCTGTTTTATCTGAACGAACTGTGGAACAGCTGGGACCACCATACCCGATTCTCGAACACTGACAAGGCTGCAGCATTGCAGGGAATTAATGAGGCGCAAACAAAGGCTGCGGCATTCATACGCAAAGCCGACAGAGTGATCATCACGCTCGGCTCTGCATTTCAGTATTACCTGAAAGAGAACGGCAAACATGTAGCCAACAACCATCGGGCACCGGCACAGTGGTTTGAGAAGAGACTGCTGCCCATAGATGAGATCATAGCCGCACTGGACAACACCATCAACAAGTTGAAGTCGATCAACCCGTTTGCGCAGGTGCTGTTCACTATAAGTCCGGTACGCCATATACGTGATGGAGTAGTGGACAACAACCGCAGCAAGGCACGGCTGATAGAGGCAGTTCATGACCTGTGCGGCAGACACGAAATTGCTCATTACTTCCCAGCCTATGAACTGATCATAGATATACTACGCGACTACCGCTTCTATGACATAGACTTTGTGCACCCCAACTATATGGCAACGACCTTTGTGTGGGAGCAGTTCGTAAAGGCCTGCATAGCTAAAGAGGCAGTGCCGGTGATGCAACAGGTTCACGAGATAATGACGGCAAAAGCACACAGGACGCGCTTCCCGGACACGGAGGCACACAGGAAGTTCCTGAGCAGCTATCTGAAAAAGACGGAGTTACTTTCGGCACAATACCCTGTACTAGACCTGACCGATGAGATCAGGTATTTCAGCGGCCTTTAGGTGCGCCGGCCCTTACCAGCTCCCATAGCACAATACCTGCAGTTACCGATACGTTGAGCGAGTGTTTGCTACCCCATTGCGGTATCTCGAGGCAACCATCTGACAGTTGCAGAGCGGCATCGCTGACACCGGTGACCTCGTTGCCCAATATCAGCGCGACCTTGCTTCCATCGTAGGCGGCAGATTGGAGTTGTGTACTGTTGTGGGCTTGCTCTACAGAGAGGATTCGGCACCCTTCCTCACGGGCGGCACGGATTGCATCGGCCACATCGGGGAAGTGTTTCCAGGCGACCGTTTCCGTGGCACCGAGGGCAGTCTTGTGAATGTCGCGGTGAGGTGGTTGCGGTGTGTAGCCGCAGAGGTAGAGTGCCTGTACAGCAAAGGCATCGCAGGTGCGGAACACAGAACCTACGTTCTGCATGCTGCGCACATCGTCGAGAATAACGATGATGGGGTGCTTGTGTGCCGAGTGCGCCTGAGTGGCGTCTATGCGGCCGAGATCGTCCATTGATTTGCGCTGTATCATTGCTGTGTATCGGAATTTGCAGCGCAAATGTACATCGTAAAGAGCGGAGAATCAGACAGCGTACAACTGCTCTATCTCGCGGGCGTATTTCTGCTCTATCACCTTGCGTTTCACTTTGAGCGAAGGAGTAAGTTCACCGGTATCAATGGTCCACTCAGCGGGCAGCAGACAGAACTTTTTAACCTGCTCGGGGTGGCTGAACAGCTCGTTGTACTTATCGACCTGGCGCTGCACCTGTGCTATGGCTTCGGGAAGTTTGAGAAGTTCTACATCGGAAGTCGGGAGGTTAATGTCGGGATGGTGTTCACGAAGGTATTTGCGGAGGTTGGTAAATGACGGTACAATGAGGGCTGCGACGAACTTCTGTCCGGCACCTGTCACCATCATCTGCTCGATGTAGATACTCTCCTTCATGCGGTTCTCGATGGCCTGGGGTGCTACATACTTGCCACCTGAAGTTTTGAAGATCTCCTTTTTGCGGTCGGTGATCTTGAGGAAACGGCCCTCTATCCACTGACCAATGTCGCCGGTGCAGAACCAACCGTCTTTGAAGGCGGCTGCTGTGAGATCGGGGTGCTTGTAGTAGCCGATGGTGATGTTGGGACCTTTGACGAGTATCTCTCCGTCCTCGGCGAGCTTCACTTCAACATTGTCTATAAGCGGACCGATAGAACCAATGCGCCTGCCATCGCTTTCAAAGCGGTTGACAGAAACGACAGGAGATGTCTCGGTAAGGCCGTACCCCTCCATGATAGTGATGTTGGCTGAACTGAATATGCGCGCCAACCGCTCCTGGCATGCAGCAGAACCGGTGACAATAGCTTTGACACTGCCGCCCAGTGCCTCGCGCCATTTGCTGAAGATGATCTTGTTGGCGAGCCACAGCTGCAGCCGGTACCAAGGCGAACCAGGAACCGCATTGTCGTATTGCTTGCCCAATGCCAGCGCCCAAAAGAACAGGATCTTTTTGATGCCCTTCAACTCCATGGCGGTGTTCATGATACGTTCATACACCTTCTCGAGCAGGCGGGGAACGGTGGTGAATACAACAGGCTTCACTTCTTTGAGGTTGGCGCCTATTGTGTCCATGTTCTCGGCATAGTACACAGCCAGGCCTTTGTTGAGGTAGACATACGTGACCATACGCTCGAAAATGTGGTTGAGCGGAAGGAAACTCAATGCTTTATCGCCCTCACCTGCAAATGTGAATACCGGCATGGAGTCGTGCACGTTTGATGCAATATTGCGATGGGTGAGCATAACCCCCTTGGGGTTGCCCGTAGTGCCGGATGTATAAATGATAGTGGCCAATGTATCGGGGCCTATGCGCGCTGCAAGGGCCTCATCGTGTGTGGCGTTAGCTGCCATCAATTCGGTCCAGTGGGCCACGCCGGGCAGGCTATCGAATGAATAAACGCGTGTGATAGAAGGCACCTCTTTCAATGCGTCTTTGAAGCGCTCGTATATCTCGGCATTAGCCACAAACACTATGCGCACACCGGCTTCGGCCAGGATGTAGGTCAACTCGGCAGGGCTGATAGTAGGATAAACCGGAGTGAGCACCGCGCCGGTAAGCTGCACGGCCACATCGGTGATGATCCACTCGGGGCGGTTTGGGGAGATGATCGCTATCTTCTCCTGATGCTCTGGCTGCAGCAGCTCATTGGCTAGGCCCAATGAAAGCAGCCCCCCGGCCATTTGCGAGGCTGTTCTCCATACATCGCTGCAAGAATAGGTGCGCCAATTACCATTTTCTTTGGCAGCTAACATGGTAGCTGCGGGAGCTTGCTCACTGCGCTGCCTTACGATATCAAACAACCGGGCTATCATACCCTAAATCTACTGAATTTTTCAGATATCGCCATGGCATCATTCGCCAAGGATAAGGTGGTCTGATTTCAGCTTTTGATCCAGCAGATCGGGGTCGGCGGATTTGCGCCGGATATCCATCAATTTGTGGTAAGTGGACCCGAACATACTGCGGAAGGTGGCGCGGGCATTTTTTTCGTGTGGCTGATTGTCCTCGGGCACGGAGAAAGACATGGACAAGTTGCCTGTAGCGGGGTCTATCTGAACGATGACGCGCTTATCTGTAACAATATTCGAGGCTCGATTATCGGACATGAGGGTGTATTCGTCTTCCTTAGAGAATTTTACGAAATCGAATATTCGGGGATCTTTCACGATGGCGTTACGCGCAGCATCGAACTGATAACAGTTCATTTCGTAACTGAGGAAGACCTTCTTTATACGGATGAACATTGGTGTTTTGATGGCAACAGTGTCCACAAGCTCTCTTCCTTTCTTTTTCCATGTTGTAAAAGAGACTGCTTCAAACTCGGGATTGTAGTTCTTATTCAAAAGACCGGTGAATCTGTCGTCCTGATCGCAGGAACTGAACAAAAAAGAAAAAAGAATGAGGAAACACAAACATCGTGTCATGGGGGGAGCGCATGTGGTGAAGGGTAAAAATAATAAGCAATACGTTACCGCGTCAAAGGAACTGCATGTTTTTAGTTAATTAAATACTATTACAGTACTTTGTGTGGGCAAAACCAGACCACGAACAGCATATGAATGAGGCTTCACATACACCACCCGCTAAGAACAGAATTACGCTATACATAGTACTCTCTATGTTTGCCGGTATTGCATTGGGGTATTTTCTGAACACATATCTGGCTGACAAATCGGCCGAGACAAAGGACAGCATGTTACAGCCATTCTCGTTATTGGCCGATGTTTTTCTGAGGTTGGTGAAGATGATCATCGCTCCGTTGGTATTCAGTACACTGGTGGTGGGTGTGGCCAAACAAGGCAGCGCGCAGACCGTGGGAAGGATAGGTGGCAAAACCATGTTATGGTTCATTTGCTTCTCGCTGATAAGTCTGGTGCTGGGTATGCTGCTGGTAAATACGTTTACCCCGGGGATAGCCATGCATCTACCACTACCTGATGTAACCGGGAGCACTGTGGCACATGCCTCGCTGAGCCTTAAGGAATTCATCAGTCACATATTTCCGACGAGTGTTATAGACGCCATGGCCAAGAACGAGATACTACAGGTGGTTGTGTTCTCGCTCTTTTTTGGTGTGGCAACAGCCGCGGTGGGTGAAAAAGGAGCAATAGTGATAACGGTGCTTGATTCGGTAGCCCACATTATACTTAAAGTGACCGCCTATGTAATGAACTTCGCGCCACTGGCAGTGCTGGGTGCCATGACGGCGGTGATAGGCAAGCAGGGCCTGGGCATACTGGGTACCTATTCATTGTTCATAGGTGAGTTTTACCTGGGACTATTTTTGCTGCTGACGATACTGACGGGCGCGTTGTGGCTGTTTGTGCGGGGAAGAGTCCCCACCCTGTACCGACACATCAAAGAGCCGGTATTGCTGGCATTTTCGACGTCATCGAGCGAGGCTGCGTTTCCAAAGCTGATGCTGGAACTGGAGCGATTTGGTTGCGACGAGAAGATAGTGAGCTTCGTGCTGCCGTTGGGATACTCGTTTAATCTGGACGGATCGATGATGTATATGTCCTTCGCATCGATCTTCATCGCACAGTGTTACGGCATTCATCTGGACATTGGAACACAAATGAGCATGTTGCTGGTGCTGATGATAACCAGCAAGGGGATAGCGGGTGTGCCGCGGGCGAGTCTGGTGGTGATAGCGGGTACGCTTGCCACGTTTAATATACCCGAGGCCGGTCTGGCTCTGCTATTGGGGATAGATCCGCTACTGGATATGGGCAGGGCTGCCACCAATGTTGTTGGCAACAGTGTAGCCACCGTAGCGATGTCGAGCTGGGAAGGCGGATTGAAGCATCAGGAAAAGAAACATCAGGAGTGACGTTAATGTGTTGCTAATGCGGTGTCGTACATTGAAGTATATGCATGTATGCTTATAATTTTGTGTTATTCGTGACTATCCGAAATTCAACCACCTGTAATGAACCAAAAGACCAGCCTCCTACGGGCAACCTCAATGCTCGCATTGCTTCCACATTACGCATTTGGCGCTGGCATGGCGTCGGGCAGTATTGAGACAATGGCATTCGTAATTTCGATATGCAACCTTGTGCTATTAGTGACGGCACTCATCTCCATCAAACAGTATTTCTGGCCGGGCGTGAACAGCACATCTGTCTTTCACACAGCACACATCGTCTTTGTTGTTGTATTCTATGGGGTGAGTCTTCCGTTTCTGATCACCAACCGGCAATATTATGTTGCGTATGCTGACCTGGTGCCCTTATCGATACTGGGTAAATTCTTCTTCTCGGCTGACGCAACATCACTGATGCAGTTAGTTATCGTTTCATCGTTGGTTTTCAACATCCTTTTCATCAGAAGGAGCAAACGCGAGCTGGAAAGACCACTTCCACTGTCTTCGCACGTAGAAAAAAGTGAAGAAAGGGAAATAGCCGATAACGCGGATGGCAACGACGAAACTACAGACCAACAATAACTTCAACCTTAGTCACAGACCTCACAATGGCTCTGTAAACCACAACTAAAATAAGTGCGGAAACTATTGCAAATGCTGCCCAAACGACAACACCCGGCAATGATGGCAGATGAAGCTGCGCAGCCGCCAGGCGTGCAGAAACAATGACCTGCACAAAAACAGTAGCAGCCAACGCCAGGAATAAACTACCTGCAACCATAGGAACGAAACGACGCACCATGAAGCTGACCAAGTACCGGCGGCTGTAGCCCAACTGATGCAGGAGCACCAGGGATGAACGGGACCGGGAGATGGACAGCTCTATGAATAACATGAAGATGAGCGCACCAGCAACCAACAGCAACGCTGCCAAACCGCCCGTGGCGGCTGCCACCGACTGCACTATGGCCCGCATGCGGCTCCACTGCAAACCTTGTGGCTCGGTGGTGTAGCCGTGCTGCTGCAACCATATAGTAAACTGAGGATCTGAGGGGTCTGCAACACGGAGAATGAGCTGCATGACACGAGCAGGCCCGGAGGATGCGGCAAACCGGGAATTGCCGTAGGTGATGAATGACTGTGGCACCAAGACCGAACCTACCCTATCGGAAAAGCCGGAGATGTGAGCGGAGAAAACCTGCACGTTGGTGCCGCTACCGACCTTCATGCGCATGCCGATGGCCTGAACCGAACCACGCGACAATTGCGGGAGACCCTGCCCGGGCGCAAATACATAGTTGTAAATATCGAGGAAGCGAGCGGCAAGGATGACAGGGAGGTTCGGATTGCCGGGTTGCCAGTTCCAATCGGAGGGTACAGCATCGAGAAACCTATCGGGGACAGAGGCGAGGGGCAACTCTGTCTGCAGTGGAAGTTGACCACCAACTTCGGCGTAGACGGGAAACAAAGCTGGAGTGATCTCGCCGGCATCGAGCACTTGCGGCGCATGGCGCACCTCTGCGATCTCTGAAGCAGAGAACACGTTGGCTGATGCCCCGCCCATGTTTCGCTCGATGATCTGCTTGCCGATGACAACATAACTTTCAGTGCCGCCGCTTTGCTCGTTGGAGAGCAGCTGATCAAAATCGGACCAGGTGAGCACGCTGACCAGCAATAAGAAAGTGCCCACTGAGAGGATGGCAAGTGCAGTCCACAACCGGGTGCGCCCATTGTGCAGCAATAATAATCGGGTCAATATGGAAGACTGTCGCATACTCACATTAGAAAGGTGTGGGTATATGGAAAATAGTCGTTCGCATCGAGGTCGGTGAGGAAAATACCGGCGTTGTGGCGATGTGCGACATTTTTGATAAGATCGATGGCCAGCTTGCGGTTGGCAATATCGAGATGGCTGAAGGGCTCGTCCATGAGCAACCAGGAAAACGGTTGCACCAATGCCCTGATGATGGCCAGGCGCTGCTGTTCGCCAAAAGAAAGTGTAGCGGCCTGTGCATGTGCCTTATCTGCAATGCCGAGTTGTGCTAACCAGGTCAAGACCTCTTCTGTTGTAACGGAATTGGTAAGTGCTCTCTTAACCTCAATATTCTCGAATGCTGTGAGCGACGGGAACAGACGCATGTCCTGAAATATGACCGAGAGCTGGCGTGCGCGGAGTGCTGACAATTGGTCATCGGGAAGTTGTTCCATATTCCGGTCACCGAAGGAGATAGTGCCAGAGTAACCGCCGCGCAAGCCATAGAGCATGTGAATGAGCGTAGTCTTGCCCCTACCCGACGGCGCCTGCACAAAAACACAGGCACCTGATGGCAGGGTGACATCGGCGTTCCAAACCTGAGATGGCCGGCCCGCCAACTGCTGAACAAGATGTGCCGGAACCAAGCCCCGCATAGATAGCTGCATGGCCACTGATATTTGACCAAAAATAGTCAATGCCCGGGAAGTGCGGCACTAACTATTGCAAAACGGCAATGAACATACTATCGGCAAGGAGGGAAATACCGTTGATCAACTGCATGTGCTGCACTTTGAGGCCGGTATTTGCTACAATGTGCTCCACCACCTCTTCGTTCTCTTGCCTGAATACGGAACAGGTAATATATATGAGCCTGCCACCGGGGCGCAGGTACTTACTGACATTGACAGCAATGGCGCGTTGCAGTGGCGGGAACTTTTGCTGCACCTCGCTATTGAAAAAATGTAACGGCTCGGGTGTGCGGGCCCAGGTGCCGCTGCCGGAACAAGGGACATCGCATATTATATTATCGAACTGACGGGTGCCGAGGGTATTGCTGAGAGCGGCCGCGTCGGCAGCATCGGCAACGAGGGCATCGGGCCGGCGATAGCCATAACGACTGAAACGCTCCTTGAGGTTGTTGATGATACTGGCCCGCTTATCGGTGACTGTGAGTCGAACGGCCGGTTGTTGCGCCATGAGGAGTAACGACTTGCCACCCGCACCGCAGCAACAGTCGTACCACTGCTGGCCGGCTGCCGGTGAGAAAAATGTGCCGGTATACTGGGAAGATGCATCCTGAACGGCATAATCGGTCTCGGGAAGGATCTTATCTATGGGAGTACCATTGGGTAACGCCAGGCAAGACGCGGCAACCTCCTCAAATGATATATTATTTTCATTCAACACCTTACTGATCCCGCCCTTGCTGCCTATGACGCGGATAAACAACCTTGGTTGCCGGGTCATGGAAAGGAGCCACTGTTCTTTGCTGATACCCTCTGACAGCGGGAGGGCCTCTGTAAACAGGTTTTCGAGCTTTAGCGGCGGCACATCGGCATCGGCGATATTAAAGGGGGCAAAAAGCTTGTCGTAGGCGGGGGCCATTACCCCGCAAGAACGCAAGCAGGCGAGCACCTTGACCTCAAAGGCGTTAGCCACGCCTGCCGGCACCACTATGCCGGACGAACACCTGAACCAGCTATACAGTATAGTGGTTAGCATCTTGCGGTCGCGACTACCGAGTTTGGGGTGCTGACGGGTGTAATTGCGTAAAAAATGAGAGAACGGAACGGCTCCGTTGTAGGAGTCGGTGAGCGTTCGGATATGTGTCCACAAGTACTGCATTTACTGATGCAACATTACGCAGAATAATCTGACAAACGGAGTGCCGGGGACCTGCAAAAAACGGAAATAAAACACCCCTAAAAATTGGTGTATGCACCTGTGAATAGAATCTGTCATTTTGGGGCAGGAAGGGATGTGAAAATTTTCAGAAAAAATCCGGAGATCAGGCCGACAAAATAAATTTCGCCTGTTTGCTTGTATTATCAGATAATAGTGCTATCTAAGGACTGTAGAAAAAAGACATAAGCCCCGAAATGCGCGTCGATAAAGGTTTTCAGCGAAACTGAATGGACGTAGTGAGCAGAATGAACGCGGTAGTGATAAGCTCCGAAAAAACCAAAAAAAAATTTCGATAGTTTGCACTAAAATTTTCTCAGAATAGAAATTGCATTCTGTAAGATTCGGTAAACAAACAAGTGCAAAACAATTTTTTTTTTCAACAAAATGTTAGCAATTTCGTCCTCTCGCTGGTGAACAGCCACGGAGAGCCATGAATAGTGAAAACAGAGTAGAGGCTTCGCAAAAAAAACAATAACTTTAGGTAAGGGAAACTCACAATACCCCTACGAAACAAATTACCGGTTTCATAGGAATGGCTTTGTCGGCTCCGTTATCTTTTGAACGAAACGAAAAACAAGACTAACCAACGAAAGTTGTTTCAGTAACATGGATAAACACGTTTACACTACTATCAACAACAACCTCCTTACCGAAGCGGAGCAGCTTTGGGAGAAGTGCCTTGTTATTATAAAGGATAACCTGAGCTGGCGCACGTACCAGACATGGTTCGAGCCAATAAAGGCTGTGAACCTGACAGACAGTGTGCTGACCCTGCAGGTGCCGAGCCAGTTCTTTTACGAGTGGCTGGAAGAGCACTATGTGGAACTGCTGGGCAAAACCATCAAGCGTGTGCTGGGCAAAGAAGGTCGCCTGGAGTACCGCATCATGATGGAGAGCAACACGAGGAAGCCTGCATCGGTGAATATGCCGGGCAGCACCATGAGTAAGCCTGCCAAAGACAATAACTATGTTGACATGCCGCTGAAGTGGGATGATCCGCACAGCATAAAAACACCATACGCAATACCGGGTCTGAAGCGCATGCAGATAGACCCGCAACTGAACAGCAACTATACTTTTGATAATTATGTGGAAGGTGACTGTAACCGTGTGGCCCGCTCGGCAGGCATACACGTGGCGCAGAAGCCGGGTGCCACTTCTTTTAATCCGCTGGTTGTTTTCGGCGGTGTGGGATGGGGAAAAACGCACCTTGTACAGGCCATAGGCAATGAGGTGCGCAGGCTGCACCCCAACAAATCGGTACTTTATGTAAGTGCGGAAAAGTTCATCAATCAGTTCATAGACCACTCTAAGAACAACGAGGTGAATGACTTCATCCACTTCTATCAGTTGATAGATGTGCTGATCATGGACGATATTCAATTGTTTGTATCGGCGGTGAAGACGCAGGATGTGTTCTTCGCTATCTTCAACCACCTGCATCAGAACGGTAAGCAGATCATTCTGACATCGGACACAGCACCACGCGACCTGGAAGGTATGCAGGAGCGCCTGCTGAGCCGCTTCCGCTGGGGACTGAATGCTGATATACAGGCACCTGACTTTGAAACCCGCCAGACGATACTGCGTGTGAAGATGCGCCAGGAAGGACTGGAGATACCGGACGAAGTGGTGCGCTATGTAGCCTATAACGTGCAGAGCAATGTGCGTGAACTGGAAGGCGCGCTGATAGCCCTCTTCGCGCAGGCTACGCTGAATAAGAAAGAAATAGACATAGACCTGGCCAAGCGTGTGATGAAGAACTTTGTGAAGACGGCCGCAAGGGAAATGACAATAGAGAACATACAGAAGATGGTGTGTGACTACTACCATGTTTCTTATGAACGCCTGCTGACCAAGACGCGTAAACGCGAAGTGGTGCTGGCCCGCCAGATAACGATGTATTTCGCGAAGAAATTCACGAAGCAGTCGCTGAAGACGATAGGTGATCACTTTGGTGGTTTTGACCACACAACGGTGATACACTCTTGCCAGACGGTGGAGAACCTGATGGCGACAGATGCTGAGTACAAGGACAATCTGCTGGAACTGCAGCAGAAGGTGCAGATGGCCAGCATATAGGGCGGCAGAAATAACAGAAAAGAGAATATGGGAAATTTGAGATTTTCATTTGCTTGTTTCATCTTTTCAATTATCTTTGCAGTCCCTTAGAAATAAGGGGACATACTTTTAAAGGGCCATAGGTGAGGTGGGAGAGAGGCCGAATCCACTAGTTTGCTAAACTGGCATACGCTGTCAAAGCGTATCGCGGGTTCGAATCCCGCCCTCACCGCCACTTAAAAAGTAAGTTGAATAACCGGTAGAGTGATACCACTCGGGGAGTAGCGCAGGCCGGTAGCGCACCTGGTTTGGGACCAGGGGGTCGCAGGTTCGAATCCTGTCTCCCCGACTTGACAGGACAGATCAATAATCTTATTGGTCTGTCCTTTTTCATTTTCCCCTGTATCGCTTGTCAGGCTTGAGATATGACAGAATACTTCATTCACTTTTGTGGTTCGAAATGTCTGATTTTTGTGATTATAGAGTATTCCTTCTGGAAATATTGTTTTTTGGATTTTCTCCTTAACTGAAACAGGGCTGGAAGCCCACACTGTAGGGAGTTTCGTAGAAAACCTCAATGCTAAAATATAGTATTCTGAAAAGTTAGAACTGTCTTTGCCGCAAGTGTCTGCTGCATCAAGGATTTTTGCCTTTTCTTCGCTATACTTACCCATAAATTTCTTGTAAGTTTCTTCACTCATTTCCTTGGTTATGAAGTAGCTTTCTTCAACGTTGTCAATTTTTTCCTGTACAACTAATAGTTGCCCTTTTAGCTGCTTTAATTGTTCGTGATGGGTTGTGTTCAAATTGGCGAATTTTTCGCCCATTTGCTTATATAACGGCTCGATAAAATCGGGATGAATTTTATAAGTATCCAAATATTGTTGGAAGTTGTCATTCAAATCCTTAGCATTTTTATTGCAGTTACATCCTTTAGTTCGGCACTTATAATAATAGATATTTTTCGCTTTTACAATATACCCCGTATATCCGTTGTTACAATGCTCACATTTCATGAAAACCTTCAAAGGCAATGCCTCTATTTCATCTTTGTGTGGAACTCCATATTTATTTGCTGATTTGCGAATATCGTTAACGGTTAAGAAATCTCTTTCCGATACAATAGACGGGTGAGTGCCGTTGACCAGTTTTCCATTAAGCATTTTATTTACAATAATGCCACAATAGAAAGGATTGGAAAATATTTGGGATAGCTTTTGCTTGTATGTCGTTAGACCTAGAGCTTTCAACTTTATCAAAATTTCTTCATTCTTCATGCCTTGTAGCTTCCATTGAAAAGCCTTTTTCAAATGCTGTCCTACTTTATTTACAACTATTTTCCTTTCGCCATTCACCTTTACAACATCATAGCCCAATGGAGGTTTCAAACACCAAATTCCTTTCTCGAACTTTTCTTTCATTCCGGCTACGGCACGTTGCTTTCGGAGTTGATTGTCAAATTCACTAAAAAGAAATTGAATATTCTGTTGGAATACCCCGCTTACATTGGTTGTGTCCGTTGGTTGGGTAACAGCAAAAACAGTTACTCCATGTTTATCACGAAGTTCCTGTGCAAGTTTTATTGCACCACCACCGGTACGGCTGAACCGATCAAGAGTATAAACAAGGATATGACTTACTCTACCCTTGTTTTTCCTTATGAATTCGAGCATACGCTGAAATTCTTTTCGTCCATCAGTTTTTGCACTTTCATAAGTTCCACCGAAAAAGGACAGTATTTCAATACCTTGCTTCCTCGCATATTCCATGACAGTTTTCATCTGAAAGTCAAGGCTTAGGTTCTTGTCTGCCTGTTCTTTAGAAGAAACACGGGTGTACACTACCGCTTGTTTCAAGTTCGTTGCAAAAGGTACTGAAGATGTCTTTGACCACTTCTGGAAACTTTCAAGATTGCTCATGCTGCTATATTTACTGGCGTTTCGTCCTGATTCACTTTCATAACTATTTGATTATCAATAACTATGCCAGTTGTATGACAGGTATAGTCAAACAGTATAATAGCAAGTTTATCAAGAGTATGGATTATTTGCATTGCTTGTTCATCTGTGTAATGTCCGCAATTTGGATACGACCTCAATTCATCTATCGTCATAATAGGTTTCGTTTTTATCGTAAAGCTATGATAGCCTAACAACCGCATTCCATGATATTGAACCTTTGTCCATGATTTTAAAGAATATTAAAGATTATTCCGCAGTTATGCAGCAGCAGTCCTGTTTGGCTCGCCAATTTTATTAAATATTACTTCGACTTGCCTTATCGTATAATATCTTCCATTTTTCTCTCCAATGACCTCAATGAAAGGGGCAAGCCAAACCTTAATGGTTCGTGGATGCACGTCATATAGTGCAGCTAGTTCTTTCAAACAATAGGGGCGTAGCGGTATTTGCTTGGGCTTTTCATTAGTTTCCATAATATTGATTTTTATTTTGTTCTGAATAATATTGACTTCCCTTGTTAGTTGTGCAGTTATGGGTAGGTACGTTTCAATAATATCAGTTATATAACTCTATAAATTCACTGGTGGTCAAATGTAGTTCCTCGGCAATACCAGCCACATCTAACTTTTTTTTCTTTTTCAGTTCACTTAGCCACCGCCTCATTAATTTTGGCTGCTCAAGGGCAATATCAAGTTCAACTGGTTCCCTACGTCTTATCTTCAGTTCATTAAATTGTTGTAATGCATACCGTTTTTGATTAGGTGTTAGATACCCTAAATCATCAGCCCTATAGAGGAGTGCTATCATGGAAACTTTCCATTTGCGCTTTAACTCTGCCAGCAATGGAATTGTAATACCATCTTTAAAATCTTTTTTAATTTCCTTTTCCGGCATCAAAAATTCAGCCGCAAACAAATTAGCCTCGTGTGCAACATCCCGGTTCAGATCAATGCCTTTATAAGTGTGCATTACCAAATGCCCCAACTGATATAACAATGAAAAGCGTTGCCTGTCTCCAAGCATGGCGTTGTTATACAGCATTACCGGATATTTATCATCGGTGAGTAAGCAGCGGCTATCCACCCTTTCAGTACCAAAATTAAAGCTGGCAATACAAATTCCATTCTGTTCCAATAATGCAGTCACATTATCAATAACAGCCGTATCCACTTTCCACATTTTTCTTACCTTTTGCGCAATAATTTGTGGCGTTTTTTCATCGGTAACTTCAATGTCTGGAACGATTGGCGCTTTGATTTCAAGCGAATTGATAATTAATTGCACGTTCAGTCGTATAATATTTGCCTTAGCATGTATTGGTGTTAGCAATTTCTGTGCAACCGTTTCTCTTTTTCGGTAATTTAGGTTGTCAGGAGCAATGCTGCCGGTCTGATAAAAAAAAGAAATCGGATAATTAGTAGCTTCTGAAATACGCTCAAGCATTTCGTCAGATAATCCTAGATCATTACGCTCAATTTTGCTTAACGAAGTTGGAACAATTCCAATTCTCTCCGCAAGTTCGGATTGGTTAATACCCCTTGATTCCCTTGCGAGTATGAGCATGTTTGTATTTATTGTGCTTATTGTCATGATAAATCAAAGGTAGCATATTTTGTAATAATGCAAAATAAATGTCAAAATAAAATTCCAATTTTTTTTGAAAATTGCATGTTGATATTTTAATTACTATGTTTGTTTGCTTTTTTATTCTTGAAAACAAAAAACTAAACGTCATGAAAATCATCTTACAAGTAAATGGAGGTATCGGCAAAAGTGTTGCTGCTACGGCAGTATGTAAAGCCATTAAGAATCAATATCCGGATTGCAAGCTATTGGTTATAAGCGGCTACCCGGAAGTATTTAATCCAAGCCAGGTGGTGGATAGGGCATTGAGCTTTAACGACCTCCATTATTTTTATCCTGAGCACATTGAAGGACAAGATTTTTTGCCCTTGTTACAAGATCCATACCTTGCCCCCGATTTCATAAAGCAGGAAGGACACCTAATAAAAGTATGGTGTGAAATGTTCAATATCACTTACAATGGCGAGTTGCCTGATATTTATCTTACGGGCAAAGAGAAATCATCATTCGGTACTATGTTTCAGTCTCCAAAGCCGATCATGGTCATTCAGACAAATGGAGGCGTACCCAACCAGACCGACAAATATTCGTGGCCCAGAGATTTGCCATTGGCTACTGCTCAGAAAATTGTCAATGCCTTTAAGGATGAATACAATATCGTGCATTTGAGAAGACCAGACCAACTTGTTCTACAAAATGTTACGCCACTATCAACCGATTTCCGATCAATAGCCGTATTGCTCACGATGAGTAAGAAACGATTGTTCATTGATAGCTTTGCACAACATACTGCGGCTGCATTAGGTTTGCCTTCAGTTGTTTGTTGGATTGCAAATACACCATCGCAGTTTGGTTATGAAATGCATACAAATATTATCGCACCTCCACCTACTTTGAAACCTGATTACAAAAATTCGGTTTTCACTAAGTTTAATATTTCAGGTTTGCCATCAGAGTTCTGTTATAATAGTGAAGATGAAATTTTCGATGCGGATGCAATTATCGAAATCCTAAGAAAAAACGGCGAATAGCAAACTCTCCAGAATTGAATTTATGAGATTTCCAAAAATAATTCTCAAAATTTTTTTGTTTTTGAAAATATCTTATTAAATTTGATTTATTCACAGTTTATCAGTTCATCCTTAACCATCTAAAACAAATTTTATGGCAGCAACATTTGATACTTTTTGGGACCCGGTAGCCGGGCAAACCTTGAGATGTGATCCAGCGGGAGCTGGCGCAATCGCTGGCAATTTACCTGCAACAGCTAATAATTCCGCAATACTTGGCGGCCCATTATCTGCCGCAGGATCACATACAAACTGTAGTGATCTTTCGGTGATTCTCATGGGAGATACCAATTTAATCAACACATTTAATCCCGGTCCGGGAGTTGTAAATGGCACCTTCAATTCAATAATAAACGGTGATAACAATGAAACTGCTGGTTTCCACACGAGTATTTTTAATGGCAACAATAACAACAATTGTGGCTGCTTTACTCAAATTGGCAATGGTCAGGACAATGTAATAAATATATTTAGTGCAGGTCCAAATGTAGATAGTTGTTTTACAACTATCGGCAATGGAGACCTAAATAATGCCTGTGGGAATTACATTAATATATTTAATGGCAATCAAAATAACGCCTGTGGGGAGTTTTCATCTATAGTAAACGGGCAATCGAACTCAGTGCAGGGTAATGGCTCGTTTGTGGCTGGAGGTAGTACAAATGTTATCTCAAGTATTTTTGGCCCTGTAGATTGTGCAAACATTGTAGGTGGGATCGGTAATACGATAAATGATGATGGCACAAATGTAGCTCACATGTCTTTTGTTGGCGGCGGCTCAAGTAACGTTGGTGGTGGACAACTTTCTTTCATTGGCGGCGGTGCTGCCAACTGGAATTATGCCGTAGCCGGAACTATTGGAGGGGGCTTCAATAACCGGGTGTGCTGCGGTGCGGATTGCAGTGCCGTATTAGGAGGCGAATCGAACTGGGTGTGCAGACCTCATTCTGTAATCGTTGGCGGAAGACAAAGTGCAACATGCTCTGAGCTTACTTTCGTTGGTGGTGGTGGTGGGCAAACCATTGACGCCAACAGTATTTTCGGTACGATTGTTGGAGGTACCAGCAATGCTCTCAGGAATTCTTTTGTTGGGTTTGTTGGTGGCGGTTCTAATAACAGGGTATGCCGTGATGGTGCGTTCATAACTGGCGGTATAGACAATATAAACCAAGGTCTGAATGCAGGTTTAGGCGGTGGTAATGCCAACTGTAATTGTGGCCAGGAATCCTTTGTAGGAGGAGGAGCGACCAACAGAAATCTGAATGGTGACTTCGGTTTCATAGGTGCTGGTGCTAACAATTTGATGAATTCAGGTTTATTAGCTACAATATGCGCTTCATCTATAGTAGGCGGTAGGACAAACAGAATAGCGGGTACCGCAACCACGCCAGCAAATCTTTCAATCATCGGCGGTGGTTTTGCAAATACTATTTTTACAGAATATTCGGTCATTGTTGGTGGTCAGCAGAACAACATATGTGGTGAAGGATCGTTCATTGGCGGTGGGAACTTAAATATGGTCAACTGCCTTTCCGATTGTGCCTTTATCGGCGGCGGACGCTCGAATGCTATCGGGTCAAGCGTAGCTGGTGTCCCTTCGACATTCAGCTTTATTGGTGGTGGTAATTCAAATTGCATAGATACTACGACTGGTGTACCAGCATTTACTGGTAATGCTATAGTTGGTGGTGGAAATAACTGCGTAGGCAAGACGAATTTCACTTCAATAGTAGGTGGCAATAGTAACCTTATATCTAGTGCTCATGGAGCATTCATCGGTGGAGGTAATGACAACTCAATATTCGATGTTGCCCACTGTAGTTCAATAGTTGGTGGTGATCAAAATATCATGCAACAACAGGCCGCAGCCTCATTTATTGGGGGGGGACAACTGAACTGTATTACAACAAGTGGTGCGGGAACGAGTTTTGCTGCAATCGTTGCAGGTAGAAATAACTGCGTTGCAGGAAATGCGTCATTTATTGGTAGCGGTACAAATAATTTCGTCTATGACAGTTCACACTGTAGTTTTATTGGAGGTGGCCAAAGCAACTGTGTAGGCAATGTGGTTGCTGGTATTAGCCATCCATCTGATTTTAGTTTTATTGGAGGTGGACAAAGCAACTGCATCCACAACAATTCTGGCACACACACTTTCCATAATATCATTGGTGGAGGGCATAATAATAAAATTTGCGCCTCTTTTAGTTGTTCCTCTATTTTCGGTGGTGTTGACAATGTCGTAAATGCTCACGCTTCATTCATAGGAGGTGGCAGTACCAACCTAATAGACCAGGCAGCAAATTGCAGCTTTATTGCAGGAGGCAATGCAAACTGCGTATGTAGCGGATCTGTTTATGGCTCTATTGGCGGTGGTCAGAACAATATCATTGATATGAGTACCACACATTCTTCTATTCTGGGTGGTGATAGTAATACAATATTTGGTAGCTGTTCAGCGATACTTGGTGGTAGCGGAAACAATGATGGAGGCTTTAACAATGTGGGGATTTTTGGTGTAAGTATAGCGGCATCATCATCGCCTGCTCCAAGCCAATTTTATGTTGATGAATTGGTACTGGTAAATATACCTGATTTTACTCCTGGCCCTATTGCTGGTTATCCTACGGGCTCACTTTATTACTGCACTATTGGTGGGGTTAAACAGGTGTTTGTTGTATAATAAATAGAAGCGTTCGAATATGCCCTTAGTTTATTAGGGGCATATTCGAACACTTGTTAAATGGGGTTTTGTGAGAATATTCTTTCGCATGAAATGGTTCCGGTAATTTTATTCACCAATTGTTGATACCAACAATCTCGTGCCATGAAAATTTTCTTTTTTTTTAGCTTTCTCCTCTATTGTACAAATCAGCTCGACGCTCAAATAATTACACATATTGCAGGTAACGGAGGAATACCACCTGCCATCGGGGATGGGGGGGCTGCAACCGCTGCAAATATTGCTCAGGGAGGGGATTGCGCTACTGACAGTTGGGGGAATTTGTACTTTTGTACTGCGCACAACCGAATTCGAAAAGTAGATGCAAGCACTGGTATTATCACTACCTATGCTGGTAATGGCAGCAGTACTTTTAGTGGGGATGGCGGTCCCGCAACTGCAGCGGGAGGACTATCTCTTGGTTTCATCGCATTC
This sequence comes from uncultured Flavipsychrobacter sp., assembly GCA_964652995.1. GTDB lineage: Bacteria > Bacteroidota > Bacteroidia > Chitinophagales > Chitinophagaceae > Nemorincola. The sequence continues at coordinate 110,504 of CAZZCR010000006.1, read as the reverse complement.
GATAATATTAATAATCTATACATAGCGGATGCTGGAACTCGCCGAATTCGTAAAGTGAACGCTAGTACAGGCATAATTAATACTATCGCCGGAACAGGCATTTCTCTTTATAGTGGTGACGGTGGCTCCGCTATGTCAGCGACATTCAAAGATCCAAGAGGAATTACGGTAGATGCCTCCGGCAACATATATGTGGCTGACAGTAACCGGATCAGAAAAATAGATGCTATTACAGGTATTATCACTCATTTTGCTGGCACAGGCAGCAATGTTTTTGCCGGAGATGGCGGACCTGCAATATCAGCCCAATTCAGCAGTGGAAATTTGTGCATTGATGCTGCGGATAATATTTATGTCGCAGACGGAACCAATAGGAGAATAAGAAAGATCAATACTTTAGGAATAATTTCAACTATAGCTGGTGATGGCGGTTTTGCTTATGTGAGTGATGGTGTACCTGCGACATCCACGGGATTTCAACCTTATGATGTAGCTTCTGACCCTTCGGGAAATATATACATAGCAGACAGATTTAATAACAGAGTACGCATGGTTGATGCCTCTGGCTTAATTCACACCGTTGCGGGTAACGGCACTCCTGGTTATTCAGGAAATGGAGGGCCTGCCACGGCTGCACAGCTAGGTCATCCTGAATCTGTAACTATTGGACATTGTGATGGAAACTTATATATAGATGATTTTGACAATAAAAGGTTTAGAAAAGTCGATTTCAGTGGATTGCCACCCGCCTGCACATGCGCTCCAACAGTGACAATTGCTGCTGCTCCAAATGATACCGTATGTACAGGCACACCAGTAACATTTACAGCTACAATTGCATCGGGCGGCACTACTAATACATATCAATGGTATGTAAACGGCAGCGTAGTAAGTACCGCTGGCAACACTTATACTTATACCCCATCAGATATTGATTCCGTGCGTTGTGTTATCACAACAAGTGGCGGGGTGTGCGGCAGCCCTGTTACAGCAAGTAGTAATACGATCAATATGGTTGTCATTACGGTTGCGCCAATAAGTGGAACTTCAACATTATGTATCGGGCAAACAACTACTTTAGCAAGTACAACAACTGGCGGCACATGGAGCAGTGGCACACCATCTATTGCATCGGTAAGCGGTGCAGGGGTTGTAACGGGTGGGTCGGCAGGTACGGCAATAATCAGCTATGCCGTATCGGGTTGTTATGCTACAAGGGTTGTTACCGTAAGCACACCACCTCCGGCTATCACAGGTACATTTACCGTTTGTGCAGGTAATACCACAACACTAAGCAATACAAGCAGCGGCGGCACATGGAGCAGCGGTAACACTACGGTAGCAACAGTAGATATATCCAGCGGTATAGTTACGGGAGCTACAGCAGGTACTGCAATTATCACCTATCACGTTTCAGGTTGTTATACCACAGCTACGGTAACCGTTAATACATCACCCACAGTAATAACGGGCAGTCTGAGCTTGTGTGTTGGCGCAAACACCACTTTAAACAGTACACCTTCCGGGGGTACATGGAGCAGCGGCACTCCGGTGGTAGCAACAATCGGCACAAGCAATGGAATTGCAAATGCACTATCAGCAGGTACTACTACAATTTCATACTTTGCATTAGGTTGTTACCGCACGGCAACGTTAACAGTCAACTCAGCACCTTCGGCTATATCAGGTTCTTTAACGCTCTGCGAAGGGGCAACCACAACATTAAGCAATACAGCCAGTGGAGGAACGTGGAGCAGTGGTAGTACAGGAGTAGCAACCATAGGCTCATCGAGCGGTATAGTAGCCGGGATATTAGCTGGAACAGCTAATATTACTTACGCATTAGGTATCGGATGCGGGAATGTCACCACAACTGTAACGGTCAATACCGCTCCTTCAGCCATCGGCGGAAACCATAGTATTTGCGTGGGGGCAACTATGGCATTAAGTAATTCAGTATCCGGTGGCGTATGGAGCAGCGGCAACACTGCCGTAGCTGTTGTTTCATCTGGCGGTGTTGTAAACGGACTATCGGCAGGTACTGCAATAGTTACTTACGCATTGGGTAGCTGCATGGCTACCGTTACCGTTACAATCAATGCCCCTATTTCAGGTATCACAGGCTCGCTTAATCTTTGCACGGGGCAAACAACAACCTTGGGCAATCCTGCAACCGGAGGTATATGGAGTAGCGACAATACAACAATAGCTGCCATTGGCTCCTCATCAGGCATAGTTACAGGCATTGCGGCAGGTACGGCAAATATTACCTATTCATTGGGTGGTGGTTGTGAAGCTACTGCAATTGTAACCGTCAACCTTCCGCCAAATGCAGGTACGATTGTTGGAACAACAAATATGTGTATTGGCGCATCGGTTACATTGTCCAATGCTGTAACTGGTGGCACCTGGAGCAGTAGCAATGGCAATGCAACTATTTCAAGCGGAGGCGTAGTTACAGGTATTTTGGCAGGTACTGCAACAATAAGTTACACTGTTACCGTGGCTTCCTGTACAGCAACAGCTATTCTGGTGGTAACGATAAATGCATTGCCTAATGCAGGTACAATATCAGGTTCTGCTACGCTTTGCATAGGTGGGACTGCGACACTAAATGAAACAATAGCAGGTGGTAAATGGAATAGCGGAAATGCCGCTGTTATAGCAATAGATAGCATGACGGGCATTGTGAACGCATTAAGTACGGGAACAGCTATCATTACTTACAAGGTTGGAAGTACGGGATGCACTAATACCGCAGTTTTTACAGTTACTGTCATTCCACCTGCGTTTATAATAAATGGTTCTATCACCAATGTAAAATGTTTCAGCAGCACAAATGGCAGCGTTACTATCTCAATTACTGGCGGCAACCCTCCCTATCAGTACCTGTGGTCAAACGGGGGCAGTACGCCTGTTATAACCGGACTTGGTCCAGGTAGCTACATGGTGAATGTAAAAGAAACAACTACCCAATGTGCAAAGTCTGACACCTTTGATGTAACAAGCCCTGACTCGTTGCAAGTTACTGCCGCTATCAGCAGCGATCTTTGCAAAACAGGTAACGGCAGTATTACAACCACAGTAAGCGGGGGTACTATGCCCTATAAGTACGCATGGTCTAATAATGCTTCAACCAGCGAAATTGCCAACATCAGCGCAGGAACATACAGCCTTACACTAACAGACTTCAACGGCTGCTTAAAAAGTATAGTCATAGCAGTCACAGACACTTGTGCAGATGTGATCGTAAATGACGGCATATCGCCCAATGGCGATGGTATAAACGATACGTGGGTAATAGCAGGTATCACCTATTATCCTGCCAATTTGGTACAGGTTTTTGATAAGTGGGGCGATTTGGTGTTTGAACAGATGAATTACAAAAATGATTGGTTTGGTATGGGTAAAAACGGCTCATTATTACCCGATGGTAATTACTATTATGTGGTAAAGCTGAACGCCCCGAATTTGAATGGAGGGGAAAATGTATTTACAGGCTCTATATTGATTAAGCGATAAATCCCAGCCATGAAAAATAGGTATAGGTTTTTGTTACTGCTCTATTTTATGCCTCTTTGCGTATCCGCACAGAGCGACCAGCATTATACAATGTTTATGTACAACAAACTGTTATACAACCCCGGCTATACGGGTAGCAGAGATGTAACTTCCGTTAACGCCGTGTACCGCAACCAGTGGGCAGGAATAGGCGGAGGGCCAAAATCAATGAGCGTGGCTGTAGATGCGCCCGTAGGCACATATATGAAGCCCTTCAGAAAAGTGGCTTTAGGGCTGAGCGTTAATAACGAAAAGGCTGGCATTCAAAACAATACCGACATCCGTTCCTACTACGCCTATCGGATAAAATTAAACACTTCAGTTATTTCATTCGGTTTGTCTGGTGGCGTAAGTTTGTATAGCGCAAAGTACAACCAACTGACCCTGAACCAGCAAAACGATCCGAATTTCGCTTATGATATAAAAAATGCGATGCTCCCAAATTTCGGTACAGGCATCTATTGGGCTGCGGATAACTTTTATTGCGGTTTATCCGTACCAAATTTGTTGCAAAACAAGTACGATAAAAATCAGGTTAGTACCAGCGAAAAGCAGGCACGGCAGATAAGAGCATACTACTTGTCGGCAGGATATGTCTTTCCAATAAGCGATGTGATAAAACTAAAGCCACAGGCTTTAGTAAGATATGCAGGTAACGGAGATTACAAATTGCCTGTAAACTGCGATATAAATTTATCGGCAATAGCTTATGACAGGCTGATGCTGGGTGTTACTTATCGCACGGATAAGTCAATCGAAGCTGTGCTGCATATGCAAGTAACAGATCGAATTAACATAGGGTATGCCTATGATTACCTGATGTCCGATATATCGCCTTATGCAAAAGGTGCGCACGAAGTCGTGCTGGGCTATAATTTCAATCATGAGCGGTTAAAATTCACCGCACCTCGTTTTTGTAAGGAGTTCTGACAATAGATAAATTTTAAAAATGAAATTGATCCTGACTTTCCTATTGGCATTCTTTGCGATTTTTCCTTACAACTCGTTTGCCAAAGAAAATAAAGACCTGATTAAGGCAAATTATTACTATAGTCACTATGCCTATAATGAGGCAATCCCTTTTTTGGAGAAATTGAGCGTTGATGCAACCACCTCGGACATTTTCACAAAGCTTGGCGATTGCTATCGCCTGACGGGAAATATTGAAAAGGCTGCTACTGCTTACGGAAAAGCTACATCTATCGGAAAATGTACAGACATCACTTATCTTAATTACGGCTTGGTATTGATGAAACTGACCAGATATGACGATGCGGAAAAGGAATTCAGGAAATACGGAGAGAAGAACAAAAAGGATAATAGGGTAAATAGTCTCATCAGCAGTTGTAGCTCAGCCGCTTTGAAAATAAAGGAAATGCCATCCGGCATTGCTGCCTTAGCTCCCTTCAATTCTGATGGCTCAGACTTTGCCCCTACCCTTTGGAACGGCAATTTGGTTTTCACATCAGACACTGTAATAGATACACGCAAAAGCACAGATAAGTGGAGTGGTAATGCATATTGTGGCATATATAGCATCCCAATTGAGGGTGCTGGGAAATATGGGTCTATTATCAGCATGGTACAAGGATCGAAAGACCTTAATATCAAGTATCATACAGGGCCATGCACCTTTGCCGCAAAAGGCAAAGAAATGTACTATACCCGTTCAAAATACAATAGTGCTTTTCTCGCCCGTAAGGCGGTAACTGCACAAGACAGTGCGGTATTGCTCGAAATTATGATTGCATCCGACTACAACGAAGCTGAAAAGAAATTCAAAAATATTACGCCCTTCCCATACAATAGCGATGATTATTCCGTAGCGAACCCCACGGTAAGCCCTAATGGCAATATTATGGTTTTTTCGTCCGACATGCCTCGTGGTACTGGCAGACGTGACTTATACCTATGTAAGAAAGCGGGTAAAGAAAGGTGGGCGAAGCCTGTTAGTTTGGGCATAACAATCAACACCGAAGGCGATGAGGCATTTCCGTGGTGGGCAGACGATACTACTTTGTTTTTTTCATCGGACGGGCATGAGGGGTTGGGAGGATTAGATATTTTCAGAACAAGGTGGGATTTTGTAACTGGAAAATTTTCTAAACCAGAAAACTTACCGCTCCCACTAAATTCCCCCTATGACGATATTTCGCTTGCTGTGCCGCCCGATGCAGGAAGTTGTTACTTTTCTTCCGACAGGCCAGCATCGAAGGGAGGTGATAATATCTATTATTACAAAAAGGAAAAAGTGTTTTTACAGATAAATGTAACGGATTCAATAACAAAACAACCCGTCGCAAACGTAAAACTCGCAATTAGTACACCAAAAGAAAATACAGACACAATAACCGATAATCTAGGACGGCTATTTATGCGGCTTTATCCCGAAGCACAATACAGGCTGAACATTAGTAGTGGTGAATATGAGCCTAAATACATTACGGTAAACGCAACCACTGAAAAGGAAAACGATACTATTTTAAGAAGTGTAGTGCTGGCCAGAAAGGAAAAGCCCCGGCAGGATACAGTAGCTGCTTTAATAACAGAACAGGTAGTTATCAGGAATAAGAATGTAATGGATTCACCCGGAATAAGAGACTTCACCCTTAATGAAATATATGAGGTTGGAGACTTTTACTACGATTACAATAAGTATGAACTGACCGGGGTTCACAAACGATACCTGGACACCCTCATGATTCAATTAAACCGCCATAAAACCATGCGCTTAGAGATACAGGCCCATACGGATTGCAGGGGAACGGTAGCGTCCAATCAGGTACTATCTAATAATAGGGCATTGTCGGTTGTGAATTACCTTACAAAACATGGCATCTCCCGCAAACGAATTGAGTACATAGGTTTAGGCAGTAGCAAACCTAAAGTTAACTGCCCTGATTGCAATTCCTGCACCGAGGAAGATCATCACCTCAATAGAATACTGGAATTTAAGGTGCTGCAATTATAGTGCGGATTGCATTTCGCCCTGAACTCGACTAATTCCGAATCTCCGCAAACATTTTCAAACCAATTCCGTCTATTTTCGACTGGTGTTGCGAATCCCCCGCAAACGTATTTTGATGCTTGTGCGAAACATTTTCGCAAAAATTGCTGTGACTGAAATGGTACAATAGTGTCAATAACAGGCAAAAAGCGTCAACTAACGTACAATAATGTCAAGTCCGGTTACAAACCCACAAAAACTGTTACAAACTTGCAAAAAACATCAATCTTCTGCAATGATCTTCAATAAAGGGTAAAAGCGGGTAACAAGTGGAAAGTACCCGTTGGCAGTGATAGCATCTTTGTGTCCTAAAAGCAAAAAATATGCGATCAAGGACAATCCCGTTCATGCCACAATATGGCAAGGGGAAAACACAAAGGAACATTATCCAATTAAGAGATGCCGCTTGGAATTTCGCTTACACTATCCTATGGAACGGACAGCAATTTTCCCCTGCTGAAATAGAAGCGTCAAAGACACAACTGTTCCATTACTTCAAAGAGGCAGGCAACAAAAGAAAGGCGTTCATCGCATTCTGCGAACGCACTATCCTGACCGATAAATATATTACCGCACAGCCACAGCGGTATGTCCCTGAGCCTTCAGTATGGCTCAACAGAAACTATCCGCATGGTTTTGCAGGAACAAAAAGCTGGTATCAGCAGGTCGAAGCAAAACGCAAGGAAATTCCCGGCTACCTGAAGCACATATCTGTAATGGCAAGCCACTACTACCGGTATTCAGTCAAACAGTCGGCAGGCACGTTTCTGAGTTGCCGCAAAAAGCTGCTGGCATTGAATGCACAAACGCTATTGCAGCAATTTAACAATGTTATTGTTCACTATTCCTTTCTGATGCAGTAATATGGAACAGCAACTAACAACCAAATTAGCGGAACGTTTCACGCTACGCCCTTATAAGGCATGGCAACTGTGCGCCATGTACGGCATAGACCGTAAGACATTCCTGAAGTGGACAAAACAATTTGAACAGGAACTTGGCAAACGTCACGGGCATTACTATACCATCAGCCAGGTGCGTACCATCATCGAAAACCTTGGCATTCCCGGTAAAATGATAGCGGAAATTGACTAAATATCATGGAATGATTTTCACAATCACGGAATGATCGTCAAAAGCGTGGAAAAGCTCTCCAATAGTGGAAAGTAGCCCCTTACAGCCATAATATCTTTGTGTCGTAAAAGGTAGAAATCATGCTAAAAACAGACACATCACATGCGACATCCCACTTCAGTAATGTCATGTTGACCGGGACAATTCTCCTCGCTAATATAGACGTAAACGGCTTGCTGGACTATGGCCTCAAGGCGTTCCTTGGAGGAGCGATATGGCTAGGGTATAAATTGGCGGCAGACAAAATTGAACGGAAACGAAATCTAAAAAGCAATGAGCGCAACAAAACTAATAGCGGGAACAGCGATAGGGGCCGGGGTATTAGCGATAGTAGCCTACCTGAAAAACATTAAAAGAGCACAGGCGCAACTTGAAATTATACCTGTTATCAATGTCCACCAAATAAGCCTTGAAGGGCTGACCGTAAGAGTGGATGCGTTACTAAAAAACCCAACAGGTGCAAGTTTCAAAATCAAGTATCCATTTGTCAAGCTGACCCATAAAGATGCGCTGCTAGGCAGTTCGCAAGCTGTCGACAAGGACATTAAAATACCCGCATTCGGGCAGGTGATGATAAAGGATATAATGATAAAAATACCAGTGCTTAGTTTTTTCTCGGTTGGTTATGACATCATCAAAGCCCTGATGAACAAGCAGCCTATAACACTGACCATATCGGTAATCACCACTGCGGATTTAGGCGTAACACAGGTAGCTATTGAACACAAACAGGACATGACACTAAAAAAGTAAGACCTCACCCAACCCGCTCCGAAAGAGAGGGGGACAGTTGAAAAACATCTTATGGAAGCAAGGAAAAAACGAAATATTAAAAGCGGACTGAACTACAGTCTATTGTTCCCGGATGCAAATGCAGCAACACATACCATAATGACAAATGCCGGAGTAAGTGATACCGTAGCATTTATTCCAAAGGTTGTGCGTAAGACACTCCACCATACAAAGGGTGTAGCCAAAGTGTTGAAAGGAAACAACGAGTATGACACCTGCCGTAATATCTGGCAGTTCGTGTACGATCACATTGCCTACCGCCGGGACAAAGATGGTTACGAGCAGATCAGAAGTCCGGCAAGATCATGGCATGACCGTCAAACCGGAGTTGATTGTGATTGCTATACCACGTTCATCAGCAGCATACTTACCAATTTAGGTATTGCGCATAAGTTGAGAATAACCAAGTACAGCAAACCCTACTTCCAGCACATCTATCCTATTGCCAACTGTAACGGCAGGGACGTAATACTGGACTGTGTTACAGACCAATTTGATTTTGAAGTACCATACAGCGAAAAAAAAGACTATTCAATGGATCTACAATACTTAGATGGCTTAGATGATATAGGCTACAACGACAACCGCCTGTTTGACGGCACAGGCGAAATGGAAGAATTAGGGAAGCTGTTTAAAAAGAAAGCAAGCGCACCTGCCTCCGGCGGCGGCAATAAAAAAGGTGGTGGCGTATTCAAAAAAATAGGTACAGCAGCGAAGAAGGTCACGAAAGCTGCCGGAAGTGCCGTGAAGAACACAGGTAAGAAAATAGCTACCACAGCTAAAAAAGCCAACCTGAAGAAGGTGCTGAATGTCGTAAACAAAGTGAATCCGGCAACGGTAGCCCTTCGTAACGGATTGCTGGCAGGCATGAAGCTGAATGTAAGTAATGTGGCAAAGCGGCTCCGATGGAGTTACCTCACACCCGATCAGGCAAAAGCGAAGGGGATGCAAATGGACAGGTGGAATAAGCTGGTGCAGACAAGGCAAAAGCTGGAGAACATCTTTTACGGAGCTGGTGGCAATCCTGCCAATTTAAAAAAAGCAATACTCGGTGGCAAGGGCAACAGCGATAAGGCGGTAAACGGTTTTGACGGCTTCGATGGCTTGCGAAACGGGAGTGATGCAGCACACATGAACGTACATACTTCATTGTCGCAATTACTTGGCCCTGAAATATACTATTCCGAGAACGGGTATCAGTCGCTTGGTGAATTAGGTGAACCGGTTACCCTTGCGGTGGTTGCTGCTGCATCGGGCGCAATCGCAACGATTGCCGGGCTTATCAAGAAGATAGGCGACATTTTCGGTGGCAAGGGCGAAGGTTCTAAGGATTTCAACGAAGCTGAAAATACGGAAGCTGAAAAAGAAACCCAGGCAATCACCCAACAAGCAAGCGAAGCTGGCGTATCACCTGCCGAAACATTTACGCCAGCAAGCCCATCCGCTACCAATGAGGGTGGTGGCGGATCGCCCGGAAGTACCACAACTCCATCCACCTCAAACGACAACCCAATACCCGGTGATAGCGGTGGTGGAACCACTACGGCTGTATCGCCAGCAGCACAGGCAAGTACCGAAGTAGCCGAGGGCGAAGAAAAGACAGCGGCAAAAGCTGCCCCTGATACTGAAGCAGGTAAAAATGAAGAGGGCTTTTGGAACAAACATAAAAAGTGGCTGCTTCCGGTGGGAATAGGCATTGGCGGGTTAACGATAATCGCCATAGCTGCCTCTGCTATGAAATCCAAATCCAATACTCCCACACCTGCAAAGTCAAAACCTATGCACGGGCTACCCTCCAGAAAAAATCACCAGAGGAAAAATGGAAAAAAGCAGGGTAAGAAAAAATCAGTCAAACTGATGTGAGTAATCTTCAACAAATAAAACAAACAGCGAAATGGCAAAACAAAAGAAGGGTGGCAAAAATAAGTTTGCCCAGAAAGCAAAGCAGGCGGGATTCATTGATCTGCATCAGCGATTGCAAACGAAGGATAACATAAAAAATTCAGCCCTCGAAACAGGTAAAGATCTACTCATCGGTGTAATAGGTGGCGGTGTGGCGGGTGCGGCAATAGGCAAACCATCCCTGCTTATCGGCATAGGGCTGACCGGGGCGGGACACTTCACGGACAACCACTTGTTAAAACTGTTCGGTATTGGGCTGATGGCATCCAATGGCTTCCAAAGATCAAAATCAGTTAACGGGCTGGAAGGGCTGGACAAACAAGCGATCCTCAACCGCCTACAAGCCTACAAAGACAATTTTTCTGAGAAGCTATTTATAGACAAGCTGACAGGGAAACGTTCCGCAAATGCAGAATCTGCAAATGGTATCGGGGAACTCCAGTTCTTCAATTATCCCAACGATGTGAATGGCGCATACGATGAACTGGCAGCCCTTGAAGATCTGGAACAGCAGATCGCACAAAGCGGTATCGACCAGATGCAGGTATCGGGCATGGGTGAATTTGGAGAATTTGGAGAAATGGGAGAAATGGGGGAACTGGCATCAGTGGACGCATCTGATTTGAACCTGTAAGAAACAATTAATCAACGATCAATAACCAAAGTAAAAACCAAAAAAACAATTGTTATGTTAGAATTCAACGGAGTTGAAGAGTACAGCAACCAGGGCGCATTGCTCGGTGTGGACGGGCTGGATGATGCGGAACTGTTAGGCGCATTAAGGAGCATGAACCCCATCAAACGTGCCAAGACGGTCAACAAGCTGGCAAACAGCGGCCCTGCCAGCAAGGGGTCGAGGGCGGAAATGGAAAAACACTTCGGTGAGCTGCCGCCCAATATCAAGCAGTCATTGGTAAAAGGGGAATTGCGCCTTGCGGACACAATCGTCTATTCTATCAAGAAGGTAGGAGCAAAGACGATAAAGATGTTTGAAACGCAGGACACAAAGGAAATAGGCTTGCGCAACATTTCTAATGCCAAACTGCCAAAGAACCAGATACTGCTGGTAAGCGGCATTATCCTTCTTGCTGGTACATCTGCGGATGCGACCAATGACAAGGTGATGGCTACGGAATACAAAGGCATTGAGTTTTTTCCTGCAATCGCATCGGGAGAGCTTAACCTGAAGTCCAACAAAAAGCAGATAGTACCGGAAACAGGCTGCGGTGTATTCAAGACAGGTAACTATCATGGCGTACCTGCTGGCTATTACAAGCTGGCTAATCCCCGGCTGATCCTTGATGATGTGCTGATAGAACTGACCATTGAGTTAGGCACAATGGACGGCATACCTGCCAATACCTACCTGTATGCGGCATTGCATGGCACGATCACCACTCCATAACCGGCAGCGGCAGCTATTGCGCCTGCAATAGCTGCCGCCTAAATAAACAACATGGCAAACCTGTTAATCAAACGGCTACCCAACATACCCTATCTGCCCTATATAGCCATGAGCATTGCCGTTCCCGCATTGCTGGTGATATTCAGTAAGAAAGCGAAGGCTGCAAACCAAAGGGCATCAACGCCCTACAATAACCTGAAAGCCTTTCTTACCATGATCCAGTATGCTGAAGGCACTTATGGGCAGGACGCTTACCGTATGCACTATGGCGGACAATTATTTAACAGCTATGCCCGTCATCCCAATATCGCTATTGCCAAAAGTGGCATTACAAGTACAGCCGCTGGCGCATACCAGATATTGTACCGGACATGGACAGGCGTACAACAGGCATTGCAACTGCCGGACTTTAGCCCGGCAAGCCAGAACAGGGCAGCCATTGAACTGATCCGGCGAAGGGGTGCATTGCAAGCGGTGTTGGCGGGACGGTTTGAAGATGCGGTGGAGAAATGCAAAAAAGAATGGGCATCACTCCCCGGTGCGGGTTATGGGCAGCGGGAACGCAGCCTTGCACTACTCAGCGATGTATATAGGAGTGCGGGTGGGCAGGTAGTAGTATAACAATTAAAAAATAAACAGATGAGCGAAAACAATGCGCCTGCAATCAATATAGCAGGTATCGTCAAAAAGCGGTTTGACTTGCTGATAACTGCAGGGGATGCAACCTACACCCAAACATTCGAGCTGGATAAGACGATTGCTTTTGTAAAGGGAGTGTTGCTCACATCGGATAAGGACGACCTGATGTATTACAGGGGTTCGCAAAAGATAGAGATCAACAGGCAGGAGATATTCCCTGAAGGCTATGAAAGTAAATTGGTTATCAGCGGTATCAACTGCCCTGTCAACCAGCGGTACTACCTGACAGGGAATATGCCCATCGGCAACGGGCTTATAAAGATTGACTACAAGGATAAGGATGATAGCCGTGCGCCATTTGAGGCATACCGGATTTCGCTGTACCTCGATTGTGAACTGAAAGCCTATTAACCCGATAAACTCCAAAACAATGCTGACCAATGTAATTATAGTGCCGATACCCATAACAAGACGAGGGCAGAAGGTCTTTTTCGAGGTAAGCATCCCAAAAGACGTGAACAGGATAGTCGGGATCGAAGCAAGCATAACTGGCTTATCGGGTATAACGCTGGTCGAAATTATTGGCAGGCAGGTTGCCGGGACGGTAAAGCTGCAAGCCGAAGGTATAGCCAACCAATGCTACAGCACTCAGGTACATATCGGCATCAGCAGTTTGGACAAGAACCAGCCCGGCTTCAACCCTGCATATACAGCTTGGCAGCAAAACGCATATGTAGGCAGTTATAACCGGGAACCGGAACAAGTAAGGATCGGCAATACGAACACCCTTTACGGCAGTTATACGGACATATATGGCAAAAGAATAAGCAGGGATTTGGTTTACACTATCGGGCTGTATTTATGGACGGAAAGAAAAGACAACTGAAATGACACAAGAACTGGCAATAGCCTATATCCGAAAAAGAACGGCAGAGCTTGGGCAAGGCGATCAATATTACCTCCGCTTCCGGCATTATGTGCTACCCCCGTTGGGTGAACAGGTAATAACAGGAGGGACAGCATTATTCGTGCTGGTTGACCCATCACCACATATCAGGGTAGAAAATGAAACAGGATTGTTTGACCTGACCGAAACAGCAGTCAACGAATTGCAATACGAGTATCAGGGCATATTCCACATAACCAATTACAGCCCTTCGCTGCAACACGTTCAAATGATACAGGTAATTTTTAAAAACGAAGTACAATGCCACAGATAGAAGAAAAGTTTGACCAGGACAGGGTTGACGGCCTCAAAAGATACCTGCAAAGAGAGGCATCGAAAAACAGAAAGAAGGACTTTGAAATTGTAGTGGATGGATTTAAGGTAGTGTCCCGTACCAATAACGTTGACGAGTTTGATGAGTATGAACAGGAACTCAGGAATGATACCAGCAGCCTCAGTATCCTCATTTATGATGGTCCGACAACCAACCGCAATACGAAGCATTCGTTCTACTTCAATGACGAACGAACCACAAACCGAAAAGCGGTGAACGGACTTGGCAGCCTTGGGGAAATAGATCAGTTGGTGCAGATGAGGATTGATGAAAATAACAGGGATCATATGGTTGCGAAGCTGCGGGAAGACCTGGAGCGGACACAAGATGAACTGGATCAGGCTTTGGAGTACAATGAAACGCTGGAACAGACGGTCAACACCTTAAAAAGTAAGAAGCTGTCCGACAACAACAACCTCGGAGACTTACTAAATGCGTTCATCGGCTCTATAGTCAAATCCAATGCCAGCAAGCTGCCGGGGGGTGAAATGCTTGCCGGGCTATTTGCAGGTGCGGAAACGGAAAAACAACCAATAGAACTCCCACAGGAAGGGGAGCCATCTAAAGTAACCTTCAAAAAACAAAAACCAGCGGACGAACCAGATGAAATGACCCAAAACCGGATGGCATTGATTGCGGATCTACAGAAAAAACTCAATGAACTGCAAATGGTGGGCTTATTCTCCATTATTGAACACCTGACCACAAAACCGGAACAAATACAAACAGTAATCGAAATTCTTAACGACAAATAGAAAACAATGACACACCAATACGATTTCATTATCGAAGCAACTACGGAGAAAGAAGCCGAACAAAAGATCAATGCCCTGGCAATGCTTGCAAGCAAGTTAAAAACCAATGAATTGGTAAAGCTGGCATTGGTAGTAGAAAAAGACCCGGTAACTACCCGGCTGGCAAAAAAATTCCTCAAACTCAATTAGGAGCAGGTCTTTGGCTAAGAAAGTTTACAAACCCAAAAAGTAAATCTAACCGTGTACACGAACAATGAACAAGCAAGCAGCGATGGGGAACTTACCGCCCGTGAAAAAATACAATACTCCTTGCTGGGTGTCCTTGTGTTGGGAGGGGCGGTAATGCTTGGGCGAACAATTGTAAAAAAAGCCACCGCCAGCAATGAGCAGCGCAAAACCTATACAGAGGGCAATACCGCAACGTATGCCAAGCAGATAAAAATGGCTTTTGACAATGACGGCTGGTGGGGAACGGACAAAGATGTGTTACGGCAGGTGGTACGGGTAATACCAAGTAAGGGCGAATTCAGAAAGGTAATGACCTCTTACCAAAAGCTATACGGCAGAAACCTGCTGGCAGATATGCAGGGTGAATTAAAAAGTACAGAGTACAATGAAATACTGGCAATCATTTCAACAAAACCGGAACATGGCGAAGGGACTGCCAACGAAGTAACGACTGAAAAATTGCAAAGCTGGGCAAAACGGGTAAGGGCGGCATTTGAGATCAGCTACGGCCCGTTTCCGGGAACAGATGAGCCAGCGATCAGAGCGGTGTTCCTTGAAATACCGACACAGGAAGCATACCGGAGAATGACAGCCGTGTATCAATCCATATACGGTAACAGTTTTACGGACGACCTCAAAAGCGAACTTGAATTATGGGAATACGCACCGATGATGCAGCTTATTTCCGGCAAACCAAAAAATTAAACATGGCAACGAAAACGAAAAAGGCAGCGACAAAAAAAAGCGGTAAAGCAGCACCTCCCAAACAACCGAAGACACGAAAGGCAAAACAACCGATGGGAAAAGGTGCAACTGCCAAACCTGCTGCAAAGGATAAGACAGGGCAGATCATCATGACCACCCTTGCGATAGGCGTAGCAGGTGTCGCAGGTTACTTCGGTTGGCAGTACATGAAAAAACGCATGGCTTCTCGTAACGATACGGATATAAGTATCACCGATACTGATTTCGTTACTCCGCTTATCAAACCTGTAAAGCCTATAAAGGAAGCACCAAACCCGTCTCCCGGTTATACCAAAGCCCGTAATGACGATTTCCCTTTAAAAAAAGGCAGCAAGGGTGACCGGGTCAGGTCTTTGCAACAGGCATTGATTGATAAATACGGCAGCGGGGCTTTGCCCAAGTATGGAGCGGATAGTGATTTTGGAACAGAAACCGCCAATGCGCTGAAGAAGTACGGAGTGCCAATGCCTGTTACGGAAAGTGCATTCAACTTGCTCACACAGGCTGGTGGTAATGTGGGAGATGCAGCTGGGATAGCAAAAAAATTACACACTGCCGCATCGGCTAAAAGTTTTGATAGTGTGCTGAGTTTACTTAAAAACATCAGGAACAAACAGGACTATCAACAAGTCGGCAACAGTTTCCTGCAATTACGGTTGCGGGGAGTACGGCAAACGCTCGTCAACGGGCTACTCAGCAGCTTTGACAATGCAGAGCAGAAACAAAAGATAGGTATGGAGTTCGTCCGTATGGGTTTGCAATACAATGGCAGCAAGTGGAGCCTGGCTGGTTTTGACGGGCAGCCGGTAGTAACAACAGAACCTGCTACAGTTTGGATCTCTGCCGCTCAAAGTTTACAAGTACCTGCTATGATGGTGCTGGGTAATGAAGTAACACGCAGGTTGGACTACACCCTTTTTGAAAACAACAACAAGTATTTTTTAGTAAAAACACAATCAATCAAATATCTATAGCATGAAAAACAAACAGCAAAAAAGAAGAGGCAACGAGCATGTCCGGCACATCGTAGTACACAACACGGGAACAAGGCCGGACATGCGGGTGAGGGAACTCGACAAACTCCCCTATCACTTCATCATCACAAGGGGCGGCAAACTGCTTAATCTCAAACCTGTCAGGAAGGAAGACAAAACAGTAGAGGTTGCATGGCTGGGTGGATTAGACAGGTTTGGCAGGCATACCGACAACCGAACAGAACAGCAAAGCGACACCCTGTTTGATACACTCGTGTTATTGACAGATCGTTTTCCCGAAGCACAGATAACACCTGCCGACAAGCTGTACCTGTATGGCTTTGCCAATCCCGGCTTTGACCTGATAGCGTGGTTAAACGAATATATCCCCGCCTTTCTTGCGGCATAGCGCACGGACAATTATTTCTTAACGGGTTACCAACCAAAAAAATATGATAGAAAAAATAATTGCCGCTCTGGTGAGCCGGGGCTACAGGGTACTTATGCGCCCATTTGAACTAAATATCATCGGCATTAGAAGCAGCGACAGAACGACTAACGTCTTTAATGACAGCATCAATGCTGTGTACAAGGACGACAAAGGGCAATGGAAGGCCCACCGCTATCCCGCTACAACAGATCCCGGACTGTACTGGCTGAAAAATCCAATGAATGTGTCCGGCACAGCTATTCTCAAAGTGGGGCAATATGTCAACTCCCACATCATCGGGCTGCACCGCAACAAGTACACAGCCCTTGTACAGCGGGGCGCAGTAACGGTCATCAGGGATGCGACAAGGGATGAGCGGCACGACTTCAACGGCAAGGAGGAGAAAGGTCTGTTCGGTATCAATATCCACAGGGCGAAGCCGGAAGGGGTAACCAATGCCGTAGAGAAACATTCTGCCGGATGCCAGGTATTTGCTAATGCAACGGATTTCAATGGATTCATGGCATTGTGTGAAAAACACAGCAGGTTGTACGGCAACTGCTTCAGTTACACGCTACTCAATGAACAGGAATTACAACAGGCAGCATAACCGGAACAATTATCTAAAAACACAGCAGCGATGAAACAATTCATTCAGGAATTATTCAAGGACAAGTCTGGCAATTACAGCATGAGGGAAATTGCGATTGCCCTGTTACTACTTGCCTTGCTCACAAGCTGGATCGCCATGCAGTTCTTTGGGAAAGACATACCGGAGTTCATGTTCTTCTCTTTCTCCAGCCTGATCGCAGCAGGGTGTTTCGGTTATTCCCTTGAAAAAAGAGGTAGCCCTCCAAATAGCGACCTGCCATAAAGCAGCATTACAAACAACAATTATTTCAACCACAAAAACAACGAACATGAAAAACAGAAAATTAAGCACTATTCTATTGTCCCTGCTTTCCCTGATAGCCGCATTGTATGGATTATTCCGCGTTACCAACCCACGCCCGGATCAGAAAGGGCGGGATAAGCCGGATTTTGCAGTAAGCAACAATGCTACCGCCAGTATGGACAAGTTGTACAGGGCGCAACTTGATTCGATTGCCACAATAGCCAATTCATTGCAGGTAAAGGAATACGCTATAAAGGCGCAACTCTACAAGGCGAAGGAAAGTAACCGGAGTTTGCAACAGCAGGTTAACGGTCTTGTCGCACGTTCAAGAGCAACAACAGATACCCCTGCTAAACTGGTTGTGTGCGACAGCTTGCAGGAAGCGGTTGGCGAATGGGTAACCGTATCCGTTTACAAGGACAGCCTTTATGAAAGTGAGGTAGGCGCATTAAATGAGATCATCAGCAATAAGGACAGCGCACTCTATGTCCGGCAAAAGATGTATGCTTCCATACGCCAGTCTTATGACAACTGTTCCGCAAACAACGAGTTGTTGCTCGAAGAAAACAAGCTATATGCCCGGCGATCAAAAGGGCTGCACATCAAAAACAAATTCCTTTCCGTAGGTGTAATGCTGGTATCAGGAATAGCGGTTTACAGCTTTATCAAACATTGAACAAAAGATGAAAGAGAAAACAATCATATCCACAGCCACAGTAGTTACTTCCTTGCTTGCCTATTGGTATGCGAAGGCAGCCGGAAAAGATGCCGCTCCCCTTGTCATGCTGGGTGGTTTTATCGGAACGCTGATTGGCGATGGGCTGGCAGATCAAGTAAAACAAATTGAAAAAAGCAAAAAAAATGACGACAAGGATATATGATACAGCAGCAGGTATCCGTGTTGAAACCGGAGATACGGTACGCCTCATTAACAAGTCGCACATAAAGGATATAGCCATTGTTAACGGGCGTATCTGTATCAATACCGGAGATGGGCTACTGCAACAGCTATACATCAATTACGCTGATGTTGACGAACCAGGTACACATGACATTGATGAATTGGTCCTTGCATTGCAGGCAATGATGCACAGTCGGGAAACCAACCTATCAACTCAATTAGACACGGTAATAGCAGCATTAGCGGCAATAGAATTATCACTACATGGAACTACTGATCATTTTAAGGAACCTCAGCTTATTGATGAACCCTTTCCGGGCATTACTTACAAAGGTTATTCTTCCATACTTAACGCAGACGGCGCACAACCTGTTTGGGCGATTTTGGAAATAAAGGATAGCGGAACAATCACCTCCTTCAGGTGGTCGGATGGAACTAAGGATTTTAATAAAATATGGAATGACAGGGCTTTTTATATGTATTAGCCGTAAACAGCAATAATGAGAGACAATTCATCATTAACAGGGACAGGGGTTATGCCGGATGAACGGCAAATGCAGTTCGTGCATAAGGTGGAACAGGAATTAAGCACCGGGAAGAACTACAATAAAACGTCCATTGAAAAGCTGGCATCCGCTTATGGCATTACAGACAAAACAGAGGTGAAGGAGTTGACAGAATTGGCGATTGTGCGTAAGGCAAGGGCGATAGCGGCAGGTGCGGGGACAGTAAAGCAGCATTTTGATAGCATAGTAGCCTTGTACTACAAACAGGTCAACTTATCGCACCGGACGAGCCAATCCATTTTGTTGCAGCAATATTCGACACCTGCACCGATAGGTTATATAGCTGGTATCTTTTGTGGGTTGGATAAGCTGCAAATAAATGGCGGATATGGCTTTGAGCCTTCGGCAGGGAACGGATTACTTACAATTGCCGGAAAACCTGAATTGATTTATGCGAATGAGGTTGATACATTCCGTAACCGCAATTTACGGACACAGGGATTTGCTAATGTTTGGGACAGAGATGCTTCAAAGCCGTTTTTTGATGTACAAAATAATTTTGTAGCGGTTATTACCAACCCGCCTTTCGGCAAATTAGATAAGCCTGTACTATTCGATACATTCAAAATAGACACCCTTGACCATCTTATGGCATTGCGTGCCTTGGAAACAATGACCTATGACGGTAAAGCCGCTATCATTATTGGTGGGCATACAAGCTGGGATGACAAGGGCAGGATACAGGCAGGGCGAAACCGCATATTCTTCAATTATCTGTATAGCCGTTACTATGTAGCAGATGTACTGCTTATAGATGGCAGCAAGCTATATTCCCGGCAAGGGACTTCGTTTAATGTCAGGCTTATCCTTGTTAATGGAAGGAAACAAAAACCAGCAGGTGTTGCACCTGTATATGACCCGCATAAAGACAAGGTAGTATCAACTTTTGACGATCTGTATGAACGGGTAACAGATGCAATGGACACAAAAACAGGCGACAAAATGAACAGGTTAAGCGAACTGGAAAGAGAAGCACTCGAATTACAAGCTGCATTTGGTTTTGGCGGGTTGGGCGCACCTTATATGCCCGCTTCTGAAAGTTGTGTGGTATTGAATAGCCAAGTGCCGGACAGTATGGCTTTTGAAACACAATCAGCCATTGCACAGATAAAGGAAGAAGTAGGTGGCGACATAGACAGTTTTGTACGCCACAGGCTTAAATTTGCTTCTCATACCGCTCTTTGCAAAGCCCTGTCAGCGGAACAGATTGATGCGGTTGCAACGGCAATCTATAATATAGAGGCGAGGGGGCAAGGCATGATTATCGGAGACCAGACCGGGATCGGCAAGGGCAGGATTGCAGCCTCTATGATCCGTTACGCTGTTTGTCAGGGACTAAAACCAGTTTTTTTGACAGAAAAGGCAAATCTGTTCTCCGACATTTACCGTGATCTTTCTGCCATTGGTTCAGGGCATTTAAAACCGTTTATCGTGAATGGTAAAGAGAGCAAAACCGATATAAAGGACGAGGACGGCAATATTGTTTACCAGGCACCTGCCGCATCGGAACAGCAGGCCATTTTTGCTTCACGGGAATTGCCCGGCAAGTACGACTTTGTGGTAGCCACCTATTCGCAATTTAACAGCCCTGAAAAGAAACCTGAAAAACCATCGTTTTTACAGGCTATTGCCGAGGATAATATTTTCATATTGGATGAGGCGCATAACAGTTCCGGTTCATCTAATACAGGTGAGTTTCTGCAACGGGTAGTTAGCCATACTAAGGGGGTAATATTCCTATCGGCAACCTTCGCTAAAAGACCGGACAATATGCCGATATACGCCATGAAAACGGCTATTGCGGATTGCAATATGAGTAAGGATGAATTGGTGGATGCTATAACAAGGGGCGGTGTCGCATTGCAGGAAGTGCTGAGTTCCCAACTGGTAGCCGAGGGACAGATGTTAAGACGGGAACGCAGCTTTGAAGGTATTGAAGTCAATTATATCAGCCTTGACAGCAAAGCGGAGGAACACAGGGCTATAGCCGATAACATAACAGGGATACTACGGGAGATCATCAGCTTTCAGGACAGGTTTATTAATGAGCAGGTAGAAGAGCTTGATAAGATAGCAGTTGCAGAAGGCAAGGAAGTTGGGGTACGGGAAGGCACATCTCAGGCTGGCGTAGATAACCAGCCCTATTTCAGCAAGGTATTTCAGGTTATCAACCAAATGCTGTTCAGCATAAAAGCGGAATCGGTGGCAGAACGTGCAATTATGCGCCTGAATGAAGGTAAGAAGCCGATTATTGCATTTGCATCCACAATGGGTAGTTTCATTGAAACCATTGAAAATGACAAAGGTTTACCCGTTAGTGATGGCGACACCATAAATGCCGATTTTTCAGAAGTTTTAAAGAAGGGGCTTGATGGCATATTGCGCTATACCGAAAAAGATGTGGACGGAAACTCCATCTACAAAAAATTTGAAGTAAGCGAATTACCAGCGGAAGCGCAGGCGGACTATAACCGCATTGCAGCAGCCATTCGTTCTGTGTCAACGGGCATAACCATATCCCCCATAGATGTTATCCTGAAAAGACTAAAAGAGGCTGGATATTCGGTGGCGGAAGTAACCGGGCGCAAATACGAATTGCAATTAAACACCAAAACAGGGAAAGGGCTGGTGTTATCCCGTAAGCGGTTGAACACAAACGATGCGTTCCGGCAATTCAATAATAATGAAGTCGATGTATTGATGATAAACCAGTCCGGCAGCACAGGTGCTTCGGCTCATGCGATACCTACAGCAAAAGTACCTGCTAATCAGGTACGCCAACGGGTAATGATAGTGTTGCAAGCTGAATTGGATATAAACACCGAAGTACAGAAAAGAGGCAGGATTAACCGCACCGGGCAAATACTGAAACCGATTTATGATTATGTAACTTCTGCCATACCCGCTGAAAAGAGGTTAATGATGATGCTTCAGAAAAAGCTGAAGTCATTGGATGCAAATACGACTTCCAATCAAAAGCAATCCACCAAGATATTAGATGTGCCGGACTTTCTCAATAAGTATGGTGATAAGATCGTGAAGGAGTATTTGGGTGAAAACCCGGACATAAATGACCTATTGGACGACCCGCTTCGGTTAAAAGATAGCAATGCGGACGGCAGCGGGGAAACCATTGTATCGGAAGATGCAGCACACAAGGTGAGCGGGCGTGTAGCGGTATTGTCCACTAAGATGCAGCAGGATTTTTATGTTGAGATAGCAGAGCGGTATAATGATTACGAGCAGTACCTGCGGCAGGTAGGTGAATATGACCTTGAGGTAGAAGCGATGAACCTCGATACAGAAACGCTTAGTGCCAAAGTGGTAAAAATGGGTAAGGGTTCAGACAGCGCATTTGGCGAGGACAGCATACTGGAGACGGTAAGGGCTAATGTTCTGAAAAAACCGTTCACGACTACTGAACTGCAAAACCTGCTTGCAGAAGCACTAAAAGGTGGTGATGCTTTGTCGCTGCAACAGGAACTGATTGCCGAATACCAGCAAGACAGCGAAAGCAGGTTACAGGAAGACCAACAGGAAGCTATTGATAAGTATGATGAGTTGACCAGGAATGTACCTGAAGAAAAGAAGATCAAAAAAATTACTGGTGCAGCTGAGCGGGAACAGGCAATCAGGGAGCGGGAAAAGGAACTTGCAGATGCAAAAGAAGGGCAGCTAAAGGTACTCCGGGTTAAAGCCAACAATCGCAGGCAGTACCTTGAAAAAATATTTCGCTTTTTTTATACCGGGAGAACGCTTAGATATCCGATTGAAAGTTTTACAGGTGGCAACGAACTTGTTCCGGCTGTATTTATCGGATATACCATTGATAAGAAAAAACGTAACCCTTATGCCCCTTCACTAATAAAACTTCGTTTTGCCGTAGCCAACAGCAGTAAATACCTGTCCATACCAGCCTCTTATTCTGAAGATGTAATGTCTATCATAGGGGCAAGTGCGGATCAATACCAACCGGATGCTGATACGCTGATGAGGCAATGGGAGGACTATACCAAACAAAACTATGTTGACCGGAAAGTAAGGCATATCATCACGGGCAACCTGTTACAGGCATTTAGTGATTTTAAGGGCAAGCTGGTCAGTTACACCACGAATGACGGGAAAACAATCAAGGGTATCCTGATGCCGGAGAACTGGAATCCGGGCGAACAGATACAGGATAAAGTAGTAGTGCCGATCATAAAAGCATTGCCGCTTATCAAATCGCTGGTAAATGGAAAGCAGATCATTACCAATACCGGGGTATCCTTGTTCAGGACAGGCGGCTATTATAAAGTCATTGTAGCTGCATCCCGTTCAAAAGGTGGTGAAATATATCTCGACAGGCAAATATTAGCGTTGGTTGAGAAAAACAACTTTGACAAGGTGTCTGATAAAATGGTAGCCATGATTGAGGACAACCGGATCAGCCAGCTTGTTGAAATATTGCAAAACAACCATAGTTGCGCCATTACCATTAATTCGGCACAGTTCAGCGAAATCGGGAAAAGCAATCATAGATATAGCAGCCGCCGAAAAATAGAACTACCACCTTTCGTTCCTGAACAAATAGCCCCGGACAATACTGTTATGTTATTGGAACTGGAAGCAGAGGCACTCTCATTAGAACTTGAATTACTCGCAGCATAAAATATAAAACCATGTACACACCAGACAATTATTACACACAAATCAACAGCTTGGTTTTTAATACGCTTCCTGAAGCCCTGCGCAAAGGGCATGACTTTGTAAGCAAGGTTACCAGCAACGGGGCAAACTGGAGTAATTATCATTCCAGCGAAACCATAAAAAAAACAATCAATACCTATTTTGAAAAACTGGCTGATTTTGTCGGCAAGACAAAGAAAGCAGCTAAGACCTCCACCCGGAAAACAAAGCAGAAGGAAACGGCAAAGGAGATCATGGAAGAAGCTATGCGCAGGCAAGGGATTACTCCTAAAAACAAATCCAAAGCCAGTAAGGCAAGCTCTGATCGTGAGCCAACAATGGTGGAACGTATGCCGGATGAGATACGTTTTATAAAGCGTTTTGTGAACCTTGACGGCAAGTCGAAAACAAAGGAGGAGGTCTTAGCCTTTCTCAATAGCCTCCAAAAATCAATACTGGAGAAGAAGATACGCAAGACATCCCCTTATGCCGAGCAAATCCGTTTTATTCAGAACAGGCTGATTGAAACCTACAATGAAATGGGTGCAAAAATTGCGTTTCAGCTAAAGCCGGAAACCCGTGAAGCTTTTAGTAAAATAGCGAATGACGAAAAGGTGATGCCATCAGTAGGCTTTATCAAGCGGTACATCAACCTAAATGGTAAGACCGGGATGAAAGAAAGGGCAAAACTGCTGCTGGGTCAGATAAACCGGGCTTACGAAAAGGGGAATGTAAAAGATAGCGACCCATACATCATTGAAATGCACGACATCAAAAAGAACCTCGAAACCTTTATTTCCGATAAAGCCGTTAAGGTTCTGAAAATTGAGAAGAACAGCCTGAATGGGTTGGAAGGTATTCTCGGCGGTTGCTCCTGCCGCAATCTGAATGGATTTGATGATGATTTGCAAGGGGATAAGCCGGTTATCATGAATAGCATGGACTTTGCCAATATGCGCTTTAAAACACTTGGTTTAGGAGGGAAATGGCTGGACTTGATTGGAGATCCGTCAACTAACTTCTCCGTAATGGTTTTCGGCAAGCCTAAAATGGGCAAGTCTTATTTGTGTATTGACTTTGCCGGATACCTGGCTCGAAATCATGGCAAAGTATTGTATGTGGCTAAAGAAGAAGGATTGGATAAGACCTTGCAGGATAAATTGAATGATAAGGAAGTGAAGCACCAGAACCTGTATGTTGCATCTGCCCTGCCTGATAGCCTTGCGTACTATGACTTCATATTTCTGGATAGTGTAAATAAGCTGGGCTTGCAGCCGGAAGAATTAAACAGGTTAAAGGCGATGTACCCGCAAAAAGCGTTTATCTATATTTTTCAGACAACAAAGGATGGAAGGTTTAGGGGAGCAAATACCTTCCAGCATGATGTGGATAGTGTGATAGAAGTGCCGGAAAGAGGGAAAGCTGTGCAGTTTGGGAGGTTTAATCAGGGAGGTGAAATTGAAATATTTAATTAATTTCGTACTTTCATGGTGATAGGGTTTATAGGGGCTAGCCTGTTCTCAGGCTGGCTTTTTTATTTTTACTATTTGTTCATGCCGTGCTTCTGTCGCATTTGAGCCAATTTCAGACAAAGTCTGTTGTGGTAAGGCGGTAGCGGTTGGGTTAAAAAGAAACGATAGGCAATGAAAATATTTTTGAAAAAGCTCAATCATACTGTCGGCTGTCTCCGCCAAATACAAGAGGCAATTACAGCGAGCGTAGAAACTTACCTCTTGCTAAACCCTAACGAAGTAATTATTGCATTTCATGCACTTGGGGTATTCAATTTTAAAAAAGGCAAGTACAACATTAAATCAAGGGAATCCATTGAAGCTGCATGTTTGGACATACTTAAACTGACAGGCATCTACAATGCCAACGATACATTAAGTGGCTACTTAAAAAAAGCACAGAAAAATAGTGAGTATTCTCCTATCCATGATTTTGTCAAACACATAATAGGGTTCAATACATTGCCATTTGACATCAGGAATGAACTTGAAGATAAAGTTAGGGATAATCTCAGGGAGCTGCTTGCGTTGATAGATGAGTATGAAAAAGACCTGGTTGTTATTAATTACCTCAACGGCAAGCATCGAAATGAACACGAATCTAAAGTGAAAATTGATTTTTATATCAGGTGTATTACAGAACGTGATACAATTGTAAAGTACCTTGCAACAAGTCTTGCGGAAAGGGCAATAGTTAAAGCACGGCAAGATAATTTTTTACACATGGGTCTTGGACTCAAATGGTTTGAAGAGTATTGGGATCGGCCCTACAAATGGTGGCAAAACCGCAGTATTGAGTTCTTTGATTACAGGAAAATCAACTTGTGCAGGCATCGGTTTGACGAAGTACCAGTCAGGGAATTTTCTGATTTCGAGCAATTGTACGGAAAAAACAAGCTTGCTTTTTATAAGAAGATAAAGGCTCATTCAGATCCCAAAACCATTTTCAACGCAATTCAAAGCCATTATTTCTTGTTGCTTCCTAAACTTAAAGATCGGGCTCCGATTTTTAATGAGTTAGAAAAGCACTTTAATGGAAGAAGATGGTACGGCTTTGCCGCTTTAGCTTTAACCCAGGTAGAGGGCATTTTTTCGGATATGCTCTACCTAATGCAACCACAAAAAACCTTCAGTTCCTTATCTAATAAGGTACTTGCCATTCGGCCATATTACGCGTATGCAGACATGAGTTTGGATTATTTTGAATACCATTTACCTCGGTTGAGGAATAAATTTTTACATTCAGGGTTGATAAAGAATGCCGACTTTAAAGTCATATCACATGATTTGCTGTATGACCTATATTATTTGATGAATGTTTTCAAAGGATTGAACGATCCATACATCGAGCTACACAAAATGCTCATTCAAGGGTTGGAGGTTACGGGCATTCCATACCTGAACAAATTATTCGGCTTAATTGAAAAGATAAAGGAAAAGTATAAATCAATGCCCGATGAAGTTAAAGATACTTTTGAAATGTGGTTGGACTATGAAAAAGATACGTTAGCTAAATCTGGATTGACGGAGTATTTTGCAATCGAGCAGAACACTGTAATTGACAAGAAAATTAGCGATTTTTTTGAGCAGATACGACATAACACAATCGGTAGTTATGAAATAGATTTTTCGAGCCTCGACATGAAACAAATCTCGTCAAACCACAAAAATATCGTGGACACTATTTCCGAATTTGCACATTATCTAAAAGACCAGTATTTCGAAATCGTGGAATTGCATAAATTCTTGGGCAGCTATAAAAACTATTTGCCTAACTGCCCAAGCGATGCGGTTTTCATTTTTGATTCAATCGCAAAGAAACATAAATTAAGTTTCGCAAAGGTTTTCACAATAAAAGAAGCGTTTAGTGGACTCAATGAATAACCTCCCAATTTGTGGTTCGAAAGGTGTCCATTCAACCTGTCCATGAATTTGAGCGAAATTCCCAACTTATATTCTCATTTACTCGATTAAATCCAATAGTGCTTTTAGTGTCATTAAATCCTTGATAAAATGGTTCGAAAGTTGTCCAGTCGCCCCGACAGAAAAAAGAGAACGGAGTCCACTTGGGCTCCGTTTTTGTTTTTGGGTGAACCGGGTTGTTGTCTGAACCTGCCCACGGAAGGCAAGCGAAGATTTATGGAATGTGAAGATAGTAGGATGCTGCAATGATGAGCCTCTATTTAAACGCGAACCATTGGTGGTGCCAGATATATCGGCAGGCATGCATCAGAATTACTTAACTTAGTTGACCGATGTCAGACAATTTCAGGAGTTTTCTGGAACAAAAGGCGGGCCTTAGCGAAGAGCAATTCATTGAGGTAACGGCTCATTTGCGCACTGCTACGTTCAAGGCGGGAGAAATGCTGTTGCGGCAGGGGGAAGTGTGCGACCATACCTTCTTTGTGGAACAGGGGTTGCTGCGCCTCTACAGCATATCGGACAACGGGAAGGAACACATATTGCAGTTTGCGCCTGAGAATTGGTTCATATCGGACAGGAGCAGTGCCTATTTTGGCGAGCCATCGGAGTATTTTATTGACGCTATAGAGGACACGACGGTAGTGTTTCTGGACAAGGAATTTCTGCGTAAGGTGTCGGATGCAAGCCCATCGTTCAGAAGTTCGAACGACTATCTGCTGCATAACCACATAAGATTCCTATACAAGCGGGTGAATATGCTGATATCTGACACGGCGGAACAACGCTACCTGAGCTTCATTGAGCTATATCCCGACCTTACGCTGCGTGTGCCACAGTGGATGATCGCTTCCTACCTGGGCATCACGCCAGAGAGCCTGAGCAGGGTGCGGAAAGAACTGGCACGGCGGAACTTCAGGAAAGACTGAGTCTTTTTTCATTTCTTATCATACATCAATGGACAGGTGTGTGGCCCATTCTACTTTTGTGTTGTCAATCAAATTAATCAAACAATAAAAACAACATCAAAATGGAAAACACAACAAAATGGGTCCTTGACCCCACGCACAGCGAACTGCTTTTCAAAGTAAAACACCTGATGATCTCGAACGTGAAAGGCGAGTTCAGGAAATTCTCGGCCGTAATAGACGGCGCCGACTTCACCACCGCACCTGTGAGTGTGACAATTGACGCGGCATCAATATTCACTAACGAAGACAACCGTGACGGTCACCTGCGTTCGGGCGACTTCTTTGATGTAGAAAACCATAAAGAGATCACTTTTGTGTCATCTGCATTTACCAAAAACGGAGACGACTACAAAGTGACCGGCGCGCTGACGATAAAAGGTATCACCAACACTGTCACACTGGATGTTGAGTTTGGCGGAACGAACAAAGACCCATGGGGCAACGAAAAGGCTGCGTTTGCGGTATCGGGCAAGATAAACCGTAAGGATTGGGGCCTGAACTGGAACGCGGCACTGGAAACAGGCGGTGTGCTGGTGAGCGAAGAAGTGCGCATCAACGCTGAAGTGCAGTTTGTAAAGCAGAACGGATAAACGATGACGTTCCGACAGGATCGGGAAAAAAAGAAACAGAAGATGGCAACGAAGCAGATAGAACGAGTGATAGCCCCGGAGTCGAAGCACTTTGTAGGTGACGGATTTCTGGTGTACAATATGATACCGGGCAGCAGCGGACTGACGATGCAGCGCATGAGTCCGTTCATAATGCTGGACTACAATGCACCTTACTATTTTCCGCCAAGCGACACGCCTAAGGGTGTGGGTGTGCACCCGCACCGTGGTTTTGAGACGGTGACCATTGCCTACAAGGGCAAGGTGGAACACCACGACAGCAGCGGTGGCGGCGGTGTGATAGAAGAAGGAGATGTGCAGTGGATGACAGCGGCATCGGGTGTGCTGCACAAGGAATTCCATGAGAAGGAATGGAGCAAGAAGGGTGGCGAGTTCCAGATGGTGCAACTGTGGGTGAACCTGCCCGCGGCGCATAAGATGTCGAAACCGGGCTATCAGGCGATAACGGACGCACAGATGCAACGCTACAAGATAGATGAGGCTGGAAGCGAGGTGAAGGTGATATCGGGCGAATATATGGGTGTGAAGGGTGCCGCAAAAACGTTCACTCCGGTGCACTTGTATAATGCGACACTGAAAGCGGGTGTAAGCGCGACATTCGATCTACCGGCAACATACAACACAGCGCTACTGGTAACAGAGGGCGCAGTGACGGTGAACGGCACACACAAGGTGCCTGCTAACAATCTGGGGCTGTTTACCAATAACGGTGAAACCTTTACCGTAGAAGCGACAACCGATTCTGTAGTGCTGATACTGAGCGGAGAACCGATAAACGAACCAATAGCCGCTCACGGGCCGTTTGTGATGAATACACGGCAGGAGATCATGGAGGCATTCCACGACTATAACGTAGGCAAATTCGGGTATCTGGAAGACTAATAAGAAATATTGGAACATAAGCTAGGGAAGGCTGCGGCCTTCCCTAGCTTCGTTTTTGAGACATTGTATCACTTTATAGCGTAGCGCATACCGATGTACAACTCCCGGCCACGGGTGGGGCCCCAAACCGAAGAGATGTCAAAGTATTTTCCGAAGGGGTTATCGGCACTGATGATGGGGTTGGGCTGGCGATAGTTGAATACATTCTCGCAACCGGTGTACACATCAAGCGCCTTCCAACGGAAGGTGAGCTGCATGTTGAGCGTGTAATAGGGAACCGAATACAAACCGCGAGCGTAAGGTGCCGGATTGCTGCGTGTATCGGGCAGCTTCATCCTGTCGAACCAATGCACATTCATATCGGCCTGCCATTTGTTGCTCTCAGTTCGGTACGACACAGCACCCATGGCACGATTACGTGGATTAAACGGCAATGACTGCCTGATATCATTTACCACCCTATACACATCGAGATAGTTATAAGCGGCACGCACGTCCAGCTTTCTGAAGAAAGTGAGCGCACCATCGACCTGAATACCCAGAGAGCGTGAGGTACCTGTGAAGTTGCGGATGTATGCCCTGGTGGGATCGGTGTCGTAGTCGGGGAAGAATTGATTGCTGAAATGAGTACCATAAACATCGGCACTGATGGTGCCAGATGTGGCCGGCAACACAAACCTATATGTATGGCTGGCACCAAAGTTCCAGGCAGCTTCAGGCTTCAGGGGTTCCACGAAGACAATATCTCTTGAACTTACAAGCAGATTCACCTGTTCACTAAATAGATTCACCTGACGCCAGCCACGCCCGGCTGATGCTCGCAATGTGTGCTGCGGATGAAGGACGTACTTGAGCATGGCACGCGGAGTGATGTAGGTACCCCATACCTGATGATGATCGGCACGAGCACCAGTGAGCAGTGTCACTTTATCGTTCAACCACCGGAAGGTATTCTCGGCAAAAACACCGGGCACTTGCAAGGGCGTGCTGTAGGTTCCTGCATAGGTGCGTCCGAGGGTGGTATCGGAAAAGGCTATCTGTTCCTTCAGATGCTGGTGCCTGTAACTGATGCCATACTTTAACTGGTGGGCCTTTTTCCAACTCCATTCGTGCTGAATGTTGGCATAGCCGGATAGTTGTGACGCCGTGTAGCGTGTTGTGCCAAAGAAGGAATGCTGATCGTGGAAAAGGCCGGATGTGGCAAACGCCAGTACGTGCTTGTCGCTGAAACGATAAGCAGCCTTTGCATAAACCTCACCCTGCATGTAATCTACAACTTGTCCGTAAACCGTGGCACTTCCTTCATCTGATGATCTGTAGAAATTGTTCTGCCCACCCACGCGGGTCTCCTTAACGCCCCGCACACCTGCCTGCAAAGAAAATCCCTTCGTGCCTGCATCGCCATACTTCCATTTGTTGGACACCATGTAACGCGTGAGCAGGGGCAGATCGAGGAAGCCGTCGTGATTGCCATCTATTCGACCTGAAGGCTGCACGGAATGGAGTGCGAGGAGGGTCGTCCACTTGCCTACCTTGGCTGAAAAATTTGCGTTACCGTGCTTCTCGCCAAAGCTGTTCATGTAGGCATTGAGATACAATTTCTCTGTTTGGTCGGGTTGTTTGCTGTCAAGGTTTATCTGGCCACTGATGGCCTCGTATCCCTGGAGGACAGAGGTAGTACCTTTAGACACATAAATGTTGTTGACGATACTGCCCGGATATGTGCTGATGCCGTAGGTATAGCTGAGACCAGTGATGAAGGGAAGGCCATCGACAAGGACCTGGTTGTACACACCTGAAAGACCGAGTATACGCAGCTCCTGTGCATTGGTGATGACGTTGGTGGTCTGCGGCTGCACCGAGGCCTGTGTGCCGAAGCAGCCGGCAAGGTCGCAACAAGCAGCTTTGGTGAGCTCGTGCTTACTGATGACCTCTGTCTTTGCAACGTCTAATGAAAGAATAGTTGCGTTATTGCGGTCGGTGATGGTGACTGCCGACAATTGCTTCGCATCGCGCCTCAGCAAGATGCTGATATAGGTTCGGTCGCCCACGTTAATGGTATCACCTACGTAGCCGTTCATTGACGCGACCAACCGGCGGTCTGCTGAGGGGCAGGCGTCCAGTTCGAAAACACCATTCTCGTTAGCTACAGCACCCACTGACGTACCCAACCAATGCACCACTGCGCCGGGGAGTATCTCCCTACCCTCGCCCGCTTCGCCAAACACCTTGCCTCTGAGTGGCTGAGCAGCGGCCCGGGTGACGCCAGCCATCAGTAAGAGCAGCAATAATATGCGCCTCATTGGGCTGACTTTTTACGGGAACGTTTCACCCTGTAGGGCGTTTCATCTTGCGCATCGCAACCCGGCGTAGTCTCTATGTACTTTTCGATACGTTCCTGGTCGGTTACTGAGCTATGGTAGACTATCGTGAATACAGAAGTCTCACCGGCGATGTCAGTGAATTCAACTTTGTCTATGCCCTCCTGATTCAACAAGCGCTTCTTGATAGTAGGCATGTCGTTGTTGCAATGCAGGTTGGTAACCTTTACTGATATCTTCTTTACTGTATCGGCAGCTTGCGCCCTGGCATCTATGCTGAAGAAGGTTGCGGCGCAATAGAGCGCGACAGCCAAAATGTATCTGTTCATTGAAAATGAATTTTTGAAATGATTGAAATAATACACAACACCGAGTATGCAGGCATACAGGTATGGCTATTCCGGAAAGGAATATTGCAGATCAGGATCAGATACGGGGAGGTTTGAGAAAGCCCCGAGGATAGGACTGCGGCAATGACTCAACAGACGAACTAAAGACTTGAGAACTGGTGGTGCCGACAACAGTGGGCAAAAAGGCCACAGAAGCAGGTATTACTACACAAAAAGCACAACAACCACACACCTGAAAAGGATTGCAGCCATACTTGCAAGCGCCATCATGATCGCTTTCGCAACCACCGTCTTCGGTACATTCATTTGCACAGCAATCGACAGTCTCGGAGACCACGGAGGCACAGGCAGGCTGCACACTTAGCGTGAGCACAAGAAATGCCAGTATGGTGCAAATGAATTTCACGCTACAAATATAGACAAAGCAGCTAATATTACTGAACAGCCATTTTATTATTCCATTCAATTCGTTATTTTCACATACTCGCAATAAGCGGAGATTGACCTGGCGAACTAAATTACTACATCTATGCTCACTGCAGTACACCCCAAACTGCCCATGCGTAGTAAAACCGTCAGCCGACAGTTTTACGTAAACGCCCTTGGGTTCACCGAACTTGGCGACCCTGATTTTCAGCCTTACCTGATGGTGCGCCGCGACCTGATAGAGCTACACTTCTTCGAATTCAAAGAACTGAACCCATTGGAGAACTATGGCCAGATATATGTGCGAACGGACGATGTGGACCAGCTTTATAACAAGATGATCGCGGTAGGGATACCTATACACCCCAATGGGCAGTTGGAAACAAAATCATGGGGGCAACGCGAATTCTCTCTGCTGGATCCGGACAATAACCTGATAACGTTTGGTCAGGCGGTGTAGCCCCCGATACTGTACCTTTATAAAAATGAACCTCTATGGCCAAAGAACCTACTATAGCTGAAGAAGTACTTGCATATAATACAGCACTGCTACCAGCCGACCGCGAAATTTGTGACCTGCTGTGCGTTGAGATATCGCGCAATCTACCATCGGCTGAACACAAAATATGGCACAGGCACCCGGTGTGGTTTCTTGACGGCAACCCCGTGGCAGGTTATAGTAAACTAAAAGGATGTGTGCGACTGCTGTTCTGGAGCGGTCAGTCATTTGAAGAGGAAGGCTTAGTGCCGGAAGGTAGTTTCAAGGCCGCGGAAGCACGCTACACTGCGGTGAAGGACGTGAATAAAAAGGACCTGAAGAGATGGCTGCAGAAAGCACAGGACATTCAATGGGACTATAAGAACCTTGTGAAACGCAAGGGTGTGCTTGAACGACTGAAATAGCATAGCCAGCCGAATCACAGATCATCATTTGTATTGTTCGAACCAATCGAATTTTGATCTAATAATGTTGTCCTTTTCCTCCTTTACAAAATTGAGGTATGCCGCCGCAGCCGACGAGAACCGTTTGTTCTTATTCCAGATGAGATGCCAGTAGGTCTTGATGGGAAATCTGCGAACGGGTACGATCTGCAACTCATGATTCATTAACTCGTTCTTGATACCGATGAGCGGCATGACAGAGCACCCAAGACCCGCTATGACAGCCTGTTTAACGGCTTCATTGGACGTAAGTTCCATTTTCTTTCTGGTAGAAATTTTGTTCTCGCTGAGAAACCGTTCCATTGCCAGTCTCGTACCAGAGCCTAACTCGCGGTAAATAAGAGGAAGCTGCTCGAAAAGGGCATTGTCGTAGGAGCTCTTTTTCAACTGCATATCCATGTTGGCGACCACATACAACTTGTTTTGCATCAGCCTCACGTTCTCCAGTGCCAGTCCTTCCGGCAAAATCGACACCAACGAAAAATCTACTTCGTTATTTTCCAGACTCTCCACCACCTTGGCCTTGTTGGTCACGTCCATCTGCAACTCAACACCGGGATGCAACCGGAGAAAATCGGTGAGGAAAAAGGGCATGACGTATTTACCGGTTGATACGATAGATATTTTCAGTCGTCCGGTTATCTGCCCCTTGTGCGCATGTGTTTTAAAATCCAGGGCACTGACCCCCTCCAATATCTGCTCGGATGCCTCGGCCACCTCGCGACCAAAATCTGTTATGTAGAGCTTACGACCAACCACCTCCGTAAGCGGAAGTGAAAATTGCTGCTGAAAATTCTTTAGTTGTATGGATACGGCAGGCTGTGTGAGATGAAGCTCTTCAGCAGCCTTGGTGATGCTTTTTGTCTGAGTGACCTTGAGAAACACTCTAAGCTGATTCAGCGTATAATTCATAAATACTTTTTATGATTCAGATATTAAAGTTAAATAAAAATAAATGAAAAAGACACTACAATTTTGCGCCACAATTTAACCGAAACACTATAGAACATGTTTGACGAGAAGCGAGTAGGTATAGTGGCCCCTGCCGGGATGGCAGCACGACTGACTGACGCAGCAGGAACAGCGGGTATGCCAATAGTAGTACTGCCAACAGACAACGGAAACGACAGCAGCGAGCGCTTGAACATCATCAGACTAGGTGAAGAATGTGACAGTCTGATAATTTTGGACGAACAGTGCGACACTGACGTACTAAGAAACCTTCAACTTTCAGGAACGAAGGTTTATCCCGACCCAGATGTGATAGACGTCATTCGCGATAAAGAATATCTGCTTGATATACTAAACAAAAACAGGATCCCGGCTGTGACAGGCTGGGAAGTAGCGGCAAGTGCGGAAGAAACCGACCACCGCCGACACGCGGCACAAAACTATCAGAGAGATACGCTGGATCCAACGCCAACACTGGCGTTCAGAACAAATCCGAACATAGGAGAATCGAACAACTGCGGCAGGGGTAAAGCGAATGCATTTGCAGTGGGAAAAATTGTATCGGCACTTGTAACAAGAACATCAGACAATACCATAACATGCCACACACCAATGCTCGTGATAAGTAGCGACAAACACATATATGCAGACCACCGGATGTGCAAAGATGAGGAGGAACGTGAGTGGGCGCTGGCATGTTGCCGATTAGCGGCGAGCGTTGCAACAACCATCGGACTGACCGGCACTGTGAATGTGGAAATTGTATGCAACGATTGGGGAAACAGCTATGTAAATGATATAAGCCTTGTGCCGAATACCGGATTCGACAATTCCAATTTACAAGGACACCCGTTGACCAGAGAACTGGGTGAGATACTGGACCTGCTCCCGGAAACGAACAGGCCGTTGCTCCATACGGGAATCATTGAACCTGCTGCATTTAAAAAGAACTCGGTAAGGCTGGCATTGCGTGCGATAACCAGTCCCGGGTCTGCGCGGGCACGGGCAACCGGAAGGCTACCTGACGAAATGGAGATGAATGAATTGATGGCCCGATCGATGATGGTGCAACATCTATTGCATAGCTAATGAAAAGAAAAACAATAATCATACAAATAACATCAGAATTATGACAAACACAGCAGAACAGACAACAACAAAGCATGCGCCGGTAACGGG
The DNA here is from genome assembly GCA_964652995.1 of uncultured Flavipsychrobacter sp. Lineage (GTDB taxonomy): Bacteria > Bacteroidota > Bacteroidia > Chitinophagales > Chitinophagaceae > Nemorincola. The sequence continues at coordinate 74,541 of CAZZCR010000006.1, read as the reverse complement.
CAAAATGACAACGGTAACAGTTGCCTATGGCGACGGGATAGGTCCTGAGATAATGACCGCAACCATGAAAGTACTGAAAGCCGCCGGAGCACGAATAGATTTTGAAGAAATAGAGATCGGCGAGAAGGTGTACCTGAGCGGTAACACATCGGGCATAGGGCAGGAGGCATGGGATTCGCTGAGAAAGACACGCGTATTCCTGAAAGCACCGATAACCACCCCACAGGGTGGAGGCTACAAAAGTCTGAATGTGACCACGCGTAAAGTATTGGGACTATACGCCAATGTTCGCCCGTGTGTTTCCTACCACCCATATATCCAAACCAAGCACCCGATAATGGATGTTGTGATCGTTCGTGAGAATGAAGAGGACCTATATGCCGGTATTGAGCACCAGCAGACAGACGAAGTGGTACAGTGCCTGAAACTGATCTCGAGGCCGGGTACTGAGAAAATCATCAGGTACGCTTTTGAGTATGCAAGGGCCTACGGCAGAAAGAAAGTAACCTGCTTCTCGAAAGACAACATCATGAAGATGACCGACGGCCTGTTCCACAAGACATTTGACACGATAGGACAGGAATACCCTGAAATAGAAAAAGAACACTACATAGTGGACATAGGTGCGGCGCGCCTTGCTGAAACACCGGAAATATTTGATGTGATTGTAATGCCGAATCTATACGGCGATATACTGAGCGATGTAGCTGCACAGATAACGGGATCGGTGGGACTGGCCGGCAGCGCCAACATAGGCGAGGGATTCGCGATGTTTGAAGCGATACATGGCTCGGCACCAGACCTTGCCGGCAAGAACAAAGCAAACCCATCGGGTCTGCTGCTGGCCGCAGTGCAAATGCTGGTACATATCGGCCAGGCGGACGTAGCAGAACGCATACACAATGCCTGGCTGCGCACCATTGAAGAAGGCGTACATACCGGCGACATCTACAAACAATCAGTATCAGAAAGCCTTGTAGGCACGCAGGAGTTTGCTGATGCGGTAATAGAGCGTCTGGGAACGGCACCACAGAAGTTTCAGGCGGTTGACTACTCTAACGGCACAGCAACGTTCAACATAAAGATCACGCCAACAGTGCCTGCTGTGAAAGAACTGATAGGCGTGGACGTTTTCCTGCACCATAACGACCGCGACCCTAATGCACTCGCCGCATTACTTACAGATCTCAACGAATCGGGATTGAAGCTGAGCATGATCACTAACAGGGGTACTAAAGTGTGGCCTGACGGCTTCCCGGAAACATTCTGTACCGACCACTGGCGCTGCCGCTTTACCAACGCATCGAAACAAGGTATCAGCTACCAGGTGGTTGTTGATCTGCTGCAGAAGATACATCTAAAGCGACTGGATATCATCAAAACTGAAAATCTCTGTCTGTTTGATGGTAAACCGGGCTACACTGCAGCACAAGGACAATAAGAAACTAACCAAAGGAAAAACAAGCTATCAGGCGGAGCGATACTGCTCCGCCTGTTGCCTGAATGAAGCGTCATACAAAACAATGAACAATGTATTTGCCGGCCGGAAGCTGACTATTGCAACCATGCACGGAAAAGAACAAGTGATAGGCCCGATGTTATCTGAGGCAACCGGTGTTATTGTGAATGTGGCTGAAGGGTTTAACACTGACATGTTCGGCACATTTACCGGAGAGATAGATCGTGAAGCAGACGCGCTGACCGTGGCCCGAAGGAAATGCCTGGCAGCAGCAGCTATGACTGAAACAACGCTGATACTTGCGAGCGAGGGCTCTTTCGGCCCGCACCCGACAATTCCCTTTGCAAAATGCGACGATGAGATCCTTGTATTAGTTGACCTCTACCTTGGTCTTGAGATAAAAGTGAGGGAGGTATCGACCAAAACAAACTTCAGCGGTAAAACAGTGCGATCATACGAAGAAGCCATTGCATTTGCATCAACAGTGCTGTTTCCGTCTCACGGACTGATAATAGGACGCAGGAGGGGCGAAACTCAGGGGATGAACAAAGGCATCAGAAACGCCGGTGAGTTTGAACGACTGGTGAAAGAAAATCTGGATGCGACCGGCGAATGCTATATAGAGACAGATATGCGTGCTATGCACAACCCTACACGACTGGGCGTTATTGGATCGGCAACAGAGAAACTGGCCCAATCGATGCTGAGGAACTGTCCGTTGTGCAATACACCGGGTTTTGATATTGAAGACGTATTATCAGGGCTACCCTGCGAGCAGTGTGCGACACCCACGGCCGGTACGCTGTCATTTGTGTATGGGTGTCAGCGGTGCGGGCATAGAGAGGAGCGTAAGTTTCCTCATGGACGAAAAACTGAATCGGCAATGTATTGTGATTGGTGCAACCCCTAAAAGACCGGAGAAAAGACAATGAAAGGAACAGATATTCAATTGGCCGCAGAATACTTGTTGCGCGGCGAACTTGTAGCAATACCAACTGAGACAGTGTATGGACTGGCAGCCAATGCGCTTGACGAGCGTGCAGTGGCCCGCGTATTTGAAGTGAAGAACCGTCCACTGCATAACCCACTCATCATTCACGTGGCAGATGTGGATCAAATTAACAGATACACGACCGATGTCCCACCTGCTGCTCAAAAACTTCTGAGCCGTTTTGCACCCGGCCCACTTACATTACTACTTCCGCGTAACTCCACGATACCAGATATTGTGACTGCAAGCAGCCCGCTTGTTGCAGTAAGGATCCCAGCTCACCCAATGACCCGCGAACTGCTACGTCGTACAGGTATCCCACTGGCAGCCCCAAGCGCTAATCCGTTTGGCTATATCAGCCCCACAACTGCTGGACACGTGGAAAAAATGCTTAGAGATAAGATCCCGTACATACTGGACGGTGGGCCCTGCGAAGCCGGGATAGAATCTACAATCATCGGGTTTCCAGCGGGTGTACCAACAATTTATCGGGAGGGCTGATAGAAGGACTTATCGGGCCAGTAGCGGTGTTTGAAGGCAAAAAGATACATGCACCAGGAATGTCTGCGGTTCACTATAGCCCGAACACACCGCTTATTCTATGCGACGACCTGGAGCAAGCGGTAAGAGATCATGACCATTTCAGAACAGGCGTTATTACATATGGCGAGTACGTTACGGGAGTAACCGCCGACAATCAGTGGATACTGTGTAAAGATAATGACTGGGAAACGGCAGCACACAATCTGTATGCAGCATTGCACGAAATGGACGAGCGCAACTATGAACTGATCATTGCAAAGACGTTCCCTGAGACAGGCCTGGGGAGCGCATTAAATGACCGACTAAGAAGAGCGGCAATGAAGGGCGTAGGCAACGGCAATCAGGCAACAAACTAATGTATACGATCTGTTCGCTATAGCCCAACGAGTGTTCGGGCCTGTGCTATCAGTTGTATGTGTTGATCTGAGTCTCCCGAAAAAAGATCGGGATGAAATAACTCGCGCGGCAGAATAAACCATGTCGGCAGATCGTTGCGGGCAGGAGAACCGTGACAAATAACTTCGCCGGTCACCTTATTATCCACCGCACGCTCGGCAAATGCTACATTCCACCTGATGGCAAGATGCGGTAAGCCATCCCAATGAACAACAGCCAGCGATGCGCCATCGGCACCACCATCGTGCAATACCTGTAAAGACGTGATGTGTTTTGCGGGCCTGAGAACAGAGGCCGGATCGTGGTATTGAAATGACATGATCGGGTGCTTTTGTTAAAGCTACTAAAAAACAGACCGAAACCGAAGTGTCGTTCCAACCCTTTAACCTCACTATGCATTTATATTAACACAGTAGCAACGGCAAAAGATATATATTGTTAACTATGCTTTAGATAACTGCTCTAAAAATACCCGTCATTTGAACATCGACCAGATCCATATAGCCGACGAGGCAACGCTTGTGCACCTGTGCAACAAGAACAACGCGGGTGCACAAAAGGAGCTATTCACGCGGCATTCGGGAGCTATGATGCTGATCTGCCTGCGTTATCTATCGAGGACGACGGATGCGCAGGAAGCGATGATGGATGGATTCCTGAATGCGTTCCGGGGTATTTCCGGATTTGAATGGAAGGGCGACGGGAGTTTTACCGCATGGCTGCGCACCATAATGGTGAATCAGTGCCTGATGCATCTGCGAAAAAGAAGGATAGATTTTCTGACCCAGTCAAACCGTCACGAAGAATATGCGGGAAACTATGAGGACGCACACGAAGCTTTGAATATGAAAGATCTGCTGAAAATGATACACGCGCTGCCTGATGGATGCCGAACGGTGTTCAACTTATATGTGTTCGAAGACATGACACACAAAGAAATAGGCGAAGTGCTGAACATTTCGGAGAGCACCTCAAAAACACAGCTGCATCGTGCAAGACTGCTTCTGAAGGAGAGAATAACGCAAACAATATAAATGCAGGGATATGAAACGTGATAACGACAACAGGATGAAGGAAATTGCAGAAAAGGCTACAATACAGGAAGTATTGCCGGACTTTGATGCAGAGAAACAATGGAATACACTGCGTGGCAAAATGAGCCCGATCCGCAGGCTATCCGCTACATGGGCCTATGCTGCGGGTATAGCTATTATCGCCTGTGCATCAACGATCCTGTGGTTGCAAACGAAACAAGAGACAGAGACACAACTCACTTCGACAGCGCAAAAGGCGGCCATGCCGGATACCATGCAGGGACCTTCGTTGGCACAAAACCGACCGACCAGCGCTGCAATGCCGGACGAACCGGAGATCAAGACCAGCAGACGCCTGATGGTAACGGGAAAGGTGCGCAACAGTACTCCCTGCCCCATAGTACTGTGCGTGAGCCAAACTGTAAAATGTCCCAATAAAGCACACAAAGATCTATCAGCCAGCAGCACACTGGAACCCGACCAGACAGCAGAACTGAAATTCAATGAAAACCCACCAATTGCTGCGAACTGCTCGCTAAGCGTGAAGGAAATAGAGATCAGAAGTCTGGCGACCGGTGAAGTGATATTGCTGACATCAGCATCGAGCCCGTCCACGGTAGAAGAAGTGTACAGCTATCTGACCGGCGAAAAGAAGGGGGCTGTATTGGCCGGCGCGTTCGACCATGACTGCAACAAACGTAAAAACCGCCAGGACCTGAGGTTAAGTAATACCGATGGACACCTTGTAATAAAGTAATACTGCTCGATCCGGTTGTTTCACTATTCGTCATCCACGGTGGCGTGCACCTGCGCTGCCATCAACAAAACCAAACAAACAATGAAACAAATGCTTTTTGCAGCAGCAATGCTGCTATGCCACACCTGTGCATTTTCTGCGCGGACAGGTTACCACATTTCTCTGAAGATGCCAGGCGTTACAGACTCGGTTGTGTACCTGGCCCACTACTATGGCAAGGGACGACCTACAATATTCAAAACGGACTCGGCCCGAATTGACAAACGCGGGAACGCGGAACTAAGCAGTACGTCAGAGGATTTTACGGGCGGGATATACATAGTGTACCTTTCTGACCTGCAAACGAATTTTGAAGTGTTGCTGAACAAGGGAGACGACATTACAATTGTTGCTCCGAAAAATGCTATACCAAATGACATCGAATTCAAAGGTTCGCCGGAGAATACGCGTTTCACTGCTTACATCCGCTACCTGAATACGTACAGCGCGGGAGAGGAGGTGATCAGAAAAGAATTTGAAATGGCAAAGACGGCCGGCGACACTGCAGAAGTGCGCGCGAAAGCCAGGGCAGCAGCGGACAAGTTAAAACGATATAGGGAAAATTATGCGGCCCAATATCCGGGCACGCTTCTTGCCAAGATCTTCAAAGCAATGGAGTTACCCGCAATTCAAGATGGAGACCACTACCTTGCCGATGGGAAAACCAAGGACTCTACTTTCGCCTATCGCCAATACAAAGCACACTACTGGGATGGTTTTGACCTCACAGACGACCGGCTCATCTACACACCTCTCTACGACGCGCGACTTGAAGAGTACTTCAATAAGCTGGTTGTGCCGTATCCCGATAGCCTGAAACATGAAGCCGATATGCTGCTGGAACGAACAAAGGGAACCAAGGACATGTTCCACTACACGCTATGGTGGCTGACCCGATATGCTGAGAACAGCAAAGTGATGGGGCTTGATGAAGTATTTGTGCATCTTGTGGAGAGCTATTACATGAAGGGAGACGCCTTCTGGCTGAAACCTGATGAACTGAAAAAATATACCGACCGGGCCAGAAAAATTGCCCCGAACGTACTCGGCAACATGGCACCGCCTATTTCTCTGCCCGATGTGCACACAGGGAAGACACAGAAACTATACGACATACAGGCAACATATACAATGGTCGTATTCTACTCGCCGACGTGCGGACATTGCCGGCACGAATTGCCGCTGCTTGACTCGGTGTATGAAGCTGTTTTGAAGCATAAAGGCGTACAGGTATATTCTGTTGCTACAGAGGAACCAGATTCGACTATAAATAAGTTCCTGAAGGAACAGAAGCTGGATAAGAAATGGATGAATACATGGGACCCGCTACGGACAGGTGACTGGCACGACAAGTATGACGTCTACGTCACACCATCGATCTACTTGCTGGACGAGAAAAAGATCATCAGGGGCAAGCACCTGGACCATAACAACGTGGCAGGATTGGTAGATATGTTGGAGAAAAAGCGAAAATCCGGCAACCATTAGCGGGTATCCTACCCCGATAAAGAACAGTCAAACAGCATATTGAGACCGCCCGATTCAAATATTTTTATAAATATTTGAATCGGGCGATTTTGTCTTTTGTGTTCACTGAAAATATTGTCTGGTGCGCATTTCGGGCGATCCAGACTGGTAAAGCAAGCGTATATTTTTATACAGTTTGTTTATACTAAAGTAAAGTATACTTGTATTTTTGTAAATCATGCTTTACTTTTGTGTTGTCGATGAAATAGTCGTCTAAAAACCACAATCATGACCAGCACATTTAAACTCGCGGATCACAAATACAAAAAAGTATCCATCATAACTGCAGCAGCGGGCTTCTCGCTGGCGATAGCAGAATTGCTCACCGAGGCGATCATCTTCCCGAAATTATCGTTCGGATTCCATCTGCAGATCTGTCTGTTCATAGGCATCATGGGTCTAATTAACCTGGCGATGTGCAAAGAGAAGGAAGAAGACGAACGGGTAAAAGCAATCAGAGCGAAAGCAATGATGCAAGGCTTCATCTTCACTTGCATAGTGGTGCTTTCATTCTCAATAAATGTGTCGCTGTTCCCATTCATAGCTCCTGATGCATTTATCGGGATAACGGCCAGCAAGGAGGACTATCCGTACATAGGCATGTTGCTGATGGCATTCCCGGCAACATCTGTCATTTCTTATCTGGCACTCTTTAACTACGGACTGCGTAACGACGAGAATTGGGACTATAACGACACCATGACCCCAAAAGAAAACATCATCAGGAATAAAAAGTACATTCTGCTGCGCACGGTTATCTCGCTGGCCATTCTGGCCGCACTGATCATTTGGGGGAGGATGTCCAAATAAATCAATTATTGATCATCAAAAAAGCTAACGATCATGAAAGGAATGAAAGTCATGTATGATTACAACGGTAAGATCAAGGGGATCTTTATCTCGGCCGTTGGTCTCGCACTCACTATCTCAGAAAAAATACATCCGTGGGCGATTGTATCTCGCTTCACGGCCAATGAACACCTTGCCTTCTTTAAGTGGGTTGCATTACTGGGTCTTGTGACAATAGCGTACAGCAAGGAAAAACTGGAAGATGACCGATCTACGGCCATTCGATTGAGATCTTTGCAGATTGCCTATATGCTGCAGACAGCAGTGATACTGGGTATGGCACTGACCCTGAGCCACTCGACTGAACCTTTTGATGCGTCAATATTATTCATGATGGCTGCCATAGGGATAGTGATGCACCTTCTACTGTTCCACATAGGGCTATACTTTGATGACCTTTGGGAGTACAATGACACAAGCACCCTGGGAGAGCGACTCAAGAACATAGGGCGCAATAAATGGAGCCTGCTGGTGTATCTGGCAATTTCCGGCGCTATGCTTTTATCTTTAACCATTTTTGCGTAGAAATGAAGAATACCATAAAAGTGGAAAGGGCTAAAATGAACATCACCCAGTCGGATCTGGCTGAGGCTGTGAAGGTTTCGAAGCAGACGATACATTCAATAGAGTCGGCTCGCTTTGTACCATCAACGGTACTTTCACTGAAAATTGCCCGGTTCTTCAACACTACCGTTGAGGCCATATTTGAACTGGAAGAAACAGATTAAAACTGATCAATACCAACATTTAAACCAATAACTAAAAACCAGAAATTTTATGAAACCACAGATCTACCTGGCAACAGTGTTGCTACTGCTATGCTTTTCAATGAACAAAAAAACAAGCGCCCAAACAACAGGCAGCTACGACACCACAATCGCGTTTATGAGCGGAACACGGGCAATGTCGGTTTATGTGCCGACAACCTACACCGCCGGCACGCCCCACAAACTCATGGTATGCCTGCACGGACTGGGCGATACATGTAACAACTACAGAAACGCGCTGATCGGTACGCTGGCATGGAATACCAATATGCCCAACACCATCTATGTATGCCCAGAAGCCTCTTCGCGTAACGCCGACTACTATTTCCCTACCGGTGCTGAGGCGATAGTGCAGGCGAGCATTGACTATGCAAGGTCGCTCTACAACATAGACACGAATGAGATCATCCTGCAAGGGTTCTCGTTAGGGGGCCGGGCCGCGCTGCGTTACGGGCTGGACAACTACAGTAAATTCAAAGCACTGCTACTGAACACCCCGGCCATACAAGGCGTAAAACAGGCACTCAATGGCACGCCCTATCCATTCAACTACGCCAACGCAAAGAACATCCCGGTGTATATAACACATGGCGGAACCGACCAACTATATACAGGGCCTATTGACACAGCCTACATGAATCTGATAATGAACGACTGCCCGGCGATATTGCATCGCTACCCCACAATGGCACACACCATACCGGCGTTCAGCAACATGAGCGACTTTCCGTCATTCGCAAGTGAGCCACGGGCCGCGGGTGCAGACCTACATGTGGTAATGCCGGTAGTTGCAACCAGAGTGTGCGCAACAACAGTGCCGGCTCAGTGCCTGGTGCGCAATACAGGTACCGACACGATCCATACTATTACCCTGAATTACTCGACCGGCAGCGGAAGCATGAGCCACACTTGGGCCGGTAGTATGCCGTCATATGGACATGCTTTCATCACGTTACCGGCACTTAGCCTCTCGGCAGGAACATCTACGTTATCGGTATCGGTGGGTGCGGTAAATGGCGCCACAGATACCATAACAGGCAATAACAGCGCTACAGCAAGCATACAGGTGCAACCATCAGGTGTGTCATTACCATACACAGAGGGGTTTGAGGGAGCGTTCCCTCCTGCCAACTGGACCCACGTAAAACAGGGTGACGCATACGCCCAGTTCGACCTGGACGACGTGGTGAAGAAAACCGGCAATGCCTCTATGTTTGCATTCAATACCATCCTTCTGTTTGATAATGCAGAACGCAAAGACGAAATGTTGCTTCCGGTTTTGAACCTTACCACCGCCTCGAACCCTTATATGTCATTTGATGTTGCCTATAACTACCACCGCTACACACCACCCTACCTCACTGTGGACACGCTTTTCGCAGACACCCTTTCTGTACTGGCGTCAACCGATTGCGGTGCCACCTACACAACAGTCTACAAAAAAGGTGGTGCACAACTGGCAACGTTCTCGGACCCTATCATGAACCCCACCTCAATAACATCGACCTATGGCACACCTGCAAGCGGCAACTGGCGTACTGAAAACATAGACCTGAACGCTTACTCCGGCTCTGCTAATCTGACGCTGAAGATCGAACACAGGTCGGCACTGGGTGGCTGGCTGAACATGGACAATGTGCGGGTGGGCACGGGACCGGTATCTGTACAGGAAATTGCAAAGAGTAAAACAGCCATTTTCCCTAACCCGGCATCAGACATGTTGAACATTAGCGCCAGCGATGAGATAGTCTATATCACCATCACAGACATGACCGGAAGGACAGTCATTAGTATGACCGACGTGAAATCCACGCAAGTTTCCATACCAACTGTAAAATTAGTGGATGGTATGTATGTGGTGCGCATAGCCACCGTCAATAATGTTGAAACGAGCAACGTCATTATTAACCACAAATAAATATTTTCACTGTTTTTTGCTGCCGCTGCACTAAAATGCAGCGGCAGCAGTTATTTTGCAGTGGTTGAGACGATAGATTTAGCCAATATCATGATAGTACATGATGATAGCTTTTAACACTTCTATAATAGCTTTACTATCATTTTGAATAGTTTATTTAATATTTTTGCGTTGCAATAAGGAGATACATGTCAGACAATAAATTGACCATATTCAGAAAATTGTTCGCGATACTTCAGTTTCAGAAGAAAGAGATATCGTCGATCTATTTTTACGCGGTCTTTGCGGGCCTGGTGCAGCTGGCAGTGCCTGTCGGTATTCAAAGTATTATCAGCTTTGTTTTGGGAGGATCTATTTCTACGTCGCTGGTACTGTTGATCATCTTTGTGATTCTCAGCGTGTTCTTTGCAGGGTTCATTCAGACCAATCAGATGAAAATAACAGAACGGATACAACAACAACTGTTTGCGCGGTATTCGTTTAAATACGCACAAACACTGCCCAACCTGAATATGCAGGCTGTGAACAAATACTATCTGCCCGAGCTCACCAATCGCTTTTTTGATACGGTGTCATTGCAGAAGAGCATATCGAAACTATTAATAGATATACCGGGTGCTACCATTCAGATCATATTTGGCCTCACACTGCTGTCGTTCTACCACCCGGTTTTCATCATGTTCGGCATACTGCTACTCACAGTGTTGTTTATCATATTGTGGTATACAGGCAACAGGGGCATGCAAACGAGCCTGCAGGAAAGCGATCACAAATACAAGGTAGCCGGTTATCTTCAAGAAATAGCCAGAACAGCATATAGCTATAAGTTCGGAAGAAACAGTACCGCATACATCAATACGACCGACGACCATGTAACTAACTATTTAAAAGCGCGCACATCACACTTCAAAGTGCTGTTGTTCCAGTATTGGACACTTATCTCATTCAAGGTTATTATAATTGCCGCCATGCTGATAGTAGGTTCAGTGCTACTTGTTGGGCAGGAACTGAATATTGGTCAGTTTATAGCTGCGGAGATGGTTGTGATGCTGGTTATAGACTCGGTAGAAAAACTGATCCTGAATCTTGACAAGGTTTATGACGTATTGACCTCTGTTGAGAAGATCAACAAACTGCTGGAAAAACCAACTGAAAAAACCGGCGAAGCTATTCTTGACGAAAAAAAGAAAGGAATATCTGTTTCCATCCGTGACCTTTCTTTCGGTTTCGACTCAGGTCAGCGCATTCTCAACGATATCAACCTGCAGATAAATGCAGGAGAAAAGATCTGCATTGCCGGTATAAACGGAAGCGGAAAATCTACGCTGATAAAGGTAATGGCCGGGGTGTATCCTGATTTCAATGGCATTGTATTGATAGATGACATTGCCCTGTCCAGTTATGACCTAAGAAAACTCAGGTCACACATCGGAATGCTATTCCATAGTCAGGATATAATTGACGCTACGATAAAAGAGAACATCTGCCTTGGCGACTCAACCATAACCCATCAGCAACTGAACACGCTGGCAGAAATAGTAGGTCTGAAAGACTTTGTACAGTCCGATCAGGCCGGATACGACCTCCAGCTTCACCCATCAGGTCAACACCTGCCGGCACGCACCATCAAGAAGATACTGCTAATGCGTGCATTGATTCACAAGCCGAAAATGTTGCTGCTGGAGGAACCGTGGCTGGGGCTTGAAGACGTGCACGCGGCGCGCATCAAGGAATACCTGCTTAAAGAGACGCCGGAGACCACGGTCATTACCGTGACAAACGACGCCTCATTTGCAGAACATTGCAACAAGACTGTTGTGATGACCAAGGGCACCATTTCAGAAGTAAAGACAAACCACGCATGAAAGAGATATACAGGCAATTAGGAAAAGAGGGGATGCCGGAGCATCTCAAGGCCACCGGCTCGATATATCTGGAGGGAAAGAAAAGCCGTGTACGTTATTGGTTGCTGGGCACTACTATACTTGCATTGATTATACTTTTCCTGCCCTGGACACAGAACATAAGAACACGCGGCAAAGTGACAACATTGCGCCAAGAGCACAGACCACAGCAATTGAATTCGATAATTGCCGGTCGGATCATTAAATGGTACGTAAAAGAGGGCGACTTTGTGCATGCCGGCGACACTGTAGCTCAACTGGCCGAAGTGAAAGACAGTTACCTTGACCCCAAACTATTGGAGAGAACCCGCGATCAGGTAAAAGCCAAACAATCGGGCGTTGCTTACTACAGCTCAAAGATCGCAGCTATCGACGCTCAGATCGTTGCAATGGAACAAACATTGACACTGAAAACCAGACAGTTGAAACTGAAGGTAATAGCCGACAGTATGGAAGCCGCTGCTGCTGCAAACGACCACAGGATAGCCGAAGAACAGCTGCGCAGGCAACGCATTATGAAAGATAGCGGTCTGGCATCGACACTACAATTGGAGCAACGTATCCAGGCTGTGCAGAACACACTTGCAAAGAAGATAAGTACAGAGACAAAGTTCCTAAACACAAGGACAGACCTGATGCAGGTGCAACAGGAGTTTTTTGAAAAGCTGGCAAAAGCGCGCGGAGAAAAGGCCAGTGCCGGCAGTGACATTGCAAGCACACAAGCAGAAATAGCAAAGCTGGACAATCAATATTCGAACTATGCAATAAGAAATGGCATGTATTTCCTGCTGGCCCCGCAAGACGGCCAGATAACGCAGGCGGCAAAATCGGGTATCAATGAGATAGTTAAAGAGGGAGATAAAATTGCAGAGATCATTCCCACTCAAGTAGAACATGCCGTCGAATTGTTCGTTCGTCCGGTAGATCTCCCGCTAATAGCAAACGGTCAAACGGTTCGCTTCCTGTTCGACGGCTACCCTGCTATTGTGTTCAGTGGGTGGCCCAAGGCATCATATGGAACCTTTAGCGGGAAAATAGTTGCTATAGAAAATTCAACCAGCGATAACGGGATGTTCAGGATACTTGTAGCGCCGGACAACAAAGTAAAGCCGTGGCCCTCTACCCTCAGGATGGGAGCGGGTGCATATGGTATAGCATTGCTTAATACTGTACCGGTGTGGTATGAACTGTGGCGAAATGTGAATGGATTCCCGCCCGACTTTTATGTGGGCAAAAAGGAAAAAGATGAAGGAAAGAAAGCTAAATAGTATAATAACGGTTTGTTTGCTGCTGTGGAGCTTGGCTGCATATGCCGACACCACCAGGTATTTGTCAAAAGACGAATTCATAAGCGTTGTACGCGCATACCACCCGGTAGTGAAACAGGCCGACATACAGGTAGCCAAAGCGTCTGCTGACATACAGCGCAGCAGAGGTGCCTTCGACCCAAAGATAGGTGCGGGTGCGGGTCAGAAAACATTTGGCGACAAACTATACTACAACTATCTGAGTCCTGAGTTGACGATACCTACCTGGTATGGAGTAGAGTTCAAGGCGGGAATAGACAACTTCCAGGGCGATAGGCTTAACCAGGATGTAACGGTGGGAAAAGTCACCTACGCAGGTATGAAAGTTCCTGTGAACGGTCTTATTTATGATAAAAGAAGGGCAGCATTACAGCAGGCAAAGATATTTAAGGAGATGAGCGAAGCCGATCGCAAGCTCACTGTGAACGAGCTGCTGTTTGATGCCATTGCCGCTTACTGGAACTGGGTGAAAGAATACCAGATCTATCAGGCTGTGACATCGCTGGTGTCTGCCAACGAAGAACGGATGAAATTTCTACGGGTTGAAGTAGAGCAGGGATCACGCCCCGCAATTGATACAGTGGAAGGGGACGCTCAATATCAAGTGATACTGCAGCAACAGAACAACGCCCTGATCAACTACCGCAATGCCGGACTTGACCTGTCGAACTATATGTGGATGGAGAATGGAGAGCCTCTTTACTGGTCTGAAGGAATTGCACCAGATCGCATATCTGCAGATGTATTACCAACCCCGGCAGAAGTGCCTGAGCTGAGTGGACTGTTGAGCGCTATTGACCAACACCCCAAACTTCAAACGCTTGACAGAAAGATAAGCGCACTCGAGATAGACCAGAAAGTGAAAACGCAGGACCTTTTGCCGAAATTGTCGCTGAGCGCCAACATGCTCTCAAAAGGCTATGGACTCCCGGGAGAAATGAGCAGCAACTATCTTTCAGGCAACCATAAAGTGAGCCTCGACTTTGGAGTACCGCTGTTTCAGCGCGAAGCACGTGGCGGACTGCAGGCAGCGAAATTGAAGATCAAAGAAACCGGATATGAAAAAGACCGCATAACCCTTCAGATCGAAAATAAAGTTAAAAGCTATCATAATGAGTATACGAACCTGCAGTTACAGCTTAAAAATTATGAGCGCGCTCTAAGCGCCTACCAACAACTGTACCGTGGCGAGAATCTGCGCTTCACAATCGGAGAGAGCACCATGTTCCTGCTAAACAGCCGGGAAATAAAGGTGCTGGAAGCCATGCAAAAACTTATAGAACTGAAAGCGAAATGCCGCAAAGCGCATGCCGGCATCTTCTATGCCGCAGGTCTGCTAAATTGATCTCCGCAAATCTTATTTTTTCTTACCGGCATCCAATGCACTGTACACTACATGCGCCAGGTATTTGGCCAGTTGTGTTGCATCCTTTCCTCCACCAAAATCGGTGAGGCGGGGCAGATGATCTCTGAAATAAAGCTGATGGTGAGCCGTCTCTATCATGGTGCTGGCCAGGGAATGAGGATACTGATAACCAGGCCTGTACTCAAGGAATATCTCAGCAATGCGATGGCAAAGGTCTTTATATGGTTTAAACAGCATGGCTGTATTGTCCGCAGCTACATGCTTGGTCAGGTAAGACTTGTTTCCTTCAGCTACAACAATATTGTGAAGTGCCACCCTATTAATGTGTTCCAGCGCAATGGGGTCTTTCTCTTGCAGGATCAGCAAGGTGATGACTGTGTCTATCTTAGACTTGGGATCCTTTACATTGTTTGTGTGAAAGATCAACTGGTATTCTATCCAGGTCCAGAACCAGGTTGTGATGTAGGTTAACAGCCTGTGCTTGTTCTCGAAATAGCGGTAGATACTGGCCTCGGTTGTGCCAATGCGCTGCGACAGCTTTTTGAATGTAAACTCCTCAAAACCAATCTCGTCGATGAGTTCTATCCCATGACTTATGATATTCCGGCCCAATTCAGATGATTCAGGATCCCTTACGTAAAGGGCACTGTTCATTTCGATCTGTAAGTGAAGTCTCATATTTTTTTCTGCCGTCGCAAAATTAGCACTTATCATGCTATTTATATCATAAACACAAACAATGCTGTCATAGACAATAGTTTTACTATTATTTCAAATAGCTTTTATACTTTTGCAGTATTAAAGGTTAAGATGTTAGGTTCAAAGAAAATAGGAATATTGGGCGGCGGTCAACTAGGATCAATGCTGATCAGGTCGGCTATAGACTTTGGAACAGACATAGCGGTGATGGACAAAGATGCACAATCGCCTGCCGCGAGGTATACAAGAGAATTTGTTTGTGGAGACCCCAAAAACCATGACGATGTAGTGAGTTTTGGCAGGGGGCTGGATATCCTTACTGTAGAGAAGGAAGATGTGAATGTTGAAGCCCTGAAAGAACTCAGAATAATGGGGGTTCAGGTATTTCCTTCACCGGAATTGATAGAGCTGATACAGGACAAATTCACCCAAAAGCAGTTCTTGCTGGATCATGGAATACCTGTGGTACCGGGAATAGCGGTTAATGGAAAAAATGAGCTGAAAAACCTGTCTCACAAACTTCCCGGCTGTCTGAAAAAGCGCCGTGGAGGCTACGACGGAGCGGGGGTAATGATAATAAAGAGCGAAAAAGATATTGAAAGAGCTTTCGATGGACCATGTGTATTGGAAGATCTGGTAGGCATCAAGTACGAATTGTCAGTGATAGTAAGCAGGAATGTGTCGGGAAACATATCCTGCTACGACCCGGTAATGATGGTGTTTGATAATGAACGATTCGTACTTGACTACCAGTTATGCCCTGCGAACATAGGTGCAGATCTCGCAGCCAAGGCGCAGGACATTGCTAAACTGGTTGCGGAGAAACTTGAATTGGTAGGCATTCTTGCAGTGGAGATGTTTTTAACCACTGAAGGAGACATACTTGTGAATGAACTGGCACCACGCCCGCACAACAGCGGTCACCATACGATAGAGGCGTGTGTCACTTCGCAATATGAACAACACTTGCGCGCTATACTTGACCTCCCCCCGGGTGACACCACGACCAAAGCGCCATCCGTAATGATCAATATTCTTGAAAATACGTCGTTAAAAGCAGAAGAAGTAGATTTGCAGATGCGTGCTTTACTTGCCTCATCCAATACACACGTACACTGGTATGGGAAAAAGGAAAGACGCGAAGGCAGAAAATCAGGCCACATAACCATTACGGCTCCTGCCATCGATCAGGCAATCAAGAAGGCGGAGATAATCCGCAGCATACTAAAATAAAAGAATGAACAGCAGTATACAAGTAGGCATTATCATGGGCAGCAGCTCAGATCTCGACATTATGAATAAGGCAGCCGATGTTTTGTCGGCAATAGGCATAGGTTACGAGATCAAGGTGGTATCTGCGCACCGCACACCCGAAGCGATGTTTGAATATGCGTCTTCTGCTGAGGAACGCGGACTGAAAGTGATAATAGCCGGTGCGGGTGGCGCAGCTCATCTGCCGGGCATGGTTGCATCACTTACCACAATACCGGTTATCGGTGTACCGGTCAAGTCATCCAACTCTCTGGATGGATGGGATTCACTCCTTTCTATCGTTCAGATGCCAAATGACATACCTGTTGCCACTGTTGCCGTGAATGGCGCGCACAATGCCGGTTTGCTGGCCGCTCAGATTCTCTCGATAACCGATGCAGATATACGCAAGAAACTACACGAGCGAAAGAGCGCAAATAAAGAAAAGGTAGCCGCGCAGAATGAGGCCCTTCTCAAAAAATAAAGCTGTAAATGAATACCGACATTATACTAAGCAATCTTTCGAATCCAACTCTTCTATTTTTTGTCCTCGGAATATTTGCCACAGTATTAAAAAGCGACCTCGAGATACCTGCATCCACCTCGAAGTTTATTTCACTTTACCTGCTATTCTCCATTGGCTTCAAAGGTGGGCAGGAACTTGCGCATAGCGGCCTGAATGAAGAGATCCTTATAACTCTGCTGGTTTGTATCGGTCTGGCAGCATTGGTTCCACTTTACACATTCTTTATTCTTAAAAGGAAACTAAGTGTAGAAAACGCAGGAGCTATCGCAGCAACTTACGGCTCGGTTAGTGCCGTCACTTTCGTAACAGCTACCTTATTCCTGGACACGGTCAAAGTTGCATTCGGCGGCCACATGGTAGCAGCAATGGCACTTATGGAAGCACCGGCAATTGTTATAGGTGTGCTGCTGATGCGCAGGTACAGTAGTGAGAAGCATGAATCGGGACTGGGCCATCTTATTAAGGAATCTCTTACCAACGGATCGGTACTGATGATATGCGGCAGCCTGCTCATCGGCATCATTTCGGACGCCAAAGGTGCGGAAGGAATCAAACCATTCACTACAGACATTTTCAAGGGCTTCCTTGCCATCTTCCTGCTGGAAATGGGAATGGTTGCGGCCAGACGGTTTGCCGCATTCAGGAACTATGGCCTTTTTGTGAGCTTGTTTGCGTTGTTCATCCCGGCTATTAACGGTGTGATCGCCGTATTCCTTACAAGCATGCTACCTATAGAACCGGGCAACAGACTTCTGGTGGCTACGCTCGCTTCAAGCGCCTCATACATAGCAGTGCCGGCGGCAATGCGGCAGATAGCCCCCAAGGCCGACCCGGGTCTGTATATTCCAATGGCACTCGGTATCACCTTCCCATTCAATATATCTCTGGGCCTTCCCCTGTACTGGATGCTGATACAAATGCTGCCACATGCATGACGATCTATCAGCCAAATTTATGTGCCGATAAACGCCATAAAAGATGTAGATACATTTATTCCCCTAAATTTGTTCCAGAATCAATCTGAAGTTCTATGGAACGTAAAGAGTTTTTGAAGAGAGGAGTACTTGCCAGCGCATTGGCCTACCTCAACACAGCATTCTCAGCACCTGCACGTGCTGCCGCCAAACTATCAGCATCAAGATATCGTGGGGTGGAAGGTGTTCTCTCTCCTACTAACACACACATGGTAGGCAATGGGTTCAAAGTGATGAACTTCTTTCCTAATGGAAAGGGTTTTGAAGAGCGCATGAGCCCGTTCTTTTTGCTGGACTTTAATGCTGAAGTGAGCTATCCTCCGTCAGAGATATCACGCGGTGTGGGCGTGCACCCGCACAGGGGCATCGAGACTATTACATTTGCCTATAAAGGTTCGGTAGAACACCACGACAGTAAGGGAAATCACGGCATTATCAATCCCGGAGACATACAGTGGATGACCGCCGGTGGTGGTGTGTTGCACAAAGAGTATCACGAGCAGACCTACCTCAAAAAAGGTGGCGCATTCGAGATGCTTCAACTGTGGATCAACCTACCTAAGAAACACAAGATGACCCCGGCAAAGTACCAGAGCATCGTGCATACACAAAAACCAAAGGTATCGCTGCCCAACAATATGGGTAGCATCTACGTAGTAGCGGGTGAATATAATGGCACAAAGGGTGTAGCAAGCACGTTCTCGCCGGTGCATATGTACGACATTCACCTGAACGCCGGGGCTGATTTCAGTTTCACACTTCCGGCCAACTTCAATACAGGGATATTATTGGTAGATGGTGAGATAGAAGTAAATGAGCACAACGTAAAGGAAAACCACTATGTTCAGTTGAAGAACGAAGCAGGCGATATACACATCAAGTCGAAGAAGAAATCGCTGCTACTGGTACTGAGTGGAGAACCACTGAACGAACCATACGTTAGCTATGGTCCGTTTGTGATGAACACAGAAGCAGAGATACACCAGGCAATCGCCGACTATAATGCAGGCAAATTCGGGTTTCTTAAAGACTAACGGTGCCCGCCCTACTTACCGTTAAGGATGTCGACGATTTTGTTGCGGGTAGCCGGTCCCCTGAGTATTGCCAGATGGAACTCGTTGGCAGCGGCCTGCAACAATAAGGACTCCCACATGCTGAGGTCATTAAAGAAATAGGCCAGTTCCGTTCGCGTTCCTTTCTTTGAGGTTGCATACATGGCCATAGTAAATACGAACGCTGTGGAGCCACCCTTGAAGCCCGCATGCGTGAGCCACTCCCGATTTTGGGGATTTTCGAGAATTCCTTCCATCAGGTCATCCATCACCTTCTGCTCGGCTGCAGAAAAGAAATCACGCCTGTTAATCTTCTTGAGAATTGCCGTATACTCTCTGGTAGTTCCGCCCGGCAATCTGTCGCTCCATACACGTTGCATATCCAAGGTCACCGGCTTGAAGCTGCGTTTGAAAGCAGTATCTGTTTTCAACTTGTCGTGAATAACTACTGATGCTGCAATATACTTTTCATCAGACATAGCCTTTATCTGATCTATAGTAAGCCCCTGACCAATGAACAACGAAGCAACAAATGGATAAAGCGGCTCCTGCTTACTGAGCCCCAATCGCTGTATACCGGCATTCACGCTATCAACATGCAACCTATCGAGCAGGTATTCGGTATTTGCGTTCGAACTGAACCGTATCATGCCTTTAGCTACTTCGTTCAGCGGCACCTTACCCCCGGATAACAGCCCTTTCTTTCGCACAGCTGCCATCCAGGAAGGGTGAGCGTCGCCATCAGTATTGGGGACGTAAAACCTGTCCAAATCGGCTGTATCTATCATTTCGGCAGGATCTACGATCCCTGCTGCAACCTGCCGGGCATATTCAACTGCCACAATTATCTTCACGGTGCTGGCAAGCGGCATCACACTGTCTATATTCTGCGCGGCAAAAACGGTGTCATTCTGTACCAGGCACACTGACGCGCGACCGGGGTTGTCTTTCATAAAACGGGCCATCGCCTCAGGCTGCGTTTTTCTGTACAGATAGAACAAGAATACTCCCAGTATCAATAATAGTGAACCAAGGATAATACCAATGATCTTTAGGGCTTTTCGCATGCGGCAAATTACACCATAATATGATATCAGGTCATCGACAACTTTGTTGCACAGATCGCATATCGTACATTGCATTGTTTCGATATGCTAAAATCCAGTTTCACTTTCGGGGTCATAGAAGCCGGCTGCGACGAAGCAGGCAGGGGATGCCTTGCAGGTCCGGTTTTTGCCGCCGCGGTAATATTGCCGGCAGGCTTTAATAACCCGCTGCTGAACGACAGCAAGCAAGTGAAGGAAAAGGACAGAGAATTATTGCGCCCTATAATTGAGAAGGAAGCGGTGGCATGGGCCGTGGCATTCAGCACACCGGAACAGATAGACACCATGAACATTCTGAAAGCATCTTTCAGAGCCATGCATCAGGCAATTGACGAGCTAAAGACGCGGCCCGAGCTACTGCTGATAGACGGGCATATATTTCCACCCTACTTTGGTATCAGCCACCAATGCATTGTAAAAGGTGATGCGAAATACACTTCCATAGCAGCCGCGAGTATTCTTGCAAAGACTCACCGCGATGAATATATGGACAGGCTGCACGAAGAGTTTCCGGTATATGGCTGGAACAAAAACAAAGGATACGGCACTGCGTCCCACCTGAAAGGAATAGCCGAAAACGGCATTACAATTCACCACAGGCGGAGCTTTGCGCCCTGCGCCAATGTTAACTGAAGATTGCCGGAATATTAACTTAACCCAAGCGTAAACTTGCCGTAACAATAACATAACACCCGAATCGGACTTTTGCATAAAATTAATTTTCAATGCGAAGTTTAGTTCTTCTGGTAGTATTTATGTCCTCTGTGGTGACCGCAATAGCGGGTGGCAAGATAAAGGGGAAAGTTTCCGACTCAAAGAATAATGAGTCAGTAATAGGTGCAGTTGTCGTAGTTAAAGGATCTGGTGAAGGTACAACAACCGACATCGATGGAAATTTTGAACTCACGGTTAAACCAGGCATCTACACAGTTGAGGTTAAGTATGTGGGCTACCAAACGAAAGAGGTATCAGACATAAAAGTTGAGGAAGGCAAAGAAACCAATATGACCATAGCTCTCAGTCAGGCTGCGTCAACCCAATTGGCAGAAGTGACCGTACAGTCGTCGCTGAAGAAAGAGAACATCAGCGCGATGATCATCTACCAAAAAAACACCAATACTGTTGCTCAGGTGGTGTCTGCTGAGGCGATCAGGAAATCTCCGGACCGCAACACGGGTGAGGTATTAAAACGCGTGTCCTCAGCGTCGATACAGGAGGGAAAATACCTGGTAGTGCGTGGTCTTGCCGACCGCTACAATCAGGCCACACTGAATGGATCGCTGCTTTCGAGCACTGAACCCGACCGCAAGTCGTTTTCGTTCGATCTGTTCCCTGCAGGCATGATAGATAATATAGTAGTAAATAAAGCAGCTACTCCAGACCTTCCTGGCGAATTTGCCGGCGGACTGATACAAGTAAATACAAAAGACATACCGTCTAAAAAGTTCCTTGCCATACAAGTAGGTACAGGAGCCAACCTTCAAACATTCGGTAAAGATTTTGCCTACTACCATGGCGGAAAACTCGACTGGTTGGGCATTGACGACGGCACTCGTGCCTTACCTTCATCAATACCGGATAAAGACGGCTTTAGGAAACTCACTACAACCCAGCGCGCTGAACTGTCGAAAGACCTCACAAATAACTGGGGTTACTCAACGCGCCCGGGCTCCCCAAACGCAAATCTGCAGGCGTCAGCCGGCCTCAACAAAAAGGTTTTGGGCGACAAGACACTAGGTGCGGTCGTTGCGGTTAACTATAATAAACAAAACAAGAGAACCGAACTCACGCGTTCTTTCTACAATGCCGCATCAGCCGGCATTATAGAAAAATCACTGAACTATGCTGAGCAACAATACAACGAAGAGGTGCTATGGGGTGGACTTGCCAATGTAACCCTTGAAATGAACAAGAACAACCGCATTTCACTGAAAGGCCTTTACAATGTAAACGGCCAGGAGAACACACTGGTGCGTACCGGGCGCAATAACGATTACGGCGGCGACGTAAGCGCGTATCAGCTCGCATTCAAATCTACAGCGTTTGCTAATACTCAGCTTTCCGGAAACCACTACATTGAAAAGGCCTTGACAAAGATAAACTGGAATGCTTCTTACGCCCGCCTGCACCAGAACCAACCCAACCTACGTAGAATGGAATACAGAAAATCTGACGGTGACAGCCAGTACATAGCCATTGTTCCGGGCGTGCTTCCATCACTCGCATCGTCTAGCATGTTCTATTCCGATCTGAAGGATAACATCTTCAACGCAAGCGTTGATGCCGCCCGTCAATTTAAAATGTTCGACCGCAAGCAAACGTTCAAGACCGGCTACATGATACAGTCTAAAAGGCGTGCGTTTACGTCCCGTCCATTCGGCATGGTTGGCGGTACACTTGACCAAACATTGCTTCCTGCCAACGAGATCTTCGCTGCAGAAAATCTCGGTGCAAACGGATTCCTGATCAATGAACTGAGCGATAAGGACTATGACTATAGCGCTTCGGGGCTTCTTAACGCCGCATTTTTAATGTTGGACAATTCATTCGGCGAGCGCTATCGCCTCGTATGGGGAGTGCGTTATGAAAACTATAATCAGACACTGAATGGCTTCCAAAGCAACAAACCTGTTGCTGTTGACCGCAATACCGGTGACTTCCTGCCTTCGGCTAACTTCACATTTAAACCAACCGAAAAAACCAACTTACGTTTCTGCGCGTCACAGACAGTGATACGCCCTGAATTCCGAGAACTGTCACCATTTGTTTTCTATGATTTCGAACTGCTGGCTGCTGTGCAGGGAAATCCTGACCTGCAACGGACGAAAATCACCAACCTTGACCTCCGTTATGAACTATACCCTCGTTCAGGCGAAATGATCACAGGTGGTGTATTCTATAAACACTTCGTGAACCCGATAGAACAGTTCTACAATGAAACAGGAGTCAACACATTCTCTTTCACGTACAACAACGCGCCTTCTGCCGTAAGCTACGGAGCTGAGTTGGAATTCAGAAAGAGGCTCGACGTTACAGGAATCGATGCATTGGCACCAGTGACATTGTTCGCAAACGCCTCCTACATTTTCAATAACGTGAACTTCGAGATCAAAACAATGTCGGGCAGCACGATCAAGGCCGATCGTCCGATGCAGGGCCAATCTCCTTACGTCATCAATACAGGCCTCCAATATGACGAGGAAACTTCCGGTATAAGCGCCGCGGTGTTGTTCAACATGATCGGCAAGCGAATATTCCTTGTGGGCAATGAGCAGAACCCACACATATGGGAAGCGCCTCGCCCTCTGTTCGACCTGCAACTCTCTAAAAAACTCATGAGCGACAAAGCCGGTATCAAACTTTCGGTCACAGATCTACTCAATAGGAAAGCAAATTTCTACCAGGATATCAATGGCAACAACAAGTACGATGTAACCGGTGACTACCTCAGGATATCAAGACTCTCAGGGACTACTGTAAGTGTTGCATTTATGTACAATTTCTAACACAAGCCGGATTTCAGAATTTATACAACGGGTAGTCGAAAACGGCTACCCGTTGGCATTTCAACAAGACATAGAAATAGCATTCGCTTAATGGTGCAATAATATTGCGGTAACATGCCGGTGCGAATTTTGCAACAAATATTCAACAACATGAAGAAAATCATTTTAGGCATTACAGCAGCAGCACTGGTTGTGTCTGTATCTTGTAAAAAGAAAACAGACGATCCGACTCCAACCCCAACTCCAACCCCAACTGAAGACTCACTGGGGTACAAACTGAGCAGCGACATTACCAGCAATCGTACGCTGTTGTCAGGTAAAACTTACACACTTGAAGCTATGGTGTATGTAAAAGCAGGCGCTACACTCACGATTCCTAAAGGCGTAACAATTAAAGCTCTGAAAGGAAAGAACGGTATCGTGATCACTCGTGGTTCAAAGATCATGGCAGAAGGCACTGTTGATAGCCCGATCGTGTTCACTTCAAACGAAGGCACTCCCACTCCGGGCGACTGGGGTGGTATAGTGATCCTCGGTAAAGCCACTACCAATGCAACTTTCAGCGGTCAGGCCGGTGTCGGCGAAATCGAAGGTGGAGTTAACAACTCATCAGGAGATGGTCTTTACGGTGGTAGCGATGACAATGACAACTCAGGAAAACTGAAGTACGTGCGCATCGAATATGCGGGTTACCCATTCCTGGCAGACAAGGAGCTCAATTCACTGACAATGGGTGCTGTAGGACGCGGAACAGAGATCGACTACGTTCAGTGCTCTTATGGATATGATGATGCATTCGAGTGGTTTGGCGGAACTGTGAATTGTAAACACCTCATTGCTTACAAGACACATGACGACAACTTTGACGCAGACTTCGGTTTCCGTGGAAACGTACAGTTCGGTATCGCTATCACCAACGCAAATGACGCTGACGTTTCAGGAAGCAATGGCTTTGAGATAGACAATGATGCTACAGGCTCTGAAACGAGTCCTTTCACAGCACCGGTATTTGCGAATATGACCATAATAGGCCCTAAAGAAACCTCAAGTACTACTATCAACTCTAACTACAAGCGTGCAGCGCACCTGAGGAGGAACTCAAGGGCGAATATCTTCAACACTATCGTAATGGGCTACCCTACCGGTATACTTGTTGACGGAAGCAAGACAGGTAATCAACTGAAAAGTGGTACTATGGAATTGCGTGGTATTATTGCCGCAGGAAATACAAAGACGTTCGATACTGTGGGTACATCGTCAACTTCACTCGGCGCACTCACTCCATACCTCACTACCGATAACACTTCATGGAACAACGTATCTCTTACAAACACCAGCGATGTTAATCTGGTAGCGCCTTATGCATCAGGAGCGTCTTTCAACCCAAATCCTAACAGCAGCTCTCCTGCAACTTCAAATGCTGCAACCAGCAGCACTGGTAAGCTGAGTTCTGTAACCGCAGTATCATACCGCGGCGCATGTTCTGCCAACGATACATGGTGGAAAACATGGACAAAATTCTAAACATCTAATTTCCATTTCCGTAAAAGGGTGTGTTTTTCAGACACACCCTTTTTTTATGCCCTATGCTTTGTAAATCCTCTTCTATTTCACCTATAGCACCTTGGTAGTCACTATATTTGCTCCAAAAAACAGATCAATAGTTACCTTGGAGATACTGTTATTAACGTTCGGAATTGTCAAAGAAATAACGGGGCAGAGCCCATTATGTCTTTTTGTGCCGAATAATGCTACAGTAAGCGATCTACGGAAGGTGCTTGAAG
Source organism: uncultured Flavipsychrobacter sp. (assembly GCA_964652995.1). Classification (GTDB taxonomy): domain Bacteria; phylum Bacteroidota; class Bacteroidia; order Chitinophagales; family Chitinophagaceae; genus Nemorincola. Next base: position 48,786 of record CAZZCR010000006.1, on the reverse strand, counting down.
AAAAATACCCTGAGCTACTTAAACTAAAGAGTCTGGCTATTGCAGTAAATGGAAATTATGCCGGCGATGATGTCGCGCTTGATGCCGGCGATGAAGTAGCCCTGATCCCGCCAGTCAGCGGTGGATAATCGATTACATTTTGCTAAAACTGATATCCATGGATAGTGCTCCCCGATATGATATCCTGCTTCAATCTGACCCCATCGACGTCAATGCCTGCATTGATCAAGTTATGTCTCCGTCCTGTGGTGGCATTGATGTTTTTATCGGAACCGTCAGGAACGCGACAAAAGGCAAGGCAGTTACACATCTCGAATTTGAAGCCTACGAAGCTATGGCCGTTAGTGAGATGAAAAAGATAGCTGAAGAAGCAATTGAAAAATGGCCCGTAGAGAAGGTTGTTATACGACACAGAACAGGACGACTCGAGATTGGAGAAGTGCCTGTGGTCATTGCTGTTGCTGCGGCGCACCGGGATGCCGCATTTGATGCATGTCGCTTCATCATAGACACACTAAAACAAACTGTCCCCATCTGGAAAAAGGAAATTTTCGAAGATGGCGCCCAATGGGTCTCTGCCCACCCCTGAGTTGCAAGTGTCGGGCCTAAACGCGACTACCAGCCACATGCAAAAGGCCCTGAATCGGGCAGGAAAGAGCCATTATACCCATTTTGAAAACCACAAACCATATTAAAGAGAAAGACCACCGCGGACTGCGGTGGTCTTTCTCTTTAATATGCAACCATTTAATCTTTTATCGTATCAATGTCACATCGCCCTTGGTCTCCATCACCTTGCCACCGCAGTCATACTTCAGGTAGTAGAAGTATACACCCATATCCTGTGGCAAGCCGTTGAACGTACCATCCCAGTATGGGTTCGTGTTCGTTGTCTCAAACACTGTCTGACCCCAACGGTTCGTTACACGGAATATGTGGAACCTGTGGTAGCCCTGGAAGATAGGACGGAAATGATCGTTGCGGTCGTCTCCGTTCGGCGTGAACGCGTTCGGGAACTGCACTGAGCAACATGGCTCCGTATTGATCTGTTTCGTGTACGTAGCCTTACAGCCGAACGGATTCGTAACTGTCAACGATATCATGCTGCGTAGCTGCTCTGCCTTGCCCCAGATATCAGGCTTACCGTTGTTCACAAATGAATGCTCAGGCTCCCACTTGTACACACAATTGTAATCCTTCTTGGTAGCCCAGAAATGGATGCTGTCTTCCAGACACAACTTGCTCGGTGCCGCGTACGTGAACGTAGGATCAGGATTGATGTGTACGTTCACCGTATCTGCTGTGATCTGTGACTTACAGCCCTCTACCGTTGCCCCCTGTATGCGCAGGATGTGACGGCCACTGTCGTGCCAGCTGATCACAAACGGTCCTCCGCTATTCGAGCTAGCTGTGATGATGTCTATGATCGGTGATGCACTCATCGGTACGCCATCTATCGTCCATGTATACTTGTATGCATTCGCACTCCTGTCTGACAAAGCCAGTGTGATCGTGTCTCCCAAACATACGTCAGGGTTGTGGTACATATGAGTGCTCGGAGCAGGTATCACCTTGATGTTCACCGTGTCTATCGTTGCACACCTGCCTTTGTAGTTGCTCGCCATCAGGTACACATAGTGCTGACCCCATGCAGTATCAAACTTGATCGTCACGTTCGTAGACTTAGGATCGCTGCCTGCCGCAAACGATGCGCCTATCGGCAACGTCCATGTGTAATCAGGATCTACAAGCGATGGTCCTGTGTATTTGAAGCCCATTGAATCGAACTGACATATCCACGGACGGTCCGGTGTGATCTTGAAGTCAGGCAGGTACAGTACTGTCACTGTCAGGCCTGCTCTCGGACTCTCGCACTGATCCACTGTCTGTGTCACATAGTACGTTGTCACACCCGGTGTAGCCGTGCTTGGTATTGGCGCTGTTGCTGAACCCGGCGTGCTTGTTGCTGACGTGTACCACAGCAGGTTGCTGCCCTTAGCCGTCAGTGGCGGTGCCTGGAACTTCTGACAGTATGTTGTATCTGTTACTACCGGTGGTGTAGGCTCAGGGTAGATCCTCACCGGATATACCGCACTGTCACTCACACATCCGAATGGTGATGTCTGGGTAACATAGTAGTTGTATACGCCCGGTGTAGTATCTGTATTAGGTATTGGCGGAACCGGTGAACCGGCTGTCACACCCAGACCATACCACGTTAGGCTTGTGCCCGTTGCGGTAGCTGCATGACCCAGTACATACTGACATTCCCTGTGCACACCAAAGGTTGGCGGTGCCGGTTTAGGATGTACTGTAACCACTGTTGTGCGGCGGCACGTTGTTGGCAATGTGTAGGTGATCGTCACTGTTCCGCCCAGCAGACCATTCACAACACCTGTAGATGCGCCTATCGATGCGATGGATGGATTGCTGCTGCTCCATACGCCCATTGGTGTCGGGTTCGTCTTCGTGATGCTGAAGTACTGACACAGTTCTGAAGGACCTACGATCGGTGCTGGCAGTGGGTTCACCACTACTGTTATTGAGTCGCGCAGACCTTCACAGCTACCCACTTTCTGGCTGAAGTAGAATTTGTTCACACCCGCTATCGATGTATTCACCGTTGGTGTCACTGCGCTGGGCACACCGCCTGTTGCCGATGGATACCACAGAACAGTACCACCCGGCACAACGCCTGTGATAGTAAACGGAACGAACGCGTCGTTCTGGCAGTATGGCGTCACCGCAACTACTGTTGGCGGTGGCGGTGGCGGCACCAGTGTCACCAGCGTTTGGTCGGTATCCTTACAGCCAAACACAGATGTCACTATCACACGGTACATACCCGTATCTGTTAATGAGAAACTCGGGATGGACGGATTCGCTAATGTCGATGAGAACGATGGCGGAACCTTCGACCAACTATACGTCACACCCGGTGAGTCTACCACTGTTGTCAGCAACAGGGTATTACCCGTTCCAAGACACAATGGAGAGTTGCTCGATGCCCATACCGTTGGTTTGTGCCGTATCGTTACTATTGTTATTGATGTATCCGGCACACCTGCCTTCGTCTTGATCACAGAGAACGTACCGTTGTGTGCCGCTGTTGCAGGGAATATGAATGCCTTTTGCGTGGTTGCAAATATTGTAGTCGATGGCGCAGGGCCGAACCACTGATACGTTGCTCCCACTGAATCGCCGGGGGCATTCAGCCACAATGTATCTCCTACACACGGGCTGTTCGCTTCTGCGCCGTTACATGTCAGGATTGTCAGATAAAATACTTTGTTCAGGCACGATGACATACCGTGGGCGCTGTCTGTACCTGTGATCGTATACGTGATAACAGGAGGAAGCGCTGTGGTAGTGATAGTAACGTGGGCACCTGTTGTAGCCGAAAGACCTACGCCGGGGCTCCATGTCCATTTGCTCCAGCTCCAGGTCTTGTCTTCTGCATTCAGAATGTCTACAGGAAGTGATGTCATGCCCGGATAAGCACATACGTCAAATGTGTCCCTGTTAGGGAATGGCACCGGTACTACAGGACGAGGAACACCGTTTAACACTATCTGCGGGTCAGGGAATGCCTCATCAATACCTACCGCATCTCCGTTGAAGATGTAAGCATAAGATATGATGGCACTATCACCAGCTGCAATGTTGCCTATATTATACACCAGACCAATCGCGATATCTGAAGGCGTACAACTAACAGGAAGACATGCACCCAATGTATATTGTGCACCCGAGCCCGGAGGTCCGTAAGTACCACCCCACACCGTAGAAAGATCAACAGTTGAACTCAACCACCATGAAGTATAAATGAATGCCTTTGCACGACAGTCCTTCGTACCAAGACCCATGTATGATTTTGGCTCGGTAAGTCCCTGATCGTATGCCTTTACAAGCACGCGATGGCGGGCGTCTTCGTTCTGGTGAACAATGCGGTTGATAGTAGAGAAGCTACCGCCCCCCCAAGACTGTGCATTGTCGGGGTCACAAGACCTCATGTAATAAACGTTGGGTGCAGTTACACCTGATGTGTTACGCAATACAGTAGTTACAACTACAGCTGAACCCATAGTATCAATCCTAGTTGCCTGCCTAACTGCCAATGTAGCACCTCCCGAAGTTGCAGTACCTGTCCACGTACCTATAGCACGACCACCTGTGTTGGTATATGATGTCAGGTTACCTGTCATTGTCATACCGCCGACCGACGCCGTCATGGTTCCCGCACAGTTCTGGAATGCCTGAACGCGACCACCACCTATCTGCAACTCCCATCCCTCGAAAGGAGAACCAGGATAAGTATAGTCTCCCATGTAGGGTGGTGTACCAGTTGCCCAGCCATCCTTACCCCAGTCGTACACTTCAGCCAAATTAGAACCCGCCGGCGGGATACCCGATCCAAACAAGTGTGGGTGGTATGTAGGTGGAATGCCACTACATGTACCGAAAGACGCATTGTTGTTCATACCTATCTCCAGGTATCTACCCTGCAAATAACAGTTCGTTCCTACCAACTGTGCGTGAGAAAACTGTGCGACAAACACCAAAAACAACGTGTAAAAGAGAGAGGTACACCCTTTTTTCATACTACTACTATTTATAAGACTGCGTTATGGTTATCCTAAAACTATATTAAAAATTACCTAAATCTACAAGGACCGACCTATATTACAAAATAAATACGAATATTTATTTTATCCAAATAAGAATTGCGCAATATAAATGAATACACCTCCCAAACATATTTGTTGGAAAAAACTCAGTGCTCCCGGGTAAGACTAAATCTGTTCGAGCATTAGCTTAAACAATAAACACACATCTAACAATCTGACAAGCAAATAATTATATAAAAAAGGGCTATCCGATCGGATAGCCCTTAACTATTTCAGAATTTCCGCACCAATCAATCCGGTTTGCGACCATCCAGGAAAGTATTGATAGTATTTATACCTGCCTGATCGTTTGTGCCGGTTTTACCAACTGTGTAACCGCTATAAAACGAGTCGGATGATGCAGGCGCGTTCTCAATATTTACATTTTTGCGCATATACGCCGGAACTGATTCGATCTCATCGCTATTTTCATTACCCCCGCGAATATTCATGCTCAGACTGCGCAGACGGGCCGCCCTATCTTCAAACGCACGCTTTTGCTCTTCAAACCTTCTTTTTTCTTCGATCTCGTCTTCAGATAGAACGCGCTCTCCTATCTTCATAACCACAGCCTCACGAACAGTTTCACGCACCGGCTCTTCAGCACGGGGCTGAACAGGTGCATTGTAAACCGGCTCAAAGCGCGTTGTTTCTTCAACAAACACAACAGCCGGAGAAGGCTCTTCATTAACCTCCAGTACAAAACTCTCACGCTCCTGCGGCAGTTCTTCAATAGAAGCTGTAAACACGACCTCAGGCTCTGGCTCCGGAGTATAAACCGTTGCTTCAGGCGCTACATAGGCTGCCTCTACAACGGGAGAGAATGCAACCTCTACAACGGGAGCCTCCGCTACAACCACGGGCTCTTCAACCAACACCGGCGCGAGGCTTTCAGGTGTTTGTACAGGCGCTATGTATTCATCTACAGGAGAAGTAACATTGGCATTCACTTCGCCAAGTGCTACTACTACCTTTTCTGGCTCGCTGTTGCGCGCAGGCATGTCTGTATTGATCTCGCGGTAGTTGAAACCTGTAGCAATAACAGTTACAGATATCTTGTCGCCAAGGTTCGGATCGTGGCCCATGCCGAGGATAACATCACAATTATCACCGGCCTGCATCTGCACATACGCCTGTATCGCTTCCGCTTCGTCCATTGTATGCTCGTGCTCACCTGCAGCCGATGTAATGTTTAACAGCAACCACTTAGCACCGCGGATATCGCTATCATTCAGCAATGGTGAGTTGAGGGCATCTTCAACAGCCTGCAGCGCACGGTTCTCACCGCTTGCCGAGCTACTTCCGAGTATTGCCACACCTCCATTCTTCATTACAGTACATACATCAGCAAAGTCCACGTTGATCTGACCTGTTGATGTGATCACATCCGTGATACATTTTGCAGCTGTTGCAAGTATGTCATCAGCCTTGGCAAATGCCTTAGTGAATGGCAGGTTGCCAAACTGCTGGCGCAGCTTATCATTCGAGATGATCAGAATGGTATCTACATGATCGCGCATACGATCGATACCTTCCTGCGCTTGCTTCATACGCTTTCGACCTTCATAAGTAAACGGTGTTGTAACAATGCCTACGGTAAGGATTCCAAGTTCGCGGCAAATTTTCGCAACCACAGGCGCGCCACCTGTACCTGTACCACCGCCCATCCCGGCAGTGATGAATGCCATACGGGTATTCACTTTCAGGATCTTAGAAACGTCCTCCAGACTTTCTTCGCACGACTGTTTGCCGATCTCCGGGTTAGCTCCCGCACCCAGCCCCTGGGTAAGGTGTGGACCAAGCTGGATCTTATTGACAACAGGGCTAAGCGCCAGCGCCTGAGAGTCGGTATTGCACACCACGAAGTCAACGCCTTCAATACCGAGGCTGTGCATGTAATTTACGGCATTGCTTCCGCCGCCACCTACGCCTATCACTTTGATGATAGATGACTGATTCTTTGGGATCTCGAAATGTATCATATCTTTTCGTTTTGTGGGTTAGTGATTTTTGTTGTGTAATTAGTTGTGAGTTAATGTATGTTTTTAGGTTGTATTATTTCAGTTCTTTGTCGTCTATATCTTCAAACAGGTCCATGAACTTGCCACGAAGACGATCGAACAGTTCCTTCATCGTGTCCTGACGCTTTTTCAGCTTCTCCCATCTGTTGTTCGCAGCCAGGTCGTCTGATGAGTCTTGAACGGGCTCTTCAATCGTTTCTATCTCCTGCACCATCGGCTGATCTAAAGAAACGCGCAAATAGTTGCCACCATTGCCGTAGAACTCAGTGCGACCGCTTTCATAGTCGTAATAGCCGCGGAGAATGAGACCGATACAAGTTGAATACATCGGGCTCATCAAAGCATCGTTGTAACCACCTGCAAGATGTTCGTTCGGATAACCAATGCGCGCTCCCATGCCGGTCACATACTCAGTAAGCTGAGTAATGTGCTTGAGGCGCGCTCCGCCACCAGTGAGAATAATACCACCATTCAAGCGATGCTCGAGACCTATCTGACGGATATTGAACATCACATAGTCGAGTATCTCTTCCATGCGTGCCTGAATGATATTAGCAAGGTTCACCACCGATACTTCCTTTGCCGGAAGTCCGCGAAGCCCCGGTATAGTAATGTAAGAATTGCGGTTGGCCTCACTGCCCAAAGCCGTACCGAACTGAACCTTCATTTGCTCGGCCTGTGAGCGCAATACACGCAGTCCGGTAAGGATATCATTAGTAATATTTACACCTGCATAAGGGATAACAGCGGTATGCTTCAGTATACCGTCACAGAACACAGCCATGTCAGTGGTACCACCGCCTATGTCCACTATGGCGACACCTGCCTCCATATCCTCGTCGTTCATTACCGCAGCTGCAGAAGCAAGTGGCTGCAATATGAGATCACAGGTTTTCAGGTTCGACCTGTCAACACAACGCTTCATGTTGCGAATTGCAGTGCTATCACCGGTGATCACATGAAAATTGGCTCCGATCTTAACGCCACTCATCCCCACCGGATCGATAATATCAGGGATATTATCTACCGTATAATCCTGCGGAATGATGTCGATGATCTGATCGCCGGTAGGGAGATATGTCTTATACTGATCGCGCAGTAGTTGTTCGATATCGTCTTTACTGATCTCTGTTTCTACATTGGCACGTACCCTACTGCCCTGTGCCTGCATGCTTTTGATGTGCTTACCTGCAATACCAACATAAACCTCAGTAATAACGAGATCAGGATTGTTCTCAAAACACCGTTTAATGGCCAGTTCCACCGAGTGCACACATTGCTCGATATTAATGACCACACCATGGTTAACGCCTTCGGAATCGGCGCGGCCAAAGCCGAGTATCTCCAGCTTCCCGTACTCGTTCTTCCGACCGGCAATCGCCACCACCTTTGTGGTTCCGATGTCCAGCCCTACGATAATTGGTTGTTGTTTCTTACTCATACTGCATTGATATTTTTGTTCGGTTAGTATTTAGCGCCCGGAAGGATAGAGATACTTACCGGTCTTAGATTCTTTTTTGTTATCATTCTTTGACTTGCTTTTGTCTTTCTTTTTCGCGGCGGCCTTTCCTTTTACATCCTTCTTGTTCACTTTAGACGCGGGCTTTTTCGGAGCCGCCTTCGTGTGAGGCTTGGCAGCCGGATGGGCTGAATTAGCCTTCTTCGCTACGCTACCACCCTTTGTCGCCTTCTTCCCATCTTTCTTTAACTCCGGCGCACTATGTTTAACCGCCTTTTTTGCAGGCTTATCCGCCGCCTTCTGCTGAGCAGGCTTACGCACGTTCTTCACCGAAGAGCCCACGGCAGCCGTACCTGCCTTGGGAGGAGCAGACTGCTTTGCCGACTTCTTCTTTTCCAGCTCTCTGTCTCTTGCAGCCCTGGCCGCAGCAACCGCCTCTTCATACTTCTTTTGCGCCCTTTCGGCGGCGGCGGCCTTTGCCGAAGCTACCGCAGCCTGGTGATTCACCTCTGCGCGTATTGAGTCTTCATGGCGCTTCTGAGCTTCCGTCACCTCTATACTGGTTATCCAGTTCATCTTACTGATCGCTTTGTCTAAAGGCCCCTTATAAGGCAAAGATGGCGACGCGATCACCTGATCCTGAAAACGCACATCCAATGTCTGATACTTGTCCCAGCCTATCCGGTTGAGTACGTTCTTGTAGAATGCCATTACATTCGCAAACTTTTCGGCAAGGCGACTCGTATCTCCCAGCAATATCTTCTGCTCCCCTATCACCGGTGTCAGTTCGAACATACCTGCCGAATCAATAGCGATCTGAGATACCTGCGCGCTCCAGAAACTATCGGTATTGATAAAACGAGCCAACCTCACGATCTGCTTTTTCATCCCTACACCTGCACTGTCATTTCCAAGATAGGGTACGTTTGTCACTACGTTTGTATAGTAGGTATAATCGTCAGACAAAGGCATAGTGTGCAGCGTACTATCGATGTAGTAACTCACGCCATCAGCTCTGAACAAACGAGCAACCGGTACACGCCTGGTCACTTCAATGTGCATCACTCGCTCTATGTCAATGTACACCTGCGCATTCTGCACCCACGGATCAGTCTCTATTGCACGCTCTATACCGCGCACATCGATCTTCGACACCGGTGTGTTTATTATGTCTATGTTACGATTATAGATCGCGAGATCCATTATCTTTTTCTGTTCCAGAGAGTGGTACTTTCTGTCATTGCTGATACTTACCAACGGCAACTTACGCAACGGCTTTTCCCCTTCCATTGTTGAAGCACTTACCATAGCGATGACACAACCCGTTGCACCCACTATCGTGAGTAGCAACTGGAGTATCTTCCGCACTGATATTTTACGCTTCTCTGCCACTTATTTGTTCTCCAATATCTGTTTTATCTGTCCTGTCAATTTATCTATGTCGCCCGCACCCGCTGTAATAAACAGGTCCAGTGGCGCAACTTTTACAAACTCAAGCAATCCTTCTTTCGACAAAATTGTATGTGCTGAATTGCACATTCTCGTAGTGATGGTCTCCGACGTCACGCCCTCCATAGGCAATTCACGTGCCGGATAGATTTCGAGTAATATCACCTCATCTGCAAGATCCAGACTACGTGCAAAACCATCGGCCAGATCCCTGGTACGGCTAAAAAGATGCGGCTGAAACGCTACTACACACCTGCGGCCGGGAAACAGTCGCTTTGCACTCTTTATCAACGCAGCAAGTTCTTCAGGATGGTGAGCATAGTCGTCAATATATACTACCTTCTCTGTGCGTACCAGATACTCGAACCTTCTTTTAATGCCTTTGAACTGTGCTAATGCCTCACGCACTTTGTCTCCGTCAATACCCAACATTTGCGTAACAGCGATAGCGGCAACTGAGTTCTCCACGTTGTGCATACCGCCAATGTTCAGCACCATATTTTCTAACTTCCAGCCTGCCGCTACTACATCAAAAATGTATCCTCCGTTGTTCAGCCTTATATTGTCTGCGTAAATATCAGCAGCGTCATTCTGCAGGCTATAGGTAACGGTCTTAGGACCCTTCAACTCTGAAGCCCTGTGCAGACCATGCTTCACCAGCAATGTGCCACCCGGCTTTATATTCTTTGTATACGAAATGAAAGCCTCTTCCATTTCAGCAGGCGTTCCGTAAATATCAAGATGATCAGGATCGATAGACGTAAGCACAGCCAGGTCCGGACTCAACTTCAGAAAGCTGCGATCATACTCATCGGCCTCTATCACTGCAGTATCATTTTCACTGCTCCAGTAGTTGCTTTCATAGTTCACCGATATACCACCCAGAAAAGCATTACATCCATAACCGGTCTCCCGCAGCAGATAGGCTATTGTAGTAGAGATGGTGGTCTTGCCATGTGTACCCGCCACGGTTATTGCATACATCGCCTCGGTGATCCACTTCAGCGCGTCGCTACGTTTGTAAACCGGATAATTATTATCCCTGTACCAATTCAATTCTGAATGATCTTTAGGTATAGCGGGCGTAAAGATCACCAGTTCAGCATCCTTGCGCAGCAACGAGACATCATCAGTATAGTGTATCTGCATACCCTCTGCTGCAAGACGGCGTGTAAGGTCGGTCTCCGTGCGGTCGTATCCGCAAACAGTAGCGCCGCGGCCCATAAAGAACCTCGCGAGCGCACTCATACCGATGCCGCCGATACCAACAAAATAAACGTTCCTGATGTTCCTTACATCCATTTTCTACCTATTTCTATCTGTTAGCTTTAGCTATTTCCAAAACCTTTGCCGCAATTCGTTCGTCCGCGTCCCTGATGGCCACTCTGCTCAAATTTGCCGCCATCTCCTGCTGCACTGACTTGTTGTTCATCAGTTCTTTCAACTTGCCTACCAATACGCTGTTCACCTCGCTGTCTTTCACCATCCATGCAGCCTTTGTATTCACCAATGCCATCGCATTACTCTCCTGATGATTCTCAGCAGCATGCGGATATGGCACAAATATCACCGGCTTGCCGGCTATACACAGTTCTGCTATTGCCAATGCACCCGCTCTGGAGATCACAACATCTGCAACTGCATAAGCATAATCCATCTCTGCAATGAAATCGCGCACAATTACTTTGTCGCCAAACATAGCAGCGGCCGCGCAGGCTTGCTCGTAATATGGCTTACCCGTTTGCCACAGTAACTGTACCTGCTCGCTCACAATATTGGCAAGACCAGCCTCAACCGCCTCGTTCACCGAACGGGCACCCAAGCTTCCACCTATCACCAATACCGTCCTGCGGCCTTCTTTCAGTCCGAACTTCGCACGCCCCTCGGCAGACGAGCGGTTCATATCGGCAATTGCTTTCCGAACCGGATTACCCGTCACATGCAATACTGCGGCCGGAAAGAAACGCTCCATACCCGAGTACGCAACACATATTGCCTTCGCGTTCTTGCCGAGGATCTTGTTACTCTTTCCCGCCCACGAATTCTGTTCCTGTATCAAAGTAGGAATACCGGCAGCCTGCCCCGCATGCAGTATCGGGAAGCTGGCATAACCGCCAACGCCCACTATTGCCGTAGGTGCAAACTCCTTTATGATACTCCTTGCCTGCATTCTGCTCTTAAATAATTTCAATGGAAGTGTTATGTTCTTCCACATACTACTCCTATTGAACCCGGCTATATCCAACCCTACTATTTCAAATCCCTCCCGCGGCACTTTCTCCATTTCCATCTTCCCCTTCGCGCCAACAAACAACAGACGAGTGCCCGGTGCCAGACGCTGCAAAGCGTGCCCTATGGCCACCGCGGGGAATATATGTCCCCCGGTACCACCACCTGCTATTATGACACGCATTTCACTCATGACAATCTTTGTTCTATTTCGTTTTCTTACCCTTTAATGCGGCAACTGCCACCTCTTCCGATGCCGCTTCAGCCTCAGCCTCAGCGGCTGCTACTGCTGCAAGTCTTGCTGCGTTCTTGCGTTCACCTTCCATTTCATCCACATACTTACTCACGCTCAACACAATACCTATCGCAACGCTCGTAAACCATATAGACGAGCCACCCATACTGATCATAGGCAACGTGAGACCGGTCACCGGCACCAGGTGCACATTCACTGCCATGTTCAGCATGGCCTGAAAAACCAGTGTCACACTGAGCCCCACCGCCAGGAATGCTCCAAAGGCAAACGGACACCGCTTGAATATGAGCACACTTCGCCATAGAAACAGCAGATATAACAACACGACGAAGGTTCCACCCAGCAATCCATATTCCTCAATAATGATAGCGAAAATGAAATCGGAATAGGGATGCGGCAGAAAGTTCTTCTGCAGGCTCTTCCCCGGACCTCGTCCGGTAAGTCCGCCATTCGCAATAGCGATCTTCGCCTGCTCCACCTGATAAACATCCTGGTGTTTGCTATTCTTATCCTCCTCTTTAAAAAAATCTTTCACCCTGCGCTCCCATGTAGCCGCACGGCCAACTCCGGTAAGCTTTGAGATCGTAAACACTACACTCAGACACATAAAACCTGCTACTGCCAGAAACAAAAGATGCCTGATTTGAACCCGCCCGATAAAAAACATGATGGCACAGGTGGCACCCAACATCAATGCGGTAGACAAATTGGCCGGTGCAATCAAAGCGCAGGTAAGCAACATGGGCACCAACACCGGTATAAAACCCTTCCTGAAATCCTTGATCACGTCCTGCTTTATTGTAAGCATTCGCGCCAGAAACATGAACAAGGCTAGCTTGGCAAGGTCCGATGTCTGGAACGTAAGATTAATAACCGGCAGCTTTATCCAACGCGATCCCTCATTCAGGCTGGTACCGAACATCAATGTATATATGAGCAGTGGCAGCGACCCCAGGTACATATAGACCGACCATTTCGCAAATCTTGTATAATTGATACGGTGCACGTAGTAAACAATAAGCAGACCGAGCCCCAATACCATCACCTGCTTTGCCAGATAGTATCCCGAGTTTTTTTCCATGCGGTAAGCAAGAGAACCTGTGGAACTATATACCGCAAGCAGGCTGATAAAGGAAAGCACAAGCACGACGCCCCAAATCACTTTGTCGCCCTTCGTTCTTGTCAGTATTTGCTTCATTCCGTCAGCCATGACTATTGTTTTTCTATGCCTTCTGCTTGCTATTTATGTTAAAGGCTTCTAACAGCTTCTTTAAATTGTTCTCCACGATCTTCAAAATTGTTGAACCTGTCAAAGCTTGCACAGGCAGGTGCCAGCAACACCACATCACCGGCCTCAGCGCAAGAATAGGCAGCATGCACTGCCTCAGCGGCACCCGCCGTTTCTATAATAGTATCTACCATAGAATCAAAGGCATCGTGTATCGGCTGATTATTCACACCCAGACAAATGATTGCCTTCACCTTCTTCTTCACCAGATCCATGATCTCGCTATAGTCGTTACCCTTGTCCTGGCCACCCAGAATAAGGATGGTAGGCTTGTCCATGCTCTCCAAAGCGAACCATACCGAGTTTACGTTGGTCGCCTTACTGTCGTTGATAAAATCAACACCACGAACGGTTGCAACATATTCCAGCCTGTGCTCCAGTCCTTTGAACCTTGTGAACGTCTCTCGTAATTTCTCCTTCCTTATGCCTGCTATGCGGGCTGATATGCCGGCTGCCATACTATTGTATTGATTGTGTTTTCCTTTGATAGCCAGGTCGTGAATAGACATATCAAAGTAGTCACCACCATACAATATGCGCATATTGTCGTCATTGATGAATCCTCCTTCTTGGCCTGTAACGTTATCGCTCATTGTGAAAAAAATTGTAGTAGCGTGAATGGAATGGGTAGTAAAATATTGTTGTATTGCTTGGTCGTCTTTGTTTACTATGAAGTAGTCGTCTTTCGTCTGGTTGAGTGTGATACGAAACTTTGAGGCGACATAATTCTCAAACTTGTAGTCATATCTGTCCAGATGATCGGGGGTAATGTTCAGCAGTATCCCTACGTCTGGTCGGAACTCGTGTATGTCGTCCAACTGAAAACTGCTGATCTCCATCACATACCAGGCACACGGACGCTCTGCTATCTGGCGAGCAAAACTGTAACCTATGTTACCTACAAGTGCCACGTCATACCCCGCATCTTTAAACAGCGTATATGTGAGCATTGTTGTGGTGCTCTTGCCATTGCTGCCGGTTATCGCCACTATCCGGCTATCGCCTTTGTAACGATATCCGAACTCTATCTCGCTGCACACCTCTATGCCGGCTGCCCTCACTTTCTTCATGATGGCCGTCTTATCACTGATACCCGGACTCTTCACCAGACAATCAGCGTTCAGTACCAGGTCCTCAGTATGTGCACCTTCTTCAAATGGTATCGCATGCGCTTCCAGCGTCTCTCTGAACTTTGGTTTGATCTTTCCGCCATCGCTCACAAACACATCCCATCCCTGCTGCTTGCCAAGCAATGCAGCCCCTACGCCGCTTTCAGCGGCGCCGAGTATGACAAGACGTTTTGATATTGTGTTCATTTCTTTACTGCAGCTTTAATGTTACTATACTCATAATGGCAAGCATGATGCCCACGATCCAGAACCTGGTTACGATCTTCGCTTCGTGATACCCCTTCTTTTGATAATGATGATGCAGCGGCGACATCAGGAATATGCGTCGGCCTTCTCCATACTTTTTCTTCGTCCGCTTGAAATACCATACCTGTATTATCACCGACAGGTTCTCTACCAGGAAAACACCACAAATAATAGGTATCAACAATTCTTTCCGCACGATAATGGCAAGTGATGCAATGATGCCACCCAAGGCCAGACTGCCGGTATCGCCCATGAACACTTGTGCCGGATAAGCGTTGTACCACAGAAACCCTACACACGCCCCCACAAACGCGCCGATAAATATGGACAATTCGCCAAGGTTGGGAATATCCATGATTCCAAGGTAACCGGCAAATACATAGTTGCCCGACACATAGGCGAATACTCCCAAACAGACACCAATAATTGCCGACACCCCTGTCGCCAGTCCATCTATACCATCAGTTAGGTTGGCACCATTGGAAACAGCCGTTATAATGAAAATCACAAACAGTATATAAATAAGCGGAGTGGTCCACGCTACGTTCTTCTCACCGAAGATCCTCGCTATCTTCTCATACCTGAATTCATGCGACTTCAAAAAAGGTATCGTAGTTGTCGCTGTGCGCACTTTAACATACGTATGTTCTCGACCCTTATCATCCTTTCGCAAATAACGCGCGTTATCCGCCTTCTCTGTAACACTATAAACGCCCTCCTGACCACGAGTCACCTCCCGGCTGATCACCACATTCTCGTTATAATACATGGTCACACCCACAATAACACCAAGCCCTATCTGCCCCATTATCTTGAAGCGGCCGGCCAGTCCTTCCTTATTCTTCTTGAACACCTTGATGTAATCATCCAGAAACCCCACTATGCCCAGCCAAACGGTTGAAACGATCATAAGCAGGATATACACGTTCAGCACACGTGCGAACAGTAATGTAGGGATGAGAATAGACGCAAGAATAATGATACCACCCATAGTAGGTGTACCCTTCTTCTGTTGTTCACCGGCAAGACCCAGGTCGCGCACGGTTTCACCTATCTGCTTACGACGCAGAAAATCTATCAGCCTCTTGCCGAACACCATAGATATGGTAAGCGACAGGATGATAGCCATGGCAGCCCTGAACGTAATATAATTGAACACACCCGCCCCCGAAAGGTGGAACGTATCGCGCAGGTATGTAAACAAATAGTACAGCATGCTGCCTGTTATTTATTGAGTGTTTCGAATATTTCTGTTAAAACTTCCTTGTCGTCAAAATGGTGCTTTACACCTTTGATCTCCTGATAATTTTCGTGGCCCTTTCCCGCTACCAGTATCACATCGCCCGGCTGCGCCAGTGAACACGCCACCTTTATTGCCTCTCGCCTGTCGGTTATCCGCAACGATTTGCGCTTCTGCACACCGGTCAATCCGGCTTCCATATCATTCAGTATCGCTTCAGGGTCTTCGCTACGCGGATTGTCTGATGTAAGTACAGCCTTGTCGCTGTGCTCGCAAGCCACCTGTGCCATTACAGGACGCTTTGTAACATCTCTGTCTCCACCGCACCCCACCACTGTGATCAACTGTTGTCCGTTTGTCCGCAACTGGTTGATTGTTGCCAGTACATTGATCAGCGCATCAGGTGTGTGAGCATAGTCCACTATTCCCAATATCTTGTCGTTAGCTGAAACCAAGGTCTCGAAACGACCGGGCGCTCCATGCAATCCACTAAGTACTGCCAGTATCTGCATAGGATCTTCGCCCAGCAACTTCGCTGCGCCATAAACAGCCAGCAGATTGTAAGCGTTGAATGTGCCGATCATCCTGAAATGAGCCTCATGCCCATCTACTGTCATCACCAGCCCAGACAGGTTGTTTTCCAACACCTTACCCTTCACATCGGCAGGTGCCTTCAGGCTGTAGGTATACCTGCCTGCTTCCGTGTTCTGCAGCATCACCATTCCGCGCTTATCATCTATATTCGTGAGCGCAAACGCACCTTCGGGCAATCCGTCAAAGAACATCTTCTTTACCCTGATATACTCATCAAATGTCTTGTGATAATCAAGGTGATCATGCGTGATATTAGTGAACAAGCCACCTGCAAAATCAATACCCGCTATTCTGTGTTGATGTACGGCATGTGAACTCACCTCCATGAAGGCATAAGTGCATCCTGCGTCTGCCATACGCCTCAGCAAAGCATGTACCGACACAGCATCAGGAGTAGTATGTGTTGAAGGAACCACCTCGGTGTGTATATGATTCTTCACCGTAGACAACAGACCACACTTATGCCCCATCGCCTCAAACAACTGATACAGCAACGTGGCCGTTGTGGTCTTTCCATTCGTGCCTGTCACTCCCACCACCTTCATCTGTCGTGATGGCTGACCATAAAAAATATCTGCCATCAACCCGGTTGCGGCAGCACTGTCCTTAACCAGCACATATACTATGCCCTCCACCTTTACTTCCGGCATCCGCTGGCATACCACTGCGGCAGCACCCAGACTTATTGCCTTGTCAATGAAGTTGTGACCGTCTACTGTTGTACCTGCTACTGCTATAAACACGCTACCCTGCTGCACCGCTCTGGAGTCGATGCATATACCGGAAACAGCAACAGAGGTATCTCCGTTCACCGCCACCTGTTGTATAGGTATCAGTATGTCGCGCAGTAGTATCATTAACTCAGTTGTAGTATTATATCTTGCCCTTTAACTAATCTTGTTCCCGTTGGCACCGATTGTGCCTGCACCTTTCCTTTACCCACTACGCGCACACGCAATCCGTAATTCTCCAGCATGTACACCGCGTCCTTCAGCTTCATTCCGGTCACATCAGGCATCACGCCTCTGTATACGTGCTTTGGCACCACTTCGCTATGCCGGTTCGAATCCGTCACCAGCTGCATCATTGTGTTCCTGTAGTCGGCTACCACCGGCATTTTCTTGCTCAGTCTGCCCAGCAAAACATCATATGTAGCTGCGGTTGCCACTTTTGCCGGTATCACCGAGGAACCCGTCATTGCCATACTGTCCAGCGGCGCAGACCATGCTCCCATGTTCTGGGAGAATATCTTATCAGCAACCATCCTGAACACCGGAGCAGCGATGGTACCTCCATAGTAGGCAGCAGAATGTGCCTTGGTGCGTATCACCACACATATTGTGTACTTAGGATTTTCGAAAGGCATGTAGCCAACGTATGAACCCTGATAAACACCATCTGTGTACCTTATTCCCTTATCAGCCACCTGCGCCGTGCCGGTCTTCCCGGCCATAGTATAGTATGGCGACTCAATTCCCTTTCCTGTACCGTCTGTCACCACCGCCCGCGTACACTTGCGAAGCTGCTCTATTGCTGCGCTATCGCATATGGTGGTCAGCACCTCCGGTTCAAACGTTTGCACATCGCGACCGTACTCCCTGATAGCGCTTACCAGATACGGACGCATCATCTTACCGTAGTTGGCCACCGCGTTATACATCATGCAAGTATGCAGCGGGGTTATCATCACACCATAACCCGTTGCCATCCATGGAAGGGTTGTCCCACTCCAAAGCGCACTCTTAGGGTCTGTGATGAACGACCTGCGCTCGCCCAGCAGGTCGATACCTGTTGGCTTGTCTAGGCGCAGTCTCCTCAAATGTTCCACAAACTTCGATGGGTTGTCACGGTAGTTCATTTCGGCCAGCTTTGCCATCCCAACGTTACTCGATATCGCGTATGCCTTCCATATCGGCATCTCTCCCAGCCGCGCGTCAGGATGCGAATCCTGCATCACACGGTTGCCAAACTGCCTCCGTCCACCCTGAATATCCACCGTCTGATCTACATTGATCTTCTTGTCAGACAATAATGATATCAGTGTCGCCAGCTTAAAAGTCGAACCCGGCTCTGTTGGTATGGTTGCGTAGTTGAAATCTTCATCGTAGCTACCATCTTTCTGGCGACCCAGATTCACAAGTGTCCTTATCTTTCCGGTAGCCACCTCCATCACAATACATGTACCGTACTGGCATTCATACTCCTGCAGCTTACTCAGCAACGCGTGATACGCAACGTTCTGTACATTCATATCCAGTGTAGTGATCACGTCCTTTCCATTCTGCGGATCCACTTCGCTTCCCTCCACCGGCACCCACACACTACCTGTCGCTTTTTGCACCACCCTACGGCCATTCTCGCCTTTTAGTTGCTTGTTGTACTTCGCTTCCAGTCCGGTTATGTTACTATCTCTGAAAACGCCAATCGTCCTACGCGCCAGTTTCTCGTAGGGCAGCTTGCGCTTCTCACGAGGTTCAGCAATAAACCCACCGTATGCCTTACCTTTTTTAAATATCGGGAAGCTACGCAGTGCCTCATACTCATAGTACTTCAGCTTGCGCGAAAGCAAGTAATACTTATTCCTGTTGTCATAAGCATTGACAAACTCTTCTTTAAACTGTTCAGCTGTCTTTCCGCTCGCAGGGAACAATGCTGCCATACATGTACACAGCGTGTCTATCTTTTGCTCGAAGAGCGTTGAGTCTATCACTGAGAAATCTATGTGCACATCAAACTCAGGGATCGATGAACTCAACAATATCCCATCCTCATTCAGAATGTTGCCGCGCTCTGCTATCAGTGTATCAAACCGGGTGTGCATCTCTCGCGCCATCGACCTCAGGCGCGGACCTTCCTTGGCCTGTATCAGAAAGGCCTTCACAACAACAGCACAGCCAAACAGGAATATACACGTGAACGTGATATATACCCTGAAACGGATATCGCTCTTTATGTTATCGGTAGCACTCATTACTTACTTTCCCTTTATCTTATAAGCCGGCAGCAAAGACGGTTTCAATCCTATTTTCTCGGCGTTGGTCATCACTTGTGTCTCGGTCTTCACATACATCAGCTGCGATTTCACATCCATGTATTTCCAACGCAATTCCTTCAGCTCCCTGTTACGCGCATTCAGCTCGCGCTGCATATCTATCGCCCGCTGACTATTGCTTATGTACAAAACACATAGCAATACCAGGAATGCCAGAAAAGGAATATTATTTACGATTGCCTTATAAGATACTTTCTCCACCAGCGACTTCCAGTCACTCCGCACACGTTGCGCAGGCGTAAGCCCCTCCTGCGTTATATCTTTTTCCTCGCTGCTCATGCTCGCTATATTATCAGTCCCCAAAGGGCATTTTTATTCAACTTCTTTTACAACTTCTCACCTACTCTCAGCCTTGCGCTTCTCGATCTCGGGTTGGCTCGTTGCTCTGCCTCACTTGGCTCTATCGGCTTGGCGTTTACCGGCTTCATCACCGGCGGCGCTACTTCCTCATATTCACCCGGCTCGTCCCACCGACCGCGTTTTATGTAGTGCTTCACTATCCTGTCCTCCAGCGAGTGAAACGAAATGATACTCAACCTACCTCCCGGCTTCAGACTTTGTGCTGCCTGTTGCAGCAACTCCTTCAGCACCCCCAGCTCATCGTTCACTTCTATCCTTAGTGCCTGAAACACCTGCGCCAGGTACTTGTTGGGATTCCCCTTCATCACTGGCGCCAGCATTGCCTTCAGCGATGCTATTGTCTGCACCTTTTGCACACTTCTCGCCGACACTATGTGCTTTGCCAGCTGCCGCGAATTGCGCACCTCTCCATATTGCTCAAACAACTGGTGCAGCTGCGGCTCAGAGTATGTATTCACAATATGCGCTGCCGTCAACTCACCCCGCTTGTCCATCCTCATATCCAGCGGACCGTCAAACCTTATTGAAAAACCTCGCTCGGCTGTGTCAAACTGAAAAGAACTTACCCCCAGATCCGCCAATATCCCATCTACCTCATTATGTCCGTGCATTCGTAAAAAACGACGCAGATACTTGAAATTTTCTGTTACCGGTATCAACCTGTCGTCATCCGGCTTGTTCACCCACGCATCAGCGTCCTGGTCAAAGGCTATCAGTTTACCTTCAGGCCCCAACTGCTCCAGTATCAGCCTGCTATGTCCGCCCCCTCCAAATGTCGCATCCACATACACGCCATCTTTCTTTATCGCCAGCCCCTCCACTGCTTCGTGCAGCAATACCGTGGTATGATAGAATTTTTGCTCTTCCATACTACATGCCGTCAAACGGATTACCAAGATCTGCTGCTACACTGTTAGCCAGGTCACCGAAATTTTCAGAATTATGTCGCAGATAAGCATAATAGCTATCTTTGTCCCACAACTCCATTTTATTGCCCTGCGCGGTCAACACAGCTTCCTTCGTTATCCCGGCATACTCCAGTAATGGCTTGGGCACCAGCATCCTTCCGGCGCTGTCCAGCTCCACCATGGTAGCACCGTTCAGAAACAAACGCTTGAACCTGCGCACATCTTCTTTAAAGTCATTCAACTTGCTCACCTTGTCGTGGATCACATTCCACACATCCATCGTGTACACATTGATACATTTCTCAAATCCACGATTGATCACAAATTTCTCACGCAGACCCTCGGGGATCTGCTTTTCCAGGCGTGCAGGTAGCATCAAACGCCCCTTGGCGTCTACTGCTACTTCACTTTCTCCGAGAAAATTGGTCATGAGCGTGTTTGATGGATGATTACTAACACAAAGAAACACCATTTACCACATTTTACCACTTTTGCAGCACTACATATTTATCCACAATATGATATAAAATCCTGTGAATAACCTGTTACTTAATGTGGATATCTGTGAATAACTCAAAACACAAGCCTCACATAAGTTTTTCTGCTAAATCGTCCATTTACCGAGTGGCATGACCGCCTCCTGCAAGTATTCAAAACATTATTCAACACATATGAGGTAAGCCGAAAAAATTAGCCTCAAAATTGTACTTTTACGCCATGTTAGCCACACTCGAACAGGCCGTAAAACTGGGCCTTCGCGAAGACGAATTCGAAAAGATCAAACAGATACTGGGTCGCACACCCAACTTTACTGAAACGGCAATGTACTCCGTTATGTGGAGCGAACACTGCAGCTACAAAAACTCCATCAAATGGCTGAAAACACTGCCGCGCGATGGCGCCAAACTACTTGTAAAAGCTGGCGAGGAAAACGCCGGCCTTGTTGATATTGGCGATGGCTGGGGCTGCGTATTCAAAATTGAAAGCCATAACCACCCGTCAGCTATCGAACCCTTCCAGGGTGCAGCAACCGGTGTAGGTGGCATCCACCGCGACATTTTCACCATGGGTGCCCGCCCCATAGCGTCACTCAACTCACTTCGCTTCGGCAAGGTAGATAACCCTAAAACACGCTGGCTCATCAAGGGCGTTGTGAAAGGCATTGGCCATTATGGCAACTGCTTTGGCGTGCCAACCGTTGCGGGCGAGGTGTACTACGAAAGTTGCTACCAGACCAATCCGCTGGTGAACGCTATGAGTGTCGGAGTGGTACGTGTTGGTCAGACAGTGTCTGCAACGTCTCATGGTGAGGGAAACCCCGTATATATTGTTGGCGCATCTACCGGCAAAGACGGTATCGGTGGTGCTTCATTCGCATCGGCAGATATCACTGAAAACAGCGCTGAATCACTACCTGCAGTACAGGTAGGCGATCCGTTTGAAGAAAAGAAACTGCTCGAGGCATGCCTCGAAATGATACCTACCGGTGCCCTCATAGGCATGCAGGATATGGGCGCGGCAGGTATCACCTGCAGCACCAGCGAGATGAGCGCCAAAGGCGAACATGGCATGGTCATTCATCTGGATAAAGTACCTACACGTCAGGCCAACATGAAGCCATGGGAAATGCTCCTAAGTGAAAGCCAGGAGCGCATGCTGATCGTGGTAAAGAAAGGCCGCGAAGCTGAAGTTCAAAAGATATTCGACAAGTGGGACATCCACTGTGTTCAGATAGGTGAAGTGACAAAAGACACCAACCTGAAGTACTACATGAACGGCGAACTCGTTGCCGACGTTCCCGCCGAAAGCCTTGTGCTGGGCGGTGGCGCACCGGTTTACGAGAGAGAGTACAGTGAGCCTAAGTACTTCCAGGAGATCAACAAATTCAATCCTGATTCCATTGCGGTTCCTGCCGATCTGCGCGAAACGGCATTCCAGCTCATCCAGCTCCCTAACATCGCTTCCAAGCGTTGGATCTATGAGCAGTACGACAGCATGGTAGGCACAGGCAACACACAGACCAACGAACCAAGTGACGCTTCAGTTATTCGCGTGCATGGCTCAGACAAAGGACTTGCTGTGACTACAGATTGTAACAGCCGCTACGTTTTTGCCGACCCCTACAAAGGTGGCATGATAGCTGTGTGTGAAGCAGCGCGCAATATTGTTTGCAGCGGAGCGCAACCTGTTGCTATCACCAACTGTCTCAACTTCGGCAACCCTTACAATCCTGAAGTGTATTATCAATTCGTATACGCTATCAAGGGCATGGGCGATGCTTGCCGCAAGCTCGATACGCCTGTTACCGGCGGAAACGTCAGCTTCTATAACCAGAGCGAAGATGGACCGGTATATCCTACCCCTACAATAGGCATGGTGGGCGTTATGGACTCATTATCGCAAAAAATGTCCCTCGGCTTCAAACACGCGGGCGACACGATCTATCTGTTGGGTGTGCAGACCAATGATATCAACTGTTCAGAATACCTGCACCATATCGTAGGTGTTACACATAGTCCTGCTCCACATTTCGAACTGGAAGAGGAATACACTCTGCAGCAGACAGTTTCACGCGTTATCAGCGAAAAACTGATTCGCTCTGCACACGATATTTCTGAAGGTGGCCTGTTCGCTTGTTTGCTGGAAAGCAGTATGGCCGGCGGACTCGGTTTCACAGTAAATACACCTGCCGGCATCCGTAAGGACGCAGCGCTCTTCGGCGAGGGGCAGAGCCGTGTAGTAGTCACTGTCAACCCTGACCTTCATGCACTGTTCGAAGCAGAACTGAAAGGTCTTCCATTCATCAAGATCGGTCATGTAAATGCCGGAAAAGAATTGATGGTAGACGGTGAGAATTGGGGCTACATCGCCGACTGGCAAAACGCATACGATACGTCACTCGAACGTATGCTGGCCGGTCAGTAAATTAAAATATTATAGCGCTGTTATACTGTAGCGCTGCCACATGTGTCTGCAGCATTGTGCATCAATTGACTGGTATTCCCCTCGGAAGATAACCAATCACGAAGATCGCAATGCTGCATTCCGTATGTATGTACAGATCCCGACACTACGGCAACACTATATCGTGAGCCTGAATAGTCCAGAGTCAGTGCCTGGCGGGCATCTTCAAGCATCAGAAACAACATGAAGAACCTGCTGCGGTCTGATTGATCAAATGGCACAACGATAACAGAATCTATCTTGTTTCCTGCATTGTCATAGGCCTTCCCTATCAGGTGCTGATGTTGATCGCAAATTAATTTGGCTTCGGTGTAAGTATATGGTGAGTGTTTCATGGAACAAATTATTGGGTTGAATTTATTACCTATATATGAATATAGAAAAAAAGAACAACAAAATAACGCTTGATTAACTTTTGGCATTCTTACGCCTCAGATAATCGTAACGGTAACCCGGCGGTAACGGGTAGCCCAACTCCTCCATTATGTTTTCAAGGTCTTTCTCCTCATCCGGCTGGTATTTTCTGTCCAGATTCATACCGTTCAATCTTGCCCAGGCCTGCCATTTAACCGCTGTAAGCGGGTTCTTGAACTCCTGCAGGATATTGTATAAATTCACTTCTGTCTGCCTGGCAATAAGTTTCACCAGCAATGTGCCCTGCGTTACGTTCAGTTGTTTCACCTTTTCCTCAAAACTGGAACGCATCTCCTCCTCACGGCTATGCACAAACTGCTTTCGCTCCTTCCGCGATACACCCTCTTCGTTTACCTTGGCATTGATGTCTTTGAAGACTTTTGTCGCAGCATCCAGGTAAGGCAATATCGTAGTAACATAAAACTTCATCTGGTTGTAACGGTAACGGTCTGTGTCATTCAAAAACTGGGCAGTTACCTTCACCTCAGGCAACATATAAATGGTATCCACCTGCAACCCCACGTTTACCTGCCCGATAGATCGGATAGAAAACAATACAGCAACAATGATCAAAAATCTCGTCATAGTAATTCCGTTAGTACAATATGTGTACCAAAATTACTGGGTATCTGCCATCCCGCAATTGTGAAAAAAAATTAACACGCCGAATTGTTTGAATTTCAGAAAAAGTTCTACTTTTGTGGTGGGTATATTTTTCATAAGGTGTAAGTGAGGCCTCAGCGTATGCTGGGGCTTTGCTTTTTTGGCCGGTACTGCTGATTCGGTCAAACACCGCCCTGCCCCCACCTCCCCTGCAAACCTCTGTGCCATTATTTTGTGATTTTTACTGAAACAATAGTACTTTAGCACCGTACACAGCATTATTTATTGATGAACTACGAAATCAAACAGTCGGGCAAGTTCAAGTATGTAGAAGAAGGGACCGGGGAGCCGCTGGTGTTGCTACACGGGTTATTCGGCGCGTTGAGTAACTTTAAAGACCTTGTTGATCATTTCAAATCCACACACAGGGTCATCATTCCGTTGCTGCCACTGTACGACCTCACAGTACTGGACACTACAGTGTCGGGACTTGCGAAATTTGTGCAGAAATTCTTCGAAAATCAAAAACTTCAGAACGTGCACCTGTTAGGCAACTCGCTTGGGGGCCACGTGGGTCTGGTTTTTGTTCTGAAAAATCCGGGCCTTGTCAGAACCATTACACTTACGGGTAGCTCAGGCCTATTCGAGAACGGAATGGGAGAGACCTATCCCAAACGAGGAGACTATAATTACGTTCAAAAGAAAACAGAACTTACATTCTACGATCCTAAGATCGCTAGCAAGGAACTTGTTGACGAAGTATTTGGCATCATCAACAACCGCCTCAAGGCTATAAAGATCATCGCACTTGCACGCTCTGCTATACGCCACAACCTTGGCGACGAATTGCAGCAGATCAAACAACCGGTTTGCCTTATATGGGGGAAAAATGACACGATCACTCCCCCAATGGTTGCCGAAGAGTTTCATAAACTCCTGCCTACTTCAGAGTTGCATTGGATAGACAAATGCGGACATGCCCCTATGATGGAGGTGCCGGGTGAATTTAATGTCATTCTCAGCAGCTTCCTGAGTAAGCACGTTGGCTAGGCGTTTGTCAGCATAGTGCAAGATTTATCGTTAACTTGGTACTTTCATCGTTTTCGGCGCGCCTATTGCTGTAACAGTAACATAGACTGATTGCTATGACTATAGAAAAACTGATCGTTCATTCACTGCCTGTACTCTCTCCTAATGATACCATCGGCAGGGCGCTTGAGATCCTCGAAGACAACCGGGTGAAGGCGCTTCCTGTAGTTGTGGACGATGACTACCAGGGCCTCGTCACAGAAGATCATTTGCTTGAGATGGACGACGACAGCGTGAAACTTGTGGATACGCATCTCTTGCAATACAAACCGGCGTCAACCTCTTTCTCACATCCGTTCGAGGCTATCTCAGCTATGCATCAGGCCCGCCTGTCGGTGCTGCCGGTTCTGGATGGAGAACAGAAGTTCCTGGGATGTATTGACCGCGACAGCTTACTGGCCTATGTGGCCGAAAATAGCGGCATCAGCAACCCCGGTGGCATACTGGTACTGGAGATCCCTCCACGGAACTATTCTATGTACGAGATAGCGCGCATCTGCGAGAACGAAGATGTCATTATCCTCGCTATGCACTCCCGCACCAATGAGGCCGGCCTGCTGGAGATAACCATGAAACTGAACAGAACCGTACTTGATGCTGTTGTAGCGTCATTCGAAAGACACAACTACCACGCAATTGAGGTATATGGACGAGAAACCAACAAAGAAGACATTCTCGGCAAATACAACCTGCTGATGAATTATATCAACATGTAGTCATGATAGCAATAGACAACGTACTCCTGAGCGACGAGATCATCGAAGAACAATTTGTTTGCGACCTGAACAAGTGCAAGGGAGGTTGTTGTGTGGACGGCGACTGTGGTGCCCCTCTTAGCAAAGACGAAACCAAGATCCTCAAAAACATCTACCCCATCGTTAAACCGTATCTCGTACCCGAATACGTTGCCGAGATCGAGCGCCAGGGCACACATACCACCGACAGCGAATATGGTTATGTTACGCCCACTGTTAACGGCGGAATATGCGTCTATGGTTATACCGATGACGCCGGCATTGTGAAGTGCGCCATCGAAAAAGCGTGGAAGGAGGGCAAGGTCGATTTCCGCAAACCCATTTCATGTCATCTCTACCCTATTCGCATCATCTCACATCCCGGGTATGAGGCCGTCAACTACGAGCCTAGGGAGACTCTCTGCAAGCCTGCATGTAAGCTGGGAAGCAAACTTAAGGTTCCCGTTTACAAATTCCTGGAAGAGGCCATTACACGCAAATACGGGCCGGAATTCTATGGAGCACTTGACGCGATAGCTCAGAAATACTTCGATAAGAAGAAGGATTAAGACACCCTCCTACCTCACAAAAAGATAGTAAGGATATTTACCGGTAGGCATGTCATGCTCGAAGGGCCCTTCGTACAACAACTTGCCGTTGAAGTCATAGCATCGACCCAGGCCGTGCTTCTCACCATGCACCCACTGACCTGAATACTTGTAACATCCCAGGCAGTTTTTTATGGTACCGTTCACGCCGCGCGTGTACGTGCCATAGCCGTGCCTCAAGTCGTTCTCAAACTCACCTATATAGTTATCCCCGTTGCGCCAGTAAAATGTACCACAGCCATTCTTACTATCCTTCACCCATTGCCCCACATACATGTCTCCGTTCGACCACAGGTAGGTACCTTCTTCGCCCCAGCGCATGTTGTTCTCAAAATCGCCGTCATAGCGCTCACCGGAAAGCCAGAAGTACGTACCCTTACCATGGCGGTTGCCGTTCTTATATTCGCCTTCATAGCGCTCGCCCGACTTCCACACCATCACACCCTTACCGTTCAGGTCATTTGCCGCAAATTGACCGGTATACACATCGCCTCCATCCCAACGGAAAACACCGGTTCCGCTTTGCACACCATCCTTCCATTCGCCTTCATACTGATCGTTCGATGGGTAATACATGATCCCCCTTCCCGACGCGAGTCCATCTCTGAACTCTCCTACATATCGCTCGCACGTACCCCAGATGAACTCTCCTTTCCCATTAAATTTATTTCGCTCAAACTTGCCGATGTAGGTATCTCCGTTTTTCCGTGTCAATGCACCATCGCCATGATACATTCCGCTCCTCCATTCACCCACATAGCGGTCACCATTCCTGAAGATCACCATTCCCTTTCCGTTCAGCGCATCGTTGACAAATGAACCACTGTAACGGTCACCTTTACTGCTCGTCAGCACTGCATATCCCAGCAAGGTGTCATTGCGCCATGTACCCTCCAGCTTGTCGCCGTTTATAAGGTGTTTCAGGCCTTTTCCATTCATCTTTCCACCGGCAAACGGACCCACATACTTATCACCATTAGCCCAGTAAAAAGTTCCCATTCCCGATAGTTTTCCATTCGCAAAACCACCCTCATACCTGTTGCCATTCCTCCATTTGAACGTACCGTCACCCTGCAGTACTCCATTCACCCAATTACCCGAATAACTATCGCCGTTCGACATAAAGAATGTGCCCGATCCGTGCATACGGTCGTTCTTCCAGTTCCCCATGTACTTGCTGCCCTCCACATATACAAACACCCCGAACCCGTGCATCTCACCTGCGGCCCAGTCGCCCACATACTTCTCTCCGTCGGCATAGGTCATAGTGCCTTGTCCGTGCCGTTGTCCGTTCAAAATTCCCCCTACGTATACGTTGCCGCTATCATAGGTCTGGGTGACGTTTTTCCCGTCAGCAATGCCGAAGTTTCCTTTATTATCGGCAAGCAGCTTTGCTGCCGTCTTCCTGTCATACTTCACCGCCCAGAAGAGTGGTGTTGTACTGTTCATTGAATTATGCCAGACTGCATTTACCGGTATCCCTCGCTTCAGGCAGGCCTCAGCCAGTTCCAGATCACCCGACAGCGCCGCCGCATGCAGTACAGTCCAGCCGTCAGCTGCAGTAGTTGTAATGTTGGCCCCGAACAAAAGTGCCTGCTTGATCCTGGTAATATCGCCGGAGCGGTTCCTGGCAAGCTCTCCTGCCAACTGAATCTCAGCATCCTTTTTAGATAGTATTACAGCTGGCTTACCCTTGCCGGACAACGACGGCTTGCCATTATTGATCACCACCTGACGGGTCATCAATCCCGATTGTGCAAATGCGTACTGATCGCTAAAACAAGCTGATATGACAAACAAAAACGAAAAAAAACGGAAAAATGATGCAAAAATATGCCCTCCCGCAAAGCGGCACACGATACGAGCCCCCTTCGGGAATGAGGGGAAACTGAGTTGCATATTCAATGGGTTGTGAAACTACATGCAAGATATAATAATGTATTGAATAATGATCACTACAATTCCTAACCATTTGTTATTCACATGGCCTAATAGCTCAAGGCGACTTTGACAAAAACGACACCTATTCTGTATCTTTAGTACACAAAACAGTGAAAAAACGTGCTTTACGCGGTAGTGGATATTGAGACAACCGGGAGTTATGCCGCCGCAAACGGCATAACTGAGATTGCCATTGTCATCCACGACGGCAACAAGGTGCTCAACTTCTATGAGAGCCTTGTCAACCCACAAGTGCCGATCCCTTACTTCATACAACGGCTCACCGGCATAGACGATGGCATGGTCCAGAATGCGCCCGTCTTCAGCGAGATAGCGGCACAGGTTTATGAACTGCTACAGGACAAGATATTTGTAGCCCACAACGTGAACTTCGACTATTCATTTGTGAAACACCACCTGCAGAGCGCCGGTTATGACCTTGACACCAAAAAGTTGTGCACGGTGCGTCTGTCGCGCAAGGTGATACCTGGCCTCAATGGTTATAGCTTGGGCAAACTCACACAGCAGCTCAACATCAATCATGCCAATCACCACCGGGCAGGTGGCGACGCGCTGGCCACTGCCGATCTGCTGGCCATGATCACGGCACGAGACAAGGGTGGTGCCATAGCCGCTATGCTCAAGGGCCGAAACAGCGAGCAATATCTGCCGCCGCACCTGCCTGTTGCCGAGCTGGAGAAACTACCTTCATCGGCAGGCGTATACTACTTCTATAACGCTGCCGGCAAGGCCATTTATATCGGCAAGGCTCTCAATATTCGTAAGCGGGTAAAAAGCCACTTCTCCAACAACAAACCCAATAAACAAAAGCAGGATTTCCTGCGAGAGACCTATCGCATCTCCTACAAAGAATGTGCCACCGAACTGATGGCACACATTCTGGAGAGTGCCGAGATACGTAAGCTTTGGCCCGTACACAACCGCAGCCAGCGTGGTTACCTCGCCCGGTTTGGGTTGTTCGCTTATGAAGATATGCAGGGATTCATGCGGTTTGCGGTAGAAAAGATCCGCCGAACAGTGAAGCCTATCTATACCTTCAACACCATAACAGAAGGGCACTTTATGCTGCGTGAGCTGATAGAACAGTTCGGATTATGCACCCGGCTTTGCAACATCACCACCCACCCCGAATGTGGTTGCGGAAACGACCACATGGATGCTGCAACTTACAACCAAAAGACAGAGGCCGCCATACGATGGATTCGCAGCAACCTGCCTACGTTCGCACTGATAGACAAAGGCATTGACGATAACGAACACAGCTGCATTCTGGTAAAAGACGGCAACCTGTATGGCATGGGCTATCTTAACGATAAGCAGAAGCAACTGCAGAGTATTGATGCTCTGTTAGCAAGCATAGAACCGCTGCAAGACAACGACTACATCCGCAACCTGGTACTGCGCCACGCTACAGAGTACCCCGAAAAATGTGTGCTGTTCTGAGACTGCTGCAAATGGTTAGTATACCTCGTCATGCGTCCCGATATCAACGAAAACTGCACATACGGGCTTGTCATCAGTAAAATAAAAAACAACTCGGAGGTCGTATTCGATGGTAATGCTCCAAAGACCTTTTAACCGGCCAGACAATTTGTGCGTTTTCAACCTAGGATGATATGGGTCGGAAACAAAGTTATCGACCGCTTCCCAAAAAGCTGCTTCTGAAAGGGCGCCTTTAACCCTCTTCTTTTACGCCTTTTTAAATGCACTACTAAACGAAATCTCCATTAGAGCATTTTCTTAAGGTCAGACACCGACGAAGAGAATTTAAGCTTCCCTGCTTTCTCTTGCTTTTGAGCCTTGTTATAGTTTTCAGCTATTTCATCGCGTCTCGCATCTGCAATATTGCGATCAAGAAGAGTCTTCAATTCCTCCTTATACTCAAGCGACAAACTGTATACACTTTCTACAACTGTACTAAAATTCGCAGTCTCATTTTTCATGATTTGCCTTTTTACAAAGATAACACAACCTGAGTCTAAAAACCCATTACCCGCCAACGACCGTATCTGCAACCTGGTACTGCGCGCCGCTACCGAGTACCCGGAAAAATGTGTGCTATTCTGATATCCTAAGGGATCGTTGAGTAACCGCAGAATTTGAAGCTGCTACCTTTTTTCACAAATGCAAAAGCTTTCTGCATGCCTTCACGCCCTCCCCCACTATCTATAACAGTCACCAACACCTCCGCAAATACGGTCTTCTTTCTTTCTGCGACCGATGCTATGCAGTTGTTGTCGTAGACACCGCGATTGTGTCCATTGTCAACAAAATCGAGCTTTGCCCCATCGAGTAATCGCACCTTTGTTTCTTCATTCAATATGACAGGAATATCATCTCTTATGAATCTGCCTATTTCAATAAAACACAACTTTCCATACATCATGTCATACCACTTCTCCGGATACTGATGGCGCATTTCCATGATCTTTGAATCCTCCTCAGTTGTATTGGTA
Organism: uncultured Flavipsychrobacter sp.; assembly: GCA_964652995.1. GTDB lineage: Bacteria > Bacteroidota > Bacteroidia > Chitinophagales > Chitinophagaceae > Nemorincola. The sequence goes on along the minus strand of CAZZCR010000006.1, from coordinate 17,057 downwards.
AGACAATCAACACAACCCACACATGGCGTAGACATTGCTTTTATCGTTGCAACGTCGTTAGAAGCGATAGCTGTTGCAAACGCAACCCATACCTTCTGCAGTTCCAGCCTATCCGACGCCGATAGAGTAGTATTCTGTTTACCATCACCAGCCTGTGCAAAACAAGCACCGGCGAAAAACAACAGCAACAAAGAAACGGAGCCGCGCAGTGCGGCTCCGTAACATTTCCTTTTATGTTGCGAACTATCCTGCAAAGGCATCTTTTATTTTATCAAAGAAACCACGCTCTTCCTTCTCTGCACGGGCATTCGGCCCGGGTTTGAAGTTGGGAGAGTTTTTCAGTTTCTCCAGTATCTCTTTTTCTTCGTTAGAGAGGTTTTGCGGAGACCATACATTCACTTCTATCAGCTCGTCACCTTTCTCATAAGACTGGAACGCCGGGAAACCCTTGCCTTTTAACCTGAAGATCTTACCGCTCTGTGTGCCGGCCGGTATCTTTATCTTGGCCTTGCCATCTATTGTAGGTACCTCAGCCTGCATACCCAATACCGCTTCAGGAAACGAGATATGAAGTTGGTACACCACATCCAGATCGCGACGGGTGAGGTGTTCGTGTTTTTCTTCTTCCACTACCAGCAGCAGATCTCCGGGAGGGCCGCCACGTTCGCCTGCATTACCCTTGGCATGCATACTCAGCTGCATACCGTCCTGCACGCCAGCCGGTATGTCCAGGCTCAGTGTCTCTTCGCCGTATACGCGTCCTTCGCCCTTGCAGCCGCCGCACTTCGCGGTGATGGTACTGCCCTCTCCGTTACACGTAGGGCAGGTGGTCACCGTCTGCATCTGACCCAGGAAGGTATTAGTCACACGGCGAACCTGACCCGACCCTGAGCACGTGCCGCAAGTCTGTACTGATCCTTTATCTTTCGCACCGCTGCCACTACATTGCTGGCAGGTGACGTGTTTCTTCACTTTTATCTTCTTTGTGGCACCGTTGGCTATCTCGCCATAGTCCATCTTCAGTTTGATGCGCAGGTTGGCACCACGCGATCCCTGCCTGCGGCCACCACCGGCACCACCGCCGAACATGCCGCCGAACATATCGTTGCCGAATATGTCGCCGAAGTTCTGGAAGATATCTTCCATGCGCATGCCACCCTGCGGGCCGTAGCCACCGCCATAACCACCGGCACCACCGCTGGCCGCATGACCAAAGCGGTCGTAGTTGGCGCGTTTATCAGGCGAGCTCAGCACATCATATGCCTCCGCCGCTTCTTTGAATTTCTCCTCCGCTTCCTTGTTGCCCGGATTGCGGTCGGGGTGAAATTCCATCGCTATCTTTCGATACGACTTCTTTATCTCGTCGGCCGATGCGGTCTTCGACACACCCAGCACCTCATAATAATCTCTTTTTGCCATAATAACACTGCCCTTTTCCGGGCCTGCCGCAACAACCTCAAAAGGTTACTAACGACTCTGTGAACAATTGCTTTCTAGTTTTTTATTTACCCACTACCACCTTGGCATGCCTTATGAGCTTGTCGTTCAGGAAGTAGCCGCATTCCACCTCCGCAACCACCTTTCCCTTCATTTCTTCGGTTGGTGCAGGTATCTCGGTGATGGCCTCATGCAGGTCCACGTCAAAATCTTTGTTGAGTGCCTCCATCTTACGCAGGCCCTTCTGCTGCATGGTGCTGCGCAGCTTGCTGAATACCAGAGATATACCCTCTTTGGCCACAGCAAGATCGGTAGTGGTCTCCAGCGTCTTCTCGGCACGGTCCACATCGTCGAGCGAGCCCAGCAGCGACTGAATAACATCCCTGCCGGCAGTAAGGCGCATTTCATTCATTTCTTTGGCCTGCCTGCGCCTGAAGTTCTCAAACTCGGCCAGCTGACGGATATGTTTGTCCTTCAGCTCGGCTATCTCGGCGAGCAACTTATCCTTCTCCTCGTCAATACCTTCATCTATCATGTCAGTACCGGCCCTGCTGTCGTCTGTATTCAACACGTTTGACAATATTTCCTCCATCGCCTCATTTTGCGACAAGTTGTCGGTATTTTCATTTGTTCCGTTCACGTTTTCGGCTTTCTGTTCGCTCATATTCTTCTTTTTTTTGAAAAACATAGTATGGTTAGTATTGTCAATTTCTTTGCCAAATTGCTTTTTCCGACAAAATGTCGGTCACTTTTCAGGCTAATTTTCATCCGCGTCGTCTATATGCAGGCGATGAAACAACCTGTGAGCGGCAGGGGCCAGAATGACACCGATATTGGTGATAAAAGCTACCCCGCTGAAAATGGCATAGGCCGAGGAGAATAACTTGCCGCCCACATTGGTGATCTCTACCACAGGCCCCATGCCGCTCAGGATCATGGACGCATTATGAACAGAATCGATCCAGGCGATGTGCGCACAATAGTGATAACCCAAGACCCCGATGGCAAGGCAAACCAACAATATGACGGATGCCACTACGAGGCTGCGTATAACCCGCGACACAAACACTGCCCGCGTGGCTATGGGTTGATTCTTCTTTTCGTACATAATAACTGCAATTTACTGATATGACCACGAACCGCAACCACTCAAAATCTCCCGTTTTTAAAAAAGCGCACGAGGGAGACGGGGAAATATCAACTATTGACAATCAATCATTTGTGCACAAGGCACCATAAAACCTACTTAAAAAAACTCCCAAAAAACTCCCGCGCACCGGTGCCCACATTTGTCTGCCGCTATAACCCACCCGTTACTTCGTCCCTCAAATATCGCACTAAGGGCAACAATAGCGATGAAAAAAGATCTGTGATACTACGGAAAATGCTCTATCATAGAAGTTATATCCGACCCGTATTGCATAGGGATCTTGCTATGCATAAAAAGTAAATTGAAGGCGGAGAATCGCATCCGGATTGAATAATAAAATCCTATATTTACCAAACACCAATAAAAATTTACCCCAATTGAAAAAGACATTTTTTGCTGCTGTTGCGGTGTTGTTGGCCATGGGTTGTGCCGGGCCGGAAGAAGATGTGGAAGCCAAACTGAAAAACTTCTACTCGTGGTACATCACCACCAACGATACCCTGACGACCGGAACGGTATCGGCCGATACACTGGAGAAATACATCACTGCTGCCTACCGCGAGCGGATAGCAGGTGATTCTGAACTTGATTATGATCCGATACTATCGACTCAGGACTATGACAAAAAGTGGGTGAATACACTGACAGTGAGTAAGGCTACCGCGGGCCGTGAGAAAATTTACCGGGTGAGCTTCCTAACCAACGAAAAAGAAAAGATCAGCCACAACATAGTAGTAACCATGAACAAAGAACATGGCGAATGGAAGATAGACTATGTAGAGGCGAATAAGTGATCAGGACTACTAATTCACCCTCATCAATGGCACTTAAAATACTCGAACGGCTCTTTGCAGTCGAGGCATTTGTACAGGGCTTTGCAAGAGGTGGGGCCAAAGCGGCTCACAAGTTCGGTATGGGTTGAATTGCAGCGCGGGCAGGTGACGTCGTCGTCTTCAAAAAGGCCCAGATCGGCAAACGCTTTTCTATTGGGTGGGGCTATGCCGTATTCCTTCAGCTTTCGCTTGCCCTCCTCAGTCATCCAGTCGGTGGTCCATGCCGGGCTTATCTGCTGCTCCACCAATACATTACGGATGCCTCGCCCACCCAATGCCATACGTATGGCAACAGCGATCACGTCCATAGCAGGGCAGCCGCTATAGGTGGGTGTGATCATCACACGCACCTGCAACGGGTCCCGCGTCACTACTACATCGCGCACAATGCCAAGATCCAGAATTGTGAGCACAGGCACTTCAGGGTCTGTCACTTCAGACAGCCACTCCATTACCTGCTCCTTTGTGATTTCGCGTTCCATTACTTCATTGTTTTGAACAGATGTCCGTTCACCATCACCTCGCCCTTGGCACTGCGTGTTATGAACAGCCCTGCGGCGGGGCGCAGCAACAGTTCATCCATGGCCAGGTATGCGGGGTTCGGTGTGTTGATGACCTGCACACGGATGCGCCTGCATGCAGCCGGTATGTAAAAGTACTGCGCACAGCGGAACCACATATCACGACTGTCTATACTTGCATTGGTGGCGGCTTCCACAGTGCTTATCTCGTTGCCCTTTTCATCCAGCAAATGCAGCAGCAGATCGGGAGAGCGATAGTCGGCCCGACCCAACAGGAACCATGCAGACACTTCATATTCGACACTGTCGGCGGAGATACTCACCGGGATATCGGCAATTATACTGTCGTTGCCACGTATAACGGGCGCACAGCCAGTGCCGAATAAAGGAGTACCGTTCCTGCCTTCATCGAAGTGGGCGGCATACCACGAGCCTGCTGCGCCAACAAGGGTATCGGCAGTGACGTAGGGTACTATAGCGTTCACGCTGTCGGCATAGTGTTTGTCTGCTGCCCGTATGCGAGCCGGGTAAACGACATAAACACGGCAGTCGGAATGTTCGCCAATATAGTCGGCATTGTCCAGCAGATATTGCTCTCCGTGCGAGAGTACATCAGTCTTCAGTACCATGGCCAGGAACGGACGATCGTCGGGCAGCATAACAAGCGTGGGCTTCTGCGCAAACGGCCCTGCAATGAGCCGCACCTGATCCTGCGCCTGCGACCACGATGACCGCGACATCATCACATCCACTATCGGCAGATGCAGCTGCAGGGCTGCCTTGCTACCCAGTGTCATCATCCACCCCTCGTGACCTATCCATAGTTTCTCGGTACCAATGTGGAAGTACTTCAGCAGCAACAATGCCTGAAAGTCAGTAGGTTGGTATTTATGCTCTGCCAGGAAGGCTTTCCATGTCTTCTCGAGTTTAGACCAGATCATATCGTAGTTGTAGGCACCCTGCTCTGAGACCTCGCGGGTGGTTTTCATGTAACCACGCACCTCAAGACTCCACACCATGGTGGCCAATGCCAGCAAAGCCCATGCGCTGCGAATGCGGCCTGAAGCCTTAAGTGCGGCAAACCATTGGTACATGACCACGGCGGCATACACGGCTATGATGTAGTAGAAGATCCACACGAAGCGACCCAGCGCGCGGAACTGCTTGAAGCCGACGAGGTATTGAATGAGCCATTGCATGTTCCAGATGAACGGTATACCCATGCTGAAAATAAGGACCGAAAAGGCCATCCATACCCATAATCTGTCGAACTGCGGTAATGGGAGCAGGTAAACAGTGCCCTTGCGCACACGTACATATACCTGCTGCAATGCCAGCAAACCAAGCATACCTATGACCACGAGACCAAGGTAAGAATAACCTTCTCCTCCGTTGCTTACCCTATGCATAATGTTGTGCTCTACGAGGAACTTCCAGAAGGGTGAAAAGTAAGAAGTGATGACCTGCGGCAGATTGGTATAACTGTCCACAGGATTGTATGGCGTTTGCGGGCGATCGTGTACCGTGTCGGTGACACGGATGAGCATCATAACGGTGGCAGGCACCGCGGCTCCCAGCCCGAAGTAAGGCGCCACATGCTTCAGGCGCTGCGACCATTTGCCACCGGCCAGTATGAGGTACCATACACTGTACGCACCAACCCACACCAGCACCATGCCGGCATAGTATGGATGCAGCAGGGAACTGATGACACCCAAAACGAAGATGTAGATGCATTGGCGTAGGCGCGCGGTCTCGTGGTATTGCAGCGACCAGTAGAACAGCATGGGTATGACACAGGTGAACGCCAGCGCATAATGCCCCCGCACGCATATCATTTGCGGAGTGAGGAAGCTGATACATGCCCCGAACACCATGGCATAGAGCGGCGGTGTGCCGAACCGCAGCAATATCTTGTAGAGATAAACAACAGACAGCACATAACTAAGCCCCAGCAACCACCACAAGACCGTGAGTGCTACCGGTGCCGACACATTGCCGATAGATGCAAAAAACACCGACAACAATGGTATCCCGTCGGTGAACACTATATGCTCGCCAAACGGATAGTTCATGCCCTGAAAATGATAGCCACTGCCCCACATGCTGTGGTAGAGGTAGGTAAGGTTGTTCTTGGCACCGTCGCCACCTATGTCGGGCAGCATGCGCCACGGAATGCGCACAATATGGTGCAGCGACAATACTGTGAGCACCACTGCGAATAAGGTGGTGGCTACAAGCCATAAATTGCGTTGTTGCCGTGTCATCGGTTCTTATTGAAGAGCAGACTGATGAAGTTGCGCATTTCGGGCAGTAAAATACGATAATTCATGCTGCGGAAACGAATGTTCTCCTTCAGCGTCACGGGAATGGCCATCAGGCGCAAGGTCTTGCCTGCGGTGCACTTGTACACAAACTCCAGATCGAAAAGATACCGGTCGATGGTGGTAGAGAGGAACACGCCCGCAGCCGCCCTATTGAAGCCCTTGAGCCCGCACTGGGTATCGGTGATGGGCATGGAGAGCAGGGTGCGGGTGCCCAGTCGCAGCACACGCGAAATGACCCTGCGAACGAACGGTACATGGCTGTAATAGTCGGCATTCTTGACGCCGATGGCCACATCACACGATCCGCTGCTGAGTGCTTTGTACACCTCACAGATACTTGCTGATGTGTATGGAAAATCGATGTCTGTATATATTATTATGTCGCCGGTGGCTGCCTCAACACCTTTTCGGGTGGCGTATCCCTTGCCATGATTGTCGGGATAAGTAATTACCCTGAGTGTGGGTATGTTAGCCCGCAAATACCCGAGTGTCTGCTCTGTTACAGTGGCACTTGCGCCGTCCAGCACCAATATCAGCTCGGCATCGCTGCCCCAGCATTCTGCCAGTGCAGAGAAACAGGAACATACTACCTCCTCCCAGCCGGGCTGGGGATTGTAGCAGGGCAAAACCAGAGAAACGGGCATGGGGTCAAAAATAGGCATAAAAGTAACGGCACCCGATCCGAAAAATTACACGGTCAGGAACAGTTTCCTGTCAAGGGCAAACCGGAGACAATTGAACCGCCCGAAGGCATTAGTTGAACTTGTCGTGCTGGTTGTAAGTATCGAAGGTATTGTACCAGGTATATTCCTTCCAACGGCCTGAGAATGGCATGATGATGAAAGAAAGCTGCAACTGAGATGTAGAACTGAACTTGAACGGACCATCAGTCAGGTTGTTCAAAGAACGGTTCACGTCCATCAGGTTCACATTACCCATAGAGTACATAGCGCGGATCTTCCAGCAGAAACCTGTGAATACCGACCAGTCGAATTTAGCGTAAGGAAGGCAGCTGTAACCATACTGTGCCGTGAAACCGCTCACCCCTTCAAGATTGGTCATCATTATCTGAGGGATCACACCCAATCCAAAGGTAGCCCCCATAGGCAGGCGCTTGGTAAGAATGGCATCATTGCCGATCTTGTAGTCGATACCAATAGGCATGCACACCTGCATAGTAGCCGCGTTCAGCGATGGGCTGCCCGCTTTGTACGTACCGCTGGTGTTCATGGTCTGGTTCAGGTCGCTCCAGGTATACATATTTGCCTGCAACTGAGCCGCTACAGCCCAGCAACTAATATGACCAGTAGCCTTAAACGGCAGACACAGCCCGATACTACCCCCAAAGCCTGCACCCGGCAGTTTGCGGGTGGCTGTAGAATCTCCTTTGAACTCACCACCGGCATCTACAACACGCACCACACCGGTAAAAGAACCTGAAGGCATAACCAGTCCGCCGCCTATCTCGTAACGTAACGGATTGCGCAGGTTGCTCCAAAAGGGTTCAACCATGTGCTGGTACTGAGCAAAACTCATCACCGGCATCAAAGCAAAAATAAATGCAGTAACAAAACAGGCTTTCCTGATCAGATTCATACGTGTTGTGCCTTTGAGTTGTAAATATATAAAAAGACATCTAAAAATACTATTTTCTTGACGATTAGGGGTTTTTGCGGAGGTGTAGCTACTTTTGAACTGCCTGATGATAAAAACATATCTGTATATCGCTGAAACTGCCCGAAAAGGCCGGGGTATGTTCACCAAAAAGCCCATAAAGGCCGATACCGTGATAGAAACCGCCCCTGTCATTGTCATGACCTCGGAAGACAGGAAGCTGATTGACCAGACACTTTTATATAATTATATATTTGAATGGCAACCGAACGGCGCCGATATGTGCTGCATGGCTCTTGGCAAGATACCCATATACAATCATTCTTATACATCCAACTGCGAGTACTTTATGGATTATGAAAAAAGTGAGATGTATATCCAGACAGTGCGGGATATTGAAGCAGGTGAAGAACTGACCATCAACTACAACGGCAACTGGGACGACAAAACGCCGGTATGGTTTGAGGTGGATGCCGATGAAGGAGCGAAGGAACAGGAAACGCCTCAGGGGTAGCTGAAACCGCAAAAGCCCAAATTGTTGCGGGTATTTTAAAATGAATACATTATTTTTACGGAAACTAATGCTGCCGGGTGACGCCCGGCACAATAAAATTGTTTTGATATGATACGTAAAATTACCCTGATGATACTCTTATGCTTTGGCATTCATGGTTTTGTGAATGCGCAAACAGAAGACTCAGTATCGATCTACCTGCCCTTCGGAACAGATACGACCTGCCCGGGAGTTCAGCTCGACTTTACAGCTATCGAGTCGAACGACACGGCTATCGGCTCTACGTTCCGTTGGTTCGTGAACGGTATTTACACCGGGGTATCGATAGACACATTTCATAGTTCTGCATTGGTGAACGGAGATATCGTAACGGCTAAGGTGTACTACATGTCAAGCGGCGGCTTTATTGACAGCGCTGAGTCCAACAGCATCACTGTTTACAGAAGCACCGCAATTATGCCGGGTGTCCTGAACTCGATTACTGCCGGTAGCAACCCTGATTGCCCGGGCCACCCGATCACATTCAGCGCCTACCCGATAAACGGAGGAACTGCACCCTTGTATTACTGGTACATTGATGGCATGCCGGTATTCGGCGCCACGAGCAGCAGTTTTACCAGTGTTTTCGGCGACGGAGACACGGTTTCTGTGATGATGGTGTCTAACTCAACCTGTGCATTCCCTACCGATACCGCTTATTCTAATGGTATAGAAGTAATCCATGATTCGCTTACAGCAACGCTCACTATGTCTGTATTCCATAACCCTATATGCGAAGGTTATGCTGATACTTTCAGCGCAGTAGTTACAGATGCGGGACTTGGCTCTACTATCTACTGGTATGTAAACGGAGTTCACGTGCCGGGTGCTATCGGCCCTATGTATGTGACCGATTCGCTACACAACACTGATATAGTTTACTGTATGCTGGTGGCACCAGATTCCTGCGTTATCAATGACACCACAATATCATCTTCGATAACTATGACGGTGATACCGAACATCACTCCTACAGCAAGTATTGTGCTCACCAGTGGTGCTAACCCGGGTTGTATCGACTCCGTGATCACCTTTACAGCGACATACGGCTCTTCAGGAACTACTCCTGACTTCATTTGGTTGCTGAATGACACCGTAATTGCTACCGGCACTACGATACACGCTCAGTCATATGCTGACGGTGACCTGCTGAAATTCAGGGTACGCACTACCGACGGTGGTTGTTATACATCAGACTCGGTGACCACGGCTGCAGTGCTTATGGTGCGCGATAGCACGCCTGTAGCACCATTGGTATCGCTCATCGACAATATGCTGGTGGCCAACACTGCGGGAACTTATGTATGGTACTTCAACGGTGTTATAATACCTGGCGCTAACGCACAAACTTACCATCCGGGTGCTATGGGTTACTACTATGCAGTACGCGACACAGGCAACTGCCAGTCACGCCCGTCGAATGTTATCTATATCTCCCTACTGGATGTGAAGAACATCGCAGGAAGCAATGTGAAGATCTATCCTAATCCAACTACAGGTCTACTCACGTTCGATTGGGGCAGCGATAAAGTTAACGCTCACCTCACCGTTTACAACGTTGTAGGGCAAGTGATGAAACAGGAAGAAATCATCAACAGATCGAGCTATGAAGCCGATCTGAGCATGCTGCCTGCAGGCAATTATGTGGTATCGCTGAAACATGAAGACGGAAGCGTATCAACACACAAGGTATTGCTATCAAAGTAAATCAATAACGCACTATACAATTAAAAATGCCCCGGGATACCGGGGCATTTTTAGTTTTGGGAAGCAAGAGTTCAGCCTTCGTTATGGATCTCCATACGGTAGCTGTCGCCTTCCTCACTCACTATCTTGAAGCCACACTTCTCGTAAACACCCACTGCGGCCTTGTTGTCTTTGTGCACATAAAGATGAATGTGGTTGACGCCCTTTGAGAACGCAAGATCCAGCATGAGCTTTGCAGCCTTGGTCGCAAGGCCCTTGCCCCAATACTGCACCGCACCTATGTGGGTGTGGAACTCACCCTTGTCCCCATCAATATCAGTAATGGTCACGTTCCCGATGTACTCGTCGGTGTCCTTGATACAGATGCCATATCTAAGTGCGTTGGTCTGCTTCAACACGCGCTCCATCCACTGCGCTTCTATCTCTTCTGTCACTACTATATCGGGGCGCGATCCGGTGTACTTCCACACTTCGGGATTGTTTCTCCAATGGTAGGCGATCAGGTGGTCGCCCATGCGCAAGGGTCTGATGTAAATGTCAATCATTGATTACTCTTTTGATGATCTCTGCCATGTCAGACGCGTCATAACGCTGATCGATCGGCAGGCTTATGAGATTGTATGCGAGGTCGTATTCGGTGGTATGATGAGGCATATCGGCTATCACATTTGGCCAATAGGTGCCGATGTATATTTTGTGGCTGATCAGCCGTTGCATGATGTCGCGCGATGCCAGCAGCGGATAGGATAAACCGGCAGCCACATCGGGCAGTTTCAACCGGTTCATCTGCTTCAGTGCTGCGTGCAATGTAACGTAATTGGCGCGGCGGCAACTCAGCGCACGATCATAGTCAATCGCCCCCATAACGGCAGCCGTGGACCCTGACATAAGCTTTATCTCCTCGGAATCAAACGAATCTTCCACCTTGCGATAAAAACTGAAATGCTCATTTGCCGACTGATCGCGGCGGCCAATGAGGTGCTGATAGCGGTGAGCCGAAACATCGTGCGCAAACTGATGCTGCAATCTGTCGGTTGCGGCAACATAAGCTCCATCGGGCACGCCAAAGAACTTACGGCAGGAATAGAAAGTATCTACACCGGCAAGTGGTGCTGAATAGAACGAATGGGCATTGTCGACAATGAGCGAAGGATATTGTTTTGCAAGACCTGCAATATAGTCATCCTTCAACCCGAAGAAGTTTATGTAGAGTAAACCAGCCCCCTGCGGCACCTCGAAAGAAGTGAACTCAAAGCTGTAATCAATACTATAAAACTCATAGTCTATCTCCAGTCGCTTCAACGGCACAATGAGGGCATCGCAGTGATAATGCGGCAGATACAATTTATCATACCCCCTCAACCGAAGAATGTACTCCAGCGCATTACGGCCGGAGTTAAGGCCTACCACATCGGTATGATAACCGGGGCCGCCGGGGCCAAGCTCCAATTCCAGATAACCACCTATCTCTTTCATATCAGTGTATAGTTTTTTAGCAATTCCTTTACTTCACCGGGGGCTGTATTCATACACACATCAATGATTGACAAACTGCCGGTACCCTTCAGGAAATTCAGTTGCACACCATGAGGCGCAAAATCTTCCGGCGCATAAAGCTCTTGTCCGCCAATCGGATTGATATAATGATCGCCCCCTTCGGCAGCAAGGATATTGATCAGGTTCTGTACCCTGTCGTCTGTCCGTGCATAACCTCCCTCAGAAGAAACTTTGAAACGGGTTTCTATCCCCAGATATTGCGAGAAACGAATGACACTATCGATCGCAAGCTGAGAAATTGTGTCGGGGTGCGCCGCGAAGATGGCATCCACTATAGGCATCACATCATTGTAGAAAGGAGCCTTCCTGTACGATAGCCGCACATTGGTCACAAACTTATCTACGTCCTTGGATCGCCAGTTCACCTGCGTGTCACGAATGAGCCTGAATGAACTGGCATCCGTTAGTGGAATGGTGAATAGAAACTCGCGACCATTGGACATAATGCGGTTCCGGTTGATCCAGCCTCCCTTTATGAAATTGACATCGTCATAAAAAACAAACGTATCTACAGCCGCTACCAACTGGAAATAACCCAGGTACGGACAAAAATATGGCTGCATGATAGCTACTTTCATTTGCGAAGGATATAAACGGCATCCGCCGGAACATGAGTGGTGGTGCGCAAATTTAGCGGTTCTTCTTAGACTTTAGCAACCACGGAAAAAAGAGTGTCACTGTGTAGTAGCCCATCTCTTTGAGGTTGATACCCTCAGAATACCTGAAATAGTTACCTGAGTTGGCCAACACATACTTCAGCTTCTCCATGCCATGCAGATCGCGGGAGAAATACATAAGCAGCGTGCGTGACATCTGACCAAGGCGACGGCGGAAGATAGCATCGTATTTACTGCCGAAGTGCGCGTTGGCGGCTTCATACATGCCGAATAACTGCCTGTAAGCCAACCCTCCGAACTGACGGGTCTTGGTAACGCCGCCGGTGTGGTGGCGGTATACTGCTGTTTTGCCTGGCAGGTAACGGATAGGACCCTGATCGGCCATTACAAGATGTATCGCAATATCTCCGTTATTGGCCTCGCGGAAAAACTGAGGCAACGGATCGGGCAGTTGATTGCGAAAAAACAAAGTGGCGGTGGGAATGAACACGCGCTCCGTCATTATCACATCCTCTATCGTCAGCCGTTCTTTATCAGGCTTTGTAAATGGGTCGGGGTGTTCGTCCTCTGTGTCGTTAAGCAGATCCACATCAGTGAAGCAGATCATGTATTCGGGATTGGCTTCCATGAAGTCGGCCTGGCGTTGCAGCTTGGTAGGATCTGTCCAAAAGTCATCGCCCTCCAAAAACGCAATATACTTGCCACGACATCGCTTCATGGTTTGCATGGCATTCTGCTTTGCACCCAGGTTCTTTTCGGGAAACAGCGGAAAAATGAGGTCGGGATACTGCGCCTGATACTTGCGGATAATGTCTCGGGTACCATCTTTTGAACAGTCGTCGCCTATGATGAATTCGACCTTAAAATTGTACCGTTGCTCCACAACTCCCTGAATGGCACGCTCTATGTATTTTTCATGATTGTAAGAAATGGTACAGACACTTACGAGCGGTTGTTCAGTATTCATCAGCGGATCATCAGATTTTAGAATTTCAGAAGAAGCGGGTTGGGGGCTGAAACAGCCCAATGCGCTGCTAAAATACAGAAATAAAAAAAGGCCGGATAAAGAATATGACAAAAGTCAGGAACAACGACCGATAAATGGATTAGCTTTGCACCGATCAAATTACAATTCAAAAACGCTATTAATCTGAAAAATTATGGGACCAAATTTCCTTAAAGAGGTTGTATATGCTCCGTCAGAAAATTTCGCGAAAGAGTTCGGCGATATCCTGAGGAAATACAAGATCGTACACCTTACCGGTGTGCCAAAGGGAACGGACTATAAGAAATTCTACGAAGACCTGGTAGACCGGGTGGGTGAAATAGTAAACGTAGATGAAGACATACAAACCGGCAATGCCCGCGCAGCCGAGCGTTGGACGGATGTGCGTTACGACAAAGACCATCAGTACACCTTCAGACATGCCAATGTGCGCCAGCCGCTGCATACCGACGCCGCTTATGTAAACTTTGAGCTGGACGTAAACTTCTTTTTCTGCACCGAAGCGGCAGAAATAGGTGGCGCCACAACGTTCATTGATTCTGACGACCTCATTTATATACTGGAGAAATTCGAGCCGGAACTGTATGCCAAACTGAAAACAGTAGAGGTAGACTTCGGCAAGGGCGAAGACCAGCGCAAACGCAGAAAGATCATTGATACTGATGAACGCGGTGTGAAGCTGAACTGGAACTACTTCCGAGTGATGCCCGACAACCCTGCTGACGTCATTGAAATGTGCGAACAGTTTCATCAATTCCTCGAGAAGAAAATAGTAGAAGGTGGTCTTTTGTTCCCCGTATACCTGAAACCGGGAGATGCAGCTTTCTTCCAGGATGACCGACTGCTTCATGGCCGTAACTCTTTCTACGGCGCACGCACACTCATCAAGGGCGGATTCAACTTTAGCTAATGAGCACCGCTCATATCTCCGTTAACGGACTGATTGTCAACCGTATAGGGTTTGGTTGCTGGCAACTTGCCGGTGCTTATGATCTGAACGGAAGACCGAATGGCTACGGCACTATTGATGCTGATGAGTCGGTACGCGCCATCCATATGGCATTAGACAATGGCATCAACTTCTTCGACACTGCAGTGGCCTACGGTGCCGGCCGATCGGAAGAGCTGCTGGGAGCCGCGTTGAAGTCATACAACGGTGCAGGCAAAACCACGCCCGTCATCTGCACAAAATACGGGATCATTGAAGGAACAGATAGCGACGACGATGATTTCTCGGCAACCAATATGGTGCGTAGTGTGGAACACAGCCTTAAACGTCTGCAGACCAATTGTATAGACGTGCTGCTGCTGCACAACCCACCCGATGATATGGACCTGACCGAATTGGACGGAGAACCATTCGATCGATTGATACGCGAAGGCAAGATAAAATCATACGGCGTTAGCTGCCGCACACAGAAGGGTGTGGCCAACGTATTGAAGCACAACTTCGGCAGTGTGGTAGAAGCAGTGTATAATGTGCTGGATCGCCGGTATGCGTCGTTCTTCTCTGATGAACAGTATAAAGACCGGTACACCTTCATTTCAAGGGTGCCACTGGCGTCGGGGTTTATCACACCACGAACGCTTACGGAAAACCGCACATTTGCCACGAACGACATTAGGAGCAATTTCAACGCCGAACAAGTGGACTGGGTGACCGGAGCCGTGCGGGAACTGGCTTTTCTGAATGATCTTGAAGGCGGCATAACGGTAAGTGCGCTGCGTTTCCAACTTTCCAACCCCTACAATACACTCACTATCCCGGGCATAAAGAACACAAAACAGCTAAAAGACGCTTTGCTGGCAGCAGAGCTTGGCCCTCTGCCGGCAGACGTGGTCTCCGCTATTGAGGCGGCTGTTCCGGAGGTATTCTACAGGTGGCGATAGTGACGGGAATTATGTTTTGCGTGAATTATGTCTATTTTTGGGCATGGCCAAATCGTATGGAAACAAAAGCCTGCTCACTTCTTCACTGATATCGGTGGGATTACTGGTGCTGGCATACTTTGTTGTAAGGCACAGCATCGTATTTCTTGTGGTGGCGCTTTGCATAGTTCTGTACGATATGTACATGTACTTCCCGAGGTATCAATTTGTTCGCATTGCCGATAACACACTCAGCCTCTCGTCAGTCAACCCCATGCGCAAGCCCATCTCTGTGGCTAAAGCAGCAATAAGGAATATCAGAATAGAGACACATAACGACCTACTTTACACCATTAGGATCAACACGAGTACCGGAGAAGTAACCGCACCGGTGATCATCTACCCCTCAGAAATGAAAGAACTTGCCGTAAGCCTCGAATCAATGGGGCTTCGGACAGAAACCGTGAAAGAAAAACAATAGGGCAAATCAGAGCACGTAAGCAGATCATGTGGACAGAAAAGACCAATAACAGGCTGTATGTAGTGGCGTTGCTGTTTCTTATTGCCAACTTCGCTTTTGCATTCTACCAGCATTACCACGCCATACTTGACGGCGATATGTCGCTGGTGGCTGTGCCGGCACCCAACTTTGTGCGGGTGCTGCACGACCCGCTGGGACTGGGCGTTTTGCTGCATGGCGATCACTACAATGCCACCAACCGGTTTGTGTTGCATGCGTCCATTTATGCACACTTCAGAACGTGGCCCTTCTTTTTCCAGAAATTCACCGACCCTATCAGCAGCGTTTACCTAGCAAGCGCGCTGGCAAAAACCGTTTGGCAGATCGCATTCACCTATCTTATAGGCGTTTATGTAAGCGGCAGCTTTCGCATATTCAACGGTCGTTTTCTGCTTGCTGCTGTCTTGCTGACGCCATTGTTTCAGAACTGCGGCTACGTATGGGACATCGGCATCATAGACCCGCCTATTTCCTACGCCTTCTCCTATGCCTTTTCTGTATTGTTGGTTGGCATCTTCTTTCTGCCATTCTTCCTGCTTCTGTTTCACAAACGCAACATCAGCTTCGGACCTTTGCTAACGGGTGTGCTACTGGTGCTTTCGTGGGCTGTAGCCTTTAACGGGCCGGTGAGTGCGCCGGTGATCATTCTTGGTTGCGGGTTCATGTGGCTGGAGCTATTTCGCCAACGATGGGTTAAAAACAGCGGCGCCTCCCTAAACTCGCGACTGACCACTACGATAAAAGAACTTCCGAAACCGGTGATGTTTATTACTGGCTTCGCGGTGCTGATGGCGTTCTATTCTTTCTATGTAGGAAAGAACAATATTGAGAACTTCACCCAGCAGATGTCGCTGGCAGCACGGTATCAACGCCTACCATCGTCTATCATTCACATGTTCAGCGGTGAAGGATTAGTACTGTTGATGTCTATGATAGGGGTTAACCTCGCCGTCCTTGCAAGTGCCGGCACAACCGAAAGCCGCAAGATGCTGCGCCTGTTTGTATGGATATCCATATTTGCATCAGCATATATGTTGCTGCTGCCGCTGGGTGGTTACCGTTTCTACCGCCCGCAGATAGTGCGTCGCGACGTTATGGTGCCTGTCACTACCGCGCTTATTGCCTTCTATGTGCTTTCGGCCTACTATCTCATCACCAACATCCGACCGGTACAGTTCAAGTTATACTTGTTCATAGTGCTGATACCACTGGCGCGTTTGTTCCTCGCCGATAAAATGTTCAACCACTTTGACAACAGCTGCGAGCGCAGAGCAATGTCGATGCTTGCAGCAGCCAAAGAAAAAGTGGTAGAACTCCCCGGCGACTGCACAGTAATGGAATGGTAC